>CAWDHT010000034.1:0-161681 GCA_963802165.1 uncultured Chloroflexia bacterium | reverse complement strand
CAATCCCTGCACGAATTGACCCCCGGAGGGCTTCCTCCGGGGGTCTGCTCTTGCCCCGTACCGCGGGGAGTACACCGTGGGCGACCCCGCGAAGGAACCGACGCGAAGCCCGAGCCGTTGGGGGTATGTGCGCGATCAGGTGCGGCGCGACCGGGAGCGGCCTGAGGGCACGGCTGCATGCGGTCCTCGTGTCCACGCTCGCTGAGGTCCGTCTGGACGGACCAGCCCGGCGTCGCGCCATTGGCCCCTTGCGTCAGGGGGTCGGCTCGTGCTCGTGAGGCTGGAGGCCGTGAAGTCGCGACACGAGGCCGTAGACCATCGGCACGGCTATCTCGGGATGCTGCTCGAGGAACCCCCGGAACTCCCACGCCCCGACGACAACCACCGTCAACTCGTCGCGGGCAACGACCGTCGCCGAGCGGGGGTGCTGCTTGATGAGACCCAGCTCCCCGAAGAAGTCCCCCGGGCCGAGGAGTGCTCGCTGGCCATCAGCAGCCGTGGACACCACGGCAGTTCCGCTCACGATGAAGTACAGGAACGTCGACGACTCGCCCTCCTGGATCAGCGTCGCGCCGGGTGCGTACGTCCGCTGCATCGCGCTGTCGATGACCGCCGGGCGGTCTTTCCTGAGGGCCGCGAAGACGGGAATGCGTACCTCGGATAGGTTCATTGGTCCTCCCTGGTTCCGTGGTGGAATGGCTACGTTACTCCCGCTCTTGCGCGACGCTCCCGCGCTGCACTCCGCCGGACCCCGGGGCCGGGCCGGGAGGCATCGGGGGCGTCACCGTGTCGATGACCGCTAAGCACCCGGGGCGACGCAGAGGCCCGCTCAGCAGCTGGGGGAGAGGCGCCTCCAACGAAGCGCCTCGTACCGTCAGCCGTACCGACAACGGGCTAGAGATGGTCGGTACGGGCTAGACAGAGTAGACGGGCTGCACGCACGAAGACGGCCGCCCCAGCGTGCTCCGGGCCCGAATGGGGTTCAGGAGGTCGAGCGTTCGAATCGCTCCGCCCCGACCACTCGCTCACGCACGAAACAGCCCCCGGAGGCGATCCGTGGGCCTTCGTTTGGGCCTGACCCTTGGTCTGACCCCCGTCTGCACGTGGCGGCGACCTCGCCGTAGCCCAAGACCGCGTGCGGTTGCGCGAGTCGAGCAGACGATCGTCGCGTGGGGTGGTCGCGAGTGCGTTGCTCAGTGTCGAGTTGCCGTGGTCAGCAGGGCACATCGCCAGGATCGGGCGTCCACCATTTACCGGGGTCTGCGATCGCGAACACCGATGGCTTTCCGGCGGAGTTGTAGGAGGCGAGCACGATGGCGTAGAAGATCTCCCCGTGGGGCCCGATGCACTGCTCAGCCATGTCGCAACCCCCGGCGTCGATGTCACCCCTCCAGCTGACGACGCCGTCGGATGCCTTCGCCTTCGCGATCAGCTTCTTTGCCGATGACGGGAGCTTCGTCCCCTTGACGAGGCATGGCCCGTCGCTGGAGTCGGGTGGAGTCTCCGGCCTGTTGAGGCATGCGAGGAGCCCGTACACCCGGATCTCGACGCCCTTCGTTCGGGGCGCCTTCCAGGACAGCGTGTAGATGGTGTCCCCGATTCCGCACATGTCCCGGGGGTCACCGGTGCAGATGGCCTCGCTCTCCTCGTCGAACTTCAGGCCCGTCGGCTTGGGCGGCACAGGGACTGGCGTGGGCTTCGGGGTGGGCGTGGGCGTCGGTGGATCGGGCGTCACCGCTGGGGCTGCCGTGACGGGCGGGATCGTGGCCTGGGCGATGGCGGTCGGTTGCGCGGCCGGTCCAGCGCTGCACGCGGCGACGGTCAGGGCAACGAGTGCGACCAGCAGGGTTCGCGGACTCGACATGGCTGGGGTTCCCTCCAGGTGTCGGACGCACCCGTTGGACGCTCCGACATCTAGTCGTGTTGCAGCCGTGTACACGCGGCACAGGCCGTCCGACCCCAGGTCACGGGCTGGCCCAGACCGCCGGCCGCTCCGACTCCCCGTAGACGCCCACCATCAGCACGCGGCTGTCGCTCCCGGCTGCGTCCTCGAGCATGAAGCCCGGTTCGGAGGGGAAGGCCGTGGCGGGCAGGGTGTCCTGCGACCAGGCCAGCCCGTCGTCTGAGGACCACAGGCTGGGCTGGCCGACGCGTGTCCCGAAGACCAGGAAGGTGGCACCCGCCACAGTGAGGGTGCCCTCACCGGCGCCCACCTCGCCGATACCCCGCAGATCGCCCAGCGCCCACCGGCCGTCGCTGTCCGTAGCCCATACCCTGGCCCGGCAGGTGTCGCCACAGGTCTGACCGATGACCATCAGGCGGTCCGCACCTGTCTGGATCCCCTTTGCGCCGCTGGAGCTGCCCTCGGGCAGCGCAACCGGGTCAGACCAGCGCATACCGTCGGGGGACGTCCAGGTCACTGCCCTGCAACCCGGCCACAGGCCGTCTGGCTTGCAGGTCGTCCCGGCGACGGTGAAGCCTTGGGGCGTCGAGGCGACCCAGGATTCGGCCGTGGGTCGGAGGGAGGAGCCCGGTGCCACGGGGAGCAGGGCGCGTGTCCATGTCGTGCCGTCCCTCGAGAACCAGAGGTCGCTCCGCAGCGGGAGGCCTTCGCCCTGCACCCGGTACCCGGTCACCACGATGCCGGCCGGTCCCGAGGCGATCGACGTCAGGGTTGGGCAGCCAGCGGGGCAAGACCCAAGATCGAACAGATCGCCCGCACCGATGATCTCCCAGGCTGCTCCGTCGGCTGACCTCCACACAACTCCGTGCGTGAGGTTCACGACACCCGACGCTACGAGGCCATCCGGTCCGCTCGTGACCGAGGTCATCTCGCCGGACTCCGTCCCCTCGGGTAGTTCGACGCTGCCGGCACGCGCCCAGGCCGTGCCGTTGGACGAGGTCCACGCGGCCGGCACCATGGCTTCCGCTCCGGGCGCGTCGACAGGCGATGCCGCACCGACGGAGACCCACCCAGTGGTCGTCGCCGCCACGGCCGATGCCGCCGGCGTCCCATCGATACGTCGCCAGGTCGTGGGATGGAACGACACCGGAAGTGTGGGCGCGGCCGATTCTAGGGGCGCGGCGGTCGGCGGGGAAGAAGTTGGCGTGGGAGAGGGTTCGACGCTCGGGGAGACGGAGGGTGTCGCGCTGAGAGGGACAGATAGCGAGATCGCCGGGATCGTCGGTTCTACCGACAGGGTGGGAGACGCCTGGCTTCCGCCGCCGGTGCACGATGCAGCGACGATGCCGACGGTCGCGGCAAGGGCAACGAGCTCCCGGGGGAATGCGCCACGGTGTCCGAGTACTGGCGCAGCGCCTGTGCGATCCCTCATCCGGAGGCACCTCCCTGGGACGCATCGCTGATCGCCCGATGAGACGCATGATCGCGCGCCGTGTTGCACCAGCTGGCGGAGGGATCACGGGGCGGCCGGATGTCCAGGTTCCGCGCCGCGAGGCGAGGTCAGGCCGGCGGCTGCCAGGGGCCGGAGCGAACAAGCTGGATGTCCCGCTCGGCGAGGCCGGCGGCGACGCGCCGGCGCATCTCGGCCTCGACGCGGGCGCGCACCTCTGGGCGGACGCGGCCCGCGAACCGGAGCGTGGAGCCGCTGGACGAGAGCCGGATGGTGCTGGTGTAGCCGGGGGCGTCCTGGAGCAGGGGACCGAGCCCCGCGTCCGCAGCCATCTCCTGGCCGATGGCGTTGAAGACCTCGATCACCTCCTCGACGTCCTTGTCGGCCACCCCGTCGATGTCGACGGTGGCGATCGCGTACGTGCGCGAGAGGTTCGAGGAGCTGCGGATCAGCCCGTTCGAGATGGAGTGAAGCGTCCCGCGCGCATCGCGGATGACCGTCCTGCGGAGCCCGACCTCCTCAACGGTGCCCTCGATCATGTTGACCGAGACGACGTCGCCCTTGAAGTACTGGCCCTCGACCAGGATCAGGATGCCCATGATCAGGTCCAGGATGACGGCCTGACCCGCGAAGGCGATGGCGGCGATCACGAGGCCGAGGCCCGCGAGGAGCGGCCACAGGTCGAAGATGCCGAGCACGAGGGTCACCACGCCTGCGACCAGGATCAGCCGCACGCCCTTGTTGAGCAGGTCCTCGATGGTCTCGACCCGCCGGGCGATCTCGATCTCGTGGGCCGGCTCGTCCCCGGCAGCGAGGCGTTGGGCCGCGACGACCCGGAGCAAGACCCGGTGGATCAGCGGCCTCGCCCCCCGGTAGACGAGGAGCAGGAAGACGGACACCAGGATCAGGGCGGCGGCGTTGTCCCGCAGCCAGGTGACGAAGCTGTTCACCTCGGGAGTCATTGTGGGCATGCCGGGATCATTCCACGGGCGCCGCGTCCGCTGCTGGGCCGTGGCGCCGGGCCTGGGCCGTGCCGACATACGCTCACGGGGCGCCGCCCGGTGCGTGCAACCGGCCCTGCCGCGGTCCGGGTCGGAGGGCTAGCATCCGCCCATCGGCGCACCGGGTCTCCCGTCCGCGGGTCGGGGCCGCCCGCCGGTCCGAGGGAGTCATGTGATGGGCGAGCCGATGGACCAGCCGCAGGCACAGTCCCGGGACGCCATCCCCGACCAGGCGCGGGTGGTGATCATCGGCGGCGGGGTCATCGGCGCGAGCATCGCGTACCACCTCGCGAAGCTGGGCTGGTCCGATGTCGTCCTCCTCGAGCGCCGCCAGCTCACCGCCGGCACCACGTGGCACGCGGCGGGCCTGATCACGTCGGCCGGGCTGGCGACCGAGACGCTGCTCTGGATGACGCGCTACACGCGCGACCTGTGCACCACCCTGGAGGCAGAGACGGGTCAGGCGACCGGCTACCGGCCCATCGGCCACTTCCATCTCGCCACCTCGCCCCAGCGGGTGGAGACGCTTCGCCGCGAGGCCGCCTTCGTGCGCGGCTACGGCGTCGACAACCAGGAGCTCGGCGCCGCCGAGTTCGCACGCCACTGGCCGGCCGCCGTGACGGACGACGTCCTGGCCGCGTTCTACGTGCCCGACGAGGGCCGCGTGAACCCCGCCGACCTCACCCAGGCGTACGCGCGCGGCGCCCGGATGCGCGGCGCCAGGATCATCGAGGGAGTCACGGTCACCGGGATCACGCAGGCGAAGGGCTTCGTGACCGGCGTCGAGACCGACCGCGGACCGATCCGGGCCGAGTTCGTCGTCAATGCGGCCGGCATGTGGGGCCGCGAGGTCGGCGAGATGGCCGGCGTCTCCGTGCCGCTCCAGGCCGCGGAGCACTACTACCTGATCACCGACACGGTCGACTGGGCCCACCCGGACCTGCCCATCGTGGAGGACCCCGACCGGTACGGCTACTACCGCGAGGAGGGCGGCGGGATCCTGGTGGGCCTGTTCGAGCCCAGGGCCGCGGCGTGGTCCCTGGACAAGGTGCCGCGTGACGTGGCCTTCGCCACGCTGGATGCCGACTGGGACCGCATCGGGCCGTACCTGGACGACGCCATGGGACGCTTCCCGTCGCTCCGCGAGGCGGGGATCAGGACCATGTTCTGCGGCCCGGAGTCCTTCACCCCGGACGCGATGCCGCAGCTGGGCGAGGCCCCCGAGCTGCGCAACTTCTTCGTGGCGGCGGGCCTGAACAGCCTCGGCATCCTGTTCAGCGGGGGCGTGGGGAGCCTCACGGCCCAGTGGATCGTGGACGGCGTGCCGCCCGTGGACGTCACGGGACTCACGGTGGACCGCACCCAGGCCTTCGAGACGAGCCGCCGCTTCCGCAAGGACCGGGCGGTGGAGCAGCTGGGGGCCATGTTCGGGGACGCGGCCTTCCCGACCTGGCACCCGTGGTCGGCGCGCAACGTCCGCCGGTCCGTGATCCACGACCGGCTCGCCGCTCATGGGGCGCGCTTCTCGGTGTCGTCCGGGTGGGAGTACCCGGAGTGGTTCGACGTGGACGGGACGAACCCCCTGGTGCCACAGGGGTGGGGGAGGCACGCCGGCTTCGACTACCAGGCGGCCGAGCACCGGGCGGTGCGGGAGGCCGTGGGCATGCTGGACATGTCGATCATGGCCAAGCTGCTGGTCCAGGGCCGGGACGCGGAGACGGTGCTCAACCGGGTGTGCGCGAACGACGTGTCCGTGGCCGTGGGCCGGGTCGTCTACACGCAGTGGCTCAACGAGGCCGGCGGGATCATCGCCGACCTGACCGTCACCCGGCTGGCGGAGACCCGGTTCCTCCTGGTCGTCACGGACCTGGTCCACCGCCGGATGGCGCCCTGGATCGAGCGCCACACCCGAGACGGCGAGTTCGCCACGGTCACGGATGTCACCGCCGGCAGCACGCTGCTCACCGTCCAGGGCCCGCGTTCGCGGGAGCTGCTGGCCGGGCTCACGAGCGCCGACCTGTCCAACGATGCCTTCCCGTACCTGACGGCGAAGGAGATCGACCTCCACTACGCCCGTGTGCTGGCGATGCGGGTCACCTACGTGGGCGAGCTGGGCTGGGAGCTGCATGTCCCGGCGGACCTGGCGCTCACCGTGTACGACGCGCTGCACGAGACGGGGCCGGCATTCGGCTTCCGGAACGTTGGCCTCGACGCCATGGGCAGCCTGCGCCTCGAGAAGGCATATCGGGACTTCGGCCTGGACATCGACAACATGGACACGCCGTTCGACGTGGGCCTCGGGTTCGCAGTCGCGATGGACAAGCCAGGCGGGTTCGTGGGCCGGGACGCGCTGCTGCGAGCGAAGGAGGCCCAGGACGGCCCGCCGAAGCGGCGCCTGGTCCAGGTCCTCGTGGAGGACCCGGAACCGCTGCTCTACGCCGGCGAGCCGGTGCTTCGGGGCGGGGCCTGGTTCGGCTACAACCGCGCCGGCGCCTACGGGCACACGCTGGGTGGCGCCGTGGGGCTGGCAATGGTCGAAGACGAGGGCGGCATCCCAGTCGAGGCCATCGAGCATGGGCGCTTCGAGATCGACATCGCCGGCGTCCGCTACCCGGCCCGTGCGTCGCTCCGGCCGATGTACGACCCGGAGCGGCTGCGCATCAAGGCGTGATCCCGGCACCGGTACGATGACGCTGCGTCCAGGCGTCGCGTGGAGGGTTGAGGGATGACGTGGCAGGGTTCCGGCGGGCAGACCCCGCCAGGCGGCCCGGACGACGACGCGACCCGTCCTGACTGGCCGGCCGTTGAGGTCCCCGTGCCCGCCCATGCTCCCGGGCCGCAGGATGCCCTGCCGCCGCCACCGCCGGCCGCGCCGTCGGGGATCACCCCAGGCATGGCCTGGGCACCGCCTCCGTCCGACAGCTCCTATGCCGTTGGGGGCGCGGTGGGCCTGCGCTATGCCGACGTGCTGCCGAGGTTCGTCGCCTGGCTCATCGACGTGCTCCTCCTCGGGATCGTCGGGTCGGTGATCTCGGCGTTCACGAGCTCGATGTCGGGCGGCGGTGTGGACCTGGCGGCGCTCATGTCGGGCTCGACGAACCCGCTCCAGGGCGACGCGTACGGACGGTTCCTGCTGATCTCGTTCCTGGCCGCGCTCCTGAGCACCGTCATCGATCTCGGCTACTTCGTCCTGCTCTGGACGAGCGGCGGGCGAGCCACGCTGGGGATGCGGCTGCTGAAGCTCCAGATCGGGCGAGCCGTGGACGGCCGCACGCTCACGGGCGCGCTGGCGTTCCGGCGCTGGCTGGCGATGGGATCCTGGGTGGGCATGTTCGCGGTGCTCCCGCTCGTCGGCGCCCTCGCGTCCCTGGCCCTGCTGGCCTGGCAGCTCGTCCTGCTGATCTCGACGGCCTCGAGCCCAACCCGGCAGGGCCTCCACGACCGGGCGGCCGGCAGCGCGATCGTCCAGCCGGCCAGCGGCTCGGGCAACGCCCTGGTCATCGGATGCGTCGTCATCGTCGGCATCATCGCCGTCACCGTCCTGGTCTCCCTCGTGGCACTGGTCTTCCTCGGCGGCCAGGTGGAGTCGATCCTCTCGGCGGTGGGCGAGTCGATCTGATCGGGGCCGCCGGTACACTTGGCGGGTGACCAACCCCCACGCTGCCACACTCGCGGGCGCACTCGACCCCGAGCAGGTCGACGGCCTGCTGGACATGGACCCGGAGCGATTCCGGGCGGCGGCGCACGTCGTCGTGGACCGGATCGCGGACTATCTCGCGGACGTCGAGTCCTACCCGGTGCTGCCGCCGATCGAGCCCGGCACCATCGGCCCGCAGCTGCCGGCCCACGCCCCCGAGGCCCCCGAACCCATCGGCTCGATCCTCGCGGACATCGACAGCCTCGTCTTTCCCAACGCCACGCACTGGCAGCACCCGGGGTTCTTCGCCTACTTCGCGACCTCGGCGTCCGGCCCCGGGATGCTGGGCGAGTTCCTGACGGCCGCGTTGGGCCAGAACCCCATGCTCTGGCGCACGTCGCCGATCGGGACCGAGCTCGAGGGCGTGGTCGTGCGCTGGCTGCGCGAGGGGCTGGGCCTCCCCGAGGCCTTCGACGGCCTGCTGACGGACACTGCGTCGACCTCAACCCTGATCGCCCTCGGGGCGGCGCGCGAGGCGGCGGGCCTTGAGGCATCCGCGAGGGGTCTCGCCGGCCGCGAGGACCTGGCACAGGTCCGGGTCTATGCCTCCGCGGAGGCGCACAGCTCCATCGAGAAGGCGTGCATGACCCTGGGGCTGGGTCGTGACGCCCTCGTGAAGATCCCGACCAACGACCGGTACGAGATGGAGCCATCCGCGCTGGCGGCCGCCAGCGCCGAGGACCGCGCCGCCGGGTTGCGGCCCATCGCCGTCGTGGCGACGGTCGGCACCACGTCGTCCACCTCCGCCGATCCCGTGGCTGCCGTGGCGGACATCGCGGCCAGCGAGGGCCTGTGGCTGCACGTCGATTCCGCGTACGCCGGCGTCGTCGCGCTGCTGCCGGATCGCCGCGGCCCGTTCGCCGGCTGGGAGCGTGCCGACTCGATCGTCGTCAACCCGCACAAGTGGCTGTTCACCCCGCTGGACGCCTCGCTGCTGCTGTCCCGGCGCATGGACCAGCTGCGCGCGGCGTTCAGCCTCGTGCCGGAGTACCTGCGCACGCTCGACCGCGTGAACCCGGTCCTCGACTACAACGAGTACCAGCCGCAGCTCGGCCGCCGGATGCGCGCGCTCAAGCTGTGGATGCAGATCCGGTGGTTCGGCATGGAGGGGTTGCGGCGCCGGATCGCCTACCACCTCGAGCAGGCCGAGCGGGTGACGGAGTGGATCGACACCGACCCGGACTGGGAGCGCCTGGCCCCCTCACCGTTTTCCACGGTCTGCTTCCGCTACCGGCCGGCGCGCCTCGCGGGCCGTGAGGACGAGCCCGCGGTCCGGGCCGACCTGGACGAGCTCAACACCCGCCTGATGGACGCCGTGAACCGCACCGGCGAGGTCTTCCTGAGCCACACCCGCCTGCGCGACCGGTTCACCATCCGGATCGCCATCGGCAACCTGCGCACGGAGCCGCGCCACGTCGAACGGGCGTGGGAGCTGCTGCGCCGGGAGGCCGCCCGCCTCGACAGTCCCCAGGAGACGACCCGATGACCGAACCGATCGAGGTCCAGTACTTCTATCGCACCCGCTGGGGTTGCCACGACGAGTTCGTGGAGCTGTTCCGCAGGAACCACTGGCCGATCCTGCGCGAGCAGTGGGCCGCCGGCCGCTACGTGAACGTGGAGTTGTTCACGCCGCGCTTCCACGGCGGCGGCGGGGCCGACTGGGACGTCATGGTCTCGATCACCTACCGCGATTGGGCCGCCATCCAGGAGCACAGTGACGGCGAGATCGTCCTGCGGCTGTACCCCGACCAGGAGGCCTTCGCAGCCGAGGAGCGACACCGCTTCGAGCTGCTCGAGGCGCACTGGGACGTCGTGCTGGAGGCCCGCCCGCTCGAGCGGTAGGGGAGCGGGCAGGGGCCGGTCTCATCGGGTCAGACGGGGGTCGCTTCCATGCGCGCGAGGTCCTGCAGGTAGGCCGTGACGGACCGCGGCTCGATCCCCAGCTCGCGGATCGTCACGGCACTTCCAGTTCCGTCCCTCCCGTCGGCGTGGAGGGCCATGCCCATCGTGGAGGACAGGGCCGGCCTGAACGGGCGGAGCATCGTCGACCCGATCGCCAGCATCGGCCGCGGCACGTGCGACACCTTGACGGGGTTCCCGGTGAGCTCGGTCCAGCGCTCGACGATGTCGTCGAACGAGAGCGCCTCTGGACCGGCGATCACGGCCTCCTCCGGCGGTTCGTCCATCACCATGAGCCGGACGATCGCTTCGGCGACATCGTCGACGGCGACGTACGCGCGGTGTGCCTTGCCCTTGCCGAAGACGCGGACGGTGCCGTGGGGCAGGTCCACGCCGACCATCGGCGAGAGCCACACCTCCTGGAATGCCTCCGGGCGAACGATGACGGTCCGGAACGGGGCGTTGCCCAGCGCGGCCTCGGTGGCCAGCTTGGCCCGCGTGAACGGCGTGTTGGCCTCGAGCTCTTCCCTGTCGGCCGAGACGAACACGAACCGTGCCACGCCTGCGTGGGACGCGGCATCGATGAGGTTGGCGTTCCCCAACTCGTCCACGTCGTGGATCGAGATGGTCGTGTCTCCCGCGAGATTGCGGGCCATCGCGTTCGCCGTCGTCACGACGGCGTCCACGCCGGCCAGCGCGGCATCGATGGAGGCGCGGTCGCGAACGTCGCCACCCACGATGTCGACCCCGAGCGCCGCGAGCCCAGAGCCGTCGGATGTGGGCCGTACGAGGGCGCGCACGGGGAGCCCTCGCTCCCGCATGCGCGCAGCCACGCGGCCGCCGAGCAAGCCCGTTCCACCTACCAGCAGGTACATCGCCGCCATCCTCCGCCACCGGGTCGTCACAGCGCGGGCAGGTCCCGGGACGACCGCCGGTCAACTATCCTCGCTGACCGATCGAGGCACGCCAGAGTCCTTCGGATCGTTTCAGGCGCTCACGCCGCCTGTCGTGCCCGCTCGGTACCAGGTGGCCGCCACCGCCAATGCGTATGGGTCGCGCGCGACGGTCCGGACCGGCCATAATGGCGCCCACTTCCGCCCGCCCGACAACCGGAGGCCGACGCGCCCGTGCCGCCCATCACCGAGCTCACCCGCATCGAGCCCGTCTATCTCGCCCGCCTCGAGAAACAGGGCATCTTCACCACGGGCATCCTGCTCGAGGTGTCGGAGACCCCCACGCGCCGCCAGTCGCTCGCCGACCACGTGAAGGCGACCATCAACGACGTCACGACCTGGCGCGACGAGGCGCTGATGCTCAACCTCGCGGGCTTCGGGCCCGCTGAGCACCAGTTGTTCATCCAGGCCGGCATCGAGGGCCTGCATGACCTGCTCGCCGTGGACCTGGACACCTTTCGCAAGAGGGCTGCGAAGGGGGCCGCAGAGCTTGGCACCGAGCCGCCGCCCGACCTGATGATCGAGACCTGGTGGGAGCAGGCGCGGACCCTCGAGGAGGCGTAGCGCCGCCGCGCTGGCGCCAGACGGCGGGTCGGAACCGCACACCGGCTACCATCGGCGCCTGATGGACTCCCTCCGCGGCGCCCTCGCCGCCCTCGTCACCGGCATCTCGGCCGCGCTCGTCATCGTCGCGCTGGCGATCGTGCCGTTCCTCAACCCGATCTGGGTGTCGTTCGCGCAGGAGCGGGCACAGGCCGAGGCATGGACCGGCTTCACCACGGAGCAGCTGGCCGCGGTCACCAACCCGATCCTGCTCGACCTGGTGGTGGGACCCCCCGACTTCGACGTGACCCTGGACGGTACCCCCGTCCTCAACGACAACGAGCGCGGCCACATGCGCGACGTGCGGGGCGTGTTCTTCGGCTTCTTTGCCGCCGCGCTCGTGGCCGCCGGGGTGCTGGTGCTCGCGTTCCTGGTGGCGCGCGGACGCGCGGCCAGGGCCCGGTTCTGGAGGCGCCTGCAGCGGACGGGGGTCGCGATCGTCGCCGTCACCATCGTCGGCGGGGTGGTGGGACTCCTGTTCTTCGACTCCGCGTTCATCCTGTTCCACGAGATCTTCTTCCCGGGCGGCAACTACCTGTTCGACCCGGGCACGGAGCGCCTGGTCCAGCTCTTCCCGCAGCAGTTCTGGGTGGACAGCGCGATCGGCGTCGGCGTGATGGTGATCGTCCTCTCGCTGCTGTTGAGCTGGGTCGCGCGCCGGCGAGCCCGGATGCTTGCCGCGCCCGCGGAAGGGCCGGCGGAGCCCCGGTGACCGGCGGGCTCCCCCTCGCCAGGCTGTTCGGGATCGAGATCCGCGTCTCGTTCGCGTGGGCGTTCCTGCTCGCGGTCGTGACGTTCATCGGCAGCACGCAGGCCTCCGCCACCGCGCCGGGCCTCGGAGCGCCGCTGCACCTGCTGATCGGTGTCCTGGTCGCTCTCGGATTCCTCGTCACGGTCGTCGCGCACGAGCTCGCGCACGCGCTCCTCGGACGGCGCTGCGGCGTACCCACCACCGGTTTCACGCTGGGCTTCATCGGGGGCCTTGCCCCGCTGTCCATCGAGGCATCCCGTCCCCGGGACGAGCTGGCCATCGCGATCGTGGGCCCGCTGGTGTCTCTCGGCGCGGCCCTGGCGTCGCTGCCGCTGGCGATGGTCGTGGGTGCGCTCGGCGGCACAGCCGGAGGCGTCGCGGGCGGCGTGCTCGTGGTGGGCGGCCTGAACCTGCTGATCGCCGCCCTCAGCCTGCTGCCCGGGATGCCGCTCGATGGTGGCCGTGCGGTGCGCGCCATCGCCTGGGCGAGCACCGGCGACCGGGATCGGGCAGGGGCCATCGCGGCCCGGGTCGGGCGCCTGCTGGGCTGGGCCACCGTGGGCGTGGGGGTCGCCCTCGCGCTGGCCGACATGATCACGGGCGGGCTCCTGGTCCTGTGTCTCGGCTGGCTGCTGATCACGGGAGCGAAGACGCTGGACAAGCGGCTTCGCCTGGAGCAGCTGCTCAGCGGCGCCACGGTGGCGGACGCAACCCGGAGCGATCTGCCTCGCATCGATCCGGGACTCACCGTCGACACGTTCGCCGCTCGCTACGAAGGGGATGACGGCTACACCTGCCTGCCGGTGGTGGAAGGCGACACGCCCCTGGGCGTCATCGGAGCGCGCCGGCTGCAGCGTCTCGGCCGGCGGAAGTTCGCGGCCACCAGGGCCGTCGACGTGATGGCGGCCCCGCCGACGGCGCGCTTCCTCGAACCCGGAGAAGACCTCTGGGCTGCCGTGGAGATGATGGATCGCCAGGGCCTGGACGGCCTCGCGGTGGTCGTCGACGGGAGCCTTGAGGGGATGGTCACCCGCGAGTCGATCGGTGACCTGATCCTGCGGCGGACGGGCGGCGTGGAGGCGGCCGGGTCGCCGGGGACCCCCGGTTGAGCCGGGACCTGCCGAGCGTCGAGGCGGTCCTGGGGCCGCCGGCACTGTCGGGAACCGCCGCGCGGCTCTCGCCGCCGCCCGCTAGGATCGGAGTCCACCAGGAGGTTCCATGGAACGCAGCGACGCCCCGCGCGCCGAACGCCGCCGACTCACCCACGTCGACCGTCGCGGCCGGCCACGCATGGTGGATGTCAGCGCCAAGCCACCCACGGCACGCCGCGCCGTTGCTGAGGCGGAAGTGGCGGTGTCGCCCGAGACGCTCTCGCTCGTCATCGACGGCGGCAACGCCAAGGGCGACGTGCTCACGGTCGCCGAGCTGGCCGGCGTGATGGGCGGCAAGCGCACCGCCGACCTCATCCCCCTGTGCCACCCGATCGCGCTGACGGACCTGGTCGTGGCCATCACGCCCGATCGCTCAGCCGGCGTGCTGAGGATCCGCGCCGAGGCCGCCACCACCGGGCCGACGGGCGTTGAGATGGAGGCGCTGACCGCGGCATCGGTGGCCGCCCTCACCGTGTACGACATGGTCAAGGGCGTGGAGCGCGGCGTGGAGATCCGGGGCGTCCGTCTCGTGTCCAAGACCGGCGGCAAGAGCGGCGACTGGCACCGCCCGCCGGCCGGGGATGAGGCACCCCGGCCCCGACGGAAGCCCGGCGAGCGCATGGCGGGTCGCGTCGGCAAGCGGAAGCCGGCGGGATGAGCCCGGCGTTGGAGTCCCTCGCGCGCCGCTCCGCGCTCGTCCTCACGGTCAGCGACCGCACGTACGAGGGGACGCGTGAGGATGCGTCCGGCGCCCTGCTCGCGGAGCGCCTGGTGGCCCTCGGGTTCGAGGTGGAGCGACGGACGGTGCCCGACGACATCCCGCGGATCGCCGGGGCCCTGGCAGACGGGGCTGCACGCCACCGCCTGGTGATCAGCACGGGCGGCACCGGGCTCACGCCGCGTGACGTGACCCCGCAGGCGACGGCCGGCGTCCTGGACTACGAGGTGCCCGGGATCGCGGAGGCCATGCGCGCCGATGGACGCGCACAGACGCCCTTCGCGGTGATGTCACGGGGCCTGGTCGGGGTTCGCGGGCGGACGCTGGTCGTGAACGTCCCCGGTTCGCCCAAGGGGGCCATGGAGTCGTTCGCGGTCCTGGAACCGCTGCTCGTCCACGCCCTGGAGACACTCGGCGGCCCCTTCGACCACGGCGTGGCGCGGGCGGCGGGTCGCGACGACCTGCCACCCGGTTCTCCGGACGCCTGACGGCTCGCGGCCCTTCGCACCGGCGCCGCCCTGCGCCGGTCCCCGCTACCCCTTGAGCGTTGACGCGCAGCTCGAGCAGCGGCGCTCCGTCCAGAGATTGCCCATTCCGCACTTCGGACAGATCTTCATGCCCTCGGTGGAGACGGCGATGGAGGATTCGCCCGTGGCTTCGCTTTCCGGTGGTCGCCTGGTCGTGATCCGCGCAAGGGCGACCAGGGCGACGACGAGGGCGGCCACGAGGGCGAGCAGCAACGTCTGGTCCATGACGCAACCCCATCCGGCGAGCGGGTTGGGGCCCCCGGTGGACGGCCCGACCAGCGCCGGTTGCCGGTATAGCCTAGACCTGCCGTTCGCCGATGTCATCCCTGACGATCTGCCTCCCGGGGTCGTATCGCACGACCGATGCCGCTGCTAGGATGGCCCCGGTGAGCACCAAGCAGCCCGGCCACAGCCCCGTGCGCCTGACCGAGGAGCACCTGCTCCTGCGTGATGCCGTCCGCGTGCTTGTCGACGAGCGGATCGCGCCGCGAGCCGCCGAGATCGATCGGACCGCCACCTGGCCCGAGGACGTCCGCCGCCTGCTCGCGGACCACGACGTCTTCGCGATCCCGTTCGAGGAGCGCCACGGCGGTCTGGGTGCGGATCTGCTCACGCTGTGCCTCGCCATCGAGCAGATCAGCCGTGCCTGCGCGACGTCGGGCCTGATCCTCGCGGTCCAGGCCCTGGGTGCGATCCCCATCCAGGTCGCGGGGACGCCGGAGCAGCAGGACCGCTGGCTCCCCGGCCTCGCCTCGGGAGAGCGGCTGATCGCGTTCGGGCTCACGGAGGCTGACGCAGGGTCTGATCCCTCGGCCATCCGAACCCGCGCGGTGCGCGATGGCGACGAGTACGTCGTCGACGGCAGCAAGCGGTTCATCAGCCATGGCAGCGTCGCGGACTACGTCGTCGTGTTCGCCGCAACCAACCCGGAGACCGAGCGGGCGAGCCGGCGGCTGTCGGCGATCCTCGTGGAGACGGACCGGCCAGGCTTCAAGGTCACGCGCGTCGAGCACAAGATGGGCATCCGCGGCTCGCCCACCGCGGAGCTGGCCTTTGACGGTGTCCGTGTTCCCGTCGGCAATCGGCTGGGCGACGAGGGGCAGGGCTTCGCGATCGCGATGCAGACGTTCGAGCGCTCGCGACCGGGCATCGCGGCGCAGGCCGTGGGCATCGCCCAGGGCGCCCTCGAGGTCGCCGCGGCCTACGCCCGGGAGCGCCGCCAGTTCGGCAAGCCGATCGCCGAGCTGCAGATGATCCAGGCCATGCTGGCCGACATGGACGCCGCCACGGAAGCCGCCCGGCAGCTCCTGTACACGGCCTGCGAGGAGATCGAGACCGGGAGGGCGGACTGCGGCCCGATGGGCTGCGCTCTGTAAACTCGTGGCCGGTGATGCCGCCATGCGGGTCACCACCGATGCGGTCCAGGTCCTGGGCGGCTACGGCTACATCGACGACTACCCCGTGGAGCGGATGATGCGCGACGCGAAGATCACCCAGCTGTACGAGGGAACCCAGCAGATCCAGCGACTCATCGTCGCCCGCTCCCTGCTCGCGGGAAGCTGAGCGGCACGACGCCCCACGAGGAGCCTTGCGCACGTGCAAATCGTCGTCCTGACCAAGCCGGTGCCGGATCCTGACGCGAGGGCCGAGCGGCTGGGGCCGGACCATCGGCTGGATCGCGCGGCCTCGCCCACGGTCATCAACGGCAACGACGAGTACGCGCTCGAGGCCGCGCTGCAGCTCGTCGAGGCGCACGGCGGCGAGGTGGTGGTCCTCACGATGGCGCCGGCAAACGGCACGGAGACCATCCGCAAGGCCCTGTCCATGGGGGCACACCGCGGGATCCTGGTCACGGATCCGGTACTCGCCGGTGCGGACATGCCCACCACGATCCGGGTGCTGGCTGCCGCCGCCGCCGCGGAGTCCTTCGACCTGTTGCTCGGTGGGCTCGACACGTCCGACGGTGCCGCTGGCGCCGTGACAGCCGGTGTCGCCGCGCGACTCGGCGTACCCCTGCTGTCCGCCGCCGGCGCGATCGAGCCCGACCCCGGCGCCGGGCGCGTCCGCGTGCGCCGGCTGTCCGCCAAGGGCTACGACCTGATCGAGGCCCCGATGCCGGCAGCCGTCAGCTGCACGCAGGCGCTCGGTGCCCCACGCTATCCGTCGCTCCGGGGGATCATGGCCGCCCGGTCACGCGAGATCGCGGTCCGCTCGCTCGACGATCTCGGCGGGGACCTCGCCCCTGCCGGCGGCGAATGGGCCACGACCGTCCTCGCGGCGGACCTGCCGCCGGCGCGCGCCGCAGGGCGCGTGGTCTCGGGCTCGGCTGGCGACACCGCCCGAGAGGTGGTGGACTTCCTCGTCGCCCGGGGGCTCGTCTGATGCCGCCCACGATCCTCGCCGTCGCGGAGATCGGGGACGGCGGGCTGACGAAGCTCTCGACCGAGGTCGCGACGCTCGCGCGGTGCCTTGCGGAGGACGCCGGCGGGACCGCGATCGGGCTCGTCGTGGACGCCTCGCCCGACGCGGCAGCGGGCCGGCTCGCCGCGTTCCTGCCCCGCGTCGTGGCGGTAACGGCGCCAGCGCTCAGCGGCCAGGTCCTCGCGCCGCACGTGGCCGGCGAGATCGTCCGCCTGCTCGCCGAGGGCGTGACCCACGTCGTCCTGGGAGCCACGACGCGACGGCCGGGACATCGCCGGGACGCTCGTGGGGCTGACCGGGTTGGGTCTGCTCGCCAACGCCGACGAGGCGTCCTGGGCGGGGGAGGGGCCCGTGATCCGCTCCAGCGTCCTGGGCGGCAAGGCCGTGACCAGCAGCGCCCTGACCAGTGGATCCGGACTGATCACGCTGCGCCCGGGCGGCGTGACGGCCCGTGAGGCCGGTGCCGTGGGTTCGGTCGAGGCGCGCGAGCCCGCCGCTCCGGCCGTTCCCGTAGCGACCGTGCTGGACCGCGTGGCCGAGGCCGGTGCCGCCGTCTCGCTCGAGGACGCCCGGGTGGTCGTCGTCGGCGGCCGTGGCATCGGGAGCGCGGATGGGTTCGCGCTCGTTGAGGACCTCGCCGAGCTTCTGGGTGGTGTCGCCGGGGCGACGCGTGCCTCCGTGGACGCCGGCTGGGTTCCGTACTCGCGGCAGGTCGGACAGACGGGCCGGGTCGTGAAGCCGGCGCTGTACCTGGGCCTCGGCGTATCGGGGGCGATGCAGCATCGGGTTGGCATGCAGGGCTCGGAGGCGATCGTCGCCGTCAACCGTGACCGGGACGCGCCCATCGCCGAGATCGCGGACCTGTTCGTGCTGGGCGACCTGTTCGAGATCGGGCCCGCGCTGGCTGCCGAGATCCGCGCCCGGCGCGGCGGCTGACGGGACGGGGACCATGCCGGACCTGCCGCTCTGGGCGCTGCTGTGGTTCGCCGTGCTGGTCGCCCTCGGGGCGCTGTTTGCCAAGACGTTCCGGAGGATGTCGACGCTCACCGCGCGGACGCGGGACCTGGAGGACTTCCAGGAGGCCGTCGAGTCGATCGACCGCCGGTTCGGGGCCGTCTCCCTGCCGCTGCTCCGCGGCCTCGACGAGGCCAGGCGCCATGCCGGTGACCCGGCGGGCCTTGCCGGGCTCGTGACCGAGGCCCAGGCCGTGATCGACGAGCTGACCGGCGAGACGATGGCCCTGGCTGCGCCGCAGGGTCTTGCGCCCGTGGTCACCGCCATGACCGGGGACCTCGAGCGGGCGGAGCGGGCTGTCCTGCTCGTCGAGCATGGGCTCGGGATGATGACCAACACGAGCATCGGCCGCGACCTGGAGGCGCAGACCTCGCTCAAGCGGGGAGCGCTGAACCTGCGGCACGCACGTGACGCCTTCGCTGAGCGCGCCCGCCGGGTGACCGACATCCGCCCCGCCGACATGGTGCCCGGGACCCCATCCCGGAACGGCCATCCGGCGACGGCCGCGAGCTATCCAGCGCCGGCTGCGGACGACGTCGAGGATGCCTTCGACCCCCGCATATAGTGGTATCCTCCCGCCAGACCACAAGGGATAGTGGTGCGGAGGAGGTCCGACGGTCCATGCGCTGCCCCCAGTGCAGCACCCGAGACACACGCGTCGTGGACTCGCGCGACCTCGACGAGTCCGCCACGATCCGTCGCCGCCGAGAGTGCCCGGCGTGCTCCGCCCGCTTCACGACCTACGAACGCGTGGAGGCCGCGCGGCTGGTCGTCGTCAAGCGCGACGGGACGCGCCAGGAGTTCGACCGGGACAAGCTGGCATCGGGCCTTGCCAAGGCCCTGACGCGGCGCCCGGTGCCGGACGATGCGGCGGAACGCGCGGCGGACGTGATCGAGGGCGAGCTCCGATCGTCCGGGCTGTCGGAGATCCCGTCGTCACGGGTCGGCG
Source organism: uncultured Chloroflexia bacterium (assembly GCA_963802165.1). GTDB lineage: Bacteria > Chloroflexota > Limnocylindria > Limnocylindrales > CSP1-4 > CAIXZV01. Next base: position 142,644 of record CAWDHT010000034.1, on the reverse strand, counting down.
CGCTGGCCATGGACAAGCTCCGCGCGCTGGACCACATCGCCTACATCCGGTTCGCGTCCGTGTACCAGAGCTTCGATGACCTCGCGGACCTCAAGCGCGAGGTTGACCAGCTGTTCGCCGAAGGCACACCGAAGAAGGGGAAGCGCACGCGATGAGCGTCCTGGCCGACCGCGACATCCGGACAGAGCTGGAGTCCGGGCGCGTCCGCATCGACCCGTACGACCCGGCCGACCTCCAGCCGTCGTCCGTGGATCTGCACCTCGACCGCAGCTTCCGCGTCTTCCGCAACAACCGGTACGCCTTCATCGACCCGCGGACGCCGCAGCCCGACCTGACGGAGATGCTGACCATCGCCGACGACGAGCCGTTCATCCTCCATCCGGGCGAGTTCGTCCTGGGCCAGACGCTGGAGTGGGTGGAGCTGCCGGACGACCTCGTCGCAAGGCTCGAGGGCAAGAGCTCGCTCGGCCGCCTCGGCCTGCTCATCCACTCGACGGCCGGCTACGTGGACCCGGGCTGGAAGGGCACGCTGACCCTGGAGCTGTCCAACGTCGCCAACCTGCCGATCGCCCTGTACTCCGGCATGCGCATCGGCCAGATCAGCTTCTTCCGGATGAGCTCGCCCGTGGAGCGGCCGTACGGCTCGAAGGAGCTGGGGTCCAAGTACCAGGGCCAGTCCGAGCCCACCGCGTCGGCGTTCCACGCGGACTTCGAGCGCGGACGCAAGGTCCGCGACGGGGGCTGAGTCGTGGCCATCAACGACGCCGTTCACTGGAGCGCGGACCTCGGCGGTGGGACGCGCGTCGCGCTGGTCCAGGCCGGCACCTTCAAGTCCGATGCGGGGACCCTGCTGGGTCCGGTGCCGTGGGTCCTGTGGCGCCCCTGGGCCGAGGGCGAGCTGGACGAGAACCGGCGGCTGACCCAGGCGCTCAACTGCCTCCTCGTCGAGACGCCTGCGGGCCGCGTCCTGATCGAGACCGGCATCGGGGAGCGCATGGATGCCAAGAACACCGCCATGCGCGGCTACGAGGGCGCCGCGATCGTGCCCGCGTTGCGCGAGGCCGGGTTCGATCCCGGCACGGTCGACATCGTCGCGATGAGCCACCTCCACTACGACCACGCCGGCGGCCTGCTGCTCGCGGACGGGTCGAAGGCGTTTCCGCGGGCCACGATCGTCGCCCAGCGGGGGGAGTGGGAGATCGCCCTGAGCGACAACGGCCGCGTCGTGGCCTCGTACGACCAGCCGGAGCTGCGCCTCGTGGCGGACTGGGGCGCCGAGGGCTGGGCCGAGGGCGACCGGGAGCTGCTGCCGGGCGTGTCCGTCGTGCGCACCGGCGGGCATTCCGCCGGCCACCAGGCGGTGGTCGTGCGCGGAACCGGGCCGGGCGCACGGGCGCTCGCGTTCTTCGGTGACCTGTGCATGCGGCCGTGGTCCGCCAACCCGCGCTGGGTGACCGCATTCGACGACTTCCCGCTGGACTCCGTGGAGGTCAAGGGCGAGCTGTTCCGGCGGGCGGTGGAGGACGACTGGACCGTCGTGCTCAGCCACGAGGCGCGGATGCCGGTGGGGAAGCTGGTCCCGGACCGGGACCGCTACCGGTTCGAGGGGCTGTAGGCGCGGCATTCGGGCACTCTCGGACACTACGGCCACCGCGATCACCAAGGGTGCTATCTCGCGGCGTTCATGGCAGACGGACGCCCTTCGACAGGCGATGACGGCGCCGTCATCACGGCCCGTGATCAAACTGGCGTCAGGTTCCCGTTCAACGGGAGGCAATGGGGTCGTCGAGCAGGTCCAGGCCCGAGATAGCACCGCTGGTGATATGAGTGCCGGGTCGAGGGGCGCAGTTCTTCACGAGGGGCCGGGATCGCTCTGCTGGGGCGTGGGCGGCAACAAGGCGTCGAGCAGAGCCTTCGCGTTCGCCTCGCTCAGCGGCCCGTTCACCACCTTGCGGACGACCCCGTCGGGTCCGATGAAGAACTGCGTCGGCAGGGCGTAGACGCGGTAGAGGTCGAAGATGTCGGCGGCGGCATCGAACGCGATCGGGTAGCCCAGCTCGTAGCGGTCCGCGTAGGCTCGGACGTCGTCGACCGTGGTCTCCTGGACGGCGATCCCCACGATGGCGAGCCCCTGGTCGCGGTACCGCTCATCCATCTCGCGCAGGACCGGGGTCTCGGCCTGGCACGGCGGACACCAGGTCGCCCAGAAGTTGAGCCAGACCAGCTTGCCCCGCAGGTCCTCGAGCCGGACCGGGTTGCCGTCCAGGTCCAGCAGCTGGCCCTGTGACCCATCCGCGTTGGTCCATTCGAGCTCCGGGGCGAGATCGCCGGCTGGAGGCCGGTCTGCGCCTCGCCGACGAGGAACGGGGTGGCGCCCGGGCAGGGCCGTCGGGAGGCCACCGGTCCCGTCCGCAGGTGCGATGGGTCGCGTCACCAGGAACAGGATGGTCGCGGCCACGAGCACGATGCCCAGGACGAGCAGCAGCTGGCGCCGGCTGAAGGGCCCGATGCCACCACGCCTTTCGGGAGGCGCCGGGGGATCCGCCGAGAGGCCCGCCGGGCGTGGCTCCGTCATACCGCCGGGACGAACTGGAAGTAACGCGGCAGCAGCACCAGCCAGTCGAACATCATCGCCAGGCCGATCGCCACCACGAGCAGGCCCCCGACCAGCGAGACGACCCGGCCGTGGCGGACGAGGAACCGCACGAAGGTGCGGGAGCGGTCGTAGAACGCGGCGATGACGATGAACGGGATCCCGAGGCCCAGCGTGTAACCCACGAGCAGCAGGGCGCCCTGGACCTTGCCCTCGGACGTCGCGGCCATCGTGAGGATGCCGCCCAGGATCGCGCCGATGCACGGTGTCCATCCGATCGCGAAGATCGCACCGAGCGTGAACGCGGCGCCGAATCCCGAGCGACCGCCGATGAGTCTCGTGCCCATCCGCCCGCCCATCCCGCCTCCGCCGGCAGGAGCGATCGTCATCCCGCCGGTGGTCGCGGTGAGCCCAGCCGAAGCGCCGGCGTCCAGGGGCCGCCAGGTCCGCTCCAGGAACCCGATGTGGATGATCCCCGCGAGGCTGAGGCCCATGATCACCAGGATGCCGCCGCCGATGACGCGCAGCGGCTGCATGTAGTCGGCGATGGCCCCGCCGGCGAAGGCCGCCGTGATGCCGAGCAGCGTGAAGACCGTGCCGAACCCTGCGACGAACGCGACGGAGTGCTTGACGGCCGCCCAGCGTGACGGGCGGTCGATCGAGCCGTTGGCCGCGACGGCGACCGCCGTGAGCTGGCCGAGGTACGCCGGCACCAGCGGCAGGACGCAGGGAGAGAGGAACGAGATGAGGCCCGCCGCCATCGCCACGAGGAACGTGTAGTCGTTCATGAAGCCGGTGTCCGGTCCAGGACGTCCTCGAGGAGGCGGCGCAGCGCGGAAGGGCTGGTGGCCAGCTCCAGCTCGCGGTCACCCAGGGCGACCACCGGGATCGTGAAGGCGTACCGGCGATGCCAGTCCGCGACGGTGTCGATGTCGCGCTCCACCATCCTTGGGACCGGGCGGCCGCGCGATTCACGATCGGTGAGCAGCAGGGACAGTGTCGTGCGGGTGTCGTCGCACAGGTGGCACCCGTGGCGGTGGTAGAGGATCAGGTCGGGGAGGGGAGTGCTCACGGGTCCAGATTGTACGAGGGCACCGGGATTTCCACCTGTGGACGCACGACCACCGCCCGCGGGTTCGCATGCGAACCCTAGAATCGCCGGCGATGACCGAGCCCACCCTGTACGACCGGGTCGGCGGCACGCCGTTCTTCGAGCACCTTGTCGACAGCTTCTACGAGGGCGTCCGGGGGGACGACGTGCTGCGTCCGCTGTATCCCGAGCAGGACGACGATCTCGCCGGCGCTCGCCGCCGCCTGACCCTGTTCCTCGTCCAGTACTGGGGCGGTCCCACGACCTACCTCGGGGAGCGCGGCCACCCTCGGCTGCGGGCACGCCACTTCGCGTTCTCCATCGGTGCCCTGGAGCGGGATCGCTGGCTGCACCACATGCGGGCGGCCATCGATGCCTCCGACGCGGCTCCGGAGGCCCGCGTTCGCCTGCACGAGTACATGACCATGGCCGCGGACGCGATGCGCAACCGGGATGGGCCCGCTGGGGACTGGTCGCCGACATGAGCGACCCAGCGCGGCGGGGTCGGGTACGATCGCCGGGCGCGCCCCCGTAGCTCAGTGGATAGAGCGCAGCCGTCCTAAGGCTGGCGTCGGCGGTTCGAATCCGTCCGGGGGCGCCAGTTCATCCCTGAACCGTGGACGCGCCGCTGCCGGTCGGGCTCAGCAGATGATGTCGCCCGGGGGCACCCAGATGACGTGGGCAGCCTCCACGATCGCGAACACGCTCTTCCCGTACGTGTTGCGGGCACGAAGCAGGATCGTGCCGTGGCCCTCGATGCACTCGCCCTCCCATAGGCGGACCTTGACGGATCGGGCTTCACCGGCGACCGTCGCCCGCAACTGCAGCATCGACGTGTCGACGGGAGTGCCCGCCACGAAGCATGGCTTCCCGCTGTTCTCTTTCGTGGACGGCCGCGGGCACTCGAATGTCTCGTAGACGAGGAACTCGTCCGCATAGCCGGCAGGCGAGGACCATCGCACGCGATGAAGAAGCGGATGATTGTCCCCGTTCACCAGGTCCGGCTGCTCGATCTGCTGCAGGCGCGTGTTGGTCGGCCTCGGGGGCTTGACGGCGTAGGTGACCTGGCGGGGTCCGTCGGGCGAGCGGGCGACCGGAACACCGACGCCGTGGACATCGAACGTGAAGGTCACCTTGCCCGGCGGCACGCCCAAGGCGAGCAGGTTCGGCTTGCAGCCCCACACACCGTTCTTGCCAGGCTCCGTCGCCTTGCACGCGGTCTTCTTCGCGGCTCCTGCCCAGGTGGCCGAGAACACGACCTTGCTGAAGGTGGTGACGCCGTCGCCGATGGCGGTCGGTCTGGCCGACAAGGTCGTCGTGTACGAGGTCAGGGTCCCGCCCGCGCTTGGCTTGACCCACGTTCCGCCCAACACGAGCGGCTCGGGCGTCGGGGCCGTCGTCGGCCGCTGGGTCGGCGTCCCGGCGGTCGCCTCAGTCGCCGTCGGGGTCGCCCCAGGTGTCGGCTCAGGAGATGTGTCACGGACCGAGGATGGTGCGTTGCTCGCAGGGGGCCGCGTGGTGGGGGCAATTGCATCGCACGCGGCGAGGGCCCCTGCGGCCAGCACAAGGAAGACAATCTGGACCGTCAGCGAGGCTCTCATCGTGGCCTCCTCGCGAGGACTGGGGACGTGCCGCCTCCCGCTCGTCTGCGGACGACCGTGGGACGCATCTGCGTGGCGCCTTGTTGCGAACCCGTGGACCCACCCTGAAGGTTCCGTTCGCGCCCCGGTTCGACGCTTGCCCGGGCCTCAGCCGACCGCAAGGTAGTAGTCCAGGACGCTGCGTGGGTATTGGGGGCCGGAGTCCGTCCGGGGGCGCCAGAAGCAAACTCTCCGCGGCCGCGACGAACGGCCGTGCCGCCGGGACCGGCTCGACCTTGTACTCGCCGTCCTCGGTGACCTTGATCTGCTCGACGAGCCCCACGATGAGCTGGCGGAGCCGCTCGGGGCGCATCGCCGCTCGCCGCGCGCCGCTCGCCGCGCGCCGCTCGTGGGGATCCTCATCGGCGCGTCGGCTCACGCATCACCTGTGCCGGACATGAACTCCCCGGCGCCTGGTGCGACGGACCCCTAGACCTCCCTTGGGAACCAACAGGCCAGCAGGTCGCAAGGCACGAGCCCCCCGGCGTCCGGCTCGCTCTCGAGCGCCACGGGGTGCGTGTGGTGGAGAGCGCCTGGGCGTGGCGCATCGAGCTGCCGGCGGAGCCGGTCGAGCCGGGCTTCCATCGCATCGGCACGCGCACCGTCGATGGCCCTTCCGAGGGAGCGCAGCTCGTCGCGCTCATCGTCGGCAAGCTCGCGCGCGAACGACTCGGTCGCGAGCGCGAGCCACCGGTCGCGGGGGTCGAAGCGCTCGAGCATCTCCATGTGCCGAGGATAGCCATGCAACCCGGCTCCCACCGCCTGGGCGCGACGATCTCGGCGCCGACTCCCGACACCGCGGCGGAGCACGCCGGCGGACCCGCCGTACCGCCCTAGACTGCGTCGTACTATTGACCCAGACACCCACCTGCCCGATGGAGCGACAACATGAGCGGCGATCTCCCGCGCGACGTCCTGCCCATCGCCGACCGGCCCGTGGCCCCGTCCACCGCGCTGGACGCCAAGGACCCGGGCGCCACGTTCCCCCCGATCGAGCCCCTGCGGCCGCCCGCCGGAGCGCCCAACGTCCTCATCGTCCTCCTCGACGACGTGGGCTTTGGCGCCGCGGGCACCTTCGGCGGCCCGGTCGCAACGCCGACCGCCGATCGGCTCGCCGCAGGCGGCCTCCGCTACAACCGCTTCCACACGACGTCGCTGTGCGCCCCCACCCGGTCGGCGATGCTGACCGGCCGCAACCACCACGCCGTGGGCATGGGCGCCGTGCCGGAGGTCGCGACCTCGGCGCCGGGCTACAGCTCGATCCGGCCCAAGGCGGCGGCCCCGATCGCCGAGGTCCTGCGCCTCAACGGGTACAGCACCGCGCAGTTCGGCAAGTGCCACGAGGTCCCGGTCTGGGAGACGGGCCCGATCGGCCCCTTCGACGCCTGGCCGACCGGCGGCGGCGGGTTCGAGCACTTCTACGGCTTCATCGGCGGCGAGTCCAACCAGTACTACCCGGCGCTGTACAGCGGGACGACGCCCGTCGAGCCGCCTCGGAGCCCGGAGGACGGCTACCACCTGACCGAGGACCTGACCGACCACGCGATCGCGTGGATCCGGCAGGCACAGTCGCTCGCGCCCGACAAGCCGTTCTTCGCCTACTTCGCTCCCGGCGCCACGCACGCACCGCACCACGTGCCCGCGCCCTGGAGCGACAAGTACAAGGGCCGGTTCGACGACGGCTGGGACGCCCTTCGCGAGCGGATGATCGCCCGCCAGAAGGAGCTGGGCGTCGTGCCGCCCGACGCCGAGCTCACGGCCCGCCCGGCCGAGATCCCGGCCTGGGACGCGATGCCCGACGAGCTCAAGCCGATCCTGGCGCGGCAGATGGAGGTCTACGCGGGCTTCCTCGAGCACGTGGACCACCACGTCGGCCGCCTGATCGACGCGATCGAGGACCTGGGCGTCCTCGACGACACGCTCGTCTTCTACATCGTCGGCGACAACGGCGCATCGGGCGAGGGCACGCTCAACGGCTCCTTCAACGAGATGTTCCTGTTCAATGGGGCGGCGGCCCTCGAGACGCCCGAGTTCATGGCGTCGCACATCGACGACTTCGGCGGGCCGGCGGCGTACAACCACTTCGCCGTGGGCTGGGCCCATGCGATGGACACCCCCTACCAGTGGACCAAGCAGGTCGCCTCGCACTGGGGCGGCACGCGCAACGGCATGGTCGTCCACTGGCCGGCGCGGATCGCCGACAAGGGCAGTCTGCGGACGCAGTTCCACCATGTCATCGACCTGGCGCCGACGATCCTCGAGGCGGCCGGCCTCCCGGCGCCGACCACGGTGAACGGCATCCCGCAGATGCCCATCCACGGCACGTCGCTCGCCTACACGTACGACGACGCGGCCGCGCCCGACCGGCGGACCACGCAGTACTTCGAGTGCTTCGTCAACCGCGGCATCTACCACGAGGGCTGGACCGCCGTGACCCGGCACTCCACGCCGTGGGTGGTGGCGCCGCTGCCGCCGATCGCGGACGACCGCTGGGAGCTCTACGGGCCCGACGACTGGACCCAGGCGCACGACCTCGCCGCCGAGATGCCGGAGAAGCTCGCCGAGCTGCAGGCCCTGTTCCTCGAGGAGGCGGCGAAGTACAACGTGCTGCCCCTCGACGACCGGCGCATCGAGCGGTTCAACGCCGACATGGCCGGCCGGCCGCAGCTCATCCACGGCACGACGCAGGTCCTCTACGGCGGCATGCAGCGCCTGTCCGAGGCGTCGGTCATCAGCATCAAGAACCGGTCCCACTCGATCACCGCGGAGATCTCGGTGCCGGAAGGGGGCGCGTCGGGCGTGGTGGTGGCCCAGGGCTCGGCGTTCGGCGGCTGGGCCGTGTACCTCGTCGAGGGCCGGCCGGCGTACTGCTACAACCTGTTCGGCCTGCGCCGGTTCAAGGTCTACGGCGCGAGCGTGATCCCGGCCGGCGAGCACCAGGTGCGTGCCGAGTTCGCGTACGACGGCGGCGGGCTCGCCAAGGGCGGGACCGTCACGCTGTACGTCGATGGAGCGCAGGTCGGCGAGGGCCGCGTGGACGGCACCGAGCCGATGATCTTCTCGGGCGACGAGACCACCGATGTCGGGGCCGACACCGGCACGCCGGTCAGCGACGACTACGACGCGGGCGAGAACGGGTTCACCGGCACCGTGCACCGGGTGGCGATCAGCATCGGCGCGGACGCCGAGGACCCGGACCACCTCGTCTCGCCGGACGACTGGTTCCGCCTGGTGATGGCCCGCCAGTAGCGTCACGCGCTCCACAGCGGGGGGGCTCGGGCCCGGCTGGCGACCAGCGAGAGCAGGAGTCGCCGCGGAACGGGTGGCCCTGCGTTTGACGGCGGGTGGGTCCTGCAGAGGATCACCCCGCGATACCCGCGTACCACGCGAGCGGGTCGGCGCTCCCGTCCGGGGATGAGGCCCCGGCGTCCGTCCGGGGGCGCCAGGATCCTGACGCTGTTGTCCGTGCGGATCGAGTTGAAGATCGGCCGCGCTGGACCCGTCGGGATGACCAGCATCACGTGCTGGCCCCGGATGTCTCACCCGCTCGACGAGCAGGGCGACCACCCGGGCCTCCGCCTTGTCGGCGGGCACCCCGCGGGCCTGGCAAGTCACCAGCGATCCGTCCTCTCCCCGTTGGTGACCAATTGCCCTTGCCCGTTCGGTGTGCGGCCGGACATGGTCCCGCTCGTGCGACACACGTACGGCGAGTTCGCCGATCGTCTCACGCGCCTCACCGATGACGAAGCACGCGCCCTCGGCGAGGTCACCCGGCTCCCGAACTGGCGGCGTGACCGAGACCTCGGCTGGATCATCCAAGTGGTTGTGTGGCGCCAACTGGCCTACGTCGAACTCAACGCTGCCAACCGCCAGGCCATGGAAGCCTGCGTGGCCGCTGCCGGCCGCCGGGCGATTGACGAGGCGCGAGCGAACGCAGCGGCGCTGCTCGAGCGGCGGGATCCGTCGTGGCCCGGCTCCCGACTCCATCGTCCGCTCCGTGTCGTCGCGCTGCTGGGTTTCGTCGCTGGAGCCGTGGCCGGAGTCGCTGGCGTGATCATCGCGTCTGCAGCCGCCAACGACGCCGCACTGATCGTCATGATCGCGGCCTGGACGATCGGTGCCCTTGCAGCACTTGCGACCTACCTCCTGCCGCCCAGCCGGGCAGACCTCGGCGCGGTGGTGTCGGCCGCCGCGATCGCACACGCCGCGGGACCGTGGCTCGCGGAGGAGCACTTCCGGCAGCTGGCGGGAGGCTGGTATGCCGTGCTCGACGACGGCTGGAGACGGGAACCCAGGCCGTACGTCCTGTGGGGCTGCCTCCTAGTAGCGATCGGTCTTCTGGTGCTGCTCGCGCTGGCACTGCTCGCCTCAGGCGTGCAGCTGTGGGGGCCGGGCGCGGCTTGACGGCGCGGTGGAACGCCCTGCGACGCTTACCATCCCCGGATCCACCGCAGCCAGCCTCGTCGAGGATTTGGTCGAGCCACACCCGCTGCCCGGCGCCACTGGCTCGTACCGCGACGCTGACGAGCTCGCGTGGGTCAGGCGCTGGCCGGCTGAGAGCATTTGGCGTCTCCGTCGCCTCTGGCGCCTTGCCGAAGGCAAGCCCGCACGCGAGTTCAGCCGACCTCGAGGTACCAGTCCAGCACCCTTCGTTGCTGCTGGGGGTGCGAGTCCGTCCACGGGCGCCAGTTCGTGCCCAGTTGGCGCACGCCGAGCGAGCCGCTCGCCGGCGGGACGCGGCCGTTGCATGGCGACGCTGGGGCGCAGCCAGCCTGGCTCGGCCGGGCTGTGCAACCCGCGCGACCTCGCGCAGCTCGTCCGTGAGCGTCGTGTCAGAGGCAGGGCAGGGCCGGACAGTTCGAGGGCATGACCGATCGGGTACCTTCCGGGACGGGTGCGGTAACCCGCCGCCGACAGGGGGCAACATTGACGCGTTCGCAATCCGCAAGCTGGCGTTCGGGGGCGACAGCCGGTCCGCTTCCTCCACGGCGACGTGAGTGACGTCGATGCGTGCATCGGTCGCGGTCGAGAGCCGCCACGTTCCGGAGCTGCTCGAGACGTTCGGGCTGGACGGCTGCGGCCGCCTGTCCGCGGGACCTGTGGCAGAGGGCCGAGTCGGGTCCATCTGGCGATTGGACACTGATCTCGGCAGCTGGGTGGTCAAGCCCGTGACCCGCGACCATGGCCCAGACGGGATGGCTGCGCTCAAGGAGACCACCGCGTTCCAGGAGGCCGCCCTGCGGGACGGGGTCCCGACACCCGAGGTCCGCCGCACGCGAGCAGGGGAGGTGATCGGGGACCTGGGCGGCGTCCGGGTGACCGTCCTGTCCTGGGTGGACTTGCTCGGGCCCGATCGAGACCTGGACCCGGTGGCACTGGGGCGCCTGCTTGCGCGACTGCACCAGGTCGAGCATGCGGGAACGCTCGGGCTTCACCCCTGGTACTCGGAGCCGGTCGGCGCGGCGACATGGCGTGCCCTTCTCGACGAGCTGCGGGTGCGCCGGGCGCCGTTCGCTGACGAGGTCGCGGCACTGGTGCCGGAGCTGGTCGGAATGGAGTCGCTGCTGGGCCAGCCGCCGCGCTCGGTGCGGACGTCCCACCGGGACCTATGGGCCGACAACCTGCGGGCCACGGCGGACGGCGGGCTGTGCCTCATCGACTTCGATGACGCCGGCCTTGCAGACCCGAGCCAGGAGCTCGCGCTCATCCTCGTCGAGTTCGCGGACGACGACGCTGCTCGGGCACGAGTGATCCGCGAGGCCTATGCGGAGGCCGGTGGTCCGGGCCGGATCCTGGGGCCCGGCGACTTCGCGATGCCGATCGCCGCCTTGTGTCACATCGTCGAGACAGGTTGTCGCCAGTGGCTGGCCGCGACCACGGACGACGAGCGCGCTGACAACGAGGGCTGGGTGCGGGAGTTCCTCGAGCGACCCCTCAGCCGCGATGCGATCGAGCGCCTGCTGTGAGCGCCCTGCGCGTAGTCGGAGAGATGTGCGAGGTCGGTCCAGTCGTAGATCGCGCTACACGGTCCGGTCGCCGGACCACCGGGTCTCCGACCCGAGGAAGCGCCCGCTGGATTCGGTGACGGCCTGCGTGGCCGCATCGAGGCGGCGGAACTCGTCGTCGCAGGTGCCCGCTTGAAGATGAACGCGATGGAGAGCTCGCGAGCCTCCGTCGGTGGTCAGGCGAGCGCGGCGCGCAGGGCGGTGTCGAGATCGACCCACAGGTCCTCGACGTTCTCGATCCCAACCGAGAGCCGACACAGGGTGGGACCGACGATCGACGCGTCGCCGGCGTACCGCGCCCGGCGCTCGATCAGCGACTCGACGCCGCCGAGGCTCGTCGCGTGGGTCAGCAGGCGTAGCCGCGCCAGGAACGCCTCGGTCTGATCGACGCTCCCGGCGACCTCGAACGACAGCATCGACCCTGACCCGTGCGGCAGCACGCGCGAGGCTCGTTCGTGCTGCGGGTCGCCGGGTAGGCCCGGATAGTTGACACTCGCGACGTGCGGGTGCGCGGCGAGCCGCCGGGCGAGCTCCGCCGCTGATGTCTCGGCCCGGTCGAGCCGGACCGCGAGGGTGCGCAGGCCGCGCAACGCGAGGAAGGCGTCGAAGGCGCCGGGGACCGCCCCATGGTCGTGGCGGTACGTGGCGAGGGCTTCCGCGTGCGCCGGATCGCTGCACACTGCCGCACCAAGGAGCACGTCGGAGTGCCCGGCGATCAGCTTGGTCGCGGAGTGCAGGACGATGTCGGCCCCGAGGTCGAGCGGCCGTTGCCGAAGCGGCGTGGCGAACGTCGCGTCGACCACGGTGATCGCGCCGCGTTCCCGCGCGCCGGCCGCGATCGCGGGGACATCCGCGACGACGATGAGCGGGTTGGCGATCGACTCCACCCACACCATGTCCGCGCCGTCCGCGGCCGCCAGGACGGCGTCGGTGTCATCGGCCGGGACCATCCGGACGGCGAGGCGGCCCTCGTGCCGCTGCCGGTCGAAGATGTTCCGCACCCCGAAGTACGCCACCGATGGCAGCACCACGGTGCCACCGGGTGGCACCAAAGCGGCGATCGCGGTCGCCGCAGCCAGGCCTGAGGCGAACGTCACGGCCTGACCGCCGTCGAGCGCGGCGAGCGCCGCCTCGAGCGCGCCCCACGCGCTATTGCCGTCGCGGCCGTACTCGAGGCCGGCGTCGTGGACGTAGGTCGAGCTCAGGGTGATCGGCGCGTTCATGGGAGCACCGGCCACGCGCGCGGGCCGGCCGGCCTGGACAGCGACAGTGTCCGCCGCCCACGTCTGGTCCAGGTCCAGGGGCTCGGGGTACAGCGGCTCGGTCATGGTCATGGCTCCCTTGGCTGTTGCATGGCGCGTGCAACAGCATGAACTGTCTTGTGGCATGCAAGGCGAGGGGATCGGGCGGCTCGTCGGTATCGGGCTGCGCGCTCCTCGGCGCCGTTGCCCCGGAGAGGTAACGGGACCCGAAATCGCTGCGCGCCGCTGGCCGCCACGGGCGTTGTGGGCGTGGAGGTCGTGCTAGCGTCACCCCATGAGCGACCCTTCGGTGTCCCATTCGTCCTCGCGTCCGCGGCTCATCGCGCGGGTGATCCTCGGTCTGTTCCTGCTATTCGCCGGCATCGGCCACCTCACCTTCGGGCGCGCGGAGTTCAGCGCGCAGGTGCCGGACTGGCTGCCCGTGGGGGACGACATCGTCGTGGTCGGGATCGGGCGTCGCAGAGGTGGTCCTGGGCGCGGCCCTCATCGCCCTGCCGCGCCATCGAGTCGTCGTTGGCTGGATCGTCGCGGCCTTCTTCGTGGTGATCTTCCCCGGCAACATCTCCCAGTTCGTGAACCGGATCGATGCCTTCGGCCTCACCAGCGACGGGGCGCGAGGAGCCCGATTGCTGTTCCAGCCGGTCCTCGTGCTCTGGGCTCTGTGGTCCACGGGTGCGTGGCGTGACCGCAGTTCGCTCCGGAGCGTGGTCAGCCGTCGGCGGTAGCGACAGGATCCCGCCTCGGCGGTCATGCATGATGAGCGCCGTTGGCCGCGACGCCGTGGGTTCCCGGGTAGCGGGCACACTGGGCGTGCGCCGTCGTCAGACAGACGGATTGCTGGTGCGAGGCACCGATCTCCTGCGCCTGCCGGGAGCCGGCCTTGCCGGGGATGAACCGCCGGTGGGACGCGGACGACGCGGCCCCCCGGTCCACGCTCGCATGGCACAGGTTCCTGGGGTCAGGGAAGTCGCAGCGGGTGGACGGATCGTCCTTGAACCCGAGAAACGGGCAGACGGGATCGCCCGTGCCGCCTCGCGCGGGGCGGCAGTCGTGACGGGCTCGGGATCGCTCGCGGCAGCGGCCGGCACGGGCGGTGCGACTGCGCGAGACCGCCACCGGCTCGGGCGTGGCCGCGGGCGCGAGGACGGCCACGGGCTCCGGCGTGGCGACGGGCGCGAGGACCGCCACGAGTACCGGCGCCATCGCCCTGACCGGGTCGTCGGAGGGTCGGGCGATGGTCTCGGCCATCACCGGCACCATCGGTCGGATCAGTTGCTCATCAGACGCAGGTGCGCCGGTGGGACCTACCGCCGCCTTGCAGCTGTAGCAGCGCCGCGCCTCGCGCCGATTCAGCGAACGACAAGCCCCGCAGACCCAGAATCCCTGCGCGACAAGCCCCTTCGACTGGTCGTGTTCAGGTGGTTTGCCCCGCTTCGCCTCGGAGGCGACAACGAATGATCCGGGGAGGCGGCTCCGATGGCTGCGAAGCGCCCGATAGCCCAGCCAGATGGCGGTCGGCCCCCAGAGAAGCGCGAGGAACAGCGCGAACCCCAGTTCAGGGCTCATCGTCGACATCCATCATCGGGTCGGCAGTCCACATCGGAGAGTCAGGCGACTAACTGGCGCGATGATACAGGCGTCATCGGGACCCCTCTTCCCGGCCGCCCCCTCCTTCCTTCAGGTGGGAGTGCATGTCTGGCTCCTCTGGGGCGTCACGTCGTCGTGGGGGATTGGCCTGGGCTCGGTCAGCCGGCGGCAGTGTCATCCGGTCGAGCTCCCGCCCGATGCGGTAGGCATACTCGACGATCGACTGCCAGTCCCGATAGTCGCCGAGGCGGTGCGTCTGGAGGACCTGGGGATCCACGGCCGCATCTCGTGTCAGGCGCCCACCGAAGGTGCGGTGAGCACGCGCACCAAGTCCCGCCGTGATCTCCGCGCCGTGCGGTGTGATGGGCTGGTCGGCCCTGCCGAGTCGCCGGTCGAGGGGTCCGCCACTGAACAGCCACAGGGGGCGGGCCTTCAGGTCCTCGTGGAAGCGGTCGGTGAACCGCCGCGCATCCCGCTGCCAGTAGGCGGCGTAGACCGCGCTGCCCAGGATCACGGCGTCCCAGTCGTCGAGGCTGGCGACGTCGCGGACGGGTAGGGCGAGCGCGCGATGGCCGCCGTCACGAAGGACCTGCGCCATCGTCTCGGCGATCTCACCGGTGGAACCTAGCTTGGACGCGTAAGCGACGAGGACTCGAGCCGGCACCGTGTTTCCCAGTCATGGAGTGATCGCGTCCGTGGGTTCGGTCGCGACGAGGACATCTTGCCGCCGCGAGCCTCTCCGCGTGAAGTGGATGGGACAGCGGATCACGAGCGGTCGGCTCGAACGGTGCGGTGCCGCAGTGAGAGCCCTCCGGCTCTGGTTGTCGCCTCGCGGCCAGCCCATGCTCCCGGACAGACGCGAGACCTCGGCGCGCCGCGTCGACCGGCGCCGGCACCGTGCGATTGGACCGCAGAGGCGGACCCCCGCAGGATCGGAGGTGCTCAGATGGGGCTGGAGCCCACGACAGCGCGACCTGGTGGCGAGCCGGGGAGGATGATGTCCCTCTACGCCAGGTGGGCCGCGAACGAGCGCAGCGAGACCACGCGGATTGCCGTGCTGCTCCCGGCAGGTCCCGTCTTCCTGGGCCTGATCCCGTTCCTCGTGGCCGGAATCGGTCCCCGCCTAGACCGCCGACTGGGCCTGCCGGTCCTGGGGATCCGAAGCGTGAACCGCATCGCAGGCGGGCTCCTGACGGTGCTGGGGTTCGCGCTCGCCTTTCGGGCGATCGACCTGCAGCTGAACCGAGGGCGGGGCACGCCGCTGCCGGTGATGCCCACCCAGGAGCTGTTGACCGAGGGTCCCTTTCGTTACTGCCGCAACCCGATGACCCTGGGTTCGATCCTGGCCTACCTCGGTATGGCGATCGCCGCGCGGACAACCGCGGGTACGCTGATGGTCCTCTCCCTGGCCGCATCCCTGCTGCTCTACCTCAGGCGGCTGGAGGAGGGGGAGCTGGCCGAGCGGTTCGGCGAGGCGTATCTCGCGTACAAGCGACAGACCCCGTTCATCATCCCGCGGCTTCCCGGGCGGCGGTGACGACGCCGCGTGCCCGGGTGGCAGCGAGGGCAGTGGAGCGTGCTGCGGAGCCCCACGTCCGCCTGAAGCCACCGCGACGGCCGAACGACGTGCCTCCGCTCGCGGGACGCGCGCACTCGGTACCCTTAGCCAACCATGCCGCCCGAGTTCATCTACACCTCGTACAAGCTCGCCCGCCACTATCCGCCCGATCGGACGGTGCTCGAGGACATCTCGATCTCGTTCTACCCGGGTGCCAAGATCGGGGTCATCGGACCCAACGGCGCCGGCAAATCCAGCCTGCTCAGGATCATGGCGGGGCTCGACGACGGGTTCACCGGCGAAGCCCGCCTGACACCCGGCTTCACCGTGGGCTACCTCTCCCAGGAGCCGCAGCTGGACCCGGCCAAGGACGTCAAGGGCAACGTGATGGACGGCGTCGGTGCGGTCGCCGGGCTCATCGAGCAGTACAACGCCGTGATGGCGCGCTGGTCGGACCCTGACGCGGACTACGAGGCGATCGGCGCGGAGCAGGCGGCACTGGAGGACCGGATCGCGGCCGCCGACGCCTGGAACCTGGAACGCAACGTGGACATCGCCATGGATGCCCTGCGCTGCCCGCCGGACGACGCCGAGGTGACCCGGCTCTCCGGTGGCGAGAAGCGCCGCGTGGCGCTCTGCCGGCTGCTGCTCCAGCACCCGGACCTGCTCCTGCTCGACGAGCCGACCAACCACCTCGATGCCGAGTCGGTCGAATGGCTGGAGCGGTTCCTCGGCGAGTACAGCGGGACCGTGGTCGCCATCACCCACGACCGCTACTTCCTGGACAACGTCGCCAGGTGGATCCTCGAGCTGGATCGCGGGCGCGGGATCCCGTTCTCGGGCAACTACTCCAGCTGGCTGGAACAGAAGCTCGCCCGCATGGAGACTCGAGAACAAGGCATCCGACAGCCGGGCCCGAACCCTGGCCCGCGAGCTCGCGTGGGTCCGCCTGTCGGCGCGGGCGCGGCAGGCGAAGGGCAAGGCCCGCCTCGGCGCCTACGAGCAGCTGCTGGCCGAGGCGCAGGACGACAAGGGCAGCGCCCGCGAGCTCGAGATCGCCATCCCGCCGGGTCCGCGCCTGGGCGACACGGTCATCGAGGTCAAGGACCTGCGGAAGGGCTACGGCGACCGGCTGCTGATCGAGGACCTGACCTTCTCCCTGCCGCGGGCCGGGATCGTGGGCATCATCGGGCCCAATGGCGCGGGCAAGACGACGTTGTTCCGCATGCTCGTCGGCCAGGAGGCGGCCGATGGCGGGGCCATCCAGGTCGGCGAGACCGTGCAGCTGGCGTACGTGGACCAGGAGCGCGACGACCTCCGGGCGGACCTGACGGTCTTCGACGAGATCACCGACGGCGTCGAGATCGTCAAGGTGGGCAAGCGCGAGATCCCGGCCCGGGCCTACGTGTCCAGCTTCAACTTCCGGGGCACGGACCAGCAGAAGCTGGTGGGCCAGCTGTCGGGCGGGGAGCGGAACCGGGTGCACCTCGCGAAGCTGCTCCAGGCCGGCGGCAACGTGCTGCTCCTGGACGAGCCCACGAACGACCTGGACGTGGACACGCTGCGGGCGTTGGAGGCCGGCCTGGAGTCGTTCCCCGGCTGCGTCGTGGTCATCAGCCACGACCGCTGGTTCCTGGACCGGATCGCGACCCACATCCTGGCCTTCGAGGGTGACAGCCAGGTGCGCTGGTTCGAGGGCAACGTGAGCGACTACGAGGCCTTCCGCCACAAGGAGCTGGGGACGGCGGCCGACCAGCCGCACCGGATCCGGTACAAGCGGCTCGGGGGCTGACGTTCGTTTCGGGCCCGAAGCCGTGACCACGCTACGATCACCCGGCGCGGATGATGCGTGGGTCGCGCCCGGCAGGCCCACTGGCACCACACAACGGGTGACAGCCCGGCTCGAGGGAGGCAGCGCATGAGTCCCATCACGTTCTACAAGACCCAGGCCCGCGTGCTCTGGGAGTGGCGTGGTGGGAAGGTCGCCCTTGGTCAAGCGGCTCCTCATCACCCTCCTCGTCGCTGCCGTCTCCTTCTGGCTGACCGCCTGGCTCCTCCCGGGCATCACCGTCGACAGGCTCCTCGACGCCGTGGTCGTCGTCATCGTGATGGCCCTGATCAACGCCATCATTCGCCCGCTGGTCCTCGGTTTCGTCGGCCCGCGCTCGCTGATCCTGACGGGAATCTCCGTCCTGGTCCTCCAGGTGCTGGTCTTCCTGGTGGCCTGCAACGTGGCCCCGGGCGTCAACGTGGACCGGTTCACGACGGCGCTCATCGGCTCCTTCGTGTATGCCGGGTTCAACACGCTCCTGACGGCCATCCTCGGCGTCGACAGCGGCGACTCCTTCTACGGCCTCCTGATCCAGAGCCTGCTGGTCGAGCGGGCGGCGGAGGCGACGGACCAGCCGGGCCTGGTCATCATCCAGATCGACGGTCTCGCCCATCCGATCCTGGCCGGCCGCGTTCGCGCGGGCTCGGTCAACACGATGGCCGGCTGGGTCCGCGACGGCAGCCACAAGCTGTCGCAGTGGGAGGCGATCCTGCCCTCGATGACCTCGGCCAGTCAGGCCGGGATCCTCCACGGCAACAACGACGGCATCCCGGCGTTCCGCTGGTACGAGCGGGATCGCCAGCACCTGATGGTGTCCAGCAGTCCCGTCGACGCAGCCGAGATCGTGCGCCGCGTCTCGAACGGCGAGGGCCTGCTCTCGAACAACGGGGCGAGCATCTGCAACCTGGTGACGGGCGACGCCACGCGCGCCTACCTCACCACGGCCGCGATCAAGGACGAATCCCAGGGGATCGGCGACAGCAAGGCGTTCCTGGGCTTCTTCCTGAGCCCCACCGGGTACCTCCGCTCGTTCAGCCTGTTCGTGGGCGAGTTCGTCAAGGAGCTCTTCCAGGCGCGCCGCACGCGCCGGTCCGGGGTGCGACCGCAGATGCACCGCGGGATGAAGTACGCCGGGATGCGGGCGGCGAGCAACGTCATCCTCCGCGACGTGAACACCTCGCTGATCATCGAGGAGATGTACCGCGGCGCGAACGTCATCTACGCCGACTTCACGGACTACGACGAGCTGGCCCACCACTGCGGGCCCGAGCGTGTCGAGTCGTTCGAGGCGCTCGACGGCGTTGACCGCGCCATCGCGACGCTGGAGAAGGCAGCCAAGAACGCTCCGCGGCCGTACCGCTTCGTCGTCCTGTCCGACCACGGCCAGTCCCTGGGCGCCACGTTCAAGCAGCGCTACGGCCAGAGCCTCGGCGAGGTCGTGCGTGACCTGATGTCCGGGCGCGCCACCCTCGTCCAGGCCAAGACCGCCGCCGAGGGCTCCACGTTCGTCAACTCCTTCCTGTCCGAGATCACCCGCAGCCACGGCATCGGCCCAACCGTCGCCCGGGCGGCCCTTGCCGGCCAGACGAAGGACGGTGTCGTCGACCTGGATGCCGAGGAGGTTCCGCCGCCCGCCGACGAGTCGTCGATCGCCGTCGTGGGCTCGGGCAACCTCGGGCTCGTGTACTTCACGGGCCACGACCACCGGCTCTCGTTCAAGGAGCTCGAGGAGCTCCACCCGGGCCTCGTCGCCTCCCTCGCGAGCCACCCCGGTGTTGCGATGCTGATGATCAAGACCATCGAGCGCGGCCCGGTGGTGTTGGGCCGCGACGGCATGCGCTACCTGGCCGAGGACGTCGTGGAGGGCGAGGACCCGACGACGCTGTTCGGCCCGCACACGATCATGAGCCTCCTGCGCGAGGACGCGATGGAGCACGCGCCGGACCTGCTGCTCATCAGCCAGTACGACCCCGAGCTGGGAGAAGTCGCCGCGTTCGAGGAGCTGATCGGGTCGCACGGCGGCCTGGGCGGCCCGCAGACGCACCCCTTCATCCTGCACCCGGCCGACTGGACCCTCGACGAGGAGATCCCCCTCGGAGCACCGGCCGTGTACCGGAACCTCCGGACCTGGATCGAGTCGCTGGGGATCACGCTGGGCAAGGGTGGATCGGGATGCCGCGCCCGCCCCCGCTCCGTCACCGACCGCCGACGAGGCTGTCGCACCCGCCGTGTAGGCCACCCGGGCCGGGCCGTTTGTCACTCGCGCTGCCTGCAGGACCACGGCAGAGTCGGATGATGCGCAGACTCCTCCTTGCGGGCGCGATCCTGGTGGTCGCGTTCCTCGCCATCCAGCTCGTCCCGTACGGCCGCGACCACACCAATCCGCCGGTCACGGGCGAGCCCGCCTGGGACTCCGCCGCGACACGCGAGACGGCGGTGAAGGCCTGCTTCGACTGCCACAGCAACGAGACCGTCTGGCCCTGGTACTCCAACATCGCGCCGGTCTCGTGGCGGCTGCAGAACCACGTCGACGAGGGCAGGGCGAAGCTCAACTTCTCGGAGTGGGGGACGGGGGAGCAGGAGGTCGACGAGATCGTGGGCGTCGTCCGCGAGGGCGAGATGCCACCCTGGGACTACCTGCCGCTCCACCCGGAGGCGCGGCTGTCCGACGCGGAGACCAGCGCGTTCCTCGATGGCCTGACCAGGACCTTCGGTGCCGGTGAGTCGGGCGGGGGCGGCGGCGAAGAGGGGACGGCGGACGGCGGCGACGACTGACCGGGCTAGGGCGGCCCGAGCTGCTCGGACAGGGTGATCAGCGGCTGCTGGCTGACCTGGAGGAAGCCGTCACGCGGCCGGTCCAGGTCCACGACGAGGGTGAGGACCGCGCTGAAGGCGAGGACCAGCATCAGCGCCGCCACCAGGCCGCGGCTGCCGGTGAGGCCGGCGCTGTAACCGACGATGCCCATCGCGAGGACCTCGCCGAGGAACAGCAGGATGAGGATGGTCTCCGGAACGCGCGCGACGATGACGGCGGTGGCCCGGGTGGTCTGGAGATCGATCGTGTCGTTGAGGGTCTCGATGAACAGACTCACGGTCTCCGACTCCGGGTTGGCTCGGGCGACCTGCCTCGGCCTGCTGCCAGATCTGGTTGAGGATCGCCAGCGACGCGTCCTGGTTGGCGAGGAACTGCGTCCGGTCGTTGACCGTGACGCGGAGCGGCACGTACTCGCGCAGGAGCTTGCGGATGTCGCTCACGTACGGCTCGTCGAGGAACCCGGCGCGCAGGTAGGTGGTGCCGATCGAGTTGGCCGCGTCGAGCACGAGGGCCCGACGCGTATCGAACCGGTCCGACGCCATGGTCATGGTCACGGCCAGCAGGAACGCGAGCATGCCGAGCACGGACCCCACCAGCATCCCGGTCGGGCCCTCCTTGTGGTCGGGCGTGCGCCGCTGCCACCAGCGGCCGAGGCGGTAGCCGGCCTCGTAGACGACGAGCGAGATGGCGACGAAGGCGAGGAAGACGCCGACGATCGGGGTCGCGTCGAGGAGCTGCGTGATTCATGTCGCACGCCAGCCGGCGAGGGCCAGCAGCGGATCCCCCGCGTTCATGGCCAGGGACGTGACCAGGAAGATCACCACGCCGTCGATGGGCGCCGCCGGGCGCTCCAGCACCTCCCCGAAGGCATCGCGCACCTCGCCCACGACCGTGCCCGCCGTCACCCGCTGGCCGACCGCGAGCGCCGGGTGCCAGTACCCGGTCGTCGTCGCGCGCATCCACGCCTCGGTCGCGCAGGACCTCGGTCGTATGGCGCGGCTCGTCGGGCGCGTCCGCCAGGACGCCGGCGGCCCGGAGCCAGCGCCGCAGCCCGGCCGCATGGAGCGCCACGTCGTCCGCCGGCCAGCGGCCCTGGCCGCCCACCTCGGCGAGCACGGCCGGAATCCCCAGGGACGCCGCGGCGGTCGTGGTCGTGCCCGGTGACGGCCCGATGAGCAGGTAGCGCAGGCCGTAGGCCTCGGCCAGCTCGCGCGAGCGCTCGTCCACGACAGCGTCGCCCGTGTCCTCGATCCCGGTGAACGACACCAGGGCTTCGTTCATGTCGCCGCAGTGCATGTCCAGGAACGCGTCCGAGCCCGGCGATCACGTGGTCCGACAGCCAGCGGGCCAGTCGCTCCGTCGGGGAGCCGGCGGCGTCGCCGGGGAAGCAGCGGTTGAGGTTCCGCCCGTCGAGCGGGTTGACGTAGATCGAGCGGGCGGCGAAGGCGGCCGGGCTCGCGGTCAGCACGGCGACGATCGAGCCGCGGCACCTCCGCCGGGTCGAGGGCCAGCACGACTTCCCGGAGGGCCGCGATGGACACGTACTCGGCGCCGTGGATCCCGGCGGTGATCGCGACCCTCGGTCCGGGCTGCGCACCGTGGACGAGGGCGAGCGGGATCGTCAACGCTCGCGCCGCCGCCCAGGTCCAGCGGCACGAAGTCCGGTCGCCCGGGTGCCGGGCTGTGCGGTGACGGGTCCGACGACGAGCGGCTGGCGGGTGGTGTCCATGGCCGGAAGCCTAGCGGGAACGCACCTCGCCGTGAATGCCGCTCGCGCTACCGTTGGGGACGCGTCCGCGGCACAGGTCCGGAGGAGATCCTTGGACGGTACGGCAAGCGTCGTTATCACCGCGGCGCTGATCTTCTACTCGATCGGCGTCTGGAGCGAGCGGATCCAGGGTCGGCTGCGCCCGTGGCACCTCGCGTTCTTCTACCTCGGCCTCGTGTGCGACACCGTGGGCACCGGGATGATGTTCGAGTACGCCGGCGGGATGACGATGGACGTCCACGGCATCAGCGGCCTGCTGGCCATCGTGCTGATGCTGATCCACGCGGTCTGGGCGACGATCGTCCTGCTGCGCAAGGACGAGGTCTGGATCCGCAAGTTCCACCGGTTCAGCCTCGTCGTGTGGACGATCTGGCTGATCCCGTACTTCAGCCCGATGTTCTTCGCCATGGCTGGCACCTGATGGTCGGCCGACCCCCCGGATGGGGGGCCGTCTGCCTCTGGTACGGCCGAGGCGCGCGGGAGACCGTTCGACCGTCGTCGGCCAGGCCTGCCGTGGCTCGGGTTCTGTCGATGCTCGCATGCGGAGGTGCGCGATGAACCCCCAGACCACAGGGGCGCCCGGCGGCGCCGAGGCCCATCTCCTGCGGGCCGTGGCGGCGGGTCGCGCGGGCATGCTCGCGGGGCAGGGCGGTCCGTTCGGAGCGGTGATCGTGGGGCCGGACGGGCAGCCGATCGCCGAGGGCTGCAATCGCGTGACGTCCGCGAACGATCCCACGGCGCACGCCGAGGTCTCCGCGATCCGCGCCGCCTGCGCCGCCCTGGGCACGTTCAAGCTGGAGGGCTGCACGCTCTACACGAGCTGCGAGCCGTGCCCGATGTGCCTCGCCGCCGCCTACTGGGCCCGCGTCGACGGGATCGTGTACGGGGCATCCCGCGCGGATGCCGCAGCCGCGGGGTTCGATGACGAGTTTCTCTACGAGGAGCTGGCGCTGGCCCCGGAGGCTCGTCGGATGCCGATCCGGCAGGTCGCCGCGAGCGCAGGGGCCGCGCTGTTCGCGGAGTGGGTCGCGCTCGAGGGGAGGATCCCGTACTGAGTCGCCGCTCGCCGCCGCTACGCCGGATCGGGGGCCGGAAACGTCATCCCGGACAGGGCGACGCCGATCTCGGCGCCATAGGCCCGGATCGCTTCCCAGTCCCTGAAGTCGCCGATGGGGTGCGTGGCAAGGACCTGGGGGTCGATGGGGGCGTCCGCCGCCAGGCGGCCGCCGAAGGTGCGGTGGCCGAGGCCGCCCAGCCCGTCGGTGACCTCCACGCCATGCGGCGTGATGGGCAGGTCCGCCCGCGCCAGCCGCGGATCCAGCGGTCCACTGCTGAACAGCCACAGGGGGCGGGCTGCGAGCTCCGTCCTGAACCGCGTCGCGAAGCGGCGGGCGTCCTTCTGCCAATGGGCGGCGTAGATGGCGCTGCCGAGCACCACCGCGTCCCAGTCCTCGAGGCTGCGGACGTCGCGGGCGGGCTGGGCGGCCGCCTCGTGGCCGGCGGCACGCAGCGTCTCGGCGATGACCTCGGCGATCTCACCGTTGGATCCGAGCTTGGACGCGTAGGCGACGAGGATGCGAGCGGCCATGGACTCCCTTGGGCGGTGCCGCGGCTGATGTGGATGCGCAGGCCGTCAATCTTGCCTCATCTCCCCGCACGTGGCATCTCGCGCCCATCGAGGGGACCGGCTGGAGCTCCGCGACGCTGCCGGGGCACCCCAAGTGGCGTTCCGCGCCTGATGTCCCGCGTCTACCATGATCATCAGCGGCGCGTCCGCGCCAGACGAACGAGGGGAGGCTGCTGGTGACGACCGTCCCGACCTGCGTGCATGGCACGTGGAAGGAGTTCGACCTCGTCGTGCTTCGTGATGTCGAGGGCTACGTCGGCAAGGTCGAGCAGGTGAACCCCACGGGCCTGGAGAAGGTCCGGCACCGTGATCACCCCCACTACGTGATCAAGATCCGCTGGTGCCGGGCCACCACCCGCGATGAGGTGGCGCTGCAACGCTTCGAGACGCCGCCGGGTCGGGCAACGGACCGGGACGGCGTGAGCCACGAGGTGTGCCAGGATCTGCGGCGCTTCGAGTAACGGCGGCTCATGCGACCGCGCAGGACCTCGACAACCCGATCGGGGTGTCTGGTGCGGTGCAGCAACGCAGGAGGAGAACCGAGATGCCGGAGGAGACGGAGTCCGGGGGCACGTCGGTCGTGGACGTGGGGGCGGACCGCATCCGCCCCGAGTCTGCCTCCGCGAGCCACGCGGCAAGGCGTGCGCTCGATCGCTTCCGCCGCAGGAGGCGGTCCCTCGCCGCGGCGACGCCGGATCACGGGTCCAAGCCGGCGGCAGACGACACGCCGGTCAGCCCGACGGACCTGGCCGACGCGGACGTCTCCGTCCAGCGTGCCTGGAGGAGCGTCCGCCTGTTGATCGCGATCGTCGTCACCGTGGGACCGATCGTCGCCGCACTGATCTCGTGGCGCATCCGGGTGGCTCGCGCGCGCCGCCGCGGACTGCGGATCGATCTCTAGACTGAACGAACCGGGGCACGGCGCCCGGGCCGATCCCGGCGAACCCGCAGGGTCGATCTCCAGCGGGATGCGATGGAGGAGCGCACGGATGTCCGAACAGCCAGCGCGCAAGGTGGCCGTCGTCGCCATCGGTGGCAACTCGCTGATCCGGGATGCCGCCCACCAGACCGTGGAGGCCCAGCGCGAGGCCGCCAAGGAGACGACCCGTCACATCGCGGACATGGTGGAGGCGGGCTGGGAGGTCGCCATCGGGCATGGCAACGGGCCACAGGTGGGGTTCATCCTCCGACGTTCGGAGATTGCCGCCAAGGCGGAAGGTCTCCACGAGGTCCCCCTCGACGTGTGCGTCGCGGACAGCCAGGGCGCCATCGGCTATGCCCTGCAGCAGACCCTTCAGAACTGGCTCTTCCAGCGCGGGATCCACAAGAACGTGGCGACCGTCGTGACGCAGGTGCTGGTGGATCGGGACGACCCCGCGTTCCAGCGTCCCACGAAGCCCATCGGGGGCTTCATGGACGAGGAGGAGGCCAGGCGCCGGGAGGCGACCATGGGCTGGTCGGTGGTCGAGGACGCGGGTCGCGGATGGCGGCGCGTGGTGGCCTCTCCCGCGCCCAAGGAGGTCGTCGAGCTGGACACCGTCACGGCGCTGATCAACGCAGGGGTGGTCGTCGTCAGCGTCGGTGGTGGAGGCATCCCGGTCATCGACCGGGGCGCCGGCGAGTACGTCGGCATCGCCGCCGTGATCGACAAGGACTATGCCAGCAGCCTCCTCGCCCAGAGCATCAAGGCCAACCTGTTCCTGATCTCGACCGGCGTGGAGAAGGTGGCCCTCAACTTCGGCAAGCCCGATCAGCAATTCCTGGACCGGATGACCGTGTCCGAGGCGAGGAGGTACCTGGCGGAGGGCACCCACTTCGCGAAGGGATCGATGGCGCCCAAGATCGAGGCGATCCTGGCGTACCTCGAGGCCGGGGGCGAGCACGCGATCATCACGACGCCGGAGAACATCGGGCGTGCGCTGAACGGCGAGACAGGGACCCACCTCTACCCTGATTGAGGGTCCCCCGGACACGCGCGGACCGGCGGGGGGACGCCCGCCGGTCCGGGAGGAGCGCGTCCGGGACGAGCCCGGTGGGGATGTCAGGCGGTGGCGGGAGCCGGTTCACCGGACATGAGGTACCGGCGGATGCCATTGGGCACGCTCTCGGCGAGCACGCCGTCGAGGCCGTAGTAGCGACCGGCGCCGAGGCCCGCGATGGTCAGGCAGATCAGCGCGTAGGCCAGGTGCTGGTTGACGACGCCGTAGGCGAAGTCCCAGGCGGCGAAGAAGAAGAACGTCATCATCAGCGCGCCCATGATGGCGCCGAACCGGGTGAGCAGCCCCAGGATCAGGCTGATCCCGATGCCGATCTGGCCCAGCGGGACGAGGACGTTGACGACGCTCATGGCCGCCGAGTTGTCGGCCAGGGCGAGCCAGATCCCGTGGGTGGGGTTGAACACGGTTCCCTCGGCGATCTCGCCGGTGACGAACGGCCAGCCAAGGGTGCCCGCAGTCGCGAACTTCAGGAACCCGCCGGCATCGAACGCCTGAGGGGCGAGCAGCTTCTCCAGTCCGGCCCACAGGAAGATGATGCCGACCATGATCCGCAGCAGTGCGACGCCGCGCTGGTGAACCTTGCCATTGACTTCCACGATTCGATCCTCCGACCCCTCCGTCCGGTGACCATCACCGGCGGGCCCTCAATGCAGGGTCTGCCTGAAGCCACGCGGCCGGTATGAGGTCGCCTCGCGACAGGCCGAATGGCCCCCGCAGCATAGGCCATTGGGAGGACAGCAGCAGCCATCCGGAACGTGGCGGGCGGACGTACCCTCTCGGCGTGGACCACACCACGAATTCCATCGTGATGACGGCTCGCATCCGTGCCGTCGGTGGGCTGAACCGGCTCCGCGTCTGGCTGGCGGATGCCCCGGCCTACCCGGCGAACGCCGGCGACCTGCATTCCGTGTCGATCCTCGGTCTCGACCTGCCGGTCCGGGCAACGGCGGCCGTGGTCACCGTCACCCTGATCCTTCTCCTGGACTACCACGGCCGCGTGAACGGCCTCGTGGAAGCCGTGCTGGGACCGTTCGGGCCAGGCGTGGCAGACAGGCAGCGCCTGCAGTCCCTCGGCCGCCTGTTCCTGGAGGGAGCGATCCCGCTGGCGATGATCGTGCTGGTGCTGCGGGACCGGCCGTCGCGCTACGGCCTTCGCCTGGGCGACTGGCGGGCGGGTCTCGTCATCGGGCCTGGCCGGGTGTGCGGTGATGACGCCAGTCGTGCTGGCACTTGTCCGGCTGCCGGCGTTCGCCGGCTACTACGCGCCCCAGTCGACCGCGCCGCTGGACGTCGTCCTCACCACGGCGCTGGAGGTGATCCCGGCCGAGTTCTTCTATCGGGGCTTCCTGCTGTTTGCGCTGCTCCGCGTGGCGGGTCCGATCGCGGTGGTCATTGCCACGCTGCCGTTCGCGTTCGCCCACCTCGGCAAGCCAGAGGTGGAGACGCTCAGCACGCTCGGCGGCGGCCTCCTCTACGGCTGGCTCGACTGGAGGACGGGCTCGGTGCTATGGAGCGGGCTCGCCCACACCTGGATCCTGTCGCTCGCGGTCATCGGTGCGGGCCTGACGGCTGCGTCCGTGGGCACCTGAGGCACGGAACCTCCCGGCTGGCCGTATCCTCGGCGACATGGCCCGTGACGTCGCTCCCCCCGAGATCATCGCCCTCGCCGAGGCACGCGCCGAGGCCCGCCGCGCCCGCGCCTGGTCCCGCGCGGACGAGCTGCGGGACGAGATCGATGCCGCCGGCTGGAAGGTCGTGGACAGCGGGACGATGTTCGACCTCGTCCGGGCGGCGCCACCGGACGTGACCGACGGCGGCGTGGTCAGGTACGGCTCAAGCCTGTCCGTGCCCACGAGGTTCGACGAAGCGGCCGCGGGAACAGCGTCCGTGATCCTCGTCGCCACCGACTGGCCGGACGACCTGGCGCGCGCCATCCGGGGGCTCTCCGCCTGCTCGCCGGCCGCCACGCAGGTCATCGTGGTGGCCAACGGCCCATCCGATGCTCAGGGCGCCGCCCTTGCCGGCCTGGACGCTCGAGGCGACGACGGCCCGGGGCCGCGCGTCGAGATCGTCTGGACGGCGACGCGGCTGGGCTGGGCCGCGGCCCTCAACGCGGGTATCCGCCGGGCCGCCGCGCCGGTGGTGATCGTCATGGACACGAGCCTGGAGCCCGTGGGCGACCTCGCCGCGGAGCTGGCCACGGCGCTCGAGGATGCAACGGTTGCCGTGGCCGGACCGTTCGGCCTCGTGTCCACCGACATGCGCCGGTTCGAGGAGGCCCCCGCCGGCACGGACGACGTGGATGCCATCGAGGGCTACGCCCTGGCGTTCCGGCGATCCGACTACATGATGCGCGGGCCGCTCGACGAGCATTTCGCCTTCTATCGCAACCTCGACATCTGGTGGAGCCTCGTCCTGCGGGACCAGGCCGAAGACGAGGCGGAAGGCGCGCCGCCGCGCAGGGCCGTCCGCGTACCGACCACGTCGGTGACCCGCCACGCCCATCGCGGGTGGACCAGCCTGCCGGACGACGAACGCGACCGTGCGTCGAAGAGGAACTTCTACCGCGTCCTGAAGCGGTTCGCGACCCGGCGCGACCTGCTCGTGACACGCGCGACCCCGGGCTCAGGCTAGCCCGGCGTCCCCGCCGCCGGCTGGATGGTCGGCAGGTTCAGGGTGGGCCGCCCATAACGAACTGCGGCCGCGCTCGTTATCAAGGCAGAGGCCTCGCAATCGATCATCGTTCCCCCGGCGGTGTGGCACGGCGAGGTCTCATTTCCTTGGTGCCCCGGCCGCGTGCGACGCGGAGCGAGGCCGTGCGCCGGGCCCGCCGGCAGGGCACATCGCGGGTCGCCCGTATACTCCGGCGGTGCGTCGCTGGTTCCGTCTCGTGGCCATCCCCGCCGGGTTCGCCGGCCGCTGCCACGCGTTGACGGCCCGGCCCGGGCTGGGGGAGTGGACCCGGTGGACCCTGAGCTGACAGAGGCGGTGCCCGAGGCGCCGCCGTCACGTCGCCGCCGGGTGTTCATCGGCAGCCTCGCCGTCCTCGTGGTCTTCGCAATGGTTGCCGCTGCGTGGCCTGACGGCCCACGGCCGGTCGCCCCGACCCCCGCCATCGCCGCCGACCCGTCCACCGTCACGATCGTGGCCGGGGCTCCGGCCTCCATCGATCCCGCCAAGCACGGCGACCTCGGCAGCGCCTCGTTTGTGAGCCAGCTGTACGAGACCCTGACAGCGGTAGACACGTCGCTCGCCATCCGCCCCGCGCTGGCGGAGTCCTGGACGGTCACGGACGAGGGACGCAAGGTGACGTTCACGCTGCGCCCCGGCCTGGAATTCAGCGACGGCTCGCCGCTGCGCGCGGAGGACGTGGTCCACAGCTGGCAGCGCCTGTTCCAGCCCGGTGATCCGTCGCCGCTCGCGTCGCTCATCGCGGATGTCAAGGGCGCGAAGGATCTGCTCACCGGCGCAAGCACCGACCTGACGACCCTTGGGGTGCGCGCCGAAGGAGACCGCACGGTCGTGGTGGACATGGAACGGGGTGGGGGCGACCTGCCCGCGATCGTCTCCGGAGCCCCGTTCGCAGTGGTCCCGCCAACGGTGGGCCAGCTGGAGATCATTCCGAACACTCCCCTCACGGTCGGCAGCGGCGGCTACACGCTCGACCGCATCGATCCCGACCGATGGGTGCTCAAGGCCAACCCGCGGTACTGGGCCGGCAAGCCGGCGATCGAGACCGTGAACATGGTCACGACGCTCAATGGGGCGAGTCCCGTGGACGCATTCGCGGCCGGTGAGGCCGATGTCGTCCCGATCGGCTACTACGATGCCGGCTGGATCGCCTACGACAAGGTGCTGGGACCATCGCTGCGCACCGACCCGTCGCTGTCGGTGACGTACTACGGCTTCGAGACGCGCAGGCCGCCATTCGACGACGTTCGGGTGCGCCAGGCGTTCGCCAAGGCCGTGGACTGGCGACGGCTCGCCGCCCTGGACGAGCCCGGGTCGTCCGTCCCTGCCACGGGCATGGTGCCGTCCGGCATCCCCGGCACCCCAGACGGGGACTACCTGCCGGCATACGACCCCGCCGGCGCCCGGGCGCTCCTCGCTCAGGCCGGTTACCCGACCGGCGCCAGCCTCGGCCCCATCTCCTTCATCGCCAACGGCGGCGGCTACGACGGCGCCATCATCGCGATGCTGGAGGAGAACCTCGGGGTCGACGTCGAGTACGCCACGATGGAGTTCGGGACCTACCAGGAGCGGCTCGCGACGGATCCGCCGGACCTCTGGAGCCTGTCGTGGGTGGCGGACTATCCGGGTCCCAACGACTTCCTGGGCGTCCTGCTCGGCACCGGCTCCACGGCCAACCAGGGTGGGTGGTCGTCCAGGCCGTTCGACGATGCCATCGCCGATGCCACCGCCGCAGGAGACCCGGCGACGGCCACTGCGGCCTATGCGCGGGCGATGGCAATCCTTCGGGACGACGTGCCCGCGGTGCCTGTCTCGTACGGCACCTCGTTCTCACTGGTGCGCGACGGTCTGGCGGGAGCGGCCACGACCGGGACGGGGATCCTGCGCCTGGCCGGCCTTGCCTGGGAGGACGGGCAGTGAGCGTCGCCGTCGGGCTGCATGGCCTGTCCCGCCTGCTCGCGGCGGCGCTGCTGGCGACGGCTGCGCTCCTGCCCGCGGTCGCGTCGCCGGTCCGCGCGGCGGACATCGCCTTCGGCAGCCCGGGGGCGGACGTCAAGTACACGGAGGGCATCACCTTCACCGTCCCGCTGACGGCCTCGGTGCCGCTCGAGCGCGTCGAGATCCGGCTGCGGTATCCGGGGAGCCTGGGGCCGTTCATCGAGGAGGTACCCGTTGGTTCCGTGGACGCCGGGGAAGCTGACCTACCGCCTGGACCTCGCCGGCGGCGGGCATCTCGTGCCCAACACGCCAATCGAGGCCACCTGGGCGGCCTTCCCGCAGGGCGGCGGGGAAGCGGTCCTGTCCGCGGCCCAGACCGTCCGCTACGAGGATACGAGCAAGGACTGGCAGACCCTCAGGGGCGACCTCGTCAACGTCCACTGGTACGAGGGCACCGAGGCGTTCGCGCGCCGGGCGCTCGAGATCGGCGACGAGGCGGTGAAGCAGACGGCCGACCTGCTCGGAGTGACCGAGACGGAGCCCATCGACTTCTTCATCTACGGCGACGAAACCGCCTTCCGCACGGCGCTCGGCCCCGGGACCCGCGAGAACGTCGGCGGCCAGGCGCACGCTGACATCCGGACCCTGTTCGCGCTGATCGAGCCGAGCGCGATCGACGACACCTGGGTGCGGGTCGTCATCCCGCACGAGCTGACGCACCTCGTCTTCGACACGGCCGTGGAGAATCCATACCGGTTCCCGCCGCGCTGGGTGAACGAGGGGCTGGCCGTCTACCTCTCCGAGGGCTACACGCCGGGCGATCGGAACTACGTCTCGGACGCCGTGGATCGCCGCGAGCTCCTGCCGCTGACCGCGCTGACAGGCCAGTTCCCAACCGAACCCGAGAAGACGTACCTCGCCTATGCTGAGTCCGTGTCGGCGATCGACCACCTGGTACGCACGGACGGCGAGCCGGCGCTGTACGCGCTGATCGACGCGTACGCGGCGGGCCTGACCGACGACGAGGCCTTCACCAAGGCCCTCGGCCGTGACGTCGAGGCGTTCCAGGCCGGCTGGCTGGACGAGCTGGGGGCCGAGACGCCCGCCCAGCTCGGGCCCGTCGCCAACCCGCCCGGGCCCGTCCCGCCCGGCTGGAACGCCTCAGCTCCCGAGGCAAGCCCCGCCCCGCCCCCGCGCCCGGCTCCGATGCCAGCGCGCGCCCTGGCTCTTCGCAGGGATCCTCGTCACCAGCGGACCCGGTCGACGCCCCCGCGCCCGGCTCCGATGCGCCGCTCCTGTTCCTGGCGCTGGGCGCGGTCGTGGTCGTCGTGATCGTCGGCATGGTCGTCGCGAGACGGCGATCCGCCGTGCCGTGAACCTCATCGTCGCCCGGGTCCGGGCGATCCCCACCTGGCAGATCACCCTTGGTCTGGCCCTCCTCGGGCTGGGGTTCCTGATCGCGGCCCAGCTCGCGTCGGAGGGGCCGCGCATCCGCTACACCTCCCAGGAGCGCACGCCGCTTGTCGACACGGCGCTGGACCTCCAGGCGCAGCAGGACGGGCTCAAGCAGCAGATCCTCGATCTGCGGGCTGACATCGAGGACCTGGAGGCCACCGGTGAAGGTGGCGCCACGGTGACGCAGGACCTCAACCGCCGGCTGGAGGAGGCAAGGATCGCCGCGGGTCTCGTGTCCATGACAGGCCCCGGCCTGGTGATCCAGCTCTCTGACTCCTCGGCGCCGGTGCCACCGGACGGGAACGACCGTGACTATCTCGTGTCCGGCCAGGACGTCCTCACGGTGGTAGAGGAGTTGTGGCTCGCCGGTGCGGAGGACATCGCCGTGAACGGCGAGCGGGTGACCAACGCGACGGCGATCGTGGACATCGGCGGGTCGGTGCTGGTCAACTCGGCCTATGTGGCAGCCCCGTACCAGGTGACGGCGATCGGGCCCGACACGCTGTTCGACACGCTGACGACCTCGCCCGGCTTCGTTGACTTCATCCGCGCCCGGGCCGAGACGTTCGGGATCGGCGTCGGGTACGCCGTGCAGGAGGTGGACCTGCCCGCTTATGCGGGCTCGGTGAACCTGCGCCACGGCCGCGTGGATCCGATCCCGGGCAGCACGTCGCCGCCGGTCGCCAGCGCCGTGCCCGGGTCCGGGGCACCCTGATGCACCGCACATCCGGGCGGATCGCAGTCACGGCGGTCATGGTCGTGCTCGGCTTCCTGGTCGTGGTCCAGCTGCGATCGCAGGCTGCCAACGAAGGGCTTAGCGGTCTGTCGGTCCAGGAGCTGGGCGAGCTCGTCGCAAATCTGACGACCCGCAACAATCAGCTCCGGGACGAGATCCGCACCCTGGAGAGCCAGCGTGACGGCGTAGCCGGGGCCGTCGAGCGCGGTGACACGTCGTCGCTCCAGATCCGCACGGATCTCAACCGGGTGCTGGGGTGGTCCGGTGCGCTCCCCGTCACCGGGACCGGCGTGCGGGTCGCTGTCGACGGCTCGCTGCCCGCGGCCGCGGTCAACGAGCTGATGAACGAGCTCCGCAACGCGGGTGCCGAGGCCATCGCGATCGGCACGATCCGGATTGTCCCCGGCGTCGTGGTGACAGGGCCGCCCGGGAGCCTGGTGGTCACGGGCATCCCGCTTGCGGATCCGATCGAGATCCTGGCCATGGGCCAGGCCGAGGTGCTGAACGGGTCGTTGACGCGCGCGGGCGGCCTCATCGCGCAGTTCGCCGCGCGGTACCCGGGCGTGGTGATCACCGTGACGGCGGAGGACCGGCTGAGCCTGCCCGCCACGGACCGGGACCTCAACCCGCAGCTGGGGAGGCCCAGGCTCTGACCCGGGTTCCGGGCCAGGCCGTGGGCCTGCGTCGCCCTCTGCTACCCTCGCCGCGATGTCAGGCCATCCCGTCGTCGAGCTGTACCTCGGCGACCTCGTCCGCCTCCGGCGCCGCCACCCCTGCGGGGGCGACACGTGGCTCATCGATCGCCTCGGCGCCGACATCGGCATCCGGTGCGAGACCTGCGGCCGTCACGTGCTGGTCGAGCGTGCGTCGCTCGAGCGCCGGATCCTCGAGTTCGTGCGTCGCGGCGACCCCGTGTTGAGCGCGGCCGTCGGACCGGTGCTTCCGTGACGGACCAGACGGCCGAGGACCTGGCGCCGCCCGCCGGGCTGCCCGTGTCCGGTGGGCTCGACGATTGGCCCGACGCCCCCGACGCGACGGAGGAGCCTCCCGGCACGCTGGAGGTCTTCCGCAACCGCCCGTTCCTGCTGCTCTGGCTCAGCCAGCTGTTCACGCAGATCGGCGGCAACATGGTCCTCTTCGGCCTGACGGTCATCGTCGTCGACTCGACCAACTCGACGACGGCCAACGCCATCCTGATCCTCTCGTTCCTGGTGCCCGCCGTGGCCTTCTCGGCCGTCGCCGGCGTCTACGTGGACCGGTTCGACAAGCGGCTCGTCCTCATCGGCACGAACGTGCTGCGTGCCCTGCTGTCCATCGCGCTGTGGGCGGCGGGGGCGAACCTCCTGCTCCTGGTCCTGTTCAACGCCCTGATCTCCACGGTGACCGTGTTCTTCGCCCCCGCGGAGGCGGCGATGATCCCGCAGGTCGTGCCACGCCGGCAGCTCCTCTCGGCCAACGGCGTCTTCACGCTCACCCTCAACGCGGCGTTCGCCATCGGCTTCGCGCTCCTGGGACCGCTCGTGGTCCGGCTGCTCGGGGCACCGGCCCTGATCCTCGTCGTGGGCGCCTGCTACCTGGTCGCCGCGGGCTTCTGCTGGACCCTGCCGCCGTCGCCCCCGGCCGGCGCGCTCGAAGGTGAGCCGCAGCACGGAACTGCCGAGGAGGCCGAGGAGGCGATGGGCTCGACCCTCGGCCAGCTCCGTGAGGGCATCGCCTTCATCCGGGCGAACCGGCGGATCGCCTGGTCGCTCGTGTACCTCGGGATCGCGGCGTCGCTGGTCGGCGTCCTAGGGGTGCTCGGGCCCGGGTTCGCCAAGGACTCGCTGGGGCTCGAGACGCAGGACTTCGTGGTCGTCGTCCTGCCGCTCGCCTTCGGCATCGTGACGGGCATCCTGTTCCTCAACAACTTCGGTCATCTCATGCCGCGGCGCCGCATCATCGAGTACGGCCTCATCGCCCTCGGGATCCTGGTGTTCCTGATGGCCGCCGCCGGTCCGATCTCGCGCCTGCTCGACCAGGCCGAGGCGGCCGCCGGCGTCGCCTCGAACATTCCCTCGCTCCTTGCGGTCGTCGTGTTCTTCGCGTTGCTGGCGGGGATCGCGTACGCCTTCGTCGCCATTCCCGCCCAGACGCAGCTCCAGGAGGACCTCCCCGAGGACGTCCGTGGGCGGGTCTTCGGCATCCTGAACATGCTCGTGTCGACGGCAAGCTTCCTGCCGATCATCATCGTCGCCCCGGTCGCGGACCTCTTCGGGACGACCGAGGTCCTCTACGTCGTCGCGATCGCCATCACCGTGTCGGGCATCCTGTCCTACGTGACCCGTGGTCCGCTCAAGCCCACAGAGGCCAGGGAGATGGCCACCGGGCCTGTCACGCCCGCCGGTCTCGACCCCGTCGCGGTGGCGACCGCCTCCGAGATGGAGGCCGGCGAACGGCGCCACTCGCGCCACGCTGCCGAAGCGACGGCAAGCCGGAGCGCCTCGGGTGCGGCCGAGGCAGCGGGTCAGGGCCCGGACCTCGCGGCCGATGTCCCGCGCGTCCCCGACGCCGTCCCGGAGTCGGACCACGAACTCGGCCCCCGCCGATCGTGGTGACCCAGCCGAGGACGAATAGCGGTGCGTGGCGGCGGCACCCTCATCACGGGTCGGATCGCCACGCTCGCGGGATCCCGTGGGCCAGGCTGGGTCGAGGCGATCGCCGTTCAGGGTGGCCGTGTCGTCGCGGCAGGCAGGCTTGTCGAGGTCGAGGCGGCGCTGGCTCCGGGAGCACGGCGCCTCCGTCTCGCTCCGGACGAGGTCGCGATCCCAGGGCTCACCGACGCACACCTCCACCTCGCAGAGGCCGCCCTGGCTCGGCGCCGGGCGAACCTCGACGATGCGCGGTCGATCGACGATGTCATCGAGCGTGTCCGTGCCGCGGCGGCCGCGCGACCCGACGCTGGTGCATGGATCGAGGGCGCCGGATGGGACCCGGACTTGGTTGGTCGCTGGCCGACCGCCGGCGACCTCGAGGTCGCTGCGCCGGGCCGGCTGGTCGCCCTGTGGGCCCATGACCACCACGCGCTGCTGGTGAGCGCCGCCGCCCTCGCGGCCGCCGGCATCGACGATGACCGTGCAGATCCCGATGGTGGCGTGATCCGGCGGGACGGGCTTGGCCGGGCCACCGGGGTCCTCCACGAGACCGCCGTGCGCCTCGTCGCCGGGCTCGTGCCGCCGCCCAGCGCCGCGGATGTCGCAGACGCCCTCGAACCCCTGATGCGGGAGCTCGTGGGCCTCGGTGTCGTGGCCGTGCACGACCCGGGCGGGCTGAGCGAGCGCCGGGACCTCGGTGGCCCCATCGCCGCCTACCGGAACCTCGCCGTCGCCGGTCGCCTGGGCATGCGGGTGCACGCCTGCATCCGCGTGGAGCAGCTCGACACGGCCGGTGAGGAGGGCCTGCGCAGTGGCGAGCCCCTCGGGCCGGACCCACTCGATCGCCTCCGGATGGGCTGGCTGAAGACCTTCGCAGACGGATCCCTCGGGTCGCGGACCGCGGCCCTGCTCGAGCCGCTCGAGCGCGTCCCCGGTGAGCCGCCGCCGCCCAACGACGGCTACGGCGTCTGGCTGGTCCCGCCCGCAGAGCTGAGGGCACAGGCGGATCGCGCCGCCGCCCTGGGGATCACGACGCAGATCCACGGCATCGGCGACGCCGCGGTGCGTGCGGCGCTCGATGCCCTGGCACCCACCGTCGGCCGCACGGCCCTGATGCCGCGCGTGGAGCACGCGCAGCTCGTCCATCCCGACGACATTCCGCGGTTTGCGTCGCTGGGAATCGCCGCCTCGATGCAACCGATCCACGTGCGTTCGGATGCTGACAAGGCACGCCGCCTGTGGGGTGCCCGGGCGGAGGCGTGGGCCTACGCCTTCGCCGCGCTGGACCGGGCCGGAGCGGTCATCGCGTTCGGGACCGATGCGCCCGTGGAGCCGGTCGACCCGTGGCCCGGCCTGGCCTGCGCCGTGACGCGGTCGTCCCCCGAGTGGCCGGCCGGCACGCCGCCGCTCGGACCCCAGAACGCGTTCGACCTCTGGCGGGCCCTGCGGGCCTCCTGCCTGGACGCCGCGATCACGGCCGGCGAGACGGACCGTGGACGCCTTGTCGCCGGACAGCGAGCAGACGTGGTCGTGATCCCTGCGGCCGCCGTGGACGAGCCGGTCGAGGTGGGCGGTGCTCTCTGGCATGCCCGTCCGAGGCTGGTGCTCCTCGATGGCGAGGTGGCCGCAGGCGGGTCGTGAACCCTCTGATCGTCAGGCGGCGGGCGGGCCCAGCGTGGCGAGAGCTTCCGCGAAGAGCCCGTTGAGGATTCGGGACGTGGACGGGAAGGCGTGGATCGTCTCCGCCAGGACGTCGATCGGGATCCGCGCCCTGATCGCAAGCACGCACTCGTGGATTGCCGCGGACGCGTCCGGACACGCCATCGCCGCACCGGCGAGCTCGCGCGTGCCCCGGTTCACGACGATCGTCGCGTGCCCCGTCAGGGCCTCGACGGCGTACCCCCGGGCGGTGATCGGGTAGGGGACCCAGCATTCGAAGGCATCGAGGCCCGCGGCGAGCGCCTGGTCCAGCGTCAGGCCCACCGATGCCGCCTCGGGCGACGTGTAGGTGGCCCGCGGCAGCGCACGGTAGTCGGGACTCACGGCCTCGCCCAGGGCCATCCTGACGACCAGCTCACCCTGGTAGTGCCCCTGGTGGGTGTGGAGCTCGGGACCGGCGGCGTCACCGGCAATCCACAGGCCGTCAGCGAGGCGCAGCGACCCGTCCCGGCGGTAGGCGTCTGGCCCCGCGACGGCGACGCCGTAGTGCTCCATCCCGAGGTCCCGGAGCGGGAAGTCGCGTCCGACGGCGAGCAGGATCACGTGACCCTCCGCCGTCGACCCGTCGTCGAGATCAACGACGTGGGCACCTTCACGTCCGGCATCCGCCCGGGCCCGGAGCGCGCGCACGCCGGTCCGCACGTGGACGCCGTCGGCGTCGAGGGCGAAACGGAGCGCCTCGGAGCTGCGGGGATGTTCGGTGGGCGCCAGCCGGGGCCCCGACTGCACGATGGTCACCGGGACGCCAAAGCGCGCGTACACCTGCGCCAGTTCGCAGCCGGTCGGCCCGCCGCCGAGCACCAGCAGGCTCCGCGGCAGCTCGCGGGCCAGCGTCGCCTCGCGGTTGGTCCAGGGCCGGGTCGCGGCGAGGCCCTCGATCGGCGGCACCCTGGAGGTCGATCCCACCGCGATCACGACGTTGTTGGCCCGCAGGTCCCGTGTCGTGCCCACATGGGTCACCGTGACGGCGCCACTTCCTGTGATCCGGCCCTCGCCCGCGCAGGACGATCGCCCCGGCGGTCTCCAGCGCGCGCACGTGCGAGGTATCGTCGGGTTCGGCGGCGTCGACGGGCCGGTTGATCATGTAGTCGCGGCGGGCCGATGCCCGGGCCCACGTGTAGTCCGCGCCCGAGGCATGACGGTCGGCCGCGTGGAGCAGGCTCTTGGACGGGACGCAGCCCACGTGCGGACACGAGCCCCCGAACCACTCCCGGTCCGCGATGGCCACCGACGCGCCCATCGAGCGCGCCTTGTGCGCCGCTGCCTCGCCGGCGGGGCCGGCACCGATCACCACGAAGTCGAGCATGTCCATGGCGGACATCGTCACAAGGACGTCAAGGGCTCCCGCGCTAGTATCCCGCGCTGACGCCGCGCCTCGTACAGGAGGACGGCGGCCGCGATCGACACGTTGAGGCTGTCGGCCACGCCCAGCATCGGCAGGCGAACGGGCACGACACTCTCGTCCGTCCAGGTTCCCGTCAACCCGTCGGCCTCGCTGCCCAGCACGATTGCGAGTGGTCCCCGCATGTCCACCTCGGTGTAGATGCTTGATCCCTCGACCCGCGCGGCCAGCACGCGCAGCCCGGTGGCGGCCAGTCGGTCGCGGATCGCTACGCCCGGGCCCGCCGCAACCGGCACGGTGAAGATCGATCCGAGGGAGGCTCGCACGGCATTGGGGTTGAACAGATCGGTCCTGGGGTCCGCCACGATCACGGCGTCGGCCCCGGCTCCATCCGCACTGCGCAGCACCGCGCCCAGGTTGCCGGGCTTCTCAACGCCCTCGAGGACCACGACGAGCGGGTCGGCGGGCAGGCGGAGCGCCTCCAGCGACAGGTCGGGCACGGCGACCGTCGCCACCAGGCCCTCGGATCGGTCGCCGTAGGCAAGGCGATCCAGCACGACACGCGTGACCGGGACCACCGCGGCGCCGGTCGCCCGCGCACGCTCGAGGATGCTCGCCCCGTCTGGGGTGAGGCCCGTCTCGTCGGCGAACACCTCCACGAGGCGCGCGCCTCCGTCGAGCGCACGTCCGAGCTCGCGGGCGCCATCCACGAGTGTCAGGCCGGTGGCGTCCCGGGCGCGTCGTTCGCGGAGCTCGACTGCCGCTCGGACGCGCGGGTTCTTCAGGCTGCTGATGATGGCGTCGGGGTGGGGGAGCGGCATGCTGACGTCAGCGGACGGGGCTGTGCGCCCAGGCGCCCAGCGGCAGCCGGGAACCGGCTCGGCTGACCACCATCATCGGCTCGCCGGTCGCGGCGACCCCGAAGTGCTCGCGGACGAGGGCCCCCAGCCTGTCGGCGTCGAAGCTCTCGGTGTGGGCGCTGAGCAGGACGAAGGACGGCCGCGGGCCCGCCAGCGCCGCGAGATCGGCCAGGAGCGGTCCGAGGTGCTCCTCGATCTGCCAGGCGCCGTTCCCGTGCCCGTAGCTGGGTGGGTCGAGGACCACGCCGTCGTAGCGGTTGCCGCGCCGCCGCTCCCGACGGACGAAGATCCGGGCGTCCTCCACGAGCCAGCGGATTGGAGCGTCCGCGAGGCCCGACAGCTCGGCGTTCCGTCGGGCCCACGCCACGGCTGGCCGGGAGGAGTCCACGTGGGCGACACGAGCGCCCGCCTTCGCGCAGGCGAGCGACGCTCCGCCGGTGTATCCGAACAACGAGAGGACCTCCGGCGGACGCCCGAGGTTCGAGGCAGCTGCGCCCACCACACGGTCCAGCCACGCCCAGGTGGACGCGTGCTCGGGGAAGACGCCCAGCTGGCCACCGGCGGCGGGCCGGCACTCGAGCGTCAGGCCCGCGACGCGGACCGGCCACGGCTCCAGCGTTCCGCCGCGGACCCAGCCACCCTTACCCCAGCGAAGCGTGGCGCGCTTCCACTCGGCCGGCGGCGTGCGGGGGATCCAGTCGGCGGCAGGCGCGGGCCGGTCCACGATGGCGGTCCCGAATCGTTCCAGCCGGCGGCCACCGCCGCAGTCGAGGAGCTCCAGGTCGGACATGCCCCCATGGTCGCACGTCCGGCGGTTCGTGCTATCCTCCCCGGCCGAAGGGCGATTGGCGCAGTTGGTTAGCGCGCATGCTTGACATGCATGAGGTCACTGGTTCGAGTCCAGTATCGCCCACCACCTCCGGCCCGCGCGGGAG
The DNA here is from genome assembly GCA_963802165.1 of uncultured Chloroflexia bacterium. GTDB lineage: Bacteria > Chloroflexota > Limnocylindria > Limnocylindrales > CSP1-4 > CAIXZV01. The sequence continues at coordinate 102,565 of CAWDHT010000034.1, read as the reverse complement.
GCCGAACCTCTCGTCCAGTCGGACGAGGGGTTTTCTGTTGCTCGGGAGTCGGTGAAGATGGCTGCAGACCAGGCCGTGGTGGCCGCAGACGACGAGGACGAGGTTCCGTTCGAGGCCCCTGAACGCGGCTCGGCGGAGGAGCTGCTGGACGCGGGGGCGCACGCCCCCATCGACGCCATGCGCCACAGCGCGGCGCACGTGATGGCCGAAGCGGTCCTGGACCTGTTCCCGGGCGCACGCCTGGGCATCGGACCGGCCATCGAGAACGGCTTCTACTACGACTTCGAGCTGCCACGGCCGCTGACGCCGGCCGATCTCGAGGCCATCGAGGGCCGGATGCGCGCCTCCGTGGTCGCCGACCACGCCTTCGTCCGCCGAGAGGTCGGCTTCGACGAGGGACGCGCCATCGAGGACGCCGACGGCCAGGGTTTCAAGGTCGAGATCCTCGACGACCTCGCCCGCAAGGCGCAGGAGTCCGGCGAGCCGATGCCGCCGGTCACCTTCTACGAGCACGGCCCGTTCCGGGACCTGTGCAAGGGGCCGCACGTGGGCTCGACCGGGCACATCGGTCCGTTCAAGCTCCTCGCGGTTGCCGGCGCCTACTGGCGGGGCGACGAGAAGCGCCCGATGCTCCAGCGGATCTACGGGACGGTCTGGGAGAACCAGGAGCAGCTGGACCAGTTCCTGTGGCGGCGCGAGGAGGCGAAGAAGCGCGACCATCGCAAGCTGGGCGTGCAGCTCGACCTGTTCAGCTTCCACGACGTCAGCCCTGGCGCCGCCTTCTGGCACCCGAAGGGGCAGCGCGTCTGGCGGACGCTGGAGACCGCCGTCCGCGAGGTCCAGGACCGGCGCGACTACCTCGAGGTCTCCACGCCGATGGTGGTCAGCCAGCGCCTGTGGGAGGCGTCAGGCCACTGGGAGCTGTACAAGGAGAACATGTTCCTCATCGAGAGCGAGGGCCAGACCTTCTCGCTCAAGCCGATGAACTGTCCCGAGAGCACGGTCATCTACAAGAGCCACCTGCGTTCCTACCGGGACCTGCCGCTGCGCCTGTCGGAGTTCGGGCGCCTGCATCGCAACGAGCGGTCAGGGACGCTCTCGGGCCTCACGCGCGTCCGGCAGTTCATCCAGGACGACGGCCACATCTTCGTCCGCCCGGACCAGCTGGGCGACGAGATCGCCGCCTTGATGGGCGAGGTGGAGGAGATCTACGGCTGGTTCGGCCTCACGCCCGAGATCAAGTTCGGGACCAAGCCGGCCAAGGCCCTCGGCGACCCGGCGCTCTGGGACAGGGCCGAGAGCCTGATCCGAGATGCGCTCGACGCCTCCGGGCTGTCGTGGACGCTCAAGCCCGGCGACGGGGCCTTCTACGCACCCAAGATCGACGTCCACATCGAGGATGCCCTCGGCCGCTCCTGGCAGACGGCCACCATCCAGGTCGACCTCACCATGCTCCCGGAGCGATTCGACCTCACCTACATCGACGAGGACGGCCAGCCCAAGCGCCCGATGGCGATTCACCGCGCGATCTACGGATCCCTGGAGCGCTTCATCGGCATCCTGGTGGAGCACTTCGCCGGCGCGTTCCCGCTCTGGCTGGCGCCCGTGCAGGTCGTGGTCATCCCCATCGCGGACCGCCACGTGGAGCCGGCTCGGGAGCTCGCCGCGGAATTGCGGGCCGGCCGGCCTGCGCTTCGTGGAGGTGGACTCCTCGGACAACCGGATGCAGAACAAGATCCGCCTCGCACAGGGCCAGAAGGTGCCCTACATGCTCATCCTCGGCGACCGCGAGGTGGAGGGCAGGACCGCGTCCGTGCGCCGCCGCGACGGCTCCCAGGAGCAGGGCGTCGAGCTGGGCTGACCTGGCCTCGCGCCTCGGTGAAGAGGTGCGCGAGCGCCGCCTCGGATAGCGAACGGACTGGCGGTCTCCGGGCCGCCCGTTTCGTTGCGGCTCCGAGAGGCGCTGTGCTATCCTCCCGCGGCGACCGAGCAGGCCGTATGCCTGTGCGCGCCGCACGATCAGCCACTCGAACAAAGGGAACCACGACATCAGCCGAGACCTGCGCATCAACCAGATGATCCGCGTCCCCCAGGTGCGGGTCCTCGACGAAGATGGCTCACAGCTGGGCGTCATGCCCACGCACCAGGCCCTCGCGATGGCGCAGGAACGGGGTTTCGACCTCGTCGAGGTTGCGCCCACCGCGGCACCGCCGGTCGTCAAGTTTCTCGACTACGGTCAGTACAAGTACGAGCTGACCAAGCGAGACAAGGAGGCGAAGCGGAAGCAGAGGGCGGTGGAGTTCAAGGAAGTCCGCCTCACGCCGAAGATCGGCATCGGGGACTTCGAGACGAAGGTCCACCGGGCGATCGAGTTCCTCGAGGACGGTGACCGAATCAAGGTCACCGTTCGCTTCCGTGGCCGGGAGCTCACCCACCCCGAGATCGGCCGGAACCTCCTCGCCAAGTTCGGCGAGGCCGTCAAGGACCACGCGACCGTGGACCGGATGCCGGCCCTCGAAGGCAAGTCGATGTTCATGACGCTCTTGTCGGTTCACAAGCCAAAGCCGCACGAGCACCGCAACCCGGCGGGCAAGACGGAGGTCGTCCAGGCCCCCATCGAGCCCGTCACCGCCGAGACGCCCTCCGCCGAGCCGGCGGTCGAGGCGGCGCCAGCAGGAGAGTGAGGCCAGCGTGCCGAAGATGAAGACCCACAAGGGGACCCAGAAGCGCGTCAAGGTCACCGGGTCAGGCAAGTTCATCCGCGTCAAGTCCTGGCGCGGACACCACCTCGAGCTCAAGTCGTCGCGCCGTACCCGCCGCTACGCGGGCAAGGCGGTCGTTGGCCCTGAGCACCAGGAGCAGCTTCGCCGGCTGCTGCCGTATCTCTAGGAGCTGACCGATGGCACGCGTCAAGCGAGGCGTCACGTCCCACAAGCGCCATAAGCGGCTGCTGCATGAGGCCGAGGGGCGCACGGGCACGAACCGCAAGCTCATCAAGCGGGCCAAGGAGGCCCAGCTCCATGCGCTGGCGTACGCGACCCGTGATCGAAAGCAGCGCAAGCGCGACATGCGCCAGCTGTGGATCATCCGGATCAATGCCGCCGCCCGCCTCAACGGCATCACGTACGGCAACCTGATCGCCGGCCTCAAGAAGGCGGACGTGGATCTCGACCGCAAGATCCTCGCCGATATCGCCGTGCGCGACGCCGCGACCTTTGGCCGCATCGCCGAGATCGCCCGCAGCGCCTGAACCCTCGGGCTTGATGCGCCACGAGGCGCGCCCCACGGCCTGGGAACGCTGATCGGAACCCTCGACGTCCGCGACGCCGAGGGTTCATGATTCCGGGGCACCGCCAACCACCTCGCACCACCACGGACTGGACCGCTACGAATCAATGGATCTCGCTCAGCTGACAACGGATCTCGACGCGCTGCGCGCCCGCGCCGTGGCAGCCGCCGGGAGCGCACCCGACACCGCGGCCCTCGACGCCATCGAGCTGGAGGTGCTGGGCAAGAAGGGCGACCTGACGGCCATCCTGCGCGGCATCGGCGCGCTGCCCGCCGAGGACCGGCCGAAGGTCGGCGCGGTGGCCAACGAGGTCCGCGGCGCGGTCGAGTCGGCGCTGGGTGAGGCCCGGAGTCGCCTGGGGGCGTCGGAGCTGGCCGCGCGGCTCGCGGCCGAGGCGGTCGACGTCACCACGCCCGGTCGCCCGATCCGTCGCGGGTCGCTGCACCCGATCGTGGAGACGGCCCGCGAGATCGCGGCGGTGTTCGCCCAGTTCGGCTTCGTGGTCTACGAGGGCCCCGAGATCGAGGACGACGTCACCAACTTCCAGATGCTCAACATCCCGCCGGATCACCCCGCACGCGACCTGTGGGACACGCTCTACCTGGACCTCGATGGGCGACTGCTGCGGACCCACACGAGTCCCGGTCAGATCCGGGTGATGCACCAGGAGCGGCCGCCCATCCGCGCGCTGCTGCCGGGCCGCTGCTTCCGCTACGAGGCCGTGGACGCCAGCCACGCGTCGGAGTTCTTCCAGGTCGAGGGCCTGATGGTGGACGAGGGCACGTCCATGGCGGACCTCAGGGGACTGCTCGATCAGTTTGCCCACGCGATGTTCGGCGCGGATCGTGCGACACGCTTCCGTCCCGGCTACTACCCGTTCACGGAGCCGTCCGTCGCGTTCGACATCCTGTGCGTCATGTGCGACGGCGAGAAGTGCCCCGCCTGCTCCCGTACCGGCTGGATGACGATCCTGGGAGCTGGCATGGTCCACCCGGTGACCCTGCGCTACGGCGGCATCGACCCCGAGCGTTACCAGGGCTTCGCCTTCGGGATGGGCGTGGAGCGCATCGCGAACCTGCGCCACGCCGTGGCCGACCTCCGCCTCTACATGGAGGACGACCTCCGCTTCCTGGGAGCCTTCCGGTGAGAGTGCCGCTGTCCTGGCTGCGCGACTTCGTCGACGTCCAGCTGACCCCAGAGCAGCTCGCCGAGCGGCTCACGCTCCTGGGCATGGAGGTCAAGCACATCGAGCGCTGGGGTGCCGACTGGGAGAGCGTCGTGGTCGGCGAGCTGCTCACGGTCGAGCGTCACCCGCGCGCGGACCGCCTCTCGCTCACGACGGTGACGTTCGGTGATGGCGGCGAGCCACTGTCGATCGTGTGCGGAGCCACGAACATCGCCCCCGGCCAGCGCATTCCCGTGGCCCTTCCGGGCGCCGTCCTGCCCGGCAACCGGCGCATCGAGCGCGCCGAGAAGATGGGCGTCGTGTCGAACGGGATGCTGTGCTCCGGCGACGAGCTGCGCCTCACCAGCGACGGCGACGGGATCCTGATCCTGCCCTCGGACACGCCGCTGGGCGCACCGCTGGTCGACCTGTTCGGTGACGTGGTGCTCGACGTGGACGTCAAGCCCAACCGGGGCGATGCCCTGTCGATCCTCGGACTGGCCCGTGAGGTGGCCGCGGCCACCGGCCAGCAGGTCCGGATGCCCGAGCTCACCGTCCACGAGGGGAGTGGCCCGTCCACGTCCGAGCGCCTCGCCGTCGAGGTCCTGGATCCAGACCTGTGCACCGGCTTCGCCGGCCGCTGGGTGAGCGGCGTGACCATCGGACCCTCGCCGGACGCCGTCCAGATGCGGCTCCTCGCGGCCGGCCAGCGCCCGATCAGCAACGTGGTCGACGTGTCCAACTACGTCATGCTCGAGCTCGGCAAGCCCATTCACACCTTCGACGCCGCGGCCGTCCGCCCGGGTGTCGACGGTCGCGCCACCATCGTCGTACGCCGCGCGACCCCGGGCGAGCGCCTCGAGACGCTGGATCACGTGGAGCGCGAGCTCGCCTCCGACATGCTGCTGATCGCCGATCCCGTGGGGGCCCTCGCCGTCGCCGGCGTGATGGGTGGCGCGAGCTCCGAGGTATCCGACCAGACCCGCGACGTCGTCATCGAGTCCGCCATCTTCGACCCCGTGAGCATCCGGCGGACCGCACAGCGTCTCGCGCTCCGCTCCGAGGCGTCGAGCCGCTTCGAGAAGGGCCAGGAGCCGCGCATGGCCCGCCTGGGCGCGGACCGCACGGCGCAGCTCATCCGCCGCTGGGCCGGTGGTGACATCGCCCCCGGCGTGGTGGACATCGCTCCGGTCCTGCCGGATCCCGCGCGGGTCGTCTTCCGCCCCGCGCGAGTGAACCGCCTGCTGGGCACGGAGCTGTCGGCTGCGGAGCAGCGGGCGCTGCTTGCGCGCGTGAGCGTGGAGACCGAACCGGCGACGGCCGCCGAGCCCGTCACCGTCGCGCTCATGCCCGAGCCGCTGATCGTCGAGGCCGGTGACGAGGTCGCCATCACGGCGATCGTGCCCACCTGGCGTCGGGACATCGCCATCGAGGCCGACGTGGCAGAGGAGATCGCGCGGGTCCGCGGCTACGAGCTGATCCCCTCCGTGACGCCCGACACGGAGATGCCGGTGTTCCGTGCCTCTCCCCTCGAGACTCGCGAACTCGTGCGCGAGACGCTGGCGGGCGCGGGACTCACGGAGGTCGTGACGACGGCCCTCGTGTCGCCCCGGCACGTCGAGTCGTTCGTGCTCTCGCGCGAGGTGCCCTCGACGGGCGATGAGCCACGGCCGGGCGGGGACCCCATCGGCGTGACCAACCCGCTGTCGCGTGACCATTCGCTGCTGCGCCGCAACCTGCTGGGCAGCCTCGTGGACGTCGTCGGCGTCAACCTTCGCCACGGCACGGAGGACGTGGCGGTCTTCGAGATCGGCAAGGGCTACGCCCGCACGGGCTCCGAACCGCGAGAGTGGTGGCGACTCGGCTTCGCGCTCGTCGGCGCAGCGGAGCCCCCGGCCTGGAACCGAACGGCCCGGCCGTACGACCTTGACGACGCCAAGGGGATCCTCGAGCTGCTGGCGCGCCGGCTCGGCCTGCCCGCCGTCTCGTACGCGGCCGAGACCGGCGAGACGCTGTTCCACCCCGGCCGCACCGCCCGCGCGGACGCCGGCGATCGCCTGCACGCGCTGGTCGGCGAGCTGCACCCGAACGTCGTAGACGCCTGGGAGCTCCGGACCGCCCAGCGGGTCATCGTCGCCGAGGTCGCGATCGACGGACTTGCCGGCGGTCGCCCGGAACCAGAGCGCGCTCATGGCGTGCCCCGCTACCCCGAGGTGGAGCGCGACCTCGCCATCGTCGTCCCCGACGTCCTTCCTGCCATCGTTGTCGAGGACCTCGTTCGCGAGCATGCCGGCGGTCTGCTGCGCGACGTCCGGCTGTTCGACATCTACCGCGGCGTGCCGCTCGCGGGCGAGGAGAAGAGCCTCGCGTTCCGGGTCCGGCTGGGGGCCGCGGACAGGACGCTGACCGAGGCCGAGGTCGATACGGCGGTCGCTGGGGTCGTCGGCGCGCTGCACGAGGTCGGAGGCCGCCTCAGGACCTGAGGTCCCGGATCCCCGGTGGGGTACCAGTAGGGCGTTCGTCCCGTTGCGGTGCCCTCCGGCGCGCTGCTACCCTTCGGCGGGGCACAGGCCGGCGGGGGTTCCGGCAGCCGTCACGAAGGTGGATGCGTGGACATCGTTGGGTTCATCACATCACTGAACCTGTTCGACCTGGTGGTCATCCTGTTCCTGGTCGGCATGTTCGTCCTGGGCTTCATCCAGGGCTCGATTCGTCGAGTGGTCGGCATCCTGTGCATGACCTTCTCGTTCTTCATTGCCGCGATCCTGTCCGTGCCGGTCGGCGAGTTCCTCGCCGAGAACTGGACCTACTACCCTGCCGAGTACAGCGTGATGATCGGATTCCTGGTCCTGTTCGTCGCGGCCGTCGTGGCGCTGTTCCTCGTTGTCCAGGGGACGTACCAGAAGACCCAGCTGTTTGCCAGCCACCCGGTGATCGACGAGGTCCTGGGTGGCGTCCTGGGTGTCGTGCAGGGCCTGCTCCTCCTGCTGTTCCTCACGATCATCCTCGACCAGTACTTCCTCTATGCGCCGACGGCGGCCAAGACGGCCGAGGTCCCGCTCCTGCGTCCCTTCTGGGAGGCGCTCAACGAGTCCGGTATCGGGGCGGCCTTCCACCAGACGGTGATCCCGGCGTTCCTGGGCCTGGTTGGGTTCCTCGTCCCTGACTACATCGAGGCCGCGTACGGCCTGTAGTGGCTCCGCTCCGGAACGACCGTCCGCCATCGCCGTTTCCTCGCGCGTGCTCCTCGCCGGGGACACGCTGGACGCCGCCCGGGCCTTGCTGGGTGTGCATCTCGTCCGCGACGCGGACTCCTCCGGGGCGAGGCGCCGCGTCGGACGGATCGTGGAGGTCGAGGCCTACGTGGGCGAAGACGACCGTGCGTCGCACGCTCGCATGGGTCTCACGGCCCGGAACCGGGTCATGTTCGGGCGAGCCGGCATCGCCTACGTGTACCTTGTCTACGGCATGCACCACTGTCTCAACGTCGTGACCGGGGCCTCCCCGTTTCCCGCGGCGCTGCTCATCCGCGCCGTCGAGCCCCTCGAGGGGATCGACACCATGCGCCTTGCCCGTCAAGCACGGCGGCGGCGCCCCGTCCCCGATGCTCGCCTCGCGGCTGGCCCGGGACTCGTCGCGCTCGCCTTTGGCGTGGATCGTTCCCATACCGGTCTGGACCTGTGCGACGGCGCCTCAGCCCTGCGCCTCGAGGACGCACCCGTCGGAACGGCGGTTCCGGCCATCGTCGCCACGCCCCGGGTGGGGATCGGCTTCGCGGGCGAGCCGTGGGTATCCGTTCCGTGGCGGTTCCTGGTCGCGGGGAGCCCGTCCGTGAGCGGCCGGACACGCTGATGGACGCCCGCTCCATCGCCCTCCTCGAGTTCCCGAGCGTCCGGGCACGGCTCGCCGAGAAGACGTCCTTCGATCCGTCGCGGCGGCTGGCCGAGGCCCTGGTGCCATCGGCCGACGAGGTGATCGTCGGGCGCGGCCTCGACGAGACGGACCAGGCGCGCGCGCTGCTCCAGGAGCGACCGGGCGTCGGCATCGGCGCAGCCCACGACATCGAACCTTGGGTGGGCCGCGCGGTCCGCGGCGGACGCCTGGATCCGGCCCAGTTCCTCGAGATCGTCGAGACGCTGGAATCCGCGGCCCGTCTTGCCACGGCGCTGGCCGAGGAGCGCCGTCCGTTGCTCAGGGACCTCGGTCGCCGCCTGCACCCGCTGCCTGCCCTGCGCAGCACGCTGCAGCGCAGCTTCGACCCCACGGGCGAGCTCCTGGACACGGCCTCACCGCGCCTCGGCGGGCTGCGGGCCGCCGTGCGGGTGACCTACGACCGGCTCCGTCGCCGCCTGGACTCGCTGGTGGGCTCGGAGCTGGGCGGCGCGCTCCAGGAGCCGCTGATCACGATGCGCAACGGGCGCTACGTCGTACCGATCCGCGCCGATGCCCGGTCCCGGGTCAAGGGGATCGTCCACGACGCCTCCGGCAGCGGCCAGACGCTGTTCGTGGAGCCGTTGGTCGTGGTGGAGCTCGGCAACGCATGGCGCGAGGCGCAGGCGGCCGTAGACGAGGAGGAGGGACGGATCCTCGACGAGCTCTCGGCCCTGGTCGGCGCCAACGGCACCCTGCTCCGCGAGACGCTGGAGGCCCTGGCCCAGTTCGACTTCTGGGCGGCCAAGGCGCAGCTCGCGGCGGAGCTGGACGGCATGCGCCCGGCCGCTGCCGAACGCTCGGAGGTGGTCCTGCTGTCGGCCCGGCACCCGGGGCTGACCGGGCGCGTGGTCCCCATCGACCTGCGCCTTGGTGAGGGCTACACCGCGCTCGTGATCACCGGTCCGAACACGGGCGGCAAGACCGTGGCGCTCCGGACCCTCGGGCTGCTCGCGCTGATGCACCAGGCCGGCCTGCACGTGCCCGCCGAGGCGGGATCCCGTCTGCCGATCTTCCGGGACGTGTTCGCGGACATCGGCGACGAGCAGTCCATCGCCCAGTCGCTGTCCACGTTCTCGGGCCACCTGCGATCCATCACCCGGATCGTGGCCAGCGCGGGTCCAGCGAACGCTGGTGCTCCTCGACGAGCTGGGGGCCGGTACGGACCCCACCGAGGGCTCGGCCCTGGCGCAGGCGCTGCTCGACCACTTCATCCGCTCGGGGGCGCTGGTCGCCGCCACCACGCACTACGCGGAGATCAAGGTCTACGCCCACGAGACGCCCGACGCGCGCAACGCCTCCGTGGAGTTCGACCTCGAGACCCTGTCGCCGACCTACAGGCTGACGATCGGGCTTCCCGGCGGGTCTCAGGCCTTCGCGATCGCCGAGCGCCTCGGCCTGCCCGAGACGATCGTCGCGGACGCGCGCAGCCGCCTGTCCGAGAACCAGCGAGCCTTCGAGGCAACGCTCGCGTCGATCCGCCGCCAGGAGGGCGAGATCGCGGAGGCCGTGGACCGGGCACGCGCCGCCGAAGCCAAGGCAGCCGAAGCGCTGCGCTCCGCGGACGAGGAGCGACGACGAGCCCGGCGCGAACGCGATGACGCGGTGCGGGCGGCTCGTGGGGAGGCCCAGCGCCTCGTCGACAGCCTCAAGGACGACGTGGCGGGTGTGCGCCGGCGCCTGGAGCGCGAGACCGTGACCGCGCCCGCCATCGATGCCGCCCTGGCCCGTGCCGAGCAGACCCTGGAGCGCCTCCCCGATGCGCCCAGGGACCGGCGACCCGTCGAGCCGGTGGTCCCACGCACGTGGCACGTGGGGGAGCGCGCCCGCAGCCGGACCGGCGGCTGGGAGGGTCGCATCGCGGCTCTCGAGAAGGGCGGCACGAGGGCGACCCTCGAGGCGGGCGGCATGCGCGTGTCCGTCGCCGTGAGCGAGCTGGAGCTCGTTGTCGGGGTCGTGGACGGCGGGGGAGCGACGACCGAATCGGCGGCGGTGAGGGCGGCGGCCCGCGGCGAGCTGCCCTCCCGCGGCGGGACCGGGATCTCCAGCCTCCAACTCGAGCGCGCCCGCAGCGTGGCCTCGTCGCTGGACCTGCGCGGGGCTCGCGTGGACGAGGCACTCGAGGCCCTGTCGCGCTACCTCGACGACGCGTCGCTGGCGGGGCTCGAGCAGGTGACGATCATCCACGGCCTCGGCACGGGTGCGCTGCGGGACGCCGTGCGGCAGCAGGCAGGATCCCACCCGCTCGTGAAGAGCTTCCGTGCCGGTGAGCGCGGCGAAGGGGGCGACGGAGCGACGATCGTCCGGCTCTAGGCCGGTGCGCGGTCAGGGCTTGGGTGTCTTGCCGGGCTTGCCGCCGCCGGGCTTGCCGGCAGACGGTGAAGGCTCGGGCACGATCGACGGGCACGCCGACTCGAGCGTAGAGACGCACTGCGTGGGCGGCGGCGGCCCGATCGGACACTTCTTCGTGGGCGCGAAGGATCCGCCCCAGCTGCGTCCGAACGGGTACCAGCTGATGCCGTCGCCGGAGCCGTAGAAGTAGGCCGTCCTGGTTCCCTTCGGACCGCCCCGCACGCCCGGGCCGCGGGCCGCGCGAGCCTGCCACGCGGCGTCGGCCTTCTGCCAGGACTTGAACCCGGCCTCGGCCTTGCTGTAGTCGATGAACGACTTCGTCACCATGGGACCGACACAGCCCTCCCGCCACAGGAGGCCACTCGCCTCGTCGACATCGACCGCCCGCGAGGAGGTTGCGCTCTTGGTGGGGGCCGTACCCGGCAGGAACAGCTCCTCCACCGTCTTGCGCGTGGCACCGTTGGGGCGCAGGCCCGTGAACGCATCGACCGTCGCCTTGACCAGGCCCTTGGGCCTGGTGCGGGCGAAGCCCTCGATCTTCATGTCCTTCGACACATCCGAGAGAATCGCCGACCAGAGCGGCGCCGAGGTGTCGAGCGAGAGCTTGCCGTCGTTGGGGGAGTTGTCGGAGTTGCCCATCCAGACGCCCGTCGCGAGGGCCGGCTCCGTCTTGGACGACGGCATCGCGAGGTAGCCGTAGGCATGAACGTCACGGTTGTCGCTCGTGGTGCCCGTCTTGTACGCCGCGGGCCGTGTCTTCGAGCCGGTGACCCCATCGGTGATGCGCCACTTCGCCCAGAACGGGTTGACGCTCGCGATGGTATTGCCCGCGAGGATGTCCGTCATGATGTAGGCCGCCTGCCGGCTCACGACCCGCTCACCGGTGAGCTTGGTGTCCTTGGGCGGCCAGACCTGGACATCGTTGTCGTCCAGGATCTGGACGATCGTGTGGTGGGGCATGAGCACGCCGCCGTTCCCGATCATGCCGAAGGCACTGATCATGTCGATCGGATGCACCTCGAGCGTGCCGATGCTCTGGGAGGCGACCGGCAGGGCGGTCTTCGGATAGACCAGGCCGAAGTCCTTGGTCCGCTCGTACTGGTGCTCGAGGCCGTTCATGAAGCCGGCCTTGATCGCGGGCACATTGAGCGAGAACTGGAGCGCGCTGCGAAGCCGCACAGGCCCTCGCTCCGCGTTGTCAGCCTGGGTCGGCGTGAACGGCTTCGCGCCGCTGGGGGCGAAGTTGGTGACCACGTCCATGAACATGGTGGACGCCGTCATCGTCTTGTCGTCGATGCCGACGAGGTAGACGAGCGGCTTGATCGACGATCCCGGCTGGCGCCATCCGTCAGCGAGGACGTCGAACTGGGGCTGCATCTTCTTGGAGCCTTTGGCCGTGTACGACGCCGAGCCCGCGTAGGACAGGATCTCCCCGGTGCGGTAGTCCACCACGCCGGCCGCCGCGTTGTGGATGTTGTGGCCGCGGAGCTTCTTGATCCACGACCATTCCTTGCGCGGGATCTGGCGGGTCTTGAGCTGCTGGTCCGGGTTCTTGCTGTTGGGGATGATCGCGGCGGCGTAGACCCACTTCTCGGTGATCCGCTGCATCTTGTAGTCGAGCGAGGTGATCACCTTGTAGCCGCCGGTGTCGATCTTCTCGCACTGGGGCTCGCCGCAGAGGAGCTCGCCGAGCTCCTTGCGCACCTGCCACACGAAGTGCGGGGCGCGCCACGCATCCGCCGTCTGGTCGGCGAGGATGACGGGCTCGGTCTTGGCCGCCTCGAAGTCCGCGTCGGTGTAGGTGCCACCCGACAGATCCGAGCGCGTCTTCATGAGCTCGAGGATCTGGTCGCGGCGGCGCACCACCTGGGCGTTCTGCGGGACGACCATGCGCGTCTGGACCTTGCCGTTCTCGTCCGTGTACTCCTCCTCGGTGGCGTTCTGGACGAGGTCGTAGGCCGTGGGCGACTTCGGAATGCCGGCGAGAAGGGCGTACTGGGCGAGCGTGAGATCCTTGAGGTCCTTCTTCCAGTAGCTCTGGGCGGCGGCGGCGACGCCGTAGCTCCGATTGCCGTAGTAGTTGTTGTTGAGGTAGGACTCCATGATCGCCTGCTTGCCGGCGGTGCCCGGGTAGGCCTCGGTCAGGCGGATCGACTGGATGATCTCGCGCGCCTTGCGCTCGTACACGCTGTCCGCGAACGCACTCTCAGGCAGAAGCCGAGCTCGCACCAGCTGCTGGGTGATCGTGGACCCGCCACGGTCGTTGCCCTGGATGGTGTCGATGGCCGCGGCCGCGAAGGCGATGGGATCGAAGCCCGAGTTCTCCCAGAAGGTCTTGTCCTCGATCGCGGTCGTGGCGTCCACGAGGACCGGCGGGATCTGGTCGAAGGTCACGAGCTCCCGGCGGTCCGAGCCGAGGCGGGCCAGCAGCACCTTGCCGGTCCGGTCCCACACGGCCGTCTGCTGGTCGAAGTCGATGGCCTCGAGGGTCTTCTTGGGGTCGGGAAGGTCCTTGGACAGGAAGGAATACCCCGCGACGAACGTGGTCGCACCCGCGACGCCCATCAGGGCAATCGTCGCGAACAGGAAGAGCGGGATGGCGAGTGCCACGTACTTGGCGGCACCGCTGCCACGCGGGCGGCGCTTGTCACTCAGGCGACGTCGGCGCTGCCTCCGAGAGAGGCTGGTCTGCATTGCGGGCGGAACGATACCATGAGGTGGATGGAGACCCGATTGAGCTGTCCGGGCTGGACCGTGGACGGTCCCGGTCCGTGTCTTGTGACGCCCGCATGACGGGGGCCGGTTCCACGGATCACGCCCCGGACCTGGCGCTCTTCCTCGACGACCTGCGGTGGCGGGGCATCCTCCAGGCCACGACGCCCGGTCTGCCAGAGCGTCTGGCGACCGGGCGTCGGATCAGCGCCTACATCGGGTTCGATCCCACGGCGGACTCGCTGCACATCGGGCACCTGATCCCGATCTTCGGCCTGCTTCGACTGCAGCGGCACGGAGGACGGCCGGTCGCGCTGGTAGGCGGCGGAACGGGGATGATCGGCGATCCGTCCGGGCGGTCGTCCGAGCGGAACCTCCTCGATGTACCCACCCTGGAGCGCAACGTCGCGGCCATCAGGGGGCAGCTGGAGCGGTTCCTGGACTTCTCGGCCGGTCCGAGCCCAAGCGGTCATGGCCAACAACTACGACTGGCTCGGCACGATCTCGCTGATCGACTATCTGCGGGACGTCGGGAAGCACTTCACCGTCCCCTACATGCTGGCCAAGGACTCCGTCCAGACGCGGCTGGAGCGCGGACTGTCCTTCACCGAGTTCAGCTACATGACCCTCCAGGCATTCGACTTCCTGACGTTGTACCGGGAGCACGGCGTCGAGATGCAGATGGGCGGCGCCGACCAGTGGGGGAACATCACCGCGGGCCTCGAGCTGATCCGGCGGACGTCGGGCGGGGAGGCGGACGAGAGCCCGGCCCACGGGATCGCCTACAAGCTGCTCCTCTCGCCGTCGGGGGCGAAGTTCGGCAAGAGCGAGGGCGGCGACTCCGTGTGGCTGGACCCGGCTCGCACGACGCCGTACGCCTTCTACCAGTACTGGGTCAACGTCGATGACCGTGACGTGGGCACGTACCTGCGCTGGTTCACGACGTGGGCACGGGACGAGATCGAGGCGCTGGACGCGACCGTGGCGGCCGCCCCCGAGACGCGGGAGGCCCAGCGTCGACTGGCGTTCGACGTGACGGCACGGGTCCACGGCGAGGCGGCGGCCGAGCAGGCCGTGGCGGTCTCGCAGGCCCTGTTCCAGCGCGAGCCCATCAGCGACCCCACGCTGCTGGGGGCCGTGTTCGCGGCGACGAACGGTGCCCAGGTGACGCTCGAGGTCGCCGCAGCCGGTGCCGTCGTGCTGCTCGCCGAGACGGGCCTCGCGCCGTCACGCGGCGAGGCCCGCCGTCTCGTGCAGGGCGGCGCAATCACCATCAACGGCACCCGGATCGCCGACCCGGCGGCCGCGCTGCCCGAGGCCATCGCGGGCGAGTGGCTCGAGGTGCGGGTCGGCAAGCGCAACCGGTCGATCGTGAGGATCGTCTCAGGCTGAGGCCCGCCTCAGGAGGGGGCGACGACTCCGTGGCGGTGCCGCAGGACGTCCAGGACCGCGCGGGGCTCCATCCCGCGCTCCGCGAGCAGCACCAGCGCGTGATACAGGAGATCGCCCGCCTCGCCGGCCAGGAGGTCCCTCGTCATGCCGCGATCCGTGCCCGCATGCTGGGCCGCCTCGTCGTTCTTCGCGGCGAGGAGCACCTCGGTCGCCTCTTCGGCGACCTTGCGGCCGGCGAGGTCCACGCCTCCCTCCAGGAGCGTGACCGTGTACGACCCCTCCAGGCGGCTGGCGGCCCGGTCCGCGATCGTGGCCCACAGGGATTTCGAGCCATCCGAAACCCTGCGGGTCCGGGCCTGCCTCGAGGGACGGGATGTCCACGGGGGAGGATCCGGCCACAGCCTGGGACACCGCGTGCGGGTCGAAGCACGAGCGCGTGTCGCGATGACAGGTGGGGCCGGCAGGCTCAGCGGTGATCAGCAGCGCGTCGCCGTCGCAGTCGAGCGCCAGCCCGCGGAGCCGGAGGACATGCCCGGACGACTCGCCCTTGCGCCACAGGCGGCCACGGGAGCGAGAGTGGAAGTGGACGTCGCCCGTCCCGAGGGTGGCGGCGAGTGCCTCGACGTCCAGCCAGCCCACCATCAGGACGCGCCCATCCGCCACGTCCTGCACGACGCCGACCACGAGGCCGGCGGGATCCCAGCGGACGGCGGCGGGATCCATGCCGGCGGTGAGGTCCACCGGTCCCGGGCGCGTGGCTGGGGTCATGCCGTTGCCTCCTGGTCGAGGGTTCTGACGGGGAGCCCGGCGGCGGCCATGACGGCCTTCACCTGGCCGATCGTGTACTCGGAGCGATGGAAGATGCTGGCGGCCAGGACGGCATCGGCGCCGCCGTCGCGAATTGCGGCCACGAAGTCCTCGGGGCCCGCGGCGCCACCCGAGGCGATGACCGGCACCGGTACCCGCGTGGTGATCGCCCGCAGCAGGTCCGTGTCGAAACCGGACTTGGTCCCGTCACGGTCGATCGAGGTCACCAGCAGCTCGCCGGCGCCGAGCTCCACGGCACGGACGGCCCACGCGACCGCGTCGAGGCGCACGGGCAGCCGGCCGCCGTTGACCACGACCTCGTACCCGGACGGAAGCCTCGGATCCGGCCCCGCCACGCGGCGGGCGTCGATGGCCACGACCACCGCCTGCGAGCCGAACCTCGCCGCACACCGGGTCACGAGGCCGGGATCCGAAACGGCGCGCGTGTTGAGACCGACCTTGTCCGCGCCCGCCCGCAGGACGTCGCGCATGTCCTCGACCGAGCGGACCCCCCCGCCCACGGTCAGCGGCACGAACGCCCGTCGCGCGGTCCGCTCCACGATGTCGAGCAGGGTGCCACGGCCCTCGGGGGCGGCGGTGATGTCGAGGAAGACGAGCTCGTCCGCGCCCTCGCGTGCGTAGCGTTCGGCCAGCTCGGGGGGATCGCCTTCGTCCACGAGGTCGATGAAGTTGGTGCCCTTGACGACGCGGCCGTCTGCCACGTCGAGGCACGGGATCACGCGCCGGCGGAGCATCAGGCGGGGCTCGGGGCGGCGGCCCGTGCCGTGGCGACCACGTTCGCGATCAGCCGCAGGCCGTTGGAACCGGACCGCTCCGGATGGAACTGGACGCCCAGCAGCCGGCCGCGGGCGACGGCCGACGCGAACGGCGACCCATGCTCCGTCTCGGCCAGGATCAGCGTGTCGGCGGACGGGCCATCGGGGCGCCCGACATACGAATGGACGAAGTAGAAGTCCGCAGCCTCGGGAATGCCCGCGAAGGCCGGGTGGGACCTCCGGCGGACGACCTGGTTCCAGCCGATGTGCGGGAGCGTCGGGGCGCCGTCGAGGCGCACGGTGCGGCCGGGCAGGATCCCCAGGGTCTCGGCCCCGTCCTCGTCGCTGGCCTCGTAGAGCAGCTGGAGGCCGAGGCAGATGCCCAGGAACGGGCGATCCGCCTCGATCCAGGCGCGGATCGGCTCGATGAAGCCGCCGTCGCGAAGACGATCCATGGCGGGCGAGGCCGCGCCCACGCCAGGGACGAGCAACAGGTCCGGATCGCCGATCTGGTCGCCGGTCAGCGCGCGGCTGACCCTGGCTCCGGCGGTCGTCAGCGCCTGTTCGATCGAGACGAGATTGCCGGCCCCGTAGTCCACGACAACCACGCGCGGAGCGCCGGGGGCCACCGTCACCCGAGCGACCCCTTCGTCGATGCGACGCCGGTGCGCCGCGGATCGGGCTCGCACGCAACCCGGAGCGCCCGGCCCAGCGCCTTGAACGCGGCCTCGGCCAGGTGGTGGTCGTTGCGGCCCGTGCCGCCCAGGTGGAGCGTGGCGCCGGAGGCACGCGCGAAGGACTCCAGCGCGTGGTCCACGAGCTGGAGCGGCAGCGCCCCGGCCCGCTCGGCGCGGAAGGGGAGGTCGATGACCGCGTACGGCGCGTCCACCGACATCGATGACCGCGGTCGCGATCGACTCGTCCATGGGCACGGAGCTGTCTCCGAAGCGCCGGATGCCGGCCCGGTCCCCGAGCGCCTCCGCCAAGGCCGCGCCCAGCACCAGGGCCACGTCCTCGACGGTGTGGTGCTCGTCGACGTGCAAGTCGCCGGTCGCCCGGATCTCGAGGTCGAACAGGCCGTGGTGCGCCAGCGAGCCCAGCAGATGGTCGTAGAAGCCGATCCCGGTGTCGATGGTCGCCTCGCCCGAGCCATCCAGGTCGAGGGCGATCCCGATGTCGGTCTCGCGCGTGCGGCGGGAGACGCGGACGCGGCGGCCCTCGCGCTCGAGGACAACCAGGGTTCCGAGGGGCGTGGTCATGCGGGCGGCTCCTGCGGGATGGAGGGGAGCGTGGAGGCGATCTCCGCGGCCGCGGCGACCAGGCGGTCGTCCTCGCCGGGATCGCGGACGGTCACGCGGAGGCAGTGCGCGAGCGGGTGGCCGTGGCCGAACGTGCGCGGGACCAGGCCCCGGCGCATGAGCGCGAGGGCCGCGGCCTCCGATCGCTCTGCCGTGACGAGGTCGAGCAGGATGAAGTTGGTCACCGACGGCTGTGGACGCCAGCCGGCGGCCGCAAGGCCGGCGGCCAGACGCGGGCGCTCCCGCTCGACGCGATCCAGGTTGGCATGCATCTCGGACGGGTCGTGGAGCGCGGCGGCCACGACCGTCGCGGAGATCGTGCCGATGGAGCCCGGCGGCCGGTAGAGGGCGATGCGGCGGAGCGTCGCCGGCGCCGCCACGGCGAAGCCGACCCGGAGTCCGGCCATCGCGTAGGCCTTGGACGCCGTCCGGACGGCGACGAGGTTGGGGAACCGGGTTCGGAGCGGGATCACGGAGCCACCCGTGAACTCGCTGTAGGCCTCGTCAACGACGACGGCGGGCACGGCCCGGCCATCGGCGGCCGCGTCGGTCTCCAGCCCTGCGAGCAGCGACTCGATGGCACCCTCGGGCTCCGCTCGGCCGGTGGGGTTGTTGGGGTTGCAGATCCACACCAGCGTGGCCTCACGGGCCGCCTCGCGGACGGCCGGCGCGTCCATCGCCCAGCCCTCCGCCGCGGGACGGCGCGGGACGGCGATGACCCGGCCGCCACGCTGCTCGGCATGGACCCGGTACATGGCGTAGGTCGGGGTCGAGATCACGGCCGCCTCGCCCGCGGGCAGGAAGGCCTTGGTGCACATGTCGAGGATCTCGTCGGCTCCGGCGCCCGGGACGAGCTCGTCCGTCGTGACGCCGTAGACGGCCGCGGCCGCCTCGACGAGGTTGCGGTAGTCCCCGGGCGGATACTCCGACAGGCTGGTCTCGAACCGGCCCTCGCGCAGCAGGCGCGCCACGAGGTCCGGGGGTGCGGGCGAGGTGTTGAGGTCGAAGCGCAGGACCTGCTCCACGGGGATCCCGAAGCGCTCCGCGACGCCCTCGTCCGTGGCCTCCCAGGAGT
Organism: uncultured Chloroflexia bacterium; assembly: GCA_963802165.1. GTDB lineage: Bacteria > Chloroflexota > Limnocylindria > Limnocylindrales > CSP1-4 > CAIXZV01. Next base: position 83,769 of record CAWDHT010000034.1, on the reverse strand, counting down.
ACGAGGCGGGATCCGTCGGGGACGTCACCGCGAACGGGCTGGTGCTCATTGCGCCTCCTCGTGTGCGACATCGTCCGCGAACCGGATCTCCACCGCGTCACGGTGGGCCAGGAGCCCCTCGGCCTCGGCCAGGGTGACGATGGAGGGGCGGAGCGCCGCGAGCCCCTCGCGCGTGATCCGCTGCACCTGGTTGAACTTGCCGTAGGTCTCCACCGCGAGCGGGCCGCAGGCGCGGGCGAGCCCGCCGGTCGGCAGCACGTGGTTCGCGCCGGAGGCATAGTCACCGGCCGACTCGGGCGACCAGCGCCCCACGAAGATCGAACCGGCGTTGCGGATGCGGGCGACGGCCCCTTCGAGATCCTCCACCTCGACGGACAGGTGCTCGGGGGCGTAGCCGTTGACGAAGTCGATCCCGGCCTCGATGTCCGGAACCAGGACGATGCGACCGTGGTCGGCGAGGGCGCGGGCGAGGATGTCGCGGCGCAGGGCGGTCGCGAGTCGGCTTCGCACCTCGGCCTCGACGGCGTCGGCGAACGCCTCGTCCGTCGTCACGAGCAGGGCGGGGGAGTCGACCCCGTGCTCGGCCTGCGTGAGGAGGTCGGCGGCGACCGAGGGCACGTGGGCGGAGCCGTCGGCCAGGACGAGGCCCTCCGAGGGGCCGGCGGGCAGGTCGATGCCCACCTCGCCCACGACCTCGATCTTGGCGGCGGTGACCCAGGCGCTTCCGGGACCCACGATCAGGTCGACCGGGTCAAGGCCCTCGTCTACGAGGCCGTACGCGAGCGCGCCGATGGCCTGCACCCCGCCCGCGACCAGGAGCGCGTCGACGCCGAGCAGACCGGCAGCACCCAGCAGGACCGGGTGTACGTTCCCCGCGCGGTCCGCCGGGCTGGCGACGACGACGGCGCCCACGCCGGCGACGCGGGCCGGCACGACGCCCATCACCAGGGACGACGGATAGGGGGCGGAACCCCCGGGGGCGTACACGCCTGCGCGCGCCACGGGCAGCCAGCGGCGCTCGAGCTCCACGCCGGGCAGGATCGTGATGCGGGAGGACGTGGGAACCTGTGCCTCGGCGAACCGGCGCACGTTCGCGATCGCTGTCTCCAGGGCGTCGCGCTCGGCACGCCCCAGCGCATCCGCCGCGGCGAGCAGGTCCTCGCGGGCCAGCAGCAGGCGTCCGTCGGGGCGGCCACCGCCAAAGCGCGTCGCGGCGTCCCGGACCGCGCTGGCGCCACGCTCGCGGACGTCGGCGAGGATGCGCCGGGCCGCGTCCCGCACGGCCGGATCCGGGACGGCACCGCGGCGGAACAGCGCGTCCCTGGCCCGGATGGCGTCAGGGTCACCGGCCCGGAGATCCAGGCGCCGCAGCCGCAGGCCGGCAGCGGCGGAGACCACGTCGGTCACGGGAGGATCTTCTCGATGGGCAGGACCAGGATGCCGGACGCTCCGGCGCCCTTGAGGCGCGGGAGCAACCCCCAGACCTCGTCCGCACCGACCACCGAGTGGATGGCGATCATCCCGGCGTGGGCGAGCGGGATCACCGACGGCGACTCCAGGCCCGGCAGGAGCGCCTCAAGCTCGCCGAGCTTGGCCGCGGGGGCGTTCATCATCAGGTACTTGCGCCCGCGGGCCGCGATGACGGAGCCCAGCATGGTGACGATGCCGTCGAGCTCCTCCGGGCGCTGGCGGACGGCCTGGGGATTGGTCAGCAGGATCGCCTCGGAGGCCAGGAGGTCACCGATCGCTCGCAGGCCGTTCATGGCCAGGGTTGAACCGGTCGAGACGAGGTCGACGATCGCGTCCGCGAGGCCGAGCCGCGGGGCGACCTCGACCGCGCCCGACAGGGAGATGACCTCGACGGGGATGCCCTGCTCCGCGAAGAAGCGGCGGGTGACGTTGGGATGCGAGGTGGCGATCCGGACGCCGGCGAGGTCCGAGATCGCCTCGTAGGGCGAATTGGCCGGTGTCGCGGCGACCAGCCGGCAGCGCCCGTAGCCAAGTTGCCGGAGCACCGGAAGGTCGACCCCGCTCTCGGCCAGGATGTCGCCGCCCGTGACGCCCGCGTCCGCAACGCCATCGTTCACGAACTCGATGACGTCGCCAGTCCGCACGAACAGGATGTCGAGCGGGTGGTTCTGGACGCGCGCGACCAGGCTCGGTCATGCTCCTCGAAGACGAGCCCGGCGTCGTGGAGCAGGCCGAGGGTGGACTCGAGGAGGCGGCCCTTGTTCGGGATGGCGAGCCTCATGCGTTCCCTCATCGCTCGGGACCGAGCGGGTAGGGGGTCGACCCGTCGCCTCCCTGGAACCGCTCGAGCATCTCGCGGTAGCCGCCCTCGCCGTGGTTGAGCCAGGAGGCAATCCGGGTGACGGTCGCCGTGCTGGCTCCCGTCCGCTTCGAGATCTCGGCGTAGTGCATCCCGGCATCGAGCAGCCGCACGACCGCCCATCGCTGCGCCATGTCATGGATCTCGCCGAGCGTGCACAGGTCGCGCAGGAACCGCTCGGCCGAGTCTCGGGTGTCGAGTCGCATGAGGGCCTCGATCAGCGCCTCGGTGTCCGGCGTCCGCCAGTCGTTGGCCACGGTCGTGCTCGTCCTTCCGCTGGTGGTCGGCGTCCGGCCGACCCGCTGTATGTGGCAGCATGATAGCGTAGTAGCGTAGTAGCACGCCACCAAGACATGGAGTTGCAGCGTGTCCCGCTTCGAACTGCTGCCCGCGATCGACCTCATCGAGGGTCGCGTGGTGCGCCTCCGCCGGGGGGACTTCGACCAGGAGACGTCCTACGGAGACGATCCGATCGGCGTCGCGCGTTCGTTCGCGGTCGCGGGGGCAACCTGGTTGCACGTCGTGGATCTCGACGGCGCGCGGGCAGGGGAGCCGCGTCAGCTGGGCCTTGCGGCCGAGATCGTCGCCGAGGCCTATGGCCGGATGCAGGTCGAGATCGGGGGCGGGCTCCGGACGGCGGAGGCCATCGCGGGAGCCCTGGGAACCGGGGCCGCCAGGGCCGTGATCGGCACCGCCCTGCTCCGCGATCCGGACTTCGCGGCGACGCTGGTCGCCCGCTACGGCCCCGACCGGCTCGTGGCATCCATCGACATCCGGGACGGCATGGCCCTCGGCGAGGGCTGGCGGGAAGGTGCTGCCGGCCTTCCGGCGGGGGAGGCGGTCGCCGGACTCGCCGCGGCGGGCTTCCAGACCTTCGAGGTCACCGCCATCGAGCGTGATGGCCTCCTCGAGGGGCCCGACCTGGACCTCCTGCGCGGGTTAGTGGGGATCGGCAGTGGTCGCATCATCGCGTCAGGCGGGGTCTCTTCGATCGATGACGTGGTCGCCGTTCAGGCAGCAGGCTGCACTGGGGCCATCGTCGGCCGGGCACTCTATGAGGGCCGCATCGACCTGCGCGCGCTGATGACGATGCTGGACGGCGGCGACCGCCACTGACGTCGTTCCGCCCAAACGGAGCGCACCCACAGGCGTGAAGGACGTGGGCTGATGTCGGGAGAGGAGAACGGGCGGCGCCTGCCGCCCGTTCCGAGGGATCGACTCCGCCGGGTTCAGTGCCCTTCGGGGTGCTGCTCCTTCTTGTGCGCCTCGATGATCTTCTCGGCGAGGTGCGCCGGCACGTCCTCGTAATGGTCGAGGACGGAACTGAACGTCCCGCGCCCGCCTGTCAGCGAGCGCAGCTCGGTCGCGTACGAGAACAGCTCGGCCTGCGGCACGTGCGCCGAGATGACCTGCATGCCGTCCGCGAGATCCATGCCCAGGACCCGGCCGCGGCGGCCATTGAGGTCACGGTTGACCTCGCCCATGTACTGCTCGGGGATCCGGACGTCCACCGTCATGATCGGCTCGAGGAGGACGGGCTTGGCCTGCATGACGCCATCCTTGAGCGCCATCGACGCCGCGATCTTGAACGACAGCTCGTTGCTGTCCACCGGGTGGAAGGAGCCGTCGTACAGGGTCGCCTTGAAGTCGATCAGCGGGAACCCGGCCAGCACGCCTTCGGCAGCCGTCTCACGGATGCCCTTCTCGATGCCGGCGAAGAAGCCCTTGGGGACGGATCCGCCCACGACCTTGTCGGCGAACTGGACGCCCGCCGCCGGGTTGGGCTCGAGCTCGATCCACACGTCGCCGAACATCCCGTGCCCGCCGGTCTGCTTCTTGTAGCGGCCGTGGGACTTGGTCGTGCCGCGGATGGTCTCGCGGTAGGGGACCGTGGGCGTGCGGGTGACGATGGCGGCGCCGAACTTGCGCTTGAGCCGGTCGCAGATGACCGCGACATGCGCCTCGCCGACCGCCCGCAGGATCTGCTCGCCGGTCTCCGATCGCTCGACGCGAGCGGTGGGCTCCTCCTCGAGCATCCTCGTGAGGGCCGGCCCCATCTTGTCCAGGTCGCCCTTGGACAGCGGGTCGATCGCCACCTGCAGCGTCGGCTCCGGGAACGCGATCGCATCGAGCCGCAGCCCCAGCTCTCGTGACGAGAGCGTGTCGCCGGTCTCGGTCACGCCCAGCTTGGCCACGGCGCCGATCTCGCCGGCACGCAGCTCGGCGGCCGGTTCCTGCTCCTTGCCGTGGAGATACAGCAGCTGGCCGATGCGCTCGTCCTCGCCCTTGGTGGAGTTGAACGTGCCGCCCTGGCTCTTGAGCGTTCCGGAGAGAACCCGGAGGTAGGTCAGCCGGCCGACGAACGGGTCGGCCGCGGTCTTGAACACGCGGACCAGCAGCTGGCCGCTCGTCGCATCCGCGGACACGACCTTGCCGGACTTGTCCGTGGCGGCGTAGGGGCCCTCTTCCTCGGGCGAAGGGAGATAGCGCACGATCGCGTCCAGCAGCGCGTTGAGGCCGATGCCCTTCGCGGCCGAGGTGACGAGCACTGGCGCCAGGATCGACTCGCGCACGCCCTTGTGGAGGCAGGCATCCAGCTCGGCGTCGGTGATGTCTTCCTCGCCGAGGTACTTCTCGAACACGGCGTCGTCCGCCTCGGCCGCGGCCTCCAGCAGCTGGTCGCGGCGCCGGGCGACCTCGTCTGCGAGCTCGGCCGGGATCGGGATCTCGACCTCCGTGCCACCCTCGAACCGGTAGGCCTTGCGATGGACGAGGTCGACGTAGCCGCTGAACGTGTCCGCGGCACCGATGGCCAGGTGGAGCGGGGCGACCTTGTTGCCGAAGGCCGCCCGGAGCGCGTCCAGGGCCGCGCCCGGGTCAGCATTCTCGCGGTCGCACTTGTTGAGCACGAAACAGGCCGCCGTGCCGGTGGACCGGCCGGTCTTGACCGCCGCCTCGAGGCCGGACTCGATGCCGCCCGACACGTCCATCACGAACAGCGCGGCGTCGGCGGCGTGGAAGCCCTGGATCATCTCGGCGACGAAGTCCGGGTAGCCCGGGGTGTCGACGACGGTGATCTCGTGCTCGCCGTGCTCGAACGTGCCGACAGCGAGGCTCAGCGAGCGATGCTGCTTCTGCTCTTCCGGCTCGTAGTCCAGGTGCGCGGTGCCGTCGTCGACCCTGCCGAGGCGCGAGATCGCGCCGGCTCGAAAGAGCACCTGCTCCGCCAGGGTCGTCTTGCCGCTCCCGGCATGGCCCGCGAGCACGACGCTGCGGATGTGGGCGGGGTCGTGGCTCTTCAACGTCATCGCGCGCGGTTCCTCTCGATGGTTCCCCCGTGGGACCGGAAGGCCGGCCGCGACGGGACGGTGGCGCAGTGCGCAGTTGGTGATGCGGCCCCATCGTTGCCGGCACGAAGTCCTCGGCTGCCGGACGGCTGGTCCTCGGCATCGATGATAGTCGGTATACTCGCGCCCGATGTCCGGACATTCCAAGTGGTCCACGATCAAGCGCCAGAAGGGCGTCAACGACTCGAAGCGCAGCGCCATGTTCACCAAGGTCGCGCGCGAGATCGCAGTGGCGGCGCGCGCCGGCGGCGGCGACCCTGACGCGAACTATCGGCTGCGACTCGCGGTCGACAAGGCGCGCTCGATCAACATGCCCGCGGAGAACATCAAGCGGGCGATCGAGAAGGCGACGGGCGGCGGGGACGAGGTCCAGTACGAGGAGATCGTCTACGAGGGCTACGGACCCGGCGGCGTCGCCGTCCTGGTCGAGGCCCAGACCGACAACCGGAACCGGACGGCCGCCGAGGTGCGCTCGATCTTCGCCAAGACCGGCGGCCAGCTCGCCGGCTCCGGGGCGGTCGCCTGGCAGTTCGAGGCCCGTGGCCTGATCACCGTCGCACGGGAGGGGACGGACCCGGACGAGGTGGCCCTGGCCGCCATCGACGCCGGTGCCGCCGACGTGGACAGCGAGACGGACCCGATCGAGATCTACACGGACCCGTCCGAGCTGTTCGGCGTCCGCAAGGCGCTCGAGGCAGCCGGCGTCTCGGTGGACGACGCCGAGTCCGCGATGATCGCCAAGCAGACCGTCAGCCTCGATGCCGACCATGTCCGCAAGGCCCTGCGGCTGGTGGACCTGCTTGAGGACCTGGACGACGTGCAGCGGGTCACCACCAACGTGGACATCCCCGAGGAGCTCCTCGCCGAGCTGGCCGGGTGATCGTCCTCGGGATCGACCCCGGGACGGCCGCCATGGGCTACGGCATCATCGAGCGCAACGGCAGCAGCCTCCGCGCGGTTGACTACGGGTGCCTGGCCACGAGCCCTGACCTGCCGCTGCCCGAGCGGCTGCGCGAGATCCACGCGACCGTGACGGAGCTCATCGAGACCCACGGGCCGGACTTCCTCGCCGTCGAGCGGCTGTTCTTCAGCAGGAACGCTCAGAGTGCCTTCGGGGTTGGCCAGGCGCGCGGGGTCGTCCTGCTGGCGGCGGCGCAGGCGGGCATTCCCGTGCGCGAAGCGACGCCCAACGAGATCAAGCTCGGCGTCACCGGGTACGGCGCGGCGGACAAGACCCAGGTCGGCCGCATGGTTGCCGTGATCCTGCAGCTCGCCGAGGTGCCCACGCCTGACGACACCGCGGACGCCCTGGCCACCGCCATCTGCCTGGCCAACGCGGAGCGCCCCGGTGATCGCGTCAACACCAGTGCAGGCGGCAAGGCCGCCGTGATGGACCGTTCGGCCATCGCCCCCATCGCCCGCGGCGAGACCCCGTACGAGCGCTCGGTGCGCGAGGCGATCGCGCGCGAGGCCAAGGCCGGCGCGAGCCGCCCGTGATCGCCTCCGTCGAGGGCGTGGTCGGTGCCATCGCCGCCGATTTCGCTCGTCATCGAGGTCGGTGGGATCGGCTACCGGGTGTACGTCGCGCCGGCGGTGATCGCCAGCGCGACCGCGGGCGGAACGCTCAAGCTGCACACTTATCACCTCGTCCGCGAGGACCAGCAGGCCCTGTTCGGCTTCCGCAACGCCGAGGAGCTGGGGTTCTTCAACCTGCTGCTCACGGTGACCGGCGTGGGGCCCAAGGTGGCGCTCGCGATCGTCGGCTCCCGCCCCACCGCGGACCTCCAGCTCGCGATCCTGCAGCAGGACCAGGCGGTGCTGGTGTCGATCCCCGGGATCGGCAAGAAGCTCGCCGAGCGGATCATCTTCGAGCTCAAGGAGAAGGTGTCCGCGGCCGGGATCGCCGCCGGCACGTCCGCCGCGGTGTCCACGGCGTCGGAGGGCGAGGTGGTGGGCGCGCTCCAGGCCCTCGGCTACTCGCTGGGCGAGGCCCGCGAGGCTTCGCGCCTGGCCCTCCAGGACCCGGCGGTGGGAGCGGGCCTCGAGGATCGTGTCAAGGCGGCCCTCCGGACGCTGCTCCGCGACTGACCGTCACGCGTTGGGGTCTGCGGCGTAGAGTCCGCGGATGCGGATCGCGTTCACCACGAACCCGGCACCCGGGCATCTCCTGCCCCTGGTCCCGCTCGCCCAGGCGGCACGGGACGCGGGTCACGAGGTGGTCGTCGTCGGCGGCGAGAGCCTGGCGCCCGTCATCCGTGGGGCCGGCCTGGTCCACGCCATCGCGGGTCCGCCGGACCTGCCGTCCGTGTTTGCGCGGGTCCCGGAGCGGGACGGGCTGACCGGCCGCCGGCTGGCGGCGGTCATCTGGAAACAGGCGTTCGCCGGCGTTCTCGCCGAGGCGATGGCGGCGTCGGTCCTGGACCTCGCCCGATCGTGGCGGCCGGACCTCGTGGTGCACGAGGACAGCGAGCAGGGCGCCTGGGTCGCGGCGGACGCGCTGGGTGTGCCGTACATCGCGCTCCAGGCCACGGCCTGGCGCGGCACGAGGTTCCGGCTGTCCGAGGAGCCCCTGAACCGGCTGCGGGCGGCCCACGGCCTCCCGACGGATCCCGGGCTGGCGCGCTGGCACCGGTTCGGCTTCCTGACGACGAGGCCGCCGGGGTTGCAGGACCCGGCCGACCCGATGCCGGTGGGGACCCGCCCGATCCGGCCCAGCGCACCGGATCTCACCGACGGCGCGCTGCCGCAGTGGCCCTCGCCCGAGGGCGTGCGTCCGCGGGTCATCGTGACGATGGGGACGATCCTTGCCGGCCGGCATGACGTGATCCGCGCGATCCTTGATGGCCTGGAGCAGCTCGACCTGGACATCGTGGCGCTGGTGGGGCACGGCCTCGACCCCGCGCTGCTGGGGGCGCGGCGCGCGACCACCCGCGTCATCGACTACGAGCCGGTGGCGGGGCTCCTGGCGTCAGCCTCGCTGCTCGTGTTCCATGCCGGGTCGGGGACCACGCTGGCCGCCCTGGCGGCGGGGGTGCCGATGGTGATGCTCCCCGTCGCCGCCGACCAGCCCGAGAACGCCGAACGCTGCGTCTCGGCGGGTGCGGCCCTGGCACTGCCGCCCGACGCCCGGAGCGCAGACGAGGTGCGCGCCGCGGCCGCCGCCGTCCTCGAGAACCCTGCCTATGCGGCGGCGGCCGGAGGGCTCCGGCACGAGATCGCGCTGATGCCGCCGCCCGCCGAACTGGTCCCGTTCCTCGAGGCGCTCGGGCGGCCGTGATCGTTTCGAACATCTGTACGCTTCTGGCCGCGAACCTGCTATATTCCACGCGATGACGGACGATCCCATGAGCCTCCTCGCGGCCGGAGCCACGGACCTCGGCGAGCTTGCCGTGGAGGGATCCCTGCGCCCGCGGACGCTGTCCGAGTACATCGGCCAGAGCGAGGTCAAGGCGAGCCTCTCCGTCCTGCTCCAGGCGGCGAAGGGCAGGGGAGAGGCTGCGGACCACGTCCTGCTCTACGGCCCCCCGGGCCTCGGCAAGACCACCTTGGCCACGATCGTCGCCCGCGAGCTGGGGGTCAACGTCCGCTACACCAGCGGGCCCGCCGTCGAGCGGGCCGGTGACCTGGCGGCCATCCTGACGGCGCTCGACGAGCGCGACGTCCTGTTCATCGACGAGATCCACCGCCTCAATCGTGCGGTCGAGGAGATCCTCTATCCGGCGATGGAGGACTTCGCGCTCGACGTGATGATCGGCAAGGGTCCCAGCGCCCGGAGCCTCCGCCTGAGCCTCAAGCCCTTCACCGTCGTCGGGGCCACCACGCGTGCCGGGCGGATCAGCGGCCCGCTGCGGGACCGCTTCGGCATGACCTACCGGCTCGACTTCTACGGCGAGGACGAGCTCACGGACATCGTGCGGCGGTCAGCGCGCATCCTGGGCGTCGAGGTCGACGAGGAATCCGCGCGGCTCATCGCCATGCGTGGCCGCGGCACGCCGCGCATCGTCAACCGCCTCCTCCGTCGCGTCCGGGATCACGCGGAGGTCAACGGCGACGGGACCATCCACCCCCGGTCCGTCGTGGAGGCCATGCGGGTCCTCGACATCGACGACCTCGGTCTCGACACCACGGACCGCAAGCTGCTGGCCGCCCTGATCCAGAAGTTCCAGTCCGGGCCGGTGGGGGTCCAGGCCCTGGCCGCCGTGCTGGCCGAGGAACCCGACACGATCGAGGACGTCTACGAGCCCTTCCTGCTTCGCCTCGGCTTCCTCGACCGGACGCCCCAGGGTCGCATCGCCACGGAGGCGGCACGCTCGCACCTCGCGAGCCTCGGCTACGAGATCCCGGCCCCGCGCCGGGCCGAGCCGGACATGCCAGCCCTCTGGGACGACCTGCCGGCCCGCTGATCGTGCCCGGCGCCGCCCGCTTCGAGGTGCTCGTCCCGCCGCCGGCGGACGGCTCCACGCGCGCCCGCCTTGGCCGTCTCGAGCTGCCCCACGGGGTGGTCGAGACGCCGCAGTTCATGCCCGTCGGGACCAACGCCACCATCAAGGCACTGCACCCGGACGAGGTGGCCGCGGCCGGGGCCACGATCATCCTCGCCAACACCTACCACCTCTATCTCCGCCCGGGTCATGACCGCATCCGGGACCTCGGGGGCCTGCACGGCTTCATGGGCTGGGACCGCCCGATCCTCACGGATTCCGGCGGGTTCCAGGTGGTCTCGCTGGGCGACCTGCGCGTGATCGACGATGGGGGCGTGACCTTCAAGAGCCACCTCGACGGTTCGATCCACCGCTTCACGCCGGAGCACTCCATCGACGTCCAGATGGCGCTGGGGCCTGACGTGGCGGTCGCCTTCGACCAGCCCGTGTTCCCCAGCTCGCCGCGTGTGATGGTCGAGGATGCGATGCGCCGGACGCATCGGTGGGCGGAGCGATCCCTCGAGGCGCACACGCGGACGGACCAGGCGCTGTTCGGCATCGTCCAGGGTGGTCTCGATCCCGAGCTGCGCGAGGAATCCGCGCGGTTCATCGCCGGTCTCCCATTCGACGGGATCAACATCGGGGGCCTCGCGGGCGATGAGACGCCGGAAGAACGCAACGCCACCCTGGACGTCACGGTCCCGTTCCTCGATGGTGACCCGAGGCCCCGCTACCTGATGGGTCTCGGGTCGCCGCTGGATCTCCTCGACGCGGTCCACCGCGGCGTGGACCTGTTCGATTCCGTCCTGCCGGCCCGCGTCGCCCGCAACGGCCAGCTGTGGATCCCCGGCGAGCGGCTCAACCTTCGCAACACCCAGTTCATGGATGACCCGCGCCCGGTGCAGGAAGGGTGCCCGTGCCCATTGTGCACCCGGTTCTCGCGTGCGTACCTGAGCCACCTGTTCCGGGCCAGAGAGATGCTCGCCTACCGGCTCGCGACTTGTCACAACCTCACCTTCACCCTAGACTTCATGGCCAGGATCCGAGCCGCGCTGCGCGCCGGAACCTTCCCCGTCGAGATGCCCGACCTGCGCTCCCGCGCCGTTCGGATGAGTGGCGGTGAAGTGGCCGCAAAGCGCGCGTGAAGTCCCCGTCGGTACCGTCAGCTACACGTGGAGGAGGAGAACATGGGATCTCGGGATCGCCCCTCCAAGGAAGTCAAGAAGAAGCCCAAGGACAAGAGCGCCCAGACCAAGCTCACGCCGCTCTCCGAGGCCCCGCAGCAGGCGGAGGTCATCAAGAAGCAGCGCAAGCCGAGATGGGACGAAGAGGGCGGCGAGGGCTGACACGCCGGGCGGACGGGGACCGGGTCCCGCTCCGTCGGGGTCGGCAGAGACCGCGAGGAGCGAGGACAGCATGACGATCTCCGGCAGGGAAATCGACCGCAACGGGGGCGACAAGGCGCTGGCGGAGCGCGGCAAGGCCGTGGACGCCGCCATCCTCGCGATCGAGAAGCAGTTCGGGCGCGGCTCGATCATGAAGCTCGGCTCGGCCGAGCGGCAGTCGGTCGACTCGATCCCCACCGGGTCGATTGCCCTGGACCTCGCGCTCGGCGTGGGGGGCATCCCGCGCGGCCGGATCACCGAGATCTTCGGCCCCGAGTCGTCGGGCAAGACCACGGTCTGCCAGCACGTCATCGCCGAGGCCCAGCGCAAGGGCGGCATCGCCGCCTTCATCGACGTCGAGCATGCGCTCGACCCTGCGTACGCCCGCGCCTGCGGCGTCAACGTGGACGAGCTGCTGGTCAGCCAGCCGGATACCGGCGAGCAGGCCCTCGAGATCACCGAGACCCTGATCCGCTCGGGCGGCGTGGACATCGTCGTCGTGGACTCCGTCGCGGCCCTGGTGCCGCGCGCGGAGATCGAGGGCGAGATGGGTGACAGCTTCGTCGGCATCCAGGCCCGCCTGATGAGCCAGGCCTTGCGGAAGCTGACGGGCGCCGTCTCCCGGTCCAACACGGCGCTGGTATTCACCAACCAGCTGCGCGAGAAGATCGGCGTCATGTTCGGCAACCCGGAGGTCACGCCGGGTGGGCGAGCCCTCAAGTTCTACGCATCCGTGCGCCTCGACATCCGACGCGTCGAGACCATCAAGACCGGCACCGAGTCGGTGGGCAACCGCGTGCGCGTCAAGGTCGTCAAGAACAAGGTCTCGCCGCCGTTCCGCGTCGCCGAGTTCGACGTGATGTACGGCGAGGGCATCAGCGTCGAGGGCGGCCTGCTGGACGTCGGCGTGGCGATGGACGTGGTCACCAAGACCGGGGCGTGGTTCACCTTCAACGAGACGCGCCTCGGCCAGGGCCGGGAGGCCTCGAAGGAGTTCCTCAAGACCAACACGGACGTCGCCTCGGAGATCGACCGCCGCATCCGGGCCAAGATGGTGGACGTGGCGCTGCCGGTCGAGGGCATCGAAGAGGCCGAGTAGCCGGGCGGCGCGGCACCGCGCGCGATGGACGACCTCGAGCTCCCACGCGGCCAGGCAACCCGCGGGCGCGCCCGGAAGCCGACGTTCACGGAACGCCGCGTGCGGCGGGCCGAGGTCGAGGACATCGCAGAGGTGCTCGACGCCGCGGCCCGCTTCCTCGAGGCGCGGCCGCGCTCCGTCCACGAGGTGCGCCACAAGCTGACGACGATGGGCTACCGCGCGGCGCTCGTCGACGAGGTCGTGGTGCGGCTCACCGACCTCGCGTATCTCGACGACGAGGCCTTCACCCGCGCCTGGGTGGAGTCCCGGGACCGGGCCAGGCCGCGCGGTGAGCACGCGCTTCGCCGGGAGCTGCAGCTCAAGGGCATCGACCGGACGCTCGTCGACCAAGTGCTCGACCAGCGCCAGAGTGATGCCCGCGAGGATGCGGCGAAGGCCGGCGACGCTGAGCCAGTCGGTCCGGATGTCGCCGCCGCCGAACGGCTGCTTCGTCGGAAGCTGCCGGCGATCCTACGGGAGCCCGACCCGCGCCGCAGGCGCCAGCGAGCCTACGCATTGCTCGCGCGCAGCGGGTTCTCGCCAGACGTGTGCGCGTCGGTGAGCCGCTCCGTCCTCGACGACACCCACGCAAGGGAAGCGGGTTCTGACCCCGGCGACCTGTAGCGATCGTGCGCCCGATGGGCCGAGGCGCCAGTTCGTTGTCGCCGTCGCTCGATCCGCAGCCTGGCACCAGGACGTGCAATCGTTGCCGCCGCGCCGCGCCGCCAGCCCGATCGGGCCCCCCGTAGTAGGCTACGCACTCAACCGGACGCGGACCAGTTGGCCGCGATCCGGGCGAGCCGCGACACCGGTGGGGAGCCGGCGGAGCCCGGACCGGGCCCGTCCCGTTCCCGAAGCCCAAGCGAATGCCGGTGGTGCGTAGCCCGAGCCCGAATCTCGTCAGCACGCCCGGCGCATTCATCCCGCCGGGTGGGAGGAATTGAAGATGGAGCCGATCGTCGCCATCGTGGCCATCGTGGCCGCGGGCGCCGCAGGCGCTGCCGTGGGGTTCTTCGCCCGCGGAACGCTAGCGAACCAGTCGATCAAGGCCGCCCAGGACAAGGCGGCGCGCATCGTGGCCGAGGCCCGGGCGCAACAGAAGGACCTGATCCTCGAGGCGAAGGACGAGAAGCTGCAGCAGCAGCGTGAGGCGGAGGATGAGGCACGCGCCAAGCGTGCGGAGCTCCAGAACCTCGAACGGCGACTCCTGTCCCGGGACGAGCAGCTTGACCAGCGCGCCGACATGCTCGAGGAGAAGAGCCGCAAGATCAACGACCGCGAGCGTGAGATCGAGCACCAGCGCGAGGAGCTCGGCCGTCTCAACCAGGAACGGGTCGCGGCCCTCGAGGTCGTGTCCGGCCTCTCCGCCGAGGATGCCAAGGGGATCCTGCTCGAGGCGATCCGCGAGGAGGCGGAGCACGATGCCGTCAAGCTCGCCCGATCCATCGAGCGCCGTGCCCGCGAGGAAGCTGGCGACAAGGCCCGCGAGATCATCGTCACGGCCATGCAGCGGGTCGCCGCAGACCACACGGCCGAGCACACCGTGACGGTCGTCCACCTCCCCAGCGACGAGATGAAGGGACGGATCATCGGTCGCGAGGGCCGCAACATCCGCGCCCTCGAGCAGGCCACCGGCGTGGACCTGATCATCGACGACACCCCCGAGACGGTCGTCCTGTCGGGCTTCGATCCCGTGCGGCGTGAGATCGCTCGCCTGGCCATCACGAAGCTGATCGCCGACGGTCGCATCCATCCCGGCCGCATCGAGGAGGTCGTCACCAAGGCACGCGCCGAGGTGGATCTCGTCATCCGCCAGGCTGGCGAGCAGGCCGTCTACGATGCCGGCGTCCCCGGACTCCCGGCCGACCTCGTGAAGCTCATCGGCCGACTGAAGTACCGCACCAGCTACGGCCAGAACGTGCTCGTCCACTGCGTGGAGACGTCCCACCTCGCCGCGATCATCGCCGCGGAGCTCGGTGCGGACGTCCAGGCAGCCAAGCTCGGCGGCTTGCTGCACGACGTCGGCAAGGGGATCGACCACGAGACCGAGGGACCGCATGCCGCCATCGGCGCTGCCCTCGCCCAGAAGCACAACCTCTCGTTCAAGGTGGTCAACGCCATCGCGGCGCACCACCAGGAGGTCGAGTACGCCTGCATCGAGGCGCCGATCGTCCAGATCGCGGACGCGATCTCCGCGTCCCGTCCCGGCGCCAGGGGCGAGTCGATGGACGCCTACGTCAAGCGCCTCGAGGACCTCCAGGGGATCGCCGAGAGCTTCACGGGCGTGGAGCGCTGCTTCGCCGTCCAGGCCGGCCGCGAGGTCCGCATCCTCGTGCGCCCGGAGGAGATCGACGACCTCACGGCGACCCGCCTGGCCCGCGACATCGTCAAGAAGATCGAGGACACGATGACCTACCCGGGCCAGATCAAGGTGACGGTGATCCGCGAGACTCGCGCGGTCGAGTACGCGAAGTAGGGGAGCGGGTCACCTGCGATGACCTCCCGAATCGACCGCGCCGGGCTCGGCAATCCCCCCAACGGGAACGCGCCCCGGCCCCCGGGCGCCTGCCGGATCCTGATGATCGGCGACGTCATCGGCAAGCCGGGTCGCGTGGCCGTGGAGCAGGCGCTCCCCGGGCTTCGGGACGAGCGCGGCATCGACTTCGTCACGGCCAACGGCGAGAACCTCGCCGGAGGCATGGGCCTCACCATCAGCACCGCCGAGGCGCTGTTCGCGGCCGGCGTGGACGTGGTCACCAGCGGCAACCACATCTGGGACAAGCGCGAGATCTACTCGTTCCTGGACCAGAGCGAGCGCGTCCTGCGGCCGCTGAACTACGGCACGCACGGCGTCCCGGGCCGCGGCTGGGGTACCTACGAGGCCCTGGACGGGTCGGAGCTGGCGGTGGTCAACCTCCAGGGCCGGACGACGATGCAGCCGATCGACAATCCCTTCACGGACGCGGACCGCCTGCTCGACGAGGCATCCGAGCCGCTGCCGCCGATCCGCCTCGTGGACTTCCACTGCGAGCTGACCTCGGAGAAGAACGCGATGGGTCTGTACCTCGACGGGCGCGTGAGCGCCGTCGTGGGCACCCACACCCACGTCGTCACGGGGGACGAGCGGATCCTGCCCAAGGGCACCGCGTACCAGACGGATCTCGGGATGACCGGGCCGCTGTGGAGCGTCATCGGCTTCAAGCCCGACACGGTGCTGCCGCGGTTCATCAACGCGTTGCCCACGCGCTTCGAGGTGGGTGACGGGCCGGTGATCTTCAACGCCTGCCAGGTGGACGTGGATCCCGCCACGGGCCGCGCGCTGCAGATCGAGCGGATCCAGCGGCTGATCGAGGTCTAGCGTTGGCCGGGCGCCACGCAACGGGTCCGGGGTCCGCGCCGTTCATCCCGGGCGATGCCCTGGCGGACGTCCACACGCACACCCTCCGCTCCGATGGAGTCCTGGAGCCCGCCGAGCTCGTCCGCCAGGCTCATGCCGCCGGCGTCCGGCTGTTCGCCATCGCGGATCACGACAACCTCGCCGCGTACCGTGAGCTGACCGCCCAAGGCGCGGAGCCTCTGCCGGAGGGTCTGGACCTCGTCCCGGCCGTGGAGATCAACGCCGTCACCCGAGACCTGGACCTGGACCTGCCCGAGGGCGAGCTGCACATCCTCGGCATCGGTGTGGACCCGGACGACGCAGCCTTCGAGGCGGCGATCGCGGCCCAGCGAGGCGCACGGCGCATGCGCTTCACGGCCACCGTCGCCCGGCTGCGCGACCTCGGGCTGCCCGTGGACGCCCACCTGCCCCCGGACGTGATGGAGAGCGACGACGCGCTCGGCCGGCCGACGCTGGCCCGTGCCCTGGTCGCCGCCGGCCATGCCCGGTCCGTCGAGGATGCCTTTCGCCGGATCCTGGGCCACGGCCTTCCCGGGTACGTGCCTCGGACCGGCATGGGCCCGGTCGAAGCCATCCGTGCGATCCGCGCCGCGGGCGGCCTGGCATCCATCGCCCACTTCGGGGAGGCGCCGCAGCGCGTGCCGCTGCTGCGCGAGCTGATCGCTGGAGGGCCTCGACGGCCTGGAGACGCACCACCGAACCTTCGACCCCGAGACGCGCGCCGCGATGTCGGCCACGGCGCGCCTCCTGGACCTCGTCGAGACCGGCGGCACGGACTACCACGGCGACCTCGGGCCCTACGCCGAGAGCCACGCCGGGCTCGTGATGCCCGACGAGCTGGTCGCCGGGCTGCGGGCCGCCCTCAGGGCGCGGGGGTGGCCGGCTCGTCCTTGACGAAGGTGGGATGGAGGTCCACCGCCTTGCCCCGGCGCCGCTTGCGCGCCGCGAGATTGAGGGCCTCCACGAAGACCGCGAAGCCCATCGCTGCGTAGATGTAGCCCTTCTCGACCCCGAACCCGAACCCATCCGCGAGGAGCGTCACGCCGATCAGGAGCAGGAACGACAGGGCGAGCATCTTGACCGTCGGATGCTCGTGCACGAAGCGGGAGATGGGACCGGACGCGAACAGCATCACCCCGACCGCGATGACCACCGCGGCGACCATGACCGGGATGTCGTTCGCCATGCCGACCGCGGTGAGGACCGAGTCGAGCGAGAACACGATGTCCAGCAGCACGATCTGGAGCAGGACCGACCGCATGGATGCGGACCCGCCAGACGCCGCGTGCCCTTCGTCGCCCTCGAGCGACTCGTGGATCTCCGTCGTCGCCTTCCAGATCAGGAACAGGCCGCCGAGGATGAGGATGAGGTCCCGCACGGAGATCTCCAGCTCCCCGATGGTGAAGAGCGGCTCCGTCAGCCCGACGATCCAGGAGATGGACAGCAGCAGCAGGATCCGCATCCCCATCGCCAGGCCCAGACCGATCGTCCGCCCACGGTCCCGCTGCTCCGCCGGCAGGCGCTGCACCAGCACGGAGATGAACACCACGTTGTCGATGCCGAGCACGATCTCCATGACCGTGAGTGTCAGCAGGGCGATCCAGGCTTCGGGGTTCGTGATCCATTCCATGTCGCAAGGGTAGCGTCCTGCGACGCCTCCGGACCCGTCGCAGGGGCGACAGGCACTACCATCACGGGGCCATGACGCCCCGAAGCCTCCCCGTCCTGGACATCACACCGCCAACGGTCTCCGTCGCTGGACCGCGCGATCCGCTCGCCCCTGAGGACGAGCGCCTGGGCGAGTTTCGCCCGGAGCCCAGGTCGTTGCCGTCGTTCTTCGTGTGGACGCTCGGCTGCCAGATGAACAAGAGCGACTCAGAGGAGATGGCGGGCCGGCTGCTCGCCGCGGGCTGCGCGGAGGCGCCGTCGATGGATGTCGCGGACCTCGTGGTGATCAACACCTGCGCCATCCGCGAGAGCGCCGAGGCGAAGGTCGTCGGGCGGCAGGGGCACCTGGGCAGGCTCAAGACCGCCAACCCGGGGATGCGCGTCGTGATGACGGGCTGCTCCGTCCGCGAGTCCAATCGGGCCGGGCTGGCGCGGCGGTACCCGGCGGTGGACCTGTTCCTGCGCCCGGACGAGGAGCCCGAGCTCGTGGACCGCCTTGGCCTCGCGTCCGCACAGGCGCCCGTGGGGACGTCGGTCGCGACGGCGGCGACGACGCTGGTCAAGGGTGCGCCAGTCTCCGACGCCACCCACCTGGTCAGAGCGCGTGCCGCGGCGGTCGAGGGCGGTGCGGTCAACCGCTCCTCGGCGATCAGCGCCTGGCTCCCGATCATCTACGGCTGCGACAAGACCTGCACGTACTGCATCGTCCCTTCAGCCGGGGCCCGGAGCGCAGCCGCCCCTTCGACGAGATCGTCGACGAGGCGCGGGTGCTCGCGGCCCAAGGCTTCCGCGAGGTCACGCTGCTCGGCCAGAACGTCAACAGCTACGGTCACGACCTGGCGGCGGAGCCGCGATTCGCCCACGTCAGCACGACACGGACCGTGGGTCGCCACCAGGACCGCGAGGCGCGTCCGGACCTGGCGGAGCTCATCCGCGCGGTCGACGGGCTGCGAGCAGCCGATGGCACCCCGGCCATCCAACGCCTGCGGTTCGTGACATCGCACCCGTGGGACCTCTCCGACCGCCTGGTCGAGGCGATGGCGGACTGTCCGAGCGTCTGCGAGTCGCTCCACCTGCCGGTCCAGTCCGGCTCAGACTCGATGCTCCGGCGCATGGGCCGCCAGTACACGATCGAGCACTACCTCGAGCGCGTGGGCCGGATCCGTGCGGCCGTGCCCGGCATCTCGCTCTCGACGGACGTCATCGTGGGCTTCTGCGGCGAGACCGACGCCGAGTACGAGGCCACGCTCGACCTCCTGCGCACGGTGCGCTTCGACCAGGTGTTCGCGGCGGCCTACAGCGAGCGGCCCGGCACGCCGGCCACGAAGCTCGCCGACGACGTCCCGGCCGCCGAGAAGCGACGACGGCTCGTCGAGCTCCTGGGCGTGCAGGAGACGATCGGGCTGGAGCGGAACCGCGCGTGGCTGGGTCGGACCACGGAAGTCCTCGTGGACACGATCGTGCCACCCCGAACCCATGACCACGATGAGGACGTGCACGACCAGGTCGAGGAACCCGGGCCGTCACGAGATGCGTTCGCGCGACTCCCGGAGGGCCTCGTCCACCTCGCCGGACGGTCCCGCGAGAACAAGCTCGTCCATGTCGCGGGTGCGCCGGTGCTCCACGGTGAGCTCGTCCAGGTGCGAGTCGAGCACGCGGGCGCCTATGCCCTCCGCGGGGCGCTCGTCACGGTGATCGGCGACTGACCGCGTCGTCCGGATGCCTTACGGGGCGGCGACGGTGAACCCCGTCGCTGCCGGGACGGCCCGCGTTGCGTCGCCCAGGAACAGGCACGCGAACCCGTACGTCGCGGGTTCGAATTCGAGGACGGCCCTCGAGGACCCCGGCACCTCGAGGACGGTGGTCCACGGCACATCCGCGTAGGACGGGGGCTCCGTGTGGCTCGGGTCCTTCGCGCTGTCGGCAAGGCCGACCTCCTCGGACGGCATCCCGGGGCTGCGGGACTCGTGCGACCATCGACCCATGCTGTATCCAGTCGCTGCCCCGCTCGTCGTCATCGGAGGCCCGACGGCCACCGGCAAGACCGCGCTCGCGATCGCACTCGCCGAGCGTCTGCTCGCCCGCGGGATCCCGGCCGAGATCGTCTCCGCCGACTCGCGTCAGGTGTACCGCGGCCTCGACATCGGCACCGCCAAGGCGACCCGCGACGAGCGGGCACGCGTTGTCCACCACGGGCTCGACCTCGTCGAGGCGGACCAGCCGTACTCCGTCGCTGACTTCCGGGCCCACGCCCTGTCCGCACTCGAGACGCTCGGGGCTCTCGGCGGCATCGGGATCCTGGCCGGCGGCACGGGGTTCTGGCTGCGGGCGGTCTTCGCCGGGATTGACACGGATGCCCTCCCCTGGGACGAGGCGGTCCGCGCCACCCTGGAGGCGGACCTCGTGCGGGACGGGGTGGACGCCCTCGCCGCGCGGCTGAGGGCGCAGGCGCCGCACCGGGCATCCGCCACGGACCTGCGCAACCCGCGACGCGTCGTGCGGGCCCTCGAGATCGCCACGCTCCAGGGCGACGCGCCGCTGCCCCGGCCTGTCGGCTACCCGGCGCCCGTGCTCGGCTTGCAGCTGGCTCTCGATCCGGTCGAGCACCGGCGCCGGATCACGCTCCGGGCGCGCGCCCAGTTCGACGCCGGCCTGGTGGAGGAGGCCCGGGCCCTGCGGGAGCGCCTTCGACCCGAGCCTGGCGGCGTTCTCGGCCATCGGGTACCGCGAGAGCTGGGCGGTCCTCGACGGCGAGCTGGACCTCGAGGGCGCGATCGAGCTGGATACGGCGCGCAACGTGGCCTTCGCCAAGCGCCAGCGGACCTGGTTCCGCCGGGAGCCCACGCTGCAGGTGGTGGATGCCGCCGGCGACCCGGCGCGCGCGACCGCGGGCCAGCTCGACGCGTTCGTGGCCGGCCTCGGCTGAGGTCGGGGATCGACCGAGACCGCCGGCGGTCGTGCCGGGCGCAGCCGGTATGCTGGGCTCGCCATGAGCCCCCGCGACACCATCGACCTCGCGCCGCCCGTCGAGAGGGCCTTCCTCGTGGCCGTCGACACCGGTGATGATCCCGGCTGGTCGGCCGAGGACAGCCTCACGGAGCTTGCCGCGCTCGCCGCGACGGCGGGCGCCGACGTCGTGGGCGCGGAGTGGCAGAACCGCCGCCACGTGGACCCGAACTGGTACGTGGGCAAGGGCAAGGCCGAGGAGCTGCTCCAGGCCAAGTCGGAGACGGGGTTCGACATCCTCGTCGCCGACGACGAGCTCAGCCCGGCCCAGCAGAAGGCCCTCGAGTCCCTGCTCAACGTCAAGGTGATCGACCGCAGTCGCCTGATCCTCGACATCTTCGCCCTCCACGCGCAGACGCACGAGGGCCGCCTCCAGGTGGAGCTCGCACAGCTGGAGTACCAGCTTCCGCGGCTCACGCGCCTGTGGACACACCTCTCGCGCACCCAGGGCGGCATCGGGTCGCGCGGACCCGGCGAGTCGCAGCTTGAGACGGACCGCCGGATCATCCGAGAACGGATCAAGAAGATGAAGGCGAAGGTCGAGGATGTCCGCCAGCAGCGCCAGACCACGGCGCGCGGCCGTGACCGGCGCCTGTACCCCACGGTCGCCATCGTGGGCTACACGAACGCGGGCAAGTCCACGCTCCTCAACGCGCTCGTGGGCTCGGTGGTCGCCAAGGCCGAGGACAAGCTGTTCGCCACCCTCGATCCCACGTCGCGCCAGGTGAAGCTGGGAGACGGGCAGACCGCCATCGTGACCGACACGGTGGGCTTCATCCACAAGCTCCCGCACCAGCTGGTCGACGCCTTCCGGGCAACACTCGAGGAGGTCACCCGCGCCGACGTGCTGATCGAGATCGTCGACGCCTTCGACGGCCACGCGACCGAGCATCGGGCCACGGTCCAGACCGTGCTCGACGAGCTGGGCGCCGGGGACAAGCCCCGCCTGACGGCGTTCAACAAGGCGGACCTCCTGTATCCCGGAAGCGACGGCGACCGTCCCGCGCCCGCCGTGGCCGGCTCCGTGCTGATCTCGGCCGTCACGGGCTTCGGCCTGGACACGCTGCGGGCCGAGATCGCGGCGCTCCTCGCCTCGCTCTGGGAAGAGGTCGACGTCGACGTCCCGTACGCGGCCGGCGAGCTGCTTGCGCGGGTCCGGGAGCGCGGCACGGTGGAGCTGGAGTACGGCGACCGGTCGGTGCGTGTACACGGGCGCATGGCACCGTCCATGGCCGGCGAGCTGCGCTCGGTCGCGGACCGCTGGGCACAGACGCTCGTCGAGGAGGGTGTGGCGACCTGAGCACGTCGACCGGTCCCTACACGCGTCGCGCCGGGAGCGGCCGGCTCCCCGGTGGCCACCGCCTGACCTGGACGATTGCCGACGGACGCCGGGGCCGCCGCTGGCGCTCCAGCACCACGACTGACGAGGGCCGCCTGGTCCAGGCGCTGCTGCTGGAGACCAGCGCCACCGGCGAGATCCTGCGGCTCGAGATCGCCGCTCCAGCCGGCCTGCTGACCCTCCATCCCGGACCGGATCCCGCGATGCTGCACGGCAACGTGGTCCGGCCATCGGGCATGGAACACGTGGCGCTCCCGTGGTCGCCGGGACACGTCCTGCTCGCCGCCGCGTCGCCGATCACCGGGGCGGTAGCCTCCGCCCGGCTGTCCCAGTGCATCGGGGTGGGGGAGGGCGACCGGTTTCCCGTGGTCGAGGTGGGCGACGACCTCACCATCCGCCGTGCGACCTGGCGGGCGGCCCGCGTGGCTGACCGTCGCTGGCTCCTGCTCGCGGCGGACCGCGGCGTGTCGGTGAATGTGACCCTGGACGACGACGGCGCCCCGGCCGGCCTCGCGGACGCCGACGGGCTGGCCCCTGGAGGTCGATCTCCCGACCTGACGACGCGCATCCGTGGACGGCCTGTGGACAACCGGGCGATCCGCGCATGCGATGGCCGGAACTCGTGGATAACCCCGTTGCCGGCCGCCTGGGTCGCCCGGGTATGGTTTGTCTTGCCCGAAGGGGCGGACGAACCAGCGACGGACCCGCAGGTGCTTGCACAGGCGGGGACGAACGGAGCCGCAGATGCTTGCATCAGCGGACCCGGCGCCGGGGAGAAAGTTCCTTCGGGCACTTTGTTGTGCACGGGATGCCGCCGGTCGGCCCTGTGACGCCACCATCAGGAGTGGCTACGCTCGGTCCCGTGGATGCCACGCCCGCGCGGGCCCGTCCGGCCCTGAGCACGCCCGATGGCCTGGTGGCCGCCCTTGGCCCCGGGCTGCTCCTCCTCGGCGCCTTCGTGCCCGACCTGCGCCCGGCCGTCGCGCTCTGCGTGGTGTCCGGGTGGACGCTCCTCATCCTGGCCCGGAGGCCCGGGGCCATCGCCTGGGCTGCGGCCCTGCCCCTCGCGGTCGTGCTGACGTGGCCCTGGGTGGTCGGCGCGGACGTACCTGTCGGGGATCCGGCGTGCCGTGACGTGCTGTCGGCGATCGCCCTACGGCGCATGGCCGTCGCCGGCGTGGGTCTCGCCATCGTGGGCGCATTGGCGGTCGTACACGGATCCGGACGGCCGTGAGCTCGGGCTGACGCGGCCCGGGCGAGCCGAGGCGCTGGTCGCTGCCGGCGGTTGCGTGATCCTGGTCGTCGGCGGCCTGGTGATCGGCCCCGCGATCGCGCGCCCGTTCTTCGGCGAGCTCGACTACCCGGTGCCGCTTGCGGCCCTCGTCCCGGCGATCCTGTTCGGCATCGCGAACGGCGTGCTCGAGGAGGTCCTCTACCGCGGGGCCCTGCAGGCGTGGCTGGCGCGCCTGGCGCCGGTCGGCTGGGCCATCGGGTTCCAGGGCCTGGTGTTCGGCATCGTGCACGCGGGCCCCGAGGTCCTCGCGCTGCTACCGGTGCATATCGCGCTGCTGACCTGCGTGGGCATCGCGGCCGGCCTCGCGAGGTGGAGGCTCGGGTCGCTGTGGGTCCCCATCGGGATCCACGTTGGCGCCGATGTCGCCCTGTACATCGGGCTCGCCTGCCGGGCGGCGGCATGACGCCACACTGCGTGCGTCCGACCGGCATCATCGAGCCATGACCTCCAGGAGACGCCTCACCGTCGAGCCTGCTGACGCCATCCGGGCGGGTGTCCCACTGCTGCTGCTGCTGGGGGCCGTGACCCTGCCGAGCCTGGCCGGCGTGTTCCTGGTGGTGCTCACGGGCGGCGTCGCGGTCGCCGTCGGCCGCCGCGTGTCAGTGGCGTGGTCGTGGGCCGCCATGGTTCCCGCGGCGGTGATCGCGACGCTGCGGGCCTTCGGGCCCGCTGCGACGGCCTGGGACGCGGCCGCATGCACCTGCCGTCCTCGCCGGCGGTCCTGTGGGCCGTCGCGGAGGCGGTGCTCGTCGTCTCGGCCACGGCGGCTCTCGCGATGGTCCTGCACGCGAAGGCGGGCGACCTCGCCCTCCGCAGGCCGCCGCGCTACGCCATCCGCTGGGCCGCGCTGGGCGCGGCGGTCATCCTCGGTGGGGGACTGGTCGGGGTGATCCTGCTCGCCGGGCCGATGTTCGGGGTGCCGGACGTGGAACCCGGCGGTCTCGGCTTCCTACTGCCGGCGTCGGTGTTCGCCGTGGCGCTCGCGGTCTCCGAGGAACTGGCCTGGCGAGGCGCGCTGCAGGGTTGGCTGGGGAAGGCCCTTGGGCCGTGGGTTGCCACGCTCACCCAGGCCGGCGTGTACGGGGTCGCGTGGGGCGTGACGCTGGGGTCGCCGCTGGGGGGTGTGCTCGCCGCCGCCGCAGGTCTTCTGCTCGGGGCGACGGTCGTCCGGACCCGGTCGCTGGTCGTGCCGCTCGCGTGGCACATCGCGTTCAACGTGCCGTTCTACGCCTACATCGCCTGCACGACGGGTTGACGGCGGCTCGATCCGGCGGTATTACTTGCCCCAGTAAGACTGGAGGTGAGCGATGCGGATCACGTCCAAGGGGCAGGTGACCATTCCCCAGGACATCCGTGAGCGGGCTGGCTTCATGCCCAACACGGAGGTTGATTTCGTCTGGGACGGGGAGCTTGTCTACCTCGTGAAGTCATCGGAGCGCGGACGCCGGCCGACTCGAGGTCAGCAGGCTGTCGAGCATCTGCGGCGCCACGGTGCGAGCTTCACGATGACCACCGACGAGCTCATGGCCCTGACGAGGGGCGAGGATTGAGCCGGATCCTGGTGGACACGAACGTGCTGATCGACGTGCTGCACCGTGACCCGGTGTGGGCCACCTGGTCGGACAGCAACCTCGAACGTGTGGCGGATCAAGCCATCGTCGTCATCAACCCGATCGTGTACGGAGAGCTCTCGATGGGGTTCCCCACGATCGAGGCGCTGGACACTGCGCTTGCGCCGCATCTCTTCGAGCGCGAGGGGCTCCCGTATCCCGCCGCGTTCCTGGCCGGTCGAGCCTTCCTCGAGTATCGGCGCAAGGGCGGGAGCCGGACCAGTCCCATGCCGGACTTCTACATTGGTGCGCACGCCGCCGTGGCGGGTTACCGGCTGCTCACTCGAGACGCCGCGCGGTACCGCACGTACTTCCCGACGCTCGAACTCATCGCGCCGGGGTAGGGGAGGGTCGCCGATGCTGAGCACGCTGGTTCGCGTCGTCGAGCCGGTGTTGTAGTATGCTACAATCGTACTCGCCGATCGTCCACGGCTTGGTGGAGGCACCGCACCCATGACCCTCACCGTCCCCGAGGCCGCCCGCCGCACCGGCCGGAACCCCGAGACGATCCGCCGCTGGATCCGCGAAGGGCGACTGCCGGCGGTCAAGGTCGGCACCCAGCATGTCATCGCGGAAGCCGATCTTGCGGCCGCTATCGGGACATCGGACGCCTTGAAGGCCCCGGACGCGTGGCGTAGGACGTCGT
The DNA here is from genome assembly GCA_963802165.1 of uncultured Chloroflexia bacterium. Taxonomy (GTDB): domain Bacteria; phylum Chloroflexota; class Limnocylindria; order Limnocylindrales; family CSP1-4; genus CAIXZV01. The sequence continues at coordinate 58,189 of CAWDHT010000034.1, read as the reverse complement.
GGGGTGAGCCCATGCCCGATGTCGTCGCCGCCGTGCGGCGATCTCGCATCGGGCACTAGACGTGAGGCTCGTGATCGACGCCACCATCGCGATCGAGGTCGCTCTGGCTGGCGGGCGACTTGGACCCCTCGACGGCCACGATCTCGCGGCTCCCGCGCTGATGCTTTCGGAAGCGACCTCGGTCCTGCGGGAGATGGCCGTCCGCGGTGAGATTCCGCCCGAGATGGCCAGCTCTGCCCTCGAGGCCCTCCTGGCAGCTCGGATCGAGATCCTGCCACCGGCCGGGCACGTTCGGGAGGCCCTGAGCACCGCCACGTCGCTCGGCTGGGCCAGGACCTACGACGCGGAGTACGTCGCCGTCGCGCAACGTGAGCGCTGCCCGCTGGTCACTCGCGACGCAAGACTCCAACGAGGTGCCGCAGGTGTCGTTGACGTTCGCGGTCCGGTGGACATCCCCGCGGCCTGATCCTTCCAGCAAACCCGGCGGAGATGCCGGATCGGGCGTCTACGACACTTCCGATAATGTGAGTTATGTCGTCTCGACGCGCACGCAGACAGTTGTGTGCGTCGTCAGGTTGAGGGTCAGCGGGTTGTTGACCTGACGGTCGGTGACGCCGGCGTGAGCGGCCACCTCAGCATCCATGCTCGTAGACTGGGTCAAGTCGGCCAGGCGGGGGCACCGCGATCATCGAGTGTTGGACCGCGCCTGCTGCCGACGCTGCCAGGGGCGCCACGCGGGCGTCGGGTCAGTCGATGTCCAGCTCGGTCCCAGCCGCGGATTCCGGCCCCTCAAGCGCTCGGACACGATCGAGGTACGCCTGCGACTTCGTGATCTCCGTGGAGAGGGCATCGACTGTCTTCTGCATCGATCCGAGCGCGCCGACCCGGAAGCTGTCGATCTCGTCCATCGTCGCGTAGATGTTCTGGAAGGCACCCTGCAGCTTCTCGATGTCGACAGTCGAGGAGGCAGCCTGGGTGTTGACGTCCGTGGACTGCTGGTGGAGCAGCTGACCGGTCGCCTCGATCAGGTTCGAGGTGGTCGTGTTGAGGGCAGTGATCTGGTCGAGGACGAGCTTCTGGTCGGCCAGTGCCTGGGCCACGATCACCGCGGTGCGCAGCGCGGCAACGGTGGTGGTGGTCGCCCGTTGGACACCGCGGATGAGCTCGAGGTTGTTGCGGCGGATGATGTCGAGCGCGAGGTAGCCCTGGATGCTCACCGCGAGCTGGGTCAGCAGATCCTGGTTCTTCTGCCGCACCGGAAACAGCATGTCCTCCTTGAGGACGCGTGCCCGGTCGGGGTCGGTCGCCTCCACGGATGCGATCTTCGCCGTGAGCTCGGCATCGAGGCTCTGCGCCAGGTAGCTGTACTGGCGCAGACGGCCCATGCTCGTCCACAGGTTGGCCTTCTCGTGCTCGATCGACGCGTTGTCGCGCTGGAGCTCGTCCTGCCCCTGGAAGAGGGCGGTGATGATGGCATCGATGTGCTGCTGGCTGGAGCGGTACTTGTCGAAGTAGTCGCGCAGCCGGCTCCGCGTGCCGAAGGGGAGGATCCCGAGCAGCTTTCGCGGGCTGAACAGGTCGCCCTGCGTGGACGGGTCGAGCTCCTCCATCTGGTGCCGGAGGTCCAACAGCGACCGGCTCACCCCGGAGGTCTGCGTCAGGCCGCCGTTCTGCATGGCAGCCAGCGGCTTGTCGAGCAGGCGGTTGGACACCGAGGCCGCGGACCGGATGTCGTCGTCGCCGAGCTTCCCGATGTCCCGCATCCGGTCGGCGAAGGCCTGGCTGTGGACGTCGAGCGACATGACGGTGTCGAGGTACCCCGACACCATGTCGTCGAGCTTGCTGCGGTCCGTGTCCGAGATGGGGACCGCGCCAGCCGCCTGGGTCGGCGCGACCGGCGTCACGGGGGCAGGCGCTTCCAGGACGAGCGTCGTTGTCGCGGACACCGGGTCCGCGGGATGGGGCTCGGCACTCGTCCCCGTCGCGGGCGCCGGCAGTTCGAGTGGCTGGTCGGTCATGACTGGCTCCTGTTGTGCGCTCTGATCAGACGCGCTCGCGCGCCTGGCCTGCCGCGCCGTCCATTGTCGCCGACGTTTCGGGCGTGTGAACCGGTTCCGGCGCAGCGATCAGGCCCGAGTCCACCCCGCTGCCCGCAAGCTCCGCGAGCCGTGCCTGGAACGGGTCCGGGCGAAGGACGTCGCCGAGGAACCGCGCGTGGGTGAGCAGCCCGCCCGCTTCCCGTTGGTACGTCCGGGTCGCCATCTGGTCGAGGCGGCTCTCGATCAGCGCCAGCTGCTCGTCCAGCACCTGCCGGGCGGATCGTCCGTCGAGCACCGGCTCCGAGGCACGGTCCGGCGGCAGCGCGGTGTAGTGCTCGAGGGCGACTGGCAGGTAGTCGATGCAGATCTGCCGCAGTAGCCACGTCTCGTGGTCGGTCAGGTCCAATGGTGCGTCGTTTGAGGGGAGCGCGAGCGCCGCACTTTCTCGGATGCGCTGGACCTTGGCCACGTCGGTCTCATCCACGAGCCCGTTCAGGTTCGCGACGAGACGGTCGAGGCTGGCCACGACCTCGGAGCGCGTCCGCGGGTCGCCGTCCTCGGCCAGCCGTGGCCGGCCAGCGGGCGGCGGCGCCGCCGTCACGGCCGTCCCCGCGAGGGTGGAGGCATTGCGGGCACCCTGGGCAAGCTGCCTCGTCGCAACGCCTGCCGCCAGCTCCGTCCCGGGAAGGGTCGCCCGCGCGAGCTCGAGCTGGATCCGGGCCGCCTTGCGCTCCTGATCCGCCATCTCGAGCTGGTTCCCGAGCCACCCGCCGGCGGCGAGGAGCGTGATCGGCACCACAAGGCCCAGCCAGCCGAACCCGCCGATCACCGTCATCACGAGCGCCGCGATCCCGGCAAGGATGAACCCGACGCCGCGGGCGACCGATGCCCGCGAAGACCCTGGATCCACGCGGCCAGCCAGCCTCAGCGCCTCTTCACGCGTCGGGGGTGAGACAGCTACCCGACCGCCTGCGCGGGCGGTGACGACGGCATGCTCGAGCTCCCGCATCCGGGCTTTCGCCGCGAGCCTCGCCTGCGCCTCGTCGGCCGCGGCGGACACCGCTGTCAGCGCGGCCGTCGCGGCATCGCCTGCGACGTCCATCAGTTGCCGCGTTCCCGTCCGCTCGCTGCCCGCCCGCTCCTGGGCCTCGCGGACACGTCGCGCGGCACGGTCGGCCCGCCGGGAAGCGCGATCCGCTCGCTCCCGGGCCTTGCGGATCTCCCGCCTCTCAAACGGCTCGGCGTCCCAGCCTCGAGACCGCTCGGGAGGTGCGGGGGGCGGCGGCGCTGGCGTGTCCTGGGTTGATCCGCTCGGCGCGCGGGGTGGCTGCATCGTCACGGTGTCAAGGTGCGCCATCTCGAGCAGCGGCGCAAGCGAGCCCCGTGTCTCACGTGCGTCCCAGTCACGCCCGGACCGTCGAGATGACCGAAGCTCCGGGGCGACTCAAGTGGTCGCGGCTCACATGGCCGCGTCGAAGTTGCAGACGACACACGATGCCAGATCGGACGCCCTCATCATGAGCACCGAGCCCCTGCGCCCCTAGCGGACGGACATCCTGAACCTGGCAGTCATGCCGCTCACGCCGGCGGAGGAGGGCCGCTCCGGCTCGAAGGTCGGCGACTCATGGAACAGGTGAAGGGGTACCACGGCGGTGCTGCCCGGGCCGACCACCTTGTTCGCTCCCGGCGCCGCGGGCGGCCTGATCGGCGGGTTCCCGGCTTTCGGCGGCCATGGACTCGATGGTCATGGCGGTACCTCCTCACCTACGGCCCTGAGCGCGGCGAGATGTCATCGCCCCGGTGGCCCTCCGGTCAGCCGCCGCAGCTCCACTCGGCGTTGAGGGTGGCCGGCCATTCGGCACCCACGTAAGGCGTCCCGCGGGTCATCGTCATCGCTCGGCCAGTCCCAGTTTGGTGAGCCCTTCGTCCAGCCACAGGCGGAGGTGGACGAGGGCATCCATGGGTTCGGTCATGCTCTCGAACATGGCATCGGTGACACTGGCATCGGGCGCGCTCTTGAGCGACCACTTGACCGATACAGGCGGCTGGTCTCCCATCGCGAGGGCCAGGGTGCCCTTGATCTTCGCGCCCGTGTACAGACGGTCCGGGATGAGCAACCACTTGTCCGTTGCCGTCTTGTCGTAGTCGGTGCTCTCGGCGGTGCCGTCGAATCGGATGGTCAGCTGCGCGTCGCAGGGCATGCCAGCCGCGGCAACCGTCAGGCCGCGATAGTCGAGACGCCGCGTGAGTGCTCCAGCCTTCTCGACCTGGTCGAGCGTGACCGGCTGGCCCTCGAACGTGCCCTCGACGTCAAGGCAGACCGTCCTGATCGGCACCTCGGTCCCGGGGAAGACGACAGGGGGTGCCGTCTCGGCGGGCGCATCCGGGGTGTTGCTCGGGGCCGCGATGCTGCCGCCCGCGGCTGCGAGGTCCAGCTCCTGGACGAATGCCACCATCTCTGCACGCAGGTCGCGCGCTTGGAGGTTGTCGACATTGAGCTGCTTCGCCTGACTCGCGTAGTCCTGCTTCATCTCCGTCCACGAGGGCCTGGCGCAACCCGATTGCGGACTTGGCCATGGATCCGTGCACGGCCAGGAGTCGCTGGCCAGTGGACGCTGCCTCGGCCCCAACGGAAGCGGCCAGGTGCGCCTCGTAGGACGCGTCGGCGTAGCGCTTGAGGTCCTGTCCGCGCTCGTAGGAGGTAACGGCCGTGCGGACGCCCGCGACCGCCACGACGACGCCGACGATCACGACAGCCAGGCCCAGCCAGAATGCGATGCCCGGGGACCGCCTGGGCTGCGCGGTCGGCATCGCCGACGCGGGAGATGCGTTGTTGCGGCTCACCGCGTCACCTCCTGGAGCCTGCTGACTGCGTCTTCGAGGGCCGCTTGCTTCGCCTTCTGGTCAGCCACCGCCTCCCGGTAGCGCCTGATCGTCGGCGCCAGCTCGTTCCGGGCGATGGCCCCTGATCCACTCTCGGTGAGCTCCACCCAGGAACGATTGACGCCATCGACCATGGCGCTGTGCGCGGCGGCCAGCTCTTCGAGTGACGCCGCGTACGCTCCAACCGCCTCGGTCAGCGCATCGGTGGGAGCACGCAACTCCGCCGTCCTCGCCTTGGCGGCGGTCAGATCGCCACCCAGCTCGCTCAATGCGGGGGCGAAGGTCTTGGCGTCGGCGTCGTCGGCGACGTTCGCCAGCACGAAGCTCAACCCCCCGACGATGAGCAGCGGGATCCCGACCACCCAGAGGGCCGCCGTCGCCAGGCGAACGAGGAGCGGCGGACGGCGAGCGTCGGGTCGCACCGGAGGCGCCGGCGCCGGCGCCGGCACCAGGTCCATCCCGCAGGACGAGCAGAACCGCCCGCCGTCGCGTTGGGGTGCCCCGCACCGCGGGCAGGCGAGGGTGTTCGGCGGCGCTGGTGGGGCTGTGCCCTGCGCCGGCGGGGCGTCCCGCGAGAGCGCGGATCCCCCCGAGACGCCCTCGACCGCACGACTGGGATTGCCCAGGGTGTCGATGACGACGTCGTCCGTGACCGCGGTGGTCTGCGACATACCGGGAAGGCTGGACATGGCGACCCCATCCCCGTGCGGGTCGGTCTCGCCAGTGGCTCGGCGCGGTCACGGCGGCCGTGAGCATGGACCGCGTGTCAGAGCATCCCGCACGTGGGACCAAGGCTGATGCGCGGTGGCCAGGATGGCTAGGGTCATCAGTCGCAACCTGACGGGCACGCTTCACGAGGAATGCGTCGAGACGAGACCGATCTATTCAACGGCAGACGGAGGTGCGGTCCCCTCCCCCGCCCCAGCCTGATGTCGACTCACTCCTTGAGCTGCGACCGCGTTGTCGGGCGGCCCTCCGAACCGGACGTTGCCGGGCACGGGAGCATCCAGGGGCTCGAGGAAGCGCAGGACGGCGTCCACGCCCGCACGACGACTGCGCCTCCCCTGTTCGCGACCACGGCGGGTTCCTCGGTGGCGAGTACGGCCGGGCCGGCGACCCGGACGCCTTCGCCGCCACGCTGCGCCAGGTCCTGGCTGACGCCTGAGAACTACTCCGGGCTGAACGGGAACTCCGGGCCTGGCGTCGGGTTCCTGATCTCCGCGTCGTCGATCGTCCAACGCACGTCCGCGACAACGTCACGGACGCCTGGCACGAGCACCGCGGTGCGCGCGATCATCTCCGCCGACGAGCGCCGATCGACGCTGCCGCGAATCGTCGCGATCCCATCGACGACAGTGACCTCGAAGGCCTTCGGATCCAGCCACAGGGTCCGGACGAGGACATCCTCGCGGATGGCCTCCGCGAGCTGCTCGTCGGAGCGGACGTACGAGCGGACGAGGTCAGCCCGGGTGACGATGCCGACGAGCCGCCCGTCCTCCACGACAGGCAGCCGGTTGATCCGCTCCCTCGTCATCACGGCCGCGGCGTCTGTGATCAGCTCCGCCGGTCCGATCGTGATCACGGGCGAGGTCATCAGCTCCTTCGCGGTCGACGCGAAGTGGCGGTCCCCGGGCGCGCCGGCGTCCCCGGGCCGTCCGAACAGTCGGGCGATCGGCGACCGGCGGAGGACGGCCGCACCACCCTGTGCCTCCACGAGGAAGTCCGCCTCCGACACCACGCCGAGCAGCGCGCCATGCTCGTCCACCACCAGGACGCCGCTGATCCGATGCTCATCGAGCAGCCGCGCGACGTCGCGGAGCTGCGTGTCCGGCCCGACCGAGATCACCGAGCGCGTCATGACATCCTGAACCCGCATCACCGATCACCTCGCGCTTCAACGGCGTGGCTTCTCCTGCCCCGTTGCCCGGGCTATCGCCGAAGTGTGGCAGACCCGCGCCGCGGGGAGCGCGGCTAGCGTGTCAGCGGGCCGCCGGGCAGCTGCCCGGCGCGCGGCCGCGACCATGGCGCGTCCCATCCGCGCTCAATAGAATGGCCTGACCCGGCTGTCGTGCTCGTGGCCGACGGTCATCGAGGTTCGAGGGCTGATGCATGAGCCGCCAGTACCACGTCGGCCTGGACGAGGGCGATGTCGCCCCGTACGTGCTGCTCCCCGGGGACCCGGGCCGTGTGCCCGTGGTGGCTGCGCTATGGGATGAGGCGCACCACGTCGCCACGAACCGCGAGTACACCACCTACACGGGCGTCTACGGGGGCGTCCCGATCACCTGCACGTCGACCGGCATCGGTGCGCCGTCCACGTCGATCGCGATGGAGGAGCTCGCGCGCTGCGGTGCGCGCACCTTCATCCGCATCGGCACGTGCGGGACCTTCCAGGATCACGTCGCAAACGGAGACATGATCGTCTTCGACGGTGCCGTCCGGCTCGACGGGGCGTCGAAGCTGTACGCGCCGATCGAGTACCCGGCCGTCGCCCACCACGAGGTCGTGGCGGCTGCCATAAAGGCCGGCGACGCGCTCGGCTACCCATACCACGTGGGTCTCACGCGGAGCGCGGACACCTTCTACGCGGGCCATCCGCGGCCCGGCTCCTCGTACAACGGCTACTGGCAGTCGTGGTGGGCCGACCACTTCGAGGACCTGAAGCGCCAGAACGTCCTGGGCGCCGAGATGGAGGCGAGCCTGATCTTCGTCCTCGCGCGGCTCTGGGGACTGCGGGCGGGCGGCGTCTCGGTGGTGCTCGACAACGTGCTCAAGGTTTCGGGCGACGAGGGCGCGTTCGACCCCGACGAGCAGTTTGCCCACGGCGGCGACGAGATCGAGCGCCTCGCCCGCTTCGGCTCCGAGATCGTCCGGGTCCTCGCCACGCACGACGCCCGTCGGGTGGCGAGGACCTGACCCCGCGGCCACCTTTGCGCGACGTCTCCCCCGCGGGAGTCGCACGTGTCCCGCGGCCGAACGCCGCCGATCCCCTTCCGCTCCGACGTTCAGAGGGCCGTCATCGCAGCTTCCAGACGGGTGGTTGCCGTGGCGTGGTCCATCGTCGAGTCGAACCACATGGGCTCGCCCACGACCAGTTCGACGTCGCCCCGAAGCGAGGAGGGAAGACGCCTGCTGTCGATGATCGACATGCGGTTGATCTTCAGCTTGACGGGCACCACCGGTGATCCACCCTCGACCGCGATCATGCCGGCGCCCGAGCGCAGTGGCTGGAGCGGACCGCCGAGGGTGAGCTTCCCCTCCGGGTAGATCAGGACGCTGTAGCCGCGGTCCATGCGGGACCCGAGCAGCTCGAGGCTCTTGCGCACCCCGCCCTCGCGCTGCAGCGGGAATGCGTTCGCGATGACGGACGCCAGGACGCCCTTCAGCGGGTTCTGGTAGATGGTGTCGGCGGCCGCCGCCACGGAGAGCTTCCAGCGGATGGCGAACGGCAGGCGCGACAGGATGATCGCGTTGTCGAGGTGCAGGCAGTGGTTCGGCGTCAGCAGGTACGGGCCGTCCGCGCTCACCAGCCGCTCCAGGCCGCTGGTTCGCACGCGGTAGAAGAGGCCGACGAACGGGTACATGAGCAGGACCTGGAACGCGATCCCGCTGGCACGGACCACGGGCCACAGGGGCCACCGCCAGGCGCCCATGACCCGCTTGGCGCCGCGGGCCGCCTCCACCATCGCGATCAGCTCCGTCACGGTGGTGTCCGGCAGCAGGGCCTCGTCATCGACGAACACGCCCGTCTCCTCCTCGATGACACCAAGGAGCTCCACGCGCTGGAGGGAGTCGAGCTCGAGGTCCGATGCCAGGCGCGCCGTGGGGATGACCGACGTGGCTGGGATCCCGGCGAGGCCGGCGACGATCACCGTGATCGGGTCGATCGCGGCGTCGAGCGGATCGGCGCTCAGCTTCGAGGCCGCGCCCGGGATGGGTGCGGACGCCGGCCGGGCGACGTGGTCGAGCCTGGCCAGGATGTCCGGCTTGCGGACCTTGAGCGTGTGGGTCCGCGGCAGGTCCTCGTCCGGCCACACCGTGGAGCCCCGGATCTGCTGGTGGGGGGCAAGGCGTGCGTTTGCCGCCGCCACGACGTGCGGGGCGACCGCCGGGTCATCGACGAGCAGCACCGCGTGCACGCGCAGCCCCGCCCCCAGCGGCCACCCGACGACCGCCGCGTCACGCACCCTCGGATCCTCGCGGAGGACCGCCTCCACGTCCTCCGCGTACACCTTCTGGCCATCCGGGAGGGCGAGCATGTCCTTCTTCCGCCCCCGGAAGGTGAGCATGCCGTCCGCGGTGAGCGCCCCCAGGTCGCCCATGTGGTACCAGCCCTCATCATCGATCGCCGCCGCGGTCGCCTCGGGGTTCTGCCAGTAGCCGGCGAAGCGGCCCGGGCTACGGGCCAGGATCTCGCCGTCGTCGGCGATCCGCACCTCGACACCCGGGATCGGCTCGCCCACCGTGCCCAACACGTTTCGCTCCGGCCGGGTGAAGGTGACGACCGGGCCCATCTCCGTGGCTCCGTAGCCCTGCAGGATGTCGATCCCCATGTCGGTCCAGCGCCGGGCGACGTCGATGTCGAGGGCCGACGCCCCGACGCCGATCGTGTGCAGGCGTCCGCCGAACTCCGCGAGGACCCGCCGGAACAGCAGGCGCCGGAGCGGCTTGGGCGAGCGGCTCGCGATGGCATGGAGCTGCTCGAACGAGGCGCGCCGGCCGGTCTGGTCCACCCGACGCTCGATCGCGGCATCGAGGAGCCGGAGGCCCTGGGGCACGATGAGCAGCGTCGACACGCCGAAGTCGCGGAAGGTTCGCACCAGCACGGCCGGCTGGCGGCTGACCGGGTACACGACGCTGGCGCCGACCGTCAGGGGCGCCAGGAAGCCGAGCACCTGCTCGTACAGGTGCGACAGCGGCAGGACCGAGAGCAGCCGCTCGTGCGTGTCGAACGGCAGCACGCTCGTCATCGCCGTCGCCGTCGTCATCAGGTTGCCGTGGGTCAGCATGGCGCCCTTGGGCTCGCCGGTCGTTCCGGATCTCCACGACGTCGCGGATCGTCATCGCCCCGCCCACGGTCCAGACGGTCGTGCCGCGGTCGCGCGTATTGGCGGCGCTTCCGTGAGCGTCGCGGACGCGGGAACACCGGCGTGCTGCACCAGCATGCTCAAGATCAACCTCGGCGGGCCGGGCTGGCGGCCATGCTCCCGGACCGCCGTGGTGCCGCCAAGAGCCAGATGGCCGGGTGACGAGGCCCTGGAGGCGTTCCCAGCCGAGGGCGGGACGCGTCGCGCATCTGACAGCCGAAGCTCGCGCGTGCACGTGTCGAGCTCGGGCACGGGGTGCGACGATCATCCCGTGCGCCGCCTGCTCGTCGTCGACTTCGCGAACATCGCCCACCGCGCCTACTTTGCCGGACGGAGCCGTCCTGCCTTCGCGCCCGACGGCCGCCCGGTGTTCCTGGTGGGCACGTTCCTGCGCCTGGTGCTCGCCCGGATCCGCGAGGAGCAAGCCACCCACGTTGCCCTGGCGTTCGAGAGCACGACCGGGTCGCGCCGCCGGGAGATCGACCCCGGCTACAAGCCGCGCAAGACCCAGGAACCCGACGACCTCGTCCCGCAGCTGCGCGACGCCAACATCGCCGCGGGCAGGATGGGCTGGGCCCGCTACCGCGCCGAAGGCTGGGAGGCGGACGACGCGATGGCGTCGATCGCCGACGCCGCCGTGGCCGCCGCGTTCGACGAGGTGCTGCTCCTCACCGCCGACCATGATCTGCTCGGCGTGGTGAGCGATCGGGTGGCCGTGCTCAGGCCCCGCACCGGCGGCGGCGTTGACCGGTACGGGCCATCCGACGTCGAGGCACGCAGTCCGTATCGCGTGCCGCCGGCCATGGTGGCGGACGTGAAGGCGCTGATCGGCGACGCGACGGACGGCTACGGCGGCGTGCGGGGCATCGGCCCGTCGGTTGGGCCCGACCTGGTCCGACGGTTCGGGTCGCTGGCGGTGCTCTACGACCGGATCGACGACGTCGAGGCCGCGGGCGTGCGCAACCGGCTGCTCGCAGGGCGCGAGGACGCCTTCCGCTGCCTCGATCTCGCCACCCTGCGCCGTGACGCGCCCCTCTCGCCCGCCTTCGACCCGGATGCCGGGCGTGTGGATGGGCTCGACGTCGAGCGCGCGTCGTCATGGCTCACGGCGATGGGCCTTGCGGACGTGCTCCGGGCGCTGCCCACCTAGCGTCCGGGCCGCTGGCTGCCCGGACGACGTCCGAGATCAGGGGTTTCCCGCGCCGGCGCTCGTACCAGGGTCCGACGGGACGCCCGACGGACAGGGTGAAGCGGGATCGCCTGGGACGCACACCGAGGGCGGCGGTGCGAGCGGGCACGCCTTGGTGGGCGCGAACTTGCCGCCCCAGCTGCGACCGAACGGATACCAGCTGATCCCGTCTCCGGAGCCGTAGAAGTAGGCCGTCCGGCTCCCCTTGGGGCCGCGTACGCCCGGGCCCATGGCCGCCCGCTTCTGCCACGCAGCGTTGGCCTTCTGCCACGACTTGAACCCGGCCTCCACGGAGCTGTAGTCGACGAACGTCCTGGTGACCATCGGCCCGACGCAGCCCTCGCGCCAGAGCAGGCCGCTGGCGTCGTCGACGTCGACCGCATGGCCGAAGCTCGCCGCCTTCTTGGGCACCGTGCCGGGCAAGAACAGCTCGCTGACCACCTTCGTCGTGGATGGGCCGCGAAGCATCCCGGTGAAGGCGTCAACCGTCGCTGTCACGAGGCCTTTCGGACGGACGCGACCGAATCCCTCGATGGGCATGCCCTTGGAGACCTCGGACAGGATCGCGCTCCACAGTGGTCCCGACGTGTCGAGCGACAGCAGGCCGTCGTTGGGCGAGTTGTCGGAGTTGCCGAGCCAGACCCCCGCGACGAGGCCGGGGAGCTTCTTGTCCGAGGGCGGTGCGAGGTAGCCGTAGGCGTGAACGTCGCGGTTGTCGCTCGTGGTGCCCGTCTTGTAGGCCGCCGGGCGGACCTTGCCGCTCGTGACGCCGTTGGTGATCCGCCACCTCGCCCAGAACGGGTTCACCCGGGTCTGGGTGTTGCCGGCCAGGATGTCGGTGATGATGTATGCGGCCCCCCGCGAGGTCACGCGCTTGCCGTGGGGCTTGTCGCCCTCGGGCGGCCACACCTGGTTCCCGTCGCTGTCGAGCACGCGCAGGATCGTGTGCCTGGGCATGAGCACGCCACCGTTCGCGATCGCCCCATAGGCGCCGATCAGGTCGATGGGGTGCACCTCGAGCGTGCCGATGCTCTCGGAGGCGACCGGGATGGCGGTGCGCGGGTAGCGCAGCCCGAACTCCTTCATCCGCTTGAACTGGTGCTCCAGGCCGTTGCGGAAGCCCGCCTTGATGGCCGGGATGTTGAGCGAGAACTGGAGCGCGCTCCGCAGACGCACCGGTCCCCGCTCGAGATGGTCGGCCTGCGTGGGCATGTACCGGCCCCCGAAGTTCGTCACGACATCCATGAACATCGTGGCGGCCGTCATCGTCCTGTCGTCGATCCCGATCAGGTAGACCAGCGGCTTGATGGCCGATCCAGGCTGGCGCCAGCCGTCGCCGAGGACGTCGAACTGCGGCTGAAGCTTCCTCGTCTTCTTCGCGCTGTAGGAGGCCGAGCCGGCGTACGCGAGCACCTCGCCCGTCCGGTAGTCGATGATCCCGGCGGCCGCGTTGTGGATGTTGTGGCCGCGCAGGCCCTTGATCCACGACCACTCCCTGCGCGGGATGCCACGGGCCTTGAGGGCGGCGCCTGGATCCTTCAGGCGGGGGATGATCGCGGCCGCGTGGACCCACTTCTCTGTGATCCGCTGCATCCGGTAGTCGAGCGTGGTGATGACCGTGTAGCCGCCCGTGTCGACGCGATCGCACACGTTCCTGATTGCACAGGAGCTGGCCCAGCTGGTCACGCACCTTCCACGAGAAGTGCGGGGCGCGCCACGGGTCCGTGCCCTGGGGGGCGAGGACGACCGGTTCCATCTTGGCGGCGTCGTAGTCGGCAACGGTGTAGATGCCCTTCGTGAGCCGCGACTCGGTCTTCATCTGCTCGAGAACCTGGTTGCGCCGCCGCACGACGGCTGCGCCCTGCGGGACCACGAGCCGGACCTGCTCCTTGCCCTCGTCATCCTCGTAGGCTTCCTCGACCGCGTTGCGGACGAGATCGAAGGGCGTCGGTGACTTCGGGATGCCCGCCAGCAACGCGTACTGGGCAAGCGTGAGGTCCTTGAGGTCCTTGTCCCAGTACGACCGGGCCGCTGCCGCGACGCCGTAGGAACGGTTCCCGTAGTTGTTGTTGTTCAGGTAGACCTCCATGATCGCCCGCTTGCCCTCGGTTCCCGGGTAGGCCTCGGTCAGGCGGATCGCCTGGATGATCTCGCGCACCTTCTTCTCGTACGGGTCCGCGTCCGTGCCGACGTACGCCTCGGGCAGCAGCCGGTCCCGGACCAGCTGCTGGGTGATGGTGGAGCCGCCGCGCGGCCTGCCCTCGAGCGTGTCGATGGCGGCCGAGACGAACCCCACGGGATCGAAGCCCGGGTTCTCCCAGAACGTCTTGTCCTCGATGGACGTCGTGGCGTCGATGAGCTCGGGGGGAATGTCCGCGTACTTGACGAGCTCGCGGCGGTCGGTTCCGAAGACCGCCAGGAGCACCTTGCCCGATCGGTCCCAGGCCTTGGTCTGTCGCGAGAACACGATCGCCTCGAAGGCCTCTCGAGGATCCGGGAGATCCGTGGCGTAGTGCGCGTACCCGACGAAGGCGAAGGCGGCCCCGGCAAGGCCGGCCACGAGGAGCCCCGTGAGGACGAAGAGCGGGACGGCGAGCGCAACGACCCGAACCGCGCCGGATCCACGCCGCGCCCGGCGGGCGGCAAACTGTCGATGGCGCTGGTGACGAGCATGGCTCGTGTGCATTGCGCGCGGACCCGATGATGCAGGCATCGGAGCCGGAGGTGGTCGATCGGCCCGACTTGAAGACGTTCTGCCCCGGGAACCTGTTACAGCGGCGGGGTCAGGTCTCGCTGCGAGGGTGGCGCGGGCGGGGAGGGACCGGCACGGCGAGATCGTCGGGGTGCGGCGTACCCGCCTGGAGGTGCGAGTTCATCGTGGCGGCGCGTCCGATACCCCCGAACAGCCCGTCGAAGCGACTCCGCCTCCCGGTCAGGTGGCGGCGAGCGAGCCAGATCAGGCCGACGAAGAACACGAACGGCGATGCGATCCCGAGCAGCATCAGGCCCAGGATCAGCAGGTTGCCGATCGCCGCAAGCGCATCCGAGCCCATGCCGATCCTCCCCTCCTGGTGGAGATCAGTCGCGCGTCCGGTCGCCTCGACGCCCGTCCGTACGGACAAGGTGGCGCTCACGCCACGCTGCGTCAAGTGCGATCGGTAGCCTTGCTGGCGGTGACGGGTACCTTCGGGGGATTCACGCCACCCGCCCCCTCCCCTAGCGTGCCGCGTGATGACGCCGCCGCCCGCGCTCCTGCACCTCCCGCTGCAGCAGACGCACGAGGAGATCTTCGAACCCGACTCGGTGTCCGAGACTCCGCTCGTGCGGTTCGCCGCGTACGCCGCACACCATCGCATCCTCGGCTGGGTGCGACTCCGGGCAGACCGGCTGACCGATCTGCTCAACTCCCATGACGAGCTGTTGCTCAGTGACGTGGAGATCGAGAACCTGGACGACGGAACGCGGCTCGGCGCGGACCAGAGCCAGGTCGCGATCCGGGACCTCCTCGCCGTGCACGCCGCAGGACCGCGCGGCGACGACACCCTCCGTCACCGGACACGGGCACACGCCATCGTGATCCGCTCCGGCTCCTATCTGATCGCCGGACATCTGCACGTCGAACCGGGCGCCGATCCGCTGGAGAGCCTTCGGACTCGCCCGGCGATGGTCCCGCTGACCGATGCGTGGCTCGAGTACTGGCCGGACGGGTCGCCGAGGCGCCACGGCGTCGGGACGATCATCGTCAACCGCGAGACGGCCGATACCATCGAGCTGGTCACGGACGACGACCTGATCGACGGCAGCCTCCCGCCACCCGGCAAGCCGCTGCCCGCGTCGACGTAGACCCTCGACCGGGGGTTCGTCGCCAGGGGTCGCCTGGACCGCTGCCCACGGGCCCGCGCAGGTATGCTCGGAGCATGTGGTCGGACGTGCTCCTCGAGCGTGGCCCGGATGGCGAGATCTCCGCTGCCGCGAGGGCGGGGCTCGTCGCGCGCAGCGAGGCGGAAGTCGCGGCCGCCGTCGCATGGGTGGACGCGCACGAGAGTCACGTCGCCTCGTTGGCGGACGACAGGAGCCGGGACGACGAGGCCCGCGCGAGCTTCCGCGAGGCGCAGCGCGTACGGGAGCTGCTGCGGATCCGCGCCTACTCGATCGAGGCCGCACGCACGTGGGCCGGCCTCCCGCCTGCGGATCGGGAGCTGCTGCTCTCGCTGGTCGAGCGCGCCGGGCGCGGCAGATCCGCAGACGCCGCCACGACCGCCATCGGGATGATCCTCAACCAGCTTGTCGTGGCGCGCCTGGTCGCGCTGGCGACGGCCACCAAGAACGCCGAGGCGTCGGTCGGCGAGGCGATGGTCGCGCTCCCGATCCGCTTCCAGCTCGACGTCATCGCCGAGACGGGCGGCGATCTCCGCGTGCCGGGCGAGGTGCTCCGGATCCTCGACATCCCTGCCTGACCCGGTTCACGCCCTGCCTGCCCGACCGCCGGGCGATCCAAGGGCCAGCTCCAGGAACGCCAGCACGTCGGCGCGCTCGTCGATCTGCTTGCTCACGGGCTTGCCGGCGCCGTGGCCCGCATCGGTGTCGATCCTTATGACGATGGGCGCATCGCCGCCCTGTGCCGCCTGGAGCGCCGCCGTGAACTTGAACGAGTGGCCGGGCACCACCCGGTCGTCGTGGTCGCCGGTGGTCACCAGGGTCGCCGGGTAGGCCACGCCGGGCCGGATGTTGTGGAGCGGCGAGTACGCGAGGAGCGTCCGGAACTGCTCCGGGTCGTCCACGGACCCGTAGTCGCTGGTCCAGCCCCAGCCGATGGTGAACTGGTGGAAGCGCAGCATGTCCATCACCCCCACCTCCGCCACGGCAGCGCCAACCAGTTCCGGATGCTGCGTGATGGTCGCCCCCACCAGCAGGCCTCCGTTGGAGCGTCCGCTGATCCCGATCCGGTCGGGTCGAGTCCAGCCCGACGCCGCCAGCCAGCGCAGGCACGCGGCGAAGTCATCGAAGACGTTCTGCTTGTTGGCGAGACGTCCGGCGTCGTGCCAGGCCTTCCCGTATTCGCCACCACCGCGCACCGACGCGATGGCGAGCAGTCCCCCTCGCTCCAGCCAGATCAGCCACTCCGCCTTGAACGTCGGGCCGATCGGGATCTGGAAGCCCCCGTAACCGTAGAGGAGCGTAGGGACCTCGCCGTCCGGCGTGATGTCCCTGCGTCGCGTCAGGAACAGCGGCACCCGGGTCCCGTCACCGGTTGTGACGAAGACCTGCTCGGTCACGAAGTCGGCCGGGTCCCACGCGATCGCGGGCCGCTGCACCTCGCGCGTGGCTCCATCGGCCATCCTGACGGCGAGGACGGACGCAGGCGCAGCGAAGCTCATGAAGGTCAGGAACAGATCCTCGTCCGTCCGCCGCCCGGCGGCATCGACGATGGTCCCGATCCCCGGCAGGTCCACGTTGACGACGTGGCGTCCATCAGGCTCGAAGATGGTCAGCCGATGGTGGGCGTGATGGAGGTAGACGGCGGCCAGCCGGTTCCCGACGAGGCACACGCGCTCGAGCGCATCGTCGCTCTCCGCGATGATCTCGCGCACGTCCCCGCCGTCGTCCACGTCCACGGCGACGACGCGGCCCAGTGGCGCGTCGCGATCCGTGAGCAGGAGGAGCCTCCCGTCGATCATGCCGATGGGCTGGTAGCTCGCGTCGGCAGCGACGAGCAGCGGCCGGACCACGGCCGCATCGAGCCCGCCCGCGAGGTCCGCGACGTAGACCCGGTTCTCCGGGTCGGTGCCGCGCCAGACGCAGAGGACCAGGAACCGGCCGTCGTCGGAGACCTCGGGCTCGAAGCCCCACTCCGGCTCGTGCGGCGTGGCGAAGACGAGCCGATCCTCGGCGACGTCCGTACCAAGGCAGTGGTAGCGGAGCTCCATGTTCCTGTTCGGCGCGTCGTATGCGGCGTCCGCCGCCGGCTCCGGGTAGCGGCCATAGAAGAAGCCCGCGTCGTCATGGGTCCAGGCCGCCGAGGAGAACTTGCTCCAGGGGATCCGATCGGGCAGCTCCTCGCCCGTCCCGACGGCTCGCACGCCCCAGGTGCGCCAGTCGGAGCCGGCGTCGCTCGTGGCGCAGGCGACGAGCTTCCCACTCGGCGCCACCGCAATCGCGGACAGGGCCGTGGTTCCATCGTCGCCCAGGAGGTTCGGGTCCAGGAGCACCCTGCCCTCCTTCTCGGGCCCTTCGCAGCCCAGAGCACGTCCTGGTCCTGCAGCCCGGAGTTCCGGAGCTGGAACCACGTGTCACCGCGGCGCCACGGAGCGCCTGCGCGCGGGTAGTTCCACGTCTCCGTCAGCCGCTCCCGAATGGATTGCCGTGCCGGAAGGCCGTCGAGAAGCCGAGCCGTCAGCCGGTTCTGGGCCGCGATCCACACACGACACGCGGGCGCGTCGCTGTCCTCGAGCGGGCGGTACGGATCCGGGACGAGGGTGCCGTGATAGTCGTCGACGCGGGCGACGGTCGGAGGTACCGGGTAGGTCAGCCTGTTCATCGAGGTCATCCTACGGCGCCGTGGGCAACCAGCGCCTGGGGCTGGCGCGAGTTCTTACGACCTCCCGGCTCGCGCGACCCGACGTCGCACGCCGGCGCGGCACCGCCCGCATGGGTTACCGGCGTGACCTCCACCAGACGGCTCCCGGCATGCCGTCGCCCGAGTCCTCGTTCCAGCCGGCTTCCGTCAGGCCGACGGCGATCTCGATGGAGTCCGACGCCGCGGCTGCGGAGGGCAGGAAGCCATCGAACGCACGCTCCTGGGCAATGCAGCGCCATGAGGCGGCGCTCGCCGACTCCCAGATCCCGCCACGGCAGCCTGCGCCGTCTGACGGACCGACGGCGAGAAAGCCGTCAGGCGTCGCCGTCACGCTGAGGATCTGGCCACGGCGCGGCTGCTCTACCTTCGCGGACGCCCAAGCCCCGTCCCCGGAGACCCACCATGCCCGTGCCCGCGACGACTCCTGGGAACCATCCATGCCGACCGCCACGATGATGTTCTCCCGAACTGCGATCCCGGTGACGCTGGTCATGAAGTCGCGCCCCGACGCACTCGCGAACGTAGCGCCAGCGATTCGTGACCATGTCACGCCATCAGGCGAGCGCCATAGCACGCCCCGCTGGCCCTTGCTGCCGCCCGCAATGAACCAGTCCCCCGCCCGTGCGACGGTGGTGAACTCCGCCTTCGCCAGGGACTGTTGGTGGGGAACCCGCGACCACGTGAGACCGTCACGCGACGTCCAGGCGATCGCGCGGATCGGTGGGCAGTAGCTGGCGCACGGCATCTCGCTCTCGCCCCCGACCGCGAGCCAACCATCCACGGTTGCCACCACATCGGCGACACTGGTGGCGTCCGGGTGTCGTGCCGGAAGCCCGTGCGCCGAAGAGACCCACTTCAGCCCGTCCTTCGATTGCCAGCTCGAGAGGCCGCCCACGGCCACGACGCCGCCTGGTCCGGCCGCCACGGCCACTGCGCCGCTCTTGGCCCGACGGTGCCAGGTGATGCCGTCGACGGAGTCGAGGAACGCGCCCCATCCGGCGGCCACGAACCGTTCCCCTGTCCAGACGACGTCCAGGAACTGCTCCTTCGCGACCGCCTTCTGGTCGGGAACGGGGCGCCAGGGTCCGGCCGCTGGGGCCTTGGTTGGCGCCTGGGACGGGGATGCCGCCGGCGAGACCGACGGCGGCACCGCCGGCGTCGGCGACAGCACTGGCGGCGGCGTCTGGGTGGGGCGCGCGGATGATGCTGAGCCTGGGGAGGCGGCGACTCGCGTGGCCTCCGCCTCCGCGGGTACAGGCGACGAGACCCGCGTGGGCTGGATCTCGGCCGCCGATGAAGGCGCCGACGGATCCATGGTGCAACCGGCGATCAGCAGGGCCGCGAGCAACCCGACCACGACGCGGAACCGTGGAACGACGGACATCTCGCCTCCCTTGGACGTCGCTCGTGGCGAACCCGTCCACGCTCGCTCACACAACCGGGCCCGTGTGGGTGAGACGTCGGCCGGCCCCAGTTGTGACAGACGGTCCGCCGCCCCTACCCCTTGTCGCCGCGGCGCGCCTCGACCTCACCCTTGGGCATCGTGACGATGCGGCCGCCACAGCGGCATCGACGGCTTGCCTTCTCCGCCCGCTCGAACACCGTCCGCAGGCACGTCCCGCAGACCGCGATCTCGCCGGGCCTGGGGCCCGAGTCGCGGGGGCTCACGCCGCCGTCAGGGAAGCTGGCCGGCGACCGGCGGCCCGGCCTCGTAGGTCTGCGGGATCGAACCCGCGTAGTCGATGCCGCCTTCGACGAAGCTGATGTTCTGCATGTCGAGCCCCGTGACCTGCGGAAGGCGCGCCGCGAGGTAGCCGTTGATGGCGTCCTCGGCCTGGGTCACGATGATGTCCGGCACCCCGAACATGCCGAACTTGAGCGAGTCGATCTGGACCGTTGCGGCCTGCGGTCCGGTGACATCCAGGCGCCAGGTGGCATCCACCGGTCCCGAGAGCGGGTAGCCCCACGCCGCGAGATCCACGACGGCGCTGGTCTCCACGTAGCCGTCGTGGAATCGGATCTGGACGTCGCTGATGCCCGGCGCCGGCTGGCTGACCTCGGGGATCGCCATCACGGTGCCCTCGGACAGTGTCTCGTTCAGCGGCACGGAGCCCGAGAACTCGTGCGCGGAGGCGAGCGTGTAGTTCTCGGGCGCCGACGGGGTCTCGATCCCGAGCCGCCGCTTGAGCGCGGCATAGGCCGCCGCATCGGCCGGCTCGCCGCCCAGATCGGCAGCCTTGTCCATGCCCAGTGCCGATGACAGGACCGGCACCTTGGCGGCGCCCGTGCAGGCGGCAACGAAGATGCCCAGCACGAGCACGACGAGAAGCGCGACCAGGAGCTTGCGCACGCGACGTCACCTCAACGCGACCTTGATGTCCGCGGATCGCCCACGGGGGACACGGTCATCGTAACCGTCCGACCGTCGTTTCGGACGCATGCCGCAGCGCGCTGGGGTTCATGATGGTCTCGCGGAAACCAACCCAGTCACTTGGAGGACACGCCGGTGGACAAGAAGGCGAAGACGCCCAAGAAGCCGAAGACAGCCAAGCCCAAGGGCACCAAGACAGCCTAGCTGCGGACCCGTGCGGGACCGGCGGCAGGAGCACCTCGCGGGCGGGGCCTGCCGCTACGACCCGGGGGGTTGGTCCGGATCATCGCCTGCCGCCTGCTGGGCCCGGTAGGCGGCGAGGTCCTGCTTGGCCCTGCGGTCGATGAACGGGACCACGAACGGCACCATGAACAGGCCGGCGACGAAGAGCGCGACGAACAGGACGACGATCCCATCTGCCAGGCTGGGGGCAAGCGTGCTCACGAGGAACACGCCGACGGCGTAGCCGAGCAACCCGGCGGGCAACGCCAGAACGAGCAGGATGTTCGGCAGGTACCGCATCTCGGAGTCCGAGTCCGGTCCCGGAGTCCCGATTCCTAGTAGCGGCGCCGAGACGTGGTCTCGTCCTTGACGGGCTTCGGCTCACGGCCGGGGCGAGGAGGTCGCGGGAGCGTGCCGGGGGCCATGTCGGGCTGCCGCGGAAGGGGTCCGCGAGCACGGGCCGAGGCGACCTCGAGCGCGAACTCTGCCGCGACCGCGGCCGGGATGCTCCCTTCCCAGGCGCGCTGGATCTCCACCATGCGCGCGGACTCCGCGGCGCGCCGCTCGCGCTCGCTCTTCGAATGCTTGGTCATCTTCCCTCGATCTCGTGCCGCTCCCGGGCTGGGAAACGCGGGCCAATCGTACGACTGTTCGCCCGATGACGCGAGCCACGAGCCCGGCGGCTGCCTCCGGACGTGCAGCGACCCGACGGGACCTCGTACCATCGGCCCATGTCGAGACTGGAGCTCCCGGGCATCCACGGCCGACCGCTGGTCGCGGACGGGGCGATGGGGACGGCACTGTTCGCCGCGGGCCTGCCCGCCGGCGAGGCCCCGGAAGCATGGCTGCTGACCGAGACTGGCGCGGCCGCCATCGGCAGCGTCCATCGCGGCCACGTCGATGCCGGCGCCCGGCTCGTGCTCACGTCGAGCTTCGGGGCCAACGCGCTCCGGCTGCTGGGATCACCGCTCGAGGGTCGGAGTGACGAGGTCTGCCGGGCCGCCGTCTCCGTGGCGCGCGCCGCCGCCGGGGCCGGGGTGATCGTCGCCGGCAGCCTCGGGCCAACGGGTGGCTTGCTGGCGCCCTTCGGGCCGCTCGACCCGGGGGCCGTGCGGGCCGCCTACGCGCAGGAGGCCGCCGCCCTGGCCGCGGCCGGGGTGGACCTGCTCTGGGTCGAGACGATGATGGATCTCCAGGAGGCCCTGGCCGCCGTGGACGGTGCCCGCGAGGCGGCCCCGGAGGTCCCGGTGGTGGCCACATTGGTGTTCGCCCGGGGCCGCACGATGTTCGGCGACCGGCCGGCCGATGCCGCGGCCGCGCTCGCGGAGCACGGGGTCGCCGGCGTCGGCGCCAACTGCGGTGACGGCTTCGCGTCGGTCGAGGACGTGGTCGAGGCGATGGCGAGTGCTGTCCCCGGCCTGCACGTGATCGCCAAGGCGAACGCCGGCGCGCCGCGGCGCGAACCGGACGGGCGGACGGTCTACCCGGCGACCACGGACGAGGCAGCTGCCTATGCGCGGCGCGCCGTGGACGCGGGCGCGACGATCGTCGGGGGTTGCTGCGGGACCACGGCCGCCCACATCGCCGCCATCACGGGCGCGCTGTCCGACTCCGACCCTCAGTAGCCGCGGACCTTGCTCCCGATGCTGCGCGCGGCCTGCGCCAGCATCCGCTCGATCTCCTCGGCCGGTGCGTCGTCCCGCAGGCGCAGGCGGATCGTCACCTGGGACGTGCTGGTCGTGCCCGGCTCCACGGTGAACGAGCCCTCGTAACCGGAGCCCGGCCGGCCCCACTCGATCCGCCTGGAGCCCGCGTCCGGCAGGAACCGGGTCGGCTCGCCGGTGGTCTCGGTCATCGGGATCGTCCGCGCCGTCCACGGCGATCGAGTCCACGTGGGCGACGGTCGGCAGGTAGTCGGGCAGGTGGACCGGGTCGGCGAGATAGGCGAAGGCGGCATCGGCGCTGGCGCCGACGGTGAACGTGCGCTCGAAGTCCACCACGTGGTCCTCGTCGGATCATGTGCCGGCATCGGCTGGCTGACGACGCCCTGGCATCGTCAAGTGTGCCGCACGCTGGGATCTTGCGGGGACGCGAGCGACCGCCCTCCGACCTGCCGGCTTGCGCACGCAGGCCGCGAGGACGGACCATACCGCCATGGGACACCCGTGGCCGCTGTTCGACCTGCGCATCCGCACGCCGCGGCTGGAGCTGCGCCTGCCCACCGACGAGGACCTGCTCGCCCTGGCGGCGGTTGCCCGAGCGGGCGTCCACGACCTTCCCGGGAGTCCCTTCCTGGTCCCGTGGGACGAGCTCCCCTCCCCCGCCTTCGAGCGCCAGTTCCTGCTCCACTGGTGGCGCGTGCGCGGCAGCTGGACGCCGGAGGACTGGACGCTCGGGCTCGCGGTCCTGGTCGACGGTCGCCCCATCGGCATCCAGGACCTCATGGCAAGGGATTTCGCGCACCGGCGCACCGTGCTCACAGGCAGCTGGCTCGGCCTCGAGCACCAGGGCAGGGCTACGGCACGGAGATGCGTGCGGCGGTCCTCTGGCTGGCGTTCGAGGAGCTTGGCGCCCTGGTCGCCGAATCCGGGTACGTCGACGGCAACGAGGCGTCTGCCCGGGTGTCAGCCAAGCTCGGATACCTCGCCAACGGGCAGCGGCGCATCGCGCCCACCGGAACGGCGGTCACGGAGCACGCGGTCCGGGTGACCCCGGCGACATGGCACCGGGACCTGGTCCCGGTCTCGATCGAGGGCCTGGAGCGCAGTCGCGGCCTGTTCGGCGAGCGCGACCTTGCGCCCACGGACTGGGCGACGGTCTGAGGCGTGGGGACATCCGGATGACGCCGATGGGCCGCACGGATCGCACGCGTCACGTCCCCCGGTGCCTATCCTCAGCGCGCATGAGTGACGTGGACGTCCCCGTGGCGACCGAGCCGGTCGGGCCGATCGAGAGCCCTGCCGAGGGCCAGGTCGCGCCCGCAGCCGGTCGACCCCCGCGTCGGCGGCGGGTCCTGCTCGCGACGCTGCTCCTTGCGGCCCCTGTCGTCCTCATGGGCGCGGTCGCCGGCGGCCTCCTCGCCTGGGATGCCGCGTACGAGGGCAGGGTGCTGCCCGGTGTCCACGTGGGCGAGGAGGACCTTTCCGGGCTCGACCTGGCCCAGGCGGGTGCCGCGATTGCCGCCGCCTTCCCGTACCAGGACGGCAGCCTCGTGCTGCGCACCCCGGACGGCGACCTCGCGATCCCGTACGCGGACTTCGGGCGACGTCCGGACGTCGACGCGCTCGTGGCGGAGGCGATGGCCAGCGGACGGGCAGGCGCCGTCATGGACCGCACCGTGACCCAGCTCCGCCAGGCGATCGAAGGCGCCGTCATCGCGCCGCGCGTGGTGTTCGACGAGGCGGCCCTGACGGCCGCGGTGGTGGCGGCGCTCCGGCCGCTGGAGCGCGACCCGTTGGATGCCACGATCGCGATCCGGCCCGTCGGACCGGTGACGACCACGGCCCGGGCGGGCCGATTGGTGGATCCGGGTCCCGTCGTGGCTGCGGCCGTCGCCGGCGTCGCCGACGCGGACGCCCTCGACGACATGGTGCTGGGTGTCCAGACGGTCGCCGTCGCGCCCTCCGTCGACGACGAGGCCGTCGCCATCGCCCGGGTGCGCGCCCAGCGCATGATCCACGACATCCGCGTGGCGTACGGCAAGAAGACGTGGACGATCAAGGCGGACACGGTGCGCGGCTGGATCGGGTTCGAGGCACGGCGGGACGGTTCGATCGCCCCCGTGGTGGAGGCAAGCGGCGCTTCGGCCACCCTGGTGAAGGCGACCAAGGCGGTGGCGAAGGCGCCCGTCGACGCCATCATCCTCAAGAACCGCCGCGGGAAGCCGGTCGGCGTCGTGGCGAGCAGGGACGGACGCGCGCTCGACGTGGATGCCACCGTCGCGCGCATCGCGGCGGAGCTCGAGGCCCGGGGCACGGGACGGCCGGCCGCCAATGTCGCTGTCGCGGTCGCCCGGACGCGCCCCACGATGACCACGGAGGAGGCGCAGAAGATCGCGCCGGTGATGGTGAAGCTGGGCAGCTGGACGACCTGGTTCCCGATCAGCGACCGGAACTACTTCGGCGCCAACATCTGGCGGCCGGCACAGATCATCAACGGCACGGTGCTCGCCCCCGGCGAGACGTTCGACTGGTGGAGGGCGATCTGGCCGGTGACCCCCGCCCGTGGCTTCGGCCCGGGCGGCGTCATTCGCTCCAACTACACGGACCCCACGGGCGCGCTGGGCGGCGGCATGTGCTCGAGCTCCACGACGTTGTTCAACGCCGCACTGCGGGCCGGCCTGAAGATGGGCGCCCGCTCGAATCACAAGTACTACATCAACCGCTATCCGCTGGGCCTGGATGCGACGGTCTCGATCATGGGCGGCAGCCGCCAGACCATGTCGTTCACCAACGACACCGGCCATCCGATCGTCATTCGCGCGTTCAAGATCCGCGGGTCCGGGGGCCGAGGCAAGGTCCGCTACCAGATCTGGGGCGCCCCCGACGGGCGCAAGGTGGAGATCAGCCGTCCCTCGGTCTCGAACGTGCGCAAGGCCACCACGAACGTGGTCACCGTGCCCACGCTGCGCCGAGGGGTACGCGAGCAGGTCGAGTATCCCTCCAACGGGATGGACGTCCTCGTGACGCGGGTGGTCCGCAACGCGAAGGGCCGGGTGCTCCACCGCGACGTGTACCGCACGCACTACGTGCTGTGGAACGGCCGGATCGAGGTGGGGGCGTAAGGCGCGCCTGGTCGCCTGCCGGCCTCCGGTGGCCGAGTGGTCAGCTGCCGATGTAGGCGGCGAGATGCTGGCCGGTGAGCGTGGATCGAGCGGCGACGAGAGCGGCAGGGGTGCCCTGGAAGATGATCCGGCCGCCGTCGTGGCCGGCGCCGGGGCCGAGGTCGATGATCCAGTCGGCGTGCGCCATGACCGCCTGGTGGTGCGCGATGACGATCACCGACTTGCCGGCGTCGACGAGCCGGTCGAGCAGGCCGAGCAGGTGCTCGACGTCGGCGAGGTGGAGGCCGGTGGTCGGCTCGTCGAGCACGTAGACGCCGCCCTTCCCGCCCATATGGGTGGCCAGCTTGAGCCGCTGCCGCTCACCGCCGGACAACGTGGGAAGCGGCTGGCCGAGGCCCAGGTAGCCGAGCCCCACGTCGGCGAGCCGGTCGAGGATGGCGTGCGCCGCCGGTATGTGCGCCTCGCCGGCGCCGAAGAACGCCTCGGCCTCGGTCACCGACATCGCGAGCACCTCGCTGATGTCGCGGCCACCGAGGTGGTGTTCGAGCACGGATGCGCCGAATCGCCGGCCCTCGCACTCCTCGCAGGTGGTGGCGACGCCGGCCAAGATCGCGAGGTCGGTGTAGATCACGCCGGCGCCGTTGCAGGCGGGGCAGGCGCCCTCGGAGTTGGCGCTGAACAGCGCCGGCTTCACGCCGTTTGCCTTCGCGAACGCCGTGCGGATCGGGTCGAGCAGCCCCGTGTAGGTGGCCGGGTTGCTGCGGCGCGAGCCGCGGATCGCGCCCTGGTCGACCGACACCACGCCGTCCCGCCCCGACACCGAGCCGTGGATGAGTGAGCTCTTGCCCGAGCCCGCCACCCCGGTCACCACCACCAGTACGCCGAGCGGGATGTCGACGTCGACGTCCCGCAGGTTGTGGGCGCTGGCGCCGCGCACCTCCAGCACGCCCGACGGCGTCCGAAGCAGCGGCTTCAGCGAGGCCCGGTCGTCCAGGTGTCGTCCGGTGAGCGTCCCGCTGGTCCGCAGCCCGTCGACGGTGCCGTCGAACACCACCTCCCCGCCGGCACTGCCGGCACCAGGGCCAAGATCAACGACGTGGTCGGCGATGACGATCGTCTCCGGCTTGTGCTCGACGACCAGCACGGTATTGCCCTTGTCCCGGAGCTGGAGGAGCAGGTCGTTCATCCGCACGATGTCGTGCGGGTGCAGGCCGATCGTCGGCTCATCGAAGACATACGTGACGTCGGTGAGCGACGACCCGAGGTGGCGGATCATCTTGGTGCGCTGCGCCTCGCCGCCCGACAGCGTGCCCGACGGGCGGTCGAGGCTCAGGTAGCCCAGCCCGATCTCGACGAACGAGTCGAGCGAGTGCTGCAGCTTCGCCAGCAGCGGTGCGACCGACGCTTCGTCCAGGCCGCGGACCCACGCGGCCAGGTCGCTGATCTGCATGGCGCAGGCCTCGGCGATGTTGACGCCTCGGATCCGCGACGACCGTGCCCCCTCGTTGAGCCGCGTGCCAAGGCATTCGGGACAGGTGGCGAAGGTGACCGCCCGCTCCACGAACGCGCGGACGTGCGGCTGGAGGGTGTCGACGTCCTTGGCGAGGAAGGACTTCTGGATCTTCGGGATCAGGCCCTCGAACGTCAGGTTGATCCCATCGACCTTGATCCGGATCGGCTCCTTGTGGAGCAGGTCGTGGAGCTCGGTCCTGGTGTAGTCGCGGATCGGCTTGTCGGGGTCGAAGAAGCCGCAGCCACGATAGATGCGGCCGTACCACCCGTCCATGCTGTAGCCGGGGATCGTGAGCGCGCCCTCGTTGAGCGACCGCCGGGCGTCGTACAGCGCGGACAGGTCGAAGTCGGTCACGCTGCCCATGCCCTCGCAGCGCGGGCACATGCCACCGGTCACCGAGAAGCTCGCCTTGACGGCCCTGCTCGACCCGCGCTCGACGGTGATCGCTCCGGCGCCGTGAGCCGAGGCCACGTTGAACGAGAACGCCTGGGGCGAGCCGATGTGCGGCTGCCCGAGCCGGCTGAACAGGATGCGCAGCATCGCGTTGGCGTCGGTGGCGGTCCCCACCGTGGAGCGCACGTTGGCGCCCATCCGCTCCTGGTCGACGATGATCGCCGTCGTCAGCCCGTCGAGCACGTCGACGTCCGGCCGCGCCAGCGTCGGCATGAAGCCCTGGACGAAGGCGCTGTAGGTCTCGTTGATCATCCGCTGCGACTCCGCGGCGATCGTGTCGAACACCAGCGAGCTCTTGCCCGAGCCGGAGACGCCGGTGAACACGGTCAGCCGGCGCTTCGGGATCTCGATGCTGACGTCCTTGAGGTTGTTCACCCGCGCGCCGTGCACGCGGATCCGGTCGTGGCTGTCGGCGGCGTGCAGCGCGGTCGGCGGCGTGGCGGACCTCGTGGCCATGCTCATCGGGTCTCCGTCTGGGGGCGAGGCCGGCGGATCAGCCGTCCGAATCCAGGTAGGCGAGCACCGCCAGCACGCGACGGTGATCGTTGCGTGAGTCGGGCAGGTCCAGCTTGCCGATGATGCTGCTGATGTGCTTCTCGGCCGCACCCTCCGTGATGGACAGGGCCGACGCGATCCCTGCGTTCGTGCGGCCCTCGGCCATCGCGGCCAGGACCTCCCGCTCGCGCGGCGTGAGCTCGGACAGCCGGTCGTCATGGCGGCGGCGGACCATGAGCTGGGCGACGACCTCCGGGTCGAGCGCGGTCCCGCCGGCGGCCACCCGGCGCAGGGCGTCCACGAAGTCGCGCACGTCCGCGACCCGGTCCTTGAGCAAGTAGCCCACGCCGCCCCCGCGGTCCGCGAGGAGCTCGCTCGCGTACTGGCGCTCCACGTACTGGCTGAGCACCAGGATCGGCGTCCCCGGGACGAGCCGGCGCGCCTCGAGCGCGGCACGCAGGCCCTCGTCACGCTGGGTGGGCGGCATCCTGACGTCCACCACGGAGACGTCGGGGCGATGCTCCACGGCCGCCCGCACGAACGCCGGGCCGTCGCCCACCTTCGCGACCACGGTGGCACCCGACTCCTCGATGAGCCGGGTCAGCCCCTCGCGCAGCAGGACCGAGTCCTCGGCGATCACGACCCGCAGTCCTTCGATCGACATGCCGGGATTCTGCCGCACACAGGGCACCGCCGGGGTGCCGAACCCGCGCCGATGGTGGGGGTAGCCCCACCCCCAGGATGCCCGCTGCCCGGCTGGGACCGGCGGCGCGTCACGCCTATGGTTGGCGCATGCCCACTCGCCTCGACACGCCACCTGGAGACGGGATCATGCGCAACACGCGGCCGGACCTCAACGCGTCGCGCGGAATGGTAGGGTCGGACCGATGACCGCCGGAACCGCTCCCGCCCCCGCGACCCCCGCGGGTCGCTCCCGCCATCCCGTCACGGTCTTCCTGCTCTCCCCCGTCGATCCCGCCACCTGGCGGGCCGTCCTCGCGATCGGCCTCGGGTTCTTCGTCGCCATCGCCGCGGTCTCGGTCGTGACGACCCTGTTCTCGATGGGCGGATCGTTGCTCATCGTGCTGGTCGGCTTCGTGTTCGTCGCGGCGGGCATCGAGGCCGCGCGGATCGTGGCGAAGGTGGAGCGCTGGCGGATGACGCTCATCGACAGGCGCCCGCTCTACGCCCACCCGTACCGGACCGCCGAGGTCGCACCCAGCGAGCCGTACGGGCCGTGGCTCCGCCGCCTGTCCGAAGCCGCGTTCCTCGACACGAGCCGCTGGCTTGACGTCGCCTACGTCCTGGTGTCCTTCCCCCTCGCGATGATCGAGTTCTTCGTGGCCGTGACGCTGTGGACGCTGTCGGCCGCGCTCCTCCTGACGCCGCTGGTGCTGGTGCTACCGCCAGTCGCCCGCGTCGACGAGTTCTTCGCCCGGGTCGGCGTCGCGCCGGAGGCAGCCGTCGGCGTCGCGTTCGTCATCGGCCTGGTGCTCCTGCCCGTCGCCGCCTCCGCCACCCGCGGGATGGCGATCCTGCATCGCTACGTCGTCGAGGGTCTGTTGTGCATCAGCCCGGCGGACGCGCTCCGGCGGGACAACGAGCGCCTCCGGGGCAGCCGTTCCGCGGCCGTCGAGCTCGAGGCATCCGAGCTGCGCCGCATCGAGCGCGACCTCCACGACGGCGCCCAGCAGCGCCTGGTCATGCTCGCGATCGACCTGTCCCTGGCAGAGGACAAGGTGGACACGCGACCCGGCGGCTGCCAAGACCCTCATCGCAGGCGCTCGCGACCAGGCCCGCCAGGCGCTGGGCGAGCTCCGGGACGTCGTCCGCGGCATGGCACCGGCCATCCTCCTCGACCGCGGGCTGGCGGCGGCCCTGAGCGCGGTGGCCGGCCGGAGTCCGGTCCCGACGTTCGTCGACAGCCAGCTCGCCCCCAACGAGCGACTCCCCCACGGCGTCGAGCGCGCGGCCTACTACGTTGTCTCCGAGGCCCTTGCCAACATCGCCAAGCACGCCCGGGCCACGCGCTGCGACGTCCGCGTCCTGCGCCAGCCGGGATGGCTCCTGGTCGAGGTCCGCGACAATGGCGTCGGTGGCGCAACCCTGGTCCCCGGTGGCGGCCTGGCGGGGCTTCGAGATCGCGTCGGGGCCCTGGACGGGCATCTCGACCTCATGAGCCCCGTCGGAGGCCCGACCATCCTCCGGGTGAGCCTGCCGGTCCTCCGCGGCCTGAGGCTTTCGCCACTCCCGCTGCGTCGGAGTACAGTATCGAACAGGCGTTCGACTGTACGGAGACCGACGATGGCGGACTGGCTCGTGGACATCTCGACGGACCCCCGGCGGTACCCGGTGGTCCACCACCGGCACGTGAACGGCACCCTCCGGGCCGAGCGGGACCGAACACCGTCCGTGACCCTGGATCATGACGGGCGCCGCGTGGAACGCTGGACGTACGCCTGCGCCTGCGGCGAGATCTACGCCTGGGACCGCCGGGCAGCGGCGTGACCCGGGTCCGGCTCCACGGGGTGGCGCAGGAGCGTCCTGAGCCGCTCCGGTGCGGACCGATTCGGGTCTCCGAGGTAGATCTCGTGGTGGTCTCCGCGGGGCCGCAGGCCGGCCTCCTCGATGGCGGCATGGAGGAGCTCGATCGTCGGACGCTCCGCCGAGTACGGGCCCACGTGGAGCACCTGGGCCACCCGCCCTTCCGCGAGCGTTCCGAGCCGTAACCGCGGCGCGGCCGCCGGGTCCATCTTCGCCCGGCCGGCCTCGAACGCCGCCTCGAGCTCGTCGGCCGTCGCGGCCGTGGGCAGGACGATCAGCAGGGTCCAGCGCCAACCGCTCCGGTCTGCATCCAGGATCACGTCCAGATCCGTGGATCCGCCGCCGATCCGGTACAGCCCCTCGAGTGGGCCCACCTTCTCCTCCACGCCCCGCCGCTTGAGCGCGAACCGGAGGGCGTAGGCGGTGCCGTACAGGCCGGGCATGAGCGGGGCGAACGCCTCCGGGCCAACGGAGCCCTCACCGTCCACCATCACCGCCCTGGCTGGCGGCAGGTCCAGGAACCGGACCGCGCCGGCCTTGGCAGCGAGCTCAGCGGCACGGTCTCCGGGCGTCTCGAATGTCGGGCCAGCCATGACCCGGAGGATGCCGCCTGCGGCGTGCGCGAAACAGGGCCGAGCGTCCTCAGGACCCCGTGTCGGCTCGCCGCATCGTCGGGCTCTCCTGGACGGCCCACCCATTGCCATCCGGGTCGCTGAAGAAGAAGAACGAGTTCCAGTCGTCGCCCTTGCCGTCCGCGAACCCGGTCCCCGTGTGGTGCCGGATGGGTGTGACCGGGACGCCGCGGCCGCCGAGCAGCGCGTGGGCGGCCTCGATGTCCGCCACGCACAGCTGGAGGCCCTGGAGGGACCCCGGCGTCATCTCCGTGAGTCCCGTTCCGATCGTGACCGAGCAACCTGAGCCCTCCGGCGTCATCTGGATGACCCGGAACTGCTCGTTGGGCGCATGGTCGACGTCGACCGGGAACCCCAGCCGGTCCGCGTAGAAGGCCTTGGCCCGGTCCACGTCCGACACGGGTACCACGACGACCTCGAGCTTGAACTGCATGTCCGGCTCCTTGGGCTGGTTGGGGTCAGGGCGCAGGCTGCCCAGGCAGGCGAGCAGCTCGTCCGGCGGCCCATCTGCATGCAGTGATGCGAGCAGCTCGTCGAGCCGTTCGAACCTCTCCTCCCGGACTCGCGATCGCCTGCCGGCCAGGTCGCGGCCTCCCGAAGAGTTCGGCCTGCCGGTGGCTCATGCGCGAGGGCGCCGAAGATGTGGAGGAGCTGGTCGCCGTCCATCAGGCAACCATATCGTTGCTTAGCAGCCGCCATCGACCGATGACGCCGCCGCCATTGTGATGGCCGCTACGGCAGCGGGTCGCCGGCCGTGAACCGCTCCATCAGGCGGGTGTAGCCGGGCAGACCGCGCTCGTAGCCGATGGCCCAGAACCCGGCCCCTGCCAGGCCTCGCTCGTTCGCCAGCATCAGCTTCGGGGCCAGGGTCGCAGGCGAGTCGATGTAGACGCTCTGCCAGGTCGGCTCAGAACCGGGGCTCCCGGTGGCGGCGGAGGCGCCAGGCGACGGCGGGCCGACGGTCCCGTCCGAGCCCAGCAGGTAGACCTCGACCTGCTCGATCTCGTCACGCACGGGCGTGATCGACGGGTCGGCCAGCAGGTCCACGTGGCTGCGCGGGAACCAGGCCTCTCCCCTGCCGGTGGACGGTGCCCCGATGACCGGGCCCGCCACCGGCCACTCCACGCCGTACAGCGGGAGGCCGAGCAGCAGCCGTTCGGCAGGCATGCCGAGCGCCGCGTACAGGTCCAGCGACCTGCGCAGCGACTGGACCCCACCGTCGCTCCGGTCCAGGGGCGACGTGGCTCCCGGATCGGAGCGAGCCGTGCGGTAGTCGTAGCCCATCAGGAAGACCCGGTCCACGTCGGCCGCTGCGGCAGCCACTGCCATCGCCGCCCCGAGCGCGTGGGCTCCCGTGGCCACGGATACCGTGTCGCCAGGGTCCTCGGCGAGCACGGCCGCCTTGAGATCCGCAAGGAAGCCGCCGTACGCGGGGACGAGTGTCGGGTCCAGCGCCTCGATGTCCACGTTGATCCCGTCCACGCCCAGGTCGGCGGCCAGGGCGACGAGCGACGCGATGACCTGGGCCTGGAGCTCGTCACTTTCAAGAAGCTTGCGGTTCCGCGGTCCGCCGAAGCTGGTGTACACGAGCTCCACGCGCGTCCCGCGCTCCCTGGCCTCGCGGATCAGGCGCCGGCCAACATCGCCAGCGATCAGGTTGTACCCGCGCTGCTTCGTGTTGACCGCCCCCTTGGCCGTGTGGGTGACGCTGAACAGCGCGAGCGTGGTCAGCGGGGTGTCCGCGACGTGGGCGGCGATCCCCTCGTCGTCCATCTCCCAGTACGGCAGGTATCCGTAGAGCTCGTGGCCGGGAACGGGCACTGGACCGGGCACCACGGAGGCACCCGCGGCCGGCGTCGTGCCGGCGCTGGGAGCCTCGGTGCTGGGCGTGGGCTCGGGAGCCGACCCGCACGCCGCAAGGGCGATGACGAGCAGGGCCGACACGAGGAGCTTGATCGGCGGTGTCGTGCGCACCCGGTGAGCCTGCGGTGGATCGGGCTGCCGGTCAAATGGCCCCCGCGCCGCCGCCCTCCACCCGCCCCGCCTCCGTCGTCCGCTGTCGGATGGCGTTGGGACCTTCCACGCCGGGGTCGATCCCCAGACCCGGGCTTCACGGGGCGCGCCTCTCGTGCCCGGGTCGGATCTGATCCGATCGAGGCTGAGCCCGGGGGCTCGGGCACCATGGGCCGTCGCGTCCTCGTGTCCGTCATCGGCCCCTCGGGTCCACTTGACGCATCGCAACCGAAGCGCAACCATTGACGGCGAACGTACTGCAGGAGGGGCACCCATGGCGCTCCAGCAGACACATCCCGGCCCGTCGGCGGCCGCGCTCGAGCGGCGCGCGCTGGCCCTCTGGCCCAGGCTCGACCGGGCGGCCCTTCGGCGCTGTCACCAGGATCCGGCCCGGATCGCCGCCCTGATCTCCCGCCGAACGTCGCTCTCCCCGGACGCGATCAAGCAGGTCCTGCTCATGCCCTCGGTGTCCGACGACGACGTCGCGACCTGGTTCGGCTGAGCGCTCCTCGATCCGGTCAGCTGCCGGATGACGAGGCAGGCTCGTCGCCCGAGACGGCCTGGGCACCGTTCCCCCCGTTGTCGCCCGCCTCGAACTGCAGCCGGTAGAGCCGCGCGTAGAGCCCGCCCTGGGCCAGCAGCTCCTCGTGGCTGCCAAGCTCCACCAGCCAGCCGTCGTCCAGCACCGCGACCCTTGTCGCTCCACGGATCGTGGACAGGCGGTGCGCCACGATGATCGTGGTCCGCCCTTCCTCGAGCCGCTCCAGCGCCTCCTGGACGAGTCGCTCAGACTCGTTGTCGAGGGAGCTGGTCGCCTCGTCAAGCAGCAGGATTGGCGGGTCCTTGAGGATCGCCCGGGCGATGGCGATGCGCTGGCGCTGGCCACCCGAGAGCCGGGATCCGCGGTCGCCGACCAGCGTCTGGTAGCCACCGGGCAGCGCCGTGATGAAGTCGTGCGCGTTGGCGGCGCGGGCCGCCGCCTCGATCTCCCCGTCCGTGGCGTCGAGGCGCCCGTAGCGGATGTTGTCGCGCACCGTGCCGCCGAACAGGACCGCCTCCTGGGCCACCAGGCCGATCCGCTCCCGCAGGCTGGCGGTTGTCAGTCCACGCACGTCGTGACCGTCGAGCCGGATCGCCCCGGATGTCACGTCCCAGAGTCGTGGCAGCAGGCTGACGAGGGTCGTCTTGCCCGAGCCCGACGGCCCTACCAGCGCCAGGATCTCCCCGGGCCGGACGTCCAAGTGGACGTTGCGCAGGACCTCGTTGACGCCGTCGTAGGCGAACGACACGCCGTCGATCTCGATCGCGCCGGTCACGCCCTCGAGCGCGACGGCGTCGGGCGCATCGCGGATCGTTGGCTCCGTGTCCAGGATCTCGAACACCCGGGTCACGGCTCCCGTTCCCTCGCGGAACTGGCCGTAGAGGCCGGCGATGCTGGCCAGGCTGCCACCGATCGTGATCCCGTAGAGCAGGAACCCGGTGAGCGTCCCGATCCCCAGGTTGCCGTCGATCACCTGGTGACCCGTGTACCACAGCAGCACGATCACGGCGCCGAAGCCCAGGAACCCCATCAGCGCGCCGAAGCTGGCGCGCCACAGCGCGAGGCGCGTGCCCTTGGCCACGACGCCGGACAGGTCCGCGCCGTAGCGTTGTGCCTCGAAGTCCTCGCGGACGTAGCTCTTGACCACGCGGATCCCGCCCAGCGCCTCCTCCGCGGTCCCGGTGCTCCTGGCGATCGCGTCCTGGACCTCGGTGCTGACGCGCTGGAGCGGCCGGCCGAACACGATGGCGACGGCGATGAGCGCCGGGGCGAGGAGCAGCGCGACAAGGAGCAGCGTAGGGCTGAGGAGGAACAGGATGACGACCGAGCCGATGAGCCCGATGACCGACGACAGGAGCGAGGTCGTCGTCTGGGTGAGCATGGTGCGGACGAGGGTCACGTCGCTCGACAGGCGCGAGACGAGCTCGCCGACCCGGCTGCGGGAGTGGAAGTCCAGCGACAGCGTCACGAGGCGCTCGAACAGCTCGCCCCGCATCTGGGCGACGATCCGCTCCCCCACCACGCCCAGGAAGTAGGACTGCACGAAGCCGCCCAGCGACTGGGCGAGGAACAGCACCACGAGCCCGACGACCAGCGCGTCGAGGGCCGCGGAGTTGCCGCCGGCAACGACCTCCGTGACGAGGCCTGCCACGACGAGGGGCACGAGCAGCGCGAGGCCCGACCCCAGGACGAGCCCGACCAACGCCAGGCTGAACGGGGCGAGGTGCGGACGGAGGTAGCCGAACAGGCGCCGCCACGGCACGCCACTGACGATCCTGACCCGGCGGGCGACCTCGCCCGGCATCGGTGGCGTTCCAGCGCTGGACTCCATGCCGCCGATCATGCCACGGGCCTGAGTTCAGACCCTCGCGTGCGTGCCGCCACGGCGCGCGGTCGCCCCGGTGACCTCCGAGACATCCCCACTGCCCGCAGCCGGCTGAGGCGAGGCATGATGTGATCGCCGACGCGCCCCGACGCGCTGCGGACCGAGTCCAAGGCCGCTGGGGCAACGAGCCAGGCTGGCCGACCCGGTTCGAACGGCGACGAGGTGAGGGCCACGACATGACGCGCGACGGCACCAGCGGCACCGGCCCGGAGAGCGCACGAACCCACTTCGCTGCTGCCCAGGATGCGAGCCTGTACCCGGTGCTCGTCGGCGTGTTTGTCGGCCTGCTGCTCATCAGCAACGTGGCCGCCGTGAAGCTCATCGTCGTCGGCCCGTTCATCACCGACGGCGGTGCGTTCCTGTTCCCTCTCGTCTACATCGTTGGCGATGTGCTGAGCGAGGTCTACGGCTGGCGAGCGGCGCGCAAGGCGATCCTCATCGGTTTCGGGATGGCCGTCCTCGCGGCGGTCACGTTCCTCGTCGTGCAGGTCGCTCCGCCCGCCGACGCCTGGGAGAACCAGGAGGCGTTCGAGGCGGTCCTCGGCTTCGTCCCGCGGATCGTGCTCGCGAGCGTGCTCGGCTTCCTTGTCGGGCAGCTGCTCAATGCATACGTGCTCGTGCGCATCAAGGAGCGGACGAAGGAGCCGTATCTCTGGGTTCGGTTGATCGGCTCGACGGCCGTGGGCGAACTCGGAGACACCCTCGTGTTCTGCACGATCGCGTTCTATGGCGTCATCACGGGCGCGGAGTTTCTGAACTACGTCATCGTTGGCTACGGCTACAAGACGCTGCTGGAAGTCGTTCTCCTGCCGGTCACCTACCGCGTCATCGCCTTCGTCAAGCGGCGTGAGCCGTCCTACGACCTCCCGACAGCCCTGCGCGAAACGTAGGCCGAGCTTCGCTCGGCGCCCCACGTCGCCTCGGCTGGGCGCACTGTTGTAGGCTTTCCCACCTGCCCCCGACCCGTCCCCTTGGAGAGGCCATGACCCGGACGATGCTCCTCCTCGGCACCCCAAAGGGCGCCTTCCTGCTCGAAGGAACTACGGACCGGCTCGACTGGCGGCTCCGCGGACCGGTCTGCGAGGGCTGGCCCGTCCACGACATCTCCGTGGATCGAACGACTGGCGCGCTGCTCGCCGGCGCCGGCAGCCCCTGGTATGGACCGGCGGTCCTGCGCAGCGACGACCAGGGCGAGACCTGGACCCACTCCAGCGAGGGCCTCACGTACGGGGACGACGGTCCCAAGGTGGTGACGGTCTGGAACGTGACGGCCGGGCTGGATGCCATCTACGCCGGCGTCGAGCCCGCGGGCCTGTTCCGCTCGACGGACGGCGGTTCGACGTGGACCCACGTCGAGGGGCTCACGAATCACCCCAGCCGCCCGGAGTGGCAGCCGGGCGCGGGCGGCCTGATCCTCCACACGATCATCCCCCACCCCACTGACCCGGCCCGGATGTGGGTTGCCATCTCCGCCGCCGGCGTGTTCGAGACCCGCGACGGCGGAACGACCTGGCAGACCCGGAATAAGGGCACCCGCGCGGAGTTCAACCCGGATAATCGCTATCCCGAGTACGGGCAGTGCGTCCACAAGCTTGTGATCGCGCAGGACGGCGGCGAGCGGCTCTACCAGCAGAACCACTGCGGCGTCTACGTCTCCGCGGACGGGGGTGTGGCCTGGGATGAGATCACCGCGGGACTGCCGTCGGACTTCGGGTTCGTGATGACGGCTCATCCGCGTGACCCCATGACGGTCTGGACCATCCCGCTGACCGATCCGATGGAGGGCCGGATGATGCCCGGCGGCGCCGCCGCGGTGTGGCGCACCACTGACGGCGGCGGGACCTGGGTCCGCTACGGCGAGGGCCTGCCGCAGCGGGATGCCCACATCGGCGTGCTGCGGGAGGCGATGGCCGTTGACCGCCTCGACCCGGTCGGCGTGTACTTCGGCACGAGCACGGGCCAGGTCTACGGGTCGGCAGACGAGGGCGTCACGTGGATGAAGCTCGCGGACAACCTGCCGCCGATCTGGTCCGTCGAGGCGCATGTCGTCGAGTGAGGCCGGGCCGCCGGCCATCGTGCACCTGCCGCGCTCGCTGGTCGCGCTGTTCCCACGTGCGGAGCGGCGGATCGAGGCTCGCGGCGCCACCGTCCTGGCGGTCATCACGGACCTGGACCGACGCGTGCCGGGGCTCGCGAACCGCGTCCTCGACGCCGGGCCGGTCATCAGGACCCATCTCAACGTCTTCGTCGACGGTGAGCGGGCGACCGTCGCGACCGCGGTTCCGCCTGGCGCCGAGGTGCACGTGATCCCGGCGATCTCCGGGGGCTGACGCCTCAGCTCGAGGCGTTGCGCTGGTCTCGCGAGCGGATGGTGCGCAGTAGGCCGCTCCTGGCGGGTGTGGCGCGGGGATCTGCGGGCTAGTCGACCGTGGTGCCGATGCCTCGCGGACCGGCCAGGAGGTCCGCGACCTCGTCGACGGCGGCGCGCTGGTCATCGGTCTGAAGGTGCTTGCGGTCGTGGGCAGATGCGTGCGCAAACCGCTCCAGGCGGTCGCGCAGGTCGCGCAGGCGCTCCAGCTGCCGCGACTCCACCACGGTCCACCATGCCGGCACGGACCGCCGGTTCATGAGGGCGACGAGATGATCGAGGCAGATGGGGGCCGTGGCGGCGGCCTCGGCCCAGGCCGGGTCCTCCGCAAGCCTGACCAGGCCCTCCACCACCCACGTGTCCGACTCCGCGATCCGGGCGCAGGCCGGGCATGCCGGCGGACGGGCCGCCTCGGCTGATCTCCGTGAACGCGTCCAGCCACCGGCTGCCTGTGTCGCCTCCAGGTCCCGCAGGCGCGCCACCAGCGTCGCCCGCAACAGGATCGCGGCGCCCAGCGTTCCCGACCGGAGCTTGTCCGCGTCCAGGACAGCCCGGCAGTGCATCGCGCAGAACCCCCGTCCGGCATCAAGCGCCTGTCGATACGGGACGTCGTTGACGCTCTCGGCCAGGATCAATTCGAGGTAGGCAGCCTCCGTCCGCTCCCGCTCCCGACACAGCGGGCAGCCCGACTCGCCAAACGCGTCGGCAAGGTGAACGTCGGCGCCGGTGCGTGCCCGTAGATGGCTCATGCCTCCATGGTGGCGCCTCCAACGCCGGCGCGCACGGCGAGGGCGGCAGAACCCCGCGCGCACCGCCTCAGGACCATGGTTCCGTGCCGGCTGGGACCTTCCGCCGGTGTCCATTCCGGTGCGGTTAGGTAATGATGCTGGAGTACCCGATTGCGCCGCCCATCCTCAACGGAGTCGGATCCCCTTGCGACGCGCCTTCATCGCCGCCCTGTCCGTGGTGTTCGTGTGGCTGGTCGTGCCCGCTGCCCCCGCCCTGGCGGCCTCACCGGCGAAGGTCGTGGTGGTCGTGGGCCCGGCCGGCAGCCTCACCGCGCACTACAAGGCCGACGCGAACGCCATCGTGACCGAGGCCCGGCGCTACACGTCCAACGTGGTCAAGATCTACACGCCAAACGCCACCTGGGCGAGGGTCAAGGCGGCCGCCCAGGGCGCCAACATCCTCGTGTACCTGGGTCACGGCAACGGGTGGCCCAGCATCCACGGCCCCTTCCAGACGGTCACCAAGAACGGCCTCGGTCTCGACCCGCGCACCGGCGCCGATTCCACGAGGACCGTCTACTACGGCGAGGACTACATCCGCAACGACATCACCCTCGCCCCGAACGCGGTCGTCCTCCTGTACCACCTGTGCTACGCCTCCGGCAACAGCGAGCCCGGTCTTGAGGTGGGCAGCTTCACGGTGTCCCGGCAGCGCGTCGACAACTACGGGGCCGGGTTCATCGGCGCCGGGGCGCGGGCCGTGTTCGCCGAAGGGCATCCGGCCCATCCGGCGACCTACCACGTCCGCCAGCTGTTCACCACCAACCGGACCATGGATTGGATCTTCCGCAGGGGCCCCACCGCTCACGACAACGTGCTCGGCCCCTATCCCTCCCAGCGAACGCCGGGCCTCCGGTTCCTCATGGATCCGGACAGCTCCGCCCCATCGGGCTTCTACCGCTCGCTCATCGGGGACCGCATGCTGACCGCATCGGAGGTGGTCGCTTCGAAGCTCGTGCGGACCGATGCGGATCCCGCCGATCTCGTGGTCCCGGGCGCCGCCGAGGTTGCTGCTGCCGGCGCTGCCGGGCTGTTCGCCACCGCCGAGGCGGCGGCCGACCCCGCGGGGAAGCCTCCCGTCGTCCTCCCGCCTGGCACCCGCCTGCGGGTGACCGGAGAGGCCGCGCCGACCCCGGGGGCCGAGCGGATCCTGGCCGTCCGCGTCCTGGGTGGCTCGGCCAAGGGCTTCGTGCGCGCCCCCGCCGTCGTCCCGCGCGACAGCGCCCCGGTCGATGCCTGGACCCTCGACCAGAGTGGATCGTGGCTGTCTCCCAACGGCGACAACGTGAGCGACGAGTTCGTCGTTGCTGCCCGCTTCTCCGAGTCCGCGACGGCCGCCATCACGATCAAGAACGCCAGCGGCAAGACCGTGAAGACCCTCTCGTCGCGAGGGGAGATCGCCCGCCTCGCCTGGAACCTCAAGCGGTCGGACGGCCTGCCCGTCGCGGACGGCGCCTACACGTGGTCGCTTCGCGCGGCTGATGCATGGGGGAATGCCCCCCTCACCCGCGCCGGCACGTTCACCGTGGATGGCACCGCCCCCGTCTCGACGGCCGCGCCAGATGCCACCGAGGGTCGGAACGGCTGGCTGGTCTCGCCGGTGTCCGTGACACTGAGCGCCAAGGACTCCCTCTCCGGTGTCCGGTCCATCGCGTGGCGAATCGGCGGTGGGGCCGCCACCACCTATGGCGAGCCTGCCCGGGTCACCGCCAACGGCACCCAGACCTTCGAGTACCGCGCCACGGACAAGGCGGGCATCAAGGAGGCATGGAAGGCCATCGAGTTCAGGATCGACACGAAGGCGCCCGTCATCACCCTGGCAGCGTCCGGAACCGCGGGCGATGCGGAGGGCACGTGGCGCGGACCCGTCAGCATCAGCGCGTCCTTCAAGGACGCCACATCGGGTGTGGCATCAAGGCGCTTCAGCGTCGATGGCGGCGAGTCTGCTGCCCTGGGCACGGACCCAATCAAGGTGAAGGGTGAGGGTCCGCACACCGTCACGGTGACCGCCAGGGACAAGGCCGGCAACAAGGCGTCCACCAGCGTCGACTTCATCGTCGACACGACCGCTCCCGTGATCGAGGTCCCGCCCGCCGGTGACGCCATCCCGACGGTGACCCCCAACGGCGACCGCAGCGGTGAGCAGGTCACGATCCCCTTCTCCGTCTCGGAGGCCGCGGTCGTCACGGCCGTGGTCTCCGGCGCCGACGCCAAGGTCGTGCGCACCATCGAGGCGCCGGCGGCCGACGGTGAGCACAGGCTCACGTGGGACGGCCGTACGAAGGCGGGCAACCCGGTCCCCGACGGCCGTTACACCGTCACGCTGACCCCGCGTGACCCGGCGGGCAACGTCGGGGAGCCCGTCGTTACGGCGGTCGACGTCTACGCCGCCCTGAAGGCGCTGACGCGATCGCCGAAGGTCTTCTTCCCCCAGGACGTGGATGCCCTGGCCCGGCGGTCGACCGCCAGCTTCACCCTTCTCGCGCCGGCCAGCGTGACGATCCGTGTCATGGACAGCTCCGGAACCGTGGTGCGAACCGCGATCAAGGACAAGGCGTTCCCGGCCGGACCGGCAACCTGGGCATGGAACGGCAGGACCGATGCCGGCGCGTTCGCTCCCCGTGGCGCCTACCGGATCGTCGTCGCGGCCACTAACGGCACGCAGGGAGCCACGCAGCGCGTCACGGTCCACGCGGATGCATTCCGCATCTCGACCTCCGCGACAGCCGTCGTCCGCGGCACGGCCATCAAGATCACGGCCGTGTCTGCCGAGCGGCTCTCGACGACGCCCCGCGTCGTCGTCCGCCAGCCGGGCCTGGATCCCTGGTCGGTCAAGATGACCAAGCGGAGCTCCACCACCTGGACCGCCATCGTGACGCCGAAGAAGGGCGGCTCGGCAGGGACGCTGACCCTGGCCGTCAAGGCGACCGACACGAAGGGCGGCTCCAACGCGAGCACGATCCGTCTGGCCCTCGAGTAGCGCTCGCCCGCGGGGCCTCGCTCCCGCGATCAGCCTCGTGCAGATGGGGGCTTGCATCGTGTGTCAATAATGGAGGTGTCAATTCCCTCCTTCCCCAGCTGGGGCGTCCCGGAGGCAACCGACGGTGGCGATGCGAACGGCCCGAGGGCACAGCCTGCAACGGCGCATGGAGATCCTGCGCCGGCCGACCGCAGGCCTTGACGCATCGTGCGGCGCCGGCAACCCGGTGACCCGCCCCAGGGCTGGAAACCTGTCGAGCGACTCCAGGGCTGGCACGCTGCGGCGGTTGGGGCGGTAGACCCCGCCGCCGAATCCGACGGAGCCGGCAGTGCGTCCGGCTCCGGAACCAGATACCCGATGGGCCGTCGTTCTAGGGAGCGGCGGCCCTCGCGATTCCCGGGACCGCTAGACTCACGAGGCGATGTCCGATCCCCCGCTCCCTGATCCGCAGACCACCCCTGGCGTCCGGTCCGCCACCCCCGGGGAGGCCGGCGACGTGCGTGCGATGCATGCTGCGAACCGGCTCGCCTGGGACGAGGCCGCCGAGCGCTACGAGGGCTGGTTCGACGAGGCGGTCGAGCTCATCCGCTCCGGTGGCTGCAACCTGTACCCGGTGGAGCAGGACCTCATCGGCGATCTGCACGGGACCTGTCGCCGGGCCATCCACCTGCAGTGCGCCGGGGGGCGGGACACGCTGTCGCTCTGGAACCTCGGGGCAACCGAGGTGGTGGGCATCGACTTCAGCCCGCGCATGCTCGACCTGGCGCGGCGGCTCACGCTCGCCACGGGCGCGCCGGCGACCTGGGTCGAAGCCGATGTGCTCCATGTCCCCCACGACCTTGACAGGACGGCGGACCTCCTCTACACGGGCCGCGGCGCCATCATCTGGCTGCAGGACCTGGACGCCTGGGCGGCCGTGCTTCGCCGCCTCCTCGCGCCGAGCGGTCGACTGGTGATCTTCGACGGCCATCCGGCCGAGTG
Organism: uncultured Chloroflexia bacterium; assembly: GCA_963802165.1. Taxonomy (GTDB): domain Bacteria; phylum Chloroflexota; class Limnocylindria; order Limnocylindrales; family CSP1-4; genus CAIXZV01. Next base: position 15,845 of record CAWDHT010000034.1, on the reverse strand, counting down.
GCTGTTCGACGGAGACGGGCGCGGCGGCTGGATCCTCACCGACTACGACTACTTCGGGGGGCCCGAGGCGTCGCAGGGTTGGGCCCCGGAGTACATCGACCGGCTGTCGATCCCCGACGGCGAGCAGCACTGGAAGTTCGCCCGGGCCTGGACGCTCGGCGAGATCATCACGGCGCTGCTGCGGGCGGGCCTGCAACTCGAGCGCGTCGCCGAGCACCCGGTCGACTGGTGGGCGGGACACCGCGACGTGCGGCCCGAGGAGCGCGGTCGGGTGCCCCTATCGTTCTCCGTCGTGGCGACGCGCGGGACCTGATCCCCCGGGCGCGGGTCGCGCGGACCTGCTACGGGGCGAGCGCCTCGCCAGCGACGAACGTGTCGATCACCATCCAGGCCGCGGCCAGCGATCCGTTCGCGCCGGTCCCGAACGTCGCCTTGCGCCCGTCGATCACCACGGCGGCACTGGCGCCCCGCACCGTCGCGACGCCGTTCCAGACCTCCATTGCCGTCCCGACGTCGATCCCGACGGCGGGTGCCGTCGGCGACGCGGCGGCCAGTCGGATCGCCTGGCCCCAGTTCTGGTCGGGCAGCAGTCTCGGCTCGACGTTCGCGTTGGCAACCCAGCCCAAGCCGATCGCGACCGTCACCCCGCCGGTGAGCATGTCCCCGGGGGCAGTGACCTCGACATCCGGCGAGATCGGGTCTGCGATGTAGCGGGACCCCAGGGCGGCCGCGGCCGCATCGTCGGCGAGGAGCACCTTGCCCGCCTGCCAGCGTGCCTTGACCGCCTTCGTCACGACCGGCTGCGCCGCGAGGGCGCCCGCGACGATCGATCGGTCAGGGGCGGTGAGGAAGGTGCCGGTCGAGGACCCGACCGCCGCGGCCACCGCCGCGGCGTCGGTCTTGCCGTCCAGCACGAACCACTGCACCTTGGCCGTCACACCGGGCTGGAGCGCGGCCGCGATCGCCTTCGCGTCCGCCTGGGCGTCCGTGCTCCTGGCGTAGCCCGCGGCCAGGACGACGATCCTGGCCTTGGCGCCCCCGGCAAGAGCCACGAAGCGCTGCCCCACGTCGCCCGCCGGGTCGTCCGCGATGCCCCCGGACAGGAGCACACGGCCCGCACCGCTGGGAGTCGTGAGCGCCGGGTACCTGCGGCCGGAGATGCTGGGCGCTCCGACCATGGCCCCGCCGGCGACCGGGCGCATCGCCCCGAAGTCGAACCCGTAGGAGCCGGGCGGGACGAGGTGCATGGCGACCCGCCGCGCGGAGAGCGTCGCATTGGGCCCACCCCACGTGGCGGCGGCGCTCCAGGAATTCGGGTCGATCACGTAGGCCGAGGTGTCCCCGGTGACGTCCGCCAGGGTCGTGTCGTCGGTGAGCACGCCGCCGGTAGCCGCGTCCATGCCCAGCACCGGCATGCCGTACGCAAGCGAGACGTTGAGCGAGCGGCCGGTGCGGCCGTACTCGAACACGTGCTGGTCCGCGATGACGTCCGGCATCCCGAAGATGAGGCCTCGGGTCAGGTCGCCGGCTCCATCGTCCGTCCAGACGTCCACCGCCCCCTTGCGGAGGGACTCGGTGTAGCCGTTGCCTTGGGTGTAGCCATTGATCATGTTCCGCGACTGCACGGCATCGCCGGCGCTGTTGCCACCGAAGACCGCGCCCCGCGCGTAGGCGTCTGCCATGGCCGTCTCGACCGGCGTGCCGGCAACGACCTGCATGGCGACGGTCTGGTCGCCGCCGAGGACGTACATGCCGTCCACGTCGGGCGTGAAGTAGGCCACGTTCGAATCCAGGTACGCGTCGGGTCGGATCAGGACCGGGACGAGGCGCGCGTCACAGGTCTGCGTCGATGCCTTGACCGCGTTGCAGGCGTCCTCCACCTGCTGGGTTCGGTTCTCGGCAAGCGTGATGTTCTTGCTGCGCTCCCCGTTCTTGGTCCCGTAGGCGTTGAGCGAGTACGTGATCAGGATGACGAGGATGACGACGTTGCCGCTCGTGTCAGGCGAGGCCGCCTGGCGGGCGAACAGCTGGAGGGTGTCCGCCTGGTAGTCGGAGCCGATTGGGACGAGGATCCCGGGCGGATTCGCGGCCGCGACCGGGGCCGCGGCTCCGGCGATGAGGGTGATCGACATGATGCCGAGGACGGCGGTACGCGTGCGGCGGGCACGACTCGGGCGCATGACGGCCTCCAGAGGGCGGGGGCATCAGGGAAGGCGGCGATCGTAGTCGCTGGACGGCTGGGCCGCCTGTCAGATGGGATCAAGCGGTGCGCCTGCGCACCACAGGCACCGCGCGACAGACCCGCCTAGCGCGGCCCGATCCCGGTGAACGTCCCGTCCATCACGCGGAGCAGGCGGCGGACTTCCAGCACGCACGCCGGGTCGATCCCCCCGTACACGTGCGGATAGATACCGGCCGGATCGTCGAAGCGCCACAGGCTCCCCGCCCGCTCCAGGTCCAGCGTGAGCAGGAGGAAGGGACGGGGGTCGTCGCGGTAGAAGCGGTTGGCCACGACGACCATCGCCTCGTCCCCGTCCGTGCAGTGCACGAACCCGTCCTCGGCGTAGGCCGCCGGCAGGTACGGGACCGATGGATCGTGAGCCGCCCAGACCGCCTCGGGAACGAGATGGAGCGTCGGGCGGGTCACGCCTCCGTCCCGGTCGCCGGCGCGTCCACGCTGACCCAGCGGCGGTCCAGGGCGACCTGGATCACGGTGGGCCCGGACGCGGCCAGCGCCGTGCGCAGGACGCCCTCGAACGCCGCATCGCTCTCGACCCGCACACCACGCGCCCCGCACGCCCGCGCTGCCGCCGCGAAGTCCACCGGCCCGAGGTCCGTGCCGGGGGCCGTCAGGCTCCCGTTGCGATCCTGGTGCGCGCGGATCATCCCGTAGCGCTCGTTGTCGAAGACGATCGCGACGACGTGGGCGCTCTCGCGCACGGCGGTCTCGACCTCGGCCATGGTCATGCCCATGCCGCCATCGCCGACGAGCGCCACGACGCGCCGCTCACGGTGCACGAGCGACGCGGCGAGCGCTGCCGGAAGCCCGTAGCCCATGGCTCCCGAGGTGGGACCGAGGAACGTGCCGGGCCGCCGGAACCGGAACCCGCGCGCCAGCCAGCCCGCGAACGCCCCCGCATCCGTCGTGATGATGGCGTCCTCGGGCAGCAGGCGGTGCAGGTCCGAGATGATCCGTCCGGGATGGACGCCCGGACCGCTCCACTCCCCGCCGTCAACGACCGCAGCTTCCTGCCATGCGGCGCGATCGGTGGCGTTGTTCCGGTCGCGCGCCTTCACCGGCTCGGCGAGGAGCAGGCTCTCCTTCAGGCGTGCGTTGGCCGCCCGCAGGAACGCCCGGGCATCGGCCCGGACCGCCAGGTCGGGCGCCCCTGCGAAGCCGACGGGACCCGACCTCGGCTCCAGGTCCACGTGCATCCAGCGCTGGCCCATCGCGGGGATCCGGAACTCGAAGGTGGTGGGCTCGCTCAGGCGGGACCCGAGCACCAGGAGCGCGTCCGCGTTCTCGAGCCGCTCGCGAACGGTCCGGGCGCTCCCGAACCCGGTCATGCCCAGGAACAGCGGATGGTCGTTGGGGATGACGTCACCCCGCCGCCAGCTCGCGATCACGGGCACGTGCAGGAGCTCCGCGAAGCGGACCAGGTCGTTCGAGCACCGGGCGCGCAGGATGCCGGCACCGGCGAGGATAACGGGCCGCTCGGCCGAGGCGAGGAAGTTGAGCACGGCTCGCAGGTCACCCGCGGACGGTGCCTCGGGGTGCGGCCGGACGATGGGCACACGAGTCCCCTCGGGCAGCGCCAGGTCCTGGACGTCCTCCGGGATCGCGATGAGCGCAGGCCCGGGGCGGCCCTCCACGACGGCCTTCACCGCGACCTCGAGGGTCGCGGCGGCGGTTTCCGCGTCGTCGATCTCGCCCGCCCACTTGGCGAGGCCGCCGATGGTATGGACGAGGTCGATCTCCTGGAACGCCTCGCGTCCGCGGAGGCCGCGCTCCACGTCACCCACGATGACGAACATCGGCGTGGAGTCAGCCGCAGCCGTGTGGATGCCGATCGCCAGGTTCGCCGCCCCGACGGCGCGAGTCCCCAGGCATGCGGCAGGCCGGCCCGTGAGCTGGCCGTAGGCCTCCGCCGCAAAGGCGGCGGCACCCTCGTGGCGGGTCGCGACGACCCGGATCCCGGCAGCCGTCAGGGCGTCCAGGATCGAGAGGAAGCTCTCGCCGGCCACGGTGAACGCGATCCGGACGCCGGCGGCACGGAGCGTCGCGGCAACCAGCTCGGCGACGGTGGTCGGCTCGGCCGGCGCGACGTGGTCGGCCTCGGCGTCCTCGGGCCTGGGCTCTGGGGCCGGCTGCGGCTCGAGCGCCGCCACTCGCTCCGGGGCGACGGCCTCGGGTTCCGGGGCGACAGCCTCAGGCGCCGGAGCGATGGCGAGAGCCGGGGGCTCCACGTGCCCGTCCTCCGCCGCCCACGCATCGGGATCGATGGCCATCGGGACCGGGAAGTCGACGCGGAACGGGTCCATCGGATTCCTCCTGTGTCCGGCTCAGACGGCGGTCCGTCCGGGGCCGGTGCCTGCGAATGGGGAGTCGGCGCTGAGGTTGCGGAGTGCCCGCCGGATCAGGCTTACATGGCGCCCGGGGCGGCCACCATGCCGATGACCAGGCCGGCCACCACCACGAGGGCGACGATGATCATCAGCATGCGCGCCATTCGCGCTCCGGGCATCGGGACCTCCTAGCGGTAGTTCTCGAACTGCAGCGGGACCTCCTCGTCGAGCTCGCGGAGTCGCACGATGACCTTCTGCAGTTCGTCCCTGCTCTTGCCGGCAACGCGGATGGCGTCACCCTGGACGCGTGGCTGGACCTTGGGGAACTCGTCACGGATCAGCTTGACCAGCTTGCGGGCCAGGTCGTCCGGCAGGCCTCGCCGCAGGTTGATCTCCTGGCGGACCTTGTTGCCACCGGCCGGCAGGACCTCACCCCAGTCGAAGATCTTCAGCGAGAGGTTGCGCCGGACCGCCTTGGTCTCGATGAGATCCTTGACGGCCCGCGCCCGCATGTCGCTGTCCGTGACCAGCACCAGGCGGGTCTTCTCCTGGGACAGGTCGACGTGGGCACCCTTGAAGTCGTAGCGCTGCTGGACCTCGCGCCGGACCTGGTCCAACGCGTTCCGGAGCTCCTGCTCGTCGAAGTCCGACACGACGTCGAACGAGATCTCGCCCGCCATCAGGCCTCCTTCCTACCCGACGAGGTGATCGCGGGTGACTGTCCAGTGCCGCAGGCGCACGATGCGCCCGTCCTCGCCGACCTCGGCGGAGAGGAACCCAGCCTGCCGAACCTTGGCCTCATCGGTCCTCCGGTTCCAGCTGGCGTGCCAGGCGGCGAGGACCGTGTCCCCGGAGACCCAGTGCCGCTCGATCGCGAGATCGAAGTAGCGCTCGGTCTCGGCCGCCTCGAGCAAGTATGCCCGTAGGGCGTTATGGCCCGCCAGCGGCGGCGCGAACGGGTCGTGGCTGACCTCGGCCGCCTCGTCGAACAGGTCGGTGTAGCGGTCGCCGTCGCAGGCCATCCGGGCCTCCACAAGGGCCTTGAGCAGGTCGAAGCCCTGGGCGTAGGTGATCGTCATCGGGCCTCCAGGCGCTCCAGCAACAGCTCGCCGATGCGGTACGAACGACCGCCGCCCATCACGAGCACCACGTCGCCGTCGAGAACGGCCCCCGCGAGCCAGGCCGCCGTTGCCTCAACGGACCCGGGAGCCACCGACACCTTGCCGGGCGCCCGCTGGGCGACGGCTGACGCGAGCCCGGCCGCGCTGGCGATCGTGATATCCGGGTCGCGCCCTGCCCAGATGTCCGCGATGGCGACGGCGTCGGCGGCCGCCAGGACCTCCGCGAAGGCGTCCAGCAGCGCCGCGGTTCGGTGGTAGGTCAGGGGCTCGTAGACCGCCCAGACCCGGCGACCGGGCTCCCGCTGGCGGACCGCCGCCAGGGTCTCGCGGATGGCCGTGGGATGGTGCCCGTAGTCGTCGTAGACCACCACGCCACGGACCTCGCCCTTGCGCTCGAGACGGCGGCCCACGCCGGTGAACGATGCCACGGCGGCCAGCACGGCCTCGGGCTCGTAGCCGGCCGCCAGGCAGGCGCCGATGACACCCAGGGCGTTGGCGGCGTTGTGGCGGCCCGCGGTCGTCAGGCGCACCTCGGCCTCGAACCCGCCTGCCAGCGCAACCCGCAGGAGCGTGCCGTCCGGCTCGGCGGCCACGATGTGTCCGGCGAGCTCGACGCCGAACGGCTCCGGGTCCAGCGCCGTGCGGACCACCAGCCCGGGCCAGTCGTCCAGCCGGCGCACCAGCGCCGCAACCCCGGCATCCGCGGTGTTCGCCACGAGCACGACCGGGAGGTCCTTCCCGCCGCGATCCTCCGATGCCCGGCGGATCCATGCCTCGAACGCCGCGATCACCGCCTCGCCGTCCGGGAACACGTCGGGGTGGTCCCACTCGGCCGAGGTGAGGACGATGACGTCGGGCCGGTACGGGTCGAAATTGCCGGCGTACTCGTCCGCCTCCACCACGAACTCGACGCCGCGTCCGCGTCGTGCGGTCGCGGCGACCCCGATCCCGGTGATGGGCGCGGGCAGCAGGGCGCCGACGAACGCACCCGGGTCTCCGCCCGCGCTCACGAGCGCGTGGACCAGCCACCCGGACGTCGTGCTCTTGCCGTGCGTCCCCGCGACCGCGATCAACACCCGGCCCGCGGCGGCATCGGCCACGACCTGCTGCCACGGCTCGAGCGGGATCCCAAGGGCCCGGGCGGCGAGAAGCTCCGCGTTGTCGGGGTCGATCGCCGTCAGCGCCTTGGTGACGGCCAGCCGGCCGGGGTGTGGTTCACGAGCGATGTGGGCCGCGTCGTGGGTGGCGGCGACCACGATGCCCGCCGCATCCAGCGCCGGTGTGTACTGGGAAGGACCGCCGGGATCGCATCCGTCAACGTCGGCGCCGGCCCATGCCGCGAGCAGCGCCGCCGCGGATGCGCCCGCGCCCTGGGCGCCCACGACGTGGATGCGCTCGCCGGGCCGGATCGGCCGGGCGGGACGGGCAGGTTCCAGCCCTGCCCCGATCTCGGCCGCCCCGCGCACGCTCATGCTTGATCCTCTCGTGCCGCCTGCGCGAGGAGCATCTCAAGGGCGGCCGCGGCGCTCGAGCGCTTGTTCTCGCTGCGATCGCCGGGCCACAGGAACCGCCGGACCACCACCGGTCCGTGCCCGGCCACGGCGACGTAGGTCAGGCCGACCGGTTTGGCCTCGGAGCCGCCATCGGGCCCGGCCACCCCCGTGACGCCGACCCCGAGGTCCGTGCCAAGGCGACTCCGCACCCCCTCGGCCATCGCGAGCGCAACCTGGGCAGACACGGCTCCGTGTGCCGCCAGCACGTCGGCGGGCACGCCGAGCTCCGCGCGTTTGACCTCGTCCGCATACGCGACGATGCCGCCGAGAGAGGTACGCCGACGACCCGGGTACCTCCGTGATCAGGTGGGCGACGAGCCCGCCCGTGCAGGACTCGGCCGTGGCGACGGTCAGGCCGCGCTCGACGCACTGCGCCTGCAGACGACCGGCGAGGTCGACGAGCGGGTCCGGCATGGCTAGCGCCGGCTGGTCTTGACCGGCGGATCGGGCGGCGCGAAGAGCCAGGTCTCGGGGTTGCTCTGCTTCGACAGCCGTCCCAGGTCCTCGCCATTGAGCGTGAAGTACGTCGCGCTGGACTTGCCCGTCCGCACCTCGACCGAGTTCTTGGCGGTGAACGTCAGGACCTTGCCCGGGCCGTAGACGGTGCCGGCCGCACCCGTCACCTTGGACACCTTGCCGTCCACCCAGACCTTGAGCCACGCCGTGGAGCCCTTGACGGTCACCACCAGGTTGACGCCCTTGTAGACGATGGACACGTTGCGGACCAGCGACGTCGCCTTGCCCTCGGCGGACGTGGCGGTCACCACGATCTTCCACTTGCCCTCGGACAGGTCCAACGGCGTGTCGAAGGTCCCGTCGGCGCCAACCTTCACGTCCACGGGCCCGACGGTGGGTCCGGCGGGCAGGACCGGCGCCGTGGAACCCGATGGTGCCGCCGAACCCGACGGTGCTGGCGACGGGGGTGATGGTGTCGCGATTGGCGTGCCATCGGCGTTGCCCGTCTGGACGGCCGTGATGGAGACGCCCTCGGCGTTGGACGTGGTCCCCCGCACGGGTATCGCGCCGTTCTCGAACTGTGCGCCCTCCGCCGGGGACTCGACCGTCAGCGTCGGTGCCTCGATGACCAGGAACGGCACCGTGATCAGCACCCGCTCGGCGTTCTCGGAGGTCTTGCCGGTCTCCGGGTCCAGGGCCGCGATGTCGAACTGGTTGCGCCCGCGGCGCAGGTCAACGTCGGCAACCCAGCGCCCCGTGTCGTCAGCGGACACGCGGTACGGCTGCTCCCGGCCCGCGGCGGTGACCGTGACCGTGGCGCCCGGGATCGTCGTCCCCCGCAGCTGATAGGTCGTGGTGTCCTCGTCGACGTCGACCACCGCCTGGGGGGGATTCGTGAGCGCGAGGGTCGGCGGCTTCGCGAAGCGCACCAACTGGACGCCCATGTAGACGGCGAACGCGCCGATCAGGATCGTCAACAGCCCCGCCACGATGATGACCGGCGAGAAGGTCAGGCCCTGCCGCGGCGCGGCGAGCGGCCTCGGGACCGAGAGCACGGGCTCTGCCGTGACCTGCGCGTCGCCGCGCTCCCGCTTCCACTGGCGGATGACGTCCTCGGGATCCAGGCCCAGGTAGAGGGCGTAGTTGCGCAGGAATCCCTTCGTGTAGACCGCGCCGGGCAGCTCGGCGTATTCACCGTGCTCAAGGGCCGCGAGGTAGCGAGCCCGGATCTTGGTGTCGCGCTCGGCGCGGTAGAGGTCCACGCCCTTGCGCTCGCGGGCCGCCAGCAGGCGCTCGGGAAGGGACGGGCCTGCCTCGGCCGCGTAGGCGCGGTCGGCGTCGCGCTCTGCAGCGCGGGCCTTCCGCAATCCGTCCCGCGTCGTCATGCCTCGTCCTCGTCTGCGTCGGCCGCCGGGCCGTCGTCCCGACGCAGGACCACGCGGGCGTTCGAGCCGTCGAACGCCCCCACGTACCCCCGCGCCTCGAGCTGGTCGATGATCCGGGCCGCCCGGGCGTAGCCGATCTTGAGCCGCCGCTGGAGCAGCGACGCCGAGGCGCGATCGTACTCCCGAATGACCCCGACCGCGTCCGGCAACAGCCGGTCCGCGTCGTCGTCGGCGAGATCGTCGACGGATCCCGTGGACTCCTCGTCGGAGGTGATGATCGAGAGGTCGTAGTGAGGATCGTCGATCTGGTCGCGCCAGCACTGGGTCACGCGTCCGATCTCCGGATCCGACACGAACACGCCCTGGAGGCGCATGGGCCTCGGCAGGTCGGACGGCTGGTAGAGCATGTCGCCGCGCCCGATGAGATCCTCGGCTCCCGGCGAGTCGAGGATCGTGCGGCTGTCGATCTGGCTGGCCATCGCGAACGCGATCCGGCTCGGGAAGTTCGCCTTGATGAGACCCGTGACGACGTTGACCGACGGGCGCTGGGTGGCCAGCACCATGTGGATGCCGGTGGCCCGTGCCTTCTGGGCGAGGCGGACGATCGGGTCCTCGATGTTCTTGCCCTCGCGCATCATCAGATCGGCGAGCTCGTCGATCACGATCACGATGTACGGCAGCCGGTCGGCCGGATCCACCCGGGTCTCGTTGAAGGCCTTGATGTTGCGGGCCGTGGCGCCCGCGAACCGCCGGTAGCGGTTCTCCATCTCGCCCACCGCCCACTTGAGCGCGGCCTTGGCGCGCTCGGGCTCCGTGATGACCGGCACCAGCAGGTGCGGCAGCCCGTTGTAGCCCGCGAGCTCCACCCGCTTGAGGTCCATCAGGATCATCCGCGTGTCGTCCGGCGTGGCGTTGCACAGCAGGCTCGTGATGAGCGCGTTGACCATGACGCTCTTGCCCGAGCCCGTGGCGCCCGCGATCAGCAGGTGCGGCATCTTGGACAGGTCCACGGCCTGGGCGCGGCCGGCGACGTCCCGGCCGAGCGCGAACGTCAGCGTGGACCCCGACGCCGAGAAGTCCACCTCGTCCAGGATCCGCCGCAACGCGACGATGTTGAACTCCTTGTTGGGGATCTCGATCCCCACGGCGCTCTTGCCCGGGATCGGCGCCTCGATCCGGATGCTGCGGGCCGCGAGCGCCATCGACAGGTCGTCCTGGAGCGCCTCGATCCGGCTGAGCTTGATGTGCGGTGCCGGCTGGACCTCGTACTGGGTGACGACGGGTCCGGCGTTGCGACCGATGATCCGCGCCTCGATGTCGAAGCTCGCCAGCTTCCGGACGATGATCTCCTCGTTCCGCGCGTGGACCAGGTCCGCGTTGTCGGTGACGGCGGCGGTCGGGACCTCCCCCGGGTCGAGCAGGTCGTGGGGCGGGAGGCGCCACTCGACGGCCTCGCGGGTCGGCGGCGAGTCGGAGGCGTCCGTGACGTCGTCGGGCCCGCGCGAGACGGAGAGCACGGGCTCACCCACGGCGGTCCTGGGGGCGGCCTCGACGGCGGCACCGGCCGCCCGGGCGGGCGCGAACGTGGACGACGTCGGCGAGACGGACGGCACGGCACTCGGGATGCCGGGGTCCGCGGGCTCCGTTCCCCACACGCCGGTCTGCCCGGGAGCGTCCCCGGACGGGATCCGTGCCCCCCGACCCTTCCCGCCGGTGGCGGCGCCCGAGGCGGCGACGCCGACGGCCGCAGCACCGGCGGCGGGGACCGCACCCTTGCCATTGGCCGGGACGGGGCCTGCGGCCTTCGTGGTTCGATCCTGGAGCGTGGAGCCGGCCACCTTGGCCAGCCCGGTCGCCGGCGCCAGCATGGACCGCAGCGGTCGATCGAAGGCGATCAGCAGTCCCGGCGACGAGCAGCAGCAGCGGACAGCACGAACGCGCCCGGGGTCGTCAGCAGCGGCTGCAGGAATGCCGACCAGGAACCGCCCGATGCGACCGCCCGTCCATTCGTTGAACGCGATCAGCTGGAGCAGGCCCAGGAGGCCCACGTAGGCCAGCGCGATGCCCAGCAGCGTCCGTCCCCACGGCGCGCCGGGCTCCTTGCCGGGCCCCCACTCCACGTACCAGCCGGCCAGCAGCAGGACGAACGGCAGCAGCCAGCGCCCGGTCCCGAAGAAGGGCCCGAGACGGTTGCGCCACCAGTCGGTCAGGCTGCCCTGGCCCGGGAGCAGCAGGGCGATCAGGGTGACCGCGCCGAGGCCGAGCAGGAAGATCCCCACCAGCGAGCGGACGACGGCCGGCGACAGACCCCAGGGACAGCTTCGGCATCGGCAGTCCGCCACCGGACGTGCCGCGGCGCGACGAGGCGGACCGCGTCGCTCGCCGGGCAGTCGAGGGTCGCGGCGTCGTGCGCCGCCCGCGGGCCACGCGCTAGACCTCGACCACCACGGGGAAGACCATCGGCCGGCGCTTCGTCTGCTCGTACAGGAAGCGCGACACGCTGTCCTTGATCTGGACCTTGAGCAGCGCGATCTCGGAGATGCGGTCGCCGGGCGCCTCCACGGCCTCGCGGATGCGGCGGATCGCCTCCTCGAACATCGGGTGCGTCCTCGTTGCCGTGGACGAAGCCGCGGGTGATGATCTCCGGCCGGCCGACCATCTTGTTGGTCTGCTTGTCGATCTGGACCACGATCATGAACATGCCGTCGTTGGCGAGCGCACGACGGTCGCGCAGCACGACGTCGCCGACCTCCCCGACCGACAGGCCGTCGACGTAGACGTAGCCCGCGGTGACCGGCTGCCCCCGGCGGGCGCTGCCGTCGTCGAAGATCTCGATCGGCGTCCCGTTCTCGATGATGTACACGTTGTCGGGCAGCACGCCGGTCTCGATCGCCAGGCGGCCGTGCTGGACCTGCATCCGGAACTCGCCGTGCATCGGGATGAAGTAGCGGGGCTTGGTGAGCCCCAGCATCAGCTTGAGCTCCTCCTGGCTGGCGTGGCCGGACACGTGGGCGCGCTTGATCGTGTGGTAGTAGACGTTCGCGCCGGCCTTGAACAGGTTGTCGATCGTGCGCGCGACGTACTCCTCGTTGCCGGGGATCGGGCTGGCGGAGACGATGACCGTGTCGCCGGGCTGGATCTCGACGAACCGGTGGTCGCGGTTCGCCATCCGCGCCAGGCCCGCCATCGGCTCGCCCTGGGCCCCCGTCGTCGCGATCACGAGGTTGGGCGGCGCGTCCTTGATCTTGTCCTTGGGGACGATGCTGGACGCGTCGTACGTGAGGTAGCCGAGGTCCGTGGCGATCCGGAAGTTCTGCTCCATCGAGCGACCGATGACGGCGATCTTGCGCTTCATGTCCGCGGCGGCGTCCAGCACCTGCTGGAGGCGGGCGATGTTGCTGGCGAAGGTCGCCACGATCACGCGGCCGTCGAGCGGCTCCATGATCTCGCGGAACGCCTCGCCCACGATGCGCTCGGACGGCGTGTAGCCGGGGTTCTCGGCGCGGGTCGAGTCCGACAGGAGGCAGATGACGCCCTCCTCGCCCAGCCGGGCGAGGATGTGGAAGTCGGACAGCTTCCCGTCCACCGGCGTGTGATCGAACTTGAAGTCGCCCGTGTGGACGACGATGCCGACCGGCGTGCGCAGGGCGATGCCCATCGCGTCCGGGATGGAGTGGCCGATCCGGAACGGCACCGCGGTGAACGGCCCGATCTCCAGCTCGTCGCCGGGCTCCATGGCGATCAGCGGGTTGTTGTGGAGCTTGTGCTCCTTGATCTTGTTGCCCAGCAGGCCGCGCGCCAGGGTGCTGGCGTAGACCGGGACGCCCGGGAACTCCGGCAGCACGTACGGCAGGCCGCCGACGTGATCCTCGTGGGCGTGGGTGATCAGGAAGGCCCGGACCTTGTGCCGGTTCTCCTTGAGGTAGGTCACGTCCGGGACCACGAGGTCGATGCCGAACATCTCCTCGTCGGGGAACATGAGCCCGCAGTCGATGACGACGATGTCGTCGCCGTACTCGAACACGTAGCAGTTCTTGCCGATCTCCCCTACTCCACCGAGTGGGATGATCCTGAGCGGGATGTTCGGGTCGGCCATGGTCGTCTCGATCTGCTTCGGGGTCAGAACAGGGTGAGCTGGGGGGCGTCGTCGGCCGCGGGATCGGCGGCCGTTGCCTGGGACGCTTCGGAGGCAGGAGCGGGCTCGGGTCGCGATGCGGGCGTGGGCGGGGGCGCGGGCGTGGGCGCGGACACGCGGCGCTCACGGGCCCGCAGGAGCACGGACGGGACGCTCGCCATGTCCTCGAAGGTCTCGCGCTCGATCGCCGGCGAGCGGAGGGCGGCGGCCGGGTGGTACATCGCGAAGACGAGGGCGGCGCGGGCGCCCGTGTCGGGGTCGGCCGGGATGCTGGTGCCGTGGACCTGGCCGATGCGGGCGCCCGGCATGAACGTGCCCATCGAGTGGCGGCCCAGGGTGACGACGACCGCCGGATCCAGGGCCTCCAGCTGGCGGCGCAGGTACGGGGCGCAGGCCGCGATCTCGTCTGGCTGCGGGTCGCGGTTGTCCGGCGGGCGGCACTTCACCACGTTCGTGATGAACACGTCATCGCGCTGCCAGCCGATGGAGCCGAGCAGCCGCACGAGCAGCCCCCCGGCCCGGCCGACGAACGGACGACCGTCGCGGTCCTCGTTGAAGCCGGGGCCCTCGCCCACGAACACGACCTCGGTGTCCGGGTCACCCTCACCCGGGACGGCGCGCGTCCGGCCCTCGTGCAGTCGGCAGCGGGTGCAGTCCAGGACCTCGCTCGCGATCTGCTCGAGCGCCGCACGGCGCTCGCCGCGGGTCACGCGGGCGATCCCCCGGACGCCGTCACGGCCGCGCGTTCGCTGCCCTTGCGGATCCAGCCGCGTTGCACCAGCACCTCCGCGATCTCCACGGCGTTGGATGCCGCGCCCTTGCGCAGGTTGTCCGACACGACCCAGAACGCGAGCCCGCGGTTGTCCGGGATCGATGGGTCCTGGCGCACCCTGCCCACGAACACCAGGTCCGATCCGGCCGCGTCCATCGCGAGCGGGTACACGTTGTTCTCCGGATCGTCCTGGACCACGACGCCATCCGTTGCCGCGAACAGCTCGCGGGCGTGCTCCGCGGTGATCGGGTCCCGGGTCTCGACGTGGACGGCCTCGGAGTGGCTCACGAAGACGGGAACGCGGACCGCCGTGCACGAGACGCGCAGGTCCGGCAGGTGCAGGATCTTGCGGCTCTCGGTGACGACCTTCCACTCCTCCTTGGTGTACCCGTTGTCCAGGAAGGTGTCGATGTGCGGGAGGGCGTTGAAGCCGATGACATGGGGGTAGACGTTGGCGACCTTCTCGCGTCCCTCGGCGTGGGCCTTCACCTGCTCCTCGAGCTCGGTGATGGCCTTCTGGCCCGTGCCCGCCACCGCCTGGTAGGTGTCCACCACCATGCGCTCGATGCCGACCGCGTCACGCAGCGCCATGAGCGGCGGCATGAGCTGCATGGTCGAGCAGTTGGGGTTCGCGATGATGCCCTCGTGCCAGGCCAGGTCGTCGGGGTTGACCTGGGACACCACGAGCGGCACGTCGGGGTCCATCCGCCAGGCACTCGAGTTGTCCACCACGACGCAGCCGCGCTTCGCGGCCTCGGGCGCCAGCTCCTTCGAGGTCCCGCCGCCGGCCGAGAAGATCGCGATGTCGATGTCCTCGAAGGCCTCGGGGGTCGCCAGCTCCACGGTGATGTCGCGACCGGCCACCGTCATGGTGGTGCCGGCGGAGCGCGCCGAGGCCAGGAGCCGCAGCTCCGTGTACGGGAACCGCTTCTCGGTGAGGACCTGGAGCATGGTCCGTCCCACGGCGCCGGTGGCGCCGACGACGGCGACGACTAGTGGTTTCGGGCTGGTTTCAGGCACGGTCCGACCTTCTGGCTACGGGTTGTCGGGCACGGCGGGGAGTATACCAGCGGCCTCAGGAGGCTCCGGCAGCCCGAGCTCCACCGCGTGCTCGACGCAGACCCGGCGGGCGATCTCGACGAAGGCCCGCGCGGCGGGTGCGCGGTAGCGCTCGCGGTGCCAGATCAGGGCGACGCGGCGCGGAGGCAGATCGGTCGGGATCATGACGATGGCTGGGTCACCGGACGCGACGGCGAGGATCGGCATCAGGGCCACGCCGAGCCCGGCAGCGGCCATCGCCTGGACGGTGGCGTTGTCCTCGGAGCGGAAGACGAATTGCGGCTCGAGGCCGTGAGATCGCATCAGGCGCTCGAGGGCCTGCGTGCTGCCTGCCGAGCGGAAGCCGATCAGACGCTGGGCGGCGATCGTGCGCAGCGGCGGGTTTGGGGGAAGGTGCGCCGCCCGAGAGCCCGTCGCCGCGAGCAGCATCCACGGGTCCCGCACGAGCTCGACCGCATCGAACGGCCCCTCCGGGAGCGGCAGGCTGCCGAACGTGAGGTCCAGACGCCCGAGCTCGACGAGGTCCACGAGACCCTGGTCCGGCGCCTCGGAGAGCTCGACCTCGATCCCCGGCCACCGCTCGCCGAACCGCTGGAAGATGGCAGGCAGGAGCTTCGAGCCGACACTGGAGTACACCCCCACGCGCAGCGTCCCTTGCTCGCCGGCGGCATAGGCGAGCAGGTCTGCACGTGCCGCCTGCAGGCGGTTCGAGATGGCGGCGACATGGCGCAGGAGCAGGTCTCCCCCCTCGGTGAGGGTGACGGTACGCCGCCCGCGGCCACGGTCGAGGAGGCGCAC
>CAWDHT010000033.1:0-26395 GCA_963802165.1 uncultured Chloroflexia bacterium | reverse complement strand
TGGGACGCGTTGCGGCGAGGGTCACGCGGCGCCACCGAGCAGGGCGGTGTCCAGGGTCACGGGCTCCCAGCGGCCGCTGCGGAGCGACCGGTACGCGGCGTCGAGGACGCCGTTGACGACGTATCCGTCACGGAACGTCTCGGCGGGGGCGCGGCCGGTGCGGAAGGCGTCGATCACGTCCGCCATCATGAGGTCGTGGCCGTGGACGCGCACCTCGTCCGGGACCGGGAAGACCCAGCCGGTCTCGGCGTCGGCCTTCTCCACGAGGTATCCGGCCGGGCGCTCCACGAACGCCTTGAGGGATCCCACGCTGATGTCCGTGATCAGGCGGCCGGCGTCGCCGTACGCCTCGAAGCGGCCCTCGAGGCCGCCCTTGGAGGACCACGAGACGTCGATGGTGGCGGCCCGCCCGTCGACGAAGCGCATGATCATCAGGGCGTTGTCCTCGCCGGTGGTCCGGTCCCCGTGGACCAGCGTGGCCCCCCAGGCGAAGACGTCCGTGACCTCGAGGTCCTTGCCGAACAGGAAGCGGGCGTACTCCGCGCCGTGCGAGGCCATGTCCAGCAGGGCGCCGCCGCCGGCCAGCTCCGCGTCCCAGAAGTGCGCGGCATGCGGCCCGGAGTGCCCCTCGCGGGCGCGCACCGTCGTGAGGCGGCCGATGGCGCCGGCCTCCACCATGTCCCGCATCCGGAGCAGGTCCGGATTGAAGATCACGTTCTCGAGGTAGGCGTTGAACACGCCCGCCTCGTGGACCGCACGCAGCATGTCGGCCGCCTCGTCCGCGTTGCGGCCGAGCGGCTTGGTGCACGCGACGGCCTTGCCCGCCCGGGCGAGCGCGACCACCGCGTCGCGGTGGAGGTGGTTCGGGACGGAGACGATGACGAGATCGACGTCGTCTGCGGCGCACAGCTCCTCGAGCGTGGCGACCGGCCGGCAGCCGAACCGCTGGGCGTACGCGTTGCGCCGGTCCTCGCTCGCGTCACAGCCGACGGTGAGGACCGCCTCGCGGACGTAGCGCAGGCCCAGGGCGTGGAACTCCCCGATGAAGCCGCAGCCCAGCATCCCGATGCGCACGGCGGTCATCAGTAGCCCCCCGCCTCGACCGAGGACGCAACCGCGGGGCGTTCGCCTGCCTTGCGGGCCCGGAAGTCCAGGATCATCGTCTCCGTCGCCGTGGCGCCGATGCGGGTCACGCCCAGCGCCATGACCTCCAGCAAGGCATCCAGCGTCCGTACGCCGCCGGCGGCCTTGACCTGGACGTGCGGCGAGGTGTTCGCGCGCATGAGGCGCAGGTCTTCGTGGGTGGCGCCCGACGGGGCGAAGCCCGTGCTGGTCTTGACGAAGTCGCCGCCCGCCGCCTCGGTGAGCCGGCAGGCGCGGATCTTCTCGTCGTCGGTGAGGTAGGCGTTCTCGAAGATCACCTTGACGATGACCCCGGCGGCGTGGGCCACCTCCACGACCGCCCGGATGTCGTCCTCGACCTCCTGGTCCCGGCCCGACTTGAGGGCGCCGATCTGGAGGACCATGTCCAGCTCCGTGGCACCGTCCGCCAGGGCCCGGCGCGCCTCGAACACCTTGGTCTCCGTGGCGTGGTTGCCGTGCGGGAACCCGATGGTGGTCCCGACCTTGACGTCGGTCCCATTCAGGATCGCCTTCGCGCGCCTCACGTCCGCGGGGCGCACGCATACGGACGCCACGTCGTACGTCGCCGCCAGCCGGCAGCCGGCCTCCACGAAGGCGTCGTCCAGCTCCGGCCGCAGCAGGCTGTGGTCGATGGTCTTGGCGATGTCGCGCTCGGTGAGGTCCGCGATGCTGAGTGACATGGGGCTCCTGCCTGGGGTGGGCTACTTGCAGTAGGGGCGGAGCACGTCGCGGGCGATCAGGAAGCCCTGCTTCACCTTCTCGTCCGTGCCCTCGAAGCGGCGATCCTCGTGCTCGATGATGCAGTCGCCCTGGTAGCCGCCGCGGTACAGCTCGGAGAACACGAGGCTCCAGTCGGTCTGGCCCAGGCCCGGGATCCGCGGGATCTGCCAGCCCATGCCCATGCTGAACACGCCGCGCTCGTAGAGCCCGTCCGTGTCGATCATCAGGTCCTTGGCCTGGAAGTGGAGGATGTGCGGCGCGAACTCCACCAGGAACCGGCGCATGTCGATCATCTGGAGGACAAGGTGGCTCGGGTCGAAGTTGAGCCCGATGGTGTCCCCCCACTGCTCCAGGATCCGGCGCCACATCCGCGGTGTCGTGGCGATGTTGTGGCCGCCCGGCCACTCGTCGTAGCTGAACAGCATGGGACAGTTCTCGAGCGTGATCCTGCGCCCGTGGTCCTGCGCATAGCGGACGATGTCCGGCCAGACCTGGAGGGCCTCCTCCCAGTTCTGGTCCTGGTTCTTCGCGCCGTCGCCGCCCATGAACGTGTTGACGAGCTCGACGTCCATCAGCTCGGCGGCCTCGATCACCTTCTTGAGGTGGCCGATGACGGACGCACGGTGGGCGGGGTCGGGATGGAGCGGGTTGGGGTAGAAGCCGAGGCCGGAGATCGCCAGGCCCTTGGCCTCGATCTCGGCTCGGATGTCCTTCGCCTGGCCGGCCGAGAGGTTCGCCACGTCGATGTGGCTCGTGCCGGCGTACCGGCGCGTCGGTCCGGTCGCCTTCGGCCAGCAGGCGATCTCGAGGACCTCGAAACCCGAGGCGGCGGCCCAGTCGGCCACCTCCATCAGCGGGGTCTCCGGGAACGGGGCGGTGAGGAAGCCGAGCTTCATCGCAGCTGCTCCTTCGTGGGACGGCTCATCAGGCCCTGCCAACCTTCACCCAGGCGCCGGTGCGGAAGCTCTCGAGGACCGCGTCCCCGATGAGCATCTCCTCGTGGCCTGCGGCGAACGTGGCGTAGCGCGGGCTCACCGAGGGGGCGCCCGCGAGGACGTCGTCGTAGATCGCGGTGAACACGGCGCCGAAGGTGTCGGCGAAGCCCTCCACGTGGCCGCCGGGCAGTCGGGCCGCCGCGACGCCCGCGCCGTTCATCAACGCCGGGTTCCGGAGCAGCAGCTCGTTGGGTCGGTCGCGATGACCGATCCACAGCTGCTCCGGCTGCTCCGAGTCCCAGGCGACGGCGGAGGCGGAGCCGTCGATCTGGTAGGCGAGGCTGTTCTTGCGCCCCGGCGAGAGCTGGCTGATGTTGACGCTGCCGCGGGCGCCGCCCTCGTAGCGCAGGAGGATGCTGGCCGTGTCCTCGGTGTGGATCTCCACCCCGATCGTGTCCGCCGCGCGCTCCGTGGAGAACGTGACGACCTCGCCGGCCGGCTTCTGGCGGACGGGGATGAACGTCGTGAGGTCGGCCATCACCGCCTCCACGCGGAGCCCGGTCAGGAAGCTCGTGAGGTCCAGCCAGTGGCTGCCGATGTCGCCCACGGCCCGCAGCGCTCCGCCCTGGTCTTTCTCGAGGCGCCAGTTCCAGTCGGTGTCGTACAGCAGCCAGTCCTGGAAGTAGCGCCCCGTGATCAGGCGCACGTCGCCCAGGCCGCCCTCGGCAACCAGCGCGGACACGTGCTGGTTGAGCGGGTAGAAGCGGATGTTGAAGTTGACCGCGTTGACCAGGCCGGAGGCAGCGGCCAGCGCCACGAGCTCCGCGGACTCCTCGGAGGTCATCGCGAGGGGCTTCTCGCACACGACGTGCCTGCCGGCGGCGAGGATGCGCTTGACCTGGGGGTGGTGCAGCTCGTTGGGGGAGGTGACGTGGACGACCTGGACCTCGGGGTCCGCGAGCATCTCGTCCAAATCCGGGTAGGCCCTCGGCAGGCCCAGCTCCGCGGCGCGGCGGGCGCCGAGCTCCGGTGAGGCGTCGAGCAGGCCGACCACCCGCACGCCAATCCGCCGGAGGGCCTCGATGTGGACGGTCCCGATGAACCCGCTGCCGATCACGGCGGTGGCGATCTCGCTGCGTCGCGTCACTGGGCGCTGAACCTCCGGTTCGGGTCCGGCCGCCGTACCGGTTCCGGTACGTGGCCGTGTCGTTGCGGCAACCAGTCTATACGGCTAGACGGTCGGGCGGCGGCCGGGCGGATCGCCTCAGCCCTTGCGCAGGAGCGCCGCCGCCGGCTCGTCGGCGAACACCGACAGCCGCGGGTGGCGACGGAGGTACGAGGCCGGACAGTCCGGGCCCTCCGGCTGCTCCAGCGCCCGCCGCAGGACCTGCGCCTTGCGCTCGCCGGTGACCAGGAGCCAGCACTCCCCCGCCTCGAGGAGCCGCGCCAGGCCCACGGTGATGCCGGCCGTGGGCGTGGAGCCCGCCCCGTACCGGGCCGTCGCCGCCTCCCGGCTCGAGACCGCGAGCCTTACCAGGCGCGTCGGGTCGTCCGGGTGCGACCCGGGCTCGTTGAACCCGACATGCCCGTTCATGCCCAGGCCGAGGAGCGCCAGGTCCAGGTCGCGGGCCGCCGCGTCGTGGACCATCGCCGCAGCCTCGTCGTCCGGTCCGTCCACGTTGATCGGCACGAAGGCCGGGGGCGCTGCCAGCCGGTCGATGAGCTGCAACCGGAGCCGCGAGTCACAGCGTGCCGGATCGCCGGGCGGCAGACCCGCCCACTCGTCGAGCAGCACCACCGTCGCGCCGGCGAAGGACACGTCGCCGCGTCGCTCGGCAGCGACCAGCTCCGCGTAGAGCGGCGTGGGGGTGTCGCCCGTCGGCAGGCAGACGCGCAGCCCCGGACGCTCCTCGAGCCGGCCGGCGAGCCGCCCGGCGACCGAGGCTGCCCATTCGGCTGCGGGCAGGACCTCCAGGCGGAGCCCAGGGAGCGGGTCCCGCGCGGATCCCTGCTGAGCGGTCACGCCCCGGCGATGACGCGGTCGAGGTAGTCGCCCGTCTCCGGGTCCTTGAGGATCATCTTCACGCGGCCGTCCGGCAGGAGCTCGCGCTTGATGACCACGTAGCCCTCGTAGCGCTCGCCGGACGCCGTGATCCGTGGGGTCGTCCCGCCGCGCCATTCGAACAGGTCCACCGACTCCCACGCCCCGCTCTTCGCGGACCGGTACGCGGCGTCCATGACGGCGTTGACCACGTAGCCGTCGTAGAACGTCTCCTGGGGCGTGCCCCCGTCGTCGATGCGGTTGAACATGTCCGTGAACATGTCGACGTAGCCCAGCTCCGCCACCTCGTCGCCCACCGGGAACAGCCAGCCGGCGGCCGTCTCGGCCTTCTCCGCCACGTAGCCGCCCGCGCCGCCCGCCGTGAACATCTCGAAGCCGGTCCGCAGGAAGTGGTCGAGCCAGATGGTGCCGTGGGTGCCGGCCACCTCGTCCCGCAGGTCCATGCCGCCGCGGAACGTCCAGCTGACCTCGAACTGGCCGATGGCGCCGGATTCGAACCGGATCAGGGCGATGGCGTTGTCCTCGTCCTCGATCGGGTGGACCAGGGTGTCTGTGGTGCACATGACGGACACCGGCCGGTTCCCCTTGCCCACGAAGTTGCGGATGATCTCGATGCAGTGGCAGCCGAGGTCGATGATCGCGCCGCCGCCGGTCAGCCGGCCGTCCCAGAACCAGGCGCTGTGCGGCCCGGGATGCGTCTCGCGGGAGCGCACCCAGGTCACGTCGCCCAGCGCGCCGTCCTGCACGGACTTGATCGCCTTGAGGGTCTTGGGCGTGTAGCACAGGTCCTCGAGGTATCCGCCGAACACACCGGCCTTCTCGACCGCCTCCAGCATCCGGCGCGCCTCGTCGGCCGTCCGACCCAGGGGCTTGGTGCACAGCACGGCCTTGCCGGCGGCCGCCACGGCCTTGACGGCCTCCTCGTGCAGGTGGTTCGGCAACGCGACCACGACCACGTCGGTCTCGGGGTGGCGGATCGCCGCCTCCATGTCGGTCGTGAACTCGGGGATGGCCCAGCGCTCGCTGAAGGCCCTGCCCCGGTCCTCGCTGCGCGAGTACACGACGCGGACCCGGTCGCGGCCGCGCTGGCCGTGCAGGGTCATCGTGTAGAAGTCCCCGATGAGGCCGGTGCCGAGCATGGTGATCGCGTGGTTCTGCATGGCAGCGTGGCTCCGTTGCGGATGGTGTCCGGATTCTAGGTTCCGCCACCACGGTCCGTGGCCCGGGCGGGACGTCGAGAACGAGTCAGCCCGCGCGTCGCCGGCGCCGCTTCTTCGGCGGCGTGACCCCGATCCACCACTCGCAGGCGCACAGCCCTCGGGGACAGCCGGGGTGCGGCAGCCTCGGATGGCGGAGCTCCTCGGCGATGGCGAATGCCCGGCCATCGTCCGCGCGACAGGCCGCGCAGCACGAGCCACCGACGATCTCCGCGTGCGTTCCGGTCCCCTTCAGCGACCGCAGGTGGGCGGACATCGCGTCCGCGTGGACCTCGGCGATCTCGTCGGGAACCGGGACGGGCGAGCCGGCCTCCCGGTACAGGGCCATCGCCTCCTCGCGCCCGATGCGCGCGGCGATGTCCCATGCCCCCAGCCTCGCCGCGGCCTTTCGGTCTTTCGCGGCGGCCGCGAGGTACAGTGCCCGGGCGTCCGCAACCGCCTCTGCCGACACGGGTCTGGCGGCGATGCGTCCACGACGGTCCTCGGGCGCGCCGACGCCCTTCGCGAGCCGCAGCCACTGGGCACGCTGGGTGGTCCAGGCCGCCATGTCGGCCTCGCGCTGCCGCTCGGCCTCGAAGATCTCGACGGCCGCCTCGGTGAGGTAGACGGTCCGGCCGTCGGTGCGCCGGACGATGATCGGCCGGCGGCAGTGCGGGCACTTGCGGGTGCGGACGGGTGGCGGGTCCACGAGCCGCGCGCACGACGGACACGAGATGGCCTCCTGGACGGGTGGAGCGGCCGGCTCGACCTCCTGGGATGCCCCCGCCGCGGAGGGCTCGGCGGGGCCGATCGCGGGCGCATCCTCGACGTCCGGGACGTCGTCTCCTCTCGGGGCGGACCCATGGCGGAGGAGTCGGGACAGGAAGCTCATGCTGGTCCGTCGGTTCGTCCGACCGGGGTCAGCCCGGTCGTCAGGTCGTCTCCACGGCAGGTGCCTCGGCATCGGAGGACGGAGCCGCCTCCGCGACAGCGGTCATCTGCGTGCGGTTCACGAGCAGGAGGTCGAAGTGGCTTACGACACGCCTGTCGGCGAGCGAACGTGCCGAGACATGGGTCATGGGGATGAAGCGGGGGTCGGTGGAGTCCACGAACCCGGCCAGGGACATCTCCGAGAAGACGTGGACCAGCCCCGAGATCACGTGCCCCGGGGTGAAGACGATGTGGCGGCGGGCCTGTTTCGCGATGGTCGGCCGGTCCGCGTCCGGCAGCCTGGTGGCGTCCTCGTCGCCGACGCGCGAGATCGCGACGAAGGTGACCTCGTCCTGGTTGACGTACAGCTCCTTCACCACGAGCGGCGTCGGGTCTCCGTTGCGCTTGAGCAGTCGGGCGTCGTGGAGGAGGATGAACCCGCGCCCATGGTTGACGCGGTCGCTCAGCCGGTGGAAGCGGCCCAGCGCGATCCGCCCGCCCACCCGCAGGTGGGGGCCGACGAGCTCGATGTCGACCTCGGTGCCGCCGGTCGTCGCCGCGACGGCATCCATCCCCAGGCCGTATCCCCAATCGTTCAATGCCAAGCGCCCCCACAACGGGCCGTCATCTCTGGGTGAGGCGACTTGATGCTGTACGGATGGTATGCCAGCCAGGACGATGGCCGCGCGCCAGCCGACCGGAGGGGCCCGGTTCTGCCTGCGCAGGACCTGTCAGGCGGTGCCCGCGATAGGGGGGACGGGGTCGCCCGCGTAGGTGGGGATCGCCGCGTGTGGATGGGTCTTGGTGATGCGCCCGCGGTTCACGAGGACCACCTCCTGGAGGACGCGATCGCCGTCTCGGTCGCACAGCCCCACGACGGCGTCGGTCAGCGGCACGAAGCGGGCCCAGCGGCTCAGGGCAGCCAGCGGCTGGGTGTTGGGGGGCCGGTGCAGGTTGCCCGTGACGAGGAAGGGGCCGAGCTCCAGGGTCACCCGTTCCTCCACCGTCCGCAGCCGCCGATCCGGGTCACCACGGCGCCCACGGACCTCGATGACATGTAGCTCGCCGTGATCGACCTCGAGCTCGTCGACGGTGACCTCGTGGCCGTCCTCGAAGGCCTGCAGCGTGGCGTCGAAGAAGGTGACGGTGTCGACTTCGTTGACCCGGTCGCTGAGGCGCCCATCGCCCAGCTCCACGCTGCCCCGGACGAGACAGTCACCGGACCAGGCGACCAACTGCTCTCGCACCACGCCCCTCCTGCTGGACCATTCGCCGACGGGTGGCTCCGACACGCGGAGCATACGACGCGGGACCTTGCAGCAGGAAGGTCAGGATGGGTGCGGTCACGATAGGTTGCCGGGGCGTCAGTGCCGGGGCAGCCCGAACCGCGGGGGGCTGGCGCCGTCCTGCCGTCAGGGCAGGGCGGCCGCCGCCTGCTCGGCGAGGGCGGCGTCGGCCGTCGTGATCACGATGACGTTGCCGCCGTCGGTCAGGACGTAGTCCAGCGTGCCCCCATCGCCGTAGTCGATGCGGGTCCACGACCGGCCGTCCAGGGTCACGGTGTCCCTCGTGACGCCGTCGCCGCTCGCTGCGAGCCAGTTCTCCAGCACGATGTCCCTGGTCTGCTCGCCAGGGAGCCCGTCCACGCTGACGGCGAGGACCAGCAGGTCCGAGGCACCGGCCGCGTCCCACGCCTGGGCGACCCGGAGGTCGTCCGGCGCCTTGCCAGCGGCTCGCAGGGCCGCCTGGATCGCCCTGCTGCCCTGGTCGTCGCTCAGGAACGTCCCGCCGGTGGCGGAGTCGGTGTCCATGGCAATCGAGCCGACCTTCGCCGGCATGAGGGCCACGAGATCCGGGGCTGCCGGGCTCTCGGCGACGAGAGACTCACCCGGGGCAGGCGACTCGGCGCCTGGGTCCAACGAGGCTCCGGCCTGATCATCGGTGGGAATGACGGCAGGCGGGGCGACCGTGCCGCCGTCACCGCCGAGCGCCTTGTCGAACGCCGAGGCCAGCTCGTCGACTTCCGTGGCCGACGCATCGCCGGACGCGGCGAGGTAGACGACGATCTTCCCCGCACGCAGCTGGAGGAAGCCCGCCCCGCCTTCGTCGACCGCGCTGTAGGCCTGCTCGCCCAGGTCGTCGCGATCGACGACCGACTGGCCGGCAGCCTCGGCGGCAGCCCGCGACCGGGTGACACCGTCCTCCGCCCCGGTCCGGAAGCAGGTGGCGGTGACGTAGATGACGGCCTGGCTGGAGGTCTCGTCCTGGGGCATCGGGCCCAGGAAGGACATCGTCTTGCGGTCGATGTCGTACTGGCTGGCGCTCGCGACCCAGCCGGCGGGCAGGTCCTCGGCGGCAGGCGTGACGTCCCACGCCTGTTGCTGGCAGCCCGCATCAGCGGGGACGAGCATCCGCCAGGCAGCGAGGCCGAGGGCGACCAGCGCCATGACAATGGCGGCGGTCGCGAGGAGGCGGGTCGTGCGTGCCGAGCTGGCGGCTCGACCCGGATCGGTGGCGGGTGGGCGGGCCCTGGCGGGCTCGAGGCGTGGGGTCGTGGGCGTCGTCACGTCGCTAAGGATGCCCTGCCCGGCCGGACCGTGCCGCCGGGGCCCAGGGCGGGCTCAGCGCGCGCGCATCCGGTTGTTCCTCGGGTTGTGCTCCAGCTCCGCCAGGCCGAGCTCCTCCAGCAGCGGGGGCAGGTACACGCCGAAGCGTCCGCGGTACCCCTTGCGGGTGCCATACCAGCCGCCCACGGGATTGGACTCCGACCGGCCCCAGGCCTCCACCGTGCCCTCTGGCGCGGGCTTCTGCTCGTCCGCCCCGCCCAGCGGCACCCAGTCGCCCTGGTCTCGCAGCCAGGCAACCAGGTCCTCGATGGCCCGCAGGTGGTACTTGAGCTGCGTGCTGCCGACCTGGCACACGAGGACCGGCGGGTCGGCCGCCTCGTCGCGCCACATCTGGTAGGCCGACCCGCCGTTGGCGGTCACGAGCTGCCACGGGTCCTCGCGCGTTCCAGGGCCGGCCATGGTCATCCTCCCGTTCGGGGAGGCCCGGACGCGGCATCCCGTCGGTTCACGGTAGCGGGCCCCGTCAACCCCCGGGGCGGCGGTAGGATCGTGGCCATGCCCCGCTCGCAGCCGCCTGATGCGCCTGTACGCCATCGCCTGCGACGTGGTCGCGCGCCCCGTCTACCTGTGCGCGGCCCGCTCGCCACACGTCGTGGACGTCCGGCTGTTCGAGCGTGGGCTGCACAACGAGCCGAAGGACCTCCGCACGCGGCTCCAGGAGGCGATCGACGAGGCGCCGGCGACCGCGGACGCGGTGGTGCTGGGGTACGGGCTGTGCGGCGGCGCCACGGCCGGCATCGTGGCCCGTGACAGGCCGATCGTCCTGCCCCGCGCCCACGACTGCATCACGCTGTTCCTGGGCGCGCGCGAGCGCTACGCGCAGGAGACGACGGACCGGCCCGCCACGTACTGGTACGTCGCCGACCAGCTGGAGCGCAACGACGGATACCGGACCAGCGTTGGCGGTCTGGCCATCGGGTCCGACACGGACGCCCAGGTGGAGGCGACGCGCGCCGAGTACGTGTCGAAGTACGGCGCGGACAACGCCGACTACCTGATGGAGGTCCTGGGCGGCTGGCAGGTCCACTACGGCCGCGCGGCCTTCGTCTCCATGGGCGTCGCCGACGAGGCGGCGTCCGAGGCAGCGGCGCGGGACGAGGCCGAGCGCCGCGGCTGGGCGTTCGAGCGCATCGAGGGCAGCCTGGTCCTCCTGCGGCGCCTCATCGACGGGGACTGGGACGGGGACATGCTGATCCTCCAGCCGGGCGAGCGGCTGGCGATGAGCTATGACGACGGCGTCGTCAAGGCGGTCGCGGCGGGCTAGCGGCGAGCCGGGCCCTGCACGACCGCGCGTCGGGCAACCCGGGTGCGGGCCGGACGGAGCCGGCCCACACCTGCGCCGGATCACTTGGGGCCGAGGATCACCTGGGTCGCGCCCGACGCATCGCGCAGGGTCACGGTTGCGCCCGACGGCTCGACCGTGGTCGGCGTCTGGAGCGCCGTCAGGAACTGGGCCTCCTGGTCCATGATCGCCTGGTCGCAGGCCTTCATGGTCGTGGCGAGCGGGCCGACCGTCAGCGACGTCCCGTCCAGCTTGTACGGGCCGTTGTACATGTTGCAGCCCGCGTTGCCCGAGACCTGGCCGTCAGGCGTGAACATCGCCGTGAGCTCGGTGCCCGTGATGGGTCCCGTGACCGCCTCCTTGCCGTTGTTGTAGCCCGTGACGAGCCACTCTCCCTCGAGCGGGTTCGCGGCGCCGGCGGCATACGTCAGGACCACGTTGCCGGTCTTGTTGTAGATCATCAGCTTGTCCGCCGTCGCGGTGAAGGTGGCGGCGTTGGAGAGGTTCGCGAGGTACGACGCCTCGAGGTCGGTGGCGGTCGGCTCGCAGGCCATCGCCGTCGTCGCGGCCTTGCCGACCGTCAGCTTCGCGCCGTCCACGGTGGCCGGGGCGTTGTAGACGTTGCAGCCCGAGAAGCCGGCGACCTTGCCGGCCTTGAACGTCGCGTCCACGACGAGCCCCGCGGGGACGTTCGTGGCCGTTCCGCCGAAGTCATAGCTGGTCAGCTTCCAGTTGGTGCCTTCGATGGTTCCACCGGTTCCCCCGGAGCCGCCTGAGCAGGCAGCAACGACGATCCCGACGGTGACGAGAGCGATCCCGATGAGCAAGCGGCGCACGTGCCGTCCTCCAGTGCGGTTGAGACGTCCAGACGAGATGGGCGCGCGCGGCGCGCCGGGCGCGACTCTACCCCGGACGGCTATTCGGCGCCCAGCCGGCCCTCGCGGAAGGCCGCCACGTACTCGCCGCCGAACGGGTCGCGGCCCAGGAGCATGTCCGCCGCGAGCTCGTAGCCCTCCGTGTCACGGTCCGCGGAGAACACCCGCTCCAGGTCCGACGCCACGGGGTCGATGATCCCGCTGTCGATGCCGGCCTCTGCGCACAGGTCGATGAACGTGTCGTTGAGCAGCTTGCGGGCCGGCATGCCGAACGAGACGTTGGACAGGCCGCCCGTCAGGTGGATCGTGTCGCCGTAGCTGCCGCGGAGGCGGTGCGCCGTCTCGATGACGTGGGCCGGGGCGTCCGGCGAGACCGCCACCGGCAGGACCAGCGGGTCCACGTAGAACAGGTCCGGGGCGATTCCGCGGGCGACCGCGGCCTCGATCAGCCGCACGGCGTTGGCGACCCGCTCCTCAGCGTCGGCCGGCATGCCGCCCTCGCCGCTGGCGGCCAGGATGACCGCGCAGGAGCCGTCGGCCGCGATGTCCAGGACCTCGGGGCGCTCGATCGACGCGGAGTTGAGCATCAGCCGGCCGCGCGGCTGACCGGAGGCGGCAACGCCGGCCGCGAGCACCGCCACGTCCGAGGAGTCGATCGACACGGGAACGGTGGCGGTCCGCTCGACGGTCGTGACCAGCCAGGTCATGGCCCGGGCGCGCACCCCGGAGTCCGCGGAGACCTCGTCCACGTTGAGATCCAGCCAGTCCGCTCCGGTCACCTCCTGGCGATGGGCCAGGGTGCGGATGTAGGCGGCCGCCGTGGCGGCCTGTGCGCCGTCGTCCATGCCCCAGCGGACCGCGCTCTGGACGTGCTTGATCTTGCCGGCCGCGAAATCGCGGGCAGCAGCGAGATCCGGGTGGACCGGGAGAACGAGGCGCTCGCCGTCGGGGGTCTCGAAGGCGATGCCGACCGAGCCGTCGTCGAGCTCCGCGGCATGCTTGCCGGTCCGCTTGAGGACGCGGGTGGCGTGGATGTTCTCGCCGACGATCTGGAACGGCCTGGCGGCACGGTCGAGCTTCACGAGTGGGGTCCTTTCTCGGGGGTGGACGAGGCGACGGCGGGGGCGGGGGCGGGTGGGGCGGCGGCGTCGCCCACGGCGGCCAGCGCGGCTTCCTCGGCGGCGCGCCGCGCGTAGTGGTCGCGGCCGAGGAACGTGTTGCCCCAGGCGCTGGTGCGGCGCAGGTTGTTGTCCTGCACCACGACCGGGCGCTCGAGCATCGCGCGCTCCTCGCCGTAGGGCTTGAGGCGCCGGTAGGCGTCGGCCCAGACGCAGGTGTGCCCGGGGACCTCGCACAACCCGTCGCGGGCCCCGCCGCAGGGGCCGTTGCGCTGGTTCTTCTGGCAGTGGCTCTCGGGGCACAGGTAGGCGATGTCCGGCAGGCTGCAGTCGCCGCAGTCGCGGCAATCGTAGAGCGGCACCTTGACCGCCTGCTCGAACACGTGGAGCGGCTTGCCCAGGTGGAACCGCTCGACGGTCCCGTAGATCCGCTTCCACGCGTCGAAGCCCGGCGAGCCCGGCTCGAACACGCGCTCGTGGACCTTCCGGTTGACCTTGTAGAAGGGATCGACGCTGCGGCGAGCGCGAGTCCTCGCCTGCGGCGTGAGCGTCTTCGCCCAGGCCGGGTTGAGCTCGTCGGTGGACAGGCCCGCCCCGTCGCTCGCGAACGGCTCGAAGGCGCCCGGCAGGCCCCAGCTGACGTCCTTCACGAGCGTCCGCCAGTCGTCCGAGGGGTGAGCGTCGGCGAGCTCGAGCACGCGGGCCACCTCCGCGGCGTCTCGGTGCCCGCTGATGTAGATGCCCTTGAAGCCGAGGCCCCGGCTGACCACCAGCTGCTTGGCCGCGAACTCGAGGAAGAAGGCACGGCCCTTGTCGGGCGAGGCGGCCTCGCGCTCCACGACCGCGAGCAGCTCGTCGGTGACCACGCAGCCCGGGACCCTGTTGGCGTTGAACGCCCGGGCCACGGGTGCGGCGAGGATGTACGCGTTGCCCACGACCGGCATGTCGATGCCCTCGCGGCGCATCCAGCGCAGCAGCACGTCCTGGCGGTGGGCGTCGTAGCCGACCTGGGTGATCGCGTAGTCGGCGCCGGACCGGCGCTTGAGCGCGAGCTTGAGGAACTGCGGCACGAGGTCGCGCTCGAGGCGCTTGAAGGGGTCGATCGCGCAGCCGAGGTAGAAGCAGTGCTGCTCGGGGTCCGGCAGCCCGTCGGTGGCGGCCTTGGCGGCGGCGATCGTGCCCAGCTCGTGGAGCAGCTCGAGCAGCGCGACGGAGTCGATGTCGAAGACCGGCTTGGGCAGCCCCTCGTAGCCCTCCACCGGGTAGTCGCCGCTGATGGCGAGGACGCTGGTCAGGCCGCGCGACAGCAGGTCCCAGCCGAGACTCTGCATGCCGTTGCGGTTCCGGTCGCGGCAGGCGACATGGACGATCACGTCGTGGCCCAGCGCGCGCAGCTTCTCGCCGGGTGCGTCCGGGGAGAGGCGGGCGTGGCCGCCGGCGTTGTCGGTGACCGAGAGCGCCGTGATCCGCGGGTTGCCGGCGAGGTCCGCGGCCATCCGCAGGGGCTTCTGGCCCCGGGCATCGCCCAGCTCGCCGGCCCAGGGGACCAGCTCCACGATCGTGGCGAAGCCGGCCTCCGAGCCCATGACGCGGCGCAGGGCACCGGGGCCGGTGATGGGCAGCCCGGCAGCCGTCGCGGCCTCCGCCTCGGCGGCCTCGATCGTGGTCTCGATGGCGGAGACGCGCTCGGGCGGGGCGTTGTCGGGGTCCGGGCGGCGGGACTTGGGGCTCATGGGGATCCTCTAGATCGCGATCGGCGCGAACAGGCAGCCGTCGGTGAACAGGTCGAAGAAGTCGGGCTCGGACTCCAGCTCCACGTGCTCGATCCGCCGGACAAGCGCCTCCAGCTCGGTGCGGCGCCGCCGGGCAAGGAGCAGCGTACGGGCTCCGCCGATGGACGCGTTGCCCACCCGGACCACACGCTCGGGCGGAACCGGGATCAGGAGGCCGATGTCGATGGCCGATTCGGTGTCGATGGCGTTGGCGAAGCCGCCCGCGAGGTAGACGCGGTCCAGGTCCGCGGGTTCGAGTCCGAGCCTCCGGAGGAGGACGCGCTGGCCCACCGCCGTCGCCGCCTTGGCGATCGAGAGGTGGCCGACGTCCGCCCGCGAGAACGTGATCGGCCGGTCCGGCTCCACGTGGATCTCGCGGGCCTTGCTCCGCGAAGGTGCCGCGATCGGTCATCCAGCCGGCCCGCCGCAGCTCCGCGAGCAGGTCCACCAGCCCGGAGCCGCAGATGCCCTCGGGCGGCACGTCGCCGATCGTGGAGATGTGGAACCGGCCGTCCACGATCCGGACCTTCTCGATCGCCCCGTCGGCGCCGGGCATTCCGTAGCGCACCCCACCGCCCTCGAAGGCCGGGCCGGCGGGGCTCGACGCAGCCAGGAGCCGGCGGCCGTCCGAGACGACGATCTCGCTGTTGGTGCCGATGTCCACGAGCAGGAACGAGCCGCCGCGAGCCACGGCGTCCACGGCCACCAGGTCCGCGGCCGCGTCCGCCCCGACGTGGCTGGCGATCAGCGGTCCGCCCGTGACCCGTGCCTGGGGGTTCATCAGCAGCCCGATCTCGTGGGCCCGCCGGACGATCGTGGTGGTGGCAGTCGATCCCTCGCGGACGGCGACCTCGGTCACCGAGCGGTACGGGATGTGGCCGATGGGCCCGACGTCCAGCCCGAAGAACATGTCGCGCATGGTGGAGTTGCCCACCACGTAGGCGTCCACGAGGCGCCGGCGATCCACCGCGAGGTCGGAGCAGAGACGCTTGAGCTCGTGGTTGAGCGCCCGTCGCAGGGCCTGGCGGAGCTCGCCCGGGACCTCGTCGTCATACGAGATCCGGGTCATGACGTCCGAGCCCCCGAAGCGCTGCGGGTTCTCGAGCGCCGCGACGGCAAGGATCGCCCCCGTCGCCAGATCCACCAGCTCCAGGACCACCGTGGTGGTGCCGACATCGATGGCCACGCCCACAGGGCTGCCCGTTGCGGCGCCCAGATCCGAGCCGTCGTCGCCGCGGAACCGGCCGTCCACGACCGTGACCGCGGGGTCCAGGTCCGGAGCTCTGCCGGGGGCATCCGGCGCCAGCAGGATCCGCAGCCGGCGGCGCAGGACCGCGAACTCCACGTCTCGCTCGGTGCGCTCCACGGTCGCTTGGCACGCGAGCCGGAACGTCGGCCCGAGGAAGCCCTCCTGGTCCGTGCGCGGGGAGAGCTGGTCGCCACCGGCCCGGATCTCGACGACGCACTCGTGGCAGCGGCCCGTTCGCTTGCACGAGGCCGGGACGATGACCGAGAGCTGGTCGGCCTCGTCGTACAGGAGACGGCCGGGGACGAGCGGGCGCCGCTCCGACCCGTGGATCACATGGGGCATCCCGGCAAGTCTCGCGGGCGCGCGCAGAGGGCCGGACGGTCGCTCGGCCCGTTTCCTCGGGACCTTCCGCCCTGTCGCCCACGGTCTCCGGGAGCCGACGCTTCCTCGGCCGACTCCATCCTGGGAGGTGTCCTTGGGTTCGTTCGCCCCGCTCGCCGCCGGTGGGCGCATGTCCCGCTCGCCGCGCTACGACCGGCTGACGCCCGGTGATTGCCGGCTGCTGCACGAGGCCAGCCTGGCGATCCTGGAACGCACGGGGGTCGTGCTCCACGACGTCGAGGCCGTTGAGCGCCTGCACGGCGCGGGCGCCCGCGTCAGTGACGACGGGCGGGTCCACGTGCCTGCGTCCCTCGTGGACTGGGCGCTCTCGGTCGCCCCGCGCTCCGTCACCCTCCACGACCGGTCCGGGGCGCCGCGGCTCGCCCTCGAGGGCGACAACGTCTTCTTCGGCCCGGGGTCGGACTGCCTCAACATCGTCGACCACCGCACGGGCGAGCGGCGTCCCGCGGTCCTGCAGGACACGCGCGACGGCCTGACCCTGGTGGATGCCCTGCCGAACATGGACTTCGGGATGTCCATGTTCCTGCCCTCGGACGTGCCGCCGGAGATGGCGGACCGCGAGCAGATGGCGGTCATGCTGCGCCACACGACCAAGCCACTCGTCGTGGTCACCTACGACGTGGACGCGATGCTCGACGCGATCGCGATGGCGGAGGCCGTGGCGGGCGGCGCCGACGCCCTGCGCGAACGCCCGACGATCGGCCTCTACGTCAACGTCACCCGCGGCCTCGTGCACAACGGCGACTCGCTGCGCAAGCTGCTGATCCTCGCCGAGCGGGGCCTGCCGGCCCTGTGGATCCCGGTGACCTCGGGCGGCACCACGGGCCCGGTGACGATGGCCGGCAACATCGCCCTCAACAACGCCGGCGTGCTGGTGGGGGTGGTGCTGGCGCAGCTCGTGCGCGAAGGGGCGCCGGTCGTGATCCCGGGCTTCGGCGGCGACGCGCTCGACCTGCGGACGATGGTCGATCCCTACGCGGAGCCGGATCACCGGGGCATGGCCCCCTCGCTCGCCCACCACTACGGCCTGCCGATGTTCAGCCTCGCCGGCGGCAGCGACGCCAAGCGACCCGACCAGCAGGCCGCCACGGACGCCGCGCTGACGATGCTCGTGGACGCGCTTGCGGGCGGTCACCTCATCCACGACAGCGGGTACCTGGAGTCGGGGCTGACCGGCTCGCTGGCCCAGCTGGCCATCTGCGACGAGATCGCGGCCTGGATCCGGGCCGCGCTGGTGCCGGTCGTCATCGACGAGGAGACCCTCGCGCTGGACCTGATCGACTCGCTCGGGCCCGACGGGTCGTTTCTGGAGACGCAACACACCATCGACCATTACCGCGAACGCTGGTATCCATCACTCATCGACCGGCTGAGCCATTCCGCGTGGATGGCTCGCGGCGGCGCGACCCTCGGGGAGCGAGCCGCCGCCCAGGTGGACCGGGTTCTCGTGACGCACCAGGCGCCACCGCTCCCCGAGGCGGCGGACCAGGCCATCTCGGCCATCCTCCAGCGGGCCGCCGCGGTTCCCCGTCCGGCCCCCATCCCATGAGCTCGCGGACAGGCCGCACCATCGCCCCAACGGGACACCGAGCAA
This sequence comes from uncultured Chloroflexia bacterium, assembly GCA_963802165.1. Classification (GTDB taxonomy): domain Bacteria; phylum Chloroflexota; class Limnocylindria; order Limnocylindrales; family CSP1-4; genus CAIXZV01. The sequence continues at coordinate 8,490 of CAWDHT010000033.1, read as the reverse complement.
AGGAGCAACCATGAGCGACGAGCTCTTCGCGGCGCTTCGCCAGTCCGTCATCGACGGGGATGCCGTCCAGTCCGCCACCCTGGCGCAGCAGGCGCTGGACGACGGGGTGCCGCCGCTCGACGCCATCGAGATCGGCCTGGTGCCCGGGCTCTCCTACGTCGGTGAGCAGTTCGGCCTGGGAGAGCTGTTCCTGCCGGACATGATGCTGGCCGCCCGCGCGATGCAGAAGGCCCTGGACATCCTCGAGCCCGAGCTCCAGGCGCAGTCCGCCCAGCGCAAGGTCGTGGGCCGCGTGGTCATCGGCACCGTCAAGGGCGACATCCACGAGATCGGCAAGAACCTCGTGGGCATGATGCTGTCCACCAGCGGATTCGAGGTCCACGACCTTGGCGTCGACGTCGCCCCCGACCGGTTCGTCGAGGCGGCCAAGGAGCACAACGCCGACATCGTCGGCGTGTCGGCGCTGCTCACCACCACCATGGCCGGGCAGCGGACCGTGGTCGAGGCGCTCGTCAGCGCAGGCCTGCGGGAGCGCGTCCGGGTCATCGTGGGTGGCGCGCCCGCCAGCGAGAGCTGGGCGGCCGAGATCGGCGCGGACGGCTACAGCGAGGACGCGATCGGCGCGGTGGCCCTGGCCCGCAGGCTCCTGGGCGACGAGGCGGTGGCCTCCGCCTGACCCACCCACTCGCGGCGGACGTCCCCCGCCGCGCTCGGTGCCGGCTCCCGAGCGCTGAGCCGGGCATCAGCGCGTTGGCCGGGCCTGCATCACCCGGCTGGAGGCATGCATGAGCACCACTCCGGGCAGCCCCGACGGTCGCAACCGACCACGATTCGAGGTCCTGTCGCCGGCCGCCGTCGGCCGCATCCACACCGCCACGCTCGACGTCATCGAGCGCGTCGGCGTCCGCTTCCCGTCCGAACGGGCACAGGCGATCTGGGCCGAGCACGGCGCCACCGTCGACAGGGAGACCGGCATCGTGAGGGCGCCGGGCCACCTCATCGAGGAGGCGCTGCGCAGCGCACCGCCCGCCTACACGCTCGGCGCCCGCGATCCGCGCCTGGACCTGCCGCTCGACGGCGAGCACGTCTACCTCGCCACGGATGGCTGCGGCATCGAGGTCCTGGACCCGTGGACCCTCGAGGTCCGTCGATCCGCGCTGCAGGACGTGGGGGACATCGCCCGCGTCGCCGACGCGCTGCCGGAGATCGCCTTCCACTGGGTGGCGGTGTCGGCCCAGGACGTGCCCCCTGAGGCTCGCTCCCTGGAGGAGGTCACCGCCGTCTGGCGCAACTCCACCAAGCACGTCCAGACCGAGAGCATCGTGACGGCCGCGGAGGCCTCGGTCGCGATCGAGATGGCGGCGGCGATCGCCGGCGGCCGCGACGCGCTGCGTGCGCACCCCGTGCTGTCGCTCATGCAGTGCACGATCAGCCCGCTCGCCCATGACGGCGGCGCCATCGACGCGGGACTTGTCGCTGCCGAGGCGGGCGTCCCGGTCGGGTACATGACGATGGCGTCGTGCGCCTTCTCCGGCCCGGCGACCGTCGCCGGCTCGCTCGTGGTCGGCAACGCCGAGGTCATCGCCGCCCTGGCCCTGATGCAGCTCGCCTACCCCGGCTCGCCCGTCTACTACGCCGCGGCGCAGACGGCGATGGACCTGCGGTCCGGTGCCTACACCGGCGGCGGCCCCGAGGACTTCCTGTTCGGCGCGGTCACCAACCAGCTCGCCGACTTCTACAAGGTGCCGCTGTCCATGGGCGCCTACGCAACGGGCGCCAAGCGCTCCGACTGGCAGGCCGGCCTCGAGAACGGGCTGTCCGCGTTCATGGCCTCGGTCGTGGGCTCGGACATGCTCCTGGGCGCCGGGCTCCTCCACGGGTCACGCATCTGGTCCTACGAGCAGATGATCCTCGACACCGAGATCGCGTCGATCGTCGCCCAGGTGATCCAGGGCGTGACGGTGGACGACGCGTCCCTGGCCCTCGAGGCCATCGCCGAGGTCGGGCCCGGCGGCGACTACCTCACCTCCCTCCACACGCGCACGGCGATGCGCGGGCTGTGGAAGCCGCGCTATCTCGACCGCCGCCCATACGGCGCCTGGGAGGCGGACCCCGACAAGTACCACCGCGAGGCGCTCGAGCATGCCCGCACGCTCCTGCGGGACCACAGGCCCGAGCCGCTGGACCCGGCCGTCGACGCCGAGCTGCGCCGGCTCGTCGCCGCGCATGCGGTCGCGGCCGGCGTCGCCTGATCACCGGGCCGGGATCCCATCCCGGCCCACCCAATCCGCCCGACCACCGCCCGGAGGCCCAGATGCGACCCCGTTTCGAGCTCCTCGACCCCGGCCTCATCGACCGCGTCGTGGACGAGGCCCTGCAGCTGCTGCAGCGGCCCGGCATCAAGGTGGAGGAGCCCGAGGCCATCGCCCTGCTGGTGGCGAACGGCGCCACCGCAGACGGCGAGCGGGTCGCCATCCCCGAGGCAATGGTCCGGCGCGCGCTGGACACGGTCCCCCGCCAGTTCAGCCTGTTCGACCGGGCCGGCAACCCGGCGGCGCGCTACGGGCAGGGCGTCGTCAACTTCGACCCCGGGTCGTCCGGCGTGCAGGTGCTGGATCCCGACACCCTGGACGCGCGCCGGTCGCAGGCCGCGGACCTGGCCCGGATCGTCCGCGTGGCCGATGCGCTTCCGGCGTACGACGCTGTCTCCACGTCCGTCGTCGCCCACGACGTCCCAACCGAGATCGGCGACCTGTACCGCCTGTTCCTGTGCCTCGTGAACTCGTCCAAGCCGGTGGTGACCGGGGCGTTCACGCCGCGCGGGTCGGCGATCATGATCGACCTGCTGGCGATCGACGCCGGCGGACATGACGCGCTGGCGGAGCGGCCGCGGGCCGTCTTCGACGTCTGTCCGTCCCCGCCCCTGACCTGGTCCGAGTTCGCGTGCCGCAACGTCATGGACCTCGCCCGGGCGCGCGTGCCGGCGGAGCTCATCTCCATGCCGCTGGCCGGCGTCGCGTCGCCGGTGACGCTCATCGGGTCCATCGTCCAGCACGCGGCGGAGACCCTGGCCGGCATCGTCCTCCACCAGCTGGCGGAGGCCGGGTCGCCCATCGTGTGGGGCGGCGCGCCGACCATCGTGGACATGCGCTCGGGCTCCACCCCGATGGGCGCCATCGAGACGGCGATGATCGACGCCGGCTACGCGGCCGTCGGCAAGTCGCTGGGCCTGCCCTGTCACGCGTACCTGGGCGCCACCGACTCCAAGCTGATCGATGCCCAGGCCGGGTACGAGAGCGGCATGACGGCGCTCCTCGGCGGACTCGCCGGGATCGACATGATCTCCGGGCCCGGGATGCTGGACTTCCTGCTCGCCCAGAGCCCGGAGAAGCTGGTCATCGACGCCGACATGATCGGCATGGTCCAGCGGCTGTTGCGGGGTGTCGCGACACCGACGGAGACGCTGGCGACCGGGTCCTTCGAGGCCGCGGGGCCGGAGGGCCGGTTCCTGGAGCTCCAGGAGACACGCAAGCTGTTCCGCTCCGAGCAGTACCTGCCGTCGAGGGTCTTCGACCGCAACTCGCGGCGGGCCTGGCTGGACGCGGGTGGCCTGGATGCGTACGGACGGGCGCACGAGCGGGTCGAGGAGATCATGGCCACGCACGTCGTGCCGTCGCTGGCGCCCGAGGTGGCGGCCGGTCTGGTCGCACGCGTCCGCGAGGCCGGGGCGCCGTTCGGGCTGGGCGACGCGCTGCCGGGGGCGCCGGAGGGGCTGGCGTAGGGATCCTCGCGATGGCGCCGGGCCTCCCGGGACGGCGCTGCCCACGCGCCGGCGCGGTCGCCAGCTGGACTGGGGTGGGGCTGCCGGCTCCGGGCCTCCTGGGACGACGCTGCCCACGCGCCGGCCGGGCTGAGGTGGAGTTGCCGGCTCCAGGCCTCCCACGACCCGCTGCCCGCTGCCCGCTCAGAGGGTGAACGATCCCGTGGAGGGCGAAACCGGCCGTCCGGCGGGTGGAACGACACCTGGACTGGATGGTTGGCGTGACGGATGCCTCGCTGGGAGGGCATTTCGTGCACGCGTGCGCCCGTTGACCCGCGAGGCGGGGCGCGGGGGTGCGGGACTACGATGGCGGCGTGGTGAACACGAAGCCCCGCCGGCGGGAGCCGGCCCAGGACATCTTGCCCGCCGGCCTCGCGCCGTTCGCCGGAGCGGCCCTCGAGGACGGCGCCGACTACGAGGCGGTCGACTTCACCGGCCTGGACCTGGCGGGGGCGAGCGCCGCGAGCGCCAGCTTCCTCGGCTGCAGGCTGGGGCAGGGCAGCATGGAGGGCATCCGGCTCGATCGGGCGCGGTTCCTCGAGTGCCGGATCGCCGACATCGCCGCCGCCACGGTCAGCGCGCCGGATTCAACGTGGCGCGACAGCCTCATCGCCGATGTCCGCATCGGGGCCCTCCTGGCCCCGGGCAGCACGTGGAGCCTCGTCCGCCTCCGCGGCGTCAAGGCCAACCTCGTCGACCTGCGCGGGGCACGCCTCACCGACGTGATCCTGGAGGACTGCGCGCTCGGCGAGCTCGACCTTGGCGATGCGGAGGCCCGGTCGGTGCGGATCGAGCGCAGCACGATCGACGAGCTCTCGGTCGAGGGGGCGCGCCTCCACGATGTCGACATCTCGGGCGCACGGCTGGCGGTGGTGCGCGGGATCGCCGGGCTCCGGGGCGCCGTCATCGAACCGGACCAGCTCCTGGACCTGGCCCCGTTGCTGGCTGCTCACCTGGGCATCAGGATCAAGGACTGAGGGGCCGGCCGGGGAGCCGGTTCCGCCATCGGCCCCGAAACCGCCGTCAGCCCTGGCGCGGCCCCATGAACCACGCCACCATGCGCCGCGCCTCGTCCACGGGCGGTACCTCGGAGCCGGTCTCGTAGGTGCGCTTCCCGTCGCGGGTCTCGAGCGTGACCTTCAGGTACTCCTGGTCCACGCCGTCCTCGCCACCGATCGTCCGGGTCTTGCGGTCCACCTTGAGCTCGCGGATGTCGGCTGGCGCGTAGGCCGCGTTCCCGGGCACCTGGGCGAGGATCGCATCCGGGTCGCCACCCGCGTACTGCATCCCGAACGACGAGCCGGCCTTGAGCTGCGCCCCGACCTGGCCGAAGACGTTGCTGCCACCGGCCTTCGCGGCCTCCTTCGCGCGGGCCACCTCGGCTGCCACCAGCTCCTTGGTCCCCTCGGCGAGGATCAGGCGGTGGGTGGTGAACACGAGCGCGAACGTCTTGGACGCGAAGAAGGAGACCTTGGTCTGCGCAGCCGGAATGATGCCGACGACCTGCTCAGCCTGCATGTGGACCACCTCGGGCTTCGACGGGACGCCGACCGAGCGAGCGTGCCGGTCAGCGCCGCCGCGGACAATGACCCATCGGTCCCTCCCGGGTCAGCCAGCCGGCAGCGTCGCCTGCCGCTCGTCGCGATGCGTGTACACCGTCTGGAGCACGTCGCGCCGTCCGAGCGTGAGCCAGGCGACGAGCGATCCGACTACGCCCACCACCCCGCCCGCGAGCAGGGCCACCTGGACCCCGGTGAAGTAGGCGGCCTTGTACACCTCCAGGTCGGCCGGCTGCACCGCCCGGGCGACCGTGTGGAACGAAGGTGTGCCGAGTGCCACGAGCACCTCCCGGAACGCGGCCACGAGCCCGTCCACCTGGGCAGGCGGCTCGCCGGCGACCGAGGCCGTATAGAACGCGATCGCGACCTCGGCCACGATGCCGGTGATGACCACGATGCCGGCCCGCGTCCCGACCTCGATCGAGGCCTCGTTGAGGGCCGCGGCCGTCGCCGGCAGGCCCCGGGGCACGCTGGCGAAGATGATCGCCGTGCGCACCGTGGTGGCGACGACAAACCCACCGCCGATCAGGATCAGCGGCACGATGAACGCGACGTACGTCGTCGTTGGCCCGATCGCCGCGGCCACGAGGAGGTCGCCCAGGCCGATGACCAGCACCCCGCCGGCGATGAGGATCCTGGGACGGAATCGCGCGAGCAGGAAGCCGGCGACCGGACCGGCGACGACCAGGGCGGCGAACAGCGGCACCAGGGCGAGGATCCCGAGGACAGGGCCGTACCCCATCCCGACGCCGAAGTAGAGCGGCAGCTGCGACATCGGGACGATCTGCGCGATGGCGATGACCAGGCCCACGAACAGGGCGATGGTCACCGGGCGGCGCTCGATGCGGACAGCCTCGGCACTGGTGGCCCTCCGGCGGCGCTCCCAGAGGATGAAGGCGGCGCCAAGGGCGAGGCCGCCCACGATGAGCCCCATCCGCAGCGGGTTATCGAGGCCGGACCCAAGCCACAGGACCCCGGCGGCGAACAGCACCACCCCGGAGGCCCACAACGCGGTTCCGTACACGTACGGCCGCTCCGCAGCAGTCGGCCTCGGGAGCTCGGGAATGCGGCCCCGGACGACCACGAGCGCCAGCGTGCAGGCCGCGATCGAGCCGACGAACGCCGGCGCGTAGGTGCCCGGTACCAGCGCGACCAGCGTCGGGGAGATCCCTTGGCCGGCGCCGTAGGCCGCATAGGCGATGCCGATGGCCGTCGCGCGCGGGATCCCCGTGTACGAGGTCGCTGCCATCGCGAGCGCGACCGGCATCACCATGGCGGCAGAGGCGACGCCGGCGAACCGCACGACCTGGAATAGCGTCCCGCCGTCGCCGAGCAGGAACGCCAGGATCGCGCTCACGAGCGAGATCGCGAGCCCGCCGGTGATGATCGGCCTGGCCCGCCTCGTGTCCCCGACCGCACCGCCGACCAGCAGCAGCACCGCGGTCAGCACCGAGATGAGGAGGATCAGCCCCTCGATCTCCGGCCGGGCTCGGACGGCGGCCTACGTCGTCGTGGCCATCGGCGCCATGACCTTGGTGTCCATGCCAGCGGCAAACAGGGCGGTCATGCCCGCGAGGAGCGCGCCGGCCGCCCGGCGGTCCGCGACGAGGTCCGCGAGGAACTGCGGGAGCGGCGGGCGGGCCATCGCAGGATGCTACCAGCGCGGGTCGCACGCTCAAGCGCCCCGGCGGGCCGCCCCCCGCCCCGGCGAGATCACAGCGGCGTGAAGCGCGCCTGGAAGAACCGGAGGTACCGGGGCTCGTAGACCATCTCCAGGCCCCGGGCCTCGTCGCGGGCGTCGTAGCAGGCCTTCACGGACTCGGCCACGACGTCCATGTGCGCCTGGGTGTAGACGCGCCGCGGGATCGTGAGCCGGGTCAGCTCCAGCTTCGGCCGGTTGTGGTCGCCGGTCTCCGCGTTGCGGCCGGCGGACGCGATGCCGCGCTCCATCGAGCGGATGCCCGAGTCCAGGTAGAGCTCCGCGGCCAGCGTCTGGGCCGGGAACTGGTCCTGGACGAGGTGCGGGTAGAACCGCCGCGCGTCGAGGAAGACCGCGTGGCCGCCGATCGGCTCCACGATCGGGATGTCCCACTGCGGCGAGCAGCTCGCCGAGGTAGCGGACCTGGCCGATGCGGGACCGGACGTGCTCGTCGGACGCGACTCCTCGATGCCGATCGCGAGCGCCTCCATGTCGCGGCCGGCCAGGCCGCCGTAGGTGTGGAGGCCCTCGTAGACCACGACGAGGTTGCGCAGCTCCTCGAACACGCCCTGGTCGTTGACGGCCAGCCAGCCGCCGATGTTGACGAGGTTGTCCTTCTTGGCCGACATCCATGCGCCGTCGGTGTACGAGCAGAACTCGAGCAGATCTCGGCGATCGTCCGGTCGGCGTAGCCGGGCTCGCGCTCCTGGATGAAGAACGCGTTCTCGACCATGCGCGTCGCGTCGAGCATGAGCCTGATCCCGTGCCGGTCGCACAGCTCGCGGAGGGCGCGCACGTTCGCCATCGAGACCGGCTGGCCGCCGGCCATGTTGACCGTGCCGGCGAGCTGACGTACGGGATGTGCGCGGCGCCACCTCCGCGATGAGCCGCTCGAGCTTGTCGAGGTCGACGTCGCCCTTGAACGGATGCAGGACGCGGGTCGTGCGCCTCGTCGATGATCACGTCGACGAACGTGCCGCCGGCCAGCTCCTGGTGCAGGCGGGTGGTCGTGAAGTACATGTTGCCGGGCACGTGCTCGCCGGGCTTGATCGACATCTTGCTGATGAGGTGCTCCGCGCCGCGGCCCTGGTGCGTGGGCACCACGTGCGCGATAGCCGTAGTAGCGCCGGACCGCCGCCTCGAGGCGGTAGAAGTTGCGGCTGCCCGCGTACGCCTCGTCGCCGAGCATCATCGCGGCCCACTGGCGGTCGCTCATCGCGGACGTGCCCCTGTCGGTCAGCAGGTCGATGTAGACGTCGTCGGAGCGGAGCAGGAACGTGTTGTAGCCGGCTTCGCGAGGGCCGCCGCGCTCCTCGCGGGTGGTCACGGTGAGCGGCTCGACCATCTTGATCTTCCAGGCTCCGCCCACGAGCGGCGGCCGTCTGCTGGCCCATGGTGTGGAGGGACATGCC
>CAWDHT010000032.1:0-84641 GCA_963802165.1 uncultured Chloroflexia bacterium | reverse complement strand
TGTCGATGGTAGCCCTGGCGAGGCTTCCAGGTGCACCGGCCCGGCCGGCTCCTGCCCGCCCGGTGAGGCAAGCATCACAGGGTTGGCTGGATCATCCGCCCAAAGGGCAGCTCGCCACATCGAAGGCCCATCGGTGCATCGTTCCGCCCTGTCGGCAGGCTGATCTGCCCCGCACGGGCCCGTTGCCTCGCCCGGCGGGTGCCGGCCCGTCCCCGCCGGCCCGTCCTTGGCAGTCCGGGTGCCAGCCGGTCCTGGTGCCCGCCGGGCGGGAGTCCGTAGGGCCCCGCGCCGACCATGCTCCGGCCCTCATGTGGCTGCGTGCCTGCCAACTGCCGCCGCGTATGCTCTCTCGCGTGAACGTCTCGACCGCCGACTTCCGCACCGTGATGGGCCAGTTCGCGACCGGGGTCACCGTGGTGACCGCGCTGGACGGAGATCGACCCGTGGGGATCACGGTCAACGCCCTGACATCGGTCAGCCTGGATCCGGCGATCGTGGTGATCGCGTTGGATCGCAGGCGCTTTGTCGTCCCCATCATTGACGCCAGCCGCCGCTACGCGGTCAATATCCTGGCCGAGGACCAGCAGAGGCTCAGCGACTGCTTCGCCGGCGCAAGCGTGACCCCCGGCCGCGACGAATTCTGCGGTGCCGCGTGGCATCCCGGGGTGACCGGGTTGCCGTTGCTTGTGGGGGCCATCGCCGCCATGGAGTGCGAGGTCACCGAGCGCTTCGAGGTGGGCGACCACTACCTCTACGTCGGCCGGGTCGAGGGACTGGCGCTCGATGAGCCGGGTGCGCCGCCCCTGCTGTACCACCGCAAGCGGTACCTGCGGATCGAGCGGGCGACGACGGCCCAGGTGGTCGGCAAGCCTGAGTCTCCCCAGGGCTAGGAGGCATCGCATGACGGACGACGACCTGGAACGGCCGATCGACGAGCGGCCAATGGTGCGCATCGACTTCCCTGCGGGCGAGGGTCCGCTCGAGGCCGTGGCGCTGCTGACGCTGGACCGGCCCGAGACCCACAACGCCCTGTCGTTCGGGCTCGTGACGGAGCTCGGGGACCTGCTCGCTGTCCTCGATGGGGACCCCGCCTGCCGGGCGATCGTGATCACCGGGGCGGGCGAGAAGGCGTTCGCTGCCGGCGCCGACATCCGGGAGTTGGCCGGGCGCTCGCCACGCGAGCTCAGGGATGCGGACCCGTTCGGGACGCTGGACCGCATCGGGCGCCTGAAGACACCGGTCATCGCCGCGGTCCGGGGCTGGGCGCTCGGCGGGGGCTGCGAGCTGGCGATGGCCTGCGACATGGTGGTCGCCGGCGACAATGCGCAGTTCGGGCAGCCCGAGATCAAGCTCGGGGTCATTCCGGGCGCGGGCGGCACGCAGCGGCTGACGCGGGCGATCGGCAAGCCGCGCGCCATGGAGATGATTCTCACGGGGCGGCGGATCGGGGCGGCCGAGGCCGAGCGGATGGGCCTGGTGACGGCGGTGGTGCCGGCGAACGAGACCCTGGACCGCGCCCTGGATCTGGCGGGCCGGATCGCGGCGGAGCCGCCGCTCGCCGTGGCTGCCGCCAAGGCGTCCGTCATCGCAGCGCAGGGGCTGCCGCTGGCCCAGGGCCTCCACTTTGAGCGCGAGCGGTTCGAGGCCCTGTTCGAGACCGAGGACCAGCGCGAGGGGATGATCGCGTTCCTGGAGAAGCGGCCCCCGACCTGGACCGGACGCTGAAGGTCCCCCAGGCCGGCGATCGCCCTCGCCCAGCCCCCGTGGGCGGCTGACCGACCTCGCCGCGGCGCCTGACCGACCTCGCCGCGGTGGCGGACCGGCCGCCTGCCTACTGATCAGGGCAGGACGAGGTGGACCGGGTTGCCTCGGATGGAGACCTGCCATGTGGTCACGTCGAACGAGGTGTCGCTGGACGTGCCGCCGATCGTGTACCTGATCTTCCACCAGCCCGGTTCTGTCTCACCGGGCGGCGTGGGCGCGGTGTAGTTGGAGGGGATCGGCACCTCGATGGTCACCCAGCATCCGTTGAACTTCTGCGAGGTGCCGGTGTTCGCCGTGATCGAGGTCCCGGTTCCCTTCGTGCCCGTGCACGCCGACACGTTGGAGTTCGTGGTTCCCTTGGCCGCCGACCACTTCAAACTGGCTGCGGCATACCCTGAGGTCCCGGGCACCAGGATCTGCACGTTGGCGGACAGGCTGCCGGTGTCCCCCGGGTCCCAGAGCGCGATGACGACCGTCTTGCCGGCGTGCACGGGATCGATCTGCGCGAGGTAGAACGTGGACGAGCCGCCGCCCGCCAGCGGCGTGAATGATTCCATGGTCCCCAGCCCATAGATCCGCGGCGACCCGCCGCTGGCCGAGGACCACAGGGCGAAGCTGTTCTGCGCGTTGGCCGTGCGCTGGTCGGTGGCGTTGTTCGGGTCCGTGGACGCCGTCCGCAGGCGATAGGTCCTGCCCTCTGACCCGCCCGTGAGGTTCGTGACCATCTGCCACCAGCGGTGATGCCAGTAGCGGCCGTCGTCGGGGTCTGTCACATCGCCCTGCTTGCAGCTCGTGTAGCTGCCGCTGGGCGTGCCGCCCGAGTAGAGACTGGTGTCCAGGGCCTGGATCCGCCGGAACAGGGTCCCGGAATCCGCGACGATCGTGTCGTCCGACAGGTCGTAGAGCGTGTCCTGCGTGTCGTACAGCGTGTAGAAGGCGGACACCGCGCTCGTGCTGCTCGAGAACCAGCGATCGCCGGTGCCGTACTCGCCGGAGCTGTCCGTGCCGCAGAACACGGGGTCGTAGACCTGGAGTTGGCCGTTCGCGGATCCCGGCGGCAGGTACACCGCGTAGTCGTAGTACTTGCCCGCGTCGTACTGCGGGTTCGTCGTGGTCCCCACCGTCTCGTAGTACGGGAGGTAGGCATCCCCGTTGATGTCCGCCGCGCCCTGGCTGAGCATCGCCCCCCAGAAGCCGCGCGGGCTGAGCACCTCGCCGTTGGGTCCGGCCACGTTCGCGTCGGGGACGAAGGTGGTGACCGTGCGGCTCCAGGAGACCCGGACCCAGAGGGCATCGACGCTCACCGACGTGCCGAGCGAGCAACCCGACCCGGTGTACTGCAGACGTACACTGAAGTTGGTGTTGGACAGCTCCGACTCGGCCCAGGTGCGGCTCCAGGTGCTCGAGAGTCCGCCGGCCGTGTACGTGGTCCAGGTCCCGCCGCCCGACAGCGTGAGGTTCTGCGTGGACGTCCAGTTGGAACCTCGTGACGGTCGCACCGTTCCAGGACAGTGCCGTCCCGAGCGTGCAGTTGGCGGCCGATGCCGATGCGCGGACCTGGAGCTCGATGCCGGTGACCGAGAGCGTGCCGCTGCCGGGTATCGAGATGCCGAACCCGCTCCATGCCTGGTACGGGTTGGCGACGGCGTTCCTGGTCGCCGCGGCGTTGCCGTCCGAGGCGCTGATCGCATTCGTGGGTGTGGTCCAGTTGCCCGACGGCGCCGTCGTCGGCAGCAGCAGAGTCCGTGGTGCCGGTCGTAGTCGTCGTCACGTTCCTCCCGCCGCCCGGTGTGCGGACCTTCCCGAACACCCCGTAGTAGTTGTCCGGGCTTCCCATCGGCACCGGCAGCACGTACTCCGCCTTCGAGCTGCTGCTGCCGGCGATGGAGCTGATGCCGAACAGGCGCATGAAGAACGTCGGGACCGCGGCCGAGAGGCTGACCCGGAGGCTGCGGCTGTTGTTGGGGTCGAGGCCGGCGTTGACGGTGACGCCGTCCGAGCCGTTCGCGTAACCATTCTTGAGAGCCTCTGCCCGGGCGGCCGTCACAGCGGAAGGCAGGTTGCCGGGGAGGTAGACGACCCCGGCCAGCGCGGCGGCGTCTGCCGCCCGCTGCATGCGCAGCATGCTGCTCCAGTACCACGCGACGTCCACGACGACTGCGCACATCCCGATGAACATGACCACCGAGAACGCGAAGATCACCAGGACCTGGCCCCGTTCATGCTGGCGTCGTTCGGGTTTCCGGGTACCTCGCATCACGCGCCTACTGGGTGGGGTTCATGGCCATGATCGAACGATCGGACACGTCGAGGCCGGTCTGCCCTCCGCCGCCGAAGATGGAGAAGATCGCCGCGAGCGGGGTCGCGAACGCGTAGCGGTAGCGGATGCTGACGCCGATGGACGGCGCCGGCAGGGCGTTGCGTCGCGAGCAGACGGTCCAGGCCGAGGTCGAGGCGGAGAAGTCCACCGGATTGCCGTCCACCACCGGCCCGGCTCCGGGCGCGTAGGTCCACACGTTCAGGCTGGCTCGACTCGCCGCCCGCGGCGGTGGCCTGGTAGATGCGGATCTGCGCGACGCGGTTCAGGGCCACCTGCGAGCCGGGCGAGGTGAGCACGCGCTCAACGGCGGCGATGATCTGGGCATCCACGGCGGCGGCATTCGGGGACTTGACCGGTTCCGAACAGCCCAGGGCACCTCCGCCGTTGACCAGGCGGCCCCGACCCTGGCGCCCTCCCGCGTGGCGTAGTTGACCGTGATCAGGTGGTCGAAGGCCATCCCGAACTCGAGGATTCCCAGGAGCAGCATCAGGAAGACCGGCATGAGCAGGCTGAGCTCGACGACCGACTGGCCCCGTTCGCTGGAGGCCGTTGCCGCTCCGGCTCAGAGGACCGGCTCCATGCGCGTCGCGTTGGAGCGATCGAAGGAGAAGCCGCCGGGATTGCCGCCGACGAAGTTCCGCAGTGGCGTCACCCAGACGTGGGTGTAGGTGATCCGCACGCCGACCTGGTCAAGCGTGCGGCCGTCCTCGCATCCCGACAGGGTGTTGCACCGGTCTTCCTCGGCGTAGCCGTCCTGGAGCAGCGAGTAGGGGACCGTCACCGTGAGCCCGCCGGCGTAGTTGCAGGTCGTCGAGCCGCCGTTGCGTGCGTAGATCGTGGCGGTGCCGACGATGGCGCCGTTCTTGTCGGCGCGGAAGATGTCAACCTGGCCGATCCTGCTCCGGTCTGCCGGCGCGGTCACGTCGCGTTCGATGGTACGCAGCACGAGACAGTCCGTGCCCTCGGCGTCGCCGCTCTCCGCGGCCGTGAGCGCGGCGTTGCGACTGGCGAAGTTGACAGCCAGCACCGAGTTGAAGGCAAAGCCGAACTCGATGATCCCGAGCATGACGGTCAGGAACAGGGGCAGGACCAGCGAGAACTCGACCACCGCCTGGCCGCGCGTCCTGTCCGGCCCACCTGGGCGACGTGCCCGGGCCGGGTGCGCCGAGGCCGCGCTCGATCCGCGGTGCGAGGCCCCGATGGCGTTCCCGCCGGGGGCGTCGTTGGCAAGATCGGCCGTCTTGTGCTGCCTGCGCATGGGCTCCGGGCACCGCCTCGTGATGGACGTCACCCCCGACCGTAAGGTCGGCGGCCTTGCATCCCACCTTACATTCGAGGGTCCCCGGACCATCGGACCCAGTAGGGGCACCGCGGCCATGACCTTGGTCCCAGACGGTCGGCCACCGGTGTCGCGATTGTCGGGAGGTGTCCACGTCGACGCGCCGTCCCACGCCCATGGAGCCATGGCTGAAGGGCCCGCTGCTCCTACAATTCGGGCATGGCCAGACAACCCGACCGCTCGTTCCGCGAGACATGGATCCTCGACGCCGTCCGCACGCCCATCGGACGCTACGGAGGCACCCTGGGCGCCGTCCGCCCGGACGACCTGGCGGCCCTCGTGATCCGGGCGATCGTCGACCGTTCGGGGATCGACCAGGCCCTCGTGGAGGACGTGATCCTCGGCTGTGCCAACCAGGCCGGTGAGGACAACCGCAACGTTGCCCGCATGGCGGCGCTGCTCGCCGGGCTTCCCGTGGAGGTTGCCGGCCAGACCGTAAACCGCTTGTGCGGCTCCGGGCTCCAGGCGGTCAACTCCGCGAGCCACGCGATCGGGGCGGGGGACGGCGACGTGTTCATCGCTGGCGGCGTGGAGTCCATGACCCGGGCCCCGTACGTGATGCTCAAGGCGGAGGCGGCATACGACCGCGGGCCGCGGACGATGGAGGACACGACCCTCGGCTGGCGATTCGTTAACCCGCGGATGCAGGATGCCTATCCGCCGATCTCGCTGGGTGAGACCGCCGAGTGCGTGGCGGAACAGTTCGCCGTCACCCGTGAGCGCCAGGACGCGTTCGCGCTGGAGAGCCAGCGGCGCGCGGGCGCCGCCATCGACGAGGGGCGGTTCGATGGCCAGCTGGTGCCCGTGTCGGTGCCGGGCCGGAAGGGCGTCGTGACGGTCGTGGATCGCGACGAGCATCCCCGCGCCGACACAACGCCCGAGGCGCTCGCCGCCCTCAGGCCGGCCTTCCGCGCCGGTGGGACGGTCACGGCTGGGAACAGCTCCGGGATCAACGACGGTGCCGCGGCGCTGCTCCTGGCCGAGGCGGATCGGGCACGAGACCTGGGCCTGCGCCCGATGGCCCGGGTCATCGCCACGGCCGTGGCCGGCGTGCACCCGGATGTGATGGGCATCGGTCCCGTGCCGGCCGTCCGCAAGGCACTGTCACGGGCCGGACTGATGGCCGCGGACCTCGATGTCGTGGAGCTCAACGAGGCCTTCGCCAGCCAGTCGGTGGCCTGCATGGACGAGCTGGGTCTCGATCCCGCGCGCGTGAACCCCAACGGCGGGGCGATCGCCCTGGGTCATCCGTTGGGCGCCTCGGGTGCGCGCCTGATGACGATGCTGGTCCACGAGCTGGAGCGCACCGGCGGGCGGTATGGCCTCGCGGCGATGTGTATCGGCGTGGGGCAGGGCATCGCGACGATCGTGGAGCGCCTGGAGGACTGACCGGCGCGCCGCGACACAAGGGTTGCCGTGGACTCGCGCGACTGAGCGCCGAGATCGCGGCCGCCGAGCGGACCATTCGTCGCCGACCCCCGACATCCTGCCCGCATGGCCGGCCAGGAAGGTCCGGATGGGGCGGTTTCGCGGTCTCCGGGCCGCTCTGGCGGACGAGGTGTTGTTTGCGGGCGACGAATGGTCCGCGCGGCGGCCCGGCGCGGACCCGGCGGCCCGGCGCGGACCCGGCGGCCCGACGCGGACCCGGCGGCCCGGCGCGGACCCGGCGGCCCGGCGCGGACCCGGCGGCCCGGCGCGGACCCGGCGGCCCGGCGCGGACCCCACGATCCGCACGGCTGGGTCCGGGACGGCTCGCGAGAGGGTGGAGGTCCCCCCGGGGCCAACCTCACGGCAGCGCAGCACCATTTCGGCGGGAGTGCTGGACGAAATCCGTTGCGGTGCGTACGATCGGGCCTGTGCCCGCACCCGGTCCGGAGCGGAGCCAGCGACCCCTCCAAGGAGACCGTTCCATGATCGACGCCCAGACGACTGTCGACGCCCAGCCCCTGGTCGTCTCCGAGCCCGCGGTTGTCTCCCTCACGGATGCCGCCGCCGCCAAGCTGGCCGAGCTGACGAAGGAAGAGACGAACCCGGAGATCGGACTGCGGGTCTACGTGTACTCCGGCGGCTGCTCGGGCTACCGCTACGGGATGATGCTCGAGGACCAGCCGACCGCCGAGGACAACGTCCTTCACGCCAACGGCGTGCGGGTGTACATCGACAGCAACAGCGTGCCGCTCATCAAGGGCTCGGAGATCGACTACGTCGACACCCTCATGGGCGCGGGCTTCACGGTCAACAACCCGAACGCGGTTTCCGGCTGCGGCTGCGGCTCCAGCTTCCGCACGGCCGAGGGCGAAGGAACGCCGCGCTCCTGCTCGCACTGACGCGTCGGGTCAGCGCCGGCGGGGTGGACGACCCCGCCTTCTCGCGATCCCCATCCTGACGCCGTCGGCACCCCCCGGCGGCGTTTCCGATAGGCTGGCCGCAGGCCGATGCAGATCCCGCTCTTCCCGCTCCACACCGTCCTGGCGCCCGGCATCGCGCTCCCCCTCCACGTGTTCGAGGAGCGGTACCGGGTGATGATCCGGCGCTGCCTCGACTCGTCCTCGCCGTTCGGCGTGGTGCTGATCCGCGAGGGCAGCGAGGTCGCAGCGCGAGACGGCACGAGTCAGGAGCTGGCCATCGCCGGCGTGGGCACGTTCGCGGAGATCCGCGAGGCCAGCAAGTACGCCGACGGGCGCTGGGACGTCCTGGCGGTGGGCACGGCGCGGTTCCTCGTTCGCGAGGTGCACACGGAGATCGCCCCCTACCTCGTGGCGGATGTGGACCCGTACCCGGACGAGCCCGGCAACGTTGACGACGCTGAGGCCGAGGAGCTGGTCGACCGCGTCACGCGCCGGTTCGTTGACTACCTGCGGCTGCTCCAGCCGCGGGATGGGGAGTCGGCGGAGCCCATCGACGTCCAGATGGAGGTCGAAACGGAGGAGGTCGAGGACGACGACGGCGACGATGACGACGACGCCGAGGATGCGGACGACGACGAGAGCGACCCCTGGTCGGGCGCGACCTTGCCGCGCGAGACGGACCGGCGCGCGGTGCCGGTCGACGACACCGACTCCGTCCGCGTGGCCCTCCGGATCCCGGAGGACCCGTCGGCGCTGTCGTTCCTGCTGACGGGGATCGTCCAGGTGGAGCCGGACCGCCGGCAGGCGCTCCTCGAGGCCGCGAGCGCAGACGAGCGATTGCGGGACATCGACACGCTCCTGGACCGGGAGCTCAGGCTGCTCGACGCGCGGCTCGCTCCGTATGCGGTGGACCGTCGGGCACTTGCGGGCTCCGACAACTAGGGCCGGGCGCCGGACAAGAGTCGGCCGGTCCCGAACGCGTGGGGGGAGACACGCCCGAAACCGGCCGAAGATGAGAGCTCGGTGCAAATAGTAGCGTTTGCTACCGTGTCTGCCACACCCAAGTTGCGCGAGAATGCGAACCGTGGTCCAGGAACCATACGCACGCCGGCGTCGCATCCCGTCCCAACACCGGTCGCGAGAGACGGTCGAGGCGATCTGTGCCGCCGCCGCCGTGATCATCGAGGAGGAGGGCCTGACGGCCCTGACGACGAACGGCGTGGCCAAGCGGGCCCGCGTGAGCATCACGGCCGTCTACGCCTACTTCCCGGACAAGTGGGCGATCGTGCACGAGCTGTTCGAGCGTTTCGAACGTCAACGGGTCGACTACCTCGAGGATCGGTTTGCCGGGATCGCGACGACGCCGGACTGGCGGTCCACGATGCGGGCAACCTGGGACGCGCTGGTGGGGTTTCGCATGGAGGTCCCGGCCGGCGTCCCGCTCCGCCAGGCCATCAGCGCGACGCCGCAGCTCCGCCGGATCGACCTCGACGGCACGGAACGTGCGGCCCGCGACTTCGCCGCCGCCATGCTCGTGCGACGCCCGGACCTGGCTCCCGACACGGCTCACCAGGTCGCCTGGACGGCGACCATCGCCGCCGGTGCGATCTTCGACGACGTCTGCAGGACCGGGGAGGTCGATCTGGCGAAGCTCGAGGAGGGCAAGCGGCTGCTCATCGGCTACCTCGCGCCGTACATGGACCTTCCCGGGGCGGGGGATCGGCCGGCCGCGATCCCCACGGGGTGACGGCGAGGGTCAGACGACGCGGGACAGGTAGCGATCCACACCCTCGGCGGCGGCCCGGCCCTCGCGAATCGCCCAGACCACCAGCGACTGGCCGCGCACGCAATCGCCGGCAGCGAACACGCCGGGGACCGTGGTCATCCGGTCCTCGCCGGTGCGCACGTTGCCGCGCGGGTCGAGCTCGCACTCGAAGGCCCGGGGCAGGGCGGGCTCCGGGCCGGTGAAGCCCAGGGCGAGGAGCACGAGGTCCGCGGGGATCACCTGGGCCGTGCCCGGGACCTCGCGCATCGCCACGCGCCCGTCCGGTCCCGGCTGCCAGCTGATGTCCGCGATCTCCGCCCCCGCCACCCGCTCGTTGCGGCCGATGAACCGGCGCGTCGTGGTGGCGTAGCGGCGCGGATCCTCGCCCCACAGCGCGGCGGCCTCCTCCTGGCCGTAGTCCAGCTTGTAGACCTTGGGCCACTCGGGCCATGGGTTGCCCGGCGCGCGCTCCAGCGGCGGCCGTGCGAGCAGCTCCAGCTGGCGGACGCTCCGGGCGCCCTGGCGGATGGCCGTCCCCACGCAGTCCGTGCCGGTGTCGCCGCCGCCGATCACGAGCACGTCCTTGCCCGCGGCGTCGATGGGTGCCTCGGCCTCCGTGCCGCCGTCAAGGAGCCGCCGGGTGTTGCCGCGCAGGAAGCTCATCGCCAGGTGGATGCCGCCCAGCTCGCGACCCGGGACGGCCAGGTCGCGCGCGACGGTGGAACCCGTGGCCAGGACCACCGCGTCGAACGTGGCCTCGATCTCCTCGGCGGACACGTCCGCGCCCACGGCGACGCCGGTGCGGAACGTGACGCCCTCCGCCTCCATCAGCCGAACTCGCCGGGCGACCACGTCCTTATCCAGCTTCATGTTCGGGATGCCGTACATCAGCAGTCCGCCGATGCGCCCCGCTCGTTCGAAGACCGTGACCAGATGGCCCATCCTGTTGAGCTCGTCCGCCGCGGCCAGGCCCGCCGGGCCGGATCCGACGACCGCCACGGTCCTGCCGGTGCGCGCGAGCGGCGGCTGCGGGGTGATCCACCCCTCCTCCCACGCGCGATCCGCGATCTCCTGCTCGATGGTCTTGATCGCCACCGGGTCGCCGCCCAGGCCCACGGTGCAGGACCCCTCGCAGGGCGCCGGGCAGACGCGCCCGGTGACCTCCGGGAAGTTGTTGGTCAGGTGGAGGCGGATCGAGGCCTCGCGCCACTGCCCGCGGTAGACGAGGTCGTTCCACTCCGGGATCAGGTTGTTGATCGGGCAGCCCGAGGCCATGCCGCCGATGAGCACGCCTGTATGGCAGTACGGGACCCCGCAGTCCATGCACCGGGCGCCCTGCTCGCCCAGCTCCTCCCCGGAGAGGCGCGGATGCTCCTCGCTCCAGTCGCGGATCCGCTCCAGCGGCGGGCGAGACGGCTGCGAGCGCCGGGTGATCTGGATGAAGCCCGTGGGGTTGCCCATCAGGAGCCGCCCACCCGCGCCAGGTCTCGCGCGTTCTCCTCGAACGCGGCCATCTCGGCCTCCTCGGGCCCGAGGCCCGAGGCCCGCATCCGGGCCTGGGCGTCGAGGACGCGCCGGTAGTCGTGGGGGACGACGGACACGAAGCGGGACGCGGCGGCCGGCCAGTCCGCGAGGATCTCGGTGGCCCGTTCCGAGCCCGTCTGGTCGCGGTGCCGCTGGAGGAGCCCGCGGACGGTCTCCCCGTCCTCCGAGTCCGCGGCGAGCGGCTCGAGACCCACGAGCTCCGCGTTGCAGCGCGCCCCGAACGAGCCGTCATCGTCGAGCACCCAGGCGAGCCCGCCGGACATGCCCGCCGCGAAGTTGCGCCCCGTCCGGCCGAGCACCAGCACCCGCCCGCCGGTCATGTACTCGCAGCCGTGGTCGCCCACGCCCTCGACCACGGCCGTGGCCCCGGAGTTGCGGACGGCGAACCGCTCCCCCGCAGTGCCCCGGATGAAGGCCTCGCCGCCGGTCGCGCCGTAGAGCGCGACGTTCCCGGCGATCACGTTCTCGTGGGCGATGAATGGCGAGCCGGCCGGGGGACGGACGATCAGCCGCCCGCCCGAGAGCCCCTTGCCCACGTAGTCGTTGGTGTCGCCCTCGAGGTGCAGGGTCAGGCCGCGCGGGATGAACGCCCCGAAGCTCTGCCCCGCGGAGCCCGTGAAGTGGAGGCTGATCGTGTCGTCCGGGAGCCCGTCCCGGCCCCAGCGGCGCGTGACCTCGGAACCGAGCATGGTCCCCACGGTCCGGTTCACGTTCCGGATCGGGAGCGTGGCCCGCACCGGCAGCCCCTCGGTGAGCGCGGGGGCGCACAGCGCCGAGCAGGGTCGTCGCATCGAGCGAGTCCTCCACCCGGTGCTGCTGGATCGTGGTCTGGCGGCCGTCGTAGGTGCCCGGGACGTCGGGGAGAGCGAGGATCCGGCTGAAGTCCAGGCCGCGCGCCTTCCAGTGGTCCACCGCCGGGCGCATCTCCAGGCGATCGGCCCGTCCGATCATCTCGTCCATCGTCCGGAAGCCCAGGCGCGCCATGTGCTCCCGGACCTCCCGCGCGATGAACGTCATGAAGTTGACGACGTGCTCCGGCTCGCCGGCGAACCGCTTGCGCAGCTCGGGATCCTGGGTCGCCACGCCCACCGGGCAGGTGTTGAGATGGCAGGCGCGCATCATCACGCAGCCCATCGCCACCAGCGGGCGCGGTCGCGAACCCGAACTCCTCGGCGCCCAGCAGCGCACCGACCACGACGTCGCGGCCGGTCTTGAGCTGCCCGTCCACCTCGACCACGACCCGGCTGCGCAGGTCGTTCATGAGCAAGACCTGGTGCGCCTCGGCGAGGCCCAGCTCCCAGGGAATGCCGGCGTGCTTGATGGACGTGAGCGGCGAGGCGCCCGTCCCGCCGTCGTGGCCCGAGATCAGGATCACGTCCGCGTGCGCCTTGGCCACGCCCGCCGCGACCGTCCCCACGCCGACCTCGGCGACCAGCTTCACGCTGATGCGGGCCTCGCGGTTCGCGTTCTTGAGGTCGTGGATCAGCTGCTTGAGGTCCTCGATGGAGTAGATGTCGTGGTGCGGGGGCGGGCTGATGAGCCCGACGCCGGGGGTGGAGTAGCGCGTCTTCGCGATCCATGGGTAGACCTTGGACCCGGGGAGCTGCCCGCCCTCGCCGGGCTTGGCCCCCTGGGCCATCTTGATCTGGATCTCGCGGGCGTTGACGAGGTACTCGCTGGTGACGCCGAACCGGCCCGACGCCACCTGCTTGATGGCGGAGCTCCGCGAGTCGCCGTTGGGGAGTGGCTCGTAGCGCGCCGGATCCTCGCCGCCCTCGCCCGTGTTGGACTTGCCGCCGATCCGGTTCATCGCGATCGCCAGCGTCTCGTGGGCCTCGCCGGAGATCGAGCCGTACGACATCGCCCCGGTCTTGAACCGGCGCACGATCGCCTCGACAGGTTCGACCTCGTCGATGGGCACGGGACGGAGGGCCGGCCGCAGCTCCAGGAGCCCGCGCAGGGTCGCGAGGCGGGCGCTCTGGTCGTCCACCAGCGAGCTGTAGTCCTTGAAGGTCGAGTAGTCGCCGGTGCGGACCGCCTTCTGGAGCGTATGGACCGTGAGGGGGTTGAACAGGTGGTTCTCGCCGTCGGCGCGGAACTGGTACTGGCCGCCGGGCGGGAGCTGGCGGTGGACGATGGGTCGCCCGGGCGGCCATGCGCGGTCCTGGCGGGCCTTGACCTCCTTGCTCACGATCTCGATGCCGATGCCGCCGATCCGGGTCGGCGTCCAGGTGAAGTACTCGTCCACGAAGTCGCGGTTGAGCCCGATGGCCTCGAAGACCTGGGCGCCGTGGTAGCTGTGGACGGTGGAGATGCCCATCCGGCTGATCGCCTTGATCACGCCCTTGGTCGCGGCCTTGCGGTAGCGCTTCTCCGCCGCCTCCGTTGGCCCCGGGATGACGCCCAGGCGGACCTGGTCGTCGATGGTCTCGAAGGCGAGGTACGGGTTGATCGCGGACGCGCCGTACCCGATCAGCAGGCAGAAGTGGTGGGCCTCGCGGGGCTCGCCGGACTCCAGGAGCAGGCCCACCCGCCCGCGCGTGCCGGCGCGCACGAGGTGGTGATGGACCGCGCTGACAGCGAGGAGCGCCGGGATGGGCGCGTCGGTCTCGGTGTGACCGCGGTCGGAGAGGATGACCTGGTTGTAGCCCTCGGCGATGGCCTCCGACGCCTGGCGCCGGAGGTCCTCGATCGCCCGCCGGAGGCCGGCCCCGTTGTCGGCCACCTTGAACAGGATCGGCAGCGTGATCGTGCGGAAGCCGTGGCTGTCGGGCCCGCCGTCGAGCGCCCGGATCGTCTCGAGCTCCGCGTTGGAGATCACGGGCGAGGGGAGCGCGACCTGGTGGGCGGCGTCCGGCCCGGGCTCGAGCAGGTTGGCCTCCGGCCCGATGGACCGGTCGGTGGCCATGATGATCTCCTCGCGGATCGCGTCCACCGGCGGGTTGGTGACCTGCGCGAAGAGCTGCTTGAAGTAGTTGTAGAGGAGCTGCGGGCGCTCCGAGAGGACGGCCAGCGGGGCGTCGTTGCCCATGGAGCCGATCGGGTCGGCGCCGGTGGTCGCCATGGCGTTGACGATCAGCCGGACGTCCTCGGTGGTGTAGCCGAAGACCTCCTGGCGGCGGAGGACCGTCTCGTGGTCGGGCAGGATGACCGTGCCCGGGTCGGGCAGGTCGGCCAGGTTGACCAGGGACTCGCGGACCCACTGCTCGTAGGGGTGCTCGCCGGTGATCGCCGCCTTGAGCTCGTCGTCCGGGACGATCCGGCCCTGCTCCGTGTCCACCAGGAACATGCGGCCGGGCTGGAGGCGCCCCTTGGCGATCACGTCCTCGGGCGGGATGTCCAGCACGCCCGCCTCGCTGGCCATGACGACGCGTCCGTCCCGGGTCACGGAGTAGCGGCCGGGGCGGAGGCCGTTGCGATCCAGCGTCGCGCCGATGCGCACCCCGTCCGTGAACGCCAGCGACGCCGGGCCGTCCCACGGCTCCATGAGGCACGAGTGGTACTCGTAGAACGCGCGGCGCTCCGGGGACATCGACGGGTCCCGGCTCCACGGCTCGGGGACCATCATCATCATCGTGTGGGCGAGGCTCCGTCCGGACAGGTGGAGCAGCTCCAGGACGTTGTCGAAGATCGTGGTGTCCGAGCCGTCCACGTCCACCGCCGGCAGGATCTTGTTGAGGTCGTCGC
The DNA here is from genome assembly GCA_963802165.1 of uncultured Chloroflexia bacterium. Taxonomy (GTDB): domain Bacteria; phylum Chloroflexota; class Limnocylindria; order Limnocylindrales; family CSP1-4; genus CAIXZV01. The sequence goes on along the minus strand of CAWDHT010000032.1, from coordinate 69,873 downwards.
CGAACACCGTCGAGCGGAACGTGGACTGGCGCGCGAACATCCAGTTCACGTTCCCGCGCAGCGTGTTGATCTCGCCGTTGTGGCTGATGTACCGGTACGGGATGTGCCCGGGACCACGACGGGAAGGTGTTGGTCGAGAAGCGCGAGTGGACGAGGCCCAGCGGGCTCTCGAAGCGCTCGTCGAGCAGGTCCGGGTAGAAGGTCAGCAGCTGCGAGGCGTTGAGCATCCCCTTGTAGACGATGGTCCGGCAGGACATCGAGGGGATGTAGACGTCGCCGCGGCCGGGGAGCGCGCTGCGGCCGACGGCCTTCTCCACGAGCCGGCGCGCGACGTAGAGGCGGCGCTCGAACGCGAGGTCCTCGTCGTGGCCGAGGGCGAGGTCCGTCGGGGCGGGCGATGAACGCCTGGGCGATGACCGGCTGGCTGGCCCGCGCGCTGGAGCCGAGGCCGGACGGATCCGTGGGAACGTCGCGCCAGCCCAGGAGCCCGAGGCCCTCGTCGCGCAGCACGCGCTCGAAGCGCTCCACCGCGCCGGCGCGGCTGGCCTCGTCGCGGGGCAGGAAGACCATCGCGACGCCGTAGCCCGCCTCGGGGAGGTGCAATGCCCGCCTCGGCCGCGGCGGCGCCCAGGAAGCGGTGGGGGATGGAGACCAGGATCCCGGCCCCGTCGCCGGTGTTGGCCTCGGACCCGGTGGCGCCGCGGTGCTCCAGGTTGACGAGGACCGTCAGGGCGTCCCGGACGATCGTGTGGGAGGGGCGACCGGCGATGTCCACGACGAACCCGAACCCGCACGCGTCGTGCTCGGTGGACGGCTCGTACAGGGTACGGGTCTGGGCCACGGCTGCTCTCCACCTGCGCACCCTCGCGGGGGTGGGGGCGGAACGCTACGCAATCCGGGGCCGGCGGGCAGGAACCTTGGTGGTGATCGTTGGGTTGCGGTTCGGGGTCGGCCTGGGTCCGTCCCGGAGTGCGACTCCCCCCGGAGTCGGATCGCGGGTGCTGGTTCTGAGCTCACGGCGCGCGGGACGGTCGCTCCCGGAGCGCGACTCTCCCCGGAGTCGGATCGCGGGTGCTGGTGCGGAGCTCACCGCAGATCCGGTCGATTCCGGGGGCCAGCTCCTCGAGACGGCCCCCGATCCGACTCCTGCGCGAGTCACCGGGCCGGGCGGGACGCCCGACGCGGCTCGGATCCAGGCGCCCCCGCGCATCCAGGTTCAGACGCCGGCCACCGTCAGCACCAGCTCGCCCACGCCGAAGCCCGGCTGCACCAGCCGGCGCCCGAACCGGCGGACATCCTCGCCGCGGAGGAGGAACGACCGGAGCAGGCCGCCTCCGCTGATCTCGCCAGTGAACCGGAAGCCCACGACGCGGCCGTCGTCGAGGAAGACCTTGCGCAGGACGTCGCCCTCGCGCCAGCGCAGCTCCTCGGCGCCCTCCATCGCACCGACGGCCATGATGGGCAGGCCCAGGTGCTTGAGACTGTTCATGCTCTCCGCGCCCGCGTAGGCAACGTCGCCACCCAGCATGTTCGCCGCCACGACACGGGCCTGGTCCACGGCGTTGGGGAAGATCGCGTGCACGTAGGCCTTCCCGGTTGCCCGGTCGGGCGCCTCGACGACGTCACCGGCGGCCCAGATGCCGGGGGCCGCTGGTCCGGAGGTGGTCGTCCACCGTGATGCCCCACTCGTGAGTCGACGCCGCTGCCGGCCAGGAACGAGACATTGGGCTTGACACCGGTCGCTGCGATGTACAGGTCGGCCGTGACCAGCTCCCCGTCGGCCATGCGAACCCCGGCGGCCCGCCCGTCCGACTCGACGAAGCCGATCGCCTCGACCCCCAGGCGCAGCTCGACGCCCCGGGCGATCATGGCCCGGCCGGCGATCTCGGCGGTCTCCGTGTCCAGCATCCGGGGCATCACCCAACCCCGCCGGCCGATGATCGTGACCCGTACGCCCAGGTCCGCGAGCAGCAGCGCGATCTCCATGCCGATGAAGCCGGCGCCGACGATGACGGCCGTCCTGGCCTCGCCGCGCCGGACCCGGCCCATGATCTCCTCTGCCGCCGCGAGCGACTTGAAGTCGTGCACGCCGTCCAGCTCGGCGCCCTCGACCGGCGCGTGGAGGCGCGAGCCGCTGGCGATCAGCAGCTCGTCGTAGTGCGAGGCGCAGTCGCCCGCCAGGAGGACCTCGCGCGAGCCCTCGTCGATGGTCGTCGACGCGCGACGACGTGTGGTAGGTCATCCCGAGGCGCTCGGTCACGTCGCGGCCGCGCCAGAAGAGCGGCTCGTCCCGCCCGTTGAGGAAGTGGTCCGCCATCGCCGGGGGCGAGTAGGGCGGGTACGGCTCCTGCGTGACCATCTCGAGCTCGACGGTCGGGTCCTTCGCACGGAGTGCCTCGGCGGCAACGATGCCGGCGGGCCCGGAGCCGATGATGACGACCTTCATGGGGCGATCTCCGTCGGGGTGCGCGAGACGATGGCCGCCAGGGCGCGGACGGCGGTCATGAATGGTGAGCCGGGATCGGCGAGCAGGGGATCCACGGCCGGCTCGGCTGCCAGCACGGCCTCGTCGTAGGGGAGCCAGGTCCGGGTGTCGAAGCGCAGGCCGTCGCCGCGCCGCTCCAGGTCGTCCGCCACCCGCTCGCGGTCGGCGTCGTTCCGGACCCTGTTGACCACGAGGTGGACCGACGGGATGCCGAGGTCGCGGGCCAGACGCCCGGCCGAGACGGCAACGCCGATGCCGCTATAGGTCGGGTCCGTGACGATCAGGGCATGGCCGAAGCCCCGGGCGATGGCACGACCGAAGTGCTCCACACCTGCCTGCGTGTCCAGCACGATCGCCTCGCCGGGGCGGAGCCCCACCGCGCGGATCGCCTGGGCGAGGGTCGTGTTCTCGGGGCAGAGGCAGCCGCCCCCGGCTCCGCTGAGCGTGCCCATCGCCAGGAGCCGCACGCCGTCGGGCGCCCGCTGTCCGAAGCGGTCGACGACGTCCGCGAGGTCCGGGTTCAGGCGGACGAGGGCGCCGGTCTCGCCGGGCTGGACGCCCGTCTTCTCGGCGATGTAGTCGTGGTGGTGCGAGAGCGGGACGAGGTGCTCGGCCTCGTCCCGCGCCATCCCGAGGGCGGCCGCCAGGTTGAGCTGGGCGTCCGCGTCCACGGCCAGCACGCGCCGGCCCTCGCGGGCGAGGAGCCTCGCGAGGGCGGCGGTCAGCGTGGTCTTGCCGACGCCGCCCTTGCCCGTCAGGACGAGGCGGATTCCCTCGTCGACCGGCACGGCGTCGGCGGCTTCCCCGGGTGCCATCGGTCAGCCGGCGGTCACCGGCACCCCGATCTCCGACGGCTCGATGTAGGGCAGGCCGAGGCCCTTGCGCTTGGTCTCGATGTGCTTGCGGATCAGGATGGCCGCGGCCTCCGGGTCCGGTTCCACGGCGAACTTCGCGCCGACCACGCCGTCGAGGCCGCTGGCCAGGAGGTCGACGACCTTCGGCGATGCCGAAGATCGGCGGCTGGACACCGAGGACCGTGGTGATCCCGGACGCGACGACGTAGCAGCCGATCGCGATCGCCTTCTCGGAGTACCACTCTGGAGCGGCGCCGGCGAGCGGCAGCTGGTGGATGTCCACGCCGAGGTGCTTGGCCAGGGCCGCCGCGAGCACGAGGATCCGCGTGTTGTCCACGCACGAGCCCATGTGCAGCACCGGCGGGATGCCCAGCGACTCGCAGACGGCGCGAAGTCCGGGCCCCGCCATCGAGGCGGAGGACGGGAGCATCTGCCCGGCCTTGCCGTTGGCCACTGCCGCGCAGCCCGTCACGAGCACGAGCACGTCGTTCTCGATGAGGCGCTTGGCGAGGCCCGACATTGCTCGTGTCGAGGGGGACCTTGGGGTTGGAGCAGCCGACGATGCCGACCGCGCCCCGGATCGCCCCCGACGCGATCGCGTCGACGAGCGGCTGGGGCGTGCCGCCGAGCGCCCCGAGGATCGCCTCCACCGAGAACCCGGCCATCATCGGGACGGGCTCGTTGGGGATGTTCACGCGCGCGGTGACCCGGTTGGGGAACGCCTCGATGCCCTGGCGGACGATCTCCTTGCCGATGGCGAGGCCCTGCGCCGGGTCGAAGCTGATGTGCGTGGCGCCCGGGATCTTCGCCTTGTCGGCCGTCGTGATCACGCGCGTGTGGAAGCACTTCGCGACATCGACGACGGACGGCATGATGCACTGGTAGTCGACGACCATCGCCTCGAGGGCGCCGGTCATCATGACCAGCTCCTGCATGAGGTGATTGCCGGCCATCGGCACGCCGCGGCGCATCATCAGCTCGTTGCCGGTGCAGCACAGGCCGACGAGGTTGATGCCCTCGGCACCCTTGCTCTTCGCCAGCGCGACGAGCTCGGGATCCGAGGAGGCCTCCACGATCACGTCGGACAGCAGCGGGTTGTGCCCGTGCAGCGCGATGTTCACGTGGGTCGCCTTGAGCGTCCCGAGGTTGACCTCGGACATGACCGGCTGCGGGGTCCCGAACAGGACGTCGGACAGCTCGGTCGCGATCATCGAACCGCCCCAGCCGTCGGACAGGCTCGTCCGGAGGCCATGGAGGAGCATGTTCGCGTAGTCGGAATCGACGCCCATGTGGGTCCGGTGGAGCATCTCCACGTTCTCGCGGTCGATGCCGCGAGGCGTGATCCCGAGCCGCTCCCAGAGCACCCTGCGCGCCTCGGGCGCCCGGGCGACGAAGCCCAGCGCCTTCTTGCGCGAGCCGAAGTCCTCGAACATCGCGTCGGCCAGGTCCACGCCGATGTCGTTGATCGGGCGACCGGCGGTCTCGATGCCCCACTCGGCCGCGAGGGCGAGCAGCTTGGGCTCGTCCGCGATGCGGTAGCCGGAGGTCTCGCCCTTGGCCGTCTGCTCGAAGACCTCGAGGATGTCGCGTCCGTGGTCGGAGTGGCTTGCGGAACCGACGGCGATCGCGCGGGACAGGTTGCGCGCGACGATCAGGTCCGCGCCGGCGCCACAGACGCCCACCTGCGGGCCGTTGCCGAACGGGTCGATGCGGCACGGGCCCATCGAGCAGTTGCGGCAGGACACGCCGAGCGAGCAGTAGCCGCAGTGCGGCTCCTGGGCGGCGAGGCGGTCCCAGACCGTGGGGATGCCCTCGACCCTGGCGACCTCGACCATCGCCTTGGCGTCCTCGGGAACGCTGGCGGCCGTGGGCTCGTAGCCGTTCCGCTGGAGCAGGGTCATCGCACACCTCCCAGATGGGCCACGTTGGCCCCCGTGGCCCGCCACGCCGCGATGCCGTCCGCACCCGGCTCGGGTTCCGCGACCGCCGCAGCTGCCAGGACCGTCACGGTCCCGCGGCGCCGGTCGGCGGCAATGAGCTCGTTGATGTCGCCGAACCGCAGGGCGCCCGTCTTGCACGTCTCGACACATGCCGGGACCAGGTCCTTGCGGACCCGGTCGATGCAGCCGTCGCACTTGACGGCAACGGTCCGCGCCTCGCCTGCCGCAACCTGCGGGTAGTAGGTGATGACGTCGAACGGGCAGACCATGGCGCACATCGCACACGCGATGCACTTGCCGGCCTCGATGAGGACGGTGTCGTGCGTCGCGTCCCGCGAGATGGCGCCGCTGGGGCACACGCCGAGGCACGGGGCCGGGTTGCAGTGGTGGCACTTGTTCGGGTAGGCGGTGTTGGGCACCGGGCCACCCTGGACATGTACCCGCGGCCGCGGCCCCGGTGTCTCGACGAGCGCCATGACGGGATCGCGCGTCTTCGAGTGCGCCACGGCACACGCGAACTCGCACTGACCGCAGCCGATGCACCGCTGCGGATCCACGAACACGGTGCGCAAGACCCTCCACCTCCAGCACTAGGCCTCGTGGGCCCGTGGGACGTAGCGGGTCGCGCGAGAGGTCGATGTCCGACCGGCCGTCGCGCCGGTCACGGACAGATTGCGGCGACGGTCGCCGCCTGGCGGACGGACCAAACGGACCCTTTGCGGGGGCGTCGTGGCGCTTCCGCCCTGCGAGTGACCCGACGGTGACGACGCCTGCATGACCGTGACGCGGCCCACTTCGTGGGACGCCTCGGCCGGCGCTCGGGGCGCGCACCGCACCGCCCGCACGCTGCAAGATGTGCTCATGCGCATCCGCGACTTCGGCGTCGAGATCTGGATGAACCGCTGGGAGACCAGCTGCCGCTACAACCTGGCCGAGACCTGCGTGGATTCGGTCACGGTGGAGGAGCTGCTGGCGATCGCCGGCAAGGACGAGGCGGCCCTCCTGGCGGAGCTCGTGCCGATACGCCTGGGCTACGGCGCGATCGAGGGTTCGGAGCGGCTGCGGCAGGCGATCGCCGCGCTCTACGAGACCGCCTCGCCGGGCGATGTGCTCGTCACGCACGGCGCGATCGGCGCCAACGCGCTGGCCTACCAGGCCCTCATCGAGCCGGGCGACGTCGTGGTCTCGCTCGTGCCCACCTACCAGCAGCACACCTCGATCCCCGAGAGCCTCGGGGCAGCCGTGCGGGTCCTGCGCCTGCGCGAGGAGGACGGCTGGCTGCCGGACCTCGACGAGCTCCGCGGACTGGCCGCCGGCGGCGTGAAGGTCATCGCCCTGGTCAACCCGGGCAATCCCACCGGGGCGTTGCTCGACGAGGCGCGCCTTGCCGGGATCACGGAGATCGCCCGTGACGCCGGCGCATGGATCCTGGCCGACGAGGTCTACCGGGGCCTCGACCAGGAGGGCCCCGGCACGTCCCCCTCGTTCGTGGACCGCTACGAGCGCACGGTGGGCATCGGCAGCATGTCCAAGGCGTTCTCGCTCGCAGGCCTGCGCCTGGGCTGGATCGTGGCGCCGCTCGAGGCGCGGGGGCCCGTGAGCCGCCACCGCGACTACTCGGTGATCAGCGTGGGCATGGTGGACGACCTGCTGGCCGCCATCGCGCTCGAGGCGAAGGACGCGCTGCTCACCCGCAACCGCCGGATCGTGCGCCGGAACCTCGCGATCCTGGACGTGTGGGTGGCGGGCGAGCCGCTGATCGACTATGTCAGGCCAAGCTCCGGGACCACGGCGCTGCTCAGGTACGCGCACGACATCCCGTCCGAGGCCCTGTGCGTCCGGCTCCTCGAGGCCGAGGGCGTCCTGCTCACCCCGGGCAGCGCGATGGACATGGAGGGCTACCTCCGCATCGGCTATGCCAACGACACCGTGGTCCTCTGCGCGGGCCTGGAGCGGTTCTCGGCGTTCCTGGCCACGCTGGGCTGACCCGCCGGGTCGCGCCTACACGGCCTGGGCGGCCACCGCCTCGTCGCCGGTCTCGTCATCTGCCCCGGCCCCGCGCTGCCCGAGCCCCGCCGCCACGGCGAGCGTCACGAGGACACCACCCAGCAGCCAGGCTCCCAGCACGACGGCGTCGATCGCCAGGTTCGATCTGCCACCGGCGATCGTGCCCTGGAAGGCGTCGATCGCGACGGTCAGCGGCATGAACGTCCCAATCGCGGTCAGCGGTCCCGGCGCCGCGAACCCGGTGAGCGGCGTGGCGGAAGCGGCCACCTGGACCACCAGGAGCAGCAGCGCCAGGAGCCAGCCGCGATTGCCGAACAGGGCCACCAGCGCCTGGATGATCGACGTGAAGGCGAGCGCCGCGAGCGCCGCGAACCCGATCAGCTGCGCCGGCTCGGCCGCCTCGATGCCCAGCAGGAGCTCCATCCCGAGGACCATGAGCAGGGAGCCTGCCACGGCCACCGCTGAAGCCCCTGCGAAGGCGAGCAGCCAAGCGCGCCACCAACGACGGTCGTCGCCCCGCCAGAGCGCCGGCAGGACGAGGAACGCGCCCATGGCGCCCAGCCACGCGGCGATCGCCATCAGGAACGGGGCGAGCCCGCTCGCCTGCCCGCCAACCGCGTTCTCGCGGCTGGCCGCGATGCCGACCGGGTCGGCCGCAAGGGTGCCCATGCGGGCACGCGTCTCATCGGCGTACGAGCCGGTACCACTGGCGGAGGCCTCCAGCCGCTTCTCGAGCGCGTCTGCCTCGTCGGCGAGCGACACGCCGTCGTCGGCCAGATCCGCAGCCTGCGCCTCGACGAGCGCGCCTGCGTCCACGGCAGTCTGCATCACGCCCGTGAGCTGATCGATGCCGTCGGCGGCCTGCGCGGTGCCGCTCGCGAGCGCCCTGGTGCCGTTCGCCGATAGCCGCGCCCCATCGGCGAGACCTGTCGCGCCCGCGGCGAGCTTGTCCATGCCGCCGGCCAGGCTCGTGGCTCCCGACGACACTCCTGCGCCGCCCGCCGCCAGCTTCGCGATGCCATCCGCCAGTGCCGGCATACCGGCGGCGAGCTGTGTCGTGCCTGCCGCGACCTGGTCGGCGCCACCGCTGACGGCTGCCGCACCGGTCGCGAGATCCGCGGCTCCGGTCGCCGACGCGGCGATCCCCGCCTCGAGGCCCGGCAGCCCCGCCGCGAGCTGGGTGGTGCCGTCGTGGAGCGCCTTCGCACCCGACTGCAGGTCCGCAGCGCCGGTGGCGATGCCTGCGTTCGCGCCGGCGACGCCGGAGGCGCCCGACGCGACCCCGGTCGCCGACGCTGCGAGCGTCCCGCCCTGCGCCGCCAGGTCGCCCAGCGACGCGCAGAGGGCAGGAGTGCCGCCCAAGGCTACGCAACCGCTGGAGAGCGCCGCGACGCCGTTGGTGTAGTCCGTCACGCCGGTCGCCAACTGGCCCGCACCCGTGGCGAGATCCGCGGCGCCGGCCGAGGCCTTGTCGGCACCGTTGGACAGCGCCTTGGCCCCGCTCTCGACGTCCCCGGCGCCTGCGTTGAGGGCCTGTCCCTGGGCCCCGAGGCCGGTCGTCTGCGTCGCCATCGTCTTGAGGCCATCGGCCAGGGTCGACGCCCCGGACGACACGCCGGCCGCCCCGGTCGCCACGCCCTTGGCGCCGGCCGCAAGGGCGTCGGCCTGGGCGGGCAGGTCCTTGGTCTGCGTCGCCAGCGCGCCGAGCCCGCCGGACAGCTGCGCGGCACCGTCGGCGAGCTTTCCCGCTCCGTCTGCGGCACCCTGCGTGCCCGTCGCGAGGTCCTTGGCACCCTTTGCCAGCTTGCTGGACCCGTTCGCCAGCTGCTGTGCGCCGTTCACGAGGTCGGCGGTTCCACCCGATGCCTCGCCGGCCTTGTCGATGAACTCCTGGAGCCCGGCGACCAGCTGGCCGGCAACGGTCCCGGTGCCAGCCGCATTGTTCGCGAGCCTGGTGGTGGATGTCGAGACCGAGCCGGCGTCCTCGGCCGCCGCCGAGAGTGAGTCATGGGCGGAGCTCACCGCAAGCAGCACGTCGCCCACGTAGGAGCTGGTGACGTCCTGCGCGGTGGCGGCGCCGATGGCGGTCGTCACCTCGCGAGCGACGTTGCCCAACGCGTAGCCGGACCCGTCGTCGGTCGCGAGATGCAGCGTGGCCTGGGGCGCAGTTCCGGTGGTGTCGGCGCGGAGCGCGGCGACGGTTCGGGAGAACTCGGCCGGGATCGTCAGCACGGCGGCGTACGTCCCGTCGGCGAGACCCGCGGCTGCATCCGCATGGTCTGCGGCGACCCAGGTGAATCCGCCCTGGCCCGACGTCGTGAGGGCGGTCGAGAGGCCGGCGCCCAGCGCGAGCTCAGCCACGGCGTCGTCGGCGGTGGTCACGGTGCCGCCCTCGTCCAGGTTGACGACCGCGGCCTGAATCGACCGGAGGTTCCCGTTGGAGCCGCCCAGCGACCAGGTGAGGAGCCCCGCGACCATCACCGGCACCAGCACCACCAGCGCCAGCCCCACGGCCAGCCGGCGGCGGGACGAGCCGCGAGGGGTGGCGCCTGCCATGACGCCCACCGGCACGGGCGCACCGACGGGCACGCCTCCGCCGACGGGCACGCCCCCACCCACGGGCACGCCTCCGCCCACGGGCACCGGCACGGGCACCGCGCCACCGGACCGGAAGCTGGACGGCCACCAGGCCCAGTCGCCCGCGATCGTGGTGATGGCCGGGACGAGGATCGAGCGGACCAGGAACGTGTCGATGAGCACGCCGATCGCGACGGCCACGCCGACCTGGACCATCATCGTGAGCGGTGCCACGGCCATCGACCCGAAGGTGCCGGCGAGGATCAGGCCCGCGGACGTGATGACGGCGCCGGTGTGCCCCGAGGCGATCCGGACCGCGTCCTTCATGCCGAGGGTCTCGGCCTCCTCCCGGATGCGGTGCATCAGGAAGATGTTGTAGTCCGACCCGAGCGCCACGAGGAGCACGAACACGATCAGGGGCAGGTAGGGGCTGACGCCGCTGTGGCCGAGGACCTCCTGGAACACGAACGCGGACAGCCCGATCGTTGAGCCGTAGGAGACAAGGACGGTCGCCACGAGATACAGCGGCGCCACGACCGCGCGGAGGAGGAGCATCAGGACGATCAGGATGCCCAGGACCGTGATCGCGCCGACCTTGAGGAAGTCGTGGGCCAGCGTGTCCTGGACGTCCGCGAACTGCGCGGTGGGGCCGCCGATGTGGCCGGACGCGGCCGGCCCGAACGCGGCGGCGCCCGACGCCAGGTCGACCCGAGCGTCCTTGATGATCTTGAACGCGCCCCCCGTGTACGGCGCGTTGGACGACGTGAGGTAGAAGCGCGTCGCCGTGCGGTCCCTGGACACGAACGCATCGATCGCGTCCTGGAGCTTCGTCGCGTCATCGCCCGTCAGCGAGGTCGGGAGGTAGAAGTCGTCGGAGCGGGTCGCGAACACCGCGGCCAGTGTGCCGAGCCGGTCCGGCAGCGCGTTGAAGGTGTCCTCGGCCTCCTTCTTGAACTCCTTGGCGGCCGCCGTGCCGGCGAGGCTCTTGGGCGACAGCGTCGCGCCCGGCTTGGCGTCGAAGGTGTTCGCGAGGCTGTCGAGGGCCTCCGACAGCTTCAGCGCGTCCGCGATCGAGGCATCCTTCTCGAGGGCCTTGGCAGCCCTGGCGCCATCCACGTAGGCATCGAGCGTCCTGACCTCGGGGAAGGCCGCCCCGAGCTCCGCGAGGTAGTCGCTCATCAGCGTGGAGTCCGAGCCGTCGTCGGAGCCCCCGGAGGCCGCTGCCGCCGGGGACGTGATCGACGCGGACAGCGTGCGCAGCTGCGAGGAGACGACGCTCTGCTTGGCCACGCGGTCGACGATGTCGATCGCGTGCTCCAGGCCCTCACGGGACTCGCGCCACGCGACGCCGCTGGCCGCATCGGGGAAGGCAACCCCGAGCCCGTTCACGTAGTCCAGGGCCTGGTTGAGCCCGTCCTTCACCTCGGGATCCAGGAGGCTGGCGTTGTCCGACCCGGCGGCACTGTCGTCGCCCTTGAAGCCGTCGGCCATCTCCTGGACGGTCTTCGACGGTCGGAAGCCATCCGGGACGGTGGTGTCGCCGTCCGGGGTCACGATGCTGGTGGTGGTGGCGATGCCGCCGCCGGCGTGGAGGTCCTCCATCAGGGTGTGGAGCCTGGCGAGCTGGGCCGGAGCCAGGATGTCGCCGTCACTCCCCAGGTCGATGAGCGCCGTGGACTGGACCAGCTTGTCCTCGCCCAGATGGTCGCCGATCTGCTCGTAGCCGATCCGGGAGTCGGCCTCCTTGGGCAGGTCCGCGAGGACGTCGAAGTTGGAGTTGACCTGCGGCAGGTAGAGGACCGGGACGAGCAGCGCGGCGGTGAGGCCGACGGTGACGATCACGGGCCGCCGCGAGACCGCCCGTGCAAGGGCGGCGAAGAACCCACGCGGCTCGCCCTCGTGCTTCTCCCGGGTGTGGAGCGGCCAGAACAGGTAGTGGCCGAAGATCGACAGGAGGGCGGGTGACAGGGTCAGCGCCGCAACGAGCGTCACGGCCACGGCGATGGCGATGCCCGGGCCCATGGACGTGATCATCTTGAAGTCGCCGACGCCCATGGCCATCATGCCGACGATCACCGTGCCGGCGGACGCGGTGATGACCGCGCCGATGCGCTTGACCGTGACCTTGGCCGCGTCGTGCCAGTCGCCGTCGTGCGACACCTCTTCGCGGTAGCGGCTGATCAGGAAGATCGCGTAGTCCGTCCCGACCCCGAACACCATGACCACGAGGAAGGTCTCCAGGGTGGAGGAGACCTGCCAGCCTGCGGCCGCCAGGAACCCCAGCACGCCCTTGGAGACCACGAACGCGACGCCGATGGTGGCCAGCGGGATGAGGGCGGCGAGCGGCGCCCGGTAGATGGCCAGCAGCACGAGGATGACGAGGAGGATCGTCACCTGCGTCGTGCTGTCCGTGCCGACCTGGACCGCTTCGAGGTAGTCGGAGCTGATCGCCGCGGCGCCGGTGACGTGCGTCTCCAGGCCGGCGGGAGTGGTGTCCGCCAGGTGCTCGCGAAGGAGCTCCACGACGGCCTTGGCCTCGTCGCCCGCATCGGCGACGTTGAGGTTGACCGCGAACAGCTCAAAGGTGCCGTCGGGTCCCCGGAACAGCTCCTCGAGCTCGGGTCGCGAGTCCGCGGTCGCGGTATCCGAAGCGGCCGAGCGGAGCCGCTCGGGCGCCGCGTCGCTCACGACCCAGGCCGTGAACTCGTCCCGCCAGGCCCGGTCCGCGTCCGTCAACCCGCCCGGGCGGTCCATCGTGATGGTCGCCGACGAGGAGGACGTGCTCCCGGGGAAGGCGCGCTCGATGGCATCCCTGGCGACGCGGGACGGCGAGTTCGTCGGCAGGAAGGTGGTCTGGTCCGTTGCACCCTGACCGGACAGGCTGGGCGCGGTCGTGGCCATGAGGACCGCCCCCACGACCCAGGCGATCAGGATCAGGAATCGGAAGCGGTAGGTCCAGGACCCCAGGCGCTCGAACATCAGGTGCCTCCCCGGGTCGGGCGCGGCGCGTGGACCCGGCGTTGAAGTGCGGAAGAGGGTTGCGGCGCTTGACCGCGACCGCTAGGATACGAGCACGTATTCGATACGTCAACGTATTGGATACATATCTGTATCGAAAGACACACGGCGGGAGACGGATGGGGCGAGAGCGGCAGCCGGGCGACTGGGCGGCATGGATGGGCACCGGCGTGCCGGCCACTCCTGTGCGCGAGCCCGTGGCCTCAGCTGAGCCGGTCGTCCGCGTCACGGGGACGGTGCCGGCGCCCGCGGACGACCAGGAACCGGCCAGCGCACCGATCTCCCAAGGGGATCCCCGGACCGACACCGCGTCCGTTGACGTCGACGAGGCCGCTGCCGGCGACACGCACCGGTCGCCGCGCCGCGAGGCCACCCGCCAGCGGATCCTGGACGCCGCCCGCGAGGTGTTCGCCGAGCGCGGCGTCATCGGCGGCTCGGTGGAGGAGATCTGCGAGCGCGCAGGGTTCACGCGCGGGGCGTTCTACTCCAACTTCAACGACAAGGACGACGTGCTGGACGCCCTCGTGGAGCGTGAGCACACGCGCCTCCTCGAGCACCTCGACGCCACGTTCGTCGAGGTGGACCGCGAGGTGGAGGAGGCCGATTCCCTCGAGGCCGTGCTGGCCGGCATGGTCGACCGCATCCTGCGCTCCATCCCCGTCGACCGCCAGCTGTCGCTGATCCAGACCGAGTTGGAGATCTTCGCCATCCGGCGCCCCGAGCACGCCCGCCGGTTCCTGGAGACGAACAACCGTTTCCGGGAGCGGATCGGCGCCCTGATCGACGAGGCCATGCGGCGGTACGGCCGGGAGCTGCTGGTCGACCCGTCGGTCATCACGGACGCGATCGTGGCCATCGCGGAGCGGAGCGTCCGCCGAGCCCTCCTCGCCGGTGGCGGCGCGGACCCGGACGCGATGGCCAGCGCCGTGCTGCCGGGTCTCCTCCTGGCCCTCTCGAGGCCCGTCGAGGCCTGAGCCTCGGGCGGCCTGAGCCTCCGGCGCGGCCCTGCGTAGCCTCAGGCCGTCACGAGCCGGCCGATGAACACCCCGGCCAGGGCTGCCGCCCCGGCGATCCCCATCGTCTGGAGGGCCGTTCGATACACGCTCTCGTGGCCGATGAGCGCTCGCGCCACGCCCAGGGCGGCCATCAGCGCGCCCGTGACGAGCAGCGAGACGATCCGCGCGGTGTCGATCGGGAACAGTACGAACGGCACCACCGGGACGCTCGCCGCGAACAGGTCGGCCACGAACATCCACAGGGCGTGCGCCCGCGGCGACGACTCGGTCCTCATGGGCACGCCCAGCTCGAAGGCCGCGACGTAGCTCAGGAGGGCCTCGGGGTTGCGGCGGAGCCCTGCGACCACGGCGTCCGTCTCGTCGGGCGTGAAGCCAGCCGACCGCACCTGCTCGGCGACGCGCACGAGGGCAGGCTCCGGATCGGCAGCGAGGGCCGTTCGGGCGTCGGTGACCTGCGCCGCCGCCAGGCTCCGCTCGGAGTGGACGTCCAGGTAGGTGCCGGCCATCATCGACACGGCACCGGCGACCGCGCCGGTCGCCCCGGCGAGCACGACGATCCGCGCGTCGTTGGTGCTGGCCGCGACGCCGAACACGAGACCGGCGATCGAGACCGCCCCGTCCTCCATCCCGAAGGTGACGTCGCCGATGGAGTGGAGCAGGGACGCACGAAGGCGCGCGACGGCGTCTCGCAACGATCGCATGGGCCCTGCTGAACTCCTCGTGGCGGCGACGCGCGGCCAGTCTAGCGGGAGTGCCGGTCGTGGCTCCGGTGTGTCCGCGACGCGCAACCACTCCCCACGCGTTAGGGTTCTCCTCTCCATGCAGATCCTCCGCGCGGCTCCCTGGCAGCTGTGGTTCCTCGTCCTCGGGGCGATCTGGGGCTGTTCGTTCCTGTTCATCAAGCTCGGCCTGGAGTCCCTCACGCCGATCGGGGTCGCGTTCGGACGGGTGACGATCGGTGCGGTCGTGCTGCTCGTCATCTCCCGCGCGACCGGCACCCGGTTCCCGCGCGACCGCCGGACCTGGCGGCACCTCGCGGTGGTGGGCCTGCTGTTCTGCAGCATCCCGTTCACGCTCTTCGCCTACGCGGAGACGCACATCTCGTCGATCCTGGCCGGGATCATCAACGCCTGCACCCCGCTGGCCGCGCTGCTCGTGGTCTTCGCCGCGTTCCCGGAGCAGCGGCCCGGGCGGGATCGCGCCGCGGGGCTGGCCGTCGGGTTCGTGGGCGTGCTGATCGTCGTGGGCGCCTGGAACGGCCTCGGTGGCGGCGAGCTGCTCGGCGTGCTCGCGTGCGTGGGCGCGATCCTCTGCTACGGCATCGCCTACCCGTACACGCGGCGCCACCTGTCCGGGATCCCCGAGGGACCGATCGCCATCGCGACCGCCCAGGTGAGCCTCGGTGCCCTGTTCCTGCTGCCGGTCGTCGTGATGGTGGAGCTCACCGGCGGCCAGATCGTGACGGCGCCCCTGGCAGCGGCGACGGTCGTCGGCATGCTGGCGCTCGGCGCGCTCGGGTCGGGGATTGCGTACGTCCTGAGCAACCACGTCGTGATCGAGGCCGGCGCGACGGTGGCCAGCTCCGTCACGTACATCACGCCGCTGTTCGCGGTGGCGGCAGGCTCGCTGTTCCTGTCGGAGCCGCTGGCCTGGTACCAGCCGGTGGGCGCCGCCATCATCCTGCTGGGCGTGGCGATCGCCCAGGGCCGCGTTCGGTTGCCCGGGCGGGCGGCGACGATCACCACGAGCGAGGTGCCCTGACGGGCGGGAGCTACGGGTAGCAACGTGACGTCGGGCTCAGACGCTCGACGCCCGGTCTCGACACGATCTGGGCGCCCCCCATCGCCGGTCACGGAGGCGATAAGCACGCCCCGACCAGCACCACGAGGCTCCCGCGCATGACCGCCGAGACCGCGTCCGCCCACTCCCCCCGGCGTCGATGCCGGATCTGCCCCGCAGTTGGCACGTGACCGCCGAGCGGCAGTGAGCCTCGGCCGGAGCCGGCGCACCTGCATGGCGGCGCACGTCCGCTGTGGCACGATTCGCCCGCGACGCCGCTGGCCGATGCAGTAAGGTCGCCAGCCCGCCGGATTTCCGAGGAGACGCAATGGCCGCGAGCCCGCCGTTCGAAGGCTTCCGCCCCGAGGCCATCACGTTCCTCGCGGATCTGGCCGCGAACAACGACCGGGCCTGGTTCACGCCGCGCAAGGCCGAGTACGAGCGGCTGCTCAAGGTTCCTCTGCAGGCGCTGTGCGTGGCGCTGGGGGAGCGGTTCGCGGCACGCGGCCTGCCGCTCACGGCCGACCCCGCCCGATCGCCCTTCCGGATCTACCGTGACGTGCGCTTCGGCAAGGACAAATCGCCCTACAAGACCGCCGCAAGTGCCAGGTTCATGGCTCCCGGCGGGGGTCCGGGCGCGTACTTCCACCTGGAGCCCGGGGAGATCTACGCGGGCGGCGGGCTGTACCACCCGGATCCACCCGTGCTTGCCACGTGGCGGCGGCTGGTCGATGCGGAGCCCGCCGTCGTTCGCGCGGCCATCTCGGATCCGGGGTTCGTGGCCGCCTACGGCTCGCTCTACGGCGACCGGCTGACGCGCGTCCCTACGGGGTACGCGAAGGACCATCCCGATCGGGACCTGCTCGTCCTCAAGGACCTGATCTTCACCACGCGCCTTGGCGACGACGACGTCTTCTCGCCCGACCTGCCGGACACCCTAACGGACCTCTACGCCGCAGTCGGCCCGGTCTGGGCACTGCTGGGACGGGTCGCCGAGGGCTGATCCGGGATCGGACCGCCCGCAGCGGGGCGAGCGCCGGCGCACCGATGGTGTGTTCGCGCCTTGTGGCCAGCCACCGATGTCATGCGTGCTCGCCGCGCTTCCTGACACGGTGAGCGCTCGCGATCGGTCACGGACGGTGACCACGAGCGCGGGCGCCTCGGATGCCCGGGGGGATTGGCGGCCAGCCACGGTTGGCATGCGTGCATGGCCAGGGCCTCCCGGCCTACCACGCACCTGGTCGGTGGGTGGCCCTGTGAAGCAGGGTCCCGCGGGCCCGTCGCGCGCCTGGTCCGTGTGTGGCCGGCAAGGTGCCGGCAGGCGACGGTTGCCGCGCATGCCATCGGTGGATGGCCGGAAGCCGGCAGCGGTCCTGGGGCAAGGCGCCGTCGCCTCCGCCCCGGGTCAGGGGCGCGCGACCGCGAGCCGCTTGAAGTCCTGCACCTGGCCGCTGATCGCGCGCTCCGTGGGGAGCCGCTCGATGGACGAGGCTCCGAAGAAGCCGTTGACCCCCGGCATCCGGGGAAGTGCCTCGCCGACCTGTGCCGGCTCATCGAGCGGGCCGCCGTGGCAGAGCACGATGATGTCGTCGCGGACGCTGGCGGCCGGCCTCGGCGATCGCCAGCACCTTGGCGATGACCTCGTCCATCGTGAGCGCCACCCCCGCACCGATCGAGCCGGCGGTCGTCAGGCCCACGTGCGCGACCAGCTGGTCCGCGCCGGCTTGCGCCATCGCCGTCGCCTGCTCGGCATCGAACACGTAGGGCGACGTGAACAGGTCCAGCTCGTGGGCGATCGCGATCGCCTCGATCTCCTTGTCGTAGCCCATCCCCGTCGCCTCGAGGTTGCGGCGGAAGTCGCCGTCGATGAGGCCGACGGTGGGGAAGTTCTGGACGCCGTCGAAGCCCATGTCCTTCAGCTGCCGCAGGAAGACGCGCATGATCCGGAACGGGTCCGTGCCGTTGATCCCGGCCAGCACCGGCATGTCGCGGACGACCGGCAGCACCTCCGCGGCCATCTCCACCACGATTGCGTTGGCGTCGCCGTAGGCGAGCATCCCGGCGAGCGAGCCGCGGCCCGCCATCCGGTAGCGGCCGCTGTTGTAGATGATCGCCATGTCCGCGCCGCCGGCCTCGGCCATCTTGGCCGAGATCCCGGTTCCGGCCCCGCAGCCCACGATGGGAATGCCAGCCTCGATTTGCGAGCGGAGGCGGCGGACGATCTCGTCGCGCGCGATGAACGGCATCGGTGGCTCCTATTCGGTGGGGGTGTCGGCTGCGCTGGCGGCCAGCATCGCGCTGAGGCGATCGGCCATGGCGTCGGCGAAGTCGGGGTCGTTGACGTGGAGGTCGAGCTCGACCAGGTCCACGCGGGCGCGGTCCACGGTGGTGCGGATGGCGTCGAACAGGGCGGCGTCGGCCTCGGGCGACCAGAACGGCATGCCCTCGGCGTCGATCATGGACACGCCCCGCAGCGGCAGGAAGAGCGCGACCGGTCCGGTGGCGTCGTTGAGCTTCGCGGCGATGACCCGGCCCAGCTCTGCGCACTCCTCGGGCGTGGTCCGCATGAGGGTGACCTGCGGGTTGTGCTTGTAGAGGTTTCGGGCGCGGAACCGCTCTGGGACCGTGTCCAGCGCCCCGAAGTTGCACATGTCCAGGGCGCCCACGCTCACGACCTGCGGGACGCCGGCCCTCGCGGCGGCGCCCAGGCGATCCGGGCCGGCAGACAGGACCCCGCCGATGAGCTCGTCACACCACTCGGTGGTGGTGACGTCCGCGACACCGGCCACGAACCCGTCGGCGATCAGCGCCTCCATCGCCCTGCCGCCGCTGCCGACGGCATGGAACACCAGGACCTCGTACCCGTCCGCCTCCAGCCGCTCCCGGACGCGGGTGACGCACGGGGTCGTGACGCCGAACATGGTCGCCGCGACGATCGGGCGGTCCTCGGCGGGCGGGATCGCCTGTTCCGCCATCCCGCACACCGCGCCGGCGGCGTTGGCGAGGATTCGGCGCGAGAGCCGGTTGAGCCCGGCGACGTCGACGACGGAGTACATCATCGTGATGTCCTTCACGTCGACGTAGGCCGAGACGTCGCCCGAGGCCATGGTGGAGACCATCACCTTGGGCAGTCCGACGGGAAGGGCCCGCATCGCGCTCGTCGCGATCGCGGTGCCGCCGGAGCCGCCGAGGCCGATGACGCCGTCGAAGCGGCCCTCGGCCAGCAGCTCGAGCGCGACGGCGCGCACCCCGCGGCACATGACGTCAAGGGCCGCGGCGCGGTCGTTGGCCGCACGCAGCGCCACCAGATCGCCGCCGCCGGCCGTGGCGACCCGCTCCGCGCCGATGTCCGGGCTCCATTGCGGCTCGCCGACGCCGGCGTCCAGCACGAGGGTCGCGTGGCCGCGCGCCGCGACCATGTCCCGGATATACGCGAGCTCGACGCCCTTGGTGTCCAGGGTGCCGATGAGCAGGATGGTCTTGCGTGCCATCTGGGCCTCCCGGGACGCGGTGGGACCATTGTGCCCGCAGGCCGGGCGCCGTGGCGTCCGGTCCGGCGGGACGTCGGGTCATGAATCGACAACGGCGCCGCACGGCGCGATGCTCTCCGGACTCGAGCCCGCAACTCAGGAGTGGCGATGCGTCCCGATCCGGAGAAGTCCCCCTCCGCCGCTGACACGGCTGCTCTCCTTCGCCGCACGGCGGACCTCGCCGCGGGCTTCCTGGCGACCCTGGACGAGCGTCCCGTACGCGCCTCCGCCACCCGGGCCGAGCTGCTCGCGGGCCTCGGTGGCCCGTTGCCGGAGAACGGCGAGGATCCCGCGACGGTCCTGGAGCACCTGGCCCGGGAGGCGGAGCCAGGTGTCGTCGGCATGGCCGGCCCGCGCTACTTCGGATTCGTGATCGGGGGCTCGCTGCCGGCCGCGCTCGCCGCCGACTGGCTGACCAGCACCTGGGACCAGAACGCGGGCATCTACGTCGCGGGTCCGTCGGCATCCGTTGTCGAGGAGGTGGTGGGCGCCTGGCTGATCGACCTCTTCGGGTTGCCCGCCGGGACCGGCTTCGGGCTCACGACGGGGTGCCAGATGGCCCACGTGACCTGCCTGGCGGCGGCGCGTCACCGGCTCCTGGCCGACCGGGGGTGGGACGTCGAGGAGGATGGGCTGGCCGGGGCGCCGAGGATCGACGTCCTCGTTGGCGCCGAGGCACACGCGACGATCGGGACCGCGCTCCAGTACCTCGGCCTGGGTCGCGCCCGGGCCCTCGTCGCCGACACCGACGACCAGGGCCGCCTGCTCATCGACAGCCTCGCCGAGCGCCTCCCGGCCGGCGATCGCCCGCTGATCGTGTGCCTCCAGGCGGGCAACGTGAACACCGGCTCCTTCGACGACTTCGGCCCTGCCATCGACCTCGTTCGCGCGCGCCGACCCGACGCCTGGATCCACGTGGACGGCGCGTTCGGGCTGTGGGCGGCTGCCGCTCCTCGGCTTCGGCACCTCGTCGCGGGCGTGGAGCGGGCCGACTCCTGGGCCACCGACGGCCACAAGTGGCTCAACGTGCCCTACGACTGCGGGTTCGCCCTTGTCCGCGACGCCGATGCCCACGCGGCCGCGCTATCACCCCAGGGCGCCGCCTACATCGTGTACGGCGAGTCCGAGCGCGATGAGTTCCGCTGGGTGCCGGAGTACTCGCGCCGCGCCCGCGGGTTCGCCTCGTGGGCCGCGCTGCGCTCGCTGGGCAGGGAGGGCGTAGCGGAGATGATCGAGCGCAACTGCGCCCACGCGGCACGCATGGCGGACGGGCTCTGCGCCGCTGAGCTGGAAGCCGGCCTCGAGGTCCTCAACGAAGTCGTCCTCAACCAGGTCCTGGTCCGGTTCGCCGCCCGCGACGAGATGAGCGCCGACGACCGGACCCGGGACGTGATCCGGCGGGTCCAGGAGGAGGGCACGTGCTGGCTGTCCGGCACGACCTGGCACGGCATGGCCGCGATGCGGATCTCGGTCAGCAACTGGTCAACGACGGCCGAGGACATCGATCGCTCGCTGGAGGCGATCCTGCAGGTGGCGCGGGGCTGACGAGCTGACGACCGGGGCAGGCGGCCGGCCGCGCGCTCCCGGCCCTGGTCCGGTGCTCCGCGCCTACTCCCCGAGCCAGGCGTCGATCGCGGCCCGGAACGCCGCGGGCGCCTCGTACTGCGGGAGGTGTCCGACGCCCGGCATCTCCACGAGGCGCGAGCTGGGGATCGCCGCGGCGAGCGCGCGGTTCCACAGCGGGCCGCAGATCCAGTCGTGCTCGCCCACGATGATGAGCGTCGGGCACTGGACTCCCGCGAGGAGAGGGCGGTAGTCGGCATCCTCGCGCTCCCCCTCCCAGGCGTCGACGATCGACGCGTGCAATCGGAGCTCGCGGCGGATCCGCTCGATGTGGACGGCCATCACCGGGTCATCGGGCTCCGCGAAGTACATGGGAAGCATGGCGCGGAACGCGTCGACCAGCGCCTCCTCGGTCCGGCCGGTCAGGCCCAGGCCCTCCTCCCATGCGCCCCACGCGGCCGCGAACCAGGGGCGGTCGCGAACCCGGTCGAGCGCCTGCTGCTGTTCGGCCTGGGCCGCGGCCGGGTCTACGGATCCGGAGCCGGCATACCCGTCGATGACGATCAGGCGCCGGACGCCCTCGGGGTGCAGGGCCGCCCAGGCGGGTGCCACCAGCCCGCCCCACGAGTGGCCCATGAGGGTCACGGGACCGAGGCCGACGGCACGCCGCCATGACTCGAAGAACCCGACGATGCGTGCGAGGTCGTAGCCCTCCTCGGTCACCGGCGGCGTCGATCGACCCGAGCCCGGCGCGTTGACCAGGTGGCACCGGAAGCGGTCGAGGACCGGCACCACGTCGGCGCGGGCGAGGTGCGCCGGCAGGCCCGGCCCGCCCTCCACCCAGACGAGCGGCTCATCGCCGTCGCCCAGGGCCTCCCACTCGACGACGGGCCCGTCAGGAACGGCGGTCAGCTGCTCGAGCTCGATCGTGAGCAGCGATGCCCGGGTGTCCACGATGTGACCTCCCTCGACGCGGCCCTGTCTAGTCCCCCAGGATCTCCCAGCCGCGGGCGGAGGCCTCGCGGCGGAGCGCGGCGTCCGGGGCCACCGCGACGGCCCGCGTGGCCAACTGGAGCAGCGGGAGGTCCGCAACCGTGTCCCCGAACGCGGCGAGCACCTCGCCTCCTGCCGCTTCGGCTGCGACCGCTGCGGCCTTCGTCTCGCCGCTCTGCGTCGGCCCGGACAGCGCCCCGGTCGCCAGACCGTCGCGGACCTCCAGCGGCGTCCCGAGCGCCACGTCCGCCCCCATCCGCCGCCCGAACGCCTCGCCCAGCTGACGGTACGCGCCCGTGGCGAGCAGGAGCCGCGAACCCGGGTCCCCCGCGCGGGCCTCCTGGGCGGCTGCACGCACCGCGTCGATCGCCACCTGGCGCCGCGCCGGCCACAGGTGGTGCTCGACGACCCACTCGGCCATCTCGTCCAGCCTCGCCTCGGGCAGACCACGCAGCAGGCGTGCCTGGTCCGCCATCCACCGGCCACGGAAGGCCTCCTTGTCGGTGAACCCGGCCTTGGCCAGCACGATCCGCGGCAGCCGGACCGTGACGAAGCGCCGGGCGGCAGGCGACGGGTAGGACTCGCGGATCCACGCCAGCACGCCTCGCCACGTGTCGACCGTGGCGAGGGTGCCGTCCATGTCGCTGACGACGACCGGAGCCGTCATCGGCGAGGGCGCGACGAGGAGCTCACAGGCGGGCCAGGGCCAGCTTGACCAGCTCGGTCGCCGTCTCCTTGTCCATGTTCAGGGCGAACAGCTGGAGCATCGATCCGTTCTTGACCGCGAGAAGCGTGCCCGACCCGTAGAAGGCGTCGTCGCCCAGTCCCGGGATGTCCGTCACGTCGCCGAATGCCTTCTGCACCATGCGCGAGAGCTCCATCTGCTCCTCGACCGTCGGACTCGATGACTTGCCGATGCTGGCCGGCGTCCCGACGTCGATGCTGAACCGCGTGGAGAGGTCGGCGCTGTTCCACCAGCACTGGCCGGCCACCCAGTCCCCCCAGCCGCTGGTCGACTCCACCTCCGCCTTGGTATCCGCCCCGGTAACACCCTTCACCTCGTCGGTCGTCAGCAGGGCACAGACATCAACGGTGCCCCCGGCGTCCGGCGCGACGGTGGCCTCGATCGCGGCGGTCTCCGCCGGCTCGGCTGTTGCGTCAGGCTCGGAAGTTGCATCAGGCCCAGGGGTCCCCTCCGTGCCCGCCGTTGCCGATGCCCCACCGCCGCAGGCGCCCAGCGCCAACACGCCAACCGCCAGCGTGACCAGGAGCTTCGTCTTCACCGCACCCCACCTCGCGATCTCCGCCGGGGACGCGTGACCGGGTGACGCGATGGCGCGCCGGGAAGCCGATCAACGAGCCTCCACAGCATACCTCCGGTGCATCGGGGCGACTCGGTGCGGACCGCTGCCGCACGTACGACGGGATCGACGTGACTCACGGACAAGGTGCGCCAGGCACCCAGGTGAGCGCCGCTGCGGTTCGTCCGTAGCGGCTCGACTTCGCGACGGATGGCCCTCGACATGCCCGCTGCCGGCCAGCGATCGTGCCGTTGGCAGGAAGCGATCGGTGCGTGGCGGACCCTGGCCGACGAGATCTGGGAGCCCCTCCGGCCAACTCC
Organism: uncultured Chloroflexia bacterium; assembly: GCA_963802165.1. GTDB lineage: Bacteria > Chloroflexota > Limnocylindria > Limnocylindrales > CSP1-4 > CAIXZV01. Next base: position 46,490 of record CAWDHT010000032.1, on the reverse strand, counting down.
CTGCGGCACCCGGTGCTGAGCCGGGATCGGGGTGATCCGTGATGAGCTCGACGTCCTGCTCGCGCGCGCTCCGCGTGTGCGTCCTCGTGGTGGCGCTGGCAGTCGCCGCGTGCGGCGGAGGCTCCTCGCCGGGGCAGTCCAAGGCCGGGACGCCGTCCGGCGACGCGTCGCCCGCCACGCCTGCGCCCCCATCGCCCTTGGTCCCGGGTGTGCCCGCTCCGGCGGAGTCGCCACCATCAGGCGGCCCGCTCGCCCCCGCGATCGGTGAGGACCTGGCGCTCGGGCCGCCCGACTGGGTGCAGGCCGGGACGCTCCTGACCCACTACGGCGCCACGGCATCGATTGCCGCGAGCTACTACACGTACGTCGAGGATCCCGAAGGCACGTGGGAGGATCCCGCCACCGGGAAGCGCTACCGGCGCACCGACGAGGGCGACGGCGGTGGCGACATGCCGACGGCGGCCAGCCAGGCGTTCACCCAGACGGAGGTCCTCGCCGTGGAAGGGACCGACGTCGTCATCTCGACGACGCTCTACAGCATCGACCTCCTCGCCAACCGATACACCCTGACGCCCATGGGCGGTGCGCGACAGGCCGGCACGCTCGTGGACGGGGCCTGGGTGAATCCCGACGCGCTCCAGCAGGCGCTGGTCACCGGCTACGGTGACTACCTCGTCCTCCACGGGCCATACGTGCTAGGTGACGCCACCTACGACGCTCTCAGCTTCATCGCCCAGGGCGGTGGTGCTTACCTGTCGGCGACATACGACCTGGTGAGCGGGGCGCTGCTGGCCATGAACAGCAGCACCAAGGGCGCCGACGCGCCGGTCCACGGGCCCGTCGACAACCCCCAAGGCAACACCCAGCTCGCGCTCACCAAGATCGCCGGCGTGCGCCAGCGATCGCTGCCGGGAATGGGGGCGCCGCCACCATCGTGGGTCGCGCCCGGCCAGCAGCTCGCCTACAGCGGCACGTACACGCAGGTGAACCCAGTGGATCCGGGCTCCGGGCCCTGGGTGTACCCGATGCAGTCGACGATCACCTTCGGCGAGGTCGGCTCGACCTGGGCCGCCTTCACCAACCACGACGTGATCGTCGTGAACGGCTACGAACAACCGAACGACGGTGCTGGCGTCACCGGCGCGACCGGCCCCTACTGGTACGCCCCCGCGGCGCTCGCCGGGATGTCCCCTGGCGACCTCCTGGACGAGGACCCGATCACTGCCGCCCGGATCACGGTCGAGTCGGTCGACCCGACGCTCATCGTGCTCGCCATGGGAATGGACGGTGTGACCGTGCGGACCGGCTACGACCGCGACAGCGGCGTCCTCGTCATGCTGGACATCGTCCAGACCGTCACGGGATCCACGGTCCATCTGGAGCTCGTGGACTGATCGCCTGCCGCTACTCGCTGAAGCGCTCCTCGCGCCAGGGATCGGCGTCGTTGTGGTAGCCGTAGCGCTCCCAGAACCCCAGCTGGTCGTGGGCCAGGAACTCCAGGCCACGGATCCACTTGGGGCCCTTCCAGAAGTACTTCTTGGGGACGATCAGCCGCAAGGGGAAGCCGTGGTCCGGCGTCAGTGGCTCGCCCTCGTACGTGTCGGCAAGGAGCACGTCGTCATCATCGAGCACCGAGAGGGGCACGTTGGCCGTGTAGCCCTGCTCGGCGTGGCCGACCACGTGCGTTGCGGTGGGCCGGACCTGCGCCAGCTCCAGGATCGTCTGGATCGCGACGCCCTCCCAGTGGGTGTCCAGCTTCGACCAGCGGGTCACGCAGTGGATGTCGGTCGTCACCTGCTTGCGCGGCAGGGCCTGGAACTCGTCCCAGGTGAAGCGCAGCGGGCTGTCCACCTCGCCGTAGACCCGGAAGTCCCAGGCCGCGAGGTCCGCCCGCGGCACCGAGCCGTAATGGAGAACCGGAAACTTCTCGGTGAGGTACTGACCGGGGGGCACCCGGTCTGCCACCGAAGGGTCTGGTCGGCGGTCCCCGAAGAGTCGATCGAGCATGGTGGTCTCCCGCGCCCGACGGGGCGCTCGTGGTCTGCACCGTCCTGTTCGCAGGAACCATACCCGCGGATCGTGACTTCGCCGTGACCGGGTAGAGTTCCCCCATGTCCGACGAGCCCAAGGTCGTCATCGTCATGCCCGCGTACAACGCCGCCCGCACGCTCGAGCGGACCTACGCGGACATCCCGCACGACCTCGTGCACCACATGATCCTGGTGGACGACGTGTCGAAGGACGAGACCGTGGAGATCGCGAAGCGGCTCGGCATCGAGGTCATCGTCCACCGCCAGAACCTGGGCTACGGCGGCAACCAGAAGACCTGCTACGACCGGGCGCTCGAGTGGGGCGCGGACGTGGTCGTGATGCTCCACCCCGACTATCAGTACGACGCCACGCGTATCCCGCAGCTGGTCGCCCCCATCCTCGCGGGCGAGGCAGACCTGGTGCTGGGCAGCCGCTTCCTGGGCGATCCGATTGCCGGCGGCATGCCCAAGTGGAAGTTCGTCTCCAACCGGTTCCTCACCGGCGTCGAGAACGCGGCGTTCGGGCTCCACCTCTCCGAGTACCACACGGGCCTGCGCGCGTACTCGCGGCGCCTGCTCGAGACGATCCCATACCGGCTCAACTCGGACGACTTCGTGTTCGACCAGGACCTGATCGCCCAGGTCGTGGCGGCGGGCGGGATGGGCGTGGACGAGATCGCCGTGCCGACCCGCTACTTCGAGGAGGCGAGCTCCGTGGGCTTCCGCCGGAGCGTCGTCTACGGCCTCTCGACCCTGCGCGTTGTCGGCCGCTACCTCCTGCACCGTACCGGCCTGCGCCGGTCGGCGAAGCTGCGCCCGCGCGTCTCCGCGAGCGAGTCCGGCACGGCCTGAGCGTGCGCTTCCGCGGGGGCCTGGGGCGGGCGGCGCTGGGAGTCACGATCTCCGTCATCGCCCTGGTGCTGGTCGTCCGGTCGGTGGACGTGCCCGCGGCCTGGGAGGTGCTGAAGGGCGCTGACCCTCGGTGGGTCGCCCTCATGGTGGCCTTCATCATGGGGGACATCCTGCTGCGCGCCGTCCGCTGGCGGGTCCTGCTCGGCCCGGTGGCGGTCGTCTCGTTCGGGGTCGTCCTGTCCTCGTTGCTCGTTGGGTACCTGGCGAACAACGTCCTGCCGGCGCGGTTGGGAGAGCTCGTCCGGGCCCACGATCTCGGGGACCGCACCGGCATCAGCCGATCCACGATCCTGGGCACGATCGTCGTCGAGCGTGTCGTGGACACGATGGTCGTGGTCACGATCGCCGCGGTCGCGATCCTGGTGCTCTCGGTGCGCGGGATCGTGGCGTCGGCCGTGCTCGCCGGGTTCGCGGTGTCGGCGCTGCTGGTGGTGGTCGTGGCTGCGGGCATCTACGCCCATCGCCTTCCCGGGGCGGACCGGGTCCGGGAGTTCCTCGGGCGCTGGCCGCGCATTCACGGGGCGCTCGTGCGCCTGCGCACCGGCCTGGCGGTGGCCGGCGACGCTCGGGCGGTCACGGCGGCGGTGGTGATCTCGATCGCGACGTGGTCGCTCACGGTGCTCGCCTTCGCGGCGGCCGCGCAGGCGGTGGACGTGGAGCCGACAATGGGTCAGGCCGCGCTGCTGGCGGCCGGCACGAACCTGGCCACGGCGATCCCGGCGGGCCCGGGGTACGTGGGCACGTTCGAGTTGGCGGCCGTCACGATCGCGGCCTCGGTGGGGATCGCCCGCGCGCCGGCGCTGGCGTTCGCGGTCCTCGTGCACGTGGCGACGCTGCTGATCACGTCGGTCGGGGGCGTGGTGGTCATGATCTTCGGCGGTCAACGACGACGCGTGACCGAACGCGAGCCGGTGGCGCCGGACGCATCCGCTGGGGGCGGTGAGTGATGACTGGAGTGGTCCGATGAGTGGGCCGAAGGTTCAGCGGGCGTGGCCGGGTGCGCTCGAGTGGGGTGGCGACTGGCTCGCCGATACCCAACGCGAGCTGGCGCACCTGGGGTTCGTTCTTCGGGATGGGTCGGCGGCAGGCGCCACTCCCGGGCCGCGGCTCCTGGTCGCGCTCCGCGACCGCCCCACGTTTGAGCACTTCGACCCAGAGCTGGTCACCTTCTGGGAGGCCAGGGGCGGCAAGGGACGGGTTGCGACGCTGGACCGCTCCGAGCCCCATCCCGAGGTGCGCCCCTGGTCGTGGGGGCCGATCCGCGTCACGGACCGGATTCCGGAGAGCAACCAGTTCCTGGGGTTCGGTGGGACGCTGCTGGTCGATGGCGGCGATGTGACCTCCACCTACGCCGCCTTCACCTCGCGCGCCCCGATCGTCCGCTGGGCCGGGCACTCGCAGGGCGTGGATCCGCTGGTCGACGAGATCGGAGCGTTCTTCGCCCGCCTGATGGTGCCGGTGGACTACCAGCCCGAGGCCGAGGCGCGGATCGCCACCGCCGATCCCGAGGCGCTGTACTCGCTGTTCCTGGCCCACTCCGTCGGGCGCCTGCACCACAGCCGCCGCCTCCGGGACGCGGATCCGGGCACCGCCGGCTCGCTGGAGCACGAGGCGTACCGGGTCGCGCACGAGGCCCCCCAGCACTGGGCCGAGGGCCGCGAACTTCTGGACTGGCTGGAGCTGGGGTAGGGCAGTCGAGGGCGGCACCGGGACCCTCGGCGACTCGCTGCAGGCGCGAGCCGGCTCCTTGTCGAGGGGCTGGGCGCGATTCGTGCTGGATCGGCCGTGAGCCCTCCACACTGACCGGCGAGCTGATCCTCCGGCGAGTCACCGCTGTGCCAGGACCCGGCAAGCGTCGTCGGAACCCGGAGACAGTCCGGGCCCCGGCGCAGCCGGGGCCCGAGACGGAGCCGTCGCGCGCTGACGGCTACTTCAGCAGGCCGTTCGCGGTCAGGAACGCCTTGGCCACGTCGGCGACGTCCTTCTGGTCCACCGCCACCTCGACACCCATCTTCGTGAGCGCCTCGGTGGTCAGCGTGGCCAGGACGCCGTCCAGGCGCTTCTGGAACTCGTTCTTGTCGCCGACCTTCTCGAGGAGGTCGTCGCGCACGAGGGCGGTCATGTTCTCGGCCGGCTGGGTGTTCTTGTCGTCCTCCAGCAGCACGAACCCGAACTGGGCGATGGCCGGCTGCGTCGAGCACAGCCAGGCAAGGTCGATGCCCTTGCTGTTGAGCGCCTCGGCCATGGGGGCGTCACAGGCCGCGAGCGTCTCGCGCTGCTTGGGGGGGAAGTTGATCCCGTACGACTCGAGGGCATCCTTGCACAGCGGGTTCGCCTCGCAGTCGGGCGTCAGGCCCCACTTGATCTGGTCCTGGACGGCGGCGAGGTCACTCATCTTGGCGAGCTTCAGCTCCGTCGCCGTGTCCTGGCGGACCACGGCGGCGTTGGTGTCCTCGCCCGGTGAGATGGCGAAGACCTGGATCTTCTTGTCGGCCAGGACCTGCGCCAGCAGCTGGCGGTTCGTCGGGCCGTCGCCGGTGGGCGCGGCCTTGTCGTAGTAGCCGAGGCCGGAGCCGACGTACTCGGGCGAGATATCGATCTGCCCCTGCTCGAGGGCGGGCTGCCGCACCTGCCGGGCGCCGATGCCCAGGTTGCGCGCCACCGGGTAGCCGTCGGCCTCGAGCACCTGGGCGAACATCTCCGCGACCAGCTCGCTCTCGTAGAAGCCGTCCGAGCCGATCTTGACTTCGGGCTTGCTGCCCCCACCCGACGAACAGGCGGCCAGGGCCACCATCATCACCGCCCCGAGGGTCAGCGCGCGGGACAACCGCATTGGGTCTCCTCTCCTGTGAGGTACGCGGCACCACGGGGTGAGGTGCCGACCGGAGCGTAACCCACCGCGCCGGATCGGTCGCCCGAGCCTCAGGGCAGGCCCTGCGGGAGCGGGACCTCGGACAGCTCGCGCAGGTCCCGTGCGCCCGTCAGCTCGGGATCCGCGCGCCGTGCGAGCCGGCGCTGGACGACGGCGAGCAGCAGGTCGATGCCCACCGCGAGCACGGACACGAGGATCGCGCCGCCGATCAGCTGGCCGGTCCCGAGCAGACCCGTCGCCCGTCCGTCGAGGATGAACCGGCCGAGCCCTCCGAACCCGAGGACCGCCCCGATCGTGGCCGTGGCGATGACGTTGAGGACCGCGGTCCGGAAGCCACCCACGAGGACCGGCGCCGCGAGCGGGATCTCCACCCCGGACAGGATCTGGCGCTCGCTCAGGCCCATCCCCCGGGCCGAATCGACGAGGTCCCGGTCCACACCGCGCACGCCGGCGTAGGCGTTGACGAGGATCGGCGGGATCGCGAGCAGCACCATCGCCAGGAACGTGGGGATCACGTTCAGGCCCAGCTCGCGGCTGAAGGCCAGCGAGAACGGCAGGATGATGACGATGACCGCGTACGAAGGGACGGCGCGGCCGATGTTGGCGAGGTTGATCGCGAGGTTGGCGCCGCGGCCGGTGTGGCCGATCCAGAGCCCGAGGGGCAGCGCGACGAGCGTCGCGACGAGGATCGACACCCCGACCATCGCGAGGTGCTCCACGAGCCGCCACGGAACGCCGGTCTGGCCCTGCCAGGTGGCGGGGTTGGTGAGCCAGGCGATGGTCTCGTTCATGCCGGCGCCGCCCCCTCGGCGCGGGCACGCGCCCATGGCGTGGCGCGGCGCTCGATCCGGACGAACGCGATGTCGACGATGAGCGCCAGCAACACCGACAACACGCCTCCCAGCACGTACTTCGTGGGGAAGAACGTCTGCAGGCCGTCGGTGATGAGCTGGCCGAGCCCGCCGTACGACGAGCCGAGGATCGAGACCACCGTCGCGAGCCCGATGAGGGTCACGGCGGCGAGCCGCAGCCCCGCGAACATGAGCGGCACAGCGAGCGGGATCTCGACGCGCAGCAGCCGCTCGTGCGGCAGGTAGCCCATCCCGTCGGCAGCCTCGAGCACCTCGCGTGGCACGGCCTGGAAGCCCGCCACAATGTTGCGGAACAGGATGAGCAGCGTGTACGTGGTCAGGGGGATGAACGCCGTCAGCAGCGAGAACCCGAAGATCGGGACCAGGATGGCGAACGCCGCCAGGCTGGGGATCGTGTACAGGATGCCGGTCACCGCGGTCACCGGTCCGTAGACCCAGGGCTTGCGGATGGCCCAGATGGCGAGGCCCATGCTGATGGCGAACCCGATCGCCAGCGGCACGGCCGTCAGGACGAGGTGCTGCCAGAGGGCCAGGACGATGTCGTCGAGGTGGTCGACGATCCAGTCCCAGCGAATCTCCACCGCTCAGGCCCCGCCGGGCCCGGCGGGCGGGTCCGCCGGCCGCGGGCCGCCCTCGCGCATCAGGCGCGTGATGTCCTCGACCCCGATCATGCCCCGCACCGCACCGGTCCGGTCGACCACCAGCCCAGCCTGCACGTCCGCGTCCAGCAGCATCGACAAGGCGTCCTTGAGGGTCGTGCGCCGGTCGAGGAGCGGAGAGGTGGACTCGACCTGGTCCGCCGAGATCTGGCCGGCACTCAGCCGGTCACGGTGGACCCAGCCGATCGGCCGCTGCTCCGCGTCCACGACCAGGACGTGGTCGAACGGCTGCTCGTGGGCGACCCGCCGCGCGATCGCGCCGTCCGAGCCCACCGGCGCCGTCACGAGCGGCGCCAGTGGCAGCTCTCCGACCCGGAACAGGCTGAGCCGCTTGAGGCCGCGGTCCGTGCCCACGAACCTGGCCACGAAGTCCGAGGCGGGGTTCGCGAGCATCTCCGCCGGCGGTCCGAACTGGGCGACGACCCCGCCAGTCTCGAAGACAGCCACGACGTCGCCCATCTTGATGGCCTCGTCGATGTCGTGGGTGACGAACAGGATCGTCTTGGCCAGCCGTTCCTGGAGGCGCAGGAACTCGTTCTGGAGACGCTCGCGAACGATCGGGTCGACGGCTCCGAACGGCTCGTCCATGAGCATGATCGGCGGGTCGGCGGCCAGCGCCCTGGCCACGCCCACCCGCTGCCGCTCGCCGCCGGACAGCTGGGCCGGGTAGCGCCCGGCGTACGTCGCGGGCTCCAGGCCCACGACCGCGAGCAGCTCCTCGGCGCGGGCCGCCATGCGCGCCTTCGACCAGCCCAGGAGGCGGGGCACCGTGACGACGTTCTCCTCGATCGTCTGGTGGGGGAACAGGCCCGTCTGCTGGATGACATAGCCGATGCTGCGGCGGAGCTCGGTGACGTCCCGGGCTCGCGGCGTCGACGCCGTCGAGCAGGATGCGGCCCGGCGGTGGGCTCGATCAGGCGGTTGACCATCTTGAGGGTCGTCGTCTTGCCACAGCCCGACGGCCCGACGAGCACGCAGATCTTGCCCGCCGGGACCGTGAGCGACAGGTCGTTGACGGCGCCCGGGGCCCCGGCGCTCGGCGGCCCGGCCGTCGTACGACTTCGTGACGTGGTCGAACTCGACCGTCGCGGCTCGCTCGGACGTGGCGGGGGCGGTCATCTGGGATCGTTCCTCCGACTGCGCGAAGGCTACGCGATCCGACGCGCCGCAGGACCCGCGTCGCGAGCGCATCCCGACGAGGCTCGATGATCGATTTGTGACCTGGTCGGGACGAGTGCGTCTCCCTGGGACCGATGGCCCTGTGAGCGGCCCCCGGATCGGCGGACCATGTCCGCAGCGACATGGCGTCGGCGGCCCGTCCCGTGAGCCGTGGCCCGAGGCCCGTCGTGGAGGAGCCTCACATGCTCGACACACGCGTGCGCATCCGTGTCGCGGCCGCCCCAGCCCCTGGGCTCCGGGGTCCCCGTTCCCGGCTCGAGCTCGAGCTCCGCGAGCTGGCCGACGACCTGGCCGGTCGTCTGGACCGCGACGAGCTGTGTCGTGACGACGAGCAGCTGATCGCGGACGCCCTGGATGCGGCCGTGCAGGCCGCCCTGCCGGTCGTGCTCGACGTCCTGGATCGAGAGCTCACGCCTGCGTCTCGAGGCCCTGCCGCTCAAGACCCGCGTCACCCTGGCCCGCGCCCGCCGCCGACGCTACTACGGCCTGGACTGACCTCGGTCAGGCGTTGTCCAGCTCACGGCCGATCGCCCGCAGGATGAACCGGGCGGCCTCGGCGCTCTTGCCGCCCAGGCGCTGGCCGTCCTCCTGGTCCAGGGCCACGGAGAGGTCGGCGAGCATCGCGCCCAGCGTGGTCGTCTTGTGCAGCGCGCCGGAGGCGAACGCGGCGTCCAGGCCGGCGACGGCCTCCCGGGCGTTGTCCACCGCGTGGCCCTTCGCCTCCGACCGCTCCCGGAACGCCGCCCGGGCCGCCTCGGCCGCCGGACCCGTGCTCGCCGTCATCGATCGCGACCCGTCGCGGCCTCGCCTCCGGCGACCGGCACCACCTCGGGCTCGCCTCCCGCCGTCGGCACCGGCGCGGGAGCCCTCCCGTCCGCGATCGCGCGGGCCTGCCAGCGCGCGGCTCGCCACTCGGGCTCGAGCACGCTCATGTGGATCTCGTCCCACCAGCGGCCGTCGCGCCAGATCGCCTCGCGGGCGCGACCCTCGCTCACGAAGCCCGACGCGCGCGTACGACCGGATCGCCCGCTCGTTGAACGCGAACACCGAGAGCGAGACACGATGCAGCCCGAGCGACGTGAACGCGTGGTCCACCATCAGCGTCGTCGCCTCGCCGCCGAAACCGCGACCCCAGGCGTCGTGCTCGCCGATCGTGATGTGGTACAGGACCGATCCGTTGTCCGCGTCCAGCTGGCTGAACGCGCACGACCCGACGAGGCGCCCCGTGTCCCGGACGTGGATACCCATCGCCAGGGTGTCCGGCCCGAGCGCGCGCATCATGAAGAACCGCTCGATCTCGTCGGGACGCATCGGGCCGTCCTGGTAGCGCGTCAGGCGCGCGACCTCGGGATCCTGGTACCAGCGCAGGAAATCCGGCAGGTTGTCCCGGGTGTGCCGCTTGAGCACGACCGCGGTGCCGTCGATTCGGTCCGGGAACCAGCGCCGGTGGAGCATCCTGCGCACCGTATACCATCCCGCCCATGCGCCGCTGGAGCGAGGTGGCCGGTCGCGTCTCGGCGACGACGAAGACGTCCGAGAAGACGGCGATCCTCGCCGACTACCTGGCCTCGCTCGCGCCCGACGAGTTGCCGGTCGCGGCCGTCTTCCTGACCGGCCGCCCGTTCCCCGAGGTCGATCAGCGCTCCGTGGGCATGGGATGGTCCGGGATCTCTTCATCCGTTCTCAGTGTGGCCGGCGCAGACCGCGACGCCCTCCGTCGCGCCTATGACCGAACCTCCGACGTCGCCGCCGCGGTGCAGGACGTGCTCGTCGCGGCCGAACATGCCCCCGACCCGGACGGAGAACCGACCCTGGTCGAGGTCCGCGACGCGTTCGAGGCGATGGAGGAGGCGTCGGGGCCTGCCGCGAAGGCCGCCATCCTCGAGGCGCTGCTGCGCCGCTCGTCACCGGGCACGGCCGGGGCCATCGTCAAGGTCCTGGGGGGCGAGCTCCGGATCGGGTTGCGCGAGGGGCTGCTGGAGGCGGCCATCGCGAAGGCCTTCGGACGGCCGTTGGACGACGTCAAGCGCGCGGGCATGCTCACCGGCGACATCGGCAGCACGGCCGTGCTCGCGCGCGACGACCGGCTGGACGAGGCGGCGATGGCCGTGTTCCACCCGCTCAAGTTCATGCTCGCGTCGCCCGCCGAGGACGCGACCGAGATCATGACCCGCCTCGGGCCCACGGTCTGGGTCGAGGACAAGTACGACGGCATCCGCGCCCAGCTCCATCGCTCGGGTACCGAGGTGCGGCTCTACTCCCGGGATCTCAACGACGTCAGCGCGCAGTTCCCTGAGGTGGTCGCGGGGGCCCGCGAACTGCCGTGGACCGGGATCCTGGATGGCGAGCTGCTGGCGTGGAAGGACGGCGTGGTGCTCCCGTTCCTCCAGCTCCAGGCGCGCCTCGGTCGCAAGCGGCCCTCGGCGGGGATTCTCGCGGATGTCCCGGTCATCTACGTTGCCTGGGACATCCTGGGCCTGGATCATGACGCCGACGCTGTCGTCGCGCCGCTCCTCGGGGCCCCGCTGACCGAGCGCCGCCGCGTCCTGGAGGGGCTCGAGCTGCCCCTCGCCGCCGAGGGCGGCCGATTCGCCCTCAGCCATCTCGTGAACGTGGGCTCGATCGAAGGCCTGGAGGCGGCGTTCGCGGAGGCCCGGGCCCGCCGGAACGAGGGACTGATGGTCAAGGATCCATCGAGCGAGTACTCGCCGGGTCGACGTGGCCTGGGCTGGCTCAAGATGAAGAAGGCGCTCGCGACGCTGGACTGCGTCGTCATCGGCGTCGAGGTGGGCCACGGGAAGCGCCATGGCGTGCTGTCCGACTACACGTTCGCCGTCCGCCACGACGAGACCGGGCGGCTGGTCACCATCGGCAAGGCGTACAGCGGCCTCACGGACGCCGAGATCGCGGACATGACCCGCTGGTTCGAGGCCCACACGATCTCGACCCACGGGCGGTACCGGGTGGTTGAGCCGTCAGTCGTGGTGGAGGTCGCCTTCGACGCGATCATGCGCTCGACGCGGCACACGTCGGGCTACGCACTGCGCTTCCCGCGCATCAAGAACCTGCGCCCGGACAAGCCCGTGTCCGAGGTCGACACGCTGGCCACGGTGGCCCGCCTGCACGAGGACCTCCAGCACGGTCCGGAGCACCTGGTGACGGCCGCCGCACGCGCGTAACGCCTCGGGACCATCGGCGGGATGATCCGTGTCGCGCGAGCGCCTATGCTTCACACGGTGCCGGGGCGCTACGGACGGCGCGCCATCGGGAGGGCCGAAGCATGTTCGCCGCGTTCACCGAGGTGACCTTCGTCGAGCTGACGCTCTACACGGACGCCCTGATCACCCGCGGGTGGGTGCGGACTCGGCAGCGTCGTGTGACCGACATCCTCAACTTCGCGGAGAAGCCGTTCCTCATCCTCGAGGGCGTCACCGTGGAGGAGATGGGCGACCGCGGCCAGCCGATCCGTGCGGACGTCGCGCAGATCAACCTTGCCTCGGTGCTGTTCGCGGTGGCCGACGTGCCCGTCGAGCCGTCCCCGGAGCTGCGCACCCCGAAGAGGTCCGCCGAGGCGATCATCTCCGTGCCCCCGTTCCGCATCACCGGCACGATCCACCTAACGCCGGGCGAGATGAGCCTCCGCGAGGCGCTCTCGGAGTTGGCGAGCGCGTTCATCCCTGTCACGAACGCGACCTACTGGTCGGACCGTCTGGGCGAGGCGCGCCGCTCGGCGCTCCTGGTGGCCGTCAACCAGCGCCGCACGCAGATCCTCGCCGAGCACCAGGAGGTCGATCCCTGGGCCGGCCTGGCCGCGCCGGCACCGTCGACGCCGCCCGCCGAGGAGGGGTAGCGGCCACCTCGGCTGCCATCGGCACGCCGGAGCGTCAGAAGCCGGACCGAGCTGACGCCGGCCGCGCTACTGGCTGACCGGGAGATCCAGCCGGGCGCCCCAGTCCGCCCAACCACCGTCGTACACGGCAACATCCTCGTGGCCGAGGAGCAACAGCACCCAGGCGAGCTTGGCTGCCGCCAGCCCGGACTGGTCGTAGCACACGAGGCGGCGGCCGCGGGTGACGTTGCCCTTGAGCAGCAGGGTGCGGAGCGCGTCTGGCTCCCTGAGCATCTGCGAGCCGGGAAGGTGCGTCGAGGCGACCGGGAGGTTCACGGCCCCCGGGATGTGGCCCAGGCGCCGGACGTTGCCCTCGTACCCGTGGTACTCCGCCGGTCCGCGGGCGTCCACCAGCTGGACGTCGGGGGCCCCAAGGAGGCCTCGAACGTCCGCCGTGGTCACGTGGCGGCGCGCCTGCAGCCGGGGCGTGAACACCGATGCCACGGCGACCTCGTCGCCTTCCGCGATCGGCAGGGCACCCTCGATCCAGGCCGGGTAGCCGCCGTCCAGGACACGTGCGGTCTCGAACCCGTAGGCGCGCAGACTCCACCAGGCGCGGGCCGCGTGATAGGAGAGCGTGTCGTCGTAGAGCACCACGGTCGTCCCGTCCGCCACCCCCGCCGCCGCCATCGCGCTCGCCATCCGCTCCGGGGAGGCGAGCAGCAGCATGTCGGCGTCCTCGGCAGGCCACACGACGGACGTCCGCCAGTCGATGTGGACGGCCCCGGGCACATGACCCGCGGCGTGGATCTGTGCGGCGGTGCCGTCCGGACGCCAGCGCACGTCCACCACCCGGACATCCGGCCGTTCGAGGTTGTCGGCCAGCCAGCCGGGTGTCGCGATCAGCTCGGGACGGGCGAAGTCGGCCACTCGGTCTCCGGGGCGGCGGGATTGAGCATGTCCGCCGATATGATACGGGCGTGGTATCCCCCTTCATGCCCGACTCCGAGAAGATCGCCGCGGTCCGGCAGATGCTGCCGGCGACCGGCGCCGGGATCTACCTGAACGCGGGCACGTGCGGCCCGTTGCCCGCCGAGACCGTGCGGGCGATGGATGAGCAGGCCGCGAGCGAGCTCGCCGTGGGCCGCGCGAGGATCGACCAGTTTGTCGCCTTCATGGACCGCATGGCGGAGGCGCGTGCCTCGGTCGCTGCGCTCCTGGTCGCGGACCCGGACGACATCGCGCTGACCCACTCCACGACCGATGGGCTCAACCTTGTCCTGGCATCGCTGCCCTGGGGGCCCGGTGACCGCGTGGTCACCACGAACCACGAACACCCCGGCGTCCTCGGCCCGCTCCAGGCCCTGCGGGACCGACTCGGAGTGGAAGTGGAGTTCGTGGACATCGGCGATGGTGGCGACACCCAGCTCACGCTGGCCGGCGTCCGTCGCGCCCTCGAGCGCCCGGCCCGGGCCGTGGTCGTGAGCCACGTGCTGTGGACGACCGGAGCGGTCCTCCCGGTCGCCGCGCTCGGGACGCTCGCCCGTGAGGCCGGGGCCGTGTCGGTGATCGATGGAGCCCAGTCGGCCGGGGCGATCCCCGTGGCCCTCGACGAGCTGGACGTCGATGCGTACGCCGTTCCGGGTCAGAAGTGGCTGCTTGGCCCCGAGGGCACGGGTGCGCTCTGGGTCCGCCGGGCGTTTGCGGACGCCACGATCCCGGCCACGTCCGGGTACCTCGCCTATTCGTCCTTCGACAAGGACAAGGGCGGCACGCTTCGCGAAGGAGCCCGCCGGTTCGAGGCCACCGGCTTCCACCGGCCGTCGGTGATCGGGCTTGCACGCAGCGTCGGCTGGCTGACGATGTACGTCGGCTTCAACTGGGCACTGGAGCGGGCCTCGCGGCTGGCCGCATTGGCCTACGGGCGCCTCGCCGGGATCCCGGGCGTGCACATGGTCACGCCACCCAACCACGGCGGCACGCTCGTGACGTTCCGCATCGACGGCTGGACCGCCGCCTCCGCCGTCGGGGAGTTGGAGCCCCGCGTCTTCGCGATCATCAGGGATCTGCCGTCCATCGACGCGATCCGCATCTCGGTCGGCTTCTGGAACACGGAGCAGGAGTTGGAGCGGTTCGTGGCGGCGGTGGACCTCCTGGCCAGGCACACGCCAGAGACGATCCCGCCGCGCCGGAGCCTGACCGTCCTGGGGAGCGATGACCAGCCCCTCGCCTGAGGACGCCGCGCCCCGGTCGACTCCGGCGGCGCCGGCATCCGGATCTGCCGCATCCTCCCCGCCCCTGCCCGCCCCGCCGCGGCGTGGCTTCTTCGCGATCCGCTGGCGCCAATTCCGCCGCGCGCCGCGCCCGGTCTTCAGGGCGGTCATGAGCAGCCTCACCGTGGCGATCGTGCTGGGCGTGTCATTCCTCGCCTACGACGTTGCCCTTGACCGCGGTGCAGACCTCCCCGGCGGTGACCTGCGCCTGCTCGCCCTGGCCGTGTACGTGCTGCTCGTGCTGGTGGTCGGGGCGTTCGTGACGTGGCTGGTGGTGCCCCTGCCCACGGGTGCGGGCGCGACCCGCCGAACCCGCACGCCGTGGAGCCTGGCGCTCGGGCTGTTCGCCGCGGTGCCGATCGCCTACCTGGTGCTCGTGGTCCTGCACGAGATGATCAAGCCGTTGTTCGTCCAGTGAGCGGGACGACGGACGCCGACGCGGCTATCATCGAGGCGGTTGCTCGACCAAAGGACAGCCGAGGTTGACCGGGTGAACGAAGACCGCGGACTGGGCGCGATGCCGAAGCTCTACGGAGCTCCGGCGTATGCCCGACCCCTCGCGGTTCCCGTCGCGCCGGTGGACCGGCCCGTGGATCCCGACGATCTCCCGCTCGAGGCGGAGCGGGAGCCCGAGGATCCCGAGCCCGTCGGACAGCTCGCGCCGCGGCCATACGGAGCGGTCGAGACCGCTGAGCGCTTGCCGGCGCCCGACGACGCCTCGACCAGGTTGCCGGGGCGGCCGTTCCGCCTGCGCTTCCCGGGCCGGAGCTCGAACGGGCGGTAGGCTTCAAACTCCACGTCGCCCCCTGGGGGAGTAGCTCAATTGGTTAGAGCAGCGGGCTTATATCCCGCCGGTTCCAGGTTCGAGTCCTGGCTCCCCTACCACCCGGGCGCACGGCGGCCGGGTGCCGGTCGCGTCAGCGCGCCTGACCTGCCGCCAGCGCTCGGACCAGGTCCACGAGGTGCTCGCGACGCGCGGGGGTGAGGCCTCGCTGCACCGGCAGCGCTTCCAGCCACGACGCCAGCTCCGACGTCGGGACGACCGCGCACTCGGCTGATCGCTCGATGGTCGGGTCGTCCGTGGCGACCGCCGCGTAGACGCGGACCAGGAAGTCGCGGTCCTCGCTGGTCAGCCAGCTTCGGACGCGCTCGGCATCGCGGCTCGCCCGGTGCACGGGATTCTCGACGGGGATCCAGCGGCCGCGGTTGCCGCGGACTTCCCAGCGGGCTCCCACGTGGCGCGTGACAGAGGGCGGTGGGACGTCGCCCAGCACCGCGATGCCGAACGGGCCGAGCACGATCTCGTGGAGGCGCCGCCCGCCGGGCAGCACGAGGTCCGTTGCGGCCAGGTGATCTGCCCCGAGCGCCTGGGCGAGGTGCGGCGTCACTCGCTTCGGGCGCGAGCCGGAGAGGGCGTCCAGGACCGATACGAGCCGCGCGACGCCAAGGATGAGGAACGCCGCCGGCACGACGATAGCGACGCCCCACACCAGCATCCCGCCGGCGATCTCGGCGGGGCTGGGGCGCCCGTAGGGAATGAAGCCCGACACGATGGGCGTTGCCAGGCACAGCCAGCCGAGGGCAACACCCGCCACCAGCAGGAGGATCGCGACGGCCGTGCTCAGCGCGACAGCGACCCGGTCCGAGGCGCTGGCCGAGTTGCTGACGGCGATGACCTGCATGACCGCATCCTCGTCGGACCGCGCACGCGCGACCCATGGCCAATTCCGGCTAGGTAGGGGGGTTCCGGTGTCCCCGGCAAGGCACCGGACCTCATCACAGCCCACCGCAGGCGGTGCAAGCACGCACCGCGATTGCGAGCCCAGGCAGTCCGCCTGCCCCTGACGCCTCGCCCGGGGGTCCCCCTGCGGTCCTTCCCGGATGGGGACCCCCGTACCATAGCGAGCCGCCGGTCGGATGGAGATGCTCCGCCCAGTACCCCTCGCGTACTCGAGGGCCCTGGAGGCTTGAAGCCGCTTGACGCACCCGGCGCGGCAATCGATGCGGACCCGGCGGTTCCTGGCGCTGCCCACAGCTGGCGCTGTCCTCGCCTCGCTCCTGCTCGTCGCGCTGACCGTCCTCCCGGTGACGGCTGCCGTTGGCGTTCCCCTCCAGCTGTCAAACGCGAAGGTCACGCCGACAAGCGGGACGCCGACCACCACCATCACGTTCGAGATCACGTATCGCCACAGCGGCAGGCTCGAGCCAGCCTACGTGCGCGTCCACGCCGGAGACGTCGTTCGTGACATGATGCCGGCCACCAACAGCACCAGGTGGAAGCGCGGGGTCGCGTTCCAGGCCACGGCGACGCTGCCTGCCGGGACGTGGACACCGTGGTTCGAAGCCGCGGATCGCAACGGCGTGTACGCGACGGCGACCGCAACCGAATCGGTGACGATTGCCGGCACGCCGACGCCGACCCCGCGGCCGACCCCGCGGCCGACCCCCGTGCCCACGGCCAAGCCGACCCCCGTGCCCACGGCCAAGCCGACCCCCGTGCCCACGGCCAAGCCGACCCCCGTGCCCACGGCCAAGCCGACCCCCGTGCCCACGGCCAAGCCGACCCCGCGCCCGACCCCGCGCCCGACCGCCACCCCGCGCCCGACCCCGCGCCCGACCGCCACCCCGCGCCCGACCCCGCGCCCGACCGCCACCCCGCGCCCGACCCCGCGCCCGACCGCCACCCCGCGCCCGACCCCGCGCCCGACCGCCACCCCGCGCCCGACCTTGGCCCCCAAGCCAACACCCAAGCCCACCCCCAAGGCCACCGCAACGCCGACGGCGGTACCGCGGGCGACGACCAGTCCGACCCCGGTCGCGACCGTCGACCCGACCGCAACCCCGGAACCCAGCAGCGGATCCGGCACGAAGCCCACGCCCACGCCGTCCGACGATGTCCCGGCGGTCGATCCCTCGGAGCCCGAGGCCAGCCCCGAACCCACCGCCTCCACCGAACCCGGCGTCGCCGTCGTCGTTCCCGGTGTTGGTGGCCGCGGCCCGGGCGGCGCAGACGGCTCCGGCGGGAACCCCGGCGGGTCGGACGGCGGGCTGGGCGTCGGCCCGGTCAACGATGGCGATCCGAGCCTGGCACGGGGCCTCGGCGGACCCACGCCAGGCGACCTTGTCACCCAGCTGCTGCCCATCATGGTGCTGGTCGCGGGCGCGATGGCCATGGCGATGGCCTTCCTGATGTTCGGGAAGCGCCGTCGCGATGGACAGCCCACCGAGCCCGATGAGGTGCTCGCGGCCAGCGCGGCGACGGGTCTCGGTCTCGTACCCGCCCCGAGCCTCGCACCCGCTCCGGTCCCTGTTCCAGCTGCGGTCGCGGCGGTGGCAGCGATGCAGACCGTCCCGGACCTTGGTCCCGCGCCCGAGATTGACGGTCACATGCCGCGCTGGCGCCGCCCGTCGCTGATGGAAGCGCGCAAGGCCGATCCGGCCCGCTTCATCGCCGCCGACGCCAAACTCACGTTCGACGGGCGAGCGGGCGCCGCGGTCATGGGCCGCGAGCGTCGCCGGATTCGCTACCGCCTGGTCAGCCTCCTTGACGAGCCCGACGAGGTCCGCGGCGTGGAGATCGGCAGCCTCGACGAGGGTGACGAGGTCGTGCTCGTGGAGAAGCGCGGCACGTACTGGCGTGTCCTGTGCCCCGATGGCCGGGACGGGTGGGTGCACAAGATGACGCTGGGAGACGTCGTCATCGACTCGCCCGCCGCGGCCGACAGCAGGACGTCCGGCGACGAGGCTCCTCCGACGGGCGGGTTCGAGGACGCCTTGCGCAGGTATCACGAGTCGCCGCGCCAGTTCTTTGGCGAGGCCTGATCCTGCCCTCTCCGCGAGGTGCAGGAGCGCTCCGTCAGGCCCGCCTTCCGGTGGGCGCCTTCCGCAGCACCAGGATGTGCTGGTGCGCGATGTTGGGCACGAAGGACCGTGGGTAGCCGTACGGTCGCAGCCGCGTCCCCGCCTGGTACCAGGCGATGTCGCCCTTGGGAACAAGGCCGACGCCGGCCGCGCGGGCCGCGAGGTCTGAAGCCGTGAACACGTAGCGACCCTCCTGGTAGGCGTCGCGGACGATCAGTACGGCGTACCGGCCCGGCCGGAGCACCCGGTGAGCCTCGCCCAGGACCTCGCCCATCGCGTCCAGGAAGGCCGCGTAGTCGGGCAGATTGGCGAGGTCCGCGTCAAGGTCCGAGACCATCGCGTAGTCCGTGCGCCGGTTGGCGTGGTCCTCGGCCAGCGGTCCGCCTGCCATCGTCATCTTGAGCTGGACGTTGTATGGCGGGTCGGTGGCGACGAAGTCCACCGACGCCGACCCCATCGCGGCGAGAAGCGTCCGCGCGTCGCCCAGGCGCATCTCCAGCCCGGACGGGTCGAAGCCGCGCTCCCCACCCGGGTCCGCAGTCCCAAGGTCCGCCACCCGCGGCCCGGCGCCATCGCGCTCGGCAAGGAGCGCCTCGACGGTCTCGTGGTAGACCTCGGCCCAGCGAGGGTCGAGCTCGATGCCGATCGCCTGGCGCGGGCCCCTGGCGATCGCCGCGCCCAGCAGGGTCCCGCCCACGCCCGCGAAGGGGTCCACGACGAGCTCGCCGGTCCTCGTGAAGAACTCGATGAGACGGGCCATGAGCCGCGGCGGCTTGTTCGCGCCATGGGCCTTCCGTCGCTGGTGGCCGAGCTCCGAGGGGTAGGCCGTGGTCCACACCGACTTTGTGAAGTAGAGCCACTCCTCGCCCGACAGCTCGTTGAGCTCGTTCGAAGGGTGGGGCGGGCGACGCGGCTGCACCCGGGCAGCGTAGCGGGCGGTCGCCACCCGGGGGTCCCTACAATGCATCAATGTCGGGCAGGGTGGTCAGCCGGCGTTTCGTCGGACGCGAAGCGGAGCTGGCGCGAGTCGCTGAAGCGCTCGCGACGGCAGCCGCCGGCGACGCCACGACCGTGATCGTCTCCGGGAGCGCCGGGATGGGCGTCACGCGGTTCCTCGACGAGGCCCTGAACCGGGCATCCGCCACCTCCAACCCGCCCCTGGTCCTGCGCGGCCGCGCCCACGGCCCGGCCGATCCGCCGTGGGCGTCCGTGCTGGCGGCGCTGGAGCCGGTGCTCGTCACGCGTCCGCCGGCCGAGCTGGTGGCCCTGCTGCGGCGGGATGCCGGCCCCATTCTGCGCGAGCTGCCGGCGCTGGCCGGCCTAGCGAAGGGCGTCGTGGGTTCCCGTTCCAGTGCCCTGGCGGACCCCGAGCGCCGACAACCGCGAGCGCTGGAGGCGCTGCTGCGATGGCTGGGACGCCTCTCGGCCGAGCACCCGGTGGTGCTGTCGCTCGAGGATCTCCATGTCGCCGATGCCGCGACCCGGGCGTTCGCGACGTTCGTCGCCCGGATCGCCCGCGAGGAGCGGATCGCGCTGCTCCTGTCCTACCAGCCCGATCGCCTGACGCGCGAGCACCCGTTGCGCGAGAACCTCGCGGTCATCGGTGCCGGCCTCCGGCCGCCGGTGCGCGTGGACCTCGGGCCCTTCTCGCGCCGCGAGATCGCTGGGCTGATCGAGGGCATCGAGGGCGAGCGACCGTCGGCATCCATCGTCGTCCTGGTGGCGGAGCGGTCAGGCGGCTCGCCCCTCGTCGTGGAGGAGCTGGTTGCCGCGCGGCGGGAGCTCCGCAACGCCACCCTCACCGGGACCCTTGCGGACCTTGTCGCAGCGCGGCTGGCGCGCCGCTCACCCGAGTGCCGGCGCGTCCTCCGGCTGCTCGCCCCCGCCGAGCGTCCGTTGACCACGGCGGAGCTGGCTGTCGTCGTCGCCGCCTTCGAGGCCAGCGTCACCGCGGGCCTCCCGCCCCGGTCCACCTCGCTGCCGAGACGCGGCACGGACCAGCTCGACGGGGACCTCACCGCCGGCCTGGACGAGGCCATCGAGCACGGGTTCGTTCGACGCGACCCGGATGACCGCCTGGCGATCCGTCACGAGCTGGTGGCACGCGCCATCGTCCTGGACCTGCTGCCCTCGCAGCGCCCTCGCCACCGGGCGGCCCTCGCCCTTGCGTTCGCCGGCACGCCCACCGTCGCCGCCGCGTTCTGGCGCGACGCTCACCACCTCGCCGAGGCACGCGAGGCCGCGATCGAGGCCGGCCGCCTCGCGGCGCGCCTCGAGGCGCCCGAGGATGCCCTCGCCGTCCTCGAGCTGGGGATCGAACTGCCCCCTCGCGTGCCCGCCGCCAATGCTCCGGCCCCCGAGACGCTCACTCGTGACACGGACGTGGAGCTCGCCCAGCTGGCTGCCGAGGCCGCCTACGCCGCGATGCGCCCGACCCGTGCCGTCGCCTACGCCGAGAGCGCCTTGGCCGCGCTCGGCGAACGCAAGGACCGTCTCCAGCACGCGGTCCTGGAGGCACGTCTCGGCCGGTACCGGATGGCTGCGGGGGACGCAACCGGCGCCTCGGCGGCCCTGCGGCGGGCCGCGGACGCGGCTCCGCCGGCGCCGTCCGTGGAGCGCGCCCGAATCCTGGCACTGCTGGCCCAGGAGCGGATGATCGCCGGAGCGTTCCGCGATGCTGAGCGAGCTGCCAGGGAGGCGCTCGAGGTGACCCGGGCGGTGGGCCCCGAGGCGGAGCCCGAGGCCATCCACGTCCTGACAACCCTCGCCGTCGTCCAGGGCTGGGGCGACGAGCCGGAGTCGGCGCTGCCGCTCCTGCGCGAGGCGGTCGCGCGTGCCCGCTCGGCGGGCCTGGTGGAGGAGTGGTGGCGGGCCGTCGCCAACCAGGCTGTCGTGCTCGAGCTCCTGGGCCGCCCTGCCGAGGCGGTCGACGTGACGTTCGCCGGCATGGCCGAGGCCCGCGACCTGGATCTCGATGCGGTGTATGGCAATCTCCTTGGCGGCAACGTGGCCGGGATCCTCGTGGACGTCGGGCGGTGGCCCGAGGCACGCGAGCTGAGTCTCCGCGCCCTCGACTGGAGCCCGGCCGGCATTCCCTTCGTGAACGCGATCCTCAACCTGGTGCTGGTCGAGATCGAGTCCGAGGCGGGCGAGGAGGCGGGTCGTCTCCTCGGCCGGATCCTCGTGGAGCTCGAGACCGGCGGCGACAACCAGTTCGCCGTCCCCGCCTACCAGGCCACGGCGTCGTACGCGATGTGGTCGGGCGACCTGGCCGACGCCCGGCGTGCCGCTGAGCGAGGCTGGGCGCGCCTGCGCGGGACCGAGGACTGGGTCCTGGTGGCCCGCATGGCAGCGACCGTCATGGAGGTGGAGTCGGCCATCGTGGTGGAGGCGCTCGAGCGGCGGCGTATCGGCGACGTGGCGGCGTCGCGTGAGCGTGCCTCGCGGATCCTCGCCGAGGCCGAGGCGGCCGTCGCTCGCGCACGATCGGAGGATGGGCGGGGAACGGGTGAGCCGGAGGCGAGTCTCGAGACGGCGCGCGCCTATCACGCGCGGCTGATGGGCAGAGACGAGCCAGCCCGCTGGACGGACCTCGCCGAGCGCTGGCACGCCATCGGCGATCCGTACCGCGAGGCCCGCGCGCGCTGGCGCCAGGCGGAGGCCACCCTCGGGGGCGCCATCGCGGGACGCGGGGGAGCGCGCGACCGCACGGACGCCCGTCTCGTGCGTGTCGATGCCCGTGATCCCCTGATCGCCGCCGTGAGTCTGGCCATGGGCCTCCGCGCCCGTCCGCTGCTGCGCCGCCTCCACGATCTCGCCGGTCGCGCGCTCATCGCCCTTCCCCCGGAAGTGGACGAACTCCTGGCCCAGCCGGCCCCGGCGCCCATCGGGCCGCGGGCCCAGGTGACCCCGGGCGTCGTCGCAGACGTCAGCGTTGTCGCCCAGCCCGCGCTCCCGTCGAGATCTGCCGGGGGCCCCGACACGTTCGGCCTGTCCAAGCGCGAGCTCGAGGTGCTGGCGCTCATCGCCCAGGGGCGGACGAACCGGGAGATCGGCGACCGGCTGTTCATCAGCCAGAAGACCGTCGGCGTGCACGTGGGGAACATCCTGGCCAAGCTCGGCGTGTCGGGGCGCGTCGAGGCGGCGGCCGTGTCGATCCGCCTTGGTCTCGAGTCCGGCGGTGGCGCATCGCGGAACGGCTGACGCTCCCGTCAGGCGCGTCCGCGGCATGTCCGGCGTTCATTGGGTAGATTGGCGGCACTCCACGCCCTCCCAAGCCTCGAGGTTCCCATGCGCCGCCCCCTGATCGTCCTGACGATCGCCCTCGCCGCCTTCCTCTCCGCCTGCACGTCAGCGAGCGCGCCCGGCTGGACCTACGCCCCGCCCACCGAGGCCCCGGCCTCGCAGCCCGCGCCGTCGGGCGACGCATCGGCCGCGCCGTCGGCCGAGGCTCCGTCGGCCGCGCCGTCGGCCGAGGCTCCGTCGGCCGCGGCACCGTCCGACAACGGCGGCGGGGGTGGTGACGTCGTCGAGGTGTCGGCGATGATGATCCAGTTCGAGCAGAAGGAGCTCAGCGCTCCCGCGGACGCCCCCTTCCTGATCCGCTTCGACAACAAGGACGCCGGGACCCCGCACAACGTCGAGATCAAGGACGCGAACGGCCAGAGCGTGTTCAAGGGCGAGATCTTCAACGGCGTGGCCGTCAAGGACTACGCCGTCCCTGCGCTTGCTGCGGGCACCTACCAGTTCGTGTGCACCGTGCACCCGAACATGGTCGGCACCCTGACCGTCGGCGGCTGACGGCGGTTCGCGCGTCGTGACCGCCCGCGTCGACGAGGTCTGCTACCGCGACGCCTACGCCCGCTCGGCCGCGGCGCGGGTGCTCGATGTTGCGGCGGGTGACGGGCCGCCGCTCGTCGTCCTCGACACGACCGGCTTCTACCCGGGTGGCGGCGGCCAACCGTCGGATCGTGGCGTCATCCTGCGGACGGCCGACGGCCGATCCTGGACCGTAAGGGCGGCCCGGCGGATGGGCGGCGAGATCGTCCACGAGCTGGAGCCATCGGATGACGGCGAGCTGCCGGTGGCCGGCGATCTCGTGCGGGTGGACGTGGCGTGGGCCCGCCGATATGCCCTGATGCGCACCCACACGGCCCTCCACGCGCTGTGCGGCGTGGTCTGGCGCGACTATGGCGCGCTCGTGACCGGCGGCAACATGGAACCCGGGACCGGGCGCATGGACTTCGAGTTCGAGACGATGTCCGGGGACCTGGTGGGTGAGATCGAGGCCAAGGTCAACGAGGAGCTTCGATTCGGGCGGGACGTGCGCGTCCAGGTGCTGCCGCGCGACGAGGCGTTCGCCATCCCCGACCTCATCCGGACCAAGGTCAACCTCCTGCCCGAGGGCATCCAGCAGATCCGCACGATCGAGATCGTGGGCCTCGACCTGCAGGCGGACGGTGGGACGCACGTCGCGAACACCCGCGAGGTTGGCGGGATTCGTGTGACGGGCTACGAGTCCAAGGGGCGCATCAACAAGCGGATCCGGCTGGAGCTGGTCGATCCCGCCTGAGGGTGCCGTGGGGCTTACTGCCCTGTGATCCCCCTGGTGTTCCGGTCCTGGGTCGGTTGGTGCAGCGGTCGAGTCGGCTGGTGCGGCGGTCGGATCGGCCCTTGGCGCGGCGTCTCGGACCGCGGACACTGGCTGTCAGGCGTCCCGGGAGGCCGTTGATGAAAGGACATGGCGCGGGGTCGGACGGGACCGACGACATTGAGCGCGAGGCTCGAGCGGCTGGGCGGCGACCTGCTGGAGGGTCGCGTGCCGAGCGCGGACGCGCCGACGCCGCCACCCGCGCAGGCCGCGCCGCTCACCGGGCAGTCCGCCACGGCCGCTGCGGCGCCCGCCCCGCCCGCCACCTCGCCTCCCGCCCCGCCGGTGGACTTGGTCGCCGAGGGGCTGGAGGACATCTCCGAGTATTTCTTGGGGCTGACCGCCGTCACGCCGCCTCCCGCCCCGGCAGCGTCCTCGTCGCCCGGCCCGGAGGTGCTGGACAGCGTGCTGACGGTCACCGAGCCCACTGATGACCTCGCCACGTGGACATCGGAGGTGACCAGGGACGCGTCCGTTGCCCTCGCCGAGCCCCTCGGCCAGGGTCACTCCAGCTGGGAGCGCGGATCCCGTGCCGTTGCCCTGACCGGTGCGGCGATCGTCGCCCTGGCCGCGTTCATCGCTGCGCTGCTGGTGCTCCAGGGGGGCGGCGGGGCCCCCGGGACCCCCGCGGACCCGGCTGCAGTCGCGCAGGCCTCGGCCGCATCGCCCGTCGAACCATCGCCCGTCGAACCATCGCCCGTCGACCCGACGCCCGAGCCGACCCCGACGCCCGCGCCGACGCCGACGCCCGCGCCGACGCCGGGCAACGTGACGATCCGGGGGCCGATCGACGCATCCGAGATGTCGGCGGTCGGCTTGAGGGTCGGCGCCCACGAGGCGCTCCTCGGGTTCGACCCGAAGGGTGGTCCCGTGTCGGGCACGTTCACGATCGAGATCAAGGAGTTCCCGATCGGCGCGCTCCTCACCGGTACGTTCGATGGCGAGAATGACCCGCGCTTCGCCGAGTTCAAGAAGTGCACCGTCACCATGGCCCTCGTCGGGAAGGTGAACGGCACCTACGACGCCGACTCGGGGAAGATGTCCGGTAAGGCCGCCTTCAAGGCCGCCACCGACGACGTGGACGATTGCCTGAAGACCCGGCCCTCCAACCTCTCGATCGATCCGGACAAGGTCGCCAAGCCGACGACCGTCAAGTGGCGGGCCAAGTTCAACGGCACAAGGGCCACCGGCAGCCTGGACATGGAGCCCGTGATGGACTTCAGCGCAACGGTCGAGGACTGAGTCTACCGCGGCCCACCGGGCGCCGTCCGTGCCCCCGCCGTCCGGACGCGGCATCATGGCGCGATGCCGACGTTCGACGACGCCCTCCGCTCCATCGATGACCGCTTCGCGCGTCTGCGCGAGGACAAGCGCATCCCGGGCATCGCCTGGGGCGTGATCCGGGACGGCGAACTCGCCCACGCGGGTGGAGCGGGGACGTTCCGCGAGGGCGAGGACCGGGTGCCGGACGCAGACACGGTCTTCCGGATCGCGTCGATGACGAAGTCCTTCACCGCGGCGACGATCCTGCTCCTGCGCGACGAGGGCCGGCTCGGCCTGGATGACCCCGTGGCGACGTACGTACCGGAGCTGGCAGGTTGGGCTCCGCCGACGAGCGACAGCGGCCCGATCACGATCCGCCAGCTGCTCACGATGTCGGCCGGCCTGGCGACGGACGACCCCTGGGGTGATCGCCAGCAGGGCCTGCCGCTGGACCGGTTCGCGGAGCTGCTGGCCGCCGGGCCCACCTTCGCATGGCCGCCGGGAACAGCCTTCGACTACTCCAACCTGGGCTACGGGATCCTGGGCAGGGTCATCACGAATGTCGCGGGCGCCGAGTACCGCGAGGTCGTACGGGACCGCCTGCTCGTGCCGCTGGGCATGGCCTCCTCGGCGTATCTCGAGGAGGAGGTCCCCGAGTCACGCCTTGCTCACGGCTATGTCCGACGCGGCGAGGCGCTGGTCCGCGAGGGACGGGACCCGTACGGCGCACTCGCGTCGATGGGCGGGGTGTTCTCCTCCGTACGCGACCTGGCACGCTGGGCCAGCGGGTTCCTGGACGCGTTCCCGGCCCGCTCGGATCCCGAGGGTCCGCACCCGCTCCGGCGGGCGTCGCGGCGCGAGATGCAGCAGGTCCAGCGCGCCTTCGCGACGGAGGTGCGCGCTGCCGCCCCGGACGCCGAGCCCGTCGTGCTCGCGGGCGGGTACGGCTTCGGCCTGTTCATCGCCGCCGACCCGGACCACGGCACGGTCGTGAGCCACTCCGGCGGATACCCGGGCTTCGGATCCAACATGAGCTGGCACCCGGCGACCGGACTGGGGTTGATCGCGCTGGGGAACCTCCGCTATGCGCAGGTCAGCGGCGCGTCCGGCGAGGCGCTGCTGGGCCTGGTCCGCGAGGGCCACGCGCCCCGGCGGTCGGTGCGCCCTGCGCCGGTCGTGGAACGATTCCGCGACATCGCCGAAGGGCTGCTCGCGCGCTGGGACGACGCCGTCGCGGACGAGGCGTTCGCGATGAACCTGGACCTGGACGAGCCGCGGGACCTGCGGCGTGCCGCCGTGGAGAAGGTCGCCGCGGACCTTGGTCCCTTCCGCCGCGATGCGGAGCGTACCCCGACGTCGTGGTCGGCCGCGCACCTGCGCTGGTGGATGTGCGGGGAGCGCGGCTGGGCCGAGCTGGAGATCCTCGTGACCCCGGAGGCGGAGCCCCGGCTCCAGACGTTCCGGATCACCCCGGTGGGGGAACCCTCGGCTGCGCTCGTCGCCGCGGCGGAGCGGCTGCTGGGGGTGGCGGCCGGCGCCCGCACCCGCCTGGCCGTCGGACCTCGCCCGGGGCGATGCGCTCGACCTCGCGGCCGTGGAGCGGGCCCTGCGGGCCGGGTCCGCCCGGTTCGGCGCCATGCGGCTCGGTCAGCCGGCCGCGGGCGACGGCCGGCTGACGACGACCTGGGACCTGGTCACGGACCGCGGACGCGCGACCCTCAAGCTGGCGCTGGACCCGGACACGGGCGCCGTGACCGAGGCGGCGCTCCAGGTCGCGCGGCGGCTGCCTCCGGACGACACCTGGTAGCGAGCCGCCTGGCAGCGGACCGCCGAGCAGCCGTCAGCCGCCAGGGGTCCCTGGTGGCAGATCGAACAGGGCGGGGTCGCACTGGTGCGCGCGGAGCAGCGTGAAGATGAATCCCATCCGCTCGTCGTAGGACTCCCAGTCCGGGGCGTCGCTCGCGGCGGCCCCGTGGAGATCCTGGCCGAACCTGACCGCTAGCTCGATGGCTTCCGGGTCTCGCAGATCCTCGAGGGCGGGCGGGAACTGCGCCCCGCCGAGGTACGCGGGAGGCGGGACGTCGTGCGCGAGCTCCAGGACGCCCTCGGGGACCCGCAGACCCATGTGGCTCGTGGCCACGACCGCCGAGATCCAGCGGCCGGGGATCGCGGCGCGCACGAACGGATCGGCGACATGCTGCTCGTGGGCCCCCACGGACGCGTTGGCGACCAGCATCCGTTCGGCCCGTCGCCGAGGATCGGGGTCGCCTGCAGCGAGCAGGGCGGCCGCGTCCGCGTAGGCGCCGAACGCTCGCACGAGGTCCTCGCTGACCGCGATCTGCGGCTCGGCGAGGAGCGCCTCCCTGGCCTGCCCGAGCGTCGTGGGATCCGGCACGTCGCGGACCGTCGCGAACAGCTCGACGAACCGGACGAACGGTGGTGCGACGTCGGCGAAGATCGCCGCGTTGCCGTCCGCGACCGCCCTCGAGATCTCCTCGCCGAAGAACGGGCGCACGACCGCGGGGACGGCAGTCCCGTCGATCGATCCGCGTGCCTCGGCGCTCGCCCACTGCCCGAACGTCAGCCAGTTCGCGTGGTCGTGGCCCAGGATCGAGGCCACGGCCTCCGAGAGGGCGTGATAGCCGCGCGTGATGGCGGCGTTGCGCACCAGCGGATCCGGGTCCGCGATGACGCGCGCGACGAACGTCGGGTCGAGATACGGGGTGGCGAGAGGTGACGGGGCCATGCGCGCGGAGCATACGGTGAGCTGGGTCCGGCGGGCTTCGATGGATCAGGGACGGCGCGCGTTCACCGCCACAGGTCGGGTGCGGTCACCGTCGCGCCGATGCCCGCGGCCAGCCGCTCCAGCACGCCGAACCAGTCGAACCGCGACGTCACCTCGGAGGCCCGCAGCGTCACCGTACGGCCCTCCGGCACGAGCTCGGGCAGGACACGGTCCAGGATGGCCTCGATCTCGTCGCGGAAGGCGTCGCTCGTGGATCGGACGCCGTCGGCCTGCAGGGCCACGTCCGGCAGCAGGCGGACCACCAGATCGTAGGTGGCGGACCAGCGGCGGACCAGCGGCTCCGCATCGAAGGCATCCGTCCCGCCGCACGCCCGCAGGTAGTAGGCGTAGTTGTCCATCACGCCCCGGTCCGTGACCAGGACGTCTGCCTTGGGCGCGAGCTCCAGCTCCTGGCGCATCTGCGAGACCAGTACCCACAGCTGGGCCTCGCCCGTCGCGCCTTCGTTGATGCCCAGGGGGTTGTCGCGGACGACCTCCCGGCCAAGCTCCACGGACGCGGCCGGCGCGCTGCACCTCCGCGGCGAAGGCCAGCAGCGCGCTCGTCTTGCGGATCCCGTGGGAGCCGATGAACGCGATCTTGGCGGGACGCGGCCAGGGTGTGGCGCGGCGCCGGACGGCTGGGCGCTGGACTTCGGCTTGCGAGGCATGGTCCCAGCCTATGCCCGACGGCAGGGCGATGCGTGGCGCGTACGTCGCCCACGTCGCCCACGCAGACCCGGCACGGAGCGGCGACCCGGCACGGAGCGGTGACCCGGCACGGAGCGGCGACCCGGCACGAGCGGCGACCCGGCACGACGCGGCGCTAGGGTCCGGGCCCCGAACGGACGCGCCGGTCCGCGCTCTCGCCCGTTCGGCAGGGGCGCCCAGGGCGGACGAACGAGGGTCTGCATCGGATCCTTCAGCCCGGGACCGGACCGTAGCGCCACTGGAGGCCGGGTCCGCCTCGCGGACTCATTGGCGCCCAAGGGTTCGTCGCGGACGACCTCGCCGCCCAGCTCCCAGCGCCCAGCGCCCAGCTCCCCGCGCCTGGCGTCGATGATCGGCGTGCATGCCAGGCACGCAAGCTCGGGGCTGTTGCGCGGCCGTGCGCCCGATCCATGACGACGACGCCTGGGGGCCCGGCATGGGCGCACGGTCGCTGTCCGCGTGCGTAGCACGCACGCCCATGACGAAACGGCTCGGGACCCTTGCGTACCACGCACGGGCGACGTCGCCGGACGCAGTGCGCCACTGGACCGCGGCGGACCGCTCGAGCCGACGGCCATGGATCGAAACGGCCCCGGGCAGATGAACCGCCGGGGCCGTCGTGTGCGCGAGGAACCGCGGCGAAGGGCTACAGCGCCTTCACCGCGTTGATCAGGTCCGCGAGGCCCTGCTTGGCGTCCGCGAACAGCATCCCCGTCTTGGGGTTCGAGTAGAGCTCGTTGTCGATGCCCGCGTAGCCGCGACCCATGGAGCGCTTCATCACGATGATGTTCTTCGCGTGGTCCACGTCCAGGATCGGCATGCCCGACACCGGCGAGCCCGGGCGGCGAGCCGCCGGGTTCGTGACGTCGTTCGCGCCGATGACCAGGGCGACATCGCAGCGGTCGAACTCGGGGTTGATGTCCTCCATCTCCTTGAGCTGGGGATAGGGGACGTTGGCCTCGGCCAGGAGCACGTTCATGTGCCCCGGCATGCGGCCGGCAACCGGGTGGATCGCGTATTTCACGTCGACACCCCGGCTCTCGAGCAGCTCGGCGAGCTCACGGACGTTGTGCTGGGCCTGGGCGACGGCGAGGCCGTATCCGGGGACCACGATGACCGAGGCAGCGTAGGCAAGCTGGATCGCAGCATCATCCATGGAGACCTCGCGAACGGAGCCGCCGCCGGCAGCCACGGCACCCGTCGTGCCCTCGCCTCCGCCGAACCCGCCGAGCATGATGTTCAGGATGGACCGGTTCATGGCGTCGGCCATGAGCTTGGTCAAGATCGCTCCGGATGCCCCGACGAGCGCTCCCGCGATGATCAGGAGCGGGTTGTTCAGGACGAAGCCGGCCATCGCGACCGCTGTGCCCGTGAACGAGTTGAGGAGGCTAATGACGACGGGCATGTCGGCGCCGCCAATGGGCAACGTCATGGTGATGCCGAAGACCAGAGAGGCGGCCAGGATCGCGCCCATGACCGCGACGTTGTAGTTGCCGAGCCACAGGTAGAGAGCACCGCCCACGACGATGAGGGCGAGCAGCGCCGTGACCAGCCGGCCGCCGGGGATCATCACCGGCCGGGACGGGGTGATCTTGAGGCCCATCAGCTTGCCGGACGCGATCAGCGAGCCCGTGAAGGTCACGGAGCCGATCGCGATGTCCAGGACTGTGGCGACGTTCACCTGCAGGCCGGGCACGGTGCCCCCGAGATGAAGGTACTCGTCGATGGCGATCAGCGCGGCCGCGCCGCCGCCCACCGCGTTGAACAGCGACACCAGCTGGGGCATCGCCGTCATCTTCACGGTGCGGGCCGAATACAGGCCGTAGCCACCGCCGACTGCCATGCCGACGAGGATGACCGCCCAGCCGACGCCGTTGAAGCTGCCCTCCTGGGGTCGCAGCAGCAGATAGACCGCGGTCGCGACGATCGCGAGCACCATGCCGCCTGCCGAGACCAGGTTGCCGTCCCGCGCGGTCGCGGGCGAGTTCATCCGGCTGAGACCGATGACGAACGCGACGGCGCTCGCCAGCCAGGCGAGCCGGACGACCGGCTCGAGGATCGCAGCGTCCACCGTCATCCCTCTGCCTTGTCGGCCTTGGGCGCCGCCGGCTTGCGCCGGAACATCTGGAGCATCCGGTCCGTGACCACGTAGCCGCCCACGACGTTGAGGGTGGCGAAGGCGACCGCGAGGAAGGACAGCGCGTACGAGAGCGGGTCCTCCGCCTGGACCGCGATGAACATCGCTCCCACCAGCACGATGCCGTGGATGGAGTTCGCGCCCGACATCAGCGGCGTGTGGAGCGTCGCGGGGACCTTGGAGATGACCGCGATCCCGCACAGGATCGCGAGCACGAAGATGGTGAACGCGAGATCGATGCTGAGCTCTGCGGTCATGGGGTGCCTCCGGCCGGGGCCAGCAACTTCTGCACGGGCTCGGACACGACCGAACCCGCGTTGGTGATCACCGTGGCGTTGGTGACCTCCTCCTCAAAGTCGAGGTGCAGGGCGCCGTCCCTAACCATATTGAGGAGCAGGGACGAGATGTTGCGCGCGTAGAACTGGCTCGCCGAGAGTGGCATCGACGCGGGCAGGTTCTCCGGGGCGACGATGGTGACGCCGTTCTCGGTGGTGATGGTCTCGCCGGCCTGGCTGAGCTCGCAGTTGCCACCCAGGGGGCTCGCGGCCATGTCCACGATGACGGAGCCCGGGCGCATCGCGCGCACCGCGTCCGCGGTCACGAGGACCGGCGGCTTGCGGCCGGGGACCTGGGCCGTGGTGATGACCACGTCCTGGTTGGCGATGACCTCGTTGAGCTCCGCCTGCTGGGCGGCGCGCTCCTCGGGCGTGAGCTCGCGGGCGTAGCCTCCGGCGCCGGTGGCGTCGATGGACGTCTTGAGCTTCACGAACTTGGCGCCCAGGCTCTCGGCCTGCTCGGCCGTCTCCGGGCGCACGTCGTACGCGGCGACCACCGCACCGAGGCGGCGTGCGGTGCCGATGGCCTGCAGGCCGGCGACCCCGATCCCGAGGATCAGGGCGTTCGCGGGCTTGGCGGTCCCGGCGGCCGTCGTCAGCATCGGGAAGTAGCGCCCGTAGGTGTTCGCGGCGATCAGGACGGCCTTGTAGCCGCCGGTGTTCGCCTGCGATGACAGGGCGTCCATGGTCTGGGCACGGGACAGCGTGCGCGGGATAGCGTCCAGGCTGATCGCGGTGACGCCGGCGGAGGCCAGCGACTGCATCAGGGCCGGGTCGAGGAGCGGGGACAGCAGGCCGATGACGGCCTGTCCGCTGCGCAGCCTCGCGGCCTCCTCGGCCGACGGCTTCTGGACGCGGAGGATGACGTCGGCGCCCGCGTACAGGTCGGCGGTGCTCACGACCGTGGCCCCGGCGTCCGTGAACGCCTGGTCCGGGATCAGGGCACCGGCGCCCGCGCCGGCCTCGACGAGAATCTCACACCCGGCAGCCGTCAACTTGCCGAGTGCTTCGGGCACCAGGGCGACGCGCCGCTCTCCGTGCGCGGTCTCCCCGGCGACGCCGACCTTCATGGGCATCACCGTCCGTTTGGGGCACAAGATGTGGATGTTCGGATCTTACCGGAGGGACGGGACAACCAGAGGTTGCGGCCCGGTGACGCGCCCGGTGCGCGGGTGGAGACGCGCGTCACTCGTGCGTACACCGCGCCCTTCGACACCCATTCGCGGGCATGCCCCGTGCGGATGTCCGCGGGGCGACGACGCGGGAAGCCGCGTCGCTCAGACCTCGGCCGGCTCCTGCCAGAGGCGGATGCCACCGCCCGCGGCCTTCGCCTCGTACATCGCCGTGTCGGCGTGCCCCCGGAGGTCGGGCTCGAAGTCCCGACGCCCGGCCGACGTCAGCGCCACGCCGATCGACACGCCGACCTGCTTCGGACCGTCGTCGGTGGGGACGGGTGCCGTGACGGCGGCCAGGATGCGCTCCGCCAGGAGCTGGGCCGTGGGCTCGTCACGGACGCCGTTGAACAGGACCATGAACTCGTCGCCGCCCCGTCGCCCCACGGCATCCGTGACCCGCACGCTTCGCTGGAGCCGCTCGCCCAGCGTCGCGAGCACCTGGTCGCCGACGTGGTGACTGCGCGGGCCGTCGTTGATGGTCTTGAAGTCGTCGAGATCGAGGAACAGGTACGCGGCGCCGTCGACGCCCCGGCGGGCGCGATCCGCAGCCTCGGCCGCCCGCTGCGCAAATGCGCGGCGAGACAGGACGCCGGTCAGCTCGTCGTGGTCCAGCGCCTCGGCATCGGCCGTCGCGCGCCAGAGGGTGAGCACCACCACGGTGCACAGGGCCGGCGCCCACCAGCCGGCCGTGACCCAGACGACGACGAACAGCCAGCCCAGGAGTGTCTCGGCGACCGCGGTCCGCCGGAACGAGCGATCCATGAGGACGAGCGTGTCCGTGGGCTCGAGGCCGTCGCGCAGAACGACGACCCCCGCCGCGAGGAGCGCCGAGGTAACCGCAAGGACAGCCGTGCCGGCCAGCCCGGCGACGAGGAGCACCACCAGGTTCGGGTCGATTCCGGCCACGTCGGCCAGGGCAACGGTGCCTTCGAACACGAGACCGCCGGCGAGGGCCGCGAGGATCAGTGCCGCGTGGTTGGCCAGCACGCCGTACCACGGAGCCTCGCGCAGCTCGCGCAGGTCCACCGTGCCCAGCGCGGCCACCCAGGCGCCCGCCACCGGGCCACCGAGGATCGTGGCCGCCGCGATGAACGGCAGGTGGAAGGTCAGGGTGGCGTGGCTGCCCGGGTCGCGGAGCATTCGCGTGCCGCCGGCGAGGGCGTACACGATCCAGATCGCGACACCGGCCGCCCCGCCTATCGAGGCGTCGAGGCCGCCGATCTCGATGTCGCTCCGCAGGCCCGCGTCCGGCGAGGCGAGCAGGAGCGCCGTCGCGATGGCGAGCGCCCCGAACCCGGCGACGACGGTCGTCGCGGTGTACGCGCCGAGCAGGACGGTCCTGCGCGGAACCGCCAGCAGCGAGGCGTCGGCACCGGGCGAGCCGCCGGCCAGCGTCAGGCGCATGGAGCGGCCCTGAGCCTGAAGTCCATCACGTACGCAAGGATCACGCCCAGCCCATGGCCCGAACAGGTACCGGTGGTCCTATGGCAATGCCCGGATGTGCGCCGGCGCACCGGTTGCGGGCCGGTGTGCAGCCGATGGTCCTACCGGCCGGGACGCCGGTCTCCGGGGACCCGGTTTTGCGGGTCGGGGTCCTATGGGTCACCATGACCCCTGTGAATGACACCGAACCCCCCGGCGTGCCGCCCCCCGGCACGCCCGAACCCACCCCTCCTCTCGATGAGCCCACGCAGGCGATCGAGCCCGAGCAGGCCGTCGAGCCCGAGCAGGCCGTCGAGCCGGCACCGGCTTCCGGCAGCGTCCACCGCCAGAACCGCATCGCCATCGTGGGGACCGTCGCCCTGGTGGTGGCGCTCGCCATCGGCGCCGGCTTCCTCCTGGGGCGCGGGACAGGCGCCGACGACAAGGACGCGGTCACCGGCATCGGTGCGACCCCGAGTGCGGGTGCGACCCTGGATCCGTCCGCGCCGGTGCCCACGTCGGCCCCTGTCCCCACGCCCGCCGCGTCGACCGGCCCCGACCTCCCGTCGGACGGCAACCGCCTGGGCAGCGCGGACGCCAAGGTGGTCATCGACTACTGGGCCGACTTCCAGTGCCCGTTCTGTGCCAAGTTCGCGCAGGAGACCATCCCGCTGCTGACGCCCTACATCGCGGACGGCACCGTCGCGCTCGTCCACCGCGACTACGCGTTCATCGGCCCCGAGTCCAGCGACGCCGCCATCGCGGTCCGCTGTGCCGGGCGCGAGGGCAAGTACTGGCCGATGCACGACGCCGTGTACGCGGCCCAGGACGGCGAGAACAAGGGGGCGTTCGCTCGCGACCGGCTGGCCGCGATCGGCGCGTCCGTCGGCCTCGACGGCGCCCAGCTGGAGGCCTGCTTCGCCGACCGGTCCCTCCTCGCCGAGGTGCTGGCGGATACTGCCGCCGGCGTCCGGACCGGGATCGAGTCCACGCCCACCGCGGACGTCAACGGCAACCGGTTCCTGGGCGTGCCGAAGTTCGACGAGGTCAAGGCCGCCATCGACGCCGCCGTCGCCGGCGCCACCCCCGCGCCGCTGCCCACCCAGGCGCCGATCAACGATCCCTGGGCAGGCACCACGACCGACGGGCGCACGGCCGGCGACGCCGCAGCGCCGGTCACGGTGGCGCTGTGGATGGACTACCAGTCGACGAACGGCGCGACCGTCGCCAAGGACCTGGGCGGAGAGCTGCGCACCCGCGTCGCGGACGGCACGGTCCGCCTCGAGCTCCACGATCTCGCCCTGCTGGGCGACGAGTCCGTGACGGCCGGCGTGGCACTCCGATGCTTCGACGCCCAGGGTGGCCGGACGTGGCTGATCCACGACATCCTGTCGGTCTCCGCGCAGGGCGAGGACGCCGGGATCTACACGCCGGAGAACCTGCTCCGGCTCGCGTCGCAGCTGGGCCTGGATGTCGCTGCGTTCGATGCCTGTCTCGCGGACCCTGCCATTGCCCAGGCGGTCAGGGACGAGACGGCCGAGGGCAAGGCGGCGGGTTTGACCGAGGGGCCGGCGATCGTTGTCTCGGCCGGGGGCACGGAGACTGCCCGGTTCGCCGGCGCGCTGGAGGCGGCCAAGGTGCTGGCGGCGATCGACGCCGCGAAGTAGTGGAAAGAGGGGTTGGAGCTCCTCAGGGGGTGAAACCTTCCGGGCGCCGACTGCCTCGGAGAGGCGACGGACGCTGTCCGTCCGACGCTGCCATCTGACTGCGCGGCTCCTCCGGGCTTCCCCGACTTGGAGGAGCCGCTCCTCGTTCCGCCGCCGGACCTACAGGTCCGCGACGGAGACGATTCCGCGCCGGATCGCGAACTTGAGCAGCTCCATGCGGTCGTGGAGGCCGAGCTTCTCCATGACGCTTGCCCGGTAGTTGTGGACGGTCTGCTCGGACAGGTGGAAGACCTTCGCGATCTCACGGTTCGTGTGGCCCACGGCCGCGAGGAGCATGACTTCCTTCTCCCGCTCGCTGAGGCTTGCGTACGCATCCCCGACCGGCCCATCCTGCGTGTGCCGGACATAGGTGTTCACCATGCGGGTCACGATTGCGGGTGACACGTAGGTCTCGCCCCGGCTGACCGAGCGGATCGCGGCCACGATCTCGGACGGTTCGGTGTCCCGCCCGAGGAACCCGTCGGCGCCGGCCCGCAGCGCCAGGCTGAAGGGCTCGGTTCCGCCGCGGCACTCGAGGGCCAGGATCTTCGTCCCGGGAGAGGCGACCCGGACTCGCTCGATGACCTCGAAGGCGCACGACACGGGCGCGGCGAAGGGACGGCATTCGGCGATCACGACGTCGGCCGGGGTGACGGCGAGGGCCTCCGCGAGGTGATCCCGGTCCTTCGCGACGCCGACGACGGCGAGGTCAGGCTCCGCCTCGATGACTGCGCGATAGCCGGCGACGAGCACGGGGAAGCCGAAGATCGCCAGCAGGACGCCGATCGGAGTCCTGTCCCCACCCGATCCGTTGGTGCTCACTGGTCCCCTCGTCCCGCGACGCAATGGTGCGCTGCCCTGGACGCCGAGCAACCCCCATGCTGGCGGTCCAGAATCCGTACGCGGAAGGGGCCATTGGCAGCACGTGGCATGCGCGCGGCCCGTGGTGACCGGGACGCGTGGCACGCCCTTCCGGGTCCTTCGGTTCGCCTTCGTGCGCGGAGCCGGCGCTGGCGACGCCCGCGACGCCCGACGCTCGGGGACTACGTGGTCGACGTGTGCTCCGTGGCTGCGTCCCAGGTCTCATGGTCGGCGAGGGGCGCCAACCGGTTCACCGCCAGCTCGATCTGGCGCATGCAGCCGTCGCGCCAGGCGCCGCCCTCGATGAACGCACGGTGCCCGGCCTCGGTGCGCAGGTCCACGCCGGTCAGCGCCCGGCAGGTCGTGGCGCCGAACTCGGCCTCGAACGCGACGAGGAGCCCGGCGGTAAGCTCGCGCGCCGCGCGCTTGGCCTCGCGGTGGTCAGTGATGCGGCTTGCGGCCAGCTGCCCCAGGGCCATCGCCGCACCGGTCACCGCGCCGCAGGTCGCGCCGCTGTAGGCCACGCCGCCGTTGAGGGCCATCGCGGCGGACGAGTCGGCTGCATCGGGCAGCCCGAACGCCTCCTTGAGCACCACGAACGCGGTCTCCGCGCAGCCGTACACGTTGGCGTCGTCCAGGTACAGCTCGCGGGCGCGGCGGCCGGCATCGGCGCCATCGGCGGCTCCGGAAGTGGTCATCGCTTTGAATGAAGCGGGAGAACGCGGAGCCGGGCGGGCGAGATCGGGTCGGCGGCGAAGTGCGCGAGGCGGAACGGGGCGGCATGCCCCCGCGTGTCATGGTCGATGTCCACTCCTGCCTCCGACTTCTCCGGGGCCCGTCGTGCACTTGCCGAACCGGGCGCTGCTTGGGCGCGAACAGGGACGAGGCCCCTCGCCGTTCCCCGCGCCTCCGTGGCCGGCCAGCCGCCAGCGGCACCGTCGGTCCCGATCGTGCGCACGGAACTCCCCGGATCGTGTGGATCCCATCCGGGAGGGTGACGGTTCATCGGTCCGTTTGCCTCTCCCACCGGAGCCCCCAGAGCCGGATGCCCAGCCCCGCCACCTCCGCCGACGCCACGACCGTGAACCCCAAGTGCTCGTAGAGCGTCACGTTGCCCGGCATCAGGGTCTCGGTCCACGCCGGCAACCCAGCCGCTGCCGCACGGCCGAGGATCGGGCGGATGAGCGCGCCGGCCACTCCTCGCCCACGAGCATCGGGCACGACGCCCACGTGCTCCAGGTGCGCGAGCTCGCCGGCCGCATGGACGTGGCGCATGGCCGCGAACGTCCGCGGCACCACGATTGCCCGGGCCAGGCGCCGCCCCGACGGCAGTAGCCGCGCCGCCGAGACCGCGGCGTCCAGCAGCCCGCGCGGCCCGGACCGGGCGTCACCGGGGAGGTGCCAGATTGCGATACCGACTGCCGGCTGGCCGACGGCGAGGACACGCCCGGCGTCGATGGCCGGCGCGAGGACCAGCCGGTACACGTGCCGCAGGAGACGCTCCCGCGCCCGCGCCTCGGGGGTGATCGCGACCCATAACGGATCATCCGCGAAGGCGAGTGCGAGAACGGCCGCCGCCTCCTCGAGGTCCGCTCGGACGAGACGGTGAGGGTCGGACGATGCCACGACAGCAGTCTATCGGCAGCCTGCTGTCAGCCGGTTGGGTACGGCGCATGGCCGGGGCGACGACCGCGTACCCGATTGCCCCGCACGCTGCCGACCGCCGGTCAGGCCGCGGCGCGAACCTCGTTCATCCTCGCCGCTACCACGCTCCGCTGCACCTTGCGCGTGTGCGTGCGCGGGAAGTCCGCCTCCGGGTACGCGGCGACCTCGACCACCCGCTGGTGCTGCGCGAGGTGCGCATTCGCCGCCTTGACGGCGCGCCCAACGGCCGCGGCCTCGTCGTCGACGGGGTCGGCGAACGCCGCCTCAGCGCGGTACGCGACGGCGATCCGTCCCGCGCCCGCGTCGTAGACGACCGGCTCCAGGATGCCCTCGGCCGCAAGCGCCGCCTCGACGTCCTCGGGGTGCACGTTCATCCCGTTGGGCAGGGCGATCAGCGAGCGCGTCCGGCCGATCAGCCGCAGCGCCCCGCTCGCGTCGATCTCGCCGTAGTCGCCGGTCCGGTACCAGCCGTCGGGCGTGAACGCCGCGGCGGTCGACACGGGATCCTGCCAGTAGCCCTCGAACACGGATGGCCCACGGACCACCACCTCGCCGTCCGGCTCCGTCCGCAGCTCCATGGGCGGCAGCCACCAGCCGACCCGGTCGACGGGCACGCGGTCCAGGAAGTTGGTTGCGACGAGGCCGGCCTCCGTGGACCCGTAGCCCTGGACCACCAGCACACCGAGCGCCTCCCAGTTGCGCTGGAGGGCGGGCGAGAGGTAGGCGGCCGAGCACATGACCATGCGTAGCTCGCCGCCCAGGGCCTCGTGGACCGTCTTGAACATCTTCCGGCGCATGCTCATCGGCAGCAGCGGCGCGATGCGCAGCGCCCGGCGGAACGTGGCGCCCTTGCCGCTCCGGTCCGCCTCGCGCCGGATGGCCAGGAACAGGAACTCCAGCACCTGGGGCACCAGGACCAGCGCTGTCGCGCGATGCCCCTTGATCGCGGCGGCGATGACGTCCGGGCGCAGCGTGGTGATGTACTCCGCCTCCGCGCGGGCTGCCACCGCGTAGATCAGCCCGGCAACCTGTTCCATGATGTGCGAGAGGGGCAGGATGGAGACGAAGCGGTTGCCGCCGGCCGGGATGGTCTGGAGGCAGCGGCTCGTGGACGCGAGCAGCATGGTCTGCGTCATGGTCACGCCCTTGGGGTTCCCCGTGGACCCCGACGTGCACAGGATCTCGACGGGCGCGTCCGGCTCGGACGGCGTTCGTGCGGCGAGCGCGGCGATGGCCTCGGGTGGTGCCGTGTCGGGAAGGTCATCGAGATCGATCACGGGCAGCGCCGCGAGGCGCGGGATCCTGACCGGCTCCACGGTGCTGCCGGTGCCCAGGAGGATCGCCGACGGCTCGGTGAGGGCTGCGATGCGGTCGATCGTGTCCGCGGTCATCCGGACGTCGAGCGGGACGAGCACGACGTTCGCGCGACCAGCCGCGAACAGGGCCGCCGCGAAGCCGGGACCGGGCGCGCCCTGGACCAGGATCCTCGCCCCGGGCGGAACCGCCACGGCCATCCTGGCTGCCGCGTTCCCGACGGCCACGCCGAACTCGGCCATGGTCATCGAGAAGTCACGCGTGCTGGACGTGCGAACGCCAAGGAAGTGGGCGTTGCCGGAGCTGGCGACAGCCTCATCGAGCAGTTCGGACAGGGTGCGCGGCAGCGCGATTGCGGCGGGGACGGGCACGTGCGCGGCCTCTCGGAGGGTGCCCGCCGGGACCTGGGCGGGGCGGTTCGGGGCAGCCAAGGCGGCGCTCCGGTTGCGGGAGCATAGCCCGGTCGCGCCGCGCATGCTCCCACAGGGCCGCTGGGCGCTACGGGTCGGTGGGAAGGCGGGCCAGGAAGACGGTCAGGATGGCCGCGATCACCACGAGGAGCGCGCGGACGAGCAGGCCGTCGACGAGGATGATGGACACCGCGAACGTCACCAGCACGATGACGATTGCGCGGGCCTTGACGCCCGGCGCCAGCGACCCGGTTGCCCGCCAGCGGGTGATGACCGGACCCAGCGCGGACTGCCCGAGGAGCCAGCCGTACAGCCGGGTGGAGGCTCGCGCATAGCAGGCCGCGGCGAGCAGCAGGAACGGCGTCGTGGGCAGGATCGGCAGGACGATGCCCAGGACGCCGATCGCGAGCGCGACCGTGCCGATCACCGCGAACACGACGCGCGCGGGCCGTGACCGGTCCGGCGTGGGTTCCGGCGGGTGCGTGGCGAGGGTCGGATCGGCAGGGGGCTCCACACCGCAAGGATGCCACCCCCGTGACGGACGGCACACTCGCCCCCCGGCGGAATCGCCCTATGCAGCGCCGGGCGCGACGCCCAGCATCGGGACGGCTCCAGCGAACAGGGAGGGATCCATGGCCCACGCGACCGCCCGGGGCGCCTACGGGGCGCTCGTCGATCGCCTCAACCGGTTCCCGCAGGGCGCGCCGCCGAGCGACCTGCTGTACCAGATCCTGTCCCTCCTGTTCACGGAGCGCGAGGCGGGCCTGGTCGCCCGGCTGCCGATCCGGCCCGTGACCGCCCGTCGCGCTGCGCGGATCTGGGGCATGCGCGAGGCGGAGGCCCGCACCGTCCTCGACGGACTCGCGTCGCGCTGCATCCTCCTGGACATGGAGGGCCCCCACGGGACCCTGTACATCCTCCCGCCGCCGATGGCCGGCTTCTTCGAGTTCTCGATGATGCGCGTCCGGGACGACATCGACCAGCACCTCCTGGCGGAGCTCTTCTGGCAGTACATCACCGTCGAGGACGAGTTCATCGTCTCGCTGTTCACCCACGGCGAGACCCAGCTGGGGCGCGTGTTCGTCAACGAGCCCGCCCTTGCGGACGCGCGTCGGCCCGGGAACGGGACGCGCCCGGATGCCCGCCGCGACCTGATGGAGGTCCTGGACTACGAGCGGGCGAGCGAGGTCATCGGCACCGCGCAGCACATGGGTGTCGGCGTGTGCTACTGCCGGCACAAGGCCGAGCACGTGGGCAAAGCGTGCAAGGCGCCGATGAACATCTGCATGACGTTCGGCGGGTCGGCGGACTCCCTGATCCGCCACGGCTACGCCCGTCGCGTGGACAAGGCCGAGGGGATGGACCTCCTGGCGCAGGCGTACGAGAGCCGCCTCGTCCAGTTCGGCGAGAACGTCCAGCGGGACGCCGGCTTCATCTGCAACTGCTGCGGCTGCTGCTGTGAGGCGATGATCGCCCAGCGCCGGTTCGGGAGCCTGAACCCCGTCCACACGACCAACTACCTGCCGCACGTGGACGAGGCGACCTGCAACGGCTGCGGCAAGTGCGTGGACACCTGTCCCGGTCGAGGCGATGACCCTCGTGTCGGCGAACGACCCGGCCAAGCCCCGCAAGCGCCGCGCCGAGCTGACGCGGAGATCTGCCTGGGCTGCGGCGTGTGCACCCGCGTCTGCAACCACAAGGCCCTGTGGCTCGAGCCCCGGCCGGAGCGGGTCGTCACGCCGGTGGACACGCTCCACCGCACGGTGCTGATGGCGATCGAGCGGGGCCGGCTCCAGGACTGCATCTTCGACAACCGGGCGCTGCTCAGCCACCGTGCGATGGCCGGGATCCTGGGCGTGATCCTGAAGCTGCCCCCGACCAAGCAGGTGCTCGCGACGCAGCAGATGCGCTCCCGCTACCTGGTGAAGCTCCTGGAGCAGGTGAAGGTCTAGTCAGTGGTTTCCCGGGGTTGGTGGTACACGGGGCCCGCGTCTCCATCTCCCGTGTCGCCAGATCCCGCGTCGGGCCGCGGGGCGGACCATTCGTCGCCGGTCACCGACGCCTCGTCCTCCTGAGCGGCCCGGAGGCCCCCGATCCGCCCCACTGGGACCTTCCCGGCCGGCCACGCGGACAGCG
Source organism: uncultured Chloroflexia bacterium (assembly GCA_963802165.1). Lineage (GTDB taxonomy): Bacteria > Chloroflexota > Limnocylindria > Limnocylindrales > CSP1-4 > CAIXZV01. Next base: position 4,436 of record CAWDHT010000032.1, on the reverse strand, counting down.
GGTCGGACGTCGGCGACGAATGGTCCGCCTGGCGGCCACTGGGCGCCCCCGTCGGACGTCGGCGACGAATGGTCCGCCTGGCGGCCGCTGGGCGCCGCCGCGCGGCGGGGGTCGCCTCCGAACGCCGTGCCCTCCCGACATGTCTGGCGGAGCAGGCGGCACCACGACCCCGGCACGGCTCTTGATCGGGAGCTCGCCCATCGCTGCACGCCAGAACGGACGCCCTCCGATGTCTCACAGACCCCGGGAGCGACACCCGGCGCGCCGGAGTCCGGGCCATCAGCGGACTCGGCGCTACGCGAGTGCGAGGATGTGCACCTGGATCGGGGGCGTGTCGTCGTAGGTCTCCGCGGCGGCGACCATCCCATCGGTCGGGATGCCGAGCGCCCCCGCGGCGGCATCGGTGACCAGCGCGTACGGCCGCGGGCCGACGACCTCGCGCGCGTTGTTCTTGAGCAGCCGGTGAACGATGTTGATGTCGGGCCCGAGCAGCTCCTCGTGACCTGCGATGGACTGGGCCACGTAGTCCCCGTGGTGGAGCACGAACTTGAGATCGAGACCGCCGAGCGCGCAGGCGCTGCACGTGCAGGTCCACTCGGTGCCCGCCGCGGCCAGCCGCTCCCGGAAGGACGCGTAGCAGGCGCGGAGACAGTCGAGCACCTCGGGGCCCGCGGGCAGATCCTCGACCGCGACGGCGAAGATCGCGTCCCCCTCGAACTTGGCAAGGCGGAACGCGGGTGCGATCGACGAGACCATGGTGTCGAGGAGGTGCGACAGCACGGCATAGGCCGCGGGCGGCTGGTCGGCGTCCACGATCAGGGCTCGGTGCGCCTCGGCGACGCCCTGGAGGAACGCCGTGTACCCGGTGATGTCGGCGAGGAGGAGGGCGCCCCGCCCGCGGGACCCCCGGTGCTGGGGACGAGCATCGCGGCATTGCCACACGGGGCGGCCTCACGCGCCGGGGACCCGGAACGCCCGGGGGGGACCAGCGCCTGGTGGAGCACGAACGACCGCTGGCGTCGCCTGTATCGTGGGTGAGCAGCCGAGGTCGGCGAGCGGACAGGACCGGCCTGGGTGCGGGAGGGATCGAGAACGTGACCGCTGAAGTCGAGACGGCAGGGTCGGTGGCGCCGGCCTGGCACGCGAGGAGCACGGACGACGTCCTTCGCGAGCAGGGCGTCGACCCCGAGCAGGGCCTGTCGGCGGCGGACGTCACGGCGCGACGCGCGAAGCATGGCCCCAACCGGTTCGCGGACCAGCAGCCGGTGCCGCGCTGGCGGGCCTTCCTGCGCCAGTACGCCGACGCGATGCAGATCGTGCTGCTGATCGCCGGGATCCTGAGCATCTACCCGGTCAAGCAGGTCTCCACTGGGGTCCTGCTGATCCTGCTCACGGTCCTGAACGCCTACCTCGGCCTGAACCAGGAGGGCAAGGCTGCGGCCGCCGTGGCGGCACTCCAGAAGATGATGGTCGTCAAGGCGCGGGTGCGCCGGGACGGCGAGGTGGTGGAGCTGCCGGCGGAGGAGCTGGTCCCGGGCGACATCTGGGCTACGGCAAGCCCACCGTCGGGCTCATGGAGCGCAAGCCGCGTCCGTCGAGCGAGCCGCTGCTGGGCCGGAACCTGCTGGCCTGGCTCACGGTCGCGGCGTTCGTCATGGGTGGGGGCACGCTGGCTGTCATCACGTGGGCCACGAACACCTACGACCAGGCCGTGGCGCGGACGATGGGCATGATCGCCTTCTCGATCTCGAACGTCGCGTTCTCGTTCGCCACCAAGAACGAGCAGCGGTCGGTGTTCAGCATCGACATCACGGGCGATCGGCCGTTCCTCTACGCGACGGCAGCCTCGATCGCCAGCATCGTGCTGATGACCGAGTTCGGGCTGTTCCGCCGGATCCTCGACACGACGAACCTCGACCTGGACCAGTGGGTCATCTGCATCGTCGTGGGCCTGCTGATCATCCCCGTCTCGGAGATCCGCAAGCTGATCGTGAAGACGCCGCTGGACGAGGTGCCGTCCGACGTGGCGCCGGGAGATGCCACGGCCGTCGCCGCCTGAGTCCGACACCCAACGAGGAGCCACCATGGAGCACATCGACGGTCGACCCATGGCCGGCAAGACCGTCCTGGTCACCGGCGGCACGGGCGGCATCGGCAGGGCGACGGCGCTGGGCCTCGCGGCGATGGGCGCGTGCGTCGCGATCGTCGGCCGGGATCGAGAACGAACGGCGGCGGCGGTCCGGGAGATCCGTGAGGCCGGCGGTGGTCACGTGGACGCGTTCGTCGTGGACATGTCGTCCCAGGCGGAGGTGCGGCAGCTGGCCGGCGAGGTGCTGGAAGCCGTCCCGAGGATTGACGTGCTGGTCAACAACGTCGGCGGCTACTGGGACACCCGGCACGTGACGGCCGATGGCCTCGAGCGCACCTTCGCGCTCAACCATCTCGCGCCGTTCCTGCTGACGAACCTCCTGCTCGCCCAGCTCCGGGAGAGCGCCCCGGCGCGCGTGGTCACGGTGTCGTCCGGCGCCCACACGATGGGACGGATCGAATTCGACGACCTTGGGTTCGAGCGGTCCTACTCCGGCATGCGCGCCTACAGCCAGTCCAAGCTCGCCAACGTCCTGTTCACCTACGAGCTGGCCCGGCGGCTCGGCTCCTGCGGCGTCACCGCCAACGCCCTGCATCCGGGCATGGTGCGGACGGGCTTCGGGGCCGAGGACGCCGGTGCCCTCCAGCGGCTGTTCACCCCGCTCATGCGACCGTTCATGAAGAGTCCGGCGCAGGGCGCAGAGACGCCGATTCACCTCGCCTCTGCGCCCGAGCTCCAGGGTGTGACCGGCTGCTATTTCGCCGGCAGCAAGCGCAAGGACTCCTCGAAGCGCAGCCACGACCAGGCCACCGCGGAACAGCTGTGGCGGGTGAGCGCCGATCTCGTCGGCCTAGGCAAGAACGGCTGATCCGCGTCCGGGTGCCGCGCCGGGATCTCGAGGGTGCAGGTCGCCGGAACTGGGCACCCGGTCCTGCTCCGGGGCGGTACCGTCGAGCCTGCACGACACATTGCCGCGCACGAGGAGGAGTCGATGAACCGGCGGCTGCCGCTGATCGCCCTCGCGGGTGCCCAGTTCATCATGGTCCTGGACCAGTCGGTCATGAACGTCTCGATCAGCCAGCTGGTCGAGGACTTCGACACGACCGTCACGACCATCCAGGCGGTCATCACGCTGTACTGCCTCGTGATGGCCATGCTCATGCTCACGGGCGGCAAGATCGGCGACATCATCGGCCGCCGCCGCGCCTTCGTGATCGGGCTGATCATCTACGCGTGCGGCTCGGCCCTGACCGCGGCCTCCCAGACGGTCGCCCAGCTCACGCTGGGTTGGTCGATCCTGGAGGGATCGGCGCGGCCCTGGTGCTGCCGGCAATGGCGGCCCTGATCGCGGGCAACTTCGAGGGCAAGGAGCGCAAGGCCGCGTATGCCGTGATCGGGGGTGTCGCCGGCGCCGGCATCGCCATCGGCCCGATCCTCGGCGGCTGGGCCACGACGGAGCTGTCGTGGCGCGTCGTGTTCGTGGGCGAGGTCGTGATCGTGATCGGCATCCTGGCGATGACCAAGTACGTCGCGGACGCCGTGCGCACCGGACCGAAGCCTCGGCTCGACATCGTCGGCTCCATCCTGGCCGCCGCCGGCCTCGGCGCGGTCGTCCTGGGGATCCTGCAGTCCAGCACGTGGGGCCTGATCGCCCACAAGGACTCCCCGGTGACGCCGTTCGGCCTGTCACTCACGCCGTTCGTCATCGCCGGTGGGGCCGTGCTCCTGTGGGCCTTCGTGTGGTGGCAGCGGCGCCGTGAGGCCACGGGCAACGACCCGCTCGTCCACCTGGACCTGGTGAAGATCCCGCCACTGCGGGCCGGCCTGATCGGCCTCTTCTCGCAGAACCTCATCCTCATGGGCGTCTTCTTCACGATCCCGCTGTATCTGCAGCTCGTGCTGGGCCTGGACGCTCTCCAGACGGGCGTGAAGATGCTGCCGACGTCCATCGCCATGTTCCTCGCGGCGGCGATGGGGTTCCGCATCTGTCGACCCGGTATGCCGTGCGATCCATCACGAGGGCGGGTCTGGCGACGACCGGCCTCGCGGCACTCATGCTGCTCGCGACCATCACGCCGGACCTGAAGGACCTCGCCTTCGCAGCGTCGATGGCCGTCCTCGGCGTCGGCATGGGGCTGATCGCGTCGCAGCTCGGGCTCGTGGTCCAGTCGTCGGTCGACGCGTCCGGACGGGGCGAGGCGGGCGGCCTCCAGTACACCGGGCAGCAGCTGGGTTCGTCGCTCGGTGTCGCCCTTATCGGCGCCCTCGTGCTGGTCGGCCTGACCGGCGCGTTCGTCACCAACGTCCAGCAGGACGAGCGCATCGCCGCGGAGGTCGTCACCCAGAT
>CAWDHT010000031.1:0-24918 GCA_963802165.1 uncultured Chloroflexia bacterium | reverse complement strand
GGCGAGCGCCGAGGCCTGTATGGTGGCGCCGTGGGCTATCTCGGCTACGACGGCAATCTCGACACGGCGATCACGATCCGGAGCGCGGTGCTCAAGGACGGCCAGGCGCACGTCCACACCGGGGCGGGGATCGTGGCCAGGAGCGTCCCGGAGAGCGAGTTCGAGGAGACCGAGCACAAGGCGGCAGCCCTGCGCCGGGCGATCGAGCTCGCCGCGGCGCCTGCCGCCCCGCGCCCGCACGTCGGTGGTGACCCGGGCCCGCAGGTTGGCGACGACCCGCGCCCGCCTGCCACCGGCGCCCTCGAACCGCCGGAGGGCGGCACCCGATGATCCTGGTCATCGACAACTACGACAGCTTCACGTTCAACCTGGTCCAGGCCCTCCAGGCCGCCGGGGCGGACGTGCGGGTGATCCGCAACGACCAGGTCACGCGGGACGAGGTGGAGGCCATGGCCGGCGATCCCGGCGAGGACCTGCGCGGCATCGTCATCTCGCCCGGGCCGGGCAATCCCCGACACGGCCGGCGTGAGCGTCGCGACGATCCAGGTCGCCGCCGAGCGCCGGATCCCGCTCCTCGGCGTCTGTCTGGGGATGCAGTCGATGGGTGCCGCCTGGGGCGCCTCGATCGTCCGGGCACCGACCCTCGTCCACGGCGAGGCCAGCGACGTCCACCACGACGGCCTGGGCCTCCTCGCGGGCATGCCGCAGGACTTCCCGGCCGCCCGCTACCACTCCCTGTGCGTGGACCCGGCCACCCTCCCCGAGGAGCTCTACGTGACCGCCACCAGCCCGGAGGACGGCGTGGTGATGGGGCTACGCCACCGGACGCTGCCCATCGAGGGCGTCCAGTTCCACCCGGAGTCCGTGCTCACGCCCGACGGCCCGCACCTGCTCGCCAACTTCCTCCGCCTTGCCGGCGAGGGGGAGGCATCGCTGCTCGATGCGGCGACCGGCTCGTTCGCGACCCGCGGCATGACGGAGGCTGGCGATCGGGCCGGGGTCGAAGGGGTCGGCGCGGACGCGCACGCGCCTGACCTGCCCGCGCGTGCCGGGACGATCGGGTCCGCCCGATGAGCGAGCTGGTCCGGGCCGCCGTGGCGGCAATCGTCGAGGGCCGGTCGCTCTCGATGGACGATGCGCGCCTCGCGATGGGCGCGGTGATGGACGGCGAGGCGACGCCCTCGCAGCTGGCGGCCCTGCTGATGGGCCTGCGGATGCGCGGCGAGACCGTGGACGAGCTGGCCGGCTTCGCGTCCGCGATGCGCGAGCGCGTGGTCCGGGTGGAGGCGCCCGTGGGCACGATCGACATCGTGGGCACCGGCGGTGACGGCTCCGGGACGTTCAACATCTCCACGACCGCGGCGCTGATCGTGGCGTCGCTGGGCGTGCCGGTGGCCAAGCACGGGAACCGGGCGATCACCTCGCGGTCCGGCTCGGCGGACGTGCTCGACGCGCTGGGCGTCCGGATCGATCACGACGCGGCCTCGGCCGGGCGGGCGATGACGGAGCTCGGCTTCGCGTTCCTGTTCGCACCGGCGTTCCACCCGGCGATGCGCCACGCGGGCCCGACGCGTCGGGAGATCGGCGTCCGGACGGCGTTCAACCTGCTCGGCCCGCTCACCAACCCGGCCGGGGCGACCCGCGGCCTGATCGGGGTGGGGGACGCGGCCATCGCGCCGAAGGTGGCCGAGGTCCTGCGGCGCCTGGGCACGGAACGGTCGTTCGTGGTCTGCGGCGCCGGCGTGGACGAACTCCCCCTCGACGGCACGGGCGTCATCTACGACGTGACCCAGGCGGGCATCGAGCGGCGCGAGGTGGACCCCGAGGCCGTGGGGCTGCGCAGGGCGAAGACGTCGTCCCTGGGCGGCGCCGATCCCGCGGCGAACGCGTCCCTGGTCGAGGGCGTGCTGCGTGGCGAGCCGGGAGCGCGTCGGGACGTCGTGCTGCTCAACGCCGGGGCGGCGCTCGTCGCGGCGGGGGAGGTGGCGACCATCGAGGACGGCGTGGACCGCGCGGCGCTCGCCGTGGACGCGGGCCTCGCGGTGGAGCTGCTCGGGAAGCTGCGCGCGGAGCGGCGCGCGGCCGAGGCGGCATCGGCTGCGGCGGCATCGGCCGCGCGCGGCATCGGCCGACGCGGCCGGGGGCCGGGCATGACCGCCGGCGTGGTCGCCGAGATCGCCGCCCGGCGCCTGGCCGACGTCGTCCCGGAGCTGGACGCCCTGGGCCGCGACGGGCTCCGCCGTGCGGTCGCCGCCGCTCCGACGCCGCGCCCGGTCGCCGAGGCGCTCGCCGCCCCCGGCCTGCACCTCATCGCGGAGGTCAAGCGCCGCTCGCCCTCAGCCGGGTCCATCGCCGCCGCGGACGACGCGGTCGGGCGCGCGAGGGCCTACGCCGCCGGCGGGGCGACGACCATCTCCGTCCTCTGCGAGCCCCACTGGTTCGGCGGGTCCCTCGCCGACCTGCGCGCCGTGCGGGCGGCCGTCGCCGTGCCGGTCCTGGCCAAGGAGTTCGTCGTCGACCCGCGGCAGCTCGACCTCCTCCGGGCCGCCGGCGCCGACCTCGTGCTCCTGCTGGCGGTGCTGCACCCGGCGAGGCGCCTCGCCCGGCTCGTGGCCGCCGCGCGGGACCTGGGCCTGGAGCCGCTCGTGGAGGCGCACGACGCCCGGGAGCTGGAGCGTGCCCTCGCCACCGGCGCCCGGCTCATCGGGATCAACAACCGGGACCTCCGGACGCTGGACGTGGACCCGGAGCGGGCCGTGCGGCTGCGGGACCAGATCCCCGGCGATCGCCTGGCCATCGCCGAGTCCGGGGTCCGCGACACCGCGACCGTCGCCCGCTGGCGGGCCACCGGGTTCGACGCGGCGCTGGTCGGTGAGGCGCTGATGCGTGCCGCCGACCCGGCCGCCGCGGCCCGGGCCTTCGTGGCGGCGGGTCGATACCCCGTGGATCCCGCCGGCGACGCCCGCGCGCCACGGGTGAAGATCTGCGGCGTGACCGACGCGGCCGGGATCCTGGCCGCGACCCGGGCCGGCGCGGATGCCATCGGGCTCAACTTCGCACCGGGCACACCGCGAGCCCTGACGATCGCGGAGGGCATGGAACTGGCCCGCCTCGCTCGCGCCTCGGCGTCCGGGGATCGCCCTCGTCCGCGGATCGTGGTGGTCACGGCCAATCTGCCCGCCGCGGAGCTGGCCCGGGTTGTCGCCGCGCTGGACCCCGACGAGGTCCAGCTCAACGGCGACGAGCCGTCGTCGGCCGTCGCCGCCGTCGGCCGCCCCGTCGCCAAGGCCCTGCGCGTGGCCCCGGGCGCCGTCGCGGACGAGGTCATCGGGACCGCGCGGGCGTTCCTGGCCGCCGGCGCGACCGGGATCCTGCTCGACGCCGCCGGTGGCCCACATCCGGGCGGTACCGGGATCCGGATCGACGCGGCCCTCGCCGCCGCCGTCGCCCGCGAGGTGCCGATCACGCTGGCCGGCGGCCTGGATCCGGCGAACGTCGGCGAGGCCGTGCTCGCGGTGCCCGCGGTCGGCGTGGACGTCGCATCCGGGACGGAGGTCCCCCGCGCGCCCGGGGAGCGCCCGCGCAAGGACCCCGTCGGGGTCGCCCTGTTCGCCAAGCGGGCCCGCGACGCGCGTCGCCACCGGCCCAACGCCGCGTTCGGTCCCACCCCGGTCCACCCGGGGCTGCTGGAGGTCGACGCGGCCGGCCGCTGGGGGAAGGAACGCGACTTCGGCGGCCGGTACGTGCCCGAGACCCTGATGGGCGCCTTGCAGGCGCTCGAGTCGGCCTACGACGAGATCCGTCACGACCCCCGGTTCTGGGCAGAGCTGGACGACCTGCTGGCGCGCTTCGCCGGGCGGCCGACGGCCCTGTACCGGGCGGACCGCCTGGCCCAGGCCGTCGTCCTGGAGGCCCATCGCCAGGCGATCGCAGCCGGGCGCCGTGAACCCGTCATCCCGCGCCTCCGGCTGTACCTCAAGCGGGAGGATCTCGCGCACACCGGCGCCCACAAGATCAACAACGCGATGGGCCAGGCGCTGCTCACGCGGCGGCTGGGCAAGACGCGCGTGATCGCGGAGACCGGCGCCGGCCAGCACGGCGTCGCCACCGCCACGGCCTGCGCCCTCCTCGGGCTCCCGTGCGTCGTGTTCATGGGCGAGGAGGACATCCGGCGCCAGGCCCCGAACGTGCTCCGGATGCGCGCGCTCGGTGCGGAGGTCCGGTCCGTCACCTCCGGGACCGCGACGCTCAAGGACGCCGTCAACGAGGCGATGCGCGACTGGGTCACCAACGTCGAGACCACGCACTACGTGCTGGGCTCCGCGATGGGCCCGCACCCGTACCCGACCATCGTCCGCGACTTCCAGCGGCGCATCGGCGACGAGGCGGTCGCCCAGCTGTGGGCTGTCGAGGGCCGTCTCCCGGACATGGCGCTCGCCTGCGTCGGCGGCGGGTCGAACGCCATCGGGCTCCTCGCCCGGCTCATCGGCGAGCCGTCGGTCCGCCTGGCGGTCGCCGAGGCCGCGGGCGATGGCGTGGCCACCGGCCGCCACGCGGCGGCGATCGCGGGCGGCACGCCGGGGATCCTCCACGGCTCCCGGTCGCTCATGCTCCAGGACCGCGACGGCCAGGTGGTCGAGGCGCATAGCGCGTCGGCCGGCCTGGACTACCCGGGCGTGGGCCCGCAGCTGGCGGCGCTCGCGGAGGCCGGGCGCATGGAGGTGGGCACGGCCACGGACCGCGAGGCGATCGCGGCCATGAAGACCGTGACCCGGACCGAGGGGATCCTGCCCGCCCTCGAGACCTCGCACGCCGTGGCGGCGCTGCCCAAGCTGCTGGCGGGCCTCGAGGGTTCGGGGATCCCGTACCCGGACGACGCCGTGATCCTGGTCGGGTTCTCCGGCCGCGGCGACAAGGACCTGGCCGCCCTCGAGCTGTTCGACGACGTGGAGCCGTGGGAGGGCATCCGATGAGCCGGGCCACGGCCGTCGTGGCCGCGCCCCACACCGACGACACGGCGGGCGCGCGGCGCATCGCCGAGGCGTTCAGCCGGGCCCGAGGGCAGGGACGCGCGGCGCTGATCCCCTACGTCGTCGCCGGCTATCCGGACGCCGACACCTCGTTCGCGGCGGCGTGCGCGGCGATCGATGCCGGCGCCGACCTGCTCGAGGTCGGGCTCCCGTACTCGGATCCGCTGGCGGACGGCGCGACCCTCCAGCGGGCCTCGCAAGGGGCGATCGCGGCCGGCGCGACCTTCGAGCGGTCGCTGGCCCTCGTGGGACGCATCGTCGCGGCGCGGCCCGGCGTCCCGGTCGTGGCCATGGGCTACGCGAACCAGCTGATCGGCGGGGGCGACGGCCGGGACCGCGCGCGGGCGCTGGCGAAGGCCGGCGTGGCCGGTGTCATCGTGGCGGACCTCACGCCGGACGAGGGCGCGCCCTTCGAGACCGTGGCGGTCGAGGCCGGGATCGCGGTCGTGTACCTCGTGGCGCCGACCTCCGCGCCGGCCCGCCGCGCGGCCGTGGCGGCGCAGGAGCGGCGGGTTCCTCTACTGCGTCTCGCTGGTGGGTGTCACCGGGGCCCGGACAGCCCTGCCGCCGACGGTCGCGAAGCTCGTGCGCGAGGTCAAGGCCGTGTCGCCGGTCCCCGTGGCGGTAGGGTTCGGCGTCTCCCGGCCAACGCATGTGCGCGCGATCGCGAAGGCGGGCGCGGACGGGGTCATCGTCGCATCGGCGCTCGTGGATGCGCTCGGCCCCGATGGGCGCGACGTGGCGGCGCTGGGCGCCCTGGTCGGGAGGCTCCGGGCCGCGACCGGACGCTGACCGGCGTTTGCTCAGCCGGCCCAGGGATCGGGCGGCGGTGCCGGCGGAGGAGGCGGCGGCTCGAGCGGGCCGTCGGCGTCGCTGGGGTACGTGACCGGCGGAGACGGGACGACGTCCCCGGCGAGCATCCGCAGCCGCTGGCTCTCGTACAGGATCGCGAGCACGATCGCCGAGAACGCCGCGAAGCTCGTGTCGATCGCGGCGGTGATCACGCCGGGCAGGACCGGCACCGCGACCAGCAACAGGGCGATCAGGAAGTCCGCGGCGACCAGCAGCAGCGAGATCCCGAAGACCGCCAGCCCCCAGCCCAGCATCCGGAGCACCGCCCTGTGCGTGAGCGCCCATGAAGCGGAGAGACCGCCCGCGATACCCGAGCCGTCGAAGATCGCGAGCGTCCAGAACTGCAGCCGGACGGCGACGTAGGCCAGCACCGGGAGGAAGCCCAGCAGCACGATCACGCCGACGGCGCCGAACGCCAGCGCCGTGGAGATGAGCGCGAGCGCGATCATCGCGAGCAGCATGTCCGCGGCAAACGCTCTCAGCCCCGAACGCAGCACCCAGGACAGCGTGACATCGCGGCCGCGCAGGCCCGCGACGGCGTTGGCGACGAGGAACCACCTGGCAACGATGGACACGAGCCCCACCGCCAGCGGTCCCGCGAGCAGGCGCGGCAGCTCCGACGGGTCGATCTCCGGGCCGGCGGCGCCCGGCACGATGACCCGGGCCATCGTCTGCTGATCGATCACCGTGCTGCCGAACAGCCAGCCGACCAGCCCGTTGACCACGGCGACCGCGACCACGGCGAGCACCCAGCGCTCGACGGACGCCCGCCAGTAGGCGGCCGCCACCGTCAGTCCTTCGCCGATGGTCGCGAAGGCGGGCGACCGCGTGAACGGGATCCTCGTCATCGTGACCTGCGCGTCTGCTCTCGGTTCATTGGTCGCGCAAGGGTAGCCCGAACACGACTGGTCCTGGCTGGAGGGGTCGCATACTGGCGGCATGCACCGCCACGCCATCCGCATCCTCGTCGAGACGACGCCGAAGAAGGTGTTCGTAAGTGCCCTGGACTGGCCGGGCCTGTCCCGCGGCGGCCGGGACGAGGCGGCGGCGGTCGAGAGCCTGCTGGCACACGTGGAGCGCTACGTCCCCGTCGCCCGTGCCGCGGGCCACCCGCTGCCCGACCCGGACCTGGACCTGGAGGTCGTCGAGCGGATCGAGGGCGACGCCGGCACGGCGTTCGGGATGCCGAGCGTGGTGGCCGCGGCCGATCGGGAGCCGGTTGACCCCACCGAGGCGGCCCGGCTCGCCGCACTCGTCGAGGCCGCGTTCGATGCCTTCGACCGGATCGCCGCCGGTGCTCCGGCCGAGCTGCGCAAGGGTCCCCGCGGCGGCGGCCGCGACACCGCGAAGCTGGTGGAGCACGTGTGGGGCGGCAACGACGCCTACGCGTCGGTCCTGGGCATCCCGAAGGACCGCCGCACGTCACCGCATCTGCTCCGTGCGGCGATGCTCGAGGTCCTGCGCCTGCCGTCGGACGGCTCGCCGATCGCCGGCAGGAAGTGGCCCCCGCGCTACGCGGCACGCCGGATCGCGTGGCACGCGCTGGATCATGCCTGGGAGATCGAGGACCGCACGGAGCCAGGCTGATGGCCTCCGGACCCCGCCAACCGGTGGTGGGTCTCCCGTGCCCTGGCGACTCGCACCCGTGTTGTCGCCCGTCCCCGACTCACGCTGGTGTCGTGGCCGGCTGCTGACACCTGCCAGCGTCCGATCGGGCACCCTGGCGAGGCGCTGGGCCCCGGAATCGACCGAAGCCGCGATCAGCTCCTCGCCAGCCAGCCGCATCCGACTCGCAGCCGGGTCATCGCGGTACGATCCGCCGCTACCCCCTTCGCCCCTCCGAGGCATGCTCCAGCTCCGCGGCAAAGGCCAGCAGCCGGTCCACGTGGCGCCGTGTCATGCCCTCGGTCATGTCCACGTGGACCAGGAGCGTCGGGACGTCGCGCCCCGCGGCCCAGGTGTCCGCGTCGTGCCACAGGTCGTCGTCGACCCAGGCGCACGGCCGGTCGCCCACCCACGCGATCACGCTCGGCAGCTTGGCGGTGGGCAGCCGGCGGTCCATGTCGAACTCGATGGCGGGCAGGGGCGGCAACCCCAGGGCCGGGCGCGATCACGTGGTTGGCCAGCTCCTCCCAGGTCGTCGCCCAGACCAGGTCGAAGACGTCCGCCAGCTCGGCCAGCCACTCCGGGGCCTCGGGGTGGAGGGTGGGTTCGAGGTCCAGGTTGTCATCCTCGCCCTCGCTCCAGGACGAGCGGATCACCAGCAGGACGCCGTCGACGTCCAGCAGCAGGAGGGGCCGGTCGGGCTGCGCGGACGTGGTCATGCGGCACGGAAGGGGGCCGCGAGATCCGCGACGTCGATGGGGGCCGCGTCTGCCTGCAGCCCAGCCAGGCGGGCGGCCAGCCCGAACAGTTCGGCTGGCGTTCGACCCGCGTCCAGCAGCGCGCGGACCGCGGTGTCGCCCTCGGCCTTGGACAGCTTCTGGCCGGAGACCCGCCGGATCAGCGGGTGGTGCAGGAACCGCGGCGGGGTCTCGCGCCCGAGGAGTCGGGCGAGCCGGATCTGGACGGGGGTTGCGTCCAGGAGGTCCCGCCCGCGGATCACCAGGTCCACGCCGTGGCGCGCGTCGTCGACCACCACGCAGAACGCGTACGTCCAGTTGCCGTCACGGTCACGCGCGAGGAGGTCGCCGGTTGCCGCCGGCTCGTCCGCCAGCGGCCCGGCAAGCAGGTCCACCCAGCGTTCCGTGCCCGCCCCCACGGCCACCCGGAGGCCCGTGCCCTCATCCTCGGGGAGCGACCGCTCCCGGCACCCGCCCGGGCACCCGATCCCGCGCCACGGCCCGCCCCGCTCCGCCGCCCAGGCCGCGAAGGTCGAGCGTGCGCAGTCGCACGCGTACACGAGGCCATCGCCGCGAAGCAGGTCCAGCGCAGCCTCATAGGCGGCCCCGGCGTCCGACTGGCGGTACGGCGTGGAGCCCGCGCGGAAGTCACCGAACGATGGCTCGTCCGACGCCAGGCCGAGGCGCTCGAGATCGTCCAGCAGGGCCTCCTCGTACTCGGGCCGCGAACGCTGACGGTCGTGGTCCTCCACGCGCAGGATGACGCGTCCACCGGTCGCGCGTGCGATCCCCCAGGTGTAGAGCACGTTGACGAGGTGGCCGAGATGCAGGTACCCGGTCGGGGCGGGCGCGAACCGCGTGACGGGAGCGACGGGCAGGACGCGTGGGTCCGGGCGGGCCGCCTCCGTGGCGACCGGGACGAACAGCTCGCCCGAGTCGTCAGGTGCCGGATCGACTGTCATGGGTCCTGTCCCGGGACTCCAGGCCCCGCGTCGCGGCGACGATCCGGCGGTAGATGGAGAGCAGGTCGGCCTGGGCCAGCGGCCCCGTGTTGGCCAGGGCCACGCGGATCAGCACCTCGCGCTCGCGCTCCGGGTCCTTGATCGCCCGGCGGCCCGCCAGGCGCTTGGCCCGGCCCGCCTCGCGACCCAGGCTCGCGCGCTGGTTGAGCAGCTCGACGATGGCCTTGTCCAGCTCGTCGATGGCGTCGCGGACGCGGGCGAGCTCGGCGGCCGCCTCGTTGCGCTCCGCGTCGGTGGGCACCGGGCGCCGGCCTCCCCGCCCGTCGCCGGTCGTGCGCCCGGTCACGCCGCAGCCCCCGCTCCCGCGAGCACACCGCGCACGATCCGGACCACCGTCTCGTCCGGCACGTCATCGCGGACGACGACGCCGTCGGCCGTCGGCAGCACCCAGCGGAGGCGCCCACCCGTGTGCTTCTTGTCGGTTGCGGTCGCCTCGACCACCGCGTGGGCCGGGTAGGGGAGGGGCGCCACGCCCAGCGAGAGCCGGGTCAGCAGCCCCTCGATCCGTGCCGCCCGGTCCGCGGGCGTCACGCCCATCGCCACGCCGATCCGAACCGCGGCCCGCGTCCCGTAGGCCACCGCCTCGCCGTGGAGGAGGTTCGCATAGCCGTCCACGGCCTCGAGCGCGTGGGCGACGGTGTGCCCGAGGTTGAGCGTGATCCGCCCGCCGGCGGCTCCCTGTTCGCGCTCGTCCGCGGCCACCACGGTCGACCTTCGCCCAGGCCGGCCGCTCCACGACCTCGGCCATGACGCCCGTCTCGAACGCCTCGCCGGCGCCGGCCGCGACCGCCTCGCCGTCGGCCTCGAGGGTCGCGAACAGCGCCTCGTCGCCGAGCGCCGCCATCTTCACGATCTCGCCGAGGGCGGCACGCAGCTGGCGCTCCGGGAGGGACCGCAGCGCTGCCACGTCGAGGACGATCGAGGCCGGGTGGTGGAAGGCGCCCAGCAGGTTCTTGCCCTCCGGCAGATCCACGCCCGTCTTGCCGCCGATGGACGAGTCCACCTGGGCCACCAGCGTGGTGGGCACGCCGATCCACGGCACGCCGCGCAGGTACGAGGCCGCCAGGAACCCGGCCGGGTCACCCAGGGCACCGCCGCCCACGGCAATCAGCGGCTCCCGCCGCTCGGCCCGGAGGCGGGCCAGCTGCCGCGCGGCGTCCTCGATGACCGGGAGCCGCTTGGCGTCCTCGCCGGCCGGGAGCATCACCGTCTCCACCGGCCAGCCGTCGGCACGCAGCGCCTCTGCCAGGCTCTCGCCGAACGACGCCCAGGCACCGGGTTCCGAGACGAGGATCGCCCGTCGCGCCTCCAGCCGCCGCAGGGCGGCGCCCACGGCGTCGGCCGCCACGCCCTCGCCCACGACCAGCTCGCCGATGCTCGTCTGGGCCCGCAGCAGCGTGGCGGATCGTGACGGCCCGGACGCGGCCAGGGCGTCCGCCGCGTTCACGACGGAGCCCGCCTCGGCCAGGCCGTTGAGCCGCCGCGCCGCCCCGTAGAAGCGCTCCCGGGCCGCGGCGAGCTGCCGGATGCGGCCCAGCGGATCGCCGCCCTGGACCAGCGGGCGCACGTTCGGAGAGCGCCGCAGGCGCTGGGCGAGAACCTCGGGACGGACGTCGAGCCAGATCGGGACCCGGCCGCGGTACAGCGCCCACCGGTTGCGCGGGTCAACCACGGCACCCCCGCCGGGCGCGATCACGCGCCGGATCTCGGGCTCCGCGTCGGCCGGGCCGAGCGCAGCCACCGCCTCCCGCTCCAGTCGCCGGAAGGCCGCCTCGCCGTCCTCCGCGAAGATCTCCGGGATCCGGCGACCCGTCGCACTCTCGATCCGCTCGTCGAGGTCCACGAAGTCCGCCCCGTGGCGGTTCGCCAGCCGCCGTCCGATGGCGGTCTTGCCCGATCCCGGCAGCCCGACGAGCACGACGTCCACGGCCGGGCCTCAGGCGTCCTCGGACGCGTCGGCGGCGCGGTCGGACGGCGTGACGGACGCCGTCCCCGCCGTCCCGTGCCCGCCGCTGCCGTCGCCCGGCACCGGGGCCGCGGGCGATGGCGGCAATACGCGCCTGGTAGCGGCGCAGGTTGTCGAGGACCTCGGGCATGGAGTCGCCGCCCGTCTTCTCGAGGACGAACCGGGCGAGCGTGAGCATCACCATCGACTCCGCGATGACGCCGGCCGCCGGAACGACCGAGATGTCGCTGCGCTCGTAGTGGGCCTTGTCCACGGCCTCGCCGGTCACGAGGTCGGCCGTCGGCAGCGGCCGGGCCAGCGTGGAGATGGGCTTGACCGCACCGCGCACGACGATCGGCTCGCCGTTGGTCACGCCGCCCGTCAGGCCACCCGCGTTGTTGCTGCGGTGGATCCAGGTCCCGTCCTCGCGCCGGCCGTCGATCACGTCGTGGACCTGCGAGCCGAACCGGCGCGTCTGCTCGAAGCCCAGGCCCAGCTCCACGCCCTTGACGATGTGGATGCTCATCACGGCCTGCGCCAGGGCGGCGTCCAGGCGCCGGTCCCAGTGGACATAGCTGCCGATGCCGATGGGCGCCCCGTGGACCACGACCTCGAACACGCCGCCCACCGTGTCGCCGTTGCTGCGCGCCTCGTCGATCCTCGCGATCATCGCCGCCTCGGCGTCCGGGTCCGGGCAGCGCAGGGGCGAGGCGTCGGCCTCGTCGCGCGACCGGGTGCAGCGGCCAGCGTCCACGGCCACGCCGCCGACCTCGGCGGTGAACGACCAGACCTCGATGCCCAGCGCGCGCAGGAACGCCCGCGCGACGCCACCGGCCGCGACCCGGGCCGTGGTCTCGCGGGCCGACGAGCGCTCCAGCGCGTTGCGGACGTCGTTGAAGCCGTACTTGAGCGAGCCGGCGAGGTCCGCGTGGCCGGGTCGCACGCGGGTGACCGGCTGGGCGCGCTTGTTGCCCTCCGCTGCGAGCGCCGCGAGCTCGGCCGCCTCCTCGTCCGTCAGCGGCCCGACCTGCATGACCCGGGTCCAGTTGATCCAGTCCCGGTTGTCCACCTCGAGCAGGATCGGCGAGCCCAGCGTGCGCCCGTGGCGGACGCCGGACAGGATCCGCGCCCGGTCCTGCTCGATCGCCTGGCGCGCCCCGCGGCCGTACCCGCGCTGGCGGCGAGCGAGATCGACGGCGAGGTCGTCCTCGGTGAGCGCGAGCCCGGCGGGCACGCCCTCGATCACGGCGCCCAGCATGGGGCCGTGGCTCTCGCCGGCGGTGATGAAGCGGAAGCGCTCCACTGCGGGTCCTCGCGCCTGCCGTCAGACCCCGGCGGGCTCGCCGGCGCCCGGCTCGCCCCCGGCGGACTCCACTGCCGGCTCCATGACCGGCTCCACGACCGGCTCCGGTGCGGGCTCGACGGCATCCGGCTCGGCGGTCCCGCCTCGCCCTCGGCGGAGGTCAGGCCCTTGGCGCGGGCGTCCTCGAGGGCCGCCTGCATGACGTCGAGGGGTGCGGGCTGTCCGGTCCACAGCGTGAACGCGGCGGCGCCCTGGTGGAGGAGCATCACGCCGCCGTCGGAGGTCGCACAGCCGGCGCGCTCGGCGTCGCGCAGGAGCCGGGTCCGGGCGTAGATCAGGTCGAGCACCAGGAGGTCCGGCGGCAGGATCTCGGCGGGCACCGGCGACACGTCGTCGATCAGTCCGATCGACGTCGCGTTGACCAGCACCTTCGTCTTGGCCAGCTCGGCCTCGATGATCGACTCGTGCCACGGCATCGCCCGCAGTTCCATGTGTGCGGCGCTGCGGCTGAAGTGCTTGACCAGGGACTCGCCCCGGTGCAGGTGGCGATTGAACACGATCACCCGCTGGAAGCCCTCCCGGATCAGCCCGTGGACCACCGCGCGGGCCCCACCGCCGGCGCCCAGCACCACGGCGTGGCGCGGCATCTTCTGGCGACCAACGAGCTTGTCGAGGGCGTCCTTGAAACCGGGCACGTCCGTGTTGTGGCCGACGAGCTTCTTGCCCTCCCTGGTGATGGTGTTGAGCGCGCCGGTCGCGTGGGCCTCTTCCGTGAGCTTGTCCACCAGGGAGACGACCCGCTCCTTGTGGGGGATCGTGATGTTCGCCCCCAGGAAGTCCTCGGTGCGGAGCTCGGCGATCGCCTCCGCCAGGTTCATCGGGGCGCGGTCCCACAGCTCGTAGGACGCGTCGATGCCCAGGTGGTCGAAGGCCGCCTGCTGCATCGCGCCCGAGAGCGAGTGGGCCACCGGATGGCCGATGAGGACGACGCGCTTCGTCATGCACGCACTCCTTCCAGGTCCAGGAAGAAGCCGGGGTACGAGATCGCCGCCGAGCCGGCTCGGTCGATGACGGTCTCGCCCTCGGCGATGAGGCCGGCCACGGCGAAGGTCATCGCCAGCCGGTGATCGTCGTGAGTCTCGGTGGCCGCGCCGGTCAACCGGCGTCCACCGCGGATCTCGATGTCGTCGCCCTCGACGCGGATATCCGCGCCGAGCGCCTCCAGGCCGGCCGCGATCCCCGCGACGCGGTCCGACTCCTTGTGCCGGAGCTCCGACGCTCCCCTGATGCGTGTCGTGCCGGACGCCACGGCCGCGGCCAGCGCGAGGATCGGGATCTCGTCGATCGCTCCCGCCACCTCGGCGGGGGAGAGGTCGATGCCCCGGAGCTCGCTCGACCGGACCACGAGATCCGCGAGGGGCTCGCCGTCCGGGCCACCCGGCCCTTCGACGGCGATCTCCTCGATGAGGGCGCCCATGCGCCCGAGGATGTCGATGATGGCACGCCGCGTCGGGTTCGTGCTGACCCTCTCGAGGCGCAGCTCGGCGTCGGGATGGATGGACGCGGCCACCAGCCAGAACGCGGCAGCCGACGGATCCGCGGGCACGGCCTCGGCCACGGCCGCGACGCGGGCCGGGCCAGCGAGGGAGACGGTGTGCGTGCCGTCGGCCGCCGTCTCCTCGCGCACGGTCACCCCGCGCGCCCGGAGCATCCGCTCCGTGTGGTCCCGCGTGGCGATGGCCTCGGTGACCCGGGTCTCGCCGTCCGCCGCAAGTGCCGCCAGCAGGATCGCGGACTTGACCTGGGCGCTCGGGACGGGCGTCCGGTAGTCGATGGGCGAGAGCCGGGCGCTGCCCCTCACTGCCATGGGGAGCAGCGTGTCGCCGCAGCGGCCCGCGAACGTCGGCACCCATCGTGCGCAGCGGCTCCACCACGCGGCCCATCGGGCGACGGCGAAGCGACGCATCCCCGTCGAGGACCGCGAACAGCGGCCGGCCGGCGAGGAGTCCGGCGACCAGGCGCGTGGTCGTGCCGGAGTTGCCGCAGTCGAGGATGCCCTCGGGCTCGACCAGGGCGTCCCCACCCGGGCTGACGACGCGATAGTCAACGCGACCGACGCGCTCGGCGACACGCTCGACCGTTGCGCCGAGCGCCGCCGCCACGCCCGCGGTGGACCGCACGTCCGCGCCGTCGCCCGCCGCCGCGATCCGGCTCTCGCCCTCGGCCAGGAGCGCCAGCAGCAGCGCGCGGTGCGAGATGGACTTGTCGCCGGGCAGCGACGGCGTACCACGCAACCGCGCCGCAGGACGCACGACCACCGCGTCGGAAGGCATCGCCGTCATCGCCGGTCAGGCGCCGTTTGCGCGCAGCAGGTCGCCGTGGAGGTCTCGGACGTGCTCGTGGACGCCGGTGATCGCGGACATCATCCGCTCGAAGCCGTCGAAGTCCAGCTGCTGCTCGGCGTCCGAGAGCGCCTCGTCCGGCCGTGGATGGACCTCCACCATGATCCCGTCCGCGCCCACCGCCACGCTGCCGATCGCGAGCGGCTTGACCAGCCAGCGCTTGCCCGTGGCGTGCGACGGGTCGACGATGACGGGAAGGTGCGTCAGGTGATGCGCCAACGGCACCGCCGTCAGGTCCAGCGTGTTGCGCGTTGACGTCTCGAACGTGCGGATGCCGCGCTCGCACAGGATGATCTGCGAGTTGCCGGCGGACGCGATGTACTCCGCGGCCATCAGCCACTCCTCGATCGTCGCCCCGAACCCGCGCTTGAGCATCACCGGCCGGCCCGCGCGCCCGCACGCGAGCAGCAGCGAGAAGTTCTGCATGTTGCGCGTGCCGATCTGGAGGATGTCCGCGTACTCGGCCACGATGTCCACCTGCGAGGGCTCCATCACCTCGGTGATGACCGGCATCCCGGTCCGCTGGCGCGCCTCCGCGAGGTAGCGCAGCCCTTCCACGCCCAGGCCCTGGAAGCTGTAGGGGCTCGTGCGGGGCTTGAACGCCCCGCCCCGGATGACCGTCGCGCCGTGGCCCGCCACGAAGTCGACCGTCTCCATCAGCTGGTCGCGGCTCTCGACGGAGCAGGGGCCCGCCATCACCGTGAGCGACCCGTCGCCGATCGCCGCGTCCAGCACGCGGATCACGGTGTCCTCGGGGTGGAACTCGCGCGAGACCAGCTTGTAGGGCTTTGAGATCCGGGTGACGCTCGCCACGCCCGGTGTGCTCTCCAGCCGGGCCTGCAGCGAGTCCCGGCGCTTGCCGATCTCGCCCACGATCGCGATGACCGTGCGATCGGCGCCCGCGTTCTCGAACGGGGTCAGCCCCTCAGCCAGGATGAGGCCCTTCACGCCGATGACCTCGGCCTCGCCGGCTCCGGCCCGCATCACCACGAACATCTGTCTGCAGGTCCTTCGAACGATGGAGTGATCGCGGAGAACAAAAAAGCAGAGGTCCGAGACCTCTGCTCACCCGGCACGAACCGCCGACTCCCGGACTTAGTCGGTTCCGGGGGCGGTCACGCCGGGCAGGTAAAGCGATAGATGGTGCACATCGATGCTCCGACGGTATCGAAGGGGCCCCTGCGTGTCAATTCAGGCGTCGCGCCAGGGACGTAGCGGCTCGCGGCTCGCGGCTCGCGGCGCACGACTCGCGGCGCGCCGCGACTCAGCCCGGCGTCAAAGCGGGGGTCCTGACGAGGAGCTCGGTCGGGATTCATCCAGGATCGGGGGCGACCTCCTCGACAGCCTGCCCCGATTGACTCGGACGCGTGTCAGGCCCGGCAGCCCCGCGGAGCTGCCGACCCCGACCCTTCACCCGTCGGTCCTATGCTGTGGACGAGCGGCACATCGACTCGCCAGCCCGAGGACGGAGTCTGCCGCCCAGTGGCCAGTTCGCAGGTGCAGTTCCCATGGACACTTCCGAAACCGGACCCGCGTCTCGCCTGGATCCCGGCTCGCTCGTCATCGACCGCATCGAGACCATCGCCCTACGCGCACCGCTCGGGCGCCGGT
This sequence comes from uncultured Chloroflexia bacterium, assembly GCA_963802165.1. Lineage (GTDB taxonomy): Bacteria > Chloroflexota > Limnocylindria > Limnocylindrales > CSP1-4 > CAIXZV01. The sequence continues at coordinate 8,411 of CAWDHT010000031.1, read as the reverse complement.
TCTCCGGTTCCGCCTACTCCATGGACAACCGCTGCACCATCGTGGTCCGGCTGACGACCGCGGACGGGATCACGGCCGAGACCTACAGCGGGGACACGGACGCTGAGCAGGCGCTGATCGTCGGGATCATCCACGACGAGCTGGCGCCCGCCATCCTGGGCAGGTCCGCCCGCGACCCGGAGGGCCGCTGGCGCGACATGGAGCCGTCCACCAACAACATCCTCCGAGACCGGGGCCTGGCGCTCCAGGCGATCGCCGCGCTGGACACCGTGATCTGGGACGCGCTGGGCCGGGCCGTGGACCTGCCGCTGTACCGGCTCTGGGGCGCCGTCACCGACGAGGTGCCGATCTCCGTCATCGGCGGCTACTACCACCTGGACGCGGCCCAGACGGCCGACACGGTCTGCCGCTACGTCGAGCAGGGCTTCGGCGGCATGAAGTTCAAGGTCGGCGGACGCTCACCTGCAGGTGGACGCGGAGCGGTTCCGCGTCGCCCGCGAGGCGGCGGGCCTGGACTTCGTGCTCATGGCGGATGCGAACCAGGGCTACTCGCTCGCCGAGGCGGTGGAGTTCGCGCGGCGTGTGAGCAACCTGGACCTGCGCTGGTTCGAGGAGCCCTGCCGCTGGACCAACGACCGGCGCTGGATGCGCGACGTGCGCTACCAGGCGGGCGTGCCCGTGTGCGCGGGCCAGAGCGAGACCACGTTGCACGGGTTGCGGGACCTCATCGTGGACGGCGCCATCGACGTCTCCAACTTCGACGCCTCCTGGGCCGGCGGACCCACGATCTGGCGCAAGGCCGCCGGGCTGTGCGCCGCCTTCGGGGTCCAGCTGGGGCACCACGAGGAGCCCCAGGTCTGCATCCCACCTCCTGGCGTCCGTGCCGGAGCACACCTTCACGGAGTGCTTCGACGAGGAGCGCGACCCGTTCTTCTGGCGTCTCACGGACATGTCGACGAGGGTCGCCGGCGGCCGCTATCGCCTGCCCGAGGGGCCCGGCTTCGGAATCGACCTCGACTGGGACTATGTGCGGGCCCACACCGTGGACACCCGGTTCAGCACGCGATAAGACGGAGACCCGCGACGATGTGCCCAGATCCATGACGCCGTTGCCGTGCTTGGCTATTTGCGCAAGTACGCAATGATCGTGTACCGTGCAAGATGTCGTCGGCGGCCGCGACCAGGCACGAGCCGCAGTCCGGGCACGCATCCACGGAGCCTCCACATGAACCGCCTCCCGAACCGCATCCTCGTGCTCCTCCTCGTCGCCCTTGCCGTGATCGCCATCGCGGGTTGCGGCGGGTCGTCGCCTGCTGCCGTTCAGAAGGCCGGTGCGGCCGAGGCCGTCGGCATGCTCGACTCACGGGTCGTCATCGACGTCCGCACGCCCGCCGAGTACGCGGCCGGCCACGTCGCGGGCGCCCTCAACATCGACGTGGAGTCCGGGGACTTCGCCTCGAAGATCTCGACGCTCGACAAGGAGGCCTCGTACCTCCTGTACTGCCGTTCCGGTCGCAGGAGCGCGATCGCCGCCGACGAGATGGCGAAGGCGGGCTTCACCGACGTCGTCGATGGCGGCGGCATGGCCGACCTGATCGCCGCCGGAGCTCCGACCGAGTAGGGGAGCAGGTCGACCACCGGCGCGCGTCCCGCCCCGCACAGGAGCCCGGGCATGCTGAGCGGGCAACCCGCACGTCCGAAGCTCACCAGCCGCGCGCTCCGGCAATGGGTGCCACCGCTCGTCCGGCACCTCCCGGCCGTGGCGTCCGCCTACCTGCTGCCGGGCCGCGTCTCACCCCGGCTCCGTGAGGCGGCGATGCTGGGCGTCACCTCCATCAATCGCTGCGAGGCGTGCGAGGCGGTGCACGGCCGATGGGCGACGCGGATCGGGCTGCAGCAGGACGCGCTCATGCCGGATGAGGCCGCCGCGTATGCCTTCGGGCAGGGCGTCGCCGTGTCGGGTCCCCGAGGCGCACAACCGCCCTCGGACCTGAGCCGCCGTCACCGGCGCGAGCTCATGGCGTCGGCCATCTTCATGGAGCTGGCCAACCTGGCCGGCAACCGGTTCCTGGGGTCCCGGTCGGCCCCGCCGGGCCTCCAGGTCGCGGACGTGCGCACCGCACGCCTGCTCGATGCAGGGATGCGCGCGGCCGACCGCCTCGGGCTGCGTCACGCCCGTGCTCGCGTCGTCGGCGGCGCCCGGGGCGACACCCTGGAGATCGGGATCGGGACCGGGTCGAACCTCGGGATCTACCACGCCGACGCGGTCGTCCACGGGATCGACCTGAGCGGTCCGGCACTCTCGCTCGCCGCCCGACGCGCGGGCCGCGTCTCACGGCACGTGACCCTGGTCGAGGGCGATGCCGCCGCGCTGCCCTACGCCGACGATTCCTTTGACACGGTCGTCGCGACGTTCGTCCTGTGCTCGGTCGGCGACGTCGGCCAGAGCCTGCACGAGGCCCGCAGGGTGCTGCGCCCCGGGGGCACCATCCGCCTGCTCGAGCACGCTCGCGCGCGTCACGGGGCGATCGGCGCGTTCCAGGAGCGGTCGGCACCGGCCTGGTCCCGGCTCAGCGGTGGCTGCCGGCTCGATCACGACGTGCTTCAGGCCGTTCGCGACGCGGGTCTCGTGGTGATCGAGGAACGGCAGCGAGCCGGCGGGCTCCTCGTGGAGATCGTCGCCGCCTGACGCTCGCATGCATGCTTGCGCAAATACGCAAGTAACAGGTATCCTAGGGCTCTGCCGTCGCGCAAGACAGCGCGCAGCCCTGGACGTGAGCATGCCGGCGCCCTCCAAGTCCGCTACGACGCGCCGGCCGGAAGAGGTTTCGTGCCATGGAGATGACCATCGACTTTCCGGGTGGGGCGCGAGTGGACGCGCACTTCGGCGGCTTCATCGTGCCGACCGATCAGCCACCGCAGGGTGGCGGCCAAGGCTCGGCCCCGACGCCCTTCGCGACCTTCCTGTCGACGATCGGGACGTGCGCCGGCATCTACGTGCTGGGCTTCTGTCAGCAGCGGGGCATTCCGACGGACGGCATCCGCCTCGTCCAGCGGATGCAGACCGACCCGACGACCCGTCTGGTGAGCGACGTGCAGGTCACGATCGAGTTGCCCTCAGGGTTCCCGGCCAAGTATGCCGACGCCGTGGTTCGTGCCGCCGAGCAGTGCGCGGTGAAGAAGCACTTCGAGCATCCGCCGGTCATCCGCGTGGAGAGCACCATCGCAGGGTGACCGGAGCGGCCGTGAGCCGCCTCGGTCGACGTGCATCGCGCAAACCCGGACTCAGGACGCCAACCGCCGCGCCAACACGACGGCGTCGATGGCCTGCCGTCCGTCCCCCAGGTCCCGCGTCACCGTCTCGGCGGTCTCGATCGTGAAGTCGAGCAGGTCCGCAGCGATCTCGGTTGGCGTGAAGAGGACCTCGGGATCCTGCGGCCCACCCGCGCCAGCGGTTAGGTTCGAGAGGTCATGGCCCACGACGAGGAGCAGGCCTCCGGGTGCGACCGCGTCCGCAGCGCTCGCGTACACCGGGCGTCGCTCGTCCCGCGGCAGGTGCAGGAACATGACCGCGGCCAGGTCGAATGAGCGCGGTGTCGGGCGCCACTCGACGAGATCCTCGAGCACCCAGTCGACGTCCACGCCGGCGGCGACCGCCGAGCTGCGGGCACGCTCCAGGGCAACGGTGGAGAAGTCCACGCCAGTGACGTCCCAGCCCTGACGAGCGAGCCAGATGGCGTTTCGTCCGTCGCCCGTGGCCAGGTCCAGCGCGCGGCCCGGGGCGAGCCCGGAGAGAAGGGCCGCGAGGCTGGGATCGGGCTCGTGGGACTCGATCGGGTCGCGGGCGGCATGCCGCTCGTCCCACATCTGCTGCCGTGACCTTCGCTCGTCGCCGCTCATGGGGCATCCGGGCGGGCGAGCGGCAGGTCGATCCAGAACCGTGCGCCGCCCTCGGTTTGGTTCTCGACGCCCGTGCTTCCCCCGTGGGCCTCGACGATGGCGCGCGTGATCGCGAGACCCAGCCCCGAGTTGCCCGAGCCACGATCGCGGCTCAGGTCCACCTGGTAGAAGCGGTCGAAGACCTGCGCCATGTCCTCGGGTGGGACGCCCGGGCCGTCATCGAGGACCTCGACCCGGGCGAGGTTCGAGGACCGCGGCGAGGGCCCGGCCTGCAGGAGCACGCGGCCGCCCGACGGCGCGAAGCGGATGGCGTTGTCGACCAGGGCGGCGATGGCCTGGCCCAGGCGCTCACGATCCGCGGCCACCACGAGCGGCAGGCCTCCGGTGAGCCCGGTGGACAGCGTCACGCCGGCTGCATCGGACCGTGCGGTGAACGCCGTCCCGATCGCTGGCAGGACCTCTCCGAGCGGGACGGACTCCAGGCGCAGCGGGAGCGCGCCAGCCTCGGCGAGGCTGATCGTCCGGAGGTCGTCCACCACCCGTCCGAGCAGCCGCGCCTGGGACCGGATCGTCTCAAGGTGCCGGTCGTCGTGCTCGTAGACGCCGTCCATCACCGCCGCCGCGGTCGCCTCGATGACCGCGAGCGGGGTCTTCATCTCGTGCGCGGCATCCTGGAAGAACCGGCGTCGGGACGCGTCATTGCGCTCGAGGTCCGCGGCCATCGCGTCGAACGACCGGCCCAGCGAGCCGATCTCGTCCGCCCTGTCCGACAGGCCCGACCTGGCCTCCAGGTCGCCCTGCGCCACCGCCGCCGCGGTCGTCTCGAGCTGCTGCAGCGGCCTGGCCAGCCGGCGAGCCATCAGCACGCCGAGCACGGACGCCACCACCGCCGCCAGCACGGCGACCACGATGATGGTCGTCGTCGTCTCCTGCTGCGCCTGGGCAAGGTAGGCGCCTTGGCCGAGTCCCATGCCCGCTCCCGGACCCTGGCCGGCACCAGCCCCCATGCCGTGCCCGGGACCGGGCCTGTTGCCGGCGGACGGCGCTCCGGACGCCTGTGCCGCCTGCATCGCGGCGAAGCCCCGTCCCACGATCGGCGGGGCGGCGATCGCCACCGCCACCGCCGTTCCGATCGCCACCGCCGCGAATGCGAGGGCCAGGCGTGCGCCAAGGCCACGGGGCACGAGTCGGGCCGCGCGGGTCATTCGCGTGCTGCCCGGTAGCCGACGCCGCGGACCGTCTCGACGTACTCGCGCCCGCCGGTCCGCTCCCCCAGCTTGCGGCGCAGGTTCTTGATGTGGCTGTCGATCGTGCGGTCGAAGGCGTCGTAGGCCTCGCCGAACACGCGGTCGCCGAGCCGTTCCCGCGTCCACGCGACTCCGGGCACCTCGGTGAGCGCGATCAGCAGGTCGAACTCGGCGCGCGTGAGCCCGAGGTCGGCCCCACCGCGGCGGACCTCGCGCGCGGGCTCGTCGATGTCGAGGTCGAGGTACCTGCGGATCGCGGGTGCCGCTGCCGGCGCACTCCCGGACGCAGCGACCGGAGCCAGGCGTCGGAGCACCGCGCCCACGCGTGCGACGAGCTCGCGCGGCTCGAAGGGCTTGGTGACGTAGTCGTCGGCGCCGATCTCCAGGCCGGCGACCCGGTCGATCACGTCGTCCCGGGCGGTCAGCAGGATGACCGCCGACCGCCGGCCGGCGGTACGCAGCTCGCGCAGGACGTCGAAGCCCGACCGGCCGGGGAGCATGACGTCGAGGACGATCAGGTCGGGCTCGTCGTCAAGCGCGGACGCAAGGGCCGCGTCTCCGTCGCCCGCGTACCTGACCTCGTGGCCCTCGCGAACGAGGTAGGACCCCACCACCTCGCGGATGTGGGGTTCGTCGTCGACGACAAGGATCGTGCTCATGGCAGGCACCATCGTAGGGCGGGTGGCCAGCAGGCCCACCCGCCCTGTGCGCGAACGGTCAGCTCGACGGTGCCGTGCTGGTCAGCGGACACGTGCCGTTCCCGGCCCCCGCCCCGCGCATCATCCCGCCGCGACCCGCGCCCGCGCTCATCCCGCCGCGACCCGCGCCGGCGCCCATGCCGGCACCGCCGCCCATGCCGCGCATGGCCCCATTGGGCCCCGCGCCCACCGCCGCACCCCGCATGCCGCCCATCGTGACCTGGTAGACCATTCCCTTCGCCAGGACGGCGACGTTGGCCTTGAGGGTCGTGGCCTGGTCGGCCGTGAGGGCGCCGGCCGCGAGACGGACGTCGATGCGTGCCGACCACTGGGCGGCGAGTGCGTCCACCAGGCGCTGCGGGTCGACCTTCTGCTGCTCGGCGATCTGCGCGAGCGACAGCCCCTGCTGGCGAAGCTCCATCACCCGGGCATCCGTCAGGCCCAGGATTGCCGCGATCATGCCGGTGGAGGTGGCGGGGGCCGGCGTGGCGGCTGGTGCGGTCGTCGACGCCGGGGCGATGGTCACCGGCGCAGTCGAAGGCGCGGTCGGAGACGGCGATGCGGCCGCCACCGCACCGGCGGCGAGGAGGAGGACCAGGCCTGCGCCTGCGATCGGAATGGCGAGTGACTTCATGCGCTGATACCTCGATGTGCCGGCGCCCGCCGGGGGGAGGCTCCCGGACCGGGCGCCGGTGATGAGCCCCATCGTCATGGCCGTCCATGGATCGCTCGTGGACGGCGCGTGGAGATCGCGAGGGTTCTGCGCGTTCACCGAAACCGCACCGTCCTGACGCCGATCTCCATCCGCGCTCCACGGGCCGTCCACGCTGGTGCGGGAGCCTGTGGCGAGTTGCCCGGCAACCGATCGCCGGCTGAACGCCTCCAGCCCAGGAGATCCAACGTGACACGTCAGTCCCTCGGCATGATCGACGCGACCAGTCCGCGCCCACCAGGCAGGGCCGCCATCCGGCGACCGCGGCGGGGGATCGCCTCGCTCCGCGGCGTCCAGGGCTTCCGCCGGGCCGTCCAGCTCGCGGTCGCGCTGTACATCGCGTGGGTCGTGATCGACCGGGCGGTCGTGGCGGCTGCGGGCGCGATGGGGACGAGTCCCGAGTCCATCTGCCCGTTCGGCGGCATCGAGACCATCGTCACCTTCCTCACGGCCGGCGTGTTCGTGCCCCACGTGCACTCGTCGAACGTGGTGTTGGCCATCGCGGTCCTCGCCCTCGCCTTCCTCGCCAGGGGTGCGTTCTGCGGCTGGATCTGCCCGCTCGGCTTCCTCCAGGACCTCGTGGCAGGCTTCAGCAGCTTCGTCCAGCGACACGTCCCGGCAGCGTTTCGCGGCATGCGGGCTCTCCGGCGCAAGGCGGCTCCGCTCGCGGTCCTCGACCGGCCCCTGCGCTTCCTCAAGTACGCGGTGCTGGTCTGGGCGATCTGGGGGACCGCCGTCGTCGGCGTGATGGTGTTCCGCGACGTCGACCCTTGGATCGCCGTGCTGCACATCGGGCAGGAGAGCGTCGGGTTCGGGATGGCGATCCTCGTCCTGACCCTGGTCGGCGCGCTGTTCGTCGACCGTCCGTGGTGCCGCTACGCCTGCCCGCTGGGTGCTGCGAACGGCATCGTCGCCCGCTTCAGCCCGGTGCGGCTCGAGCGATCCGCCGCCGCATGCGTGGACTGCAACCTGTGCACCAGGAGCTGTCCCATGGGCCTGCCGGTCGCCACGGCGACCGTGATCACGTCGGTCGACTGCAACGGCTGCCTCGAGTGCGTCGAGGCGTGCCCGCGAGCCGGCGCCCTGGAGCTCCGCGTCGGCCTTCCCTTCGGCACCCGGGCATGAGCAAGGAGACGATCACCGTGGACGCCACGACAACGACCGAGCACGCGAGGCCTCGCCGCCGGATCCCGCCCTTCGCCTTCGGGGTGCTCATCATCGCCGTCTTCGCCGGCGTGATCGGGGTCAGCATGGCGAGCGGCACGTTCCAGACCACGGGGCGCACGACGGCCGGTGGCGGGCGGGTCGTGCCCCAGGGCGAGTCCGCCACCGAGATCAAGGGCTGGATGGCGATCGCCGATGTCGCGGTGGCGTGGGAGGTGCCCCTGCCCGAGATCCTTGCCGAATTCGACCTCCCCGTCGACACGCCGCCCGCCACGGCACTCAAGGACCTCGAGAGCGACGTGTTCTCGGTGAGGGCATTTCGCGACTGGCTGGCGGCCCGTGGAGGGTCAACCCCGTGACGGCCGCATTTCGTCGATCGGGCCTGGATGGCGGGCCCGAGACCACCCACGCGGGCCGCTCATCGATGCTGGTATCATCCCCCGCGCTGCACGGAGAGGTCGCATAGAGGTCTAGTGCAGCGGTTTGCTAAACCGCCGTGGGGGCAACTCCACCGAGGGTTCGAATCCCTCCCTCTCCGCCAGATGCATCAGGCGCCCGTAGCTCAGTGGATAGAGCACCAGCTTGCGGAGCTGGGGGTCGTGGGTTCGAATCCCGCCGGGCGCGCCATCACCTGAACCGTTTCCGACCCTGGACGGCCCGTCCGGGGTCGCTGCATGTCCAGGCAGCCCG
>CAWDHT010000030.1:0-170249 GCA_963802165.1 uncultured Chloroflexia bacterium | reverse complement strand
TGGTCGGGGCGGAGCGATTCGAACGCTCGACCTCCTGAACCCCATTCAGGTGCGCTACCAGGCTGCGCCACGCCCCGAGGGCGACGAGTCTACCACCCGCCGCGGGACGGGTCGGTCACGGTGTCGTGCCCAATGCCGCCACCACGGCAACGATCGCGAAGACCGCGACCATCACGCCGATCATCCCGCCCAGGATCCTCGAGTACCCCGCTGGCTGCATCTGCCCCGCGGCGTCCATCCGGCGGGCGAGGGGGAACATGCGCCAGAAGAAGACGGCGATCGAGAGGGCGAGGACGGCCGCCGCGGCGACCCTGGCCTGGTCCGAGCCCATGACCAGGACGACCGCGAGGAGGGACAGGAAGATGAGCTTCGTGCCGGCGACCCAGTACACCAGGTAGCGGACGAACTGGTGCAGCTCCGGATCCGCCTTTGAGCGCTCCCACGCGGCGAACACGCCGACCCCGTTGGCCTTGCGCGACCCGGGCATGACGTACAGGACCGCCACGTTCATGAGCTCGAGCAGCCCGAACAGGCCGATCGCCACCGTCAGCGCCACCATGGCGACCTCCCAGACCTATCGATGTCCTTGCCGCACAAGCCCCGGTCCCGGGGCGAACCTCGCTGCCCGGACTGAGTGCGAGCCGTCAGGCGGCGGGAGCCCGCCTCATTCCGCGGCCGACGTGGAACAGCACGTAGTGGAGCAGCGCGAAGTAGAGGAACAGCAGGAACAGCAGGATGGAACCGATGCTGATGAACAGTGTTGATCGTGTCCGCCGTCGAGGCGACCTGCGCCCGCAACTCTCCGAGGCGGGTCTGCGCGGCGTCGAGCGCGGTACCGGCCTTGGTCAGCCCCGCCCGGACCTCTGCGGCCTTCTCACTGACGATGCCGGCCACCTTCTGAACCGGTCCGTCGGTGATCGCGGAGCTCACCTCCATGATCCTCGCGTCGAGCTCCTGCATGCGTCCGTCCAGGGCCGTCAGCGCGTCGATCGGCTCCTGGGGGATGTCGAACCCGGGGATCAGCCGGTCAATGACCTTGAGCCGGTCGAGGGCCGCGATCGCCGTCTCCCGGACATCGCTGTAGGACGTGCGGAACTCGTGGTAGCGGCTCTGGAGGTTGGCAACCTGGTCCCGGAGCCCGCCGAGCAGGTCCGGGGCCGCCGCCACCTGGGCGGCCAGGGCGTCGGCGGCGTCCGACAGGGCACCGACACGGCCGTTGATCTCGGACACCTTGGCGGATGCGTTGTCGATCATTGGCACCGCCTGGGCCATCTTGGCGTCGATGCCCGCGGAGATGTCGTCCACGGTCGACGTCGCCCAGCCACGCCCCAGCAGCATCACGACGGCCAGGGCCACGAACAGGACGATGCCGATGATCCCGGTTGCCTGGGCGGTCAGCCCGAGCACCCGATTGCGCTTGCTGGCGCCGGCCGGCGGCGGAGCGACCGGAGACGGGGTTGGCGCCGGTTCGGCGACGGGCACAGCCTCGTACGGCTGCCGCAGGCGCCGGCATGGGCGTTTCAGGTGCCGCCGGGATTGGGTCGGGCAGGGGCGCCGTGTCGAGCTCGTCGGTCATGGAAGGTCTCCTCGGGGATGCGTCGGGCGTCTCCCGGTCTCGCTGACTGGTTGGGTTCGACGGCGTCCGCGCCGAGCCTACCGCACCGCGGCAGCGGCGACACGGGCCGGGTGGGCCTACGCCCTCGGACGGTTGTGCCGCACGCGTTTGCGTTCCCGCTTCTCGCGGGTCTGCTCGCGGAAGATCAGCCGGATCGGCGTGCCGTCGAAGCCGTACGCCTCGCGCAGCCGGTTCTCGAGGTACCGCCGGTAGGAGAAGTGGATGGACGAGGGATCCGTGGTGAAGAACACGAACGTCGGAGGCGCCACGGCGGCCTGGGTCACGTAGCGGATCTTCGAGCGACGCCCGTGCACGACGGCCGGGGGCGTCCGATCCACGGCCTGGGCGACCAGCCGGTTCAGCTCGCCGGTGGAGACACGCTTGCGGCGCTCGCCCCACACGTCCACCGCCAGCTCCAGGACCTTCTGGACCCGCTGGCCGGTCATGGCGCTGATGGACACGATCGGCGCGTAGTCGATGAACTTGAGCTCCCGGCGGAGGGTCACGACCAGCTCATCGAAGCTCTTGGGGGTCTTGTCCTCGACGATGTCCCACTTGTTGACCGCGATGATGAGGCCCTTCCCCTCCTCGATCACGTAGCCGGCGACGTGCGCGTCCTGCGCCGTCAGCCCGTCGTGGGCGTCCAGGACGAGGACCGCGACGTCCGCCCGCGAGATCGCCTTGAGCGCGCGCATCGTGGAGTACTTCTCGGCGGCCGGACCTGACGCGACCTTGCCGCGCCGGCGGATACCCGCGGTGTCGATGAGCACGATCTCGGACCGGCCCCACTGGATCGTCGTGTCGATCGCGTCGCGCGTGGTCCCCGGGATGTCCGAGACGATGGTCCGCTCCTCGCCCACGAGCGCGTTGAGCAGCGAGGACTTGCCGACGTTGGGGCGCCCGACGAAGGCGATCGCAGGTGGCTCGTCGTCGGCCGCCGCCATGGCGGCGTCCCAGCGTGCGGACACATCCTCGGTCGAGCCGGCCTCGGGATCGTCGTCGTCGTCGGCCTCTTCGCCGTCGTCCGGGTTCTCGGGTGCCCCGACCACGTACGGCGCGGGGCGGGCACGGGCCATCTCCTTGGCCCAGGCCTCGGCCTCCTCCTCGCGCGCCTTGCGCGCGATCTCGGCATCGCTCTCGGGCGGCAGGGCCCACACGACGGCGTCGAGGAGATCGGCGACACCGCGTCCGTGGCTGGCGGAGATCGCGAACGTGTCCTCCCAGCCGAAGCGGTAGAACTCCGCCGCGCTCAGCTCGCGCTTCTCGTTGTCGGCCTTGTTGGCGGCGACCAGCACCGGCTTGGTGGTGCGGCGCAGGAGGTCGGCGGCATCGGCGTCGGCGGGCATGGGTCCCGTCTCGGCGTCCACCAGGAACACGATCACGTCGGCCTCGCTCATGGCCAGCCGTGCCTGGAGCTGGACCTGCTCCTCGATGGCATCGCCGGGCGCGACCTCCAGGCCGCCGGTGTCCACGACCACGAACCGGCGGCCGTTCCACTCGGCGTCGCCGTACATCCGGTCCCGGGTCGTGCGGGCGCGGTCCTCGACGATCGCCGCGCGGGCGTCGCCCACCACGCGGTTGAACAGGGTGCTCTTCCCGACGTTGGGTCGCCCGACGAAGGCGACGACCGGCAGGCCGGTCTTCACGCGCTCGCGACCGGGGAGGGGCTCCGGCTAGCCATCGGTGCGGGCTCCGGCCCCGACGGGCATCCGGTCGCGCGGCAGCGACGTCGTGCGGCCCGCGGGCGTGGCCGCGGCTTCGAGTGCGGCCTGGGCGAGCTCCGCGGCGCGCGCGGCCAGGTCGGCCGTGCCGGCCAGCTCGAAGATCCGGCGTGCGACCTCGCGCAGGTCCTCGACGGGGGTGGACGTGCCGCCCGTCACCCCGACGACCCGGGCGCCATCGAACGGAGCGGGGTCCGTGAGGTCGTCCGCGTTCTCGATCTGGACGGCGGGCGTGCCGGTGATCTGGCAGAGCCGTGTCAGCTCCTTCGTGTTGGCCGAATGACGTCCGCCCACGACCACCATGACGTCCACCTCGCGGGCGGTCTCCAGGGTGTCCTCCTGGCGCCGGATGGTGACCGGGCAGACGGTGTTCACGATCTTGAGCTCATGCGCCCGGCTCACCATGAACGCCGCCAGCTTCTCGAACTTCCAGGGCGGCTGCGTGGACTGGCGTGATGAGGGCCATCCGCTTGCGGCGCGGGATGCGGTGCCAGTCCTCCTCCTCGTCCACCACGATGGCGTCCGGGGCGAACCCCAGCAGGCCCACGACCTCGGGGTGCCTGGGGGTACCCAGCAGGACGATGACGTAGCCCTCGTCGACGAGCTGCTGGAGGAGGCGCTGCTCCTGGATCACCCAGGTGCAGGTGCCGTCGATGACGTCCAGGCCGCGGCTCTCCGCGCGCTCGAAGACCTCCGGGCTGACACCGTGGGCGCGGATCACGACCGCCGCTCCCTCGTCCACGTCGTCCAGGGTCTCCACGCTGTGCACGCCGAACCCGACGAGGTCGCGGATCACGCCCTCGTTGTGGACGACCTGGCCCAGCGTATGCGTGGACCTGCCGGCGACTGCCGACTCCTTGGCCTTGTCGATGGCCTCCCGGACGCCGTAGCAGAAGCCGGTGCGGTTCGCGATTCGGACTTCCTGCACCATGCCCATAGCCGATCGATGTTCGCACACGTGCCGCGATCGCGCCGTCGTGTGCGTCGTGTACCTACGGTTCGGGCACGGCTCCCGGCTGGATGGCGGCGGCATAGGCGCCCCGGTGACGCGGTTCCAGGAGCGCCGCGATCCGGGTCATGATCGCGGTGGTCGCCAGCGTCTTGGCGGCGCGCCGGTCGGTGCCGGCGGGGATCACGTCGTCGATGCGGAACGGCTCCCCGACCCGCATCGTGACGGTCCGGCGCGGGAACGGCGAGGGCAGCTTGTGGCCCTTCCCCCAGACCGCGTCCGTGTTGTTGATCCCGATGGGGACGATCTGCGCGCCGGTGCGCATCGCGAGCATGGCCAGGCCGTCCTTGGCCTCCCCGAGCTCGCCCGTTGGCGCTGCGCGTGCCCTCGGGGAACACCAGCAGCACGTAGCCCGCCTCGAGGATCCGGGTCGCGAGCCGGAACGCCTCGACGTCGGCGGCGCCGCGCTCCACCGGGTGCACGCCCCCGTTCGCCGCCGCCCACCCGATGACCGGCCAGTCGAACAGCTCGCGCTTGCCCAGCCAGTGGATCCGGCGGCGCCCGAGGGCGCCGGTGATCCAGGAGCCGGCCACGACGGGGTCCGCGTTGGAGATGTGGTTGGCGGCCAGGATGACCGCGCCGCGGCGCGGGATGTGCTCCAGGCCCTCCACCCTGACCCGGGCGAGCGACCGCGCCAGGATGCGCCCGATGAGCATCAGCATCCGGATCAGCAGGCTCTGATCGTTGTCGAGTCGGGCGGCCGTCTCAAGGAGCCGGTTCCGCTTCTCGGGCTTCCCGGGCTTGTCGGGGTCAGCCGGCGTCTCTGGGTCTGGCGGGGCCGGTCATGCCGTTGCCTCCTCTGCCGCGACGATCGCGGCCACCACGCTGTCCACGGCCGCCTCGAACGTGCCGTCGTTGGAGACGTGGATCGCATCCTCGGCCGCGCGCAGCGGCGCCACGGCGCGGTTGCGATCCTGCTCGTCGCGCGCGCGCAGCTGCTCGCGGACGACCTCGGCCTCGTGGCCATCCGGATCCAGGCTCCGCTCGGCGATCCTCCGGTCGGCCCGCGCCTCCACGGACGCGTCCAGGAAGACCTTGAGCTCCGCATCCGGCAGCACGACGGTGCCGATGTCCCTGCCGACCACGACGATTCCACCGGCGACGGCGAGGGCGCGCTGGCGTTCGAGCAGTGCCGCCCGGACCTCCGGGACGCGCGCGACGGCGGACACGGCGCCGTCCACGGCATCGCTCCGGATCGCGTACGTGGCATCCTCGCCGTCGAGCAGGACGCGCGTGAGCTTCCCGGTCCCGTCGTCACCGAGGCTCACGCGAGCGGCGAGCGGCACCAGGGCCCCGGCGTCATCGAGCGCGGCTCCTTCGCGAAGCGCCATCGCCGTCATCGCGCGGTAGATGAGGCCCGTGTCCAGGAACCGCAGCCCGAGGCGCGCCGCGGCGGCGGCACCCACGGAGCTCTTGCCGCTCGAGGCCGGTCCGTCGAGCGCGACGACGATCCGCCGCACGTGAGCAGCCGGCATTGGTGCTGGGGTCGCGGTGGCGTCGGTCATCGGCCCGAGGATAGCGGCCGAGGGTCAGTCCCGCGCGGTGCGGGCCAGGCGGCGCACTTCGGCCTGGCTGAGCGGGCGCACCTCACCGGACGCCATCGTGTCCAGGCGGAGCGTCCCGATCCGGACGCGGACGAGGCGGCGGATCGGCGAACCGACCTCGCCGAACATGCGCCGCAGCTGGCGCTTCCAGCCCTGGTGGATCGTGACGCGAACCCAGGTGAGACCGGGATCGGGTTCGGGCTCCAGGATGTCCGCGAGGCGCCGGTCCTCGGTGTGGGTCTGACCACGCAGCAGGGCGACCGTCGCGACACCCTCGGCGAGCTCCACGCCGGCTTCCAGCCATTGGGCCTGCTCGCGCGTGAGCGGGCGGGAGATCGCCACCGCGTACTCCCGCTCGACGCCATAGCGCGGGTGGAGAACCCGCTCGGCCCACTCGCCGTCGTTGGTCAGCAGGATCAGCCCCTCCGAATCCTGGTCCAGCCTGCCGACCGGGTACAGGCGTGCCCCGCGCGTGAGCTCTGCAGGCACCAGGTCCAGCACCGTCCACGGCGCGTGCCGGTCCTTGACCGTCGAGGCGACGCCGGCGGGCTTGTGCAGGGCCAGGTAGATGTGCCCCGTTGGGGCTGCGCCGACATCCCGCCCATCGACGGCGACCCGCTGGACCCCGGGATCGACCTTCTCGCCGAGCACGGCCGGGCGGCCATCGACGGTGACCCGTCCAGCCGCGACCAGCTCGTCCGCCCCGCGCCGCGAGGCGACGCCGGCGGCGGCGAGCACCTTCGAGATGCGCTCGGCGGGCACCGGGTCAGGCGTCCGGCTCGGTCGCGTCGCCAGGCTGGCCGGTGCCGTCCACGAGCCGCGTGGCGACGTCGAGGTCGAGCGCCGGGAGCTGGTCCAGGCTCGTGATCCCGAACCGCTCGAGGAACTCGAATCCCGTCCCGTACAGGATCGGCCGCCCGGGTGCGTCCGCCCGGCCCTGCTCCACGACCAGCCGCCGATGGATGAGCACGCGCACCGTGTAGTCGGAGTCCACGCCGCGGATGCGCTCGATCACAGCCTTGGTCACGGGCTGGCGATAGGCGATGATCGCGAGCGTCTCGAGAGCCGCCGGAGAGAGGCGCACGGCGTCCGCGCCCACGTAGCGGGCGATCAGTGCGCCAGCCTCCGGGGCCGTCGTGAGCTCCACGCGGTCGCCGCCCAGGACGAGGCGGATCCCGCGACCCACGAGGGCCACCTCGAGGTCACCGAGGCGATCGTCCACGGTCTGACGATCCACGCCGGCGAGGCGCGCGATCTCGCCACGCGACAGCGGCCGCTCCGCGACGAACAGCAGCGCCTCGAGCTGGGCCTCGGTCAGCTCGCCCGGGACCGGCCCAGGCTCCGTGGGATCCGGGAGCGCAGGGTCGTCGGTACCGGCGATGCCGTCAGCCTCGTCCAGCAGCGTGTCATCGCCCTCGGGCTCGGTCATGAGAAGGACTCCAGCGACTCGTCCAGCGGTGTCTCCTCGTCGATCGCGCCGGTGACGCCCGCGGCGGCCCGCTCCGCGGCGGTCGTGCGCCTGGCCATGATCGGGCCCCACGGCTCGTCCTGCCGGACGACGACCTCACGGCGCTTCATCAGCTCCAGCAGGGCCAGGAACGTGACGGCGACGACGACCCGGTCGGTGACGCCCTTGAGCAGGTCCTGCAGCACGACCACGTCCGCACCCGCAAGGGCGCCGCGGATGAGGATCGCGCGCTCCGTCAGGGTGACAGATCGCGGGATCGTCTCGGGCGGCGGCGGGGGCGGCGGGACGATGGTGACCAGGCCCTCGAGCGCCTCCACCAGCAGGGCGATCGGGAGCGGCTGTGCCGCGGGCGGACGCGCGCCGGCCACGCCGGCGGCTCGTGCGGCGACGGGCTCGCGGTGCCAGAGGCCCATGCGCGCCTGTGCCTCGTCCAGCAGGCGCGCGCCGGCATCGCGGAAGGCCCGGTACAGGATGAGGCGAGCCCGCAGCTCGGCCTCGGGGTCGGGGCCATCGTCGGGCAGCGCGACGGCCCCCTCGGGCTTGTGGCGCGGCAGGATGGCCCGCGACTTGATCAGGATCAGCTGGCTCGCGATGGCCACGAACGCCGAGACGTTCCCCATCCGGTCGTCGTCCAGGCCGGCGAGCGCGTCGAGATACGCGTCGGCGAGGGCGCCGAGGGGCACCGTGAGGACGTCGAGCTGGCGGGCCTCGATCAGCGCCAGCAGCAGCGCCAGCGGTCCTTCGAACGCCGGGAGCGTGACGCGTGTCGCGGCCTCCGGGCGGCGTCCCTCTCCGAACGCGACCGCGGGCGACGTCCCGGGCGCGGTGGCGTGCGACATGGCCGCCATCAGCAGGCCTCGTCCGCGGCATGGAACAGGGCGCCATACTCCGGGTCCCGGGGCGCCGATCTGGTAGCGCACGAGGTCCACGGCCCGGGCGGACAGCCCGGCCGCCTGGACCAACGCGGCGGAGGCCTCGGCGTGGTCCCGGAGCCGGTCCAGCGCCGCACTCCAGCCGGGGAGGACACGGAACGGCGCCAGGACCCGCGGCCCGAGGCGCTCCCCCAGCGACCAGGCGACCCGCGGGCCCGCGCCGGTGTCCCCCTTGGCGCAATCGTGGAGGAGGCCCGCGGCGAGCACGTCGCGGTCGCGCACGCCGGCCCGACGCAGGTAGGCGACCACATCCAGACCGTGGCGCCGGTCGGCTACATGCTGCGCGTCGAACAGGCCTGCCTCCGCGGGCGTCGTCCAGGCGGCCAGCATCCGGCGCTCCGCGGGGCTCACGCGGGCCCGCAGGTGCGTCCGGAGCTGGCGCGCCTTAGAGACCCACCAGGAACGTCGCGACACTGAAGATGAACGTGGAGAGGTATCGCCCGCCGAGGAGCACGACGCCGAGCACGATGAACATCCCGTACTGCGCGAGGAACGGCCGGATCTGCCACGCCTGGCGCGCGGGGAGGAACCGGAACAGCAGCGTCGAACCATCCAGCGGCGGAATGGGGATCAGGTTGAACACGGCAAGCATCACGTTGAACACGACGAACAGGTAGAGGCCATACGAGATCATCTCGACCGGGGCCACGGTGATGCCGCGTACCAGTCCGATGTTGCCGGCGATCATGTTGTCGTAGACCGGGACGCCCAGCACGTCCAGCAGTCGGATGCTGAATGCCATCAGCATCGCCATGACGAGGTTGGACGCGGGCCCGGCCAGCGCGACCAGCACCTCGTCGTTGTCGCGGTTCTTGAGGTTCGCGGTGTTGACCGGCGTCGGCTTCGCCCAGCCGAACAGGAAGCCGCCGAGGAAGATCGAGATGATCGTCATCAGCCCGCCGAACGGATCGAAGTGCACGACCGGGTTGAGGGTCATGCGCCCGAACAGCTTGGCGGTCGCATCGCCCCGCATGTAGGCGACGGCCGCATGCGAGAACTCGTGGACCGGGAACGCGATCCCGAGGAAGATCGCGATCATCACGACGTTGAGGACGATGTCTTGCACGCGGGCCTCGTGGGGTGGCTTGGGGTCCCGCGTATGGTACCGGCGCCGGGGCTAGAGCCGTCCGAGCAGCTCCGCCTTCTTCGCCTCGAACTCCTCGGGGCTGATGATGCCCTTGTCCCGCAGGTCCCCCAGGCGCGCGAGCGCGTCGGCGACCTCGTCCGCGGTGTCCACCTCGGGCGTGGGTGCGGGGGGAGCCGGTGCGACGGGCGCGGGCGCCGGAACCGGGGCCGGGGCGGGCGCGGAATCCGCGGCGCGGACGGGCGGCATCGTGGGCCGGGTCAGCTCCAGCTCCAGTTCGTGCTTGGCCTCGATCATCGCGATCTTGAAGTCCTTGGCATCACGCAGCATGCGCAGCTGCTCGATCCCGCTCTCGGACGCCGTGAGGACCTCGAGGTTGCCGAAGCCGAACATGCGCCCGAAGACCGACTCCACGAGGATGGCGTCGTTGATCTTCTCGAGCGACGAGTCGGACGCCTTCTTGTTGATGACGCCCTCGGTGTGGATGAGCCGCCGCGAGGTGATGACGTACTCCTGGCTCCGGAAGCTCACCGCGCCCCATGCGAAGCTTGCGATGCCGATCACCACGAGGATCACCGATGCCCAGCCCAGGATGTCCCACAGCAGGCCGCTGGCATCGGGGTTGATCAGCCGCAGGATCGTGAGCAGCACCGCGATCAGCAGCCCGAGGACCGCCCAGCGCGCCCGCCAGATCAGGATGAACCAGTGCTGGTGAGCGATGCGGATGATGCGCTCGCCGGATGCGAGCAGCGTATCGGCGTAGCCCATGATCTCGCGTGACCTCCCCTATGCCCGCGGGTGTGCGCGAGCGTAGATCTCCCTGATCCGTTCCCCGGTGACATGCGTGTACAGCTGGGTCGTGGCAATACTCGCATGCCCGAGCATCTCCTGGACGATGCGCAGGTCGGCGCCACCCTCGAGGAGATGGGTCGCGAACGAGTGGCGCAACGTGTGGGGCGAGACCCGGTCGCTCAAGCCCGCGGCATCGGCGGCGTCCTTGACGGCCGCCCAGGCACCCTGGCGCCCCAGCCGGTGTCCGCGCTGGGTCACGAACAGCGGCGTCCCGGTTCCGTCCCCTTCCCCTGCCCGCGCCAGCCATGCGGCGCGCGGCCACGACAGGTAGCGGCCCACCCACCCGAGCGCGACGTCACCCACGGGCACGACCCGCTCCTTGTCGCCCTTCCCGATCACCCGGACGAACGCCGAATCCAGGGCGAGGTGCTCGCGATCGAGGCCGAGCCCCTCCGAGACGCGCAGGCCCGACGCGTACAGGAGCTCCAGCAGCGCCCGGTTGCGCAGCGCCACGCCCTCGGCATCGGATGGCTCCCGGCGTCGGCCGCGGCGGCCGGCGGGAACGCCGCCGGAGGCCTCGAGCAGGCGCTCGACCTCCTCGACGGTCAGCGTCTCCGGGAGCAGGCGCGGCTGGCGTGGCAGGTCCAGGTGGGCGGCCACGTCCACGGCGATCAGGCCATCGCCGTACGCGAAGCGGTAGAAGCCGCGGATGGATGCCGTGCGGCGGCGGAGGCTGGTCGGCGCGAGACCCGGCTCGTTGGGCCGGCCGCGGCGGGCCCTCGCCGCGAGATAGCGATGTGCGACCTCGGGGCCGGCCGCCCAGTCCCGTGCTGCCCCACGGCTCATCGCGAAGTCCGCCAGGTCCGCGCGGTAGGCGCGCAGGGTCGCGTCCGCGAGACCGCGCTCCACCCGCAGGTAGGCGAGGTAACCCTCGATGGCCTGGTCGAGGTCGGCGGTCACGGGGCGGTCATCGGCGATCCGGGCGCGGCCGTCAGCCGCCGGCCTCGACGGCCCGGCCGGCCCGCCAGGCCTCGGCGCGGTCCAGCAGGTCTCGCGCGCTCAGCCCCGCCGCCGCGCCCCCGTCGGGGCCGCCGATCATCATCGCCAGCTCCACCGCGCGCTCCCCGCGGTCCAGGCGCGTGATCTCGGTCACGGTACGCCCGTCCCGGTCGCGCTTCGCGATGCGGTAGTGGGCGTCCGCGTAGGCGGCGATCTGCGGCAGGTGGGTCACGCACAGGACCTGGTGCGAGCGGGCCAGTGTCCACAGGCTGCGGCCGACGGGGTCCGCGCTGCGCCCGCCGATCCCCGTGTCGATCTCGTCGAACACGAGGGTGGGCGTGTCGTCGACCTCCGCCAGGACCTGCTTCACGGCGAGGGCCACGCGCGACAGCTCCCCACCCGACGCGATCCGGGCAAGCGGCCGGGCCGGCTCGCCGGGATTCGGACGGAAGGTGAACACGACGGTGTCGATGCCCGTCGCGTCGAAGGCGACGGCGTCGCCGTCAACCTCGACGGCGGGGTCGTCGCGGGCCGCGGGCCGTCGCCCCATCGCCACCGCGAACGCGTCGGTCGGGAAGCCCAGCTCCGCCAGCACCGCTGAGACGGCTCGGCCCAGCTCCCCGGCCGTGCCGTGGCGAAGGATCGAGAGCGATGCCGCCGCGTCGGCCACGCCCAGGAGCAGCCGGGCATCCTCGTCGGCCCGGCGCGCTCGCTCAGCTTCCAGGCCGCGGAGACGGGCCGCCTCGGTCGCCGCTCGCTCGCCGTGGGCGATGACCGTCGCCTCGTCGTCTCCGAAGCGGCGCAGCAGCCGGTGGATCTCGCCCAGTCGCTCCTCGAGGGCCGCGAGCGTTGAGGGATCGTGATCCACGGTGTCGGCGACGGCCCGGACCTCGGCGGCGACATCCTCCACCTCGGCCTCGAGACCCGCCAGGCGGTCCGCCAGCGGCCCCCAGCGGGTATCCAGGCGGGCCAACGACCGGAGCTCCCGCTCGGCGTGCGCGACGCGCTCGCGGGCCCCGCTGCCCTCGCCCAGCAGCGTCTCGCGGACGGTCACCGCGCCCGAGGCGATCGTCTCCCCATGCTGCGCCGCCGCCAGCAGGGCGGTGATCTCATCGGCCTCTCCCGGGCGCAGGCGCCCGCCCTCGACCTCGGCCGTCTCGTGCTCGAGAATCTCAAGGCGACGCAACAGCTCCCGCGGGTCCATCGCCAGCTCCGAGAGCGCGGACCGGTTCGCACGCCAATGATCCACGGCCGCGGCCACGACCGCGCGCTGCTCGCCGTGGCCGCCGAAGGCGTCCAGCAGGTCCCGCTGCCAGTCCTCGTCCAGCAACCGCTGCTGGTCATGCTGGCCGTGGATCTCCACCACGCCGCTCGTCGCCTGCGCCAGCCGTCCGGCCGTGACGGACTCGTCGTCCAGGCGCGCCGTTGAACGCCCGGTGACACTGACCTCGCGCACGGCGATCAGCGGCTCGGGGAGCCGGTCGAACAGTGCCTCGACCCGCGCGCCCTGCGCCCCGTGACGGACGAGCGTCGTGTCGGCGCGCGCGCCAGTTGCCAGCCCAAGGGCGTCGATCAGGAGGCTCTTGCCGGCACCGGTCTCGCCGGTCAGGACGTTGAACCCGCCCTCGAGCGGCAGGCGCAGCCGGTCGATCAGCGCAAGGTCGCTGACGGCCAGCTCCAGCAGCCGGCCGGGTCGCCTGGAGACAGCCTCGCTCGCCATCGTCAGGACGGCAGCAGCTCGACCTTCGTCCGCAGCAGGTCCCAGAACGGCATCGCGCCGTCCGGCTCCACGAACCGGATGGGCCGCTCCAGCGCCCGCACCTCGACCACGTCGCCGACCTCGATCCGGTGGTCCTCGCGCCCGTCGATCGAGACGAGGGCCTCGTGCGCGTCGACCACCCGGGCCCGGACGACCTGATCGGGCGAGACCACGATCGACCGGATCGAGGACAGGTAGCCGGCGATGGGCGTGACCAGGAGATTGCGACTCTGCGGGTCCAGGATCGGGCCGCCGGCCGAGAAGGAGTAGCCCGTGGATCCGGTGGGGCTCGCGACCACCAGGCCGTCCGCCACGAACGTGGCCAGGTGCGACTCGTCGATCGTCACGTCCAGCCTCACGACCCGTGCGAGAGAGCCGCGCGCCACGACGATGTCGTTGAGTGCCGTGAACCGGGTGTCGACCGGGCGGCCGGCGGGCAGGATCGCCCCTGTCAGGCCCATGCGCTCCCGGACGACGAAGGTGCCCGCCGACAGCTGGCCGAGCACGGGTTCCAGCTCGTGTGCCTCGGCCTTGGACAGGAAACCGACCTTGCCCAGGTTGATGCCCAGCAGCGGGACGTCGACCTCGGTGACCGCCTGGGCGGCGCGCAGGAACGTCCCGTCGCCACCGAGCACCACCAGCACGTCCGTGCCCGGCAGGTGCTCCACCAGCGTCGCCGTCTCGCCCGCGGGGGCGGCCCAGTGCCCCACGCCGCGCATCCGACACCAGCCGGCGGCACGCTCGCGCAGCTCCGACGCGTCCTCGCTGGTGGGGTTGTAGGCGAACCCGAGCCGGCTGATCGTCACGAGGCGTCCTCCCAGGCGGCCGCGACGGCGGCCTCGATCCGATCGTCCAGCTCCGCGCATGACGGCCCCGCCCCGAACCAGCCCAGGAACTCCCGGTTGCCCTCGGGACCCAGGATTGGCGACGCGATCACGTCGCGCGTGCCGAGGCCGAGGCCGCGCGCCGTGGCCGCGGTCTCACGCAGCACCCGCAGGTGCACCGCCCGGTCCCTCACGACCCCGCCCTTCGCATCCGCGCGGCCGGCCTCGAACTGCGGCTTGACGAGGGCGATGATGGTTCCCCGGCCGTCCCGCAGCACCGAGCGGGCCGGACCCAGGACCAGCGCCAGGGAGATGAACGCGACGTCGATGACGGCGATGTCCACGGGCTCCGGCAGCACCCCGGACTCGAGGGTCCGGGCGTTCACGCGCTCCAGGGATACGACCCGCTCGTCGCGTCGCAGCTTCTCGGCCAGCTGGCCATAGCCCACGTCCACCGCGTAGACCCGAGCGGCACCCCGGGCGAGGAGCACGTCGGTGAACCCGCCGGTTGACGCCCCGATGTCGATGGCGACCAACCCGGCCGGGTCGACGCCGAACGCATCCAGGGCGGCGATCAGCTTGTGCGCCCCGCGGCTGACCCATTCGCGGCCACCGGCCACCGTGACGACTGCCTCGCGGGCAACGAGATCACCTGCCTTGAGGTCGTGGCGGGCGCCGTCTCCCTCCCCTACCCGCACCTGCCCGGCGAGCACGAGGGCCTGCGCCCGGGAGCGCGTTGGAGCCAGCCCACGCTCCAGGAGGAGCTGGTCGAGACGGACGCGCTTGGCGGTGGCTGCCGGCATGGTGTCTATCGTGGCACACGCCGCGTACCGCGGACATATGCGCCCGGCGATCCGGCCGGGCGCGAGGGCCCCGCGTGTCAGGCCACCTCGTCGGGAACCCTGGGCAGCGCGTCGGCAAGCGCGTCCACGAAGGCCGCCACCAGCCAGCCGAGGTAGGCGAAGATCGCCTCGCGCATGGCGTCCGGGTCGTCCGGGTCCGGGATCGAGGCATCGTCGTCATCCTCGATGCCCAGGCTGGACCCCAGGACCAGCCGCAGGTCGTTGAGGGTGCCCAGCCACGCCGCCGCCTGGGCATCGTCGAGCTCCGGCGCGTCGAGCGTCGCCTCCATGACCGCCACGCGATCGCGCCGGGTATCCACCAGGTCTGCAAGGACCAGGTCCGCATAGGCGGCCTCCTCCTCCGGGTCGTCCGGGAAGGCCGGCGGGTACAGGCGGGCCAGCGCGCCGCCGGCGACCGCTGACTCGGGGTCCTCCAGCTCCGCATGGAGCTCGGCCACGAGGGACGCCAGGATCCGCCGCTCGTGGGGATCGAGGTGCAGGACGACGCGGCCCGGTCCGGCGCGCCTGACCGGACGCCCGGGCTCCGTCACGGCCGGCCTACGCCTGCGTGATGGTGGCCCACAGGCCATGGGCGTGCAGCCGGGAGGCGTCATGCTCGCAGCGCTCCCGGGTCCCAGCGGACACCACCGCGCGCCCCTCCATGTGCACCTGGAGCATCAGCTCGTGGGCCCGAGCGTGGCTGTACCCGAACAGCTTGCGGAACACGTAGGTGACGTAGGTCATGAGGTTGATCGGATCGTTCCAGACGACGACCACCCACCCGCGCGCAGCGAGGACGTCGAGGTCGGGCGCATCCGCGGGGACGGTCCGGCGCTCCCTGGTCACGGCTGTTCCGCTCATCACCCCGGATCCTGCCATATCGCGACCGCTCACCGCCACGCGACCTCGGTCGGGTGCGGCCAGGAGGCGGCGACCCGGGAGCTCCGCCAGGGTCAGCCGGCGGGGGCGTGCGCCTCGATGCCCAGCTGGGCCATCGCCTCCTCGACCTGCGCCAGCAGCCCGGGAACGTCCAGGCGGATGAGCCGGCGGAGGTCCGTCACGGACCCGTGGTCCACGAACCGGTCGCCCGGGATCCCGAGGATCTTCAGCGGGACGTTGCGGTATGCGGCGTCGACCAGGCGCGCTTCCTCGAGGGCCTCCAGGACGCCGGAACCGAAGCCGCCGGTCACGACGCTCTCCTCGAACGTCACGACGAGCTGCTTGCCGCGCGCGGCGTCGAGGATCAGCTGCCGGTCCAGCGGCTTGGCGAAGCGGGCGTTGATCACGCCCACGGACCAGCCGCGGGTTCCGAGGGCGTCGGCGACGTCGAGCGCCCTGGCCGTGATGGGCCCGAAGGTCACGAACAGGAGGTCGCGGCCCTCGCGGAGGACCTCGCCCCGGCCGACCGGCAGGATCTCGGGCTCGCGCTCCGGCACGCCGAACCCGGCGTCACGCGGGTAGTGCAGCGCGAACGGATGGTCTTGCGAGAGGGCCGTCCGGAGCAGGGACCGCAGCTCCTGCTCGTCGCGCGGACTCGCGATCACGAGGTTCGGCAGCATCCGCTGGGCCGGGATGGTGAACATGCCCTGGTGGCTGGTGCCGTCCTCGCCGACGAGGCCCGCGCGGTCCACCGCGAGGAGGACGGGCGCGTCGTTCTGGCACACGTCGTGGACGGTCTGGTCGAACGCGCGCTGGAGGAACGTCGAGTAGAGCGCCACGACGGGTCGCATGCCGCCCAGCGCCAGGCCCGTGGCCAGGGTCACCGCGTGCTGCTCGGCGATGCCGACGTCGATGAAGCGGTCCGGGTAGGCCGCCTGCAGCTTGGACAGGCCGGTCCCCGTGGGCATCCCGGCCGTGATCCCCACGATCCGCCGGTCCTCCGCGGCGAGGGCGACCAGTTCCGCGGCGAAGTGCGCCGTGTAGTTGGGGATCTTGCGCGTGTTCTGGGGGTCCACCTCGTCGGGCCGGGCTGGCTGCGTCGCGAGCGGTGGATGCGACCGCCGATCCGCCAGGACCGATGTCGAGGGCGGGGCCCCCTCCTCGGCCTCACGTGACGCGGTCATGGCTGAGCCATCGGCGGCCGATGAGGTCACGCTCCCGCCGGTGCCGGTCGGAGCGCCGATCCGGTCGTGACCATCGGTCGCCGGCGCGACCGCGATGGGCGGGAGGGCCGCGCCGTGGAAGCTGACCTGGTCGGTCTCGGCGGGCTTGTAACCCTTCCCCTTCTGGGTCCGGACGTGGACGATCACCGGCTCCTTGAGCGCGAGCGCGCGCCGGAACGTCTCCTCGAGGAAGGGGCGGTCGTGCCCCGGCATGACGCCGATGTACGTGATCCCCAGGTCCTCGAACAGCTGGCCGGGCTGGGCGAACGAGACGACGGACTGCCGGATCCGGCGGCTGAGCTCCACCAGCCTCGAGCCCACGACGGGCACGCTCTCCGTCGCCGTGTCCCACGCTCCCTTGCCCTGCTGCCAGGCCTGCGACAGCTTGATCTCCGAGAGGTACTTCGACAGCGCGCCGACGGACGGGCTGATCGACATCTCGTTGTCGTTGAGGACGATCAGCAGCTGCGTCTGCCGGTGGCCGATGTCGTTGAGGGCCTCCAGCGAGAGGCCCGACAGGAGAGCCGCATCACCCACCACGACCGCGATCCGCTCCATCGAGTGGCGCAGGTCGCGGGCGGTGGCCAGGCCCTGGGCGATGGACAGGCCGGTGCCGGCGTGACCGCCGTCCATGACATCGTGCGGCGACTCGGAGCGGCGCGGGAACCCACCGAGGCCGTCGATCTGCCGCAGGGTGTGGAACCGGTCCAGGCGACCCGTGAGGAGCTTGTGGGCGTAGGCCTGGTGACCCGTGTCCCACACGATCCTGTCCCGCGGTGACTCGAGGAGCCGGTGCAGCGCGAGCGTGACCTCCACGACGCCCAGCGAGGAGCCGAGGTGGCCGCCGGTCGCAGCCACCGTCCGCACGATCGTCTCGCGGATCTCGGCGGCGAGCTGGACCAGCTCGGCCTCCGAGAGGCCACGGAGCTCCGCGGGGTCCTGGAGGCGGTCTAGGATCGGCACGCTCGGCTCCTGGTGTCGGGAGGGACTCCGCCTGTGACGGCCGGGTGCCTCTCGCGGTGATGCGTCCCACTCAACTTCGCCGGTGAGCGGCCGGCATGTCGGTCTGGCGGGATCGGTCCGGTAACTTGATATCGGATCGTAGCAGGATGGGCCCCGACCGGCGTCCGCCGGGATCGTCGCCCTACCCCTCCTCGGCATCCCCCGGGTGCACGTCCACGGTCGCCAGGGGCATGCCCGGCCTGGCCATGAGCTGCTGGACACGGAGCTCCGCCTCACCCAGGAGTCGCTCGCAGCGGCGCTGCAGGGCGACCGCCCGCTCGTATTGGGCGATCGTGGCCTCGAGCGAGCCTCCACCCGCCTCCAGCGCCGCCACGACGCGCTGGAGCTCGGCAAACGCCTCGTCATAGGCGAGCGCCTCGACGTCGCCGGTGGCCTCCGGTCCCCTGGGCTCGGTCACTCGTCATGCTCCTCGTCTTGGGCGGGGTCCGACGGCGGCTCCGCAGCCGGCTCCAGGGCCGCGGGAGCGCTGGGCCCCGGCGGCGCCGTGATGCGGTCGATCCGGCCGGCCACGATCATACCCACGGCGATCGCCGACGGCGATGACGAGGGCCACCACGATCAGGAAGACCACCACCGAGCCGAGCGTCGAGGTCACGGTTCCCCAGCCGGCCCGTCGCTGGTCGCCGCGAGCGTCCCGCCGGCGAGGGTGACCCGCAGGGACGTACCGGCGGGTGCGTCCGCCGGATCGCGCAGGATCGCGTCGTCCCGGTCGCGTCGCACGATCGCGTAGCCACGCTCCAGCGTTGCGCCGGGCCCGAGCGCGGCCAGGGACGCCGTCGTCGCCGCCAACCCTGCGGCGGCACGCTGGAGCCGGCCCTCCAGGGCGCGCGGGGCGCGCAACGCCAGCCCGTCCAGGCGCATGCGATCCGCGGCCAGGCGGACGGGGAGCAGCGGGGCCAGGCGCGCCGCGGTCCGCTCCTGGGCCCTGGCCGCTCCGGCGAGCCGCTCGTCGACGATCCTCGCCGCGCGGTCCAGCAACAGGCCCGCACGCTCCCGCGAGGTCGCCAACTGCGCCCGCGGCTCCAGGCGCGCGAGCGCCCGCTGCTCGGCGTCGAGACCACGCCGTGCCTCCACCAACCCGCGGACCATCGCCGAGTCCACCCGCCGGGCCAGCTGCCGGACGCCGGCAACCACCTCGAGCCGGTCCGGCACCACCAGCTCCGCGGCCGCCGACGGTGTCGGGGCCCGGACGTCGGCGGCGAAATCGGCCAGCGTCACGTCCACCTCGTGCCCGACCCCGCACACGACCGGCACCGGGTGGGCGACCACCGCGCGCACGACCCGCTCGTCGTTGAACGACCAGAGGTCCTCGAGCGACCCGCCGCCACGCGCCAGGATGGTGACGGCCGGCGCGTCGTCGGCCCGGCCGGCGGCCCGTTCGTTCTCGATGTACTGCTCGAGACGCCGCAAGGCACCCACGATGCTCTGCGGCGCACCCTCGCCCTGGACCTGGCAGGCCACCAGCACCACGCGCGCCATCGGCCAGCGCCGGGCGATGACGTTGCACACGTCGCGCCACACGGCGCCGGTGGGCGACGTGACGACGGCGACGGTCCGGGGCCGGGACGGCAGCGGCCGCTTGCGCGCGGCATCGAACAGGCCCTCCTCGGCCAGCCGCGCCTTGAGCTGCTCGAAGCGGAGCGGCGAGATTGCCGAACCCGGACGGCTGCAGCGACTCCACGTACAGCTGGAGCGCGCCCTGGGGCTCGAACAGGTCCATGCGCCCGTGGGCCACCACCTGCAGCCCGGTCTGCGGCTGGAACGGCGATCGGACGCGGTCGTCGCGGAACCAGACGCACTGGAGCTGGGCGCGGGCATCCTTGAGCGTGAAGTAGGCGTGACCCGCCGTGGACACGGTGACCCGGCCGACCTCGCCCTCGATCCACAGGTCGCGCAGGCCGTCGTCCGAGCGGACGCGATCACGGATGGCGCGGCTGACCTCGGAGACGGTGCGGACCCGCAAGCCGAACGTGCCGCCGGGCGCGGGCGATCGCCGGTTCGCCCCCTCGTCGGGGTCGTGGGGGACGGCATCCCAGGGCGGCAGCAACTGGTCGGATCGGTCGGTCATGCGCCGCCCGCTCCGACCATGGTCGTCGTGGACGCCTAGAGCCGGGTCTGGTACTCGCCGGTGCGGGTGTCGATCCGGAGGGTGTCGCCCTCGTTCACGAACAGCGGCACCGTGACCACGAGGCCGGTCTCCAGGGTCGCGTTCTTGCGCGCACCCTGCGCCGTGTCGCCGGCGAACCCGGGTTCCGCCTCGACCACGAGCAGGTCCACGGTGACCGGCAGCTCGACGCCCAGGGTCTCGCCCTGGTAGCTCGTGCGGTCGAGGGTCATGCCCTCCTTCAGGAAGCCGACGACGTCGTCGAGCGTCTCGGCCCGGAGGCTGAACTGCTCGTAGGACTCCATCTCCATGAAGTGAAGGTCGTCGCCGTCCCGGTACAGGAACTGCACCGGCCTGCTGTCGATCTGCGCGCGCGGGAAACGCTCGCCGGCCTGGAACGACTTCTCGACGGTGCTGCCCTTCTTGACGTTCCGGAACTTGATCCGGACCTGCGCAGAGCCGCGGCCCATCTTGATGTGGTGGTAGTCGAGGACCTGCCAGAGTTCGCCGTCAAGCTCGATGACGACGCCCTTGCGCAGCTCACCGGTGGAGATCATGTCGGGCTGGTGCTCCGGAATGGGTCGGGGCGCGGTCGGGAGGCGTGCCGGCTCCCCGCGCTCGTTCGATGTGGTGTGCCCCGGGATGCTACCAGAGGCGCCCCGGCGGACCGAAGGGCGGGCCCTGTTCATGACGTCCTCCTCTTGTCGTGGCGGGGGGACGCGAGCACGGTGGCGCCCGTCCGGGTGCACGCGGAGGACGACGATGAAGTCGCGGTGGCCTGGCCTGCTCGTGACCGTGCTCGTTGCGGCGGGTTGTTCGGCGGCCCCGGCCGGCCCGATCACGGCGTCCGACACCCCGACCCCCGCGCCGACGCTGTCCGTTACCCCATCGACGCCCTCAGCCACCCTGCCGTCCGGGACGTCCACGGCTTCCGCCGCACCGCCCGCGGGGACGATCAGCTGGCCGGTGCCTGCCCAGCGTGAGCCGGCGACGGTCCGGGCATCAGGCGCGCCGCCGATCCTCGTGGTCACCGCAACCGGCGATCCCAGCACGCCGCCGGAGCTCGGGCAGGCACTCGCCGCTCAGCTCGAGTCCGGCGTGCTCGTGACCCGGGACGGTGCGGGGCACACCAGCATGATGCGCAGCGACTGCGTAAGGGAGATCGAGGAGCGATACCTGATCGGGCTGGAAACGCCGGAGCCAAGCACCATCTGCCGCTGAGCCGCGCCGCACCGCTCAGGGCAGCCCGCCATCCCAGTTGGTGTTGCTCTCCGCCACGCTTCCGTCGCCGAACTGGACCCGCACGTCGGCCTCGCCCTTGTCAGAGGTGCAGGAGGACGCCGTGCAGGCGATGGAGATCGCCCTGATCGACTTCGAGAGCGGGGCGTCGTCCACCGTGGACGTCGCAAGGCTGAGGCAGGCGTCGGGCGCCACCCGCAAACAGGCAGGCGCCGGGATGGGTGTCGGATCGCCGGTGTACGCGAAGGTCTCCTTGACCGTCGACCCGTCTGCCAGGGTGACCAGCACCGTCCCGGCGCCGCCCTTGCGGTCGCAGACGGGAAGCGTGCACGTCACCGTCACCTCGGTAGCGTCGGCATGCCAGGCGGCCACCCGGTCCAACTGCTCGCGGCACGCGGCTCCGGGCATCTGTTCGCAAACCAAGCCACCCTGGAACCCGTGGCCTGCCCACAACCCGCAGCCGCCCAGGCCGGCCGCCGCCAGCAGAACACCGGCCAGCCGGAGAGCTCTCACGTCATCCCGCCAGGGCGATCACGTCGCGCGGGAAGCGGGTCAGGAGCTCGACGACGCCGCGGGACGCGTCCAGGTGGACGACGTCCTCGATGCGGACCCCCGTCTCGCCCTCGAGGTAGATCCCGGGCTCCACGCTGAACACCGTGGGGCTGGGGAGCGGCGTCTCGGGCGCGGTCCGCGACAGCCGTGGCTCCTCGTGGGTTGCGAGACCGATCCCGTGACCCAGGCCGTGACCGTACGCCGGCCAGCTCCCGTCGGCATCGATCACCCCGCGGGCGAGGGCGTCGAGCGCATGCCCGTCCGGGATCGCGCCATCCGCGACGCGCGCCTGCAGCTCATCGATCGGGGCCTGCTGGGCCCGCCGCACGAGGTCGTACACGGCCAGGTCACGCGCGGCCGGCTCGCCCACGAACAGCGTCCGGGTCATGTCGCTGCGGTAGCCCTCGACCTGGGCGCCGAAGTCGAACAGGAGGACTTCGCCAGAGACGACCGGGCGGTCACCGGGCGACCCGTGCGGCAACGCGGCCTCGGGGCCGGCGAGGCAGGCCACGTCGAAGGCCAGGGCCTCCGCACCGCCCGTGCGCATCAGCCACTCGAGGCGCAGGGCCAGGTCGTGCTCCGTGACCCCGGGCCGGATCTCGGGAAGCAACGCCGCCAGCGCCCTGTCGGCGACCGCGCAGGCCGCCGCGATCCGCTCGATCTCGTCGGGAGTCTTGACGGCCCGCATCGCCTCGATCCAGCCATCGGCCGCCACGAGCTCCACGTCCGGCGCCACAGCGGCCAGCCGCTCCCACAGCGCATGGGACACCGCGGTGGCCTCCACGGCCACGCGCCGGGCCCCTGCGCGGTCCGCGAGGCGCTGCCAGGCACCGACGAGGTCGTAGCCGATCTCGTCGACCACCGCGTCGGGCGCCTCGCGGCGCGCCTGGATGGTGTACCGGGAGTCGGTGACGAGGACGACGTCCTCGGGCCCGACCAGCAGCTGGCCGGAGTGCCCGGCCACCTTCTCCTCGCCGTCGGCCAGGGTGAACCCGGTCAGCCAGCGCATGTGCTCGCGCTTCACGCCGAAGTAGGCCTCGACGTCCTCGGCCGCCATGCGCGCGCGCAGGAGCTCCAGGCGTCCGGACAACTGCGACCGCTCGGCATCGCGCCAGCGGGCGCGGGTCCCTGCGTCGGGCGGCGGCGCGAAGTCCGCCGGGACGGGAAGGCCCTTGGGGACCGGCATCCTAGTAGCCGTACTTCTTGAGCTTCTTCTCGTGCTCGGCGAGCGACTTCGAGAAGTCGTGCGCGCCCTTGCCCTCGGGGATGGCGACGAAGTAGGTGTAGCCGCTCTTCGTGTCCGGGGCCAGGGCCGCCTCGAGCGAGGCGAGCGTGGGCGTGGCGATCGGCCCGGGCGGCAGGCCGCGGACCTTGTAGGTGTTGAACCCGGCCAGGTTCTCGGGGAGCGCGACGTCACTGAGCTTGACTCCCTTGGGCACCGTCCAGAACTTGTACTTCACCCAGGCCGGGTCGTACTCGCCCAGGTTCACGGTGTCCACGGCGTAGATGTTCGTCGGATCGGCCTGGAGCAGGCCGTGCTTGACGCTGGGCACCCGGTCGATCCGGTTCTGGTAGACGCCGGCGATCTGCGGACGTTCCTCGTCGAGCACGGCCTCGCGCTCGACGATCGAGGCGAGCGTGAGCACCTCGTAGAACGTGAGTCCCCGCTTCTCGGGAACGGCGAGCCGCTCGGGTCCAACAGCCCCGTAGAACGCGTCGAGCATCATGCGCACGAGGTCCTCCGCGGTCGTGGAGTCCTTGACGTCTGTCCGCAGGGTATAGGTCGCCGGGTACAGGA
The DNA here is from genome assembly GCA_963802165.1 of uncultured Chloroflexia bacterium. Lineage (GTDB taxonomy): Bacteria > Chloroflexota > Limnocylindria > Limnocylindrales > CSP1-4 > CAIXZV01. The sequence continues at coordinate 146,842 of CAWDHT010000030.1, read as the reverse complement.
AGCCCTCGAGCGAGGCGCCCTTGGGGCGGACCTTCTCGTCGATCAGCCACGGGTAGTCGCCCAGGAGGGCGTCCGTGGGCTCGGTGACGAGCTTGTAGAACGCCTCGGGATCCACGTCGGTCCCCGTGAGGGTGGCGAGCTTGGCGGTCATCTGCTCCAGGCGCAGCCCTTCGCGGAAGGTGACGTCCTGGGTGCGATGCACGATCTGGTTGTTGGCATCCGCCAGGCCGCTGACGACCTCCCCGGGCGTGAGGTTCATCGCCAGGGCATAGCGGCCCGCCTTGAGCTTCGAGGTGAGTCCGTTGAGACGGGCCTCGAACAGGAATGCCCGTTCGGAGCTGATGATTCCCGCCTCGGCGAGCCGCGGCGCCAGGGTGGTGGGCGTGTCGCCGGGCTCCACCGTGAACTCGGTCTCTGTCGCGCCACCCGCGGCGGGACGGGTCAGCGACTCGCCCAGGTCCTCTCGGACGAGGTCCTGCACGAACCCGATCCGGAGCGCGCCGGCGTTGCCCTCTGCCCAGGGAACCACGGCGAGTCGGACGATCGGCCGGGCGAACGTGGTCAGGGCGACGAGCACGACGACGGCCAGCACGACCAGGAACAGAACGAAACGGAGAAAGCCACCCAGGCCTCCACCGCGATCGCCGTACCGGTCGTAGCGGCGCTGGTCGCCCGGCCCCCGGCCGTAGCGTCCGGTGCGCTGGTAGCCGTTGGGGCGCCTCCCACCCCCGTCCGAGACCGGCGCGGCCATGTCCTCGCGCGGACCGCGCCCGCCCCTGACGCTCATCGCTGCTCCTTCGCGTTGCCGTCCGGGTCCCCGTACACCGGGGCCACTGGCGTGCCGGGCACCGGGGGGATCCCCGTCCGCCTCGCGTCCAGCTCGTCCTGGAGGATGACGCTTGCGGCCTCCCGATCGATTCGCGCCCGGAAGGCGTTCCGCTGGGTCCGGGTCGGCGCGCCGCCGGACCGACCACGCGGCATCCGACCAAGACGCCGCTCGGCCTCGAACGAGGACAGGCGCTCGTCGCGCAGCGCGACCGGCAGCGCCAGACGCGCCGCGATCGCCGAGGCCCAGTCGCGGGCTGCGACCGCCATCGCGCCCTCCTGCCCCTTCGCCTCCACGGGAAGACCGACGACCAGCTCGGACACGCCCTGCTCCCCGCAGACCCGGCCGATCGCCGCGGCGTCCGCCTCGATGGTTGCGCCGCGATTCAGGGTGGCGAGCGGCCGCGCGATGCCGATGCCCTCGTCAGCGACGGCCAGCCCGATCCGGCGCGTGCCGAGGTCGATGCCCAGCACGCGGCTCACCACGAGCGGTATGCGGATGGGGTCGTGGAACCGGATCGAGACGGCCGGACGGCGCGCGGCACGCGAAACCCGCGGGCGACCGTCAGTCGGGGCTGGTGCATCAGCCGGATGGTAGCGGCTCGCTGGGAACCTCGCCGTCGGGCGACCTGGTTGGTGCCTCCGTGGGCGCCGGCGTCGCGGGGACCGGGGCGACATCGGGCGTGGGATCCACGGCGTCCAGGACCACGAGGGTGACACGCTGCTGGAGGGTGGGCACGCTGCTCGCGAAGCCGGGCCAGAACGCCAGGCTCACCTCGCCGTAGGGCTCGAGGATCGCCCTCGCCTCCTCCTCCGGCAGGCCGAGGACCTGCTGCCGCAATGCCTCTCCGTCCACGGGACGCACCTGTTCGGCCGTGCCCGCCGCCGCGAACACCACGGTCGTCCCGTCCACGGTCCCGTCGCCCACTGCGACCCTGGTTGACCCGTCGATCAGGTCGTAACCGGGCCTGACCGCGTCCTTGAGCGCCGACTCGACGATGGCCTCGACCGGCGAGGCATCGACCGCCAGCACGGTTCCGTTCGCGGTGAGGCCGAGGGTGAAGGTGTCGACCTCCTTGTTGACGAGCGACTGCGGATCGACGGTGGGCACCGGCTCGCCGAGCGCGGCGGTCTCCGGGAACGCCGTGGCGCCCGCCGGGACGCCTTCCGGATTCTCGAGTGCCGCCTGGAACTGCGCCTGGAGGTCCTCGTCCAGGGTCGCGAGCGCCGCGTCGACATCCTTCTTCGAGACCCGCGTGAACTCCTCCTTCGTGCCACCCGTCGTGGCCTTCGGGTTGTTGACCGTGATGAGCGTCCGGTTGTAGCGCGCCGGGACGATGCGAATGGTGCCCGCAGCGACGTTGCCGGCCGGACCCTCCTTGGCCGCGGTGATGGCGACCTCGCTCGTCTGGCACTTGAGGTCCAGCTTGGTGCCGGTCCCGGAGATGACGGCCACCGGCAGGAACACGGATTCGTCGATGGTGAACGCGACGCCGCTCGCGGTGCGGACGGTCGTGCCCCGCGGGATCGTGTAGGACGCCGACGGGTCGCAGTTCTTCCAGCGCACGCCGCCAGTTGCGGGCGTCGTCACGGTTCGCTTGCCCGTGGCGGCGAAGTCGCCGCTGACCTCCACGGGGATGTCAATGGTCTGGGCGGGGATGACGCCCGCTGCCTCGTCCACCGCCGTTGCGGCAGGGTCGGCGCGAACCGTGACGTCGATGGGGCCGATGTCCTCGATCCGGGGCGTGACGGTGATCTCCGCCGAGGGCAGCACGACGTAGGCGGCGGCGCCCGCAGCGACGACCGCGAGGGCAAGCACCAGGAACCCGACGACGAGCCCCGCGCGGACACCCCGGCGCCGTGGCTTCGCAACGGGGATCTCGCGGCCGCGGTGGACGATCGCGTCGAGCTCGGCCTCGCGGGCGGCGGCGAGGACGGGATCGGCCGCGGCAGGGGCCACGGGGATGCCGCCCACGGCGTTGGCGCCGGTCGAGGCGGTCGAGGCGGTCGACGGCGGTCGCGGCCGTCGCGGCGGCCGCGAGTCCGACGGCGGTGGCGGCCGTGGCTGCCGACTCGTCCGGCGGAGCCGGCGCGTCCAGCGCGGCCTCGTACTCGCCCACCGAGCCGAAGACCGGGAGCCCGGCTGATGCCGCAAGCGCCCGCGCCGACGCGTCGGGCGCGACGATGTCCAGCCGCCGGCCGTTGATCATGGCCTCGCGGGCGAGCAGCTTGAAGTTGATCCGCGAGGTCGCCACGCGAGACCCGAACGGGATCACCAGGGCCACCCGGGCGTCGTCCGCCTGGCGGATCCGGTTGGCCGCGGACGTGATCTCGTCGTCGGCGTCGAGGTAGACGATGGTGGCCACGGCGCCCGCCTAGACCTTCATGACCCGCAGGACGCGGCGCAGCGCGGCGTCGAGGGGATCCTCGGAGGTCTGGATCTCGATGGCCTGCCAGGCGAGACCCAGCGGCGTGACGTCCTGCTGATCCACCAGCAGGTCCGTGGCGTCCGTGATGGCTTCAACCTGGCCGGGGGCCATGATGGCGACCTCCGGCGGGCGGGCGAACGGCATCCGCTTCCAGAAGCGCTCGGAGGCGAGCGCCTCGCGGATCTCCGGCAGCCGGGATCCACCACCACACAGGTGGATGCGCGACGGCAGCATCTCGCCGGCGGCCAGCTCCTCCATCACGAGCTCCACGCCGGCCGCCCAGACCGCGACGTCGTCGCGCACGATCTCCGCGACGGCATCGTGCTCGTCGATCTCGAGACCGCGGGCGTAGTCCACCTTGAGCGACTCCGCCCGCGGGAAGGGCAGGTCAAGGCGGTCCGCGATGGACTTGGTGAACGCGCGGCCGCCGAGCGCGAACATCCGCGTCCCCTCGATGCCGCCCTGGCGAACCAGGGCCACGTCGGTGGTGCCGCCGCCGACGTCGACGAACAGCGCACCGGCCTGGCGGACGTGCTCCGCGCCCAGGACGCGGGCCACGGCATAGGGCTCCGCAACGATCTCGAGCAGCTCCAGGTCGAGCTGGCTCGCCACCGACTGGAGCGCCCCCAGGTGCACCAGCGGGGCGAATGCGTTGAAGATGCCGATCTTGATGTGGCGACCCTGGAACCCGACCGGGTTGGAGAGGCCGTAGCCGTCGATCGAGGCCCCCACGATGGCACTGTGCACGAGTCGCACGTCCACGTGTGGGAGGCCGGTCTCCCAGGTGATCGAGCGCTCGGCCTCCTTGAGCGCCTCGCGCTGGACGCTGTCGATCAGCTTCACGAGCTCGGCGTCGTTGATCGGGGTCTCGGGCTTCTTCCGCTCCTGGGTCAGGGTCGTGGTGAAGCCCTTGACCAGCTCGCCTGCGATCCCGATCACGACCTGGGTCGGCCGGAACCCGGCCATCTCCTCGGCTTCCTGGAGCGCGACCGCGCAGTTGTCCACGACCGCGGCGATGTCGGCGACCGTGCCCGATTGCATGTGGGACAGGCCCTGGCGCCTTCGGCCGACCCCGCGCACGGTCCCGTGGCCCGTCTCGTCGATCTCGAACACGAGGGCCTTGGCGAACTCCGTCCCGATGTCCAACGCGGTGCAGGCGGCCGGGACGGGCCCTTCGTCGCGGTTCCAGATACGGCGCAGGAACGACATCTACGGCGCCGCTTCCGACGGTGCCAGCGAACCGGCGACGGGCTCTCACGAGCGCGGCAGCGCGGTCGGCGGCCGCGGCCCGTACGGCCGCGATCGCGTCCCCGAGCCCCTCGCGGCGCGTGCCCTTGCCCTGGGCCATCTCCGGGCGACCGCCGCCGCGGCCGTCGATGCGTCGTCACGGCCTCCTGGACGAGCTGGCCAGCCGCGATGCCGCGCGCGACGAGGTCGTCGCTGACGGTGACGAACAGCTGTGGCTCGTCCGCGTCGAGGCCCAGCGCGATGACGCCGCTCGGGAGGGAGCCCCGGACGTCCCTCGCGAACCCCTTCAGCGCCTCGATCGACTCGAGGTCCAGGACCGCGCCCACGAAGCGCAGCGCCGCCGCCCAGGTCCTCGGCCCTGGCGGCGAGCTCGCCCGGCTGGGGCTGGCCACCCGCCGCCGCACCGGCCTTGAGCCGGCGCTTCGTCTCACGGAGCTCGTCCTGCAGGGCGGTGATGCGCTCCTCCACGGCCTCCGGGCCCACGAGCGCCCACCGCGGTCACGGCCCGGTCGAGCAGCGCGAACCGGTCTTCCATCAACCGGTCCGCCCCGGCGCCGGTCACCGCCTCGATGCGGCGCATGCCGGACCCGATGCTCCTCTCGCCGGTGATCACGAAGTTGCCGATCTGGCCGGACGCCCGGCAGTGCGTGCCGCCACACAGCTCGTGGCTGAAGCCCTCGACCCGGATCGTGCGCACCCGGTCGCCGTACTTCTCGTCGAAGAACGCGTCCGCGCCGGCGCCCTGGGCCTCCGCCATGGTCATCCACTCGACGCTGACCTCGCGGTCCTCGCGGACGACGCGGCGCACCTCGCGCTCGATGGCCAGCTTCTCGTCGTCGGTGAGGCCGCGGTCGAACGGGAAGTCGAAGCGCAGGTAGTCGGGCGTCACGAGCGAACCCGCCTGGCGAGCCCGCTCCCCCACCACGTTGCGCAGCGCGCGATGGAGCAGGTGCGTGCCGGTGTGGTTGCGCATCGTGTGCGCGCGTCGCTCGGCGTCCACCTCGGCCCGCAGGACGTCGCCGACCCGGCACCTTCCCGTGGAGGACGCCCCGATGAAGCGTGAGACCGGCGGTCTGGGTGCCCGCGACGCGCTGGACGTCATCGACCTCGAACAGCGCCTCCCCGTCGGCAGCCCGCAGGACGCCTCTGTCCGCGACCTGGCCGCCGCTCTCCGCGTAGAACGGGGTCCGGTCCAGCACGATCTCCGCGCGGGCAGTCGCTTCTGCCCGGAGCTCCACCTCGGGCACGGCCTCGAGGGTCTCGTACTCGGTGCCGTCGCGCAGGATGGCGACGACGCGGCCGTCGGCGGCGGTGCTCTCGTAGCCCAGGAACTCCGTCGGCGCCGTCCGCGCCAGGATCTCGCCGTAGCGGGACGTGGCGAGGTTGGCGTCGGTGAGTCCGGCCTTCGTGTTCGCCCGGCTGCGCTCGCGCTGCTCCTTGAGGGCGTCCTGGAAGCCCGCCAGGTCCGTGCGAACGCCGTACTCGGCGGCCAGCTCGACGGTGAGGTCGATCGGGAACCCGTACGTGTCGTGGAGCCGGAAGGCGACCTCGCCCGGGAGCACGGGCGCGTCGGGCGCGAGGTGATCCGCCTGGCGGCCGACGACGCGCGGCTCCGACGTGAGCGGGATGAGCGCCTCCTCGAGCAGGCCGACCCCGGCCTCGAGGGTCCGGTTGAACTGGCGCTCCTCGCGCTCGATGACGCCCAGGATCTCCGCGCGACGCTCCGCGAGGTGCGGATAGGCGACCGCCATCGTGTCGATGACGACCTTCGCGGTCTCGCCCAGGAACGGCTCGTGGCGGCCGAGGAGCCGCCCGTGGCGGATGGCGCGGCGCATGATCCGGCGGAGGACGTAGCCGCGGCCCTCGTTCGACGGCAGCACGCCATCGGCGACCAGGAAGGTGACGGCCCGGCTGTGGTCCGCGATGACCTGGTAGCTGAACCGCTCCGCCTCGAAGGCATCCGGGTCCGAGCCCAGGAGGTCCTGCATCCGCGCCAGGATCGGCCGGAACAGATCCGTGTCGTAGTTGCTGGTCACGCCCTGGAGGACGGCGGCGATCGCGCTCGAGGCCCATCCCCGTGTCGACGCCGGGGGCCGGCAGCGGCGTGAGGCTGCGATCCGGGTGGAGTTCGAACTCCATGAACACGAGGTTCCAGATCTCGACCCAGCGCGGGCAGTTCTCGCTGTGGTCCGGGACGCACTCCGGGCCCTCGCGAGATGGGCCCCGCGGTCGTAGTGGAGCTCGCTGCAGGGGCCGCAGGGACCCACGTCCCCCATCCGCCACCAGTTCGCCTCGTCGCCGTTGGGGAAGTCACCCCAGCGGACCAGGCGCTCCGGCGGCAGGCCGATCTCGTCCTTCCAGATCGAGTGCGCGAGGTCGTCCGTCGTGTAGACGGTCGCGGCGAGGTGCTCGGCGCGGGATCTGCAGGTCGCGGGTCAGGAACTCCCACGCCCAGTGGATGGCCTCGCGCTTGAAGTAGTCGCCGAAGCTCCAGTTGCCGAGCATCTCGAACAGGGTGTGGTGCCGCGAGCTGCGCCCGACCTCCTCGAAGTCGTTGTGCTTGCCGGCGACGCGCAGGCAGCGCTGGAAGTTCACGGCGCGCGTGTAGTCGCGCTTCTCGACCCCGGTGAGGGCGTCCTTGAACGGGACCATCCCGGAGTTCACGAACAGGAGCGTCTGGTCGCCCGCTGGAACGAGGCTGGCGCTGGGCACGACCGTGTGGCCGCGCTCGGCGAAGAACTCGACGAAGCGGGCGCGGATCTCGGCTCCGGTCAGGTACGGGATGGCGAGGTCGGACGGTTCGGGGGTAGGCATCGCCCCAATGGTACCCAACGGGCGGGGCTCCGAACCGCAGGCCACACCGCGTACGGCTAGGTCTGGCTCCCGCCGCCCCGTCGTCGCAAGAGGGCCGTCCCGGCCAGGGCCGCGCCAACCAGTGCCCCGGCGATCAGCCCGCCGAGGAACCGGCGTGACCCTTCGCTCTCGCCACCGAGGAGATCCACGAGCTGGGCGAGCCCGCCCGGCACCGGAAGCATCCCGGAGGCCGGTGCCGACCGCCCTTGCTCGCTCACGCGTCGATCACCCATGTCAGCCTGCCTTTCGCGACTGTGGACCCAGGGTGGCGAGGATGGCGACGATGCCGATCGCGATCCCCGAGACGATCACCGCCGGCACCAGGGCAAAGTCCCCGATCGCGAGGAAGGTGATGCCCAGCCGGCCGCCGATCGCTGCTCCCGCCCAGGCGCCAAGGACCGCGGCCACGAACGTCACCGGCAGTCGTCCCGCCGGCATCGCCGCGCACGAGCACGTAGACCGCCGTGCACACGAAGCCGACGAGGACGGCGAGCGGGAGCGCCGGGTCGAGGGTCATGCGGGCACCCCGACGCGTCTCCCTCGCATCCGCGAGCGGTCCCGTCGACGCTCGCTGAGCGCCGATCCGGCCACCGCCGAGACACGTGTCGCCGTCGTACAGCGCGCAGGCCTGTCCCGGTGCGACGGCCCACACGGGAGTGTCGGTCTCGACGGTCCAGGCGCCGCCACGAGCCGGCTCCGTCCGCGGACGCGGGGCGCACCCACGCGTCCACCAGCGGCGCGCGATGGCGGATGCGGACCGACGGCCCGGAACGGCGCCCAGGACCCGTCCGGGCTGCGGCCGGCCGGCGGGGTGTCCGCCACGAAGGTCAGCCGCCCTCCAGCGGCACGGTCGCGCGTCTCGAGGTCCTCGCGCCGGCCGAGCACGATCGCGTTCGTCGCGGGGTCGATGCGCGACACGTAGCGCGGCTCCCCCATCGCCACGCCCAGCCCCTTGCGCTGGCCGACCGTGAAGCCGGCCGACCCATCGTGCTCGCCGATGCGGGATCCGTCGGCGTCGAACACGGGCCCGGGCTCCGGTGCCCAGCCGCCGCGCGTCCGCAGCTCCGCGCGGTAGTCGCCGCCGGGCACGAAGCAGATCTCCTGGCTCTCGGGCTTGTCGGCCGTCACGAGGCCCAGGCCGCGGGCGACCTCGCGCACCTCCGGCTTGGTCAGGTCGCCCAGCGGGAACCGGCTGTGCCACAGCTGTTCCTGGCGCAACCCGTAGAGGAAGTAGGTCTGGTCCTTGGCCGCGTCCGCGGCCAGGGTGAGGACCGCCCGTGGGCCATCCGGCGTCTCCACCACCCGGCGCCGCGCGTAGTGTCCGGTGGCGACCGCCTCACAGCCGTAGAGCTGCCGGGCACGGCCCAGCAGGGCACCGAACTTGACGATCGTGTTGCAGTCGACGCACGGGCTGGGCGTGCGGCCGTCGAGGTAGGCCGCGACGAACGGCTCGATGACGCCGGCCCCGAATTCCCGCTCCAGGTTCATGACGTAGAACGGGATCCCGAGCCGGGCGGCGACGCGCCGGGCATCATCGGCGGCGTCCGCGGAGCAGCAGCTCTTCCGGAACTCGGCGGTGCTGTCGGCGACGTCGTGGAGCCGCATCCAGACGCCGACGACCTCGTGGCCCTGCTCGTGGAGCAGGGCGGCGGCGACCGAGCTGTCCACGCCCCCGGACATCGCGACCAGGATCCGGCTCATCCGGCGACAACCTCGGACGGGCGCGGCGCGGCGCCGACCAGGCGTCGCAACACCTCGGGGACGATGCGGGCGGCCTCGTCGATCTCCGCGTCCGTGGTCGTACGGCCCAGCGACAGCCGGAGTGCGCCCCGGGCCTCGTCGTCCGGGTAGCCCATCGCCGTCAGGACGTGGCTGACCTCGCCGGATCCGCTGGAGCACGCGGAGCCGGTGGAGGCGGCGATCCCCTCCAGGTCGAGCGCCAGGGCCACGGACCCGCCGTCGATGCCGCGGGCCACGATCGAGAGGATATGCGGCAGGCGCTCGACCGGGTGACCGGTCGGCTCCACGCCGTCCACGGCGAGGACGGCCGCGGCAAGACGGCCGCGGAGGGCACGCACGCGGTCGGCGGTGGCCGTACGCTCCGTGGCGGCCAGCTCGAAGGCGGTGGCCATGCCCACGGCACCCGCCACGTTCTCGGTGCCGGCCCGCCGATGCCGTTCCTGGGAGCCACCGTGCTGCTGCGACAGGATGTGGGTTCCCTTGCGGATCCACAGCGCGCCCGTTCCCTTGGGCCCCTCGGCCTTGTGCGCAGCGAGCGCCACGAGATCCGCCCCCAGCGTCCCGACGTCGAGCGGCAGCCATGGCGCGGCCTGGACGGCGTCCACGTGGAGCAGGATCCCGCGCCTCGACTTCACGATCCGGGAGATCTCCGCGATGGGCTGGAGCGTGCCGACCTCGTTGTTGCCGAGCATCACCGTCACGAGGATCGTGCGATCGGTCATCGCCCCTTCGACGTCCGCGGGATCGACGCGCCCGTAGCGATCGACGGGCACCTGGACGACTTCGAACCCGAACTTCTCGAGGTGGCTGAGCGCGTGCCCGACGGCGTGGTGCTCCACCGGCGAGGTGATGATCCGCGCTCCGCGCGCCCGGCCCGCCCAGGCGGCGCCCTTCAACGCGAGGTTGATCGCCTCGGTCCCGCCGCTGGTGAACACGATCTCCCTGGCGTCCGCCCCGATCGCGCGGGCCAGGCGGTCGTGCGCGTCGTCGAGGGCCTCGCGGGCGGCGCGGCCCCAGGCGTGGGCGGACGAAGGGTTCCCGAAGGCGCCGCCCAGGTACGGCAGCATCGCCTCGACGACCTCCGCGCGCAGCGGCGTGGTGGCAGCGTGGTCGAGGTAGATCGGCATGGTCCGCGGATTGTACGTCCCGATGGCGTCGCCCCCGTCGCAGGGCAAGCGGCCATCACGGCGCGCGCGGCCACATGTCCCTACACTCTCGCAGAGCCACCACGGCCGTCACCCTGCCCCGAGGATCCTCATGCGCAAGCTGTTCGCCCTGCTGGTCCCCCTGCTGCTGCTTGCCGGCCTCGCCCCCACGGGGAGCGCGCTAGGCGCCCAGGCGACGGTCACCGGCACGCTCGTGACGAAGGACAAGATGGCGCTCGGCCCCAACGCCGTGGCGCTGATCTCGATCGTTGACCAGCAGGCCAGCCCGGAGGCGGGCGCGATCATCGGGAACCAGCGGATCGACGGCGCGACGCTGCCGCTGGACTTCAGCGTGGCCTACGACGACACGGCGATCAACCCGAGCCACAGCTATGCGATCTACGCCAGCGTGGTCGATGACACCCGCACGCTCCAGAGCCTGGAGCCGGTGCCGGTGATCGTCGGCGGTCCGACATCCGGCTTGACGGTCCAGCTCGTCCCGGTGTCCGCGTCCGCAAGCGGCACCGTGAGCGGGACGATCGCCCGCACGGACAAGAGCGCACTCTCGTCCGACGCCATTGCGTTCGCGGCGCTTGTCAACCAGGACACCGGCACCATGGTGGCTCGCGAACCGATCCCCTCCCCCGCCCAGAACCCGATCCCGTTCTCGATCGCCTACGACCCCGGTGTGATCGATCCGGGCGCCGTGTACGTCGTCAGGGCCGGCATCGTGGACGGAACCCGATCCTGGACCTCGGCTGCTCCCGCACAGGCGATCGTGGACGGCGACGTGATCGACCCCGTCAACGTGACCGTGGCGCTCGTCGGGGGAACCACGCCGACACCGGCTCCGACGGCCAAGCCCACCGCGGAGCCCACGGTCAAGCCGACGGCGGAGCCCACGGCCAAGCCGACGGCGGAGCCCACGGCCAAGCCGACGGCGGAGCCCACGGCCAAGCCGACGGCGGAGCCCACGGCCAAGCCGACGGCGGAACCCACGGCCAAGCCGACGGCGGAACCCACGGCCAAGCCGACCGCCAAGCCGACGCCCGCGCCGACGGCGCCTCCAACGGCAGCGCCCACCCCGTCGCCGTCGCCAGCGCCCACCGCCGTCGCCGTCGCCGTCGCCGTCGCCTTCCCCGTCGCCGTCGGCCAGCGCCACCCCTTCACCCACGCCGGCGCCCGACACCGGGATCATCAAGGGGTCACTGACCTACAAGGAGGCTCACGAGCTCTCGCCCGCAGCGCGTGCGGTCGTCCTCATGGTCGAGGGCAAGGGCGGCCCGAAGGAAGGCAACATCATCACGTCCATCTCGATCCGGGATCCGGGCCCCATCCCGGTCGAGTTCGAGCTTGCCTACCCGATGAGCGCCGCCACCGCCGGCTCCTCCTACTACCTGTACGCGGGGATCCAGGACGGCGACCTGGCCTGGGTCACCCCGGTCGGCGTGGCGGTCAAGGCCCCGTGGCCGCTGACCGAGGACGTCGAGCTGCTCCTCGCCTACCGGCCGGACCTGCTCAAGGGCGCCGTCTCCGGGACGATCACGGGCGTCGGACTCGACCCCGCACGGGACCCGGAGGCCTACGGCACGGCCCTGATCGTCAAGGTCAGCACGGGTGAGACGGTGGGCTTCCAGCTGATCACCCCGGTGGGGGCCGTGCCCGTTCCGTTCTCGGTGCCGTACGACCCCACGGCGATCGATCCGAATGCGGACTACGTTGCTCGCGGCTCGATCTGGGACGGATCCACCCTCTGGGCAACCGCGGCCGGGGTCCCCGTGATCACCAGGGACAACGCCAGCTCGAACGTCATCTTGACGGTCACCGCGGTCCCGACAGCCCCCCCGACACCCGCCCCGACACCCGCCGCCAGCCCTGCCGTCGAGCCGCCGCCCGTCGACAACGGCAGCGGGAGCCTCCCGATCCTGTTGATCCTGGGCCTGGCCGCCGTCGGCGGCGTGGTGGCCCTTCTGGCCTACCGCAACGGAAGCAGGCCTGAGGGAAGGGCTGGCGACAGCCGGGTCCCCCGGCCGGGACTCGATCAGGCCTCGGGCTCGACCCTCGACAGGTCGTAGGCGCGACCGCGCTCGCGCTCGCGCTGGTGCTTGAGCAGCAGGCGCTTGCGGAGGCGGATCGCCGACGGCGTCACCTCGACCAGCTCGTCCGTGCCGATGAACTCGATTGCGCTCTCGAGGGTGAGCGGGCGGGGTGGCGTGAGGCGCAGCGACTCGTCGTGGGAGTGCGTCCGGATGTTGGTCAGCTTCTTCTCTTTGGTCGGGTTGACGTCCATGTCGCCGGACCGGGCGTTCTCCCCGACGATCATCCCCTCGTAAACGTCCTCGCCCGCGCCGATCAGCAGCTCCGAGCGGTCCTGGAGGTTGAACAGGCCGTACGCGTTCGACGTGCCGCTGCGGTCGCTGACGAGGACGCCGTTGGTACGGTGCGTCACCTCGCCGGCCCACGGGCCGTAGCCCTCACCGATCTGGTGCAGGAGGGCGGTGCCGCGGGTGTCGGTCAGCAGCTGGCCGCGATAGCCGATGAGCCCGCGGACCGGGAGCACGAACTCCATCCGCACCCGCCCGTCGATGTCGGTCGTCATCTGCTCGAGGCGGCCCTTGCGGCCTGCCAGCGCCTGCTGGACCACGCCGATGTAGTCGGGCGGGATGTCGATCGTGACCCGCTCGTACGGCTCCTGGACCTCGCCGCCGATCGTGCGCAGGATGACCTCGGGGCGGCTGGCGGTCAGCTCGTAGCCCTCGCGGCGCATCTGCTCGATGAGGACCGCGAGCTGGAGCTCTCCCCGTCCGCGGACCTCGAAGGTGTCGCCCGACTCGGTCGGGTAGACCTCGATCGAGACGTTGCCCAGGACCTCGCGCTCGAGGCGGGCCTTGATCTGGCGTGACGTGACGTACTTGCCGTCACGTCCTCCGAGCGGCGAGGTGTTCACGCCGAAGGTCATCGACAGGGTCGGGGCGTCGACGTCGAGACGCGGCAGCGGGCGCGGGTCCTGCGGATCCGTCAGCGTGTCGCCGATCGTGACCTCGGGCAGGCCCGCCACGGACACGATCTCGCCCGGCCCGGCCTCGGCGATGTCGATCCGTTCCATGCCGTGCGCGGTCTGGAGGCTGGACACGGTGCCGGTGAGCGTCACGGTGCGCCCGGGCTCGATAGCGCCGGCGGTGTCGTCGGCCTCCTCGCGCACGACGGTGATCCGCTGGCCCACGCGGATCGTGCCGTTCCGGATCCGCCCGACCGCCATCCGGCCGACGTACTCGTTCGCGGACAGGTTGGTCACGAGGAGCTGGAGCGGGTGGCCGGGCTCGAACTCGGGCGCCGGGGTCACGTCCACCAGGAGCTTCGAGCAGCGGTCCGAGGCTGGTGCCGGGCACCTCGAGGTCGCGCGTCGCGGTCCCGAGCTTGGCGTTCGTGTACACGACCGGGAACTCGATCTGGTGCTCGTCGGCGCCGAGGTCCATGAACAGCTCGTAGACCGCGTCGAGGACCTCCGCGGCCCGGGCGTCCGAGCGGTCGATCTTGTTGAGGGCGACGACCACGGGCAGCCGGCGCGCCATGGCCTTCTGGAGGACGTACCGGGTCTGGGGCAGCGGCCCCTCCGCCGCATCGACCAGCAGCAGGACGCTGTCGACCATCAGTAGGCTGCGCTCGACCTCGCCGCCGAAGTCGGCGTGGCCGGGCGTGTCGACGATGTTCAGCCGCACGTCGCCGACGTCGATCGTCGTCTGCTTGGCGAGGATGGTGATGCCCTTCTCGCGCTCGAGGTCCCCCGAATCCATCACCCGGTCCACCACGGCCTGGTTGGCGCGGAAGACGCCGGTCTGGCGGAGCATGGCGTCCACGAGCGTGGTCTTGCCGTGGTCGACGTGGGCGACGATGGCCACGTTGCGGAGGTCGTGGCGGATCTCGCGGCGGGTGTCGGCGGCGGCGGGCATGGTGGGCACGGCGGTGCCGGGGGTGTCGTTCATGGGCGGGGCGAAGTGTCGCACATGCGGGAGATTCGGGCGATCGGCCCGTCCGTCACGACCCGGCGACCCGCTCCCCCTCGGCACCCGTCGACGAACCGGACGCCACCAGGTGACCGTCGAGCAGCTCGATGTCGCGGTCGGCCACCTCGAGCATGATCGGGTCGTGGGTGGCCACGATCGCGGTCACACCCTCGGCCCGGACCACCGTCCGGATCAGCAGCATGATCCGCTGACCCGTCTCGGAGTCCAGCTGTCCGGTCGGCTCGTCGGCGAGCAGGAGCCTGGGTCGATTGGCCAGGGCGCGAGCGATCGCCACCCGCTGCTGCTCGCCGCCGGAGAGCTCGTGGGGCCGGTGGCCGGCACGCGCGCCGAGGCCCACCAGGTCCAGCAGCTCCATGACCCGGCGGTCGCGCTCACGAGGCTCCGCGCCGACGAGCCGCAGCGGGACCTCGACGTTCTCGGCCGCGGTCAGGATCGGGATCAGCCCGAACGTCTGGAACACGAAGGCGATGGTTCGCCGGCGGACGTCCGCCGATGCATCCTCGTCCAGCGCCGAGACCTCCGTGCCGTCCACGATCACCGTGCCCGACGTGGGCCAGTCGAGGCCACCGAGCAGGTTGAGGAGCGTGGTCTTGCCGCTCCCGGAGCGGCCGCGGACGGCCAGCAGCTCTCCCCTGGCCACGCGCAGGTCGATCCCGCGCAGCGCGTGAACGACCTCGTCGCCGCTGGCAAAGTCGCGGACCAGCCCGGAGGCGACCACCATCGCCTCGCGCTCCGGACCCGGTCGCGCGTACCGCTCCGTCATCGGGGTTCCTCCGAGGTGACCGGCGTCGCCGGCGGCGTCGCCGGGACCGGAGCGTCAGGGCTCGCAGCGCGATCGCCGAGGTCGGGCCAGACCCCGACATGGTCCTCCTCCAGGCGCAGCCGGACGCGCTTGTGCAGCTCGAGTGCCTCGACGTGGGAGCGCGGCAGCTGGAGCCGGCCGGCTCGATCGAGGACCGCGTACTCCTCGCTGATCACCCGATGCCCGTCGTCGGTCTGCTCGGTGCGGCGCAGCGTCTCCGTGCTGGTGCGGCCGTCTCGGATCGCCACCGTGCGGCCCACCTGCTCGGACACGAACGCATCGTGGGTCACGATCACGATCGTGGTGCCCAGCTCCCGGTTGACGCGCCGCAGCAGCCCGAACACCTCCGCCGACGTGCGGCTGTCGAGCTCGCCGGTGGGCTCGTCGGCGAGCACCACGCTGGGGTCGTTGGCAAGGGCCACCGCGACGGCCACGCGCTGCTGTTCACCGCCGGACAGCCGTTCTGGCCGGTTCGCCGCACGGTCCGCGATCCCCACCAGGTCGAGCAGCTCGAGGGCCCTCGCTCGACGACCCTTCCGGCCGTCGAGCACCATCGGCAGCTCCACGTTCTCCACCGCCGACAGGTACGGAACGAGGTTCCGCCCGGTCTGCTGCCAGATGAAGCCCACGGTCCGCCGACGGAACCGCGTGCGCTCTGCGTTGCCCATTCGCCCGAGGTCGTAGCCAGCCACGAGGGCGCGGCCCGCCGACGGGACATCCATCCCGCCGAGGATGGCGAGGAGCGTGGACTTCCCACTCCCCGACGCGCCCACGATCGCGATCATCTCGCCGCCCTCGACCAGGAGGTCGAGGCCCTGGAGCGCGACGACCTCCAGCTCGGCCAGCTTGAAGATGCGAACGAGGCCGTCACAGACGATGACGGCGCCGTCCCCGTACCGGACGCGCGGCGCCGCGCGCAGCGTGGCGCCGGCCAGGGGATCCGGGCGGTCGTCGATGGGAGGCGGCGGGTTCGGCATCACGCTGATCTTCCTCGAAGTGCGGCGGTTGGCGCCACCCGGCGCTGGAGCGCGGCGCCGAGCAGGAGCCCGAACGTCACGACGGCGGTCATCACGACCAGGATCAGGAGCAGTTGGGCCGGCTCGACGACGACCGGCACGTCGGCCGGGGCCCCGACGAGGGTTCCCAGCCCCAGCGCGGGCCGCAGAAGTGCGAACAGCGCGACTCCGAGCAGACCACCGGCGACGAACGCGGCCAGCGTGGTCGGGCCATGCTCCCCTGCCAGCAGGGCGAACGACTGGCGGCTCGTGAGACCCAGCGTGCGCAGGTGGGCCACCTCGCTGGCGCGGGCAAGCCCCGCGAGCGCGAGCGCTGCCGCAACACCCAGCGCGGCGTACGCGGCCGTGACGAGGACCGCGAGCAGGATCAGCGCCCGCACGGCCCCGGTCACCGGCTCCGCACGACGGGCCTCGGCGTCCTCCGCCTGCGAGCCAACGGTCAGCGTCGGCTGCGTAGCCGCAACCTCCGCGCGGATGGCGTCCGCGGCCGCCGCCGGGGCGCGCATGAACGCGACGACCGGCACGATCCTGGCGGCCGGTGCCTTGGCCAGGAACCACTCCCGGGGTGCCACGACGAACCCTCGCCCGGCCGGCAGGCCGGGGAAGGAGTCGACCACCATCTCGGCGCGGTACGTCAGGTTGTAACCCTCGACGCTCATGGTGAACGTCTCGCCGAGCTTGACGCCCCGTGGGCTCTCGGCGACCGACGTCGAGATGATGGCGGGAATGGGCCCGGGACCGGGCTCTGTGAAGCCCTGCGGGTATGTGGGCGCGACGGGCGTGCCTTCGAGCACCTCGGCCAGCGCCGCCGCCTCCACGGCGACGAACAGGGTCTGCGGCCCGGCCAGGCCCAGGGGGATGTTGCCCTGGAACTCCGTCGCCGCCGCCTCCACCCCCGGCAGCGTGGCCGCGTCGAAGCCCGTGGGCAGCGCGCCCGTCGGCGCTTCGACGCGGTAGTGCGCCCCCACCGCGTTCCAGGCCGCGAGGTCCGCGCCCCGGTCGAGGCTGTCCAGGGCAACAGCGCCGAAGGCACCCACCGTTGCCGTCGCAAGCAGGACCAGCAGCACTGCCGACCCTCCGCCCTCGGAGGCCCGTCGGGCGGCGAGCATGGGCACGAGACCCCGGCGGCGGCGGGCCACGCCAGACGCGAGGCGCATCACCAGCGGGTAGACACGCAGGGCGGCGATGCCGGCGGCGATCCCGACCAGCGCGGGCACCGCGGCGATGAGCGGATCGAAGCCCGCGGCACCGGCCGCGCCGCCGGTGGCGGCAACGCCATCACCTCGACCCGGACCGCCCACGCCCCGCTCGCTCAGCAGGTACGCGGCGCCGGCGGCCAGGCCGACCACGAACGCCTCGACGACCAGGCGCCGGCCTCCCGCCAGACCCACCGAACCTTCGTCCCGCTGCCGCTCCGGGCCGAACCCGCGCGCCGTCGGGACCACCGTCGCGACCAGGATCGCCACCGCGACCGCGACGACCGAGCCGCCATCGCGAACGAGAGCCAGGCGCGGCCGCTGTCGACGAGCAGGATGGCAGCGACCGTGGCCAGCACGGCAGGCGGAACGGCGACCAGGAGGCCCTCGGCCAGCGTGGGCAGGACCACCTGGGCCCCGGACGCGCCGCGGCTGCGGGCCAGCGCCATGGTCGCCCGCCGGCGACGGGCGGCCAGGACCGCGACCAGGGCGAGCGTGGCCAGCGCGACCAGTGCGGGTCCCACCGCCATGACGGCAACGATCGACTCCGCCGCCGCCCATGCGGCGTCGAAGCCCTCGAGGATCGCCAGCAACTCCGTGCGCATCGCCGTGTTGCCGTCGGCCGTCACGTTCGCCGACGGATAGAGCACCTCCAGGCGGCGGAACGCGGTGATCAGCCCCGGCACGGCACTCGCGCTGATCCCGCCATCGTCCACGAAGTAGCGCCAGGTGTAGCGCAGCGGCCGTCCCAGCTGGCCGAAGAACGCGGACAGCGGCGCGTGCGCCGCAGGGTCGAGCACCAGGGCCGCGTCGAGGAGCTGGACCTCGCTCGAGAGCGCACGGATGACCGGGTGGATCGCGAGCGGATCGTCGAGCCAGAACTCGGAGGTCTCGTCGGGGACCTCGTAGATGCCCGTGATCCGGGCGAAGGCGTAGACGTCCTGCGGCGTCCGGCCGAGGAGCGGGTCGCCCGGGTCGCCCAGCAGCGTCACGACCTCGTCCAGCACGAGACCGAAGCGATCGGCGGTCTGGCGGGACACCCCGGTCTCGAACACCGGAACGCCGTCGAGGGCCTCGGGGCCGACGTCGTCGCGGGTCTCCACCGTCGCGGTCGGGGCTCGGCCCTCCACGTAGCGGACGTGGCCGTCGATCCCCTCCTGGATCCGGAACCTGATGAACGCCGGGTCGGTGGTCGGCTTCTGGAGCCGGAAGCGATTGCTCTCGACGACGGCGTCCTGGGACGCCACGAGCCGCTCCACGCGGAGCGGGAACGTCTCGCGCAGGACGTCGCCGGCCGTCCGGACCTCGGCGAGCGGGTCGTCGGGCGGCCCGTCGCCGATGGTGGCGTGCTCGACCAGGACGATGTTCCGGGCGGCCGCCGGGGCGGCGGCGACCTCGCCCCGGACCGCGTCGTCCGCGAGCGACGCCAGGATCCGCGGGGCGAGCGCGGCGATCAGCGCCGTCGCCAGCACGAGCACGAGAACGCCCAGCGTGGGCGCCACATCCACGCGGATCCGGCGCAGGGCGACGACCGTCCAGGCCATCGCTACTCGTCCTTCGCGCGGAGGACCGCGCTGGTCTGCGCCGCGGGCACCAGACGCCGCACCAGCAGCATCGACGCGACCACCAGGAATGCGGCCAGCACCAGCGTGGGCACGAGCGCGTCGAGCGGCACGACGACGACGGGCGCGGGGACCGGCGGCTCACCCGTGGCCGTGAGGGTGGCGAACGGCAGCGTCAGCCAGGCGAGCACGATCCCGAGCAGGATCCCCATCAGCAGGCCCACCGCCAGCAGGGCGATGCTCTCGAGCGTCAGCCACCGGAACAGCTGGCGCGGTGCGAGGCCAAGCGCCTTGAGCAGCGCGAACTCGCCCAGCCGCTCCTGCGTGGACACCGTCGTCGTGACGAGGAACCCGATCGCGGCGAACACGAGCGCCGCGATGGAACCGAGCCCGAGGATGCCGATGACGGCGAGTCCCAGGGGATCGCCGGCGAGGTCGGCCTCGAGACCCGCGCGCTCAACGACGACGGATGCCGCGATCGGCGCTGCGCCGGCCAGGCCGGCGACCCCATCGGAGGCGCCCGCGGCGGTTGCGAGCCACCACTCGGACGTCGGGGCGAGGGTCACGCCGCCGGCGTAGCGGGCAAGGTCCAGCGACGGTCCGTCGGCCAGGAGCAGTGGCTTCGTCGGCGGCTGGGATGGGAAGCCGTCCACCTCGCCGCGCAGCCGGAGCGTGACCGGCAGGCCGAAGATGCTTGCCTCGAGCGTGTCGCCCACGCGGGCTCCGGTGCGCTCGAGGAAGACCGGGTTCACGAGGGCGGCGATCTCGGGAGCGGTGACGCGGCCGAAGGAGAGCCGCCAGGCCGTGCTGGAGAACGGGCTCGCGCTGGCGACGACGAGCTCACCCGGCCGGGCCGGCTCGTAGGGGACGCTGCCTCCGCCGTCGTTGATGGTCCACGACTGCGGCGAGACGTCTGCGAGCGGCGTGTCCGTCCAGCTGTCACCTGCCGCGTCGGGGCTGGTCCCCAGTGCGCGGACGGTGACGACACCGCTCGCCAGCGTGTCCGGCAGGCCGGTGAACGAGAGGTCGAACTCGATCGCGAGGACGTGCACCGGCGGCGTCACGGCCGCCGCCGTGCCGGGCGGGGCGAGGGTGATGACCGATCGCGCCCCGTCGATGCCGAGGGCCACCGGGGAGCCCTCGATGCGCGCGATGCGGCCGTCCCCGTCGACCACCACGGCAGCCACGTCGAGGCCCTCGTAGCCCGGCGGCACCGACTCGAAGCCCTCCTCCGCCGTGAAGGTCGAATCGACGACGACCGACAGGCGCCGCGTGCCGGCCGGCACCTCGAGGCCCGGGGTGGCCGGGCGACCGTCGGCCAGCGACTGCAACGACGCGCGGGTGGCGTCCGCGCTGGCTGAGTCCGGTTGGCGAACGATCTCGGCCAGGGCCGGGCCGTCGATGCCCAGGACCAGTCCGTCGCGCAGGGCGGTGCCGAGGCTGACGCTCGCCCGGACGACCGGCGTGGCGGAGGTGACGCCCGGCAGGCTGCGCAACGCCTCGCCCAGCGCCCAGTCGGGCACCTCCGACGGTGTCGCGGGTTCCAGGCGCACGTCCGCCCCCGAGGCGAAGGCCGCCTGGTCGGCCTGGCTTCGCGCCCATGTGGCGGCATGCGCGGAGGCGAACGTCCCGAGCGCGGCCGCGAGCACCAGCAGCAGTGCGGCCCGCGTGTAGCGCAGCGGGCGTCGGGCGACCTGGCGCCCGCCCATCGAGGGCACGAGGCCGCGCCCACGGGAGAGCAGGCGCTCGGCCACCTCCGCGATGCGCGGGACGATCCGGACCGCGATCACCGCGCCCGCCAGCAGCCCGATCGCGGGCGCGGCGACCAGCAGCGGATCCACGCCGAGCGCGCCCCGGGCGTTGCGGGTGATCGGGGCGCCGTAGAGGCGCAACTGGAACAGGGCAACGGCCGCCAGGAGCACGAGCAGGAGATCGAGCCCCAGGCGCTGCGACAGCGTCCGGCCGACCTGTCTCCCCAGGCCCACCCGTACGCTGGCGATGCTCACGCCCGTCCACAGCGTCGGCAGCACCAGCGCCAGCAACGCGAGCAGTCCGGCAATCGCTGCGACCCCGAACGTGGCGGCCGTTGGCAGCGGTGCGGTCAGGCCCACCTGCTCGAGCGCCGGGTTCAGCCCGACGGCCGCCACCAGGAGCGTCGCGATCCAGGGCGCGGCCAGCACGGCCGGCACCACGATCAGCAGCGCCTCGCCCGCCGACATGCGGACCAGGTGCCGGAATCCGGCGCCGCGCGCCTGCAGCAGCGCAGTCCCTGTGCGCCGCCGGTCCATGAGCAGGGCCGCGACCAGGATCACGGCGTAGCCGGCGAGCACACCGAACTGGACCAGCAGGAGCAGGATGCCGGACTGGGCGACCAGGACCGAGCGGTCGACGGCGGCGAGGATCGCCGGCAGCTTCGTGGCGACCGTGGCCTGGTTCGACCCCGGCAGCGCTGCGTTGACCTCCCCCAGCAGCCCCTTCAGGGATGCCGCCACCTGGTCCAGGTTCTCCGGTCGGAACCCGGCGAGGTCCGGGATGGCGCGCCATTGCGCGTCCAGGGTGCGCCCGCCGGCCAGGGGACCCTGGAGGTCGGCCGGCTCCGCCACCAGCGGACCCACGAGCCTGAACGACCCACCCGCCTCGGTCCCGGCGAGCAGGAGCGGGTCGCCCAGCCAGTACGGATCCGCGGGGTCCGCGCGCCAGGTACCGGTGACGACAGCTTCCAGCGGCCGGCCATCCAGGCGCCCGACGAGCGGGATCCGGCCACCGGTGGCGACGCCGAGGACCCTGGCGGCCGGCTCGGACACGGCGACCTCGACCGGCGTCCCGCCGGCCTCCGGCCAGCGTCCGTCGACCAGGGTCGCGTGATCGCGAACACCCTCGAGGGCGGCGAACAGCACCAGGTCGGTGACCGCGGCGGGATCGGTGGCAGCATCCGCGTACGGGCTCGACCGGAGCACCCTGGCGATCTCGCCACCGGTGGGCGCGATGACCCGCTCCAGCTGCGGGGTGATGGCCGCATCCGCGGTCGGCAGGCGCTCGGGAAGGATCTGCGTCCGGACGACGATGGCGCGGTCGACGGCCGGTGCCGCGGCGAGCTCCCGGTGGAGCCCAGCGAGCGTGACGGCGTCGGTGTACAGCGTTCCCGCCGCCAGCAGGCCCAGGGCACAAGCCAGGAGGGCCCACGACGCGACCACGACCGGCCAGTCGGAGCGGCTCCGACGAAGCACGATTGACCACAGGCCGAGCGGTTGGCGCAGCGCTGGACTCCTCTGAGCCCGCCGGGTGCTCGACGGGCACGACTTCGAGAACGACGCCGGTGGGCGGCCCTACCGGACAATAACCCGCGCGGCCCCGAAAGGTTCCGGCGGCTACACTCCCGCGGAGCATGAGGAGCACCCCTTGACCGTCGCCGCCGTGATCCTGGCCGCGAGCCCGGCCTCCGCCCTCGCCGATGCCGCGGGCACGCCCGCCGCCCGACGCCTCGCGGACGTGGCCTGGGCGGGCGGGGCCACGCCCGTCGTCGTGTGCTCGTTCGACCCGGACGGCGAGGTGGCGGCCTCACTCTCCAACACGGACGTCACCCTGGCAGAACCGGTCCCGCACGAGGGCGGCGCGGTGAGCCAGATCGTCAACGGCGTCGAGGTCACGATGCGCCTGGTGACCGACACGCAGGCCGCGCTCGTCTGGCCGGCCCGCCTTGCCTGGGTGGACGCGGAGACCGTCACGACGCTCATCGCCGCCCACGGCGAGGACCGGCTCACCGTCGTGCGGCCGGCCTACCGGGGCGAGCCCGGTTTCCCGGTCCTGCTGCCGGTCGCGCACCTCGATGTCTTCCGGAGCCTCGCCGCCGACCGCATGCCGGGCGACCTGTTCACGGACCTCGAGGCCCTCGGCGTCCCGTTCCGCATCGTGGACACCGGTGATCCCGGCGTCGTCCTGGACGTCTCCGTGGCGCGGGACGACCTGCCGCCCTACGACGGCCCGCCCGAACCCGCCGAGACCCCGGAGTGGGGATCGGCCGTCGCCGACCAACCCGACGACGCACCCGTCGCCGGCCCCAACCGCTTGGAGCCCACCCCGTGAGACGCCCCCGCCGCAGAACCGTCGGCATCGCCCTGCTCGTCGTCCTCGCCGTCGCCGTCATCGGCTGGCTGTGGTACACGCAGCCCCAGCCGGTCCTGCCCGAGGCGACCGCGTCCCTCGCGTCCACGCCCGAGGTCACCTTCGTGAACAACGACGGCCGGCTGGAGTGGGCGCCGGCCGACGGCGACTACTCGACCGGGCTCGTCGTCTACCCCGGCGGGAAGGTGCCGCCCGAGGCGTACGGACCCCTGGCCCAGCAGATCGCCGCCGAGGGCTACCTGGTGATCATCACGCCGATGCCGTTCAACCTCGCGGTGTTCGGGATCGGGGCCGCCGACGGGGCGATCGCCGCGCACCCCGAGGTCACGGACTGGGCCATGGCCGGGCACTCGCTGGGCGGCTCGATGGCGGCCCAGTACACGAGCGACCACCTGGACACGATCGAAGGACTGGCGTTCTGGGCCTCCTACCCCGCGACCGACCTGTCGGCGGCGCCCCTCTCCGTCACCTCGATCTTCGGGACCGAGGACCCGGGTGCCGCCCGCATGTCCGGACCGGAGGCGCAGGCACAGCTCCCGCCCGACACGGTGTTCGTCCCGATCGAGGGCGGCAACCACGAGCAGATGGGCTACTACACGGGCCAGCCCAACGATGGCGTCGCCACGATCTCCCGAGCGGAGCAGCAGGCGCAGGTGGCCGCGGCCACCGTGACGATGCTGGATGGGCTCCCGGCTACGGCGCCGTAGCCTCCGCGCCCCACCGGCACGCGCCGTCCTGCCGCACGGTCCAGCGGTCGAGGTGGGCGTAGATCGCGTGGAGCTGCACGGATCCATCGGCCGGGCGCTCGGCCGGATCGTCGCGCCTCGGGACGAGGGTGACCGTCACGAACCCATCCTGCGCCACCTGCCCGACGTCGCCCACCGACCAGCTCCAGTAGTCCCCGCCGAACAGAGCTGCGTCGACGGCGGCCCCGGAGAGGCCGTCGGCGCCGGGAACGAGCGTGGAACTCGACGCACCGTGGTCGTCGAGGGTGAAGCCCGAGATCCGGCCGTCCGGCGACGACCAGCCGATGGCCACCGTGTCGGGCCGGCCTGGGAAGGCATCCCGATCCTGCCACGTCCACGAGGCGCGGACGTCGATCCGCTCCGGCATCGCGGATCCGTCACCCGCGCATGCGAAGTCGAGCGCCATGTCCAGGTCGTCGGCCGATGCCACCAGTGGCGATGCCGCGTTGGTCGCGACGAACCCCAGCGCCGTGGGCAACATAAGTAGCAGGAGGAAGATGACGCCCACGACCGTCGCGCGTCGCCGGTCGTCTGTGGCGACGTTCGGAAGCGGCCGCGGCGCGCGCGCGAGGATGACGGCGGCCACGATCGCCGCGATCGGGATCGTGATCTTCGACTGCGTGAGGTCGAGGATCGCGCCGCCGAACCCGGTCACCACGACGAGCCACAGGACCCACAGCGCTGCAGGGCGAGCCCACGCCCGTCCACGACTCAGCCCGGCGGACACGGCGTAGAGCAGGGCGGCCTGGCCGACGACGATCGCGATCGTCGCGGCGACCTGGATCGGATGCAGGTCCTGGCTGGCCGGTCCGATCGCCAGCAGGCCGACGATCCCCGCAAGCGCTGCGAGCCCGAGACAGAACCAGCTGGTCCATCGGTCGAACGTCGCCCACGGGTCGACGGACAGGCGTTCCCGCGGTGGACGGAGCCATGGGCTCCACGGGTTCGGGTTCGCCCCCGGCCGCCGCTCGCTCGTCGTCCATCGCGTTATCCCCCGGATCAGGCCGTCGACGGCCCGGCGACGTCGATCAGCGCTTCTCGGGCAGCCCCACGAAACGCAGACCCAGCTCCGCGTACTGGCCGTCGTCCGGCGCGGACGGCGCCTCGAGCATCAGGTCGGAACCCGACTGGGTCTTGGGGAAGGCCATCACCTCGCGGATGTTCGTCTGGTAGCTGAGCAGGGCGGCCCAGCGGTCCACGCCGAGCGCGATGCCACCGTGCGGCGGGGCGCCGTACTCGAACGCCTCGAGCATCGCGCCGAAGCGCTCCCGCATCTGCTCCCGCGTGTAGCCCTGCAGGTTGAAGCTCCGGGCCAGCAGGTCCGGCTTCCAGATGCGGACCGAGCCGCCACCCAGCTCCCAGCCGTTGAGCGCGACGTCGTACTGCATCGCCTTCGCCCGGCCGGCGGGGTCCTCCGGCGAGCGGTCGTCGAGGTCGCCCGAGGCCGTCGTGAGCAGGACCTCGTCCTCGGGGACGACGCCGCTGAACGGGTTGTGGGTCGCGTCCCAGCGCTTGAACGGCTCGTCCCACTGGTACATCGGGAAGTGGTGGACCCAGCAGTAGGCGAGCTCGTCGGGGTCCGCGAGGCCCAGGCGACCGCCGAGCTCCACGCGCAGCCGGCCCAGGACGTCGTTGGCCGTGTCGCTCACGTCGGCGACCACCAGGATCAGGTCGCCCTCCGCAGCACCGGCCGCCTCGCGGACCGCGGCCTGCGTCTCGGGCGCCAGGAACTTGGCAATCGGTCCGTGGAGCTCGCCGCCGGCGTGGACCGCGAGGTGGACGAGGCCCTTCGCGCCGAAGCGCCGGACCATCTCCGTCAGCTCGTCGATCTCGCGACGGGTGGCGCCGGCCATCCCCGGCGCCGTGATCCCCTTGACGCGGTCCCCGGCGGCCAGTGTCTCGTCGAAGACCCGGAAGCCGCTGGCCGGGGCACCGTCGGCACCCGTCAGCGCCGGCCCCAGGTCGTACAGCTCCATCGCGAAGCGCAGCTCCGGCTTGTCCGAGCCGAAGCGCTCCATCGCCTCCTCGTACTCGAACACCGGGAACGGGATCTCGCGGATCGGGCGCTCCGGAGCCGTGGCCCTCGTGACCTCGATGACCATGTGCTCGATGAAGGCCATGACCGTGGCCTCGTCCACGAAGCTCATCTCGAGGTCGAGCTGGGTGAACTCCGGCTGGCGGTCGCCGCGCAGGTCCTCGTCGCGGAAGCAGCGCGCGATCTGGAAGTAGCGGTCGATGCCCCCGACCATGAGCAGCTGCTTGAGCTGCTGGGGGCTCTGCGGCAGGGCGTAGACGGTGCCCGGCTGGAGCCTGGAGGGCACGATGAAGTCACGTGCCCCCTCCGGGGTGCTCTTGATCAGGTTGGGCGTCTCGACCTCGACGAACCCTGCCGCATGGTGGACCTCGCGAATGGCCTGGACGAGGCGGCTGCGCAGGAGCAGGCGGCGCTGCATCGGCCTCGCGGCGGATGTCGAGGTAGCGGTACTTGAGGCGCAGGCTCTCGTCGATCGTGGCGTCCGGGTCGTTGACGTAGAACGGCGGCGTCTTCGCCTCGTTGAGGATCGTGACCGTGCGAGCCTGGAGCTCGACGGCGCCCGTGGCCAGCTTCGGGTTCTCCTGGCCGGGCTCGCGCAGCGCGACCTCGCCCTCGACCATGATCACGAACTCGGGACGCACCCGGTTCGCCTGCTCGTGGGCCTCGGGAGCATCTGCGGCATCCACCACGACCTGGGTGATGCCGTGGCGATCGCGGAGATCGATGAAGATCAGCTTGCCGTAGTCGCGGCGGCGGTGGACCCAGCCCGCGAGCTTCGCGTTCGTTCCCGCGTCGTCCGCGCGAAGGTCCCCACTGGTGTGGGTGCGGTACGGCGTGGCGAGCGAGAACGGTTCGGCGGGCACGGAAAGGGCTCTCCCACTTCGGGTCGACGACGGGCGCCCATGGTACGTCACGCGGCGCAGACGCCGACCAGGACGCCGACCAGACCCGCGAGCGCGCGGCCTCAGCCGTGCCGGTGGCCGGCGTCGGCCCGGGCCAGCTCGCGCGCGAGGTCCGCGAGGGCGACGGCCCGCTGCGTGCCCGCCAGCAGGTCCCGCACCTGGACCTGGCCCTGCTCCAGCTCGTCCCCGACGATCACCGCGAAGTGCGAGCCCTCCTTGCCGGCGGCCTCGAGCTGGCGGCCCAGCTTCCGGCGCGCGAGGTCGGCCCGTGCCCGCAGCCCCGCAGCGCGGAGGTCGGTGGCGATCCGCAGCCGGGTGATCGTGTCCTCCGGGTCCGCACCGACGACCACCGCCAGGGGCGCATCGACCGCGCGCGCGCCGCCCGCCCCCTGCTCGGCGAGGACGAGCGCCACCCGGTCCAGCCCGAGGCCGAACCCGATCCCGGGCGTCGGCCTCCCGCCGAGAAGCTCCACGAGGCCGTCGTAGCGACCGCCGCCGCCCAGCGCCTGCTGCTGGCCCTCGCGCCCAGCCACGTAGTACTCGAACGCGGTTCGGGTGTAGTAGTCCAGGCCGCGGACGAGCCCGGGCTCCACGCGGAACCCCACGCCGAGCGCCGAGAGGTGCGCCTTGACGGACTCGAAGTGCGCCGCGCACGCCTCGCACAGCCGGTCCGTGATCCGCGGCGCCGCCGCATTCAGCTCCGCCATCGCGGGATCCTTGGAGTCCAGCAGGCGCATGACGTTGCGCTCGAGGCGGTCCAGCTCCGTGGGCGGGAGCGAATCGGCGTGGCCGCGGTAGTAGGCCGCCAGCTCCGCGAGGTAGGCCGGCCGGCACGCGGGATCGCCGATCGAGTTGACGAGGACCTCCACGCCGGTCACGCCGGCCTCGGCGTAGAACCGGGTGCCGAGCTCGATGATCTCCGCGTCGACCGCCGGGCCCGGATCGCCGATGGCCTCCACGTCGAACTGCCAGAACTGGCGGTAGCGGCCGGCCTGCGGGCGGTCGTAGCGGAACATCGGCCCGGTCGTGGTCAGCTTCACGGGCTGGGGCCAGGTCTGCATCCCGTGCTGGACGTAGGCGCGGACGATCCCCGCGGTGGGCTCCGGCCGCAGCGCCCATGCCTCCGACTCCTCCGTGCGAGGGGCGAGCCGGAACAGCTCCTTCTCGACGACGTCGGTGACCTCGCCGAGGCCGCGCTCGAAGACCGCCGCCTGCTCGAACAGCGGCGTCTCGATCGGCCGGTAGCCGTAGCGGGCGGCCAGGTGGGCGGCGATCCGCTCCAGTCGGTCGAAGACGGCCCGCTCGTCGGGCAGGAGGTCACGGGTGCCCCGGGGGGCGCGGAAGGTCGGCATCGTCCCGAAGTCTAGCCCTCCGCCGGGCGCCGGTGAGGCGTGCGGGATCAGGTCGGGCGGAGGAGCCAGACGAACGCGATGGCCAGCGCGGTGATCGCGAAGGCCGCAGCGGTCATCACCGTGATCGAGCGCCAGGCCGGGCTGAACTCCTCGGCGTCGATCCGGCGACGGCTCTTCCCGGTAGCGGGTCATCCCCACGGCGACCACGAAGCCGCCGGTCACGATCACCAGTGTCGCCAGGACGTGGACGAGCGGGGGGCCCTCGGGCGTGTCCGAGCCCAGGAACTGGGCGGCGGCGAGACCCAGCGCGATCAGCGTGATCCCCGTCCGGAACCAGGCCAGGAAGGTGCGCTCATTGGCGAGGTGCGTGCGGGCGCGGGAGTCATGGTCGACGGGCACGGAGCGAGCATAGCGCGCAGGACCGCGACGACGGCGCAGCGAAGCTAACCTTTACGTGCACGGCAAGGTTGCCCTAGCATTGGGGGGTGACCGACTCCATCGCCGAACCCCGCCTGCTCCGGATCCAGGAGGTCGCGGACGAGACCGGGCTCACCCCACGGGCCATCCGCTACTACGAGGAACTGGGGCTCCTGGCTCCTGCCGCCCGCTCCGAGGGTGCCTACCGGCTCTATGACGCCGAGGATCTCGAGCGGCTGCGGTTCATCCGCGGGCTGCGCGACGACGCCGGCTTCTCGCTCGCCGAGATCGGGCGGCTGCTCGAGGAGGAGATGGCCCGGGAACGCAATCGCGCCCGGTTCCGCATGACGACGGACCCCCTCGAGCGGCGGCGAATCGTGACCGAGGCGCTGGCCGCCGTGGACCGCCAGGTCGCCACGCTGCGCGGCAAGATCGCCCGCCTGGAGGCCATGGTCGCCGAGGCCGACGACCGTCGTGCGCACCTTGCCGGGCACCTCGCGGACCTCGACGCCGGGCGCGAGCCAGCCCACGCGCCCACGGCACCCGTGACCGCCCAGGAGAGGCCCGCCAGATGACCGGCGAGCGCGGCCGGGACCTTCCGTCGTCCGGCGCCGCCTTCAACCTGCGCAACGGCGGCCGCGCCTTCCGCCACCACAACTACCGGCTGTTCTTCGTGGGCCTGCTGGTGTCCCTCATCGGCACCTGGATGCAGCAGGTCGCCCAGGCGTGGCTCGTCCTGGACCTCACCGGCGACCCGTTCGTCCTCGGCCTCGTGGCAGCCCTCGCATTCGTGCCGGTCCTGATCCTGGGGCTGTTCGGCGGGCTCATCGCGGACGCGCTGCCCAAGCGACGGACCCTGATGGTCACCCAGACCATCCAGATGGTGCTCGCGTTCGTCCTGTTCGGGCTCACCGTCACCGACACCGTCGAGGTGTGGCAGATCCTCGTGCTCGCCCTGCTGCTTGGGGTCACCAACGCCGTGGACATGCCCACCCGCCAGGCCTTCACCGTGGAGATGGTCGGGCGCGAGGACGTCGCCAACGCCATCGCGCTCAATGCCGCCGTGTTCAACGGCTCCCGGGTCGTGGGCCCGGCGGTCGCGGGCCTCACGATCGGCTTCTTCGGCGGCGACGTGAGCGTGGCGTTCCTGCTCAACGGGATCAGCTTCGCCGCGGTGATCGCGGCCTATGCCGCCATGCGCCAGTCCGAGCTCAGGACGCCGCCGGTGCTCCCCCGCCCACGCTCGGTGCGCGAGGTCGGCGTCAGCCTCGCGGAGGGCCTGCGCTACGTCCGCCACACGAAGCTGGTGCTGCTGGCCACCGTCACCGTCGGCCTGACCGCGATCCTCGGGATGAACTTCGGCGTGACGATCCCGGCCCTCGCCCGGGAGGTGCTGAACACCGACGCGACCGGGTACGGGTTCCTGATGACCGCGACCGGCATCGGCTCGTTGACGGCCGCCCTCATGATCGCGTTCTCGGGACGCTCGAGGCCGGTCGTCGTGCCGCTGGGGGCCCTCATCCTCGGCGCGGCCCTGGTCGCGGCGGCGTTCATCGACGTCTACGCGTTCGCGCTGGTCGCGATGCTGTTCGTCGGGTTCGGCGCCATCGGCATGGCGGCGACCGCCAACACGACGATCCAGCTGGCCGTCCCGGATGCGCTTCGCGGGCGGGTGATCAGCGTCTACACGACCGTGTTCGTGGGCTCGACGCCGATCGGCGGGCTGCTCATGGGCTGGCTCGCCTCGGCGTTCAGCGTCGAGGCGTCGCTGATCGTGGGCGGGGTCGGGTGCCTCGTGGTCGGCTCGCTGTCGCTGGCCTGGCTGCGGCGGATCCGTGGCGCGGCCCTGTTCGCTCCCGGAGGAGCGACGCGTCCGGCCGCGGCCGGCGGACCGTCTGCATCGCCCGGGGTGGAACCTAGCTCAGCTCCCTCTGGACGCTGAGGACGTCCTTCAGCTGCTCGACGCGGCCCATGACCTTCGCCAGCTGCGCGACCGACGCGACCTGGAGCGTCATCGTCACCACCGCGGTGTGGTCCTGGTTGACGCCCATGGTCGCGGCCAGGATGTTGACCCTGTTCTCGGCCATGACCTGGGTGATGTCGGAGAGCAGCCCGGTCCGGTCGTAGGCCTCGACGCGGATCGCGATCGGGTAGGTCTGCGCGGGCGCCGCCTCCCACTCCACGTCGATCAGGCGGGTGACCTCCCGCTCGTTGTGGACCGTCGGGCACGAGCGGAGGTGGACCGTGATCCCCTTGCCGCGGGTGATGAACCCGGCGATGGGGTCGCCGGGGATCGGGTGGCAGCACTTGGCGAACCGCACCAGGAGGTCGCCCACGCCCTTGACCCGGACGCCACCGGTGCGGGCGGGTTGGGGGGGCGCGATCGTCGGCAGCGCGCTGTGGCCGTCGTCGAGGACCCCCAGCCGCATCACGACCTGCTGCGGGGAGATGGCCCCGTAGCCGATCGCGGCGTAGAAGTCGTCCAGGGTGTCCTGCTGATAGAGCCTCGCCACGTCGGCGATGCGCTCCAGGCCGATCGCCTGGATGCTGGTCCGGGCGAGCCGGCGCAGCTCGCGCTCGAGGCCCTCGCGGCCGTGGACGATGTTCTCGGCGCGGTCCTTCTTCTTGAACCACTGCCGGATCTTCTCGCGGGCGTGGCTGGTCCGGACGATGTTCATCCAGTCGCGTGACGGGCCGTGCTCGCCCTTGGTGGTCACGATCTCGACGATGTCGCCGTTCTTGAGCCGGTAGTCGAGCGGCACCAGGCGGTTGTTGACCTTCGCCCCGATGGTCCGATGGCCGACGTCCGTGTGGATCCGGTAGGCGAAGTCGAGCGGCGTGGCACCCGCTGGAAGGTCCTTGACGTCCCCGCGCGGCGTGAACACGAACACCTGGTCCTGGAAGATGTCGAGCTTGATGCCCTCGACGAACTCCGTCGCGTCCGACTCGCTGACGTCGCGCTGCCACTCCATCAGCTGGCGCAGCCAGGCGAGCTTGGCGTCGTAGTCGCGCTCCGCCTTGGAGCCCTCCTTGTAGCGCCAGTGGGCCGCGATGCCCACCTCGGAGACCTGGTGCATCGCGTGGGTCCGGATCTGGATCTCGAGCGGCTTGCCGTCGAGCGCGATCACGGCGGTGTGCAGCGACTGGTACAGGTTGTTCTTGGGGACGGCGATGTAGTCGTCGAACTGGCCGGGGATCGGGCGCCACAGGGCGTGGACGATGCCCAGGGCGGCGTAGCAGTCGCGGATCTCGTCGACCAGGAGGCGGATCGCGTAGACGTCGTAGATCTCGCCGAACTCCGCGCTCTTGCGCTGCATCTTCTTCCAGATGCTGTAGATGTGCTTCGGGCGCCCCTGGAGCTCGCCGACGATGCCGGCGGCCTCCAGGCGCGGCCGCAGCTCCTCGATCGCCCGCTCGATGTAGCCCTCGCGACCGCGCCGCCGCGTGTCCAGCAGCTTGGCCAGCTCCCGGAACGCCTCGGGCTCCAGCACCTTGAACGCGAGGTCCTCCAGCTCCCACTTGATCTGCCAGATCCCGAGGCGCTCCGCCAGGGGCGCATAGATCTCCATCGTCTGGCGGGCGATGCGCTGCTGCTTCTCGGGCTTGAGGTAGGACAGGGTCCGCATGTTGTGGAGCCGGTCCGCAAGCTTGATCAGCACGACGCGGATGTCGTCGGCCATCGCCAGGAACATCTTGCGGATGCTCTCGGCCTGCCGCTGCTCGTGGCTGTGGGTGCTGAACTTGGACAGCTTGGTGACGCCGTCCACCATGTGAGCGATCTCGGGCCCGAACCGCTCCTCGACGTCGGCGAGGCTGTACTCCGTGTCCTCCGGGACGTCGTGGAGGAGGGCCGCGGCAACGGCGACCGGATCGATCCCCAGCTCCGCGAGGATCTGGGCCGAGGCGATGGGATGCGTGACGTAGGGCTCGCCGGAGGCCCGGACCTGCATGCTGTGGGCATCGACCGCGAGGTCGAAGGCCCGCTCGACCACGCCCAGGTCGGCCTGTGCGTGGGAGGCCCGTAGCGCGGCGAGGAGTCTCGCGCGGGACGGAACGGAATCGAACGCGACGTCCGCCATGCCCGCCGGACCCCGCTCGGAGACGGGCGGCGCGGCCTTCGCCCCACGCCTGCCCGTCGAGGGGCCGGGGGTCGTGAGGGGCACCTCGGGATCGCGGACGACAGGTTCCGGCATGCGCGAGAGTCTACCCGGTGTGCGCGCCTACCTCGTGCGTCAGCCCAGGATCCCGACGGCGAGGTTGCCGGTCAGCCGCAGACCGCCAGACGCCGTCACCTTCACCGACGTCAGCTCGATCGGCAGGTCGTTGCCGCCGCGAACCAGCACGACCTCGCGCCCCTGCGTTGGCCCGTCGTCGCCGCGCACCACGAGGTCGCCGTCCGCGGTCACGGCGAAGCGCCCGGCGACCTTCGTCCCGCCGAGGGTGAACGAGACCCGGTCGGGTGCGCGCAGCGTCACGGACGTCGGGCGGGTCCCGGTCTGGGCCTTGACCGCGTCCGCGATCAGCGCCTCGATGTCCCCGTTCGGGATCACGGTGGTCGTGGTGATCCCGTCCCGGCCACCCAGGAGGGTGATCCGCTCGACCGTGATCCGCTGGCCGCCGGCGCCAGTCACCGTGACATCGGTGAGTTGCCCGTCCACGCTGCCGGCCGTGCGCTCGAGGACCCGCACGTCGCCCAAGGCGAGGTCGAGGGCGCCGATCGCCATGCCTCGGAACGTGGCGTCCGTGGCGGTGACCCTGACGCTGTCGGCCCGCAGACCCAGGAAGTCCGTCGGCGGATCGCTGGTGACGGTGACGGTCGTGTCGTCGGCGACGAGGCCGGCCGTGGAGAGCCCGGCGGTGAGGATGCCCGCCGCCGCCGCCGGCAGGCCGACCACGATCACGAACCCGATGACGATGGCGCCGAGCAGCAGCGTGAACAGGCAGCCACGCACGCTTCAGCCCGCCGACCAGCCCATCGCCGCGAGCGTCTCGCGCGCCACCGTGGCCTCGTCCCAGGGGATCGCGTGGTCGGCGTAGAGGATGGTGGGCTCGTGACCCTTGCCCGCGAGCAGCACGACATCACCGGGGCGGGCATGCGCGAACGCTGCGGCGACCGCCGCGCGTCGATCCACGATCCCCAGCACGTCCACCCCACGGCGGCGACCCGCCGACTCCGCGCCGCGCACGATCTCCTCCACGATGGCGTGCCGGTCCTCGCCGCGCGGATCCTCGTCCGTGGCCACGACCAGCCGGCAGCGCTCCCCGGCGACCCTGCCCATGACCGCGCGCTTGGCGATGTCCCGCTCGCCGCCCGATCCGAACACGGCGATCAGCCCGCCGCCGCGGGCCGCCGCGATCGGGGCCAGCAGGTCCAGCACCCCCTCGAGCGACGCCGGGGAGTGGGCGTAGTCCACGATGACCCCGAACGGCTGGCCCGCCTCGATGCGCTCCATGCGACCCGGGACCCCGGGGACCGCCTCGAGACCCGCGCGGACCGCGGCCAGGTCCAGGCCCAGACCCTCGCCCAGCGCGACCACCGCCAGCGCGTTGTGAACGTTGAACCGACCGGCGAGACGCAGCTCGAGTCTGCCGGAGCCTGACGGGCCCGTGTACCGGATGCGGAGGCGGGACACGTCCTCCTCCACCGCCGTAGCCCGGACGTCGGACGCCGGGTGCGTGCCGTAGGTCAGGACCGTCGCACCTGCCTCACGGGCGGCGGCCTCGAACCAGCCGGCCGAGGCGTCGTCGCGGTTGATCACCGCGAGCTTGGGCCACGGACGGCCGGCGACGGTCTTGGCGGGGTTCTCGGGCCCCGGCGCGAGCGCCTCGAACAGCCGGACCTTGGCGGCACGGTACCGCTCGAAGCTGCCGTGCAGCTCCAGGTGCTCGTGGGTGAGGTTCGTGAACACCGCGGCGTCGTAGGCGACCCCGGTGACGCGCCCGAGCTCCAGGGCGTGGGAGGTGGTCTCGAGGATCGCGGCGCCGTTGCCGTTGGCCGCCATGGCCCGCAGCGTGGCCTGGAGGTCGGGGGCTCCCGGCGTGGTGACGTGGGCCTCGTGCCGCTCGCGGGTCCCGCCCACCTTGGTCTCGACGGTCCCGATGAGTCCCGTGCTGAGACCGGCCGCCTCAAGCGCGGCCAGCGCCAGGAACGACGTGGTCGTCTTGCCGTCCGTGCCGGTGATCCCGATGACGCCGAGGCCGCGCGACGGGTCGCCACACCACCAGGCCGCGGCCCGGGCGAGGGCCGGCCGCGTGGCGGCCAGGACCAGCTGTGGGAGGGCCGTGCCGGTGACCGGGCGTTCGACGAGGGCCGCCGCCGCGCCGGCGGCCGCCGCGCGAGCGAGGTAGTCGTGGCCGTCCACGTGGAACCCGGGCACGGCGACGAACAGGGTTCCCTCCCCCACCTCGCGCGAATCCTCGGCCACGCCCGTGACGGCGATCTCCGCGAGCGACCGGGGGTCGGCGGGCCCATCCGCCACCTGGGCACCGCGGACCAGCCCAGCGGCCTCCAGGCGCGCCAGGAGCCCACCCAGCGCCATGGGCTCGCGCGGGGCGGCATCGGCGATCAGCCGCTCGACGGGGGTGGGCTCGCCGCTCATGCGGATCCGCTCCCCTGCCCCGTCGCGTGCGCAAGCTTCGCGGCCGCGCGGCCCGCCGCGTACCGCCAGGCCCGTGCCACGCGCTCCTGGGCGCCGGCCAGGGCGACCCATTCGGCCCCGAACGACCGCTTGTGCTCGTAGAGGCCGTACGTCGGCTCGCCCTCGGCCGGCACCCGTCGCGCACCCGCCACGTCCACGCCGCCGAGATCCATCTCCGTGCGTCCTTCGGCCATGGCCAGCTGGATCGCACGCCAGCGGAGCAGGTGCATGGCGCCCGGGTGGTCGCGCCGCCGCTCCGCTCGGTCGGCGGAATGGGCGGTGGACAATCGCACCCCGTGCCGGTACAGGACGAGGCCGCCCAGCACGTCACCGTCTACGGCGCCCTCGCGCGCCTCGAGATAGACGAGGTGGCCGGCGGCCATGGCGCGGCGCCACCAGGCCGTGAACTCGGCGGGACCCGCGAACCCGAAGCCGCGCCGGTCACCGGTCGCGCGCAGCAGCCCGTAGAAACGGTCAAGCGCGGCGCCTCCGTCCTCGGTCGCCCGGACGAACGCCTCCACGTCGCCCGGGGCCGCGTCCCAGCGCACCACCACGACGCCGTCCCGCTCCGCACGGCGGATCCGCTGGCGCGTCGCCTTCGCGATGCCGTCCATGACCGCCGCCTCGTCGCCGGCCGATGGGAGGGCCAGCGCCATCCGGTGGCGCGAGGGCTGGATCTCCGGGATCCCGTGGAAGCCGGCGCCGTCGAGGGTCCGGCGATAGGCGACGTCGCCAGCCGTGACTTCGGGGTCGGCCGCGAGCACGTCCACGCCGTCGTCCTGCAGCCGCGTGGCGATCGCCACGAGTCCCTCGCCGACCGCCGCCACGGCCCGCTGCGCGTCCTCGTCGCCCGCGACCCACGGCGTTCCGGTCGCAACCGGCCCGCGGGGCATGTACGCGGAACCGCCACCGACCAGCGGCCACGGGCGCCCGAGCACGAGGGCCCGCACCTCACCCGCCACGAGGAACCTCGCCGACCATCCACCGGCGGCCCGGTGCTCCGCCCAGGCACGCGACTGGAGGACGTGGCCCCCGGGCGTGTCGACGGCCGCCGCGTCCCAGCCGTCCAGCTCGTCTGGACCCAGCTCGCGAACGGGCACGTTCATCCGTCGCCCCCGGCGTCACCGCCGTAGCCCGCGGCCGTCGTCCCGCCGGCGCCCTTCAGCCCGTGGCGCATTCGCTCCACGCGGACCCGGGCGCGCTGGGCCACGCCGAACGTGCGGCGCCCGAACGCGTCCAGGACGAGGTCCCACGCGCCCACGTACCGGATCTCGCGGCCCCCGAAGCCCGTCTTGAAGTGGTCGATGCCCGCGTGGGCGAGGCCCCACAGGTCATAGGTCGTTGCGCCGGACTCCCTGGAGCTCCGGATCGCCTCCCACTTGAGCAGGTAGTTGGCCCGGGAGTCGGCGCCGGCCGGGGTCATGCCGCCATACGGCTCCACCACGCGGGTCCCGGCTCGGACGAGGAACAGCGTCGCGACGGCCTCGCCGCCGGGCAGCTCCGCGAACAGGAGCCTGGCGCGCCCGTCGGGCGCGTAGGCGTCCCACGCGTCCCGGTAGGCCGACTGGGCGCGGATGAGAAATCCGGCGCGGTCCGCCGTCTCGCGGTAGATCCGGTAGAACTCGTCCAGGCGCTCGGGACCTGCGTCCACGACCACCACGCCGCCTGACCGGGCCTTGTTGACGTACTGGCGCCACTTCTTGCGCAGGTCGCCCCACAGGGCTGCCTCGTCGGCCCGCAGGTCGATCATCCGCGTGCTCACGGGCTGGATCGCCGTCGCCGGCAGCCAGCCCGCGGCGCGCAGGGCGGTCGTGACCGCGCCGCCCTCGTCCGGGCCGGCACCCAGCTCGATCTCCGGGTCGATGCGGATGTGGCTGGCGCGGACGCCGTCGCGGAGCCCGGCCCTGGCCAGCACGGTGAAGGCGGCGACCGATGCCGGATCCCAGCGCTCCAGGACCGGCCCGCGCGGCGCATAGGCGAAGGCCCAGGGCAGCGGTCCGGGCCGACGGAGCAGCACCTGGGCGCCGACGCCGGTCCCCGTGTCGAGGAGGCGACGCGCGGTCCAGCCGTTGACGGCCTTGACCCGGGCCCACGCCGATAGCTGCAGGTACGAGCCACGGGGGTTGGCCTCGACGACCGCGTCCCACGCGGCGGGCGACGGGTCGGGGCGCACGGCGTCCGCGGCCGGATCGTTCGCGGTCATGCGCGTCCGCGCCGTCGAACGAGGTCCGTCATCACCGCCGACGATAGAGCGCAGTTCCTCGATCCGCAACGCGAGCGATCCCGCGACGATGACGAGGCCGCCCGTGGCGACCGCGAGGGAGATGCGGACGAGGAGCAGCAGGAACCCTGGATCCGCGCCCCAGGCGCCGACGAGGGCCCTGTCGACGACATAGGCGACGAGCGCCCCGGCAAACGAGACCAGGACGGTCTTCGCGATCACCACCCACACGTGACCCATGCCGGAACGGATGCCCGGCACGCGCCGCAGCAGCAGCACCACCAGCACCATCGTCTCGAGCCACGCCGAGATCGCGATGGCCGCGGCAAGCCCGTTGAGGCCCAGCGGTCCGATGAGGAGGTTCGCGATGACGATGTTCGCGGCCACCGCGACCAGGGCTGCGGCGACCGGGGTCTTCGTGTCCTTGAGGGCGTAGAAGGAGCGCGCCAGCACGGTGATCAGCGAGTGGGCGGTCAGGCCGAGCAGGAACACGGCCAGGGCCCCCGCGGTGGCCGTGAGCACGCTCTCCTCCATGTTCGCCACCCCGAACAGGAGGCGCACGAGGTCGGCCGAGACCACGATGCCCAGGGCGGCGATCGCGACCATGACGTAGCCGAGCAGGGCCAGGGCGCGGGTGATCAGCCTCGTGAACCCATCCCCTGCGCCGAGCGCCGCCTCTCGCGACAGCGACGGCAGGAGGACGATCCCCAGCGGCACCCCGATCACCCCGATCGGGATCTGGAGCACGGCGAACGCGAAGCCGAACACGACCACGGCCTCGGCGCCCAGCGTCGTGGCGAGGCTCGTCATCACCAGGAACACGATCTGGGTGGCCCCCAGGCCGATCGCGCGCGGCACCATGAGCAGCAGCGCCGTGCGCGCCTGGTCGTCGCGCAGGTCCACGAACGGCCGGATGCGGGCCCCGATCCGGACCAGCGACGGGACCTGGACGGCGATGTGGCCGAGCGCCCCGAGCACGACCCCATAGGCCAGGCCCTGCACCCCGAACGCGGGGGCGAGCGCGAGGGCCCCGAAGATCAGCGCCAGGTTGTAGACCAGCGGGGCGAGCGCCGCGGCGCCGAACCGCTCCCGGGAGTTCAGCACGCTCGTGGCGATGGCGCCTGCCGCCAGGAGCATCGGCGAGAGGACCATGATCCTGGTCAGGTCCGCCGTCTCTGCGCGCTGGGCCTCGTTGAACCCGGGCGTGATGACTGCCACGAACTCGGGTGCGAACCACATCACGAGGGCCGCCAACACGAGCAGGACCGACAGCATGAGGGTCGCGACCGTGGAGACGACCCGCCAGGCTCGGGCGTCCTCCTCCTTCGCGAACAGCCCGGCGACCACCGGGATCAGCGCCGAGGAGAGTGCCCCGGCCGCGACGAGCTGGAACAGGAGGTCCGGGATCCGGAAGGCGGCATAGAACGGGGCGAGCTGCGCGACGTCCGGGAACGCGGCGGCGTAGGCGATGGTCCGGACGTACCCGAGGACCCGCGCCGCGAGGAACATCCCGGTGACGATCAGGCCGGCGCGGGCCAGGACCCGCGCCGACGAGGCGCCCGCCCGCGAGGCCGCGGCGGCCGCGACGGGATGCAGGCCCTGCTCCTCGTCGGCCACCACGCCCGTCAGGACATCCGGATCGTCCATCAGGTGGCCCGCGCCCGCGGATGGGCCTGCCGGTAGGCATCCCGGAGGTGCGCCGGCGAGACGTGCGTGTAGACCTGGGTGGTGGCGAGGCTCTCGTGGCCAAGGAGCTCCTGCACCACGCGCAGGTCCGCGCCTCCCTCGAGGAGATGCGTGGCGAACGAGTGGCGCAGGGTGTGCGGGCTGACACCCTCCGGGAGGCCGGCCAGGCGGCGCAGCCGGTCCAGGCGCATCCGCAGGCCCCGGACGCCGAGCGGACCGCCGCGATGATTGAGGAAGACCTCGGCCGGCTCGCGGGCCAGTGGATCCCGTCGGGCGTCCAGCACCGGGCGAGCCTCGTCCAGGTACCCGGTGAGAGCCTCCCTGGCCGGGCGGCCGAGCAGCCCGATGCGTTCCTTGCGGCCCTTGCCCATCACTCGCAGCTCGCCGCGCCGGAGGTCGAGGCTGGCCAGGTCCGCGGCGGCCAGCTCGCTGATGCGCAGGCCGGCCGCGTAGGCCGTCTCGACCAGGGCGCGGTCGCGCAGGGCGATCGCACGGGCGAGATCCGGGTCGTGACGGGCGCTCCGGGAGGTGCCCTCGGCGGCAGCCACGAGGTCGGCGTCGATCACCGCGAGCAGCGCCTCGACCTGCTCGACCTCGAGCACCTTCGGCAGGCGGCGGGGCAGGCGCGGCGTCGCGACGGCCCCCCACGGATCGCCGGGCGCCAGCCCGGACCGGGCGCAGTAGCGGTGGAAGGCGCGCAGCGCAGCGAGCCGCTGGGCGACGGACGTCCTGGCATGGCCCACCGACAGCTCGGCGAGGTACGCCCGGAGGATGGCGCGACCTGGGGTGCGCCAGTCCGCGTCGTGGGCGGCGAGCCAGTCGAGATAGGCGGCCACTGTGCCCTCGTACGAGCGCCGGGTCTCCGGGGAGAGGTCGCGTGCCTCGAGCGAGCGCAGGAACCGGAGGAGCGCCTCGGATCCGGTCACGATGCGGCAGCCGGGCGAGGGGGCGTCACCAGCCCCACGCCGCTCACTCGCTCTTGCGCCGGGACCCGGTTCCGGTGCGCGTGGTGCCGCCCGATGACCGGGTCGTTCGCCGGGCGCCGGTCCCGGTCTTGGTCGGGCCGCCGCCTGCCTTCGCTGCGCCACGCCTGCCGCCGCGTGCCGGACGCTCGAGGGCCGCCGGATTGGCTGGACCACCGGCGAGCCGCAGGCCGATCAGGGAGCCCGCGGGCAGGTCCACGGTGGCGCCACAGGTCAGGCAGATGCCCGCCTCACCCTTGCGGGCCACGGATCCGCGGCCCGCGGCATGTGTCTCGTCGGAGGCGTCGTGGACGGCACCCGTCGGCTCGTCGTTGGTGGTGAAGTCGCACTTGGGGTATCGGGAGCACCCCCAGAAGACGTTTCCGGTGCGCCGCGCGCGACGCGCCACCAGCGTTCCGTCCCCGTTCTTGGGGCAGACCACCTCGAACGGCAGCGGGTCCGGCGGCGGCGGGCCGTCCTTCTTGATGTACGTGCAGTCGGGATACCGGGAGCAGCCGACGAAGGCGCCGAACCTTCCCCGCTTCGTCGTGAGCGTCCCCTCGCCGCACTGGGGGCACGCCTCGCCGTCGCCCTCCATCCGGGGCGTCTCCTCGCCGGGCAGCGGACGCGTCTCCTTGTGGTCGGGATACGTGGAGCAGGCGAGGAACTTGCCGTTCCGGCCGAGCTTGATGATCATCGGGTGTCCCAGCGAGCACACCTCGTCGGTCGGCTCCCCGGGCGGCGGGGGTTGATCACCTGCGTCGTCCACCAGGGCCTTGAGCGGGTCGAAGAAGGCGCGCAGCAGCGGCACCCAGGCGCGCTCGCCGCGGGCCACCTCGTCCAGGTCGCCCTCCATGCGGGCCGTGAACGTCAGGTCCACGTAGTCGCCGAAGTAGGCGACCAGGTAGTCCGTGACGATCTCGCCGATCTCCTCGGGGTGCAGCCGGCGCGCCTCCACGCGGACATACCCCCGGTCGAGGATCGTCGAGATCGTGGCGGCATAGGTCGACGGACGCCCGATGCCGTGCTCCTCGAGCGCCTTGATCAGCGTCGCCTCGGTGTACCGCGGCGGCGGCTCGGTGAAGTGCTGGCTCGTCGTCACGTCCAGGACCCGGGTGACGTCGCCCTCGCGCAGCACCGGAAGCGTTCGGTCGGCCTCCTCGGCGGCGTCGTCCTGGCCCTCCGTGTAGACCCGCGAGAACCCGTCGAACAGCGTCCGCGTCGCCGAGGCCCGCAGCCGGTAGTCGCCGTCGACCAGCTCGATCGTCGTGGTCTCGAGCTCCTTGGGCGCCATCTGCGACGCGAGCGCACGCTGCCAGATGAGGCGATAGAGCCTGAGCTCGTCCGTCTTGAGGTGCGATCGCATCGAGTCGGGGTCGCGGTGGAATGCCGTCGGCCGAACGGACTCGTGCGCCTCCTGGGCGCCCTTGGCCTTCGTCTTGTAGAACCGGCCCTTGCCGGTCCCGTAGCGGTCCCCGAAACGATCCTTGATCACCGCCTGGGCCTCGGCCATCGCCACGCCCGCGATCGCCGTGGAGTCCGTCCGCATGTAGGTGATCAGGCCGACCTGACCGTCGGGCGTGTCCACGCCCTCGTACAGCCGCTGCGCGACGGACATCGTGCGCTTGGGGCTGAAGCCCAGCTTGCGGCTCGCCTCCTGCTGCAGGGTGCTGGTCGTGAACGGTGGCGCCGGGTTGCGCTTCGAGGCACGCGTTCCGACCGAGTCCACGGCCGGGTGGAGGGCGCGCAGGGCGGCCGCATGGTGGCCCGCCGTCTCGCCGTCACCGATGGCGAGCGGCTTGCCGCCGATGCGCACCACGTCGACCGTGAACTCCGTGCCGTCCGGGGCCGCCAGCAGCGCCTCGAGCGTCCAGTACTCCCGGGCCTCGAACGCGCGGATCTCGCGCTCTCGCTCCACCACGATCCGGACGGCGACGGACTGGACCCGTCCGGCCGACAGGCCACGGCGGACCTTCTTGGACAGGAGCGGGCTCAGCGTGTAACCGACCAGGCGGTCCATGATCCGGCGCGCCTGCTGGGCGTCCACCAGGTCGTGGTCGATGTCGCGCGGGCTCGCGAAGGCGTCCCGGATGGCGCTCTCGGTGATCTCGTTGAAGGTCACCCGGCGGGTCTTCGCGGCGGGGACGTGCGCGGCCTCCGCCACGTGCCACGCGATCGCCTCACCCTCGCGGTCGAGATCCGTGGCGAGCCACACGTTCGCGGCGCTCTTCGCGGCCTTCTCGATCGCGGAGACCTGCTTCCGCCGGTCCTCCGTGATGACGTAGTCGGGGGCGAAGTCGTGGTCCACGTCCACCCCGAACTTGCCCTTGCCCGGGTTCTCGGGCAGGTCGCGGACGTGGCCGTACGAGGCGAGGACCTGGTAGTCGGCGCCGAGATAGCGCTCGATGGTCCGCGCCTTGGCGGGCGATTCCACGATCACGAGGTTCTTGGGCATGGCGGCCGGGAGTGTAGCACCGGCCTATAGCACGCCGGTTGCCTCCCGGCGCCCAGGGAGCCGCCCTAGATGTCG
Source organism: uncultured Chloroflexia bacterium (assembly GCA_963802165.1). Classification (GTDB taxonomy): domain Bacteria; phylum Chloroflexota; class Limnocylindria; order Limnocylindrales; family CSP1-4; genus CAIXZV01. Next base: position 104,390 of record CAWDHT010000030.1, on the reverse strand, counting down.
CGGACGCGCTGCAGGAAGTCCTCGTCGAGGCCCAGATCCTCGTCCTCGTCGGGCTCCGCGCCGCCGACGCCAACCTCGTCCGGCGTCTCGCCCAGGACCACCGCGAGACGCTGGTTCGCATCTCCTGCGGCCTGCTCCGCCGCGCCGAATCCCGCGTTGCTCCCGCCCTGGGTGAGGTGCTTGCGCATCTCGCCGGCGGGGATCTCCAGGAAGCGGATGTGGAGGTTCGGAAAGAAGAACGTGGAGTCGCTGTGGTCGATGAAGATGGGGCGCTTCCCGTCGATCATGCGCACATTCGTGCACACGATCCCGACGTCGGCTGCGGATGGGACGCCGTAGAGGTCGGCGAGCAGCGGCTGCTCGTTGGAGACGTGGATGACGACATTGCGGATCACCCAGCGATCCTCGCGGATGCGCGGCGACCCGTCACCCGCCCGAAGGTCCCACCGGACGGGTGGTGTCGAGGTCAGGGGGTGTAGAAGTCGACCACCAGGCGGACACGGCCGCCAGAGACCCAGACGCCGATCCCGACCTGCTTGAAGCGGGCGTCCATCATGTTCCGGTAGTGACCGCCGTTGTAGGGCCGCTCGCTCTGGAAGAACAGGTGGGAACCCAGGACGGCGGAGTTCGGATTGCCGGAGCGGCAGCCGAGGTTCTCGCCCCAGCGATAGCTGGTGTAGCCCGCCCGGCGCAGGCGGTTGCCGGGGTTGCCCCCGATGAAGTGGTTGCAGATCCCGCGCGTGGCGAGGAGCTTCGCGTACGGACGGGCGACCTTGCTGCTGATCCCGGAGTTGAGGACCAGCGGTGCCACATCGCGCCCACCGGGCGAGGAGCAGCCGCCCTTGGACGTCACCCAGCCCCCGGTCCGGGTGCAGTTCATCAGCCGCAGGTAGTAGGACTCGACACCGGCCCAGTTGCCGGCGACGGCTCCGCCGCCACCCGACCTGGGGATCGGCTTGGGCTTGCTCTTCTTGGGCGGCGGCGCGGGAGCGGCTGCCTTCACCTTGGGCTTGGGCTTCGGCTTCGGCTCCACGGTGAATTTCGCGGTCGACGGCTTCCCGAGCGCGGTGCCGGCCCTGGAGGCGGCGGTGTCGTCGACGCTGGCCCGAACCGTCGCGCCGTAGGGGAGCGGATCCGCCGGGACGAAGATGAGGACCCGGCCCTGCTCGGCCCACGAGACGGCACCCTTGATCTCCCTGGTGCCCACCGTCACGTGGAATGCCTCGGCGGTGAGGTCGCGATCCATGCGCTCCGTGAAGCGCACGGAGATCGCGGCGGTGCGCTTCATGGCCGTGTCACCGGCACGCGGCCGGAAGCGCACGACGGTCGGCGCCTCCGAGGTCAGGACCGACAGCGTGGGCACGCCGCCGAAGGCAACCCCATCGGCATCGACGAGCCCCGGCAGGGACACCGTGTAGGCGGCACCGGCCGCGAGGGGTGCCCCAGGCGTGAACAGGAATTCGCCCGAGGCGTCGCCGGTGCTGACGTCGCCGGCGACCTCGGGCTGCGTCTGGATCGCAGCCTTCACCGCCGCCAGCGTCACGTGCCGGTCCAGCTGGATCCGGAACGCCGTGTCCGGGCGCGCGCGCTTTCCGCTCATGCGGGTGGCGGCGATGCTTCCCGAGCCGGCCTGAGCCGTCAGCACGGCAGAGCGCACGGGCGACGTGAGCGCTCCCCCATCGGCTGCCCTCGCCGACCCGGACACGGTGAGGACGTACAGGGTGTCGGCCTCCCACTGGCTGAGCGGGGAGATCGTGAGCCTGCGGCCCGTGTCGTCCCAGGCGAACGTGACCGCGGTGTCCGGCCGGAGCCGGAGTGCGGCGGCAACCGTGGCCGGGTCCATCGGCCCGTCGAACTCAACGGTGAATGGCTTCGTCAGGCCATGCCCGGTTGTCACGGCGTCGAGGACGCGGGCGTCAACGGGCTGCGGCTTGCTCGAGACGGGGACGGCGATGCTCTGGGCCGGTGGCAGGCCTGCCACCACGACGACCACTGCCACGGAAGCGGCCGCCAGCCCGGCGCCGAACCGGGCCATCCCGCCTCGACCGAGGAGCACGGCGTAGGCCAGGACGAGGACGGGCAGCGCGAGCAGGGTTTCCCCGAGCTTCCGCAATACGTGGTCCTCCATTCGGCCCGCCGGGGTCATCCGCGTTCATGCGGAGATCGGCACCCGGGGACGAGGGCCGGCTGCAGAGCCAGCCTGAGTTGGGCCGGAGCGTACCACCGCCGCAACCTTCAGGGCAACCGAACCGGTCTCCGCTCATGCCGCCCGGCCCGGTCGCGGACCCGTCAGCCGGGAGAGGTTCGGTCGTTCGAGAGCGCCCCTGAGCGCCAGTGGACCCGCTGCCCGGTAGCGCCCGAACGCCTCCACCACGAGTCCTTGGACCTCCAGGGCGGTCAGCGCCCTGAGCACGGTCGCACTCGCAGCACCGGTGGCGTAGACGAGCTCGTCCACCGATGCCACGCCTGCGGCGACATGCATGGCCACCGCCTCCTCGACGCTCGACAGCGCGCCGGATACCGCGTCGCCGGTGGGGAGCTGGCGGCCGCCGGGAGGGACGAGACGCAGGTCCTCGAGGAGCTCCGGGACTCCCGCGACGATTCGGGCCTCCGGGCCCGCTTCCCGCAGGAAGGCGAGGCAGCCGGCAACGGCAGGGTCATCGAGGCGTCCCGGGACGAGGTACAGGGACCTTCCCTGCTCGAGTGCCCAGGCGGCCGTGGTCAGGGCGCCGCTGCGGGCACCAGCCTCCACCACGATGGTCGCGTCCGCAAGACCGCTGATGATCCGGTTGCGGCGCGGGAAGGTGCCTCGCGATGGCTGCGTGTCCGGCGTGAACTCGCTCAGGACCGCGCCTCCGCGCGCGGCGATCGACCGCGCCAGGTCACGATGGGCCGCGGGGTAGAGACGCTCGTGTCCCCCGCCGATCACCGCCACCGTGGGCGTCCCGGCCCGAAGGGCGGCTGCGTGCGCCGCACCGTCGATCCCGAGCGCCAGCCCCGACACGACCGTCGCGCCGAGGGCCGCCACGCCGTCGGCGATGCGCCCGGCCGTGGCCCGTCCAGCCTCCGTGGGCCTGCGCGTGCCGACGACGGCGATCGAGCACGGCCGGTCGAGGGCCGCCGGATCCCCATGCAGGAACAGAACCGGCGGCGGCAGGTCGATCATGCGGAGCCGTGACGGGTATCGCTCCTCGGCGAGCGTGATGACCGTGACGCCCGAGCGGCGCACCGGTTCGAGGTGGCGCTCGGGCGCTCGCGCCGCCGCTCGGAGGGCCGCGGCCGCCGTCGCGGTCAGCGTGGGCGATCCACCGTCGGGGCCGGCCGTGGTGGCCACCAGCAGCTGGAGTGCATCGCGGTGGATCGCCGTGGCCAGGACGGCCCGCGCACTGCCGAACGCCCCCACCAGCCGTCCGAAGGACACGGGGCCCACGCCCTCGACCCCGGCGATGACAACCCATGCATCCCGCTCGGCGCCGGCCGGATTCCCGGCACGAACCTCGCCGCCGGCGCCTGCCGCCGGATCCGTCGCATCTGCCACGGCATCCTGAGCGCCGAGGGAACCCCCTCCCGCCTCGGCCTCGATGCGCCCGAGCGGACCACGACGGCCGATGCCGAGCATCAGCCGGCCCCCGCGAGTGACGGCATCTCAGCTGGGGCCCGGAACCGCGCGGCTTCGTCCAGGTGGGCCTCCAGCACCCTGTCCGATGACTCCAGGTCCGCGATCGTCCGCGCGACGCGCAGCAGCCGCTCCGTCCCGCGCCCGGACAGTCCCTCGCGCTCGGCAAGGACGATCGCCCGTGCCGCCTCATCCGGGCCGAGGTGGCATGCGGTCCGCAGGGATCGACCCCGCAGTCGTCCGTTGGGCAGCGCGCCCGGCCGCATCCGCTGGCGTTCCCGGGCGCGGGCGACACGCGTCGCGACCGCCGCCGATGACTCGGGAATGGGTCCCGCCACCAGGAGGGACGGAGCCACCCGGCCGACGGCCACCCAGAGGTCGATCCGGTCGCGCAGCGGCCCCGAGATCCGTCGCCGGTACCGCTGTGGCACGCCGGGCGGACACGTGCAGGACCGGTCCGCCACGCCATCCATGCCGCACGGGCAGGGGTTCATCGCCGCCACCAGCGTGAACCGGGCGGGAAAGACGGCCGCGCGGCCAACCCGCACCACCGACACGCTGCCGTCCTCCAGGGGCTGGCGGAGGGCCTCGAGCACGTCCCTCCCGAACTCCGGCAGTTCGTCGCACACGAGCACGCCCTGGTCCGCGAGGGTCACCTCGCCGGGCGACAGGCGCGGGCCGCCGCCCACCATTCCGGCGTAGGAGACCGTGTGGTGTGGCGCGCGCACGGGCGGCCGTCGCACCAGGGCCCGCACGGGCTCCCCACCTGCCACGGAAGCGACGACCGTGGCCGCCAGCGCAGCCTCGTCGTCGAGATCCGGGAGCAGCCCCTGGATCGTCCGGGCCAGCAGGGTCTTGCCGGCGCCCGGCGGTCCGATCAGCAGCATGGCGTGCCCGCCCGCGAGGGAGATCTCGAGCGCGCGCCGCGCGACGGCCTGGCCCCGCACCTCCTCGAGATCCACCGTGGGCGGAACCTCCGATCGCACCGGCAGGACGGGCGTCCCGCTGGCCGGCCTCCCGTCCGCTGCCAGTCCGTCGGCACGCGGCAGGGGCGTCGGAACAGGTCGTCGGGTACGCGGGGCCCGTACCGCCTCCGCGGCCTCGGTCACCGTCCCGACACCCACGACATCGAGGCCGGGGACGAGCGCCGCCTCCTCGACGGCGGTGGCCGGGACCAGCACCCGGCGCACGCCCGCAGCGGCCAGCGCCAGACCCATCGGCAGGATGCCCGGGACCGCCCGGACCTCGCCTCCCAGGCCGAGCTCACCGATCAGCGCCACCCGCCCCGGCGCGACCCGAAGCTGTTCAGAGCCCAGCAGGATCCCGATGGCGATCGCGAGGTCCAGGGACGCTCCGGCCTTGCGCACCTCCGCGGGTGCGAGGTTGACCGTGATCCGCCGGGGCGGGTGGTGGTAGCCGGTGTTCCGCAGCGCACCCCGGACGCGCTCCCGCGCCTCGGACAGGGCCGCATCCGGCAGGCCGACGATCGTGAACCCGGGCAACCCCGGGGCGACGTCCACCTCGACCCGGACGAGGCGGCCGGTGATCCCGCTGAGCGTTGCGGAGAGAATGGTAGCGAGCACGGGCGGCACGGTAGGCCGCCTCACTCACCGCGCACTTATGCGAAGCGCGGCCCTGGGCGATATTCCACCGCGAGGGTCCTGCGGACCGCCGCCGGCCGAGCCCTAGCGGCCGGCCGTGGGTGCGAGCAGGCCGGTTGCCTGGCCGCCCTTGTCGACGGCCCGCGCGAAGTCGGCCACGGACCGCCCCAGCACCGAGTCGCTCTTCGAGACCATGAACGGCGATCCCGTGTTCAGCGCGGAGATCGCGCCCCGGTACTCGTTCACGACCTGCAGCTCGATCGGGCGGCGCAGGGCCCCCTCGGCGCTCTTGATGCTGATGCCGGTGTAGGCATTGGACCGGTTGAGGACCAGCTTCAGCTTGCTCTGCTCGTAGCCGAGGTGCCCGATCGTCTCGAGGACCAGGCGGACGTTCTTGAGGCACGACAGGTCGGCCGTCATCACCGCGAAGATGGTGTGGGCGACATCGAGGACCATCAGGTTGCGATCCTCGAGGCGCTTGTCGATGTCCACGATCACGTAGTCGTACAAGCCACCCAGCAGCTCAAGGACCTGGTGCAGGTGCGCAGCGGTGACCAGATCCGCGGCCTCCGGTGAGGGCGGCGCAAGCAGGAGGTCCACACCCGAGTCGTGCTTGATGACGATGCTCTTGACGAGATCCGCGTCCATCGACGGGGTGCTGACGAGATCCACGATGCTCTTGCGGTCCAGCCCGAGGTCCAGGAAGACCCGGTGGTCGCCGAACTGGAGGTTGCCGTCCACGAGGCAGACGCTGCGGCCCAGGTCGTGGAGCGCGATTGCCGCGTTGATCGCGATGGTCGTCGTTCCGACGCCGCCCTTGGCCCCGTAGTAGGCGTGGATCCGGCCCATCGGCGGCCGCCCGACCAGCGATTCACTGGGCTGAAAGCGCGCGATGAGGCTCTTCATGCGGGCCATCAGCTCGGCCGGGTGGAACGGCTTGATCAGGCAGTCATCCGCACCGGCACGGAGCGCCCGGACCTTGCCCTGGACGTCCTTGTCCGTCGTCAGCATGATGATCGGGGTATGACGCGACCCGGACTCCTCCGCGCGGATCCGGGTGGCGACCTCGTAGCCGTCCATCTGGCGCACGGTGACGTCGAGCAGCACGAGGGACGGCGACTCCTGCTGCCAGCGACGGAGACCGTCGGCGCCATCCGACGAGACGACGACCTCGTACCCCTCCTGCTCCAGGGTGAACTGCAGGAGCCGCTGAACGCTCGCGTCGTCGTCGACGACGAGGACCTTTCCTGCCACACGCTCTCCCGTCACGGCCACCCCGTCTCCTCCCGGATGCTGGGCCGGGCTCCCCGCGGGGTGTGCGTGCAGTATACGGGCGTGCCGCATCGTGTCCGCTATGGCCGGGCGGCGCCGAACGCCTCGCGGACGAGCGCGTTGACGGCCGCCTCGTAGGCTCCTGGGTCCACGGCGTGCCCCTCACCGTGGCCGGCACCCTCGATGACGAGGCGGCGGCTCCCCGCCGGGGCCGCCGCGGCGAGGCGATTCGCGTCCTCCATGCGAACCGTCTGGTCCAGGGTGCCGTGGACCAGGAGGAGCGGCAGGTCCTCGAGGAGCCCGACGACGGCGATGGGCTCTGTGGCCCGGGGGTCGCCACCGAGCCGCCTGGGCCATGCGCGTGAAGGCCTGGTTGGCGATCCGACGTCCGAAGGGGACCCGCATCCGGTTGGCGACGACGAGCGCCAGCTCGGGCGTCACCGAATCGGCGACCACGGCCACGATCCGTGGTCGCGGGGCCTCGACGGTCGCGGCGGGGGCGCTGGGATCCATGTCAGCCGATGCAAGGCGCCCGTCGCCCAGGACCGCCACCGAGGCGATCGCCGTGATGCCGCCCATGGACGAGCCGACCAGGGCCACGCGCCGGATCCCCCGCTCGCCCAGCCACGCGAGCGCACCGGCCACGTCCTCGACCTCGCTGAGCCCGAAGCTGGTCGGCGCGTCGTCCGACCCTCCATGCCCCCGGAAGTCCAGGCCCAGCACGCCCGCAGTCCGGCGGAGGAACGGTCCGGCGTCCAGCAGGTCGGGCGTCACCGAGCCGCTCCAGCCGTGCAGCAGCAGGATGGCCTCGCGGGGATCGGGTGCCCAGTCCTCCTCGGGTTCTGCGGCCAGCCAGCGGCCGGCCAGCCGGAGGCCGTCGCGCGCCCGGAGCCGGACCACCTCGCCGCCAAGCCGGTCGAGCGCCGGGGCCATGCCGGACTCCTCCGGCAGGCGCCGCGGAGCGTCCATCAGGCGCCGGGCGAGCCGGTCCGCAACGGGGCCGACGGCAAGGAACGCGACGATGGGCGCCGCCGCGACGAGCAGGACGCGCCGGATCACCCGGCGTCGGCGCCGTCGGTGGGCGGCCGGGCGATCATGCCCCGGTCCACGTAGCCGCCGATCTGCTCGGCGAGATGGGTGAGCTCGACCGGGATCAGGTACTTCGTCGACGGGCTCGCTCCCAGCTGCTTCAGCGTCTCGAGGTACTGGAGCGTCATCGTCTTCTCGTCGATCTGGTGGGCGGCCGCGAAGATGCGTTCGAGCGCCTGGCCGTACCCCTCGGCGCGCAGGATCGCCGCCTGGCGCTCGCCCTCCGCCTTGAGGATCTCGGACTGCTTCTGGCCCTCGGCGACGTTGATCGCCGCCTGGCGGGCTCCCTCGGACTCGGTGATGACCGCGCGCCGCGTCCGCTCAGCGGACAGCTGGCGGTTCATCGCGTCCTGGACGTCGCGCGGCGGCGTGATCTCGCGGATCTCGACCGTGGTCACCTTGCCGCCCCAGCGTTCGGTGATCTCGTCCAGCTTGACCCGCAGCACCTCGTTGATCTGCTCGCGCTTGGACAGGACCTCGTCGAGGCTGATGTCGCCGATGACCGCGCGCAGGGTGGTGGACGCGACGCCGAGCAGCATGTCGTCGAGGCGCTGCGGCGCCAGGACGCTCTTCAGCGGGTCGGCGATACGCCAGTAGACGAGGAAGTCGACGTTGATAGGCGCATTGTCCTTGGTGATGGTGGTCTGGCTGGGCACCTCGGTCAGCGTCTCGCGGAGGTCCACCTTGACCGGCCGGTCGATGATCGGGATCAGGAATCGGAGGCCCGGATCGCGGACCATCTCCTCGTTCGTCCGGCCGAGGCGGAACACGACCATCCGCTCGTACTGCTGCACGACCCGCACGGACAGGTACAGGATCACGAACACCACGACGAGGACGAAGCCCAGGGCGACGAGGGCGGCGATGAGTTCCATGTGGTCCTCCAGTGCTCAGGGCTTGTCGGCGGCCGGGACCGCCGTGATGGGACTCGCGTGAGGTGTGGGTGTCCGGTAGGACCGACGGCTGCCCGGTGGGCTCCACCAGCGCGGTCAGCTCGTCGAAGCCGGCGAGGCGGACAGGAGTCTCGCGCGGCAGGTCGCTCTCGTCCGGCGTCCGGGCCGTCCACGTCTCCCCGGCCAGGTGCACCGTGCCGGTCGGGTCGAGCGGTGCCTGGACCACGCCCTCGGTGCCCAGGGAGACACGGTCGCCCAGCTGGCCGACAGGGCCCTGCATGCGCCGTGTCCGGATGGCGACGATGGTGATCAGGCCCATGAGGAGACCCAGCGTACAGGCCGTCGTGACGAGGACGACCGGCGCGACCTGGACCACCGGGTCGCTGGGTGACACCGGGCCGGCGTACAGCACGGAGGCGCCGAGCACGACGCACACGAGTCCTGCCACGGTCAGGAGCCCGTGGCTGACGATCTGCGACTCCAGGACGAACAGGACGAACCCGAAGGCCACCAGCAGCACCCCCAGCGACGTTGAGCGGGAGGCTTCCGAAGCCGATGAAGGCGAGCACGAGGGCCAACGCGCCCAGGATCCCGGTGACCAGGTTCGTGCTGACCAGCTCGGTGGCCAGGAGCAGCGCGCCGGCCACGAGCAGGATGAACGCGACGTTCGGGTCGGACAGGAGATGCAGGAACGACAGCACCGGGTTCATGGGCACGTCGGTGACAGCAGCGCCGTCCACGTCGAGCGTCACCGTCCCCGTGCCGAAGACCTCCACCTGGCGTCCATCGGCGTCAGCGAGGACCTCCTCGATGGTCGCGGCGATCCCGTCCACCGCGCCGGCCTCCAGCGCCTCCGCTCGCCGAGTAGGAACGCGCGTCCTCCACGGTCGAGACCGCCCAGTCGACCGGCCGGCCCTGCGCCTCCGCCAGCGCGCGGATCGACGCGATCGCGTCCTCGCGGACCTTCACACCCATCGTGCCCGGGATGTCGCCGCCACTGCCGCTGACGGGGGCAGCGGCGCCGATGTTCGTGGCGGGGGCCATGTACGCCAGGTGCGCGGCGAGCGTGATGAACGTGCCGGCGCTCGCCGCGCGGGCCCCCGAGGGAGCCACCCAGACGATGACCGGCAGCGGCGCCTCGAGGAACGTCTGCTTGATCTCGTTCATCGCCGTGATGCTGCCGCCAGGGGTATCGAGTTGGACAACCACCGCGTCGGCGCCGTCGGCCGCGGCGGTGGCGATGCCCTCGCGGAGATAGCGCGCCATCGCGCCGTCCACGACGCCGGTGGCGGTGAGCTGCACCACGCGTGCGTCGGACGAGGCCTGGGCGATGCCCGCGGCGAGCGCCAGGACGATGCCCACCAGCGTGACGGTGCGGGCGAGCCGGAGGCGGAGATGCGGCGACGTGCGGTTCATGGGGCCGTCTTCAGTATCGCACCACGTCCCGCTGTGGTCCCCTGCCGCTCAGCCCGACCCGTGGGCTACTCGGTCAGGGCATCGAAGACGAGGCGGCTCCACGTCTCGAGGTCCTCGAGGACCGCGGCGACCTCCGCGGTGCCTGCGAACGCTCCCTCGAGCTTGTCCGTCTCCCGGATGGCGACCGGGCGGCCGCCGGCATCCGCGACGTAGACAAAGCCGACGTGGACCGAGCCCACCGCGGTCGTGTCGTCGTTCAGCAGGCCGACCGGCGCATAGTCCGGTTCGAAGTCGGCGACGAGTTCCTCGCCCCACTCGCGCCGGAGGCCCCCGAGCACGTCGCCATCACCCGGGTTGAGGTGGCCGCCGACGCCGATGGACCAGCGGTCGTGGAGGCGGGCGTCCCCACCTGCCCGGGTCCTGCGCATCAGGAACCAGCGCTCCCCGTCCCGCAGCACGAGGTACGGGATGACCTGCTTGTGGGTCGGGTCCACCTCGGCGTCTCCCCGGCGCATGAAGAACCCCTGGCGCGAGACCACGTCCAGCGCCTCGCCCAGGTCGCCGCGGCAGCACGCCCAGCCACCCCTCGCCCGGCACCAGCGCATCCCGCGGGACCACCAGCACCCGCTCCTCGGGATCGCCCATCAGGCCCCTCGATCCAGGCGCGCCTTGGCCGCGGCGAGGCGCTCTCGCATCGCGTCCGCGTCCGGACCGTCGGCCGCCTCGAGGAGGTCGAGCCACTCGTCGATGCGGTTCCGCAGCCGGCGCATGACCGCAGCGATCGCCTCGGCGTTGGAGGCCGCGATCTCGGCGCCCATGGTGGCATCGCCCCGGGCGAGGCGCGTCGCGTCGCGCCACCCGCTGGCGGCGAGGGCGGCCGCCGCGGGCCAGTCACCGTCCGGGTCGGCCGCCGTGCCGGTGACGGCCTCGACGAGGGCGGCGGACGCCAGCAGCGGGAGGTGGCTGATCGCGGCCACCAGTCGGTCATGCCTGGCGGCGTCCAGCTCGACGGGAACCGCCCCGCAGGCAAGCGCCAGCGACCTGGCGACCCCGGCGTCGCCAGCTCCAACCGCCTCCGTGATCACCCACGGGCGGCCCCGGAACAGGCCCGCGTCGGCGGCATCGAAGCCGCTGCGTCTCCCGGCCCGCCATCGGGTGGCCGCCAACGAACGGGATGCCGGCATCGGCCGCGGCGGCCGTCAGGGCGGCCTTCGTGGACGCCACGTCGGTCACGGTCGCACCGAGGGCGAAGGCGGCACCGGGTTCCGCGCCGAGCCGTCGAACCAGCGACGCGCAGGCGAGCGGCGGCGCCGCGAGGACCACGATCGCGGCTCCGCGCACGGCGTCAAGCGGATCTCCAGCGGCAACGTCGATCGCGCCGGCCGCCAGCGCCGCGCGCGGCCCAGCCCCGGACGGCGTCCAGGCCACAAGCTCCGCCGCGGCGTAGGCACGGTGCAACGCGCAGGGCGCGCGCCACCGACCCGCCGATCAGCCCCAGCCCCAGGATCGCGATGCGCATGTGGCGATTATCGGGGACGGGCGGCATGGACGAGCGCGGTAGACTCACGAAGGGTCCCGCCCCGCTCCCCGCGTCCCCCGCGAGGACTCTCCCTGGAAGGAGGCACCCCGTGTCGCCGACCGAGCCCGCCGATCCCCGAGGCAGCCGCTCCTCCACGCCTCGACCTCCCGGCTCCCGCCCCATCCGGGTCCTGCTCGTCGACGACCACCTCCTCGTGCTGGACGCGCTCACCCGGGTGATCGGGCTCGAGGCAGACATGCGCATCGTGGGCACGGCCGTGTCCGTCGCACAGGTCCGCGAGGCCGCCAGGGTGCCGGTGGACGTGGTGCTGATGGACTACCACCTGCGGGATGGCACCGGCGTGGAGGCGACGCGGCTGATCAAGGCGCGCTGGCCGTCGTGCCGGGTCCTCATGCTCACGGGCATCGACGACGACGAGACGATCCTCGAGTCCATCCAGGCGGGCGCCGACGGCTACCTGACCAAGGACCGGGCGGTCGCGGACGTGGTCGATGCCGTGCGCGCCGCGCACGAGGGCGCGACCCTGCTCCCCCGCTCGACCATCGTCACGATCGCCCGGCGCGTCGCCGAGGCCCGCGACCGCAGGGCCGTGCAGCCGCCCGTCGAGCCGCTCACCCCGCGCGAGCTCGAGGTCCTGCGTGCGCTCACGGAGGGCCTCTCGACGCGCGAGATCTGCGATCGGCTGGCCATCGCCCCCAACACCCTGCGGACGCACGTCCAGAACATCATGGGCAAGCTCCACGTCCACTCCAAGCTCGAGGCCGTGGCATCCGCGCTCCGCTACCGGCTGGTCGAGCCACCGCGCCCGAAGTAGCCCGGATCAGCCCCTGCCGCGTGCTCACGCCGCTGCGCCACCCGTCGCTCGGCGAGCCGCCGCTCCCCCACCCCCGGCGGCGGTCCCGGATCGTCGGGCGGGTTGTGGCGCCGGACGACCTGCCGGCGATCGAAGCCGCGGCGCTCGGGATCCATCACGGCGCCGCAGCGCGGACAACGCCGTTCCTCGGCGAAGAGCGACCCGATCGACGCCGCGGTGTAGACCTGGCGACCACAGGCGCGGCAGGCGAGCTTCGGCACGCAGCAGATCCTCGCGGGCAGGGCGATCCGGGAGAGGGTCAGCCGACCTTCGGCAGGTTGGCGAGCGACTGGGCAACCTTCTCGGCCGGATACTCGAAGTCCTCGAGCGTCCCTTTGAGGTGGCGCTCGTACGCGGACAGGTCGAAGTGACCGTGGCCGCACAGGTTGAACAGGATCACCCGCTCCTCGCCTGCTTCCTTCGCTTCCAGCGCCTGGTCGATCGCGACCTTGATCGCGTGCGTCGGTTCCGGGGCCGGCAGGATGCCCTCCGCCCGGGCGAAGGCGACGCCCGCTTCGAAGCAGGCGCGCTGGTGGACGCTCACGGCCTCGATCACGCCCTCCTCCTTGAGCAGCGACACGAGCGGCGACATCCCGTGATAGCGGAGGCCGCCAGCGTGGATGGGCTCCGGGATGAAGTCCGAGCCGAGCGTGTGCATCTTCACGATCGGGGCCATGTGGCCGGTGTCCCCGAAGTCGTAGGCGTACACGCCCCGCGTGAGCGACGGCGCCGCCTCGGGCTCCACCGCGATGACGCGGTAGCTCGCCTCGCCACGGAGCATCCGCCCGATGTAGGGGAACGTCATGCCCGCGAAGTTGGAGCCGCCGCCCGCGCAGCCGATGATGACGTCCGGCTCCTCGCCGGCCATCGCCATCTGCTCCTGGGCCTCGAGGCCGATCACGGTCTGGTGGAGCAGCACGTGGTTGAGCACGGACCCGAGCGCGTACTTCGTGTCGTCCCGGGTTGCCGCGTCCTCGACCGCCTCGCTGATCGCCATGCCCAGCGAGCCGGGCGAGTCCGGTGTCTTCCCGAGGACCGCACGGCCGTAGTTCGTCGTGAGGCTGGGGCTGGCCACCACCTCCGCGCCGTAGGTCTCCATCAGCATCCGCCGGTACGGCTTCTGGTCGTAGCTCGCCCGGACCATGTAGACCTTGACCTCGATCCCGAACGCCGCGCCGGCGAAGGCCATCGCGCTGCCCCACTGCCCGGCGCCGGTCTCGGTCGCGATGCGCTTGACGCCCTCCTGCTTGTTGAAGAACGCCTGGGCGAGCGCCGTGTTCGGCTTGTGGCTGCCGGCGGGGCTGACACCTTCGTACTTGTAGTAGATGTGCGCGGGCGTATCGAGCGCGGCCTCGAGCCTGTGGGCCCGGTGCAGCGGCGACGGCCGGTACAGCGCATAGGCCTCCCGGACGGGGTCCGGGATCTCGATCTCGCGCTCCATGCTGACCTCCTGGAGGATCAGCGCCATCGGGAACAGCGGCGCGAGGTCGGCGGGGCCGATCGGCTGCTTCGTGCCCGGGTGGAGCGGCGGGGGCGGCGGCGTCCTGAGGTCGGCCGCGATGTTGTACCAGGCCCGCGGGATCCGGTCCTCGTCGAGGTTGAACTGGGTCCGGCGGGGAAGGTAGGTGGCCATCGCGGAACCTCCAGGGACGAGCGGGCAGTTGGGCGCTCCGAGCCTAGCGCGTGCGGTGACACGCGGGCAACCCGGTCCGCACGTCTCAGCCGGCCAGCCGGACCTCGACGAGGGGCTCGTAGCGTGGCGGTCCGCCGCCCAGGTGGCTCCGGTAGAGGACGACGCGGTCCGCCCGGAAGGATCGTCCGCCAGTCCGCCGCGGCGCGTCGCAGCTCGTCCGCGATGACCTCCGACGAGCTGATCGAGGAGCGGTCCAGGCGCGCGACCGTCAGGTGCGGGCGGTACGGACGGTCGTCGCGCGGCCAGCCCAGCGGCTCCAGCGCCGGGTCGAGGGCATCGGCGAGCGCGCCCAGCTCCGGCGCGCCCTGCTCGATCCCCAGCCAGAGTGCCCGAGGCTTGCGGGCCTCGGGGAACGAGCCGGCGCCGGCGAGCAGGACGTCGAACGCCGCGAAGCCCTCGAGCGCGTCGCGGACCGCAAGCGCGGCGTCGGGGGTGAGTTCCCGCGGCGTCTCGCCCAGGAACCGCACGGTCAGGTGGAGGTTCCCGAGGTGGACCCAGCGCGGGACGTCGCCCAGCGGACCGGCGCGCACCCCGTCGATCAGCGCCTGGCAGGCGGCCAGCGGGCCGGGCGGCAACGGGACCGCGACGAACAGGCGGTCCGGCCGGTCAGCCACCCACTTCGCGCCGGTAGCGCTCGCGGTCTGCGGTGAGCACCTCGAGGGCGAAGTCGCGATCGCGCCAGCCGGCGATGTCGACGGCCTTGTTCTCGAGCACCTTGTAGGTGTTGAAGAACTGCTCGATCTCGACGAGGCGGTGCGGCCGCACCTGGTCGAGGCGCTCGATGTGCTGCTGGTGCGGATCGCCGATGGCGACGCACAGCGTCTTGAAGTCGAAGCCCATGTCGTCACGCATCTCGAGGCCGCCGATCGGGCGGGCCCAGACGTGACAGCCGGTGAACGTCGGCTCGTCGATGACCAGGAGGGCGTCGGTGTGGTCGCCGTCATCGGCACGCGTGCCCTCGATGAAGCCGTAGTCGAAGTTGTAGAACACCGCGGACGACAGGACCCGGTCCAGCCGGAAGACGTGCGCCTCCTCGTCGTACTCGTACTTGTTGCGGCTCCCGCGCGGGATCTCGACGACGATCTCGACGACGTCGGGGAAGGCGTCCGCGTTGGGGCTGCTCATGCGCGCACTCTACCGCGCGGCTGCGACCCCGGTCGCGAGCCCCGGCCGCCGCAGGCCGCGCGCGATGCAAGGCGGAGCCGAGGACCGGAGCGAGCGCACCCGGACGTGCGTGAGCGAGGACCGCAGGCGACAACGCCGCAGCGCGCCGGTCCTGCGGCGGCCCGTCAGTCGTTGTAGAGGCGCTCCTCGATCAGCTTCTCCTGCACCGTCCGTCCGTTCGGATCGAAGCAGGAGAACTCGAAGTGCTTCTCGAACTCGAGGTCCACCTGGTCCTGGCCGCCACGGTTCTTCTCCACCGAGACGATCACCCAGTCCCGGAAGCGCTGCGCCTGGTACGGGTTGAACTCGATGTTGACCTTGGCGACGATCTGGTACTTCTCGTTGAGGATCAGGATGATGTCGGCCTCGTAGTTGATCGCCGACGAGCCGCGCAGGTGGTAGTTGCGCAGCCGCGACGCCTTGAGGCCCTCCTTGTCCGCCGCGACGATGGCGATCATCGGCACGTCCTCGGACAGCGCGATGTCCTTGAGGCCGTTGACCACGTACGTGACCTTCTCGGCCTCGTTCGGCGGCTCCGGGATCACCGGCACCTTCTGCATGTAGTCCACGACCACCACGAGCCGGCGGTCACCCGACAGCTCGCGGTGCTGCTGGATGAGCTCGCGCATGCCGTCGATGGTGCTGGCGGTCTGGCTGCCCCGGAGCAGGAACAGGTTCTGGCCGTAGCGGGCGATGCGGTCCAGTGACGGCCGGAGGCGCGGGTTCGCGGCCAGCTGGGCGGCGCCGCCGCCCTCCGCCATCCAGGTGCCCATGATCTCCTTGCGGACGTCCTGGATCTTGATGGCGCCCGTCTTGTGCGGCAGGTGCGCGAGCGCGGACTCGGCCGCGATCAGCCGGTTGAGCAGGTACAGCTCGTCGTGCTCGAAGCAGATGTAGAGGACGTTCGCCTGCCCGCCCGACGCGACGTTGCGCGCCATCTGCAGCGCCATGGTGGTCTTGCCGGTCCCCTGCGCGCCGCCGATGAGCAGCAGCTCCCCGGCCCGCAGCCCGGTGCCGATGGTCTTGTCGAGCGGCGTGAAGCCGAGCGGCACGGGCTGGTACTCGCCAACCTTGCCGCTGGTGACCTTCTCGTTGAGATCCACGAGGACCTCGATCGCCGACCGGGGCGCCATGCTGCCGTTGGGGCCGTCGAGCCGCCACGACGCCCGCGGCGCCGCTCCGTCCCCCGTCTCAGTCGTCACCTTCGTGCATCCTCCCGCGATCGGATCCCGTTGGCGCATCCTAGCACCGGGACCGGTGTCCGCTGTCACCCCCCGGACCCACCGGGGTCATCCGAAGGTACGGGCCTGCCGCACCCGGGGAGCCTCTACCGGGGCAGCGTCGCGAGCTCGTCCCAGAACCTGACGATGACGCGGGTGCCCAGCTCGAAGTTCTCGAGCAGGAAGGTCTCGTTGGGCGCATGGGCGTTGCAGGTGGGCTGCGTGAAGCCCAGGAGCACCACCGGGAGCCCCAGCGAGTGGTCGAAGGCGGCCGTGACCGGGATGGAGCCACCCTCGCGGATGTAGACCGGCGCGACCCCGTGGACGGCCTCGATCGCGCGGGCGGCCGCCTGGGTGGCCGGATGGTCGATCGGGGTCAGCGACGGCTCGCCGCCGTGGATGAAGGTCGTGCGCACGGTCACGCCCGGCGGGGCGATCTGGGCCACGTAGTCGCGCAGGGCGGCATAGACGGTCGCGGGATCCTGGTTGGCGACGAGCCGTGTCGAGACCTTCGCATGGGCATGGGCCGGGATGATCGTCTTGGCGCCTTCGCCCTGGAAGCCGC
This sequence comes from uncultured Chloroflexia bacterium, assembly GCA_963802165.1. Lineage (GTDB taxonomy): Bacteria > Chloroflexota > Limnocylindria > Limnocylindrales > CSP1-4 > CAIXZV01. The sequence continues at coordinate 87,468 of CAWDHT010000030.1, read as the reverse complement.
TCCACATCCCGTTGACGTCCAGCGTGGGCCGCGCCGTCTTGCGCTCGAGCGTCGTCCAGCCGGCCTCGCCCACGAGGGCGGGGACCGGGATCTCGGCCCGGTAGGCCTCGTCATCGAAGGGCAGCGCGGCCATCGCGGCGCGATCCGCGTCGCTGAGGGCGACGACGTCGTCATAGAAGCCGGGGATCCGGATCCGGCCGTCCGGACCCTTGAGCGCCGTGATGATCCGGGCGAGGGCGTTGGCGGGATTGTCCACCGTCCCGCCGTACATCCCGGAGTGGAGGTCGACCGGGGCGAGCTCGACGTCGATCTGCGCGTACATGATCCCGCGCAGCCCCACCGTGATCGCCGGGACGTTGCCCTCGAAGAAGCAGGTGTCGCTGATGATCGCCACGTCCGCCGCGAGCCGGTCACGGTTCGCCTCGATCCACGCGTACAGGCTCTCGGACCCGTACTCCTCCTCGCCCTCGAAGACGAAGGTGAGGTTGACCGCGGGCGCCTTGCCCGCGGCGCGCAGCGCCTCGAGCGCCGAGAGGTGCATCACGAGCTGGCCCTTGTCGTCCGCCACGCCGCGGCCGACGAACCGGCCGTCGCGCAGGAACGGCTCCCAGGGGGCCGTCTCCCACAGGTCCACCGGGTCCACCGGCTGGACGTCGTAGTGGCAGTACACGAGCGCCGTCGGCGCGCCGGGCGCCTCGTGGATGCGCCCGTAGACGATCGGGTGGAGCGCGGTCCGCTCGACCGCCACGTCCGTCGCCCCCACCCGCCGGAGGCGCTCCGCGACCCACTCCGCGGCCCGGACCATGTCCTCGGCGTGCTCGGGCAAGGCTGAGACGCTCGGGATCCGGGCGAACTCGAGCAGCGTCTCGGCCCGCGCATCGGCGGACGACGCCAGCGCCGCCTCGACGGCAGGATCGATCGGGCCGGCGCCGGGCGCCGTGGGCAGGTCCGTCATGGCGTCTCCAGGAGTGGCGGTGCGACGGGACCGATCGTACCGCGTGCGGGACGCGCGGACGACCAGGCGCGGAGGCCCAGGTCCCGGACGCGCCCGACCCGGGAGAACGGCGCCCGGATCCTTCCGGGACCCCGCGTCAGGCCGGCAGCGGCGAGGGGTTCGGGGCCGGGGCGCCGGGGCCCGTGGCCGTTCCGCCGTCCGTGCCGGGGGCGACCACGCGCGGGATGCCCACCTGGCGGTCCGGCTTGGGCGGCAGGTCGTCGAACAGCTTCTCGAACTCCACCTGGTCCACGGTCTCCTCGGCGATCAGCTTCTCGGCCAGCGCGTCGAGGCGGTCGCCGATGCGTGGTGAGGACCTCCGTCGCCCGGTCGTACGCGCGGTCGATGATCGCCCGGACCTCCTCGTCGATCATCATCGCGATCTTGTCGGAGTAGTCGCGCTGCTCGCCCATGGAGCGGCCCAGGAAGACCATCTCGTCGCGCTTCCCGAAGGACAGCGGGCCGAGGCGGTCGCTCATGCCGAACTCGGTCACCATGCGGCGCGCGAGGTCGGTCGCCTTCTCGATGTCGTTGCTGGCGCCCGTGGTCGTGTCGCCGAACACCAGGCGCTCGGCGACGTTGCCGCCGAGCAGGCCCGCGATCTTGTCCTCGAACTCGGTCTTGCTCTGCAGGTAGCGGTCCTCGACGGGCAGGGCCATCGTGTAGCCCAGCGCCATGCCGCGGCTGATGACCGTCACCTTGGCGACCGGATCGCACTTGGGCAGGATCCGCTGCACGACGGCATGACCGCCCTCGTGGTAGGCGATGATCCGCTTCTCCTCGTCGCTGATGACGCGGCTCTTGCGCTCCGGGCCGGCGACGATGCGCTCGAGAGCCTCCGAGAAGTCGTTCTGGCCGACGACCTTCTTGTTGCGGCGGGCCGCGAGGATCGCCGCCTCGTTGACGAGGTTCGCCAGGTCCGCGCCGGAGAACCCGGGCGACTGGCGCGCGACCTCCTCCACCGACACGGTCTTGTCGAGCGGCTTGCCCTTGGTGTGGACCTTGAGGATGGCCGTCCGGCCCTTCATGTCGGGGCGGTCGAGGATGACCTGGCGGTCGAAGCGGCCGGGCCGCAGGAGGGCCGGGTCCAGGACGTCCGGGCGGTTGGTGGCGGCGACGACGATCACGTTGGTGCTCGTGTCGAACCCGTCCATCTCGACGAGGATCTGGTTGAGGGTCTGCTCGCGCTCGTCGTGGGAGCCGCCGAGGCCGGCGCCGCGCTGGCGGCCGACCGCGTCGATCTCGTCCACGAACACGATGCACGGGCTGTTGCGCTTGGCCTGGTCGAACAGGTCGCGGACGCGGCTGGCGCCGACGCCCACGAACATCTCGACGAACTCGGAGCCGGAGATGCTGAAGAACGGCACGCCCGGCCTCGCCCGCGACGGCCCGCGCCATCAGCGTCTTGCCGGTTCCCGGAGGGCCCACCAGGAGCACGCCGCGCGGGATGCGGGCGCCGAGGGAGTTGAACTTCTCGGGGTACTTGAGGAACTCCACCACCTCCTGGAGCTCCATCTTGGCCTCGTCCACGCCGGCCACGTCCGCGAACGTGACGACGGTCTTGTTGCCGAGGAACATGCGGGCCCGGCTCTTGCCGAAGGACATGGCCTGGTTGTTGGTGCCCTGGGCCTGGCGCATCATGAAGAAGATGAAGCCGCCGATCACGAGCAGGGGCAGGAGGCCGCTGAGCAGCAGGCCGATCCACGACGTGTCCGCGGTCTTCGTCTTCTCGTACGGCGGCGTGGGCTTCGGCCCTCGGCCGCCGCCTTCTGCATGTCCGCGTAGACGTCGCCGGTGATGTTGTTCGGGACGACCACGGTGTAGGTCGTGTTGCCGCTCTTGGTGACTTCGAGGGTCTCCCCGTCCTGGACGACCTTCTCGACCGCGCCGGCCTTGACGTCGTTGTAGAACGAGGAGTAGCCCACCGACTGGGCGCCGGGGGCCGACGACTGGACCCATGTGTAGAGCAGCGCGACCGTTCCCGCCACGAGGACGAGCATCACGATCCCGTTGCGCAGGAACTTTGCGTTCAAACGGAGCGCCTCCGAGTCCGACAGGCCGGCGGGGACGCCGGGGGGGTGCGAGGAGTATACCGTCGGGTCCATGCGGCGCCCGCTTCGGCACCGCGAACCCGATCGTGACCTTGGTTCGCCCCAGCATCGCCCATGGATGGGAGCGACGCCGTTCACGAACGGTTAGGGTTTCGCCACGTTTCGAAGGGGCGCGCGCGAGCGCCCGGACACGGAGCCCGGGCGCCGGGGATCACGAAGGGTGGTAGCAGGGGCTGGATTCGAACCAGCGACCTAGCGATTATGAGCCGCTTGCTCTGCCACTGAGCTACCCTGCCACGGCGGTGGATTGTAGACCAGATCTCCGTGACCGGGCGACGGGCATGCACCCGGCGGTCGACGTGGTTCGGGACGTGACGGAAGCCTTGTCCACCCCCGACAATGGCCGCTGCCACGCATGTCCACACGGGAGGGCTCGATGTCCAGCGACGCACCGGGAGGCAATGTGCCCGGTTCCGGACCCACCCCCGAGCGAGCGGACCAAGCAGCGGCCTCGGGCGGTGAGTGGCCCGCGGAGCTCGTGCCGCCGCCCGCTCCCGACGTTCCGGCCCCCGGGGTGGCCGATGAGGCCACGGTCACGAGCTGGGACGTCCCCACGACGGCGGCAGCGGCCCCGGCTGCAGCCGTCCCTGTGCCCCCACCCGTGCAGCAGGCACCGGCCGGCTGGGGCGCCGTTCCCCCGGCTGCATCCGGGACCGTCCAGCCACCGCAGTGGGACCTCCCTGCCACCCCACCACCCGCGGCGGGCAGCTGGGGTGCACCGCCGACATCCGGCCAGTCTTCGGCCCCGCCCTCCGGACAATGGGGCGCTCCCCCGCCCCAGCCGGGCGGATGGGGTCCCGCCCCGGGCGCGCCGGGCGGGCCGCCCCCGGGCGCATGGAACCCGCAGCCAGCCCGATCCGGCAACGGGTGCCTGAAGGCCTGCCTGATCGTCGGAGGCGTGCTCGTCGTGCTCGGGATCATCGGGATCATCGGGATCGCGGTCCTCAGCATCCGGTTCGCGGAAGACATGGGGGTCAACCCCGACGGGTCCGTGAAGGCCTGCGAGCTCATCACGAACGAGGACGTTGAGCGCGACCCTCGGCGGCCAGGCCGAGGCTCTGCCCATGGGCGGCCTTGTCGACAGCACCGTCGGCCTCGCCCTGGACCGCCGGGTCCTCCCGGATGCCCCGGACTGCTGGATCGTCGGCTCCTCCGCCACCTCCGTGACCGGTCGCCTCGCCCGCCAGGACGGTGGTGACCTCTCCGGCGACTACCAGCGCGCGCGACAGGACGCCGAGGCAGCCGGCTACTTCGCGGGCGAGGCGAGCGGCGTCGGCGACGCGGCGTTCTGCACGGGCATGAGCGAGACCGGCTCGTTCGGGATCCTGGTCCTCTCCGGCGGAGGACCTGGCGTACGTCAGCCTGCTCGACCCGGCGGCGCTGCAGGGCGGCACCTTCCAGACGGATGCGAACGGGGTGGTCGTCTCCCCGGAGACCTGCGCCCAGGCGGGCGCGGTCGCGTCGGCGATGCTGAGGTAGGCCCGGCGGTCAGCGCCCTGCGGAGTCCTGCTCACCTTTCGAGTAGGCGTCGAGCAGGGTCCCGATCGTCACCTCGCCGTAGCGTGTCGACAGCTCCTCGCGGGCGGCGCCCCACAGCACCCGCAGGGAGCGCGGGCCGCTGCGGTCGAGGTCGCGCAGCCGCGTGCCCCCGAAGCGCTCGATGCCCGGGATGCGGATCAGCTCCTCCGCGAGGCGCGTGGCGGAATCGCTCAGCGTGGACGACTCGTCGAGACCCACCGCGGCTGCGGCTGCGGTGGCGATCCGGCGCTTGTCGTCGGGGCGCAGGTCGCTCGCCGGGGGCATGGGCGGCATCGGCGACTTGAGGCCGCCCAGGGCGTCCGCCGCGGGGGCCGTGGCCCGCGCCTTCGTCGCCTCCATGGCCTTCGCCGCCGCCTCGAAGCGCTCCTCCGGCGTAGGCGCGTCGCTGGCCACCGGTGACGGGGCAGGTGGTGAACCCGCGGCCGTGTCGCTCACGGTTGCGGACGAGGCGCCCGACGACGACGCGTCCTCGGCTGCTCCGCCGCCGCCCGCCGGCGCCGGACCCGCGTCACTCGACGGGGGCGTTCCCCCGCCCTCACTCGACCCACCGGCTCCCGGATCGCCATCGGTCCGAGGCTTCGGTCGCTGTCGCGCGGGTGGCTGCGGGTCGGGCTCCGACCCGCCGAGCGCGTTGTTGAGCAACTCGGGGATGTCGATGCCCGTGAGGCCCTTGACGCTCGCGGAGGCCTCGGCGAGGGTCCGGGTCGTCGTCTTGACGACGTCCGAGGCGCCCTCGCTCGAGAGCACGGTCAGGCTCTCGATGTGGCCGAGGGGCTCGGCGGCGGCCCGGACGATCTCCGGCAGCATCGACAGGACGGTCGAGATGATCGCCGCCTCGTTGAACTCGCGGTAGGCATCGGCGCGCAGGGCCAGGGCCTTGGCCTCGGCCTCGCCCTTGGTGAACGTGATGCCGGCCTCGGCGTTGCCCTCCAGCGTCGTCTGCTTGGCGATGGCCTCCGCGTTGACCTCGGTGACGCGCGCCTGCGCCTCGCCCTTGATGATCTGGACGGAGGCCTCGGCCTGGCCGGCGAGCTTCACCCGCTCCGCCTCGGCCTGGGCCTGGGCGATCCGGGCGCCCTTGTCGCCCTCGGCTCGCCGGATCTGGGCCTCGGCCTCGGCTTCCGCCGGACGGATGGTGCTCGCGATGAGCTCCTTCTGCTTGCGGTCCGCCTCCAGCTGGGCCAGTTCCGTCTGGCGGCGCGATGACCTCCTGCTGGGCCTCTGCCTGGGCCAGCGGTCCGGCCTGCGCGGCCTTGGCCTCGGCGGACGCGGTCAGTGCCTCGACCTCGGCCTGGCGCAGCGACACGTCCCGCTGGGCGTTGAGCTTGATCTGCATGGCCTCGGCCTCGCGGACCGCGGCCTCCTGGTCGGCGGTGGCCTTGGCCATGCGCGCGTCCCGCTCGCGGCGGGCCGTCTCCTGCTGGCCGATGAGGTCCATGTACCCGACCTCGTCCCGGATGGCCTGGATCGTGAAGTTGTCGATCGTCAGGCCGGAGGTCGCGAGGTCCGCCTTGGCGGCACTCTGGACCTCCTGCTGGAACTTCTGGCGGTCGTAGTTGAGCTCCTCGACGGTCAGCGTGCCGACGATCGAACGAAGCGAACCCTCGAGGACGTTCTTCACGATCGAGTCGAGCAGGTCGTCCTCGCCCAGGAACCTCTCGGCCGCGTTGCGGATCGATTCGTCGTCGCCGCCGATCTTCACGGTCGCGACGCCCTGCACGGCAACCTTGATGCCCTGCTTGGTCACCGCGTCCGAGAGTGTCGACGTTGATCTGGCGGGCGCTGAGGTTGACCCGCCCCAGCTTGTGGACGAGCGGCAGGACGATGACGCGGCCGGCTCGGACGACCTTGAGCTGCGTCGGTGCACCGCGGAAGATGCCGCCCGTCCGGACGAGTGCCTCGTTGGCACCGGCGACCTTGATCCGGCTCGTGGCGTACGCGAACAGCAAGGCACCAGGATGACGATCGGGATGATGACGGCGACCACGCTGCCGTCGATGTTGAACAGGTCGAACACTGCCCTACCCTTCTGCGGTGCCGGAGCCGGCGGCAGCTGCGTGTTGGTTCCTCGCACGATGAGACCGGTGCCGGCGACGCCCATGACCTCGACCGTGCGACCCGCGGCGATGTCCCGTCCGCCGTGGCGGAGAACTCGTGGGTCTGGCCCTCGCCTTGACGAGGACGCTACCGTAGCGATCCGCCGGGATCGCCGACGGACGACGATAGACCGTGGCACCGACCAGGTCAGCGAGCGTGAACGGCTCGCTCGCTCTCGCTCCGTTGCAGCACGCTGAACAGGCCGGCCGGCGATGCGCCGCCCCGCCGATCCCCGAGAGCACCCCGATGATCGCCGCCTGCCCGCCGTGCAGGTCCAGGACCTGCGTGGCGAACAGGCCGCCCGCCCCGAACATGCCGATGAAGCCGAGCAGGATGGGCGTGATCGACGTGCCGCCGATGTCGAAGCCGAACCCGTCAAGGAGTCCGCCGACGAATGTCGTCGAACACCACCGTGATGAGGAGCAGCACACCGCCCACGAGGGCGGCCACGGCGAAGACCCAGTCCTCGATCGGGATCGTGATCATCCTGGGCTGACCTACCCTCCCCGCGCGGCGCCGATCCCGGCGCGCTTCGGCGCGCTCCGCGACGACCGCGGACGCCCTCCGTCAGCATAGGGCTCCGGTGTGGCCCCGGGAAGGCCAATCGGACGGCCCGACCGACCGCCGTGCCTGCCCCGCCCGGGTCAGTCGCCTCCGCCTGCCTCCGCGTCGCCGAACAGCAGGCGTGCCCAGGACTCGAGCGGCGCGCGCTCGGCTGCCCGCGTGCCAAGGCGCACCAGCGCGGACCCCGGCGCGTCGTCGTCCAGCGCCGGCGCGTCATCAGCCAGCGCGAACGGGATCTCCCGGGCCTTGCCCAGGCGGTACTCCCGCGCCACCTGGGCGATATAGACCTGCTTCTGGATCAGCACCAGCTCCGCCTCGAGCGCGGCGACATCGGACTCGAGCTGTACGTTGGTGACCCGCATCGCGTCCGCACGGGCGGTCGCCTCGCTGGCCTCACCCACCTGGCGGGCGAACAGGACGATCACCCAGGCCGCCACCAGGGCGCCGATGAGGAGGGCGATGCGGCGCCGCGTCAGTCCCGCCACCGGCAGGTCGGCGAGGCTCCCCATGGCCCCGGCCGCGACGGCCGTCTGGGCGACGACACCCGGCTCCGGGGCGCGCACCTCGGGCGTGGCGACGTCGGATGTCGAGGGGTCTGGGCGACGGGCTGGGCGGCGCATTGGACCGAGGGTAGCTTCGCCGGATTCGGCTGTCAACCCGGAACGCGCGCGCGGTCCGACAACCCGCACGGTCGATTCGTGCGCGCGCCGTGACAGTCAAGGTGGCACACGGGCTGCCCACGCTGGCGTAGACTTCCGTCCAATTCGCTCATCTGTTCGATATCAGACCGGAGACGGCATGCGCACCTACGCCCCAGCCAGCACCCGGGCCGTGCTGGACCAGCTGCTCGAGGAGCCGTCGCTCGCCCGCGGCGTCGTCCACCACGAGGTCCGCCTCGCGCGCCCGGCGGTGCACGCGGACTGGCCGGACTGGCTGGATCCGCGGATCCGGTCCGGCCTGGCGAGGCGCGGCATCGAGCGCCCGTACACCCACCAGGCGGATGCGATCGAGGCCGTGCACGCGGGCCGCGACGTCGTCGTCGTCACCCCCACCGCCTCGGGCAAGTCGCTGTGCTACACCGTGCCCGTCCTCCAGGCGCTCGCGGAGGATCCCTCGGCGCGGGCGCTGTTCCTGTTCCCCACCAAGGCGCTGGGTCAGGACCAGGTCGCCGAGTTCGGGGAGCTGGTGCAGGACGCGGGCCTCGAGGTCGCGTCGGCCTGCTACGACGGGGACACGCCGGCACCGATCCGTTCGGCGATCCGCAAGGCCGGGCAGGTCGTGGTCACGAACCCGGACATGCTCCACTCGGCCATCCTCCCCCACCACACCAAGTGGTTCCAGCTGTTCGAGCAGCTCCGGGTGATCGTGATCGACGAGCTGCACACCTACCGCGGCGTGTTCGGCTCGCACGTCGCCAACGTGCTGCGGCGGCTCCTGCGCCTCTGCGCCCACTACGGCTCCAACCCCGTGATCGTGTGCTGCTCGGCCACGATCGGAAACCCGGCCGAGCTGGCGGAGACGCTCACGGGTCGGCCGGTCCAACTCATCGACCGCAACGGGGCGCCGGCCGGCGAGAAGCACCTGCTGCTCGTGGACCCACCGGTCATGGATGCCGCCACCGGGGCCCGCGGCTCCGCCCTGACGCTCGCCCAGCGCTGGGCCCTGCCGTTCCTGCGCGCCGGGCGCCAGACCGTGGTGTTCGGGAAGTCGCGGGTGGCGGTGGAGATCATGCTCTCGAACCTGCGCGAGACGCTGCGCCAGGACCTCGGGCCGCGGAACCGCATCCGGGGCTACCGCGGTGGATACCTGCCCACAGAGCGTCGGTCCATCGAGCGCGGCCTGCGGGACGGCGAGGTGCTGGGGGTCGTCAGCACGAACGCCCTGGAGCTGGGAGTCGACATCGGCCGCCTGGACGTGGCGGTGCTCGCGGGCTACCCGGGATCCATCGCCGGGACCTGGCAGCAGATGGGCCGCGCCGGCCGCCGCGGCGACGTCAGCGTGGCCGTGCTGGTGGCCTCGCCCGCGCCCGTGGATCAGTACGTGATCCACCACCCGGAGTTCGTCCTCGGTGGGCGTCCGGAGGAGGCGCGGCTGGATCCCGACAACCTCCACGTCCTGCTCGCCCACATCCGGGCCGCGACGTTCGAGCTCCCATTCGAGCCCGGCGAGTGGTTCGGGCCGGGGCCTGCGGACGACCTGCTCGCGTTCCTCGCCGAGGGCGGGCACGTACGCCAGGCGGACGACGGGCGCTGGTACTGGAGCTCGGAGAACTTCCCGGCCTCGGAGGTCTCGCTGCGCGCCGCTGCGCCCGAGAACGTCGTCATCATCGACACGACGCCGGACCGGCCACGCGTCCTGGGCGAGGTGGACCTGTTCTCCGCCCAGGTCCTGGTCCACCAGCACGCGATCTACATGCACGAGTCCGCGCAGTACCACGTCGACCGGCTCGAGTGGGGCGAGCGCAAGGCGTATGTCCACCGGATCGACGCGGACCACTACACGTACGCGAACCGCGCGGTGACCCTCAAGCCGCTCGACGTCTTTGCGCAAGGACAGGTGACCGGGGGCACCCGTGTCCACGGCGAGGTGATGGTCGCGAGCCTCGTGACCCTGTACAAGAAGCTCAAGTTCGTCACCGACGAGAACGTGGGCTGGGGCCCCATCGACCTGCCGGAGATCGAGCTCCAGACCACCGCCTACTGGCTCACCGCGGAGAGGGCGGCGGCCGGCTGGCGGCGGGACGAGCTGGACGTGGCGCTGATCGGCGCGGGGCGGGCGATCCAGGCCGTCGCCGCGGTCCTGCTGATGGTGGACCCGCGGGACCTCGGGCCTCGTGTCGCAGGTCCGCTCGCCGCACCACGAGGCGCCCACGATCTACCTCTACGAGGCGATGCCGGGCGGCGTGGGCCTCTCGGAGCGGCTGTTCGCACGCCACGAGGAGCTCGTGGTGGGAGCCGCGGAGCTGATCCGTGCCTGTCCCTGCGAGGCCGGCTGCCCGGCCTGCACCGGGCCGCGGTCTTGAGCCCGAGGTGGACGGCAAGGCGCTCGCGCTGCGCCTGCTTGCCTCGCTCGGTTCCGGAGCTGGCGCGTGGTCCGGCAGCCCGTCGTCGCACGCAGGCCGCGGTCGCATGACCGCCGAGATCGCCGGCCCGATCACCCGGGAGCGACGGCTCGCGAACCTGCGGGCCACGCTCGCGCGCGGCGGTGGCGCGCCCACGGGACCGGACCAGGAGCCGGCACGAGCACCGTTCGCGGGGCGGACGGAGCCCGGTGCTTGCGGCGAGGCTCGCGGCGGCGCTCGGTGCCGACGTGACCGCGGACGAGGGGTCGCTGCTCGTTCGCCGGACGGTGCCGGCCGTGGAGATCCCGGTGGACCGCGAACGGCTCGCGAGCCTGCCCGGCCAGCCGCCGGCCGACGCGCCGCTGGTCTGCCTGGACACGGAGACGACCGGGCTCGCGACGGCCGCCGGGACGCTGGCGTTCCTCGTCGGGCTCGCGCGCTGGGACGGATCGCATGTTCCACCAGACCCAGCTCCTGCTCCCGGACCACGCCGACGAGCCCGCGCTCCTGGCGGAGATCGCCCGCTGGGTGACGCCGGACGCCTGGCTGGTGACCTACAACGGCCGCGGGTTCGACTGGCCGCTGATCGAGGCCCGCTACCGGCTCGCGGGCCGGCCCGCCCCGGCGCACGCCGGACACCTGGACCTGCTGCCGTTCGTGCGGCGCGTGTTCCGGCACCGCATGGAAAACGCCCGCCTGCGCACCGTGGAGGAGGAGCTCCTCGGGGTCTCGCGCGTCGGTGACGTGGAGGGCTGGGAGATCCCGCGATCTACCTCGAGGTGCTGCGGGGCGGCCCCATCGGGCCGCTGGCAGGCGTCGTGATCCACAACGAGAAGGACGTGCGGTCGCTCGGACTGCTGCTCGCCCATGTCGAGCACCGCTACGCGGACCGCGCGACCCGCCACGAGGCACCCCGCGGCGACCTGGCCGGCCTGGCCCGCGCCTACGCTCGCGACCGCCGCCACGACGAGGCGCTCGAGTGCCTGGACGACGCGCTCGCGGCCGCGCCGCCGGTGCGGGACCCGTTCGGACGGACCGCGGTCACGCCGGCCGTCGCCCGCGATGCCTCGCACGAGGACCGGGACGAGTGGTGGTCGCCGCGGGTGCGGCCGAACTTCGGCGGCCGTGCACCGGGGTCCGGGTGGCGTGGCGAGCTGGCGAACGGGCGCGGCGGACCGCTGGGGCCGTCGCCGTCGGCCGCGGCCTGGGACACGGCCTCCGACCGCTGGACGGACGAGCGCCTGGCCGCCGAACGGGCACGAACCCTGCGGCGGCTCGGACGCTGGGCGGAGGCGGCCGAGGCGTGGCAGACAGCCGCGGCGGCCGGCGGAGGGCTGGGCGCCATCGCCTGGATCGAGATCGCGAAGCTGCGCGAGCACCGCCTCGACGACCCGGGCGGCGCCCTCGCGGCCACGCGCGCGGCCTGGCGCCTGCTCGAACGGTTGCGCGTCACCGGGCGGGCGCACCCGCGCCTTGAGGCGGACCTGCAGCGGCGTGGAGCGCGTCTCGCTGCCCGGATCCGCCGCCGCTCGCGCATCCGGGGCGAGCGGCCCGGGCTCAGTCGGGGTTATCGCCGCCGTGCATGCGCCTGACGGCGTCGGCGAGGTACGGAACCCCGTACACACCCGGCCCCTCGAGGATCAGTGAGCCGCAGGCCGCCCCCAGGCGCAGGTCCGGGTCTGGGCCGTCCCATCCACTCGTGATCGCCGGGTCCACCCAGGCCGCGAAGACGGCGGCCAGGAACGTGTCCCCGGCGCCCACGGGATCCACGTACTTCTGGATCGGGATGCTGTGCCAGTGGCGCGCGTCGAGGTCGTCCGGACGATCCCCCACCCTGTAGGCAGTGCCGCCGTGCACACCGTCCGTGAACAGGAGCGTGGCTCCCGGGATGCATGAACTCGGCGAGATGCGCCGGCGTGGTCGCGTCGTCCACGTCGTCGCTACCGACCCCGACCAGGTTCGCGCGACGGACCACGGGTGATGGCCCGGGAGGCAGGTGGTGAACGGGCGCGCCGTCCCGGAGCACGCGGAGCAGGCCCTGCCAGCCGAGCGCCACGAGCGCATCGGGGCGCGGGACGTCGGCCCACTCGTCACGGACCTCGGCGGCCACCGGCGCGAACATCCATGCCCCGGCGTCCCGCCACCCGGGCGGCAGCGCCCGTGGGTCGACCGGCGTCGGAGACCTGCGGCGTCTGCTGGATGCGGCCGGTCGGCGTCTCGATGTTGATGAAGATCGGCCCCCGGCTGCCGGGGACAACGCGGACGTCCACCCCGGCGTCGCGAATGGTGTTCAGCTCCCGCGAGCTCGACGCGAGATCGTCGGCAACCACGAGCGCACCGACCCTGATCCCGAGACGTGCCAGCGCCAGCGCCGAGTACGAGGCGCCACCGCCGAGTCGCCAGCCGCGCTCGTCGTCGTCGACGAGGTCCCGGCAGGCCGCGCCCACCACCACGACCGCGGGTGCTTCGTCCATCGGTCCCTCCGGGGGCCCTGCTGGACCCGCCTATACTGGCCATTCCCGCGCAGCAGCGCACAAGCGGCCGCGGCCTCCGGCCGCTTCCCGACCGAGGTTGTACATCATGCACTTCTATGAGCTTCACGAGGGCGACGACGACGTCTTCGCCGACCTGCTCCTCGCCCGCGAGGAGGAGATGGAGCCCGAGGAGTTCTTCGACGTCGTCCAGTCGATCCGGCGGCGCGTCGTGGACTCCTTCGAGCAGGCCACGTTGGTCCAGGCGATCGCAGACGAGCTCGAACGAGACTACGAATTCGTCCCGATCACCGACGACCGGCTGACCGCCGCCGTCAACGTGTCGCGCGAGGAGGACGCGAACTTCCTCGCGGACCTCGACGAGCCCGAGGACAGCGTCGACTACCTCTCGATCCTCGCGGACCTCAAGGCCGAGAACGACCGCGCGAACTGAGGCGAGCCCGCCGGCCGGGTCGCTCCCCGGGGTGACCGCGGTCGCTCAGGTCCGGCCCTACCCCGCCCCGCTCAGACGCTCGTCCTGACACGCCGCCCGTGTCACCAGTGCACCCTGACACGCCTCGGAGTCATTTCGGGCATACCTGTCGAGGACCTCACCAGCGATCCTGCAGGAATCTGAGCCTCAGCTCCTCGCTGGCACCTCGAGATTTACCCGGTGCTGAGTCGCCCGGCCGGGATCGGCCTGCCGGGACCAGCTGGCCGTGCGCCGTCCGCGTGCACTCGCCCTACCGGCTGAACAGGATCTCGATCACGTCGCCGTCGCGGACGTGGTACGTCTTGCCCTCCGAGCGGACCTTGCCGTGCTTCTTGGCCTCGGCGATGGAGCCCATGGCCAACAGTTCCTCGTAGGCGATCGTCTCCGCCCGGATGAACCCGTGCGCGAGGTCCGTGTGGATGGCGCCGGCGGCGTCGACCGCGTTCGAGCCGTCGGGGATCGGCCACGCGCGGACCTCGTCCGGCCCCGCGGTCAGGAACGAGATCAGCCCGACCAGTCTGTACGAGAGCTTGATCACGCGATCGAGCGCGGACTCGGCGAGGCCCAGCTCCTCCATGAAGGCGGCGGCCTCCTCGGGATCCAGCTCGCCCAACTCCATCTCGATCTTCGCCGACAGCGCGTCCACCATCGCGTGTCCGTGCGGATAGCCGGCCTTGATGGCGTCGATGAGCGCCGGCGCCCCGGCCAGCTCGTCCTCGCCAACGTTGAGCAGGACCAGGACCGGCTTCTGGGTCAGGAACCGGAAGCCGCGAAGTGCCTTCTCTTCGTCGGGGTCCAGGGCCTCGTCGCGGATGGGGCGGCCAGCCTCGAGGGCGGGCTTGAGGCGGGCAAGGATCGCCCCTTCTCGCTCGTTCGCCTCGCGCTCCGCCGGGGTCCCGTGGCGGCCGGAGCCCACCAGCCGCTCGAGGCGACGATCCACCATCGACAGGTCCGCGAGGATGAACTCGAGGTCGAGGTTCTCGAGGTCCCGCGCCGGGTCGACGGAGCCGGCGGGGTGCGGGTGCGCCGCGGAATCCCAGGCCCGGACCACGTGGATCAGCGCGTCCGAGTCGCGCAGCCGGGCGAGATGCTCGGCGGGCAGCTCCTCGGTGCCCACGTGGCCCTCGTGCGACGCGGGCGGCGCCGGCAGATCGACGTAGGTGACGTCGGCGTGGACGATCTTCTTCGGCTTGAAGACCTCCGCCAGCCTGTCCAGGCGCTCGTCCGGCACCTTGACGACGCCCACGTTGAGCTGGAGCCCGCCGTATCCGCCGGTCTCGGCGTGGCCGCGGGTCAGCGTGTTGAACACGGTTGTCTTGCCGCACCCGGCAAGCCCGACGATCGCGATCTGCATCAGATCATGCTACCGGGCGCCGGGTCATGGTTGGCGAGCAACACGCTTTCGGCGAAGGCCGGTGGCCGAGCTGTCCGCATCACGTCGCGGCCTGCCATCGGCGTGTTCCGATGTCAGCCGATGCACCGCAGACGGGAACACTCAAGTCCCCTGGTTCCCCCCACAGGACGGTGAAGCGCCGGATCGCCTCGTCGCCATCGACCGGCAATCCCATGTAGTGCCTGCATGCGGGCCTGCCCAGGACTTCCTCGCAGTGCTCGTGCACCGCGACAGCGAAGTCGCGCAGGAAGTCCTCCTCGTCGTGGCGATGGAAGGCGCGTCGTCGGTTGAGGGGGTACTCGATGAAGTCGTAGGCGTACTCGGCGCGCCCGTATTCGTCGCGTTGGGTCGGAGTCCCATGTCTCGATGAGCTTGATGACCGCGGGACGCGGGACGTCCGGCCCCGGCAGGGACGCGGCGAAGGCAAACCCGTACGATCCATCATCGTAGGGGTCGAGGGTCGGTTCGGGGAACTCGGCCCCGAAGTTCCAGAGCGTTGCCGCCAGGCGTCCCAGGTAGATCCGAAGTTCCGGCAGGGTGGCCACCTATCCTTGCCCGGCCACCGCCACTCTCGCCGCGACAGGCGTGGGCTCGTCCTCCCCGATTCGACGACGCGGACGAGGATCGCCCATCGGCGCGGGCTTCGCTGTGCGCAGTCGGCCCGACTTGTAGAGCTCGAAGCTCGCAACAGGTATCCGGTAGATCCGTTCCGAGATCACGATGGCCGGAATCTCCCCGGCATGGATCTTCCGCATCACCGTGGTGGTGCTGATGTCCAGCTCCCTCGCGATGTCAGCCGGTGTGAGGAAGGGCTTGACCTGCATCCTATGCGCTCCGTGCGATATATGTGACGATAATGCATACGCCGCAGACGTCAAGATGTCCATGTTCATTCGTCGCGGTCCGATCGGTCCTCGATCTCCAGAGCCCACGGGGGCAGGAAGCGGCGCGGGTGACTCCCGACGAGGATTGTCACCACGAGGGCACCGATGGTCGCGACTGCCAACGGCACCCCGGCGGCCGGGTCCGGCAGCACGAGCAAGAGTCCGCCCAGGAACACGGCGACCGTCCCGAACGGAATCGCCGCGAGGAACCTCGCTCGATCTGGCGCCTTCAGCGATGCGTACCGCCCACGGGCGCTGCGGACATGGCGTGAGTTGGCGCCAACGACCCCCCAGATCACCGTTGCCGAGTAGACGAAACCGATCGAGCCGAGCACGAACAGGAACCACTGCCCCCCGGTCCGGTCATGACAGTCGAGGCCTGATTGGGCACATCGGTCCATACCCTCCGGCGATCTCACCGGTCGCCACCCCATCTCCGCCGCTCAGTACCCGGCGTTCGGGTCCACCACGTTGACCAGCGGGCGCCCGTCCGCGTAGCGCCGCAGGTTCTCGCAGAACAGGTCCACGGACCGGTCGAGCACCCGCGTGGACGACCACGACGTGTGCGGCGTCAGGATCACGTTGGGCAGGTCGTACAGCGGCGACGTCGGCGGGAGCGGCTCCTCGCGGAACGTGTCCAGGACCGCGCCGCCCAGGCGCCCCTCGCGGATCGCCCGCGCCAGTGCCAGCTCGTCGATGAGCTCGCCGCGGGCGACGTTGATCACCCAGGCGCCCGGCTTGAGCTCCCCGATCGCCTCCTCGCCGATCAGACCGTGCGTGTCCTCGGTCAGCGGCGCGGCCAGGACGACGAAGTCCGACTCGGCCAGCAGCTCCGGGAGCTGCTCGGGCGCCAGGACACGGTCCAGCATCACGGAGCCGAGATACGCCTCGTCGCCGGCCCCGTCGGCAGCATGAGAACCCGCCTCGGGGCGCCGCCGGGTCGCCACGACGCGGCACCCGAACGCCGTCGCCAGCGCCCCCACGGCACGCCCGATGGACCCGAGGCCAACGATGCCCACGGTGACGTCGCGCAGCTCGCGCGACTCGAGCGGCTGCCAGGTGCGCTCCGCCTGCAGCTCCAGGAGCGACGGCAGGCGGCGCGAGACGGCCAGGATCATGAGCATCACGTACTCGGCGATCGGCCGCGAGAAGACGCCACGGGCGTTGGTGATGGTGAGGTCCCGGGCGCGAGAGGACGGCGTAAGGACGCGCTCCACGCCGGCCGTGGCGGAGTGGACCCAGCGCAGGGACGGAGCCCGGGCGAGGATCCGGTCGAACTGCTCGGCCGGGAAACGCCCGCGCAGCATGACCTCGACGTCGTCCAGCGGGCCATCCGGGTGCCCGTCGAAGCCGATCGTGACGATGCGCGCCCCGGGAGCCGCGGTCCGGATCGCCTCCAGGTCACGCGCCCGCCAGCGCGCGGCCAGGATCGGCGTCAGGGCGATGGCCACCGGCACGCCGCCGGGGCCGGATCCCGGTCCGGGTGTTCGCGAGGCGGCCTCGGTCACGCGGTCTCTCCTTCGCTGCGGTTGAGTCCCATCCGCCGGACCCACGTGTCCGGCCTCGTGATCTCCTCGGGTGTCGGCAGGGTCTCGGGTCCGTCCCAGAGCCGCCGCAGCGCCGGGGCGCCGCCGAGCCGCTCGATCTCGGCCACGAAGGCCTCGCCCTTCCGGTACTGCTCCATCTTGAGGTCCATGCCCGTGATGCGCAGCATGGCGCGCTCGAACGGCGTGCGCTGCTCGCGCCGGCCATGGAACCGCGCGGAGATCCGCTCCACGCCGGGCACGAGGTCCTTGCCCACGGCGTCCATCACGTGGTCGCCGAACCCTTCGAGCAGGCTCATGATCGCCTGCGTCTCACGGAACAGCCGGCGCTGCTCGTCCGTCATCAGGCGCTCCAGCCAGTGCTGGTCGTCGCGGCGGCCCTCCCCGCGCAGCGAGGCTCCCAGGGCACGCACGGCCTCCCGGCCCATGGACGCGGCGTCGTCGCTGAACAGGGCGAGCTGGCGCTCGAGGCGACCGGCGAGGTACGGGCGCAGCCAGGGGTGCGCCTCGAACTCGAACGCGTGGGTGGTCTCGTGGAGCGCGATCCAGGTCCGGAACGGTCCCAGCGGCACGTCCATGACCCGCGCGGTGTTGCGGATGTTCTCCTCGACGAACAGGAGACGGCCCGGCGTGGTCTCTGCGGACAGCAGCGCGAGGTCGTACTGGCCGAGGACCCGCTGGCCCATGAACCCGAGCAGCAGCCCCAGCTGGCGCGTCGTGACCCAGCGGTTGGCCAGCGTCATGGACGCCTTGGTGACGCCGCTGCCCTCGGGCAGGACCTGGTCCAGGAGCTGGCCCTCCAGCCTGCCGATCAGCGCGGCGAAGGCGGACGTGTTGGCCCGGACCCAGGTCGCCCGGTCCACGACCGCGACGCGCTCGACGACGCCTGGCAGCTCCGTGCCCAGGTGCTCGGCGAGCGCGGGCACCACCTTGGCCATCGCAGCCGCGTAGTCGGCCTCGGTCGCCCTGAGCTCATCGGCCGTGAGGGAGCCGGGCGCCGACCGGAGGCGCGCGATCGCGATGTCCTCGACCCGGCGCCAGTCCACGAGCCCGGCGGCGCGCGCGGACCGCTCGATCTGGCGGCCGGCCACGGTCACGGCGGCACCCAGCACGGAGCCGACCAGGAATCCGACCTGCCACAGGCGCTCCTCGGGGATCCGGCCGCGTCGCGCCGGATCGGGGCGCCCCGCCTGCGGCATCAGCCGCCCGTCCCGAGGTCGATGGACTCCACGTCCGGGAAGGCCTCGCCGAACATCCGTGACGCGATCGACCGGAAGCGCTCCACGTCACCGGTCGTCAGCTGGACGTGGAACGGGGGCGCGCCATAGGTCTCGGACGGTCGCGAATGGCCCGCTGCCCCCGGGTCCGCCGCGGTGCCGCGCGTCGTTCCGGGCGCCTCCAAGCCGTTCACGGAGAGCAGCTCCGCCAGCGTGGCCGAGGTGGCGGTCGCGGAATCCACGATCGCCACCCGGTCGCCGACGGCGCGCGTCAGGATCGGCCGCAGGAGCGGGTAGTGGGTGCAGCCCAGCAGGAGGGTGTCGATCTTCGCCGAGGGCGGCCGCGGGAACACGAACTCGCCTGCCCCGTCGCGCTCGCCGAGGAGAGGTGCCAGGTCCTCGGCGACCACCGCCTCGAGCTCCTCGCCGGCCAGGATCCCCGCCTCCACCATGGGCACGAAGCGAGGCGTGGCGTGCTCGTAGACCTCGACCGCGGGGTTCTCGTCCTTGATCGCGTTGAAGTAGGCATGCGAGCGGACCGTGGCGGGCGTAGCGATGACCCCGACGCGCCGGTTCCTCGTCGCCAGGGCGGCCGCGGCGGCCCCCGGCCGGACCACGCCCAGGACCGGCAGGTCGTACCGGGCCCGCAGGTCCCGCAGCGCGACGGCCGTCGACGTGTTGCAGGCCACCACTAGCGCCTTGACGTCGCGCTTGGCCAGTTCGTCCAGTGCCTCCATCGAGAACCGGCGTACCTCGTCGTCCGTCCGGACGCCGTACGGGGCGCGGGCGTTGTCCCCGAGGTAGATCGTGGACTCGTGGGGCGACCGGCGTAGGATCTCGCGCAGGACCGTCAGGCCGCCGACACCGGAGTCGAAGACCCCGATGGGTCGCGGATCGGACACGCGCCCCCTCTACCGGCGCGCGGCTGCCACGGCCGGACGCACCATCAGCTCGGCGGCGGCGCGCGCGATGTCCTGGCTGATCGGGGCGTCCGGGTCCGCCAGGACGAACGGGATGCCCTCGTTGTTGGCTCGGACGACTAGGGCTCCACCTGAGCTCACGTGATGCTCCGGGACGCGGCCCAACGCGCGGTTGAGGACCTCCGGGTCGAAGCCGCCGGTTGAGTCCGCGCGATTGACCATGTAGCGCACCTTGGTGGACGGGTAGCCGATCATCCGGAACGCGTCCGCCACCACCATCGTGTTGTGGATCGCGGTCGAGTCGTAGGTGACGATCTCCAGGATCGTGTCGGACGTGTCCAGGAACGCGAGGTTGATGTCGTTGATCACCGCGGGCGTGTCCACGATCACCACCTCGTAGACGCGGCGCAGCAGCGACAGCGTCTTCTCGAGATCGCGCACCGTCACCATCTCGGCCATCTCCACGCGCGGTGGGGCGAGCAGGATGTCGATGCCGGACGGGTCGCGCCACAGGACGTCCGCCAGGTCCGATTCGGCGATCCGGTCCGTCGGCAGGTCCAGCAGCGAGGGCGCCTCCATGGGCACCTTGAGCAGCGCGCGCATGTCCCCGAACTGGAGGCTGCCGTCGATGAGGACGGTCCGCATCGGGAGCTGGCCGATCGCGACCGCAAGGTTGAACGCGAGCGTGGTCTTCCCGACGCCGCCCTTCGGCGCGAAGACCGTGATCATCCGGGCGAGGTGCGTGTTGTCAGCGACCTGCGCGGACTGGTTGACCTGCTGGAGGCGGGAGATCAGCTCGTAGCCCGTGAACGGCATCGCGAGGACGCCGTGGACGCCGTTGCCCGGGTCCACGACCACCGGCTGCTGTGGGACGGTGAGCACGATCACCGGGACCTGCAGGCCCGACTGGTGGATCTGCGCGACCAGCTTCATGCCCTTGACGCGGCCCTGGAGCAGGGCGTCCACCATGACCACGTCCGGGCGGAGCTCGCCCATGAGCCCGAGCACGCGGGAGCCATCGCCAACGACGTCCAGCAACTTGATCGCGGACTGCGAGTTGAGCAGCCCGCGGACGTACTGGGCGACCTGGGGAACGTCCTCGACCACGAGGAGACGGATCTGGTCCGGCATCGGCGCGACTCTACCACGCAGACCGGACCGTGGATGGCGGCCCCGAAGGTCCCAGTGACACCCGTCCGGGAGAGTCAGTCCGCAGCGTCACCCGCGGGACGCGTCAGGGCTTGCGGGCCACCATGACGACACGCTCTGCGCCCGCCTCGAGGTCGTTCATGTCGTAGTCCCCGGCGAGGGTCTCCATCACGAGGCCGGCGGCCTCCGCGAAGGACACCAGCTCATCCGGCGAGACCAGCCGCAGCCGGTCCACGCGGACCCAGCGCACCGGCGGATCGCCCGCGTGGCCCTCATCGAAGATCGTGGTCAACGTGACCGAGGACGTCGTCGCGTCGTAGCTGGCGCTGCAGGTCTTGGTCACGATCCGGCCAGACCCTGGGTCGCCCCGGACCCACTCGAGCACGAGGCGGCCGTCGTACCGCGCAAGGTCGTCAGCATCCGGCAGCCAGGCATCGACCATCGCCAGGCCGCCGGGCGCAAGGTGGGCGGCGAGGGTTGCGACCGCCGCGGCCTGGTCCGCGCGGCTGCCCATGAGGAAGATCGAGTTGAGGGGGATGAACGCGAGGCGATAGTCGCCGGCGTCGAGCAGGCGGACGGACCGCGCATCCTCGTGCACCAGCCGGACCCGTCGTGCCACCGCCCTGCCGGCGGCCGCGGCACGGTCCTGCGCCCGCGCGACCATCGCCGCGTCGGTGTCCACGCCGGTGACCTCGTGGCCGTCCTCGGCGAGCGGGACCGTGAGCCGTCCGGATCCGGACGCGAGCTCCAGGATCGGACCACCCGCCCGCGCGGCGAGGGCCAGGATCAGGTCCAAGTCGCCCGGATCCTCGGAGAGGTCGAGATCGTACAGGCGGGCCAGAGCCGCGGCGGCGGACTCGCTCATATGGATGCGCTCACGGACCGCCCGGACGCTCGAAGCGGACGGGGTTGCCGGCCAGTCGCTTGGCCGCGAGCGCCGAGATGAACTCCAGGGCGACGCGGTTGGCGGCCATCGCCGTGACCTCCGCGTGGTCGTACGGCGGGGACACCTCGACGATGTCCATGCCCGCGATCTCCACCGCGCCCGCGATCCGGCGGACCGCCCGCAGCAGCTCGCGCGGCAGGATGCCGCCGGGCTCCGGGGTGCCGGTGCCGGGAGCCGAGCCCGGGTCGAGGACGTCGATGTCCACCGAGATGTAGACGGCGTCGGGGCCGTCGAGCGCCTCGGCGATAGCGTCGTCGATCACCGCCTCGGCGCCGCGTTCCTCGACCTCGGTCATGAGGTGCCAGCGCAGCTCGTGCTCCTTCATCCACTCGAAGGTCTCGACCGGCGGCCAGTAGCCGCGCAAGCCCACCTGGACGAAGTTGCGTCCCCGCACGGCGCCCAATTCGATCAGGCGGCGCATCGGGGTGCCGTGCCCCGCGAGGACGCCCCACACGTCGTTCGCCGTGTCAGCGTGGGCATCGAAGTGGACGATGCCGATGGAGCCCGGGCGGCGCACCTCGGCGACGGCGGTCGCCGAGGGCCAGGTGATCGAATGGTCCCCACCCAGCACGATCGGGATGGCGCCGGTCGCCGCCACCTCGTGCACCTTGCGGTAGATGAAGGCATGCGACCGCTCGATCCAGGCCGGGGTGATGTTCGCGTCACCCGCGTCCACCACGTCCAGGATCTCGAAGGGCTCCACGCCCAGCTGGAGCGAGTGGATGGAGCCGGTGGTGTACTGCGCCTCGCGGATGGCGCGTGGGCCGAATCGGGCGCCGGGCCGATGGCTGAGGGCATCGTCGAACGGGGCGCCGATGATGGCGACGTCCGCGCGGCGCGCCCGGAGATCTGCCGCGTCCGGCACCCATGGCAGCCGCATGAACGTCGGGAGCCCGACGTAGGAGGGAAGGTCGAAGTCGTCGACGGCCTCGTAGGGGCGGTCCCAGCCGTTTCGCTCCGCGAAGTCGGCGCCGCCCGGGTCGTCTGGACGCTCGGCCACGTCTGGTCCTCAGCGGCAGGAGCGCCGCCGGTTCGGGTCATCCGTCCGGCGGGGCGCGCAGGGCCGCATCGTAGCGCGTTCCGGACGCCCGGCGATGCCCTATTGCTGCTCGCGGAACTCCCTCCAGGCAGCTTCGGCGACCGAGGGGTCCAGCAGCAGGTCCAGCGCCGTCTGGGCGACCAGGGTCGCCGCCAGGAGCACGGTCCGGTCGGCCCGCGGCCGACCCGCCGCGTCGCGGAACTCGGTGGTGTGGCCGGGGATCGGCACGTCGGAGATGGAGAGGTCGGGGTGGATCGCGGGGATGACCCACGAGACGTTGGCCATGTCCGTGGAGCCCGACGTCGGGTCCATGCCCTCGTCGCGGATGCCGTACGCGGCCGCGTTGGCATTCCAGCGATCCGCGAGGACGTGGTTGTGCTTCATCGTGGACGCGTAGCCCGAGAACTCGACCTCCACCTCGACGCCGGCGGCCAGGGCGGCGGCCTCGCACAGCTGGCGGAAGCGCGGCTTCATCACCTCGTCGTAGAAGCGCTGGTTGGCGCTGCGGATCATGAACCAAGCGCGGGTCCGGTCCGGGATGATGTTGGCCGCCGTGCCGCCCTCCTGGACGATCCCGTGGACCCGGCAGTGCGTCGGGAGCTGCTGGCGCCACAGGCCGACGGAGACGAACAGCGCGATCAGCGCGTCGAGCGCGTTCTTCCCCTCCCAGGGATCCGACGCTGCGTGCGCGGCGCGACCCTTGAACACGATCACCACGTCCTCGGACGCCAGCGGCGCGCTCTCGACGTGGTTGCGGTCGCAGGGGTGGTAGAGGAGCGCCGCATCGAGGCCATCGAACAGGCCGTCGCGGATCATGATCTCCTTGCCACTCCCCCGCTCCTCGGCCGGCGTGCCGAGGAACACGACCTCGCCCGCCCAATCGTCGCGGGTCGCGGCCAGGGCGATGGCGGCGCCGACGCCGGACGCGGCCATCGTGTTGTGGCCGCAGCCGTGGCCCAGGCCCGGGAGGGCGTCGTACTCGGCCAGGACGCCGATCCTGGTCCCGTCCGCGCCCTTGCCGCCGTGATCCGGCCCCTGACGGCCGTCGCCAGGCTGCCCACGGGATGCTCGACGGTGTACCCGTGGCGGGCGACGACCTCGGCGCACCACGCCGCGGCCTGGTGCTCCTCGAAGGCCGGCTCCGGGTTGGCGTGGATCCGGTGGGAGAGATCCAGGAGCTCCTCGCGGGCGGTCTCCACCGCGGCGGCGGCACGCGCCTTGACGTCGGCAAACGGTTCGGCGGCGGGCGCGGCGATCGGCGACTTGCTCATGGGAGCTCCTAGCGCTCTGCAGACAGGGTGATCTCGGCCACGACGAAGATGGCGGCGAGGAACAGGACGATGGGCAGCTGGAAGGCGTCCACCAGCCGCAGGATCACGAGCACGGTCACGAACAGGCCGATCCAGGCGCCTCGGCGGGCGGCCCGCATCCAGTCGCCCTTGTAGGCGATCCGCCGGTGGCGGGCGAACACCACCAGCCAGGCGAGGGGCACGGCCGTGAGCCCGACGGCCAGGCCGATCAGCAGGGCGCCCAGGTAGCCCGCCATCGCGTCCTGGTACGGGTCACGAGTCGTGACCAGGAGGGCGACGATGACCCAGAGCACGCCGGCCGCCGCAAGCAGGCCGAGGTTGGCGATCCGGTCCCGTGCTTCCATCACGCCGAGTCTACCGATGCCGGTGCCCGCGCGGTCAGCGCAGGCGCGCCAGCCCAGCCTCCAGGTCGTCGAGCGTGGCGAGCTCCAGATCCACCTCGGTCTCGACGTCCCGCTCGGACCCGGCAGCGGCGAGTCCGCGGGCCGTGACGTCAGCCACGCAGCCCGCCAGCCCGCCCGCTTCGCCCCGACGATATCCGCCGCCCAGTCGTCGCCCACGTGGAGGATTGCCGTGGGCTCCGGGTCGCCCAGCGCCGTCCGGGCCGCGGCGAAGATGGCCGGGTGGGGCTTGATCGTCCCCACCCGCTGCGAGACGACGACGGCGGCCAGGTACGGCGTCCAGCCCGCAGCCTCCACGTACCGGTCGATCGTCGCGGCGAGCGGCCAGTTGGACAGGATCCCGAGCCGGTACGACCCCGCCAGCCGCTCCAGCAGCGCCCCAGCGGCGGGCGCGGGCGGCAAGGACGCCACGAAACCCCGCGAGTACACCTCCACGGCCCAGGACACCTCGTCCGGCCTGGACAGGCGGGCGGCGGCCGCGTCGTCCCAGTGGTGGTCGGCTGGCGGCGGCGCCATCCCGCGCAGCCGGGCCAGGATCCGCACGACCCGCACGGCCAGGTCCACCTCGCGGAACTGCGGCACCTCCTCGCGGAACTGGCGCTCGCGCTCCTCGCCCCAGGCCCTGAGCACCTCGTCCACGTCGAACGGGCCCAGGCCGGCACCGATCGCCGTGGCCGTGTGAGCCACGACGCCCCGCAGGCCGGCAGCCGACACGGGGACCAGCGTGTTCCCGAAGTCGAGGGTGATCACCGAGATCACGGTCCGGCACTCCCCTGCTCGGCCGCCAGACGCCGCAGGGCGATCTCCACGGCGACCGGGTTCCGGTCCACCAGCAGCCAGCGCCGGCCAAGCCGTTCCGCGGCGACGCCCGTCGTCCCGGAGCCCGCGAACGGGTCCAGCACGAGGTCTCCCGGCCTGCTGGACGCCGCGACGATCCGCTCCAGGAGCCGGACGGGCTTCTGGGTCGGGTAGCCCGTCCGCTCCGCGGAGGCCGGCGGCACGATCGTCATCCACCAGACGTCGGTTGGCAGCTTGCCGCGGGCCGCCTTCTCCGGGCCGACGAGGCCCGGGGCCATGTAGGGGATCCGGTCGATCGCCTCGCGGTCGAAGAGCCAGTGGTCGCCCTTCGCGTACCACAGGATGGTGTCGTGCTTGCGGGGCCAGCGGTCACGGGCTCGGCCGCCGTAGTCGTACGCCCAGACGAGCTCGTTGAGGAACCGCTCCGGGCCGAACACCTCGTCGAGCAGCAGCCGGACGTGGTGCACGGTCCGCCAGTCCACGTGCAGGTACAGCGACCCGTGGGCGGCAAGCGCCCGGTGGATCTCTCGGACGCGGGCCTCCAGGGCGTCGAGATGAAGGTCCAGCGTCAGGTCGTCGTCCCAGGCCATGTCGCTGACGGCCTCGTAGGCCACCGCGGGACCTCGGAACCCGGGCCGCGTCCGCTCCCCGCTCCCGGTCCGGATCGACACCAGCCGGCGCGGCCGGCCCGTCGCGAACGGCGGGTCCGCGTAGGCGAGGTCCACGGCACCATCCGGGATCGCCGCCAGCACGTCCAGGTTGTCGGCCCCGATGACGGCGCCGCGCGAGGACCCGGCGAGGACGGCGTCGAGCGCCGCGTGCGCGTCCGGAGTCAGCGGTGCCATGGGTCAGCGGGCCGCGCTGGACGGGCAGATCTCCCGGAAGGCGCACCACGTGCAGGCGAGCAGGTCCGGCTTCGCCGTGTAGTCCCGGGCGCGGATCCCGGTCGCAGCCGTGCGGATGGACTCGCGGGCCTTGTCGATCCGCTTGCGGTCCACGGGCACGGTCCCCACCAGCCCGGTCTCGAGGAAGCTCAGCGCCACCGCGTCGGGAAGCCGGCCCGTCATCGCCTCGTAGCCCATGGCATAGATCGAGAGTTGCAGGGACTCCTTGGCGCGCTGGCGGGCCTTCGCCGGGTCCCGCACGTCAGAGGACTTGTAGTCCGTGATCACCACGTGTTCGGGATAGGTGAACATCACGGGCTCCACGACGTCCGCGGCGGCATCGTCATGCGCAGCCGCGAGCACCTCGGGCGGCGCCCCGTCGCGCGGGATGATGTCCACGCGGTCGTATCGACCGCGGACCCGGTCCCCGTCCAGCAGGAAGCTGAACTCCCGCTCCACGTAGGCCGGGATGATCGCCCCGGGACGCAGCTGCTCCTCGCGGAAACGGCGGAGGGACGCGCGCCCGGCGTCGAGGCGCGCCTCCTCGTGCTCGCGCGACAGGAAGCCCTCGGACCGCCACGCGGCCACGAACGAGGCCACCAGGTCGTCCTCGGACATCACGTCGCCGCGGGCATGGCGCTTGTGGAACTCCGAGACCGCGGCGTGGAGCGCAGAGCCGTAGATCAGCGAATGGTGGGGCGCGAGCGGCACCCGCAGCACGTGGCCGAACTTGTACTTGAGCGGGCAGGTCAGGTAGTCGTCCACGGCGTAGAACGAGAGCAGCAGCGGCTCCCCATCCCGCGCCCGGGGGCCCACCGGCGAGGGTTCCGGCCGCTCGTTGGCGGCCAGGCGCTCCAGCGGGGGCGTCGACGCGGCACCGCTGCCCGAGGCTCCGGCCGCCACCGGCAGGTCGAGCGCCTCCAGGACGAACGGGGACACTCGCCGCGCCCGCTGCCCGCCGTAATCCGCGGCGTGCGAGAGGACCAGCTCGTCGCGGGCCCGGGTCATGCCCACGTAGAACAGGCGGCGCTCCTCCTGGAGCTGGTAGTCGCCCTCGGGCAGCGTCTCGTTCACCAGCTCGACGGGCAGGGCCAGCTGCTCCCGGCGCCCAGTGGCCGGGAACCGGCCCGTCACCAGGCCCGGCAGGTACACGACCGGGAACTCGAGGCCCTTCGCCTTGTGCACGGTCATCACCGCCACGGCGTCGGCGTCCGGGTCGATGTCGGCCGTGGGCGGGTCGTCGCCGGCCTGGATCAGCGTCTGGAGATGGCGGGCGAAGAAGACGGCGCGGTCGTCGGCGAGGAGCGCGGACTGGGCGCGGACGATGTCGAAGAAGCGGGCGATGTTGGACAGGGCCTCCTCGGCGGCCACGGACTCGGTCTCGGCGAGACGCTTCAGCCAGCCGCTGCCGCGCAGGAAGGCGTAGAGCACCTCGCCGGCCGGGCGCTCGTGGGCGAGCGCGATGTAGGCGCGCAGGTCCTCGACCAGCCGGGCGGCGCGTGCGCGCGTGTCCGGCGTGAGGCGCAGGATCCCCGGCTGGCGGCCCAGCTCCTCGAGGACCTCGAACACGCTCCGGTTCCGGCGGCGGGCCATGTTGACGATGTTGACCAGGTCCTCGCCGCCCATCCCGTACAGCTCGGACGCGGCGAGGCCGTACACGTCCGTGGATGCGTTCGGGTCCGCCACCGAGCGGAGGAACGACAGCAGGAGCCGGACCTCCGGCCTCGAGTAGAGGCCGCTGGTGCCGGAGAACCGCCACGGGATCCCCTCGAGGTTCAGCGAGCGCAGCACGGGGTCCGCGGCGGCGTTGGCGCGCACCAGGATCGCGACGTCCCGGGGTGCGCCGCCCTCGCGCACGCGCCTGGCGATGTCCGCGGCGATCCAGTCCGCCTCCTCCGCGCCGCTGGCGAAGGCCTCGTGGCGGACCGCAGGCGCGCCCTCGCCGCCGCGCTCCGCGACCAGCTTCTTGACGATCCCGGCGCGGACCTCGAGGCGGTCCGGGTCGTTGTGGCGCACGAGACGATAGGAGGCGTCCAGGATCGGCCCACGCGATCGGTAGTTCCGACGCAGGACCACCACCTTCGCGTTCCGGTAGCGCTCCCGGAACTCGAGGATGTTGCTGATGGCAGCGCCACGGAACTTGTAGATGGACTGGTCGTCGTCGCCCACCACGGTCACGTTGCGGTGGCGCTGGGCGACGAGCGCGACGAGCTCAGCCTGGGCCCGATTCGTGTCCTGGAACTCGTCCACGAGCACGTACTTGAACCGCTCCTGGACCTGCTCCCGCGCGGACGGGGACTCACGCAGGAGCCGCAACGCGAGCGAGACCTGGTCACCGAAGTCCACCGCGCCGTTCTCCGCGAGCAGCCGCTGGTACACGCCGTACGCCCGGGCCAGCTCGCCGCGCTTGCGCGCCTCCTCCGCGAGTGCCGCCGCGGCGTCGGGGTCGACGCCGGCGCCTGGGCCGCGGCGGCGTCAACGCCGGGCGCCTGGGCCGCAGCTGCCTCACCCGCGGCCGCGGCCAACGCCTGCGCCGCCTGCGCCGCCAGGGCCTCGGCATGCGCGAGGAAGGCGTCCGGGGACACATCCTCGTCCTTGGCCCGCGAGAACAGGGTGGCCAGCGCATCCAGGAACTTGGTCGGGTCGCCCAGGGGCCGGTACTCGTCCAGTCCCAGCTCGAACACGTGCTCGCGCAGGAACACGACCGTCTCCGGGCGCGAGAAGACCCGCACGTCCGACGGCAGGCCGAGCTCGAGCGCGAACTCCCGGATCAGGCGGTCCCCGAACGCATGGAACGTCGAGATCGCCGTGTCCGTGTAGCCGTACGGCACCAGTTGGTCCACGCGGACCTGCATCTCGTCCGCGGCCTGGTCCGTGAACGTGAGGGCCAGGATCTCCGACGGACGCGCGCGCTTGGTGGCGATGAGCCAGGCGATCCGGCGCGTGATGACCGACGTCTTGCCGGTACCCGCGCCCGCGACGACCAGCAGCGGTCCGTCGCCGTGCATGACCGCCCTGCGCTGCTCGGCGTTGAGCCCCTCGAGCAGCTGGTCCGTGCCGGCGGGCACCGGACCCTCCTCGACGGGCGGCTCGATTGCGCCCCAGACCGGGATCTGGACGAGCGGCTCCGGCTCGCCACGGCCCGCGCGGCGCCTCACCGAGCGCACCGGACGCGGCGCGAGGGCTGGTCTGTCACCAGACGGGGAGGGGGCGCGTCGGGCGGGGGGCATGACGCGAGGGTGGGGCGAGCCCGTGCCAGCTCTGGTGTCACGGGTCGCATGGCGATCAGGCCTTCGCGGATCCCGTCCCGGACGCCAGGGCGATGCGCAGGGCCTCCGCCTCCTCGTCCGACAGCGCCCCATCGGCCTTGCCGCCGGTGACCGCCTTGCCGTAGACGCGCGTGGCGGTGCGAGTGTGCAGGCTGCTGACGATGAACCCGTCGCCATGCTGGTCCAGCAGCGCCAGGGCGAAGCTCTGGTTGCCGCCCGTGTCCTCGAACGGGTTGTAGCGGACGAGCCCGAGGCGCTGGAACGCGTCCTGCTGCACCTTCTCGAGGATGGCCGTCCGGACCTCCAACTCGTCCACCTCGCGGGCAACCGCGTACACCTTGTCGATGTGGGCCTCCAGCGTGGACTCCAGGCTGGAGCCGTCCCCACCTGCGGTCAGGGTGGCGATCCGCCCATCCAGCTTCGCGACCCGCCGGATCAGCACCAGCACGATCACGATCAGCCCGAGGACCACGACGCCCAGCGCGAAGATGATGGCGCCGATCGACGGGGTCACGAGCTGGTTCAGGTCGTCCAATGCGGTCCTCTCAGGGCTGGGCGGGGCCGAGCATAGCAGCCGTTCCTCACCCGCCACGCACCCGGCGCGCGGGCCTGCCCGACATCCCCGACGGCCCCTCGGGCGCCACCCGGTGTATCCTCCCCGCCGACGGACGCCGCGCCCGCGGTGACCCGCCCGACAGGAGGTCTCGAAGCCCGCCATGGCCAAGCGCGCCCGCGGCAGTGTCCGACCCGGCCAACGCCAGCGCATCGATCGGCGCTCGGCCTCGGCCGCCCCGGCAGCGGCACCGGCCGCCGCGCCCAAGCCCGTCGGCCTGTCCGAAGCGGAGGTGGAGCGCGCCGCCCAGATCGAGGCGGACCTCCTGGCCGAGGAGCGCGCGGCCGAGCAGTCCCGCAAGCGGACCCGCGAGCGCACCGCCACGCGTGAGGTCGTCGGCGCGGGCGGCTCCCTGTCCGCCCAGGAGGCCGCCGAGTACGCCTACGTCGCCCGCGACGTGAAGGACATCGTCAAGATCGCGAGCCTCCTGCTGTTCATCCTGGTCGTCCTCTGGCTCCTGATCGACGTGACCGGGATCATCGCGATCGGCGGCTAGGGCCGCCCGGGCCTACCATCGGCCCCATGCCTCCCCGGCGCGCCGTGCCCGGCGCTCGTCCCGAAGCCCTGTTCAAGCCCCCGCCCGAGCGGCAGCCTCTCGCCGCCCGGCTGCGTCCCCGCACGCTCGAGGAGTTCGTGGGCCAGGCGCACCTCGTGGGTGAGCGGGGCCCGCTCCGCCGCTCCGTCTCCCGCGGCCACCTCGCGTCGATGCTCCTGTGGGGTCCCCCCGGCACGGGCAAGACGTCGCTCGCCCGGCTCCTGGCGGACGCCGTGGGAGCCGAGTTCCGAACGGTCTCGGCCGTCATGTCCGGCGTGGCCGAGGTCCGGGCGACCATCGCCGAGGCGCAGGACAAGCTCGCCCTGCACGGCGGCCGCTCGGTCCTGTTCATCGACGAGATCCACCGCTTCAACAAGGCCCAGCAGGATGCGCTCCTGCCGCACGTCGAGGACGGCACCGTCACCCTGATCGGCGCCACAACCGAGAACCCGTACTTCGAGGTGAACGCCGCCCTGCTGTCGCGGATGCGGGTGTGGCGCCTGGAGCCGCTCACCGACGAGGACGTCGCGTTCATCCTGCGCACCGCTCTCGAGGACGCGGAGCGCGGCCTGGCCGGCATGTTCGGTCCTCGGGGCGGGGTGGCGATGGCCAACGAGCCCTTCGGGCACCTCGTCGAGGTCGCCGGCGGGGACGCGCGCCAGGCGCTGAACATCCTCGAGGGTGCCGTGGCGCTGGCCGACGACGAGGATGCCCGCGATTCCGAGGACCATGTCTCCCCTACCCTGGCTCACGTCGAGGCGGCGGCGCAGCAGCGTGTCCTCGCCTACGACCGCGCCGGCGACGGCCACTTCGACACCGTGTCCGCGTTCATCAAGAGCCTGCGAGGCAACGACCCGGACGCCGCCCTCTACTGGCTGGCGGCGATGATCGCGGCCGGCGAGGATCCCGCGGTTCATCGCCCGACGGCTGATCATCAGCGCGTCCGAGGACGTGGGCAACGCCGACCCCCGCGCACTCCAGGTCGCGGTCGCGGCGGCCCAGGCCCTCGACTACATCGGGCTGCCGGAGGCGTCGTACGCGCTCGCCCAGGCGACGACGTACATCGCGACAGCGCCCAAGTCCAACCGTGCCGGCGGCGCCTATTGGGCGGCGGCTGGTGACGTGGTGGAGAAGGGCTCGTTGCCCGTCCCGAACCATCTGCGCAACGCGGCAGACCGGCGGATGAAGCACCACGGCATCGGCGTCGGATACCGCTACCCGCACGACTTCGCCGGCCACGACGTGGACCAGCAGTACCTGCCGGACGACCTCGCGGGCCGCCGCTACTACCTGCCCAGCGACCAGGGCTACGAGAAGACGATCGGCGAGCGGATCGCCTGGCGGGAGGGCGAGCGCGAGGCAGCGCGGGCCGCCGGGCGGACGCCGCGCAACCCGGTCCCTGGACCGTCGGGCGACGGGATGGGCGTCTCGGGGAAGATCACCCGGGCTCGCGAGGGGAACCGGCGCAAGCTCGCGGACACGCAGAAGGGCGACGCCGGGTAGAGCCGCACGCGGGGTTTGGCTGGTATTGACTCGACTCAGTCCCGTGCTCGGGGTGACCTCCGGGGCATTGTGCCTCTCCCCGGGTCACACGACGATTGCATCATGAGCGACACACCCTGGCGTTGACGTGGCCCACCAACCAGTCATGCGCAATCCCCGTCGTCGCTCCGGGATGCTCGCTCTTGCCCTGGCATTCACCGTCTCCGCCTGTGGCGGCTCCACCGTGACCGGTCCCGTGACCATCAAGACGCTTGACCCAACCAGCCAGGAGACCTGCTACCTGACGGGAGTGGCAGGCGACCTGGTGACCGACCCGACCGCCGGCACCGCCATCATCGACGACGCCGGCGGTCGTGTCGTCCTCACCTGGCCCAACGGCTGGACCGCTCGCAGCTCATGGTTCGGGGTCGAGGTCCTCAGCGCGAGAGGTACGGTCGCGTATCGGACTGGGACGCACGTAGACCTGATGGGCGACTTCTCCCACGACGACGAAACGTTCGTCGTCTGCTGGCTTGAGCTGGTCCCCTGAGGGCCTCTGTAGGATCTGGCGATCGGTCATGCGCGCACTCTCCTTCTTGCCCCTGGGACTCCCGTCGCGATCCGTGAAGCATCGCCAGCCCGATCCGCCTGGCCGGTTCGTCTGGGCGGCGCCCGGGAATGACGGAGAGGTCGGCTTCGCGCTGCGAGAGGCAGTGCGGGCGCGACTCGGCCCCCCCGTGTTCAGGGGCGAGGACTTCATGGCGTCGTTCGCCGATCTCGACATCGAGGAAGGCGGGACACCGTGGCTGGGGGGGTTCCCCACCTGTGGGGCGGTTGCGCACGTGACCTTGGGCGGCATCGGCGAGCCGCATCGCCGGTGCGGTTGTTGTCGCCGCGGCACGCCTCGCCAAGGCTGACCAGTCACGCCAGCCCATCGACGCGACGCTCCCGGGTCTGGTCGGCTTGGGCTGGTCGGCATGGGCCACGGATTAGGGGCACGCCGCTGCGGCCGGTTTGCAGAGCCGAGAACGCCCTCCTGCCCAACCCGGAGTGTGGCCACGGCCGTCGCGCTGCTACGAGCGGACGGCGCTCGGCGCACAGACCTGGCTCGAGGTCGCGTGCGTCGCCTGCCTGTGCGAGCGACTGCGGGTCGAGCCGACGAAGAGGCTCACCGGCAGGGCGGGCTGTCCCACGCCGTGTCGCGGACCCCGGCCTTCAAGTCGGGGTGGAGGTCGTCGCTCATCACGTCAACCAGCGCGTCGCGTCCGTCCGAGTAGCAGACGTGGACTTCGGCATGGAAGCCGAGGCCGCGACCCCAGGTGACCACAACCCGGGAGTTGTCGTAGGACACCACCGATTGCGCGGCAGCGAGAACAGCATCACATCGCTCGTTGATGCGGCACTCGGAGTCTGTAGCCGATTGATTCCACACGAAGTTCCCGTACCCGAATGCGGTGCGACACCTTGACCGACCGGCGCCGTCTCCACACGATACGGAGGGAGCCGCTTGGCACGCGGTTCGGGATCTTGCGCGAGCAGCGCCGGAGACAGGGGGCGTCGATGCACACCGATCACCAGCCGCTGGGTCGCGGCCTCCCGTTCTGGTGCGCAGCCATCGCGATTCTGTCCATCATGCTCGTGGCCTGCGGCCAGCCGCCGGAAGGATCGTCCCCGGGAAGGTGGCCGGAAGGCCCCGTCGTGCACGAGTTCGGCCCCGACTTCGGCGCGCGGCCGCCGGGCCCGCTCATCCGCCTGGACTCGGGCCGGCTGTCGGAGGACCGGACCATGATCACGGTCGAGTTCGTGGCGGGCAAGCCATTCGATCCTGCGAACCCCTGCACCCGGGAGGACATCCGGGCCTGGGGTGGCTCCGATGACGAGGGAGGGCTGGGCGTCGCGGTCGGCAGCTTCACCGTGCCTGGCGCAGCGACCTTCCCGCCCGAGGGATCTGGCGGCATCATCGTTGGGTGTTCGATGGAGGGCTGGACGCACGAGGCCCGCCTGCACCTGGCCTCGCCGTATGCCGGCCGCACGATCCGGGATCTCGCCGCCAACCGAATCCTGTGGGTGGATCCACCCGAGCCCTATATCGTGCCCGGCGACCTGCCCGACGGCTGGGTGGGCGAGCAGGACTTCTCGTCGGGATGGGACACGCCCGCCGTCTGGACGTCCGTCTTCGCCGCTCCCGCCGTCAACCCCGACTTCGGCTGGGGCGATCCCGGGCACCTGGTGCTGCGCCAGGGGCCCGATGGGACGCCCGCGGCCGTGCTCGAGGACACCGCGTCATCCGAGCTTGTGACGGTGGCCGGTCGGCCCGGCATCCTGCGCCGTGACCCCGTCTACGGCCAGTTCGAGCTCGCCTGGGCCTTCGACGGCGTGCCGCTGCTGCTGACCGGCTACGAGCAGGACCTTTCGCGGGAGGCGTTCCTCGCGTTCGCCGCGGCTCTGCGACGCGACGACGAGCCTCGACCCGTATCCACGCCATCCGGCAACCCCAGCCCAGCCTCCTCGCCCAAGGCTGGCTGAGTGGCATTCGAGCAGCTCCGCATCTCCGGCGAGTTCCGTACCCAGCCTGCCGGCAAGGGCTGGCGGATCGCGGGCGGGCGAGGACGGGCGGAAGGCGAGGACGGCCGCTCGCGGCGCCGTCAGCGGCTGTCCGTCACCGAACGGGCGGTCGGCGAGCGCGGCACCAGCCTGAGCACCGCCAGCGCGCCCAGGAGGAACGCGATCACCGCTCCCCATGCGAACAGCACCCCCGCCAGGCCGGCGACCACGCCCAGCAGGAGGGGCGCGATCAGCATGGGCATCCCGGTCGCGAGGTTGAGGCGAGCCCCGGCGATGACCGGAGATCCGGGCGCGGCGGCGACGGCCACGCCGGCCGCGGTGGCCCACACGCCGGCCATGCCCAGCCCGGCGACCAGCAGGCCGAGCCCGGTCACGACGGCCCACGAACCCAGCCAGACCAGGAGCCCACCCGCCGCCGCCATGGCCGCCATGCCGGCGAGCAGGCGCGTGGGAGCCACGCGCGAGCCGGCACCCGTGCCCAGGATCACCCGCCCGGCGATCAGGCCCACCACGAACAGCGACCCGAGGGCGGTCGCGTCGGCCAGCTCGATTCCCGTCCGGACGACCGCCACCTGCGCGGCCCAGGTCACGAACGACGACTCCGCCGCCACGCACAGCGCGAGGAACGTCCAGGCCAGCCAGTACGCCCCTGGGAGTGGCGGCTCGGCGAGGCGGCCGGGGCGGTCAGGCCCGCGTGCGACCCCCGCGTTCGCGACGTCCGGGAGCCCCTCGGGCCTGGGACCGGCATGATCCGGCCGGGGACGCGCGAGCACCACCAGCGCCAGGGCGAGGGGCACCGGGGCCAGCACCCCGATGTTCCAACCCAGGCTGCGGGCGGCTGCGGACAGCACCAGGGGCCCGGCAACCCCGCCGACGACGGACGCGAGCGTCGCACGCATCAGCAGGACACCGCCCTGGCGACCGGCGAACGTGGTCACCGAATGGGTCAGCGATCCTGCCCCGGCCACGCCGATCACGAGACTGCCCGCGAGCAGCACGGGTAGCGAGGCCGCCGCGGCGATCGCGATCGCGGCGCCGGCGAGCAGCGCTGCCCACAGGCGGACGGCGCCGCCTCTCCCGAAGGCGTGCACGACGCGGGGCACCAAGCCCGCGGCGACGAGCAGCCCGACGGCCATCGCCGTGCTGGGCAGGGCAGAGGCCCATGTCGGCGCCCCGAGCTCCGACTCCACGTACGGAGTCACATAGCCGACGGTGTAGAACAGGAATCCCTGGCACACCATGAGCAGGTAGGCGATCCAGGTGTCGCGTCGCGAGATCATCGAGCTCCTGGTGACGACCCGGAGACGGCGTCCGCCTGCGGCGCCCCGCTGCGGCAGGGCAGGCCGGCACGCATCGGCGTGCAGGTGCCCCCCGGGGACGGGAGCCGCGCCGTCGCGCGTCACCCGGGCAGCGCCGGCTCGGCGACGCGGGTGCCGCGCCCGGCCGCGCCGTCGGTCGCGTCGCCCGCCGTCGGCAGGTGCGGCACGGAACCCGCGATCCCGGCGAGGAGCGCGGCCAGGACGGCGGCCGGAGCCAGCGACGCGCTGGCCCTCCTCCCCTACCGGCCCGGTCGCCTCGACCTCGAGCACCGCGAACGTCGTCGCGTCGAGGACGGCTCGCATGCCCGGCGCCCAGTAGACGCAGGTCGGGTCGCCCGGCCGGCGGTCGAGGCGGTGGGTCGCGCCGCCGAACCGTCCCTCGATCGCCGAGTCGCCCAGGATCCGGAACGCGTTGTCCGGCTCGGCGGCGAAATCGGCGGCATCCAGGTAGAGGCGCGGCTTGTCCACGTACGGGCGGCCGGCCGTCGGGCAGGCCGTGACGCAGGTGCCGCACTCGTTGCACAGGTCGGAGAGGACGGCCACCTGGAACCGCTGGGCGACGGCGAAGGGCTCCGCGCCGGCCGGCACGAGCGCCCCGTCGCGCGACGCGAGGACGGGGACCTCCGCCCGGATCGGCGCCGTCTCGTACGTCAGCAGGGCCAGGTTCGGGCAGACGCCCACGCACAGGCTGCAGAGCGTGTCGCAGTCGAGACAGCGAGCGGCCTCGCGCTGCGCCTCGTCGGCCGTGTAGGGCAGGGCCGTCTCCTCGAACCCGCCGCGCCGGTCGAGCCCGGTGGCGCGGACCGGGACGCGGTACTCCCGGTGGGCCCGGCGGACGGTGATCGCGCCGACATCGAGATCCCCGACCTCCCGGTAGCCGGCCGGCGCCGGCAGCGCGGTCCCGGACGGCAGCCCGAGGAACCGGGCGATCGCCGCGGCCGCGCGCTTGCCGTCGGCGGCCGCCTTCACGATGGACGCCGGACCGTGAGCCCCCACGTCGCCGCCCGCCCAGACCCCCGCGATCGACGTCGCCAGCGTCTCCGGGTCCGTGGCGACGAACCCGGCCCCCGTCAGCTCCGGCGCCAGGTCGCCGAACAGGTCGAGCACCGGCGACTGGCTGATCGCCAGGATGAGCGTGTCGAGCGGGAGCTCGGCATCCGAACCCGGGACGTCGCGCGGCACCTTGCGCCCGGAGGCGTCGCGGGTGCCGTCGTAGGCCGTCCGGCGGACGACGAGCCCGGCCAGGCGGCCGTCCTCCACGCGCAGGCCGACCGGTCGGGCGAGCTCGACGACCTCGATCCCCTCCTCGCGCAGCGCCGCGACCTCCTCCCGGTCGGCCGGCATCTGGTCGATCGTGCGGCGGTAGACGAGCTGCACGTGAGCCGCCCCTGCGCGGCGCGCGGAGCGGGCGCAGTCCATGGCCGTGTCGCCGGCACCCACGACGCCGACCCGCGGGCCGACGACGGGCGGCCGGCCCTCGCGCACGAGGCGCAGGAACTCGACCCCGTCGAGCACGCCCGCGGCATCCTCGCCCGGCAGCCCGAGGCGCTTGCCCTGCTGGGCGCCGACCGCCACGAAGACCGCGCCGAATCCGTCCGCCAGCAGGCCGGCCACGGTCACGTCGCCGCCGACGCGGACGCCATACCGGAGCTCGACGTCGAGCCGCTCCAGGACCGCGAGGTCCTGCGCGATCTGCGCCTGCGGCAGGCGATAGGCCGGGATCGCCCCGCCGACCATGCCGCCGGCGTATGGGTGTTCCTCGAGGATGGTGACCGCGGCGCCGGCGCGCGCGAGCCACTCCGCGGCGGCGAGCCCGGCCGGCCCGGCGCCGACGATCGCGACACGGGGGGCACCTGCACCAGGCTGGCGCTCGGAGGCGGCGCCGTCCGATTCCGCATCCATGATGAAGCGCTTGACCTGCCGGATCGCCAGCGGCTCGTCGAGGTGCGTCCGGACGCAGGTGTGCTCGCAGTGGTGGTCGCAGACGCGGCCCAGGATCGCCGGCAGTGGGTTGTCGAGCCGGGTGATCCGGGCCGCCTCGCCGAGATCGCCCTCGCGCACGGCGCGCAGGTAGCGCGGCACCTGCTGGTCGACCGGGCACTCGTCCAGGCAGGGCGCGGCGATGCAGTCGAAGGCGCCGAGCGTCGCGCGTGGTCTTCGAGTGGCTCGGTCGCGAACGTCGCCTTCGCGTAGCGCCGATCGGCGGTGACGCGCGCGGCATAGGCGCGCAGGTTGAGCCTGGCGCAGGCGACGGTGTCGGCCGACGGATCGACGAGCCCGCCCGCGAGCGCGCGCCGGCGGATGAAGTCCTCGATGCCGGTCGCCCCGGCCGCGTCGAACGCGGCATCGACCTCCTGCGGGTACTGGAGGAGCCGCAGGTAGCCGCCCGTCTTGAGCAGGTCGGAGCAGACCGTCACGGTGCGCAGGCCGCCGGCGAGCAGGTCGGGCAGGTTGAAGGCATCCGCGCCGCCGGCGAACGAGACCGGCATCGACCCCTCGAAGGCATCGCCGATCCGGGCCGCGAGGTTGACGGTCACGGCGTGGAGGGCGCGGCCGGAGAGGTACATCGTCGGGTCGCGGTCGAAGACGCCGCGCCAGTTGCGCACCTCGAGGGTGTTCGACAGCTTCAGCCCGAAGGCGACCCCGCGCCCGGCGGCGGCCGCCCGCAGCCGCTCGAACATCGGCACGGCATCGTCCCAGCGGAGATCGTGGCCGAAGGCCTCGTCCGGGATCGTGACGTCGGCGTACCCGAGCTCCTCGTTCACGATCCCGCGGACCCGCTCCGCGCCCAGCAGCGTCGGGTTGCACTTCACCGTCGTGTGCAGGCCCCGCTCCTCGATGAGGTACTGCGAGATCCGCTCGATCTCGTCGGGCGGGCAGCCGTGCATCGTCGAGAGCGTCACGGAGTCCGAGATGCGGGCCGGGATGTCGACCTCGCGGACGGCGGGAAAGCGGCGGGCGACGACGTCGACGTACGCCGGCAGCCAGGCCGACGCGTCGGCCATGGCGTCGAGGTACCACTGGACGTTGGGCCGGCGGATCCCCTCGAGGTTGTAGCCGACGCTCATGTTGAACACGACGCCCGGGCGCTCGCCGGGGAAGCCGAGCGCGCGGTGGAGGGCGTGGACGAGCACCCAGGCGCGCAGGTACTCGTCGAACGACTCGTGGACGCGCAGCTCCTGGCTCCACTCGACGTTGTAGCCCTCGTCCTCGACGTCGATGCAGGGCTTGTTGACCTCGAGCTCGTCGAGGGTCTGGACGGTCTTGAGCTCGATCAGCCGGGCGCCCGCGAGCCACGCGGCGACGATGTTCTGGGCCATCTGGGTGTGCGGCCCGGCCGCCACGCCCCACGGCGTGTCCAGCTCGACGCCGAGCTCGCGGCGCCGGAAGCGGTGGTCCGGACGGGGGACGAAGACCGCCGACGCCGGGACGTTGAAGATCGAGCCCTTCTGCTCGAGCTCGGTGAAGACCCAGCTCGTGAGCTGCTCCATCGAGAGCGGATGGAAGCGGTCGGACATCGGGTGCTTCCTCAGAGCCTGGCGTGCAGGCGGGCTGCCTGCTCCCGCGCCCTGGCGCGGATCTCGTCGGCGTCGACCCGCGTCGGCCGGCCGTCGGCGAAGACCACCTCCCCGTCGACGTCGATGCGGAGCGGCCGGATCCCCGGCGTGAAGGCGATGTGCCAGGGATCCATCGGGTCGTAGGACCAGGTGACCTCGTCGCCGCGCGCCTCGGGCACCAGGTCCCAGCCGGCCTCCAGCCATGACCAGGCCGTGCCCGGACCGCAGGTGACGTCGACCGAGCGCTGGAGGACGTAGGCCAGCCGGAACGCCTCCAGGACGTTGCCGCCGATCCCGTCCGTGCCCAGGGCCACCCGGTTCGAGAACCGTGCCGGGTTCGCGTAGCCCACGGCGTTGTTGAGGTTCGACATCGGGTTGTGGAGGATCGTCCCGCGCAGGTCGTGGTCGGTCGGCAGGTGGACGCAGTGGGCCAGGAGCCAGTCGTCACGGGTCAGGCCGGCGAGCCGGCCCGGCGCGCCGGCATCGCCGACGCCCTCGCAGACGTGGATGTGGACGCCCACGCCCAGCTCCTCGGCGAGATCGGCCGCGGCGCGCAGGGACGCGTCGGAGCAGGTGAAGGCAGCGTGGATCCCCACCAGGCCGCGGCCGCCGGCCCGGATGAAGCGCTCGTTCTCCGCGAGGCCGCGCCGGGCGCCGTCGAGCCCGTGGCGATCCGTGATCCCGTAGGCCAGGACGGACCGGACGCCCACCTCCGCGCACGCCTCGGCGATCACGTCGAGGCTGCCCTCGATGGCGTTGGGCGACTCGTGGTGGTCGATGATCGCGGTGGTCCCGTTCTCGAGCGCCTCGAGCGCCCCCAGCATGGCAGACCAGCGGATCATCTCGAGGTCGAGGGCCGTGTCCAGGCGCCACCAGACCTGCTCGAGGATCTCCTGCGAAGCTCGTGGCGACCTTGGGCGGCGCCGGCATGCCCCGGGCCAGCGCCGAGTACAGGTGGTGGTGCGCACACACGAGGCCCGGCGTGACCGCGGACATCAGGACTGCCCTCCCGTGGTCGATCCGGTCGCCGTCGACGCGGCCTTCGCCGCCTCGCGGGCCAGGCGCGGCAGCAGCGCCCTGGCGGCCGGCGAGTCGCGCATCGGCAGGCTGGTCCGGCGGATGCCGTCGAACGCGTAGAGCGCGCCGGCCACCGCGGCGGAGGTCGGGACCAGCACGGCCTCGCCCATGCCCTTCGCGCCGTACGGCCCCTCGGGCTGCGGGACCTCCACCAGGATCGTCTCCACCGGGGGCATCGCGGCCGCCGGGATGATGCCCAGCGACTTGAGCGTCCCGGTGACGGGGATCCCGTCCTCGGTCTCGAAGGCCTCGGTCAGGGCCATGCCCAGGCCCATGTGGACGCCGCCCTCGACCTGGCCGCGCAGCAGCACGGGGTTCAGCGCCTTGCCCACGTCGTGCGCCGCGACGATCCGCTCCACCCGGCCCTCGTCGTCGAGGATGACGACCTGGGTCGCCCAGCCGTAGGCGAAGTGGGTGACCGGCTCGGCCACGTCGGCCTCGAGCTTGGTGGTCCAGTCCACCAGCACGCTGCCCGCGAAGTCCCGCCCCGCGAGGTCCTCGAGTCGGCCGATCGGGGCCGAGCGCCTCGAGGGCCGCGCGCAGCGCGGCGCAGGCCTCCAGGACCGCGCGCCCGCCGAGCATCGTGGCCCGCGACGAGGTGGTCTCGCCCGTGTCCAGCTCGCGGTGCGTGTCCACCGCCACCCGGATCAGGCCCGCGTCAATGCCCAGCTCGGCCGCCGCGAGGTCGCGGAAGACGGTGTGGCAGCCCTGGCCCATCTCGGTCCAGGAGTGGAACAGCGTGACGGTGCCGTCCGCCTCTGGGCGGAGGACCGCGTGCCCGCGCTCCTTGAGGCCGTTGCCGACGCCCACGTTCTTGATGGCGCACGCGATGCCCGCGTACCGGGCCGCCTTGTAGGCGTCCTTGACCGCGAGCAGGGTCGCGCGCACGCCGACGCCCTCGCCCAGCTTCTGGCCGGTGGTGGTGCGGTCGCCCACGTCGAGCGCGTTGCGCCAGCGGATGTCCCAGCCGTCGATGCCCACCGCCTCGGCGAGCATGTCCAGGACGCCCTCCATCGCGAAGTCGGCCTGGTTCGCCCCGAAGCCGCGCATGGCGCCCGACGGCGGGTTGTTGGTGTAGACCGCGGTGGCCTCGACGTCCACGTTGGGCACCCGGAACGGGCCGCAGGCATGGCCCGCGGCGCGCTCGAGGACCTTGCCGCCGACGCTGGCGTAGGCGCCGTTGTCGCCGGTGATCCGGGCGCGGACCGCGACCAGGTTGCCCTCCGCGTCGCAGCCGGCCGTGTAGTCGAGCCACATCGGGTGGCGCTTGACGTGGAACCACAGGCTCTCGCGTCGGGTGAGCTTGAGCAGCACGGGGCGGCCGGTCGCGAACGCGAGCAGCGCCGCCTGGCCCTGGACGCTGAGGTCCTCCTTGCCGCCGAACGCGCCGCCGGTGGAGACCTGGGTCACGAGGACCTCGCCCGCCGGCAGCCCCAGGAACGACGCGACCTGGCGCCGGTCCTCCCAGGCGCCCTGGCCCGGCGGAGTAGACGTGGATCCGATGGTCACTCACGGTCGCGCCGTCCGGTCCGACCGAGCCCCGCGGCACCGCGAGGGCAGCCTCCGGCTCCAGGAACGCATGCTCGATGGCGGCGGTCCGGAAGCTGGCTGACGCGACGTGCGCGGCGCCCGCGAGGGCGGCGTCCACGTCACCGCGCCGCACGACGGAGCGGGAGACGACGTTGCCGCCCTCGTGGATCGCGGGCGCATCGTCGGCGAGGGCGGCGAATGGGTCGGTGACCGCGGGCAGCGGCTCCAGGTCCACCGCGATGAGCGCCGCGGCGGCTGCGGCGGCCTCCCGCGTCTCCGCGGCGACCGCGGCCAGCACGTCGCCCACGTAACGGACGATCTCGCCCTCGGCGACGATCAGCGGCCAGTCCGGCCGGATGAGCCCCTGCTCGCGGCGGCCGGGGACATCGGCCGCGGTCAGCACGGCCACCACGCCCGGGACCGCGCGCGCCGCCGTCGTGTCGATGGAGCGGACGAGCGCGCGCGGCACGCCGGCGAAGCGCAGCGCGCCGTGGAGCATGCCCGGCGCGACGAGATCGCCGACGAACGGCTTCTCGCCGAGGGCGAGCTCGCGACCCTCGTAGCGCGGTCCGGTCACCGGGTCCACGCCCGCGGCCTCGCCGCGTCGGACGGCCGCGGCCAGCTCGATGGCGTCGATGATCGGCGCGTACCCGGTGCAGCGGCACAGGTTGCCGGCCAGGGCGCGGCCGATGGCCTCGCGGGCAGGCTCCGGGTCCCGCCGGAGGAGGGCCTCGGCCTTCATCACGATCCCCGGCGAGCAGTACCCGCACTGCGAGGCACCGGTGGCCACGAACGCATCCGCCCACAGGTCTCGGACGCCGGCCGGCAGGCCCTCCAGGGTCTCCACGCTACGCCCCGCGACGCGCTCCGCGGGTCGCGCGCAGGACACGACCGCGTGGCCGTCGACGATCACGGTGCAGGCTCCGCACGACCCTTCGGGCGCGCAGCCGTCCTTCATCGACCGCAGGCCGCAGTCGGTCCGCAGGACATCGAGCAGCGACCGACCGGGCGCGGAATCGACAGCGATCGGCCGTCCGTTGAGCGTGAAGTCCATGTGACCCCCTCGCAACCGGTCCCCGCGGGACCGTCTGGCCCTAGTCTGGCCGATATGGTTGCCGAAATGTAGGCATGACCCGGGGGATCTGCCCGTGCCGTGTGTCCCGATCGCGCGAG
This sequence comes from uncultured Chloroflexia bacterium, assembly GCA_963802165.1. Lineage (GTDB taxonomy): Bacteria > Chloroflexota > Limnocylindria > Limnocylindrales > CSP1-4 > CAIXZV01. Next base: position 44,533 of record CAWDHT010000030.1, on the reverse strand, counting down.
TGGCCGGATACTGGGCACCAATCCATGTGCCGGCTCAGGAGGAGAACATGCGCCGTCTGGGGCTCGAACGCGACATCATCGACCGCGACGTCCGCGACCGCGCGGCCGATCGCTGCCGGTCGCTCGGCGTCACCCTGCCGACGTTCGCCCAGCTGGCCGAACCCGACCTGATCCCCGCGGACGTGCGGGACAGCCTCGAGACCGTCGACCCCGGCGCCGCCGACCCGCTCAACCTGTTCCGGGCGCACTGGTTCAACGACGCGAGCGGGGCCGGGCGCGTGGACGTCCCGGAACACGTGGTGCTGCCCCCGGAGCTGACCGGCGTCGCGTCGCCGATCGTGGTCGCCCTGGGTAACCGGTTCCCGATGATCGGGTCGCACAAGGTCATCGCCGCCTACGGGTGCCTCGCGCCGCGGATCGTGACCGGGCAGTTCGATCCCGCCACCCAGCGGGCCATCTGGCCCTCCACGGGCAACTACTGCCGGGGCGGCGTGGCGATCTCGCGGATCATGGGCTGCCGGGGCGTCGCGGTCCTGCCGACCGGGATGAGCCGGGAGCGGTTCGAGTGGCTCGAGCGCTGGGTCGCGGACCCGTCCGACATCATCAGGACGCCGGGCACCGAGAGCAACGTCAAGGAGATCTACGACCGCTGCGCGGAGCTGGACCGCGAGCCGGACACCGTGATCTTCAACCAGTTCAGCGAGTTCGGGAACCACGTCGCCCACTACGTGCTCACGGGCCCCGCCCTGGAGCGCGTGTTCGGGCACGTCGCGGCGTCGCGGCCCGGTGCCCGCGCCGCGGCCTTCGTCTCGGCCACCGGGTCCGCCGGGACGATCGCCGCCGGCGACTACCTCAAGGAGCGGCTGGGCTCCCGGACGGTGGCCGTGGAGGCCCTCGAGTGCCCCACGATGCTGGCCAACGGGTTCGGCGAGCACAACATCCAGGGGATCGGCGACAAGCACGTCCCGCTGATCCACAACGTCATGGCCACCGACCTCTTCGTGGGGATCTCGGACCGCGCCACGGACCAGCTGCTGGTCCTGTTCAACACGCCCGGTCGGTCGCGACTACCTGGTCCGGCGGCGCGGCGTGCCCGAGGAGACCGTGCAGGCCCTCGGCAACCTCGGCCTGTCCTCGATCTGCAACGTCCTGGCCGCCATCAAGGTCGCCCGCAACCAGCGGCTGGGCCCGGACGACGTGATCCTCACCGTCGCGACCGACGGCGCCGAGCTGTACGGCACCGAGCTCGAGCGGATCGTCGATCGGGACTTCGCGGGCGGGTTCGACGCCGTGGCGGCCGGGGAGACGTTCGGGGCATGGCTGGTCGCGGTCGCCGACGACCATGTCCTCGACGCGACGCGCGCCGACCGCGACCGCATCTTCGACCTCGGCTACTACACCTGGGTGGAGCAGCAGGGCGTGTCCATCGAGGAGTTCGAGTCGAGGCGGCACCCGGCGTTCTGGACCGCCACCCGCGAGATCGTCGGTCGCTGGGACGAGCTGATCGACGAGTTCAACGAGCAGGTCACGGGACGGCCCGCGTGACCCCCGGGGCGGGCCACCGTCGGGACGTCCTGCCGCCGCCCGCGGTCGAGACCGGCCTGGTCTGCGCCGGCTGCGGCGCCCTCGCGCCCGCGCACCGCCCGTTCACCCCGCGCTGCCCGAACCGCCGGCCGGGCGACGGGATCGACCACGTGATGGCCCGCGGCATCGACCTGCTGCGGCTCGACCCGCCCGCCGACCCGGACCCCAACCCCTTCATCCGCTACCGCGCCCTGTTCCACGCCTACCACGTCGCCCGCGCCGCCGGCTGGGGCGACGCCCGCTACGTGGACCTCGTGCGCGAGCTCGACGACGCCGTGGCCGGCGTGGACGGCAACGGGCTTCCGGGTCACGCCGCTGGTCAGGGTGCCGGCGATCGCCCGGGCCGCGGGCCTCGCGCCGCAGGGAACCGTGTGGGTCAAGGACGAGACTGGCAACGTGGCGGGCTCGCACAAGGCGCGTCACCTGTTCGGGATCCTCCTGGAGCTGCGGGTGGCCGAGGCGCTGGGTGACGGCGACCCCGCGAGGCCCCTCGCCATCGCGAGCTGCGGCAACGCTGCCCTCGCCGCCGCGGTGGTCGCCAGGGCCGCGGGACGCGAGCTGCGGGTGTTCGTCCCGACCACCGCCGACGTCGCGGTGGTCGACCGCCTCCGGACCCTGGACGCGCGCGTCGTCACCTGCCCGCGACACCCCGGTGAGGCCGGCGATCCCTCCTATCTCCGGCTGCAGGAGGCCCTCGCCGAGGGCGCCGTCCCGTTCACCTGCCAGGGCCCCGACAACGGCCTCGCGATCGAGGGCGGGGCGACGCTGGCCTGGGAGATCGCCGACGAGCTGCGCGCCGCCGGCTCCTCCCTGGACCGCATCGTGGTGCAGGTCGGCGGAGGGGCGCTCGCATCGGGGATCGCCCTGGGCTTCGACGACGCGGCGGCGATCGGCGCCCTCGAGGACGTCCCGACCCTCGACACCGTCCAGGCCCGCGGCGGCGCTCCGCTCGCCCGCGCCTTCGCCCGGGTGCTCGAGGACCTCGGGCATCGTCGCCGGCACGCCCGCCGATCCCTCGGCCGTCCACGACGGCCTGCGCCGGGTCGCGGACCGCCGGTCGCGCTACATGTGGCCGTGGGAGACCGAGCCCGCCAGCATCGCCCACGGGATCCTGGACGACGAGACCTACGACTGGCTGGCGGTCGTGCGCGCGATGCTCGTCACCGGCGGTCGCGCGGTCGTCGTCGACGAGCCCGCCCTGGTGGCCGCCAACGCGCTCGCCTGCGGCGCCACCGGCATCGACGCCGACGAGACCGGCACGGCCGGCGTCGCGGGCCTGCTGGCGCTCGCCGCGCAGGGCATCCTTGAACCCGACGAGACCATCGCCGTCGTCCTCAGCGGCGTCCGCCACGCGCCAGCACCTCCCCCGCCCACAGAGGAAACCCGATGACCACGCTTGCACCCCCCGACCCGTCCCGGCTCGACGGCGCAGCCCTCGAAGCGCTCCGCGGGCGGAGCATGCTGCTCACGCAGGACTGGACCACGGCCGAGATCGAGACCCTGTGCTCGCTGGCCGAGACGCTCCAGGCGCTGGACCGGCTGGGGCGCGTCCCCGCCCTCTTCCCGCAGGAGCTCTTCTGGGCCCTGTTCTTCGACCAGTCGACGCGTACCAAGTCGTCCTGGGCGGGCGCGGCGGCGCGGCTCGGCGGGCAGGCGGTGATCGTCGACGGCTCCTCCACGCAGGTCAGCCACGGCGAGACGTCGGTGGAGACGGGCGCGATGCTGGGCATGAACGCGCACGCCCTGGGCATCCGGCACGACCTCATCCTGGGCGAGGGCAACCGCTTCATGCGGGACGCCAAGCAGGGCATCGACGACTACCTGGCCGCGACCGGCGACGAGCGCAGCGTGCCCATCGTCAACCTCCAGTGCGACGTCGACCACCCGACCCAGTCGCTGGCCGACCTGCTGTGGCTCCGGGAGCGGTTCCCGGACGGCCTGGCCGGGCGGACGATCACGATGAGCTGGGCCTACTCGCCGAGCTACGCCAAGCCGCTCTCGGTGGCGCAGGGGATCGTGACGCTGATGACCCGGTTCGGGGCGCACGTCCGGCTCGCCCACCCCGAGGGCTATCGCCTGATGGACCCCTCGCTCGAGGCCGCGCAGGCCAACGCCGAGGCGTCGGGCGGCTCGTTCGCCGTGATGCACGACATGGACGAGGCGTTCGCCGGTGCGGACGTGGTCTACCCCAAGAGCTGGGGGCCGTACGACCTGATGCTCGAGCGGGTCGATGCGAACCGCAGCAAGGACACCGACGCGCTGCGCGACATCGAGCGCCGCGCGCTCGAGCGCAACGCCTCGCACCGGGACTGGATCTGCGACGAGCGACGCATGGGCCTGACCCGCGACGCCGATGCGCTGTACATGCACTGCCTGCCGGCCGACATCGGCGCGGAGGTGAGCCCCGGCGTGATGGAGCAGTTCCGCGTCGACCTCGCCCGCGAGGCGAACAAGAAGGTCTTCGCGATCATGGCGCTGCTGACGGCAGCCAAGGGAACACAGGTGAAGGCGGCGCTCGAGAGGGCAGCCCGGACCGACCAGGGAGGTTCTGCGCAATGACACTCGAGGCCCGCATCTCGGAGCTGACCCGGCAGTACCGGCCGCTCGCCATCGAGATCCTCAAGGAGACGATCCGCGTCCCGGCGGACTACGTCGATCGCCCCGAGGACGAGGGCGGCGACCCCCTGTGCGGCACCTCGAACCACGAGGGCCCGCGCGTGGAGTACCTGCGCCGCACGCTGGTCGAGATCGGCGCGGTGGAGCGGCCCGAGGACGCCTGGTTCGATGACTTCGGCAACCTCACCTGGGTGCTGATGGACCGCGAAGACGGCATCCCGGACGCCGAGAAGACGGTCGTCTACTTCGACGGCCACACCGACACCGTCTGGCCGCTGCGCGACCGCTGGCACGAGGCGACCGGCGGCCTCGACCCGTTCGACGGCCTCGTGGACGAGAGCAAGCTCAACCGCGAGTTCCTGCGCGCCGAGCTCGGCTTCCTGCCCCCCGACGACGAGTGGCACCACCTGGTCTGGGGCCGCGGTGCGGCCGACCAGCTCTCGGGCGTGGTCAGCCAGGTGGTCGCCTCCAAGGTGCTGATGGAAACCAAGCACCTCGGGTCCCTGCACGGCGTCATCGTCCGCAGCTACGCCACCGTGGCCGAGGAGGACAACGACGGCGGCAGCATGATGCACGTGCGCCGGCACGAGTGGCCGGATGCCGGCCCCGACCTGATCCCCGACGCGTACGTCCTGACCGAGGGCACCGGCTGCGCCAACGACGGCGCGGCGGGCATCTACCGCGGCCAGCGCGGCCGGATGCAGATCGAGGTGGAGGTCACCGGGAAGAGCTGCCACGGCTCCATGCCCTGGGAGGGCCGCAACCCCCTGGAGCTGGGCGCACCGATCCTCGTCGAGGCCGCGGCCCGCTACCGCGACGGCGTGGACATGGGCGTCGATCCGTTCCTCGGCGGCGGCACCCGCACGGCCAGCTGGGCCAGGCTGGACACCCCGTCGGACTGCGCCGTCCCGGAGCGGTTCACGTTCCGCTTCGACCGGCGCCTGACCGCGGGCGAGGATCCGCAGGCGGCGCTCGCGGCCGTGGAGTCCATGCCCAGCGTCGCCGCCGCCCGTGAGGCAGGCTGCACGGTGGACGTCAGGGCGCCCTACTACAGCCGGCCATCCTGGAAGGGCACCAAGGCCGACAACGCGCAGATCTACCCGGGCTGGGTGACGCCCGCCGACCACCCCGCCGTCCTGGCCGCAGTGGACGCGTACGCCGCGTGCGCCACCCCGATCGTCGAGCTGACGACCGGTGACGGCTCGCTGCACCGCGACCCGCGGGTGGGCCGCTGGATCTTCTCCACCGACGGCGTCGGCTTCCCGGTCCCACCCGATGACCCCACGCTCCCCGTCCGTGACGGCAAGGGCTGGGTGTTCGACGGCACCCACACGTACCCGCCGATGATCGGCATCGGCGTGGGCATCGAGCAGAACGTGCACAAGATCGGCGAGTGCATCGACTCCCGCGAGTTCGACGCGGTGATCGCCACACTGGCCCGGTTCCCGAGCCGTCTGCGCGAGATCAAGACAGGCGTCGCATAGGTCTGGCGTAGGGGCACTCCATCGGCGCCACGGTCAACGCGGACAGTCGCGATGATCGTCAGCAGGAGGACGACCGCAGTCCTCGCGCTCGCCGCCGCGCTTGCCACGGTGACGGCATGTGCGGCACCCACGGCCGGACCGAGCGTCGGCTCGCTCGCCGAGTGCAGCGGTCCCGTGCTCGACGGCCCGGGCATCGAGGCCGGTCTCTGTCGCGAGGTCGCCGAGACGGCCTTCCGCTCCTACCCAGGACCGCAGCTCCTCGCCGACAACGTGACCGTCCAGGAGACCGCGTGCGATGTCATCGCCGACCGCAGTGCCGAGGCGGCGGCGAGCGGGCAGACCTGCTACCTGGTAGCTTGGAAACGGTGTCTCGGGCGGCCGCAGGATCCGTGATGGCGTCTTCGAGGGCGGCAAGGTGCTCACCGTGGAGAGCGTGGTCTGGCGCAGCGCAGACGGCGCCCTCCACGCATGGGCGACGGCGACTGACACCCTCCAGTAGCCGGACAGGTCACCGAGCAACCGTGTCGACCGGTCCGTGCGGGCGGGCAGTTCGCACCTGGACCCGTGCCGTGACGATACGCGACACGGCTGAGGCCACCTGGCACGTGCCGCGTCCCGCCGCACATTGATCCTCGTCCCGTGGGTACCCTATCGGCGATGAGAACCGGCACCGGCACGAACGCTCGCTCCCCGCTCCGGCGAGAGGGGCGCGACAAGCTCACTGGCGCCGCGCGCTTCACGGACGACCTCGTCGTGCCGGGGGCGTGGTACGGCCTGACGGTGCGCTGCCACCGAGCCGCACGCGAGGCTGCTGGGGATCGACCTCGATCCGGCGTTCGACTGGTCGCGCGTCGTCGTGGTCACCGCGGCCGACATCCCGGGCGAGAACGTGGTCGCGCTGATCGTGGACGACCAGCCGGCGCTCGCCGCGGACGAGATCCGGCACGTGGCGGAGCCCGTGGCGCTGGTCGCCGCCCCGGACCGGGCACTCGCCCTGGCCGCCCGCGACGCCGTCCGGCTCCGCACCGAGCCGCTGCCCGCGGTGCTCGACCCGCTCGAGGCCACGGCGTCCTGCAAGGAATTCCAGATCGACAAGGGGGATCTCGACGCCGGCTTCGCCGGCGCCGACCTGGTGATCGAGGGCACCTACCGGACGGGCTACCAGGAGCAGCTCTACCTCGAGCCGCAGGCGATGATCGCCATCCCGCGCCCCGACGGGGGCATCGAGGTCCACGGCTCGTTGCAGTGTCCCTACTACGTCCACACCGCGCTCATGCGGGCGCTCGGTCTCGACCGCGATCGGGTCGTCGTCGTCCAGGAGGAGACCGGCGGTGCGTTCGGCGGCAAGGAGGAGTACCCCTCGATCCTCGCGATCCACGCCTCCCTGCTGGCCCGCAAGGCCGGGCGGCCGGTGCGGATGGTGTACGGCCGGCACGAAGACCTGGCCGCGACGACGAAGCGCCACCCATCGATCATCCGGCACCGGACCGGTGTCACGACGTCCGGGAAGCTCGTGGCCCAGGACATCGACATCGTCTACGACGCCGGCGCCTACACCACGCTGTCGCCGGTGGTCCTGTCCCGCGGCGGCATCCACGCCGGCGGCCCCTACGCCTGCCCCAACGTGCGGATCCATGCCCGGGCGGCCGTGACCAACACCCCGCCCAACGGCGCCTTCCGCGGGTTCGGGGCCCCGCAGTCCGAGTTCGCGGCGGAGACGCACCTGGACCGCGTCGCCGAGGCCCTCGGCATGTCGCCACTCGAGATCCGCCGCCGCAACGCCTATCGCGAGGGCGACACCACCGCCACGGGCCAGGTCCTGCGCGAGAGCGTGGCCGCGCTCGACGTGCTGGAGGCGGCCGCCGAGGCGTCCGGCTTCGAGCGCATCTGGCAGGGCCACGGCGCGGCGACCCACCCCGACGGCGAGGCGCGCTCGGCGTCGGGAATCGGGATCGCGCTCGGCTGGCACGGGGCCGGGTTCACCGGCTCCGGTGAGGCGCGGCTCGCCAGCGTGGCGGCCGTCGAGCTGACGGCGCACGGCGAGATCCTGGCGCTGGCCGGGACGACCGAGATGGGTCAGGGCGCCCGGACCGTGCTCGGCCAGGTCGTGGCGGAGGCCCTGGGCGTGGATCCCGACGCGGTGGACGTCGTGCGCCCCGACACCTCGCGCGTCCCGGACACCGGGCCGACGGTCGCGTCGCGTACCACGATGCTGGGCGGTGGGCTGCTGGCGACCGCCGCCGCGCACCTGCGGAGCGACGTGGAGGCCGTCACGGGCCGCCCGTTCGCCGATTCGTACCGGTCCTTCGCGCAGACCCACGGCGCCCTCCGTGCCACGGAGCAGTTCCACGGCTTCCCGGGGATCGTGTGGGACGACCACACCTACCGGGGCGATGCCTACCCCGCGTACAGCTGGGCGTGCGCCGTGGCGGCGGTGGATGCGGACCTCGACACGGGCGAGGTGCATGTCCGATCGGTCGTCCAGGCCGCCGACGCGGGGCGGATCGTGAACACCGTCCTCGCCGAGGGCCAGGTCGAGGGCGGCACCCTCCAGGCCGTCGGCTACGCGACGATCGAAGAGGTGCTGGTCGAGGGCGGGCGGTACCGCAACGACCGGCTCGCCACCTACCTGATCCCCACGGCGCTCGACGCCCCGCGGATCGAGACCATCCTGGTGGAGCGGCCGTTCGGCGGTGTTCCCCACGGCGCGAAGGGCCTCGGCGAGCTGCCGATGGACGTCCCCGCCCCCGCCGTGGTGGCGGCGATCCACGATGCGACCGGCGCCTGGATCCCGGACCTGCCGGCGACCCCCGAGAAGGTGCTGGCGGCGATGCTGGCGCCCGGGGAGGGCCCGACGCCATGACGCCGCTCGTGCCGCCGCCCGCCTCCGTCCGCTTCACGCTGAACGGCTCCGAGGTCGCAGCCTCCACCGCCGGCGGCCGACGCCTCCTGGACGTCCTGCGGCGGGACCTCGGCCTGACCGGCACCAAGGAGGGCTGCGGCGAGGGCGAATGCGGCGCGTGCGCGGTCCTCGTCGATGGCGAGCTGGTCAACAGCTGCCTCGTCCCGGTGGGCCAGGTGGACGGTCACGAGATCACCACCATCGAGGGGCTGGCCGGCGACGGCCCGCTCTCGCCCCTCCAGCAGTCATTCCACGAGATCGGTGGGGCGCAGTGCGGGCTGTGCACGCCTGGGATCCTCCTGGCCGCGCACGCGCTGCTGGTGTCCGGGCGACCAGCCGGCGATCGGGACATCCGCGAGGCGATCGCCGGCAACCTCTGTCGCTGCACGGGCTACACGAAGATCATCGAGGCGATCGAGGCGGTGGCGAGCAACGACGAGGCTGCCGTCGTCCTGCCGGCGATGGCCGCTGGTGGGACCGCATCGGTCGTCGCCCCCGACCCGACGGAGGGTGGGCCAGAGCTCGTGCGCCCGGCCTCGCTGCGGGACGCGCTCGACCGCCTGGCTGCCCGCCCCGAGCTCCTGCCCGTGGCCGGGGGCACCGACATCATGGTGGCGTTCGCGGACGGCAAGGCGAGCGCGCGGCCGATGCTGGACCTCGGCGGGCTCGACGAGCTGCGCGACATCGAGATCCGGCACGACGAGCTGGTGCTGGGCGCCCTCGTCACCTGGGAGGAGCTCCGGCGCTCGGCACTCGTGCATTCGGCGCTGCCCGTGCTCGCCGAGGTCGCCGCGACCTTCGGGGCGGTCGCCATCCGGAACCGGGGCACGATCGGTGGCAACTGCATGACGGCGTCGCCGGCGGGTGACCTCCTGCCGGTCCTGCTGGTGACCGACGCGCTGCTCGAGGCCGTCGGCCCGGGCGGGCGCCGCCTGATCCCGGCGAACGAGTTCTGGACCGGCTACCGCGAGACGGCGCTGGCGCCCGGCGAGCTGCTGGCCGCCGTGCGCATTCCGCTCGTGCCGGACCGGCAGGTCCGGTTCCGGAAGATCGGCACCCGGCGGGCGCTGGCCATCGCGAAGGTGCTCGTCGCCGTCGCCTGGAGGCCGGACCCAGCGGCGGACGGGTCAGCCGCCTGGCACGACGTCCGTGTCGCGCTGGGTTCGGTGGCGGCACGGCCGACCCGTGTCCCGCGCACGGAGGCGGTCCTGGAGGCCCGGATCCCCGACACCGCGCTGGCCGAGGAGGCCGCCCTGACCGTCATGGACGAGATCACCCCCATCGACGACGTGCGCTCGACGGCGACGTACCGGCGCGCGGTCACGGGGCGGGTCCTCCGGCGAATCGTCCTCGACGCGGCACCTTGACCGGTTAGCGTCCCAAGGCAGGCGCGCGCCGCGTCACAGGACCGGCGCCGCGCACGCGGCCGCGAGGAGGTCGAGGGAGCCGATGGCGGGGATCCGGGCGGTGCTCGCGCGCTTTCTCCCGCAGGGCGCCATCCTGCTCGGGGTCCTGACCTTCACCGCCTACGGCATGGGCCTGGTGCGGGACCGGCTGTTCGCGCGAACGTACGGGGCCGGGGCAGAGCTCGACGCGTACAACGCCGCCTTCGTCCTGCCGGAGCTTGCGCTCGACGTGCTCGTCGCGTCCGGCCTCACGGCCCCGTTCGTCCCGGTCTTCACCTCGCTCGCCCGCACGGCAGCCGACGCCGCGCCGCGGTTCGCCCAGACGGTCCTGACCCTGGCCGTCATGGTGATGTCCGCGTCGAGCCTGCTGCTGCTGCTGCTAGCTCCGGCCACCGTGCGCCTGGTGGCGCCCGGCTTCGACGAGTCGAGCCAGGCCATCTACCTCGACCTGTACCGGCTGATGCTGCTGACCCCGATCATCTTCGGGGCCTCGATCACGCTGGGCGAGGTGCTCGTGGCCGAGCGCCAGTTCCTGTACTACGCGCTCGCACCGATCCTCTACAACCTCGGCATCGCCGGCGGGACGCTGCTGCTCCACGACACGATGGGCATCAGGGCGGCGGCGGTCGGCGCGGTGATCGGCGCGTCGCTGCACCTGGGCATCAGGGTCCTCGGCATGCGGCACACGACGGTGCGCATCCGGCCGCGCCTGGACCTCCGGATGCCCGCGCTGCGCGAGTTCCTCGGCCTGATGCTGCCCAAGATGATCAGCCACCCCATCGAGCCGCTGACGTTCCTGTTCTTCACCGCGGTCGCGACGACGCTGGTCGCCGGCAGCGTCTCGGCCGTGTCGTTCGCACGCAACTTCCAGAGCGTGCCCGTGTCGCTGCTGGGCGTGTCGATCGCCCTGGCGGCGTTCCCGGGCCTGTCCGCGTCATGGGCTACGGGTGACCGCGACGGGTTCGGCCGCGAGGTGCGCAGGAACGCCCTCACGATCGGGGTGCTCTCGTCGCTCGCGGCGATCGGCCTCGTTGTCGTGGGGCCGCTCGCCATCGAGGTCCTCCTGGGCGGTGGCCGGTTCGACGCTGAGGACGTCCAACTGACGGCGATGGTGCTCACCGTGTTCGCGCTGGCGGTCCCGTTCGACGCGATGGGCCACCTCGTCGCGCGTGGCCTGTACGCAACCCACAACACGCTGCTGCCAGTCCTCGCGTCCATCGCTGGATTCGCGGTCACGGTGGGGGTGACGCTGGCGACGGTGGGGCCGCTCGGCATCCTCTCGATCCCGCTGGGATTCGCGGCCGGCACCGCGGTCCGCGTCATGCTCCAGGGGATCGCCCTCGCCTGGCGGGTCCGGCACGCTCCACGGCCGGCCACCTCCGCCTGACCCGATCAGCGTTCCAGCGGCTCCGTGGGAACGACGGCCAGGAACAGCCCGTCGCGCTTGGGGTAGATGCCCTCCGGCCGCGCCCAGGGCAGGTAGTTGCGGCGCATCTCGGCGAGGTCCTGGTAGCCGCCCGGAGGGTCGGACGGCCCCCAGATCGAGGAGATCCGCGGGTACCACGGGTCGAGGATGTACGTCCCGGTGACCTTCGCGTCGTCGAACACGAGCGGGTCGGCATTCGCGGTGAACCCGGTCATGACCCAGGTGTGGGCACCGCGCCAGGTCAGCAGGATCACGGGTGCCCGGAGCGACTCGATGGTCCGCGCGGCATCCACGAGGGCGTCCTGGCGGGTCTCGTAGGCCCGGACCTCGTACCCGCTGACGCCGTACGCCTCGAGCGCCTTCACCATGGCCGAGGGTCCCCAGCCGCCGTTCTTGCTGTCGCGGCGGCTCTCCCACTCCTCGATCCTGCCCGCCAGCTCCTGCTGGAACGCCTCGGTGAGCGGTGCCTTGGTGTGCATGGCCAGCACCATCTGCGTGCCCGCTACCGCGCACAGGTCCTTGTCGGCCTCGCTGATGAAGGCCTCGTCAGGGTGTGCGAGGAGATCCACGTCCACGGCGACGCGCGGCGGCACGGGGGTCGGGGTCGGCAGCGGAACGGGCGTCTGGCCCGGGGCGCGCGACGCGGTCGGCGTCGGCACGCCCGATGGGCTGCCCGTGGCCGCGGGTCGGGGCGTCACCAGGACTGCCTCCTCGATGGGCCGGTCGGGCGGCGGGTCGATGACGAGCTCGATCCGGCGAGCAAGGTTCTCCGCCCGGTCCCCGAGCCCGAACAGGTTCAACCCGACCGCGGCGACGCTGACGAGGATGAGGGCGAGCAGGACGACGGCGATCGGTCCCCACGGGATCCGGCGTCGGCGGTGGAAGTGCATCGGGCGAGCGTCCTCCGGGCGGTCAGACCCCGATGACGCGCGAGCCCGTGCCGTTGCGACGACCCCCCGACGCCACCGTCAGGCCTTCGGAGGGCGGCCGCGCCCTCCGGGCAGCGTGCCCGGCGAGACGTAGATGGTCCGGCCGCGGACGGCCATGGACGTCCCCGGTCGATGCGCCGCGATCGCCTTCTTCACGGCGATTCGCATGGTGGGCATCTTCTCGGCCGGATCGAGCTCGATCGCGATGATGTCGTCGTCGGACTTGAGCCTGGCAAGTGCCTTCTTGAGCTCCTCGTCGCGCTGGAGCGCCGCCAGCTGACGGGGCGACAGGGCTCGCTCGCGCTGCACGGGCTTCAACTCCTCGATCTTCGCGCTGCGGATTCGCATCTCGAGGTTCAACTCCTGGGGTGCGTGGGTCGAAACGGGACACGCGGATGATGACACGATCCGACCGCACGTTGAACGATATCTGGAGGCTGGCGACACACTGTCGATTCACTGCCGCGATTCACGCCGGCGGGCGGTGACGCGCCCCTCAACTGCGAGACCCGGTACCGATGGCAGGCACGCGAGGTCCGAAATGTCCCCGATCGGGTGCGCAGAAGGGGTACCCGAGTCGGAGACGGCGCTCTATGCTTCGGCCAAGCCGGCGCACGAGCGCCGGAGAGGGAGGTAGACGATGACGGATCCTACCGGGGGAGCTCCGAATCCAGAGGTTCCGATCCCGGCTGAGCCGGCAGGCGCGGTGCCCACCGAGCCTGCGGCAGCAGCACCGCCGCCCGCCGCACCGGCCCCGCCGCCCGCCGGCGGCAACTGGCAGACGCCGCCGGCCCAGCCCGCCGCACCGGCCCCGCCGATGCAGGTCCCGGAGCAGTTCCAGCCCGTCGCTGCTGCGGCCGGCCCGGCTCCGGGGATCGCCTACGCTGACCTCACCACCCGCGTCATCGCCTTCATCATCGACGGCATCCTGCTCGCGATCCTCTCGGCGTTCATCTCGCTGGCACTGGGCGCGCTGCTGCTCGGGTTCCTGCTCAGCGGCGGGATCTTTGGCGTGATCATCGCGACCGTCCTGCTGAGCGCCGCGAGCCTGTTCCTGTCCGCGGTCTACTTCGTGTGGGGCTGGACCAACCCTGCCATGCGGGCGTCGCTCGGGCAGAAGGCGCTGAACCTCCAGACGGTGAACGCCGTTGACGGCGCGACCCTGACCCGCGATCAGGCCCTCCGCCGCTGGGGCTGGCTGTACGGCGTCTTCGTGCTGGCCAACGTGGTCCAGCTGGTGCTCATGCCGACCGATCTGTCGCATCCTGGGCTCGCTCGTCAGCCTGGCCACCTTCGCCTACTTCGTCTTCCTGATCTGGACGACGTCCAAGGACGCCAAGCGCCAGGGCTTCCACGACCTCAAGGCCAGCACCGTGGTCGTCAAGCGCGTCGCCTAGCGCGCCCCGCGAACCCCGTAATCGTCCACGAACGGGGCCGGCATCGCCGGCCCCGTCCCGATTCCTAGGGCTCGAACTCCAGCGTCCGGACGTGGCGCGGCCGGAAGACGGCGAGCGGTCGCCGGTCGAAGCTCGCCACCCGCCGGATCCCCAGCCGCTCCGCGGTGGCCACCAGCAGCGCGTCGGCCAGCTGCGGCCGGTGCTCCGCGGCCTCGCGCATCAGCACCACGGCCCGGGCGAGATCGTCCGTCGTGGGCGGGACCAGGCGGATCGCGTCCGCGATGAGCGCCTGGAGCACGGCCTCCGTCGCCGCCACCCCCAGCTCGCGCTGGAGCAGCAGGTCGAGCTCGGCAAGGCCGAGGGCGCCGAGCAGGAGCGGCTCGTCCACGCGCGAGAACCAGGCCACCGCCGCGCGATGGTTGAGGTCGGCGACGTCCGCCGCCGCCACGACGGCCGACGGGTCGAGCAGGATCGCCACCTAGCGCTCCCCGGGTCGCCGGCCGGCCTCGCGCCGCGCGATGGACCGCCCGTCCAGCGACAGCCGGCCGTGGCTGCTCTTCCCGATGCCCAGGAACGGGAACTCCGGCAGCGGTCTCGTGCTCGTCCAGCCACGTCTCGATGGCCGAGGCGATGACGGCGGTCTTGGTGGTCTGCTCGCGGCGCACGTGGCGGTCGAGCCGGTCCAGCAGGTCGGCGTCGAGGAGGATGGTGGTGCGACGCGTGCTCATATGACGACATATATTGCACGCTGGACGACGACCTGTCACGTCGGGCACCATCCGGGAACCCACCGCGATCCCAGGAGACCCTGACGTGACCCGCTTCGAGCCCAACCTCCGCATCCCCGGACCCACCGCCCTTCCGCCGTCGGTCCGCGAGGCCGGCGGGCGCCAGATGGTCAACCACCGCGGCGAGGAGTTCAAGACGCTGACCCGGCGGGTCGAGGCCGGCATGAAGCCGTTCTTCGGGACGGAGCACGACGTGATCCTTCTCACCTGCGCCGGGACGGGCGGCCTGGAGGCGGCCGTGGTCAACGTCCTCTCCCCCGGTGACCCGGTCCTCGCGGTGACGATGGGCGCCTTCGGCGACCGGTTCGCCAAGGTGGCCGAGGTCTACGGCGCCGCCCTGACGAAGCTCGAGATCGAGTGGGGCCAGGCGCCGCAGCCGGAGGCGGTGCGCGAGGCGGCGGCCGCGATCCCCGGCCTCAAGGCGGTGCTCCTCACGCACAACGAGACGTCCACCGGCGTCACCAGCGACATCCCGGCCCTGGCCGCGGCCGTGCGTGCAGCCGCGCCGGACGCACTGGTGCTCGTGGACGCGATCTCCGCGCTGGGTGCCGTCCCGTTCGCGATGGACGAGTGGGGCCTTGACCTGGTCGTCACCGGCTCGCAGAAGGCATGGATGTCCGCGCCGGGCATGGCGTTCGCGGCGGTCGGCCCGCGCGCCTGGGCGGCGGCCGAGACCGCCAGGATGCCGCGCTTCTACCTGGACCTCAAGCGCCACCGGGACACGCAGGCCAACGGCGAGAGCCCGTGGACGCCGGCCGTCGCGGTCATGTACCAGGTGGACGAAGGCCTGCGGCTCATGCAGGCGGAGGGCGACGGCGTCTTCGCCCGCCACGCCACCTGCGCTGCGATGACCCGGGCCGGCCTGCGCGCGATGGGCTTCGAGCTCCTCGCCGACGACGACGTCGCCAGCAAGACCGTCACCGCCGCGTGGATCCCGGACACGCTCGACTGGAAGGTCTTCAACGCGGGACTCAAGCAGCGCGGGCTCGTGCTCGCCGGCGGCCAGGGCAAGCTCAAGGGGAAGATCTTCCGCCTCGGGCACCTGGGCTCGGTCACGACGGACGACATCCTGGCTGCGATCGGCGTGCTCGAGGCGACCGCCCTGGAGTGCGGCGTCGCGGTCACGCCCGGGGCGGCCGTCGCCGCCGCCCAGCAGGCGCTCATCGTGAGCGAGGAGGCCAACCGGTGAAGATCCTGGTCGTCGAGGCCCTTGCCGCCGAGGGCCTCGAGCTGCTCCGCCGCCACCACGACGTCGACGAGAAGCTGGGCCTGCCGCGCGACGAGATCGCCGCGATCCTGCCGGAGTACGACGCCCTCGTCGTCCGCAGCCAGGTCAAGGTCGACGCGGAGCTGATCGCTGCCGGCACCCGCCTGGTGGTCATCGGCCGCGCCGGCGTGGGCGTGGACAACGTGGACCTCGAGGCCGCCACGCGGGCCGGCATCGTCGTCGTCAACGCCCCGACGGGCAACACGATCGCGGCCGCCGAGCTGACCCTCGCGCTGCTCTTCGGGCTCGCCCGCAAGACCGCCGCCGCCGACGCGTCGATGCGCCGGGGCGAGTGGAAGCGCTCGCTGTTCACCGGGATGGAGGTCCGCGGCAAGACCCTGGGCATCGTGGGCCTGGGCAAGATCGGCCAGGCCATCGCGGTCCGCGCCCGGGCCATGCAGATGACGGTCCTGGGCTCCGACCCGTTCGTGACCCACGACCAGGCCGCCAACCTGGGGGTCGAGCTCGTCGCCTTCGACGACCTCGTCGCCCGCTCCGACGCGATCACCGTCCACGTGCCCAAGAACAAGGGTACGACCGGGCTGATCAACGCGGCCGTGATCGAGCGGATGAAGCCGGGCGTGCTCCTGCTCAACGTGGCCCGTGGCGGCGTCATCGACGAGCAGGACCTGGCCGACGCGCTGCGCTCGGGCAAGGTCGGCGGCGCCGGCATCGACGTGTTCAACACCGAGCCGCCCACCGGCTCGCCGCTTCTCGATGCCCCCAACACGCTCCTGACGCCCCACCTCGGAGCGTCCACCGCCGAGGCCCAGGTCGCCGTCGCGGAGGAGGTCGCGGAGCAGATCCTCGACGTGCTCGACGGCCGCTCGGCCCGTTACGCCGTCAACGCGCCGCTGCTGACGCCGGAGACCGCCCAGGTGATCGCGCCCTACCTGCCCCTGGCCGAGACGCTGGGCCGGGTCGTGGCGCAGCTCGCCCGCGAGGCGCCGCGCACGCTCACGCTCGAGATCGCGGGCGAGCCCGCGGCGCACGACTCCTCGTCGCTGGTGGCGGCCGTCCTGCGCGGCTTCCTCGAGCACGACACCGAGGAGCGGGTGAACCTGGTCAACGCGGGCACGCTGGCCAAGTCCCGGGGGATCACGGTCGTCGAGCGCAAGACGCCCAACGCGGGCGCCTTCTCCTCGCTGCTCACGCTCACGGCGGAGGCGGACGGCCGAACGGTCACCCTCGCGGGCACCATCGCCAACGGCGAGCCGCGCCTGATGCGGCTCCAGGAGCATGCGATGGATCTCGCGCCGTCCGAGTTCATGCTGATCTCCCACCACCGGGACCGCCCGGGCACGGTCGGTCGCGTGGGCGCGCTCCTCGGCGCCGCCGACGTCAACATCAGCGCGATGAACCTCGCCCGCTCGGCGCCCCGCGCGGAGGCGTACATGGTCCTGGCGCTCGACGACGACGTGCCGCCCTCCGTGGTGGACGCGATCCAGGCGACGACGCCATGATCGAGACCTGGGTGATCCGCCTGGGCGGAGACCGGTGAGCGGACGGCTCGTCGCCGGGCCGCGGGCCACTCCCCTCGCCGCTCATCCCCGAGGGCCTCGACGCGACGCTGGTCCTGCTGCGCCACGGCGAATCCGAGTGGATCGTGGAGAACCGGTTCCAGGGCCAGAGCGAGACGCCGCTCTCTCCGGAGGGTCGGCGACAGGCCGCGCTCGCCGGGGAGCGGCTCGCCCGGCCGCACGCCTCGCCAGCGCTGCCCGTACCCGCCGGCCGGCCGCTGGAGATCGTCCACTCCCCGCTGGGGCGCACGGCGGAGACGGCGCAGGCCGTGGCGGATGCGATCACGGCTGCTGCGACCGCCGACGGGATCGGCGGGCCCCCAGGGGTGGTCCTCCGGCCGGAGCCCGGGCTGCTGGAGATCGGCCAGGGCGAGTGGGAGGGCGTGGCCCACGACGAGATCAGCCGGCGCTGGCCGGACGTCCTGGCGGGCTGGCGTCGCCGGCCCTGGGAGACCTGGGCCCCGGGCGGCGAGTCACCCGGGCAGGTGCAGGAGCGGGTCCGACCGGCCCTCGCCGCGATCCTGGAGCGGCTGGGACGCGACTTCCCGCGCGGGACGCTGGACCGCCCCCAGGTGGGCGGCTACGCGGGCGTCGGCCCGCAGGCGGGCCAGCCGTGGTCGATCCTCGTCGGGCATGACGGCGTGTTCAAGGTCGTGATGCTCACGCTGTTCGACCTGCCGCTCACGCACTTCTGGATGTTCACGATGGCACTCACGGGCATCACGGTGATCGAGTTCCGTGGCGGTCGGCCGGTCGTCCGCGCCGCGAACCTCACCGAGCACCTGGCGCCACTCCTCGACGAGCACGCGCAGGAAGTCGCGGATCGCCGGGCGAGGTCGGGGGCACTCTAGGAGCCCAGGCGACAGGGCACGCCGCCGGGCGTCGGTGTCGGCCCGTCGCGCACCCGGTCAGCGACGGCGTCGCCGCCGCGGACGGCGCAGCGCGAGCCTGAGCATCGAGAGCCGCAGGCGCCGGGTCGCGTCGCGCACGGCGTCCATGCGCACCCCGCCGAGGCTCACGCCCGCATAGGTAGTCTCCACCTTCGCCTCGGCCACGGTGCGCAGGTCCTTCTCCGCCACCGGGACAAGCTCCCCGAGTGCCGCCGCATACTCGTAGACGGTCTGCGTGGGCCGCGGGCCGAACCCCAGCCGCGAGGCGGTCCGGGAGAGACTCTGCCAGGCGGACTCCGGGCTGACCTCGCCCCTGGGACCGCGCGCCCAGGCGGCGACCGCGATGGCGAACACCACCAGGGCAAGCATCACCGTGAGCACGATGAGGAGGGTCCGGTCACCGGGCTGGTCGGTACCGGTCGGTGGCGTTTGCTGGCCGGCCGGCAGGCCGGGGCGACGGGTGGGATCCGGGTCATCGGCGCCCGAGTCGCTGCCCGACGGCGACGGGGAGGCGGGCGTGACCTCCGGGCCTGCGGCGATCGCCGAGGGCCGGCCGACACCGCCACCCGTCGGGTCGAACGGGATCCAGCCGTAGTCAGGGAAGAAGACCTCGACCCACGCATGGGCACCCTTGTTGCGGACCGTCTCCGTCGCACCCACACGGTCGCCGGGCAGGAACCCTTGGACGAGCCGCGTGGGGATCGGGTTGTCAGCGGTCAGCTGGCCGGCGGCTCGCAGCAGGATCGCCATCGTGGACGCGTAGTGGAGGCAATAGCCCTGCCGCGTCCGCGCGAAGCACTCCACGGCGCTGGGATCATCGCACTCGACGCCCGTGAGGTCCGTCGTCGTACCGGAAGCGGTCCGAACTCAAGTACCCCTGCATCGTGACCGCCAGGTCGTACGGATCCGCGGACGGTGAGGCCGCCAGAAGGTCGGCGAGCAACACGAGGGCGTCCGGCCCGATCGCGCCCTCCGGGACGTCCGTGTAGCGGGTGGCCACGTCGACCGGGTAGTCCTCGCTGGCGGCGCGCAGCATGTTGCCGGTGATCGCCTCCTCTTCGAACGGCCGCAGGACGGACGCGTTGACCGTGTACTCGCCGCGGCCGCCCGGGAGATCCACGCCCGCGAACCAGCCGTCGTCGCCGAACAGGAGCACGTTCGCGGCCCGCGTGACGGCCGTCGGCGCCCCGTGGGCGAGGAGCAGGGGGTCGTTGTACGTGTCCGGCCTCACCGTGACCTGTGTCTCGAGCGTGTACTCGGGCCGCGGGTCCTCCGGCGTCCCGGCCAGGAGCAGCGCGCCGGCCGGGACCGGCACCTCCGTGATCGCCGCCTGGGTCTGGATCCATGCCCCGAGGGCGAAGGTGTCGTACGTCGCGGCCCGCCAGCGCAGGCCCTCGGTCTCGGCCGGCACCGTCGCCGTGAAGGCAACCTCGTCGTCGCTGAACCAGCGATCCGAGATCCGCGCGGTGGAGCCGAAGGTGACCCCGCCGCCACCGCGCAACGCACCGCCGACGGGGAACAGCCGTCCGATGTCCTGGGCGATCCGGATGAGCTGGTCGTCCATTCCGTCCCAGGCGCCGGCCAGGGGCGCCGACGCGGCTCGCTGGGTGAGCAGCAGCGAGCCCACCATCGCGACCACGATGAACACGGCCCCGCCGCGCAGGTAGAGCGCCGAGATCTGGGACGGGTCGCCGATCCGCCGCCGAAGCCAGGTCGCCCGCTCGTCGAAGGCGTGCATCTCGATCAGCAGGAACAGCGACACCGCCGTGAACTCGATGAGATAGGTCAGCTGGTCCCGGGCCGTGAGCGCCATGTTCGCCAGCAGCACCAGGCCCACGACGACCACCGCGCTGAGCGGCCGACGATGCCCGAAGACCGCGTACGACGCGAACTGCATCGTGGCCCACACGATGGCTCCCAGCACCAGGATGTAGTGGACCTCCTGGTCCGTGAGCAGCTGGTTCCGCCAGGCCAGGTCGAGGTAGGCGTCGATCGAGCCGGCGGCGGTGATCCGGAACGCGTCCGGGATCGAGGATCCGGGCGTCATCGCCCAGCCGGCGAGGATCGGGATGACCAGCGCCGCGAACAGCGCGCCGAGCCCATGGGTCGTCCAGCGGCCCCAGCCCACCTTGGGACCGACGAACCCGACGGCCACGCCCAGTAGCGCGCAGATCGACAGGCAGTCCGTGAGCGCCCCGCGTCCGTTGACCCAGGCCGGGTCGTCGACCGCCCAGGCCAGGATCAGTCCGAGGGCGGCGACGAGCGCGAGCACGACCCAGCCCTCCTCGGGGCGGCGCATGACGAGCCGGAGGCGGTTCGTCATGCGAAGGCCTCGGCGAGGGGCCTGTGCGGGTCCAGGACGACCGTGGCGATCTGGTACTCCGCGAGCGCGTGACGCAGCGCCCGCGATCGCTGGCGCTGCAGGTCGCGTTCGGGACCGTCCTCGGCCGGCTCGAACGCGGACGCATCGAGAGCCACGACGACGGTGCTGATGCCGCGCTTCTTGAGCGCGCCCAGCGGCCGGATGAACGCAGCTGTCCCCGGAGGCCGTGATGACGATCGCGGTCATGCCGCGCCGGAGCCGCCCCAGGCTGGTCAGCAGCGCCTCGTCGAGGGGCGTCCGCCCGTCGGCCTCAACGGCGGCCAGCAGCTGGAGGATCTTGAGGCGCTGGCGCGCGCCCCGGTCCGCAGGCAGCACGGTGAGCCGGTGGCCGCTGACCGTCAGCCCCACCGCACGGTTCTCGCCCAGGGCCTTCTCGGCGATGGACGCCGCAGCCCGGACCGCAACCTCGGTCGTGGAGTCGTCGCCGGATCCCGCCTCCCAGGCGGCATCCAGATCCAGGAAGATCCAGGCATCGGCGGTCTGCTCGAGGTCGAACTCCTTGACCTGGATCTCACCGAGCCGCGCCGTGGTGCGCCAGTGGATGCGGTTCATGGAGTCGCCCGGTGCGTACGGGCGCACCGTGGTGGCGAGCGGCGTCGTCTGCAGGGTGCGCTCGGGAGAGGCGTGGGCACCTTCGATGCTGGCCGGTGGCAGACGCCACAGGGGCAGGGCTTCCACGCGCGGATAGACCACCAGCGTGATCCCCTGCCCCACCCCGGCGGAAGCCTCGAAGAAGCCGAAGGGATCGCCCGTGCGGATCTGGAGCGGCTCGATGCGGTAATGCCCACGTCGCTCGAGGACCGTCCTGACCAGCCAGGACCGCTCACCGCGGCCGCGGAGCGAGAGCGCGCGTCCCGGCAGCCCGCCGGGGAGCGTGGTGGGGTTGTGGATCTCGAGCCACGGCTTCATGAGCCGGCCGGTGTTCCGCAGCGTGTAGGTGACCCGCAACCGGTCCCCGACGTGCGCGCTCAGCTGGCTGACCGCGTACCCGGCCTCGAGGTCGGACAGGCCCAAGCGCGTGAGGATGTAGCTCCCGCCACCGACGAGCAGCCCGACGTACAGGAGGAAGAACAGGAATGGGTAGCCCGTCGAGAACGCCGCCACCACGAGGACGACGGCGAGGACGAGCACCTGGAGACGGCGGAGCATCGCGGGCGGTCCTCCCGGCCGGCTGCGGACTGCTGGGTCGCGGGGTCGGTCAGCCGGCGGGGCTGGGGCGGACCTCGCGGGGGCCGCTGGCCTGGCGGGCGGCCTCGATCGGGGTGGATTCGACCTGCTCGCGCACGACGTGCGCCGCCGAGACGTCGTGGATCGACGAGCTCGTCTTGATGATGACGCGATGGGCCAGTGCCGGCTCCGCGAGGGCCTTGACGTCGTCGGGGATGACGTAGTCGCGACCGAGGAGCCCGGCCAGCGCCTGCGAGGAGCGGTACAGCGCGATCGAGCCGCGCGGGCTCGCGCCGAGGTACACGTCAGGGTGGGACCGGGTCGAGGCCACGAGCCGGACGATGTAGTCGCTGACCGCCGGGTCCACGTAGATCTCGCGGACGCTGGCCTGCAGGGCGAGCAGCTCCTCCACCGAGCAGACCTCGGTGAGCTCGTCGATGGGGTGCTTCCGCTTCTGCTCGTCGAGGATCACGACCTCGTCGAGCAGCGCCGGGTAGCCCAGCCGGATGCGGAGCATGAAGCGGTCCAGCTGCGCCTCGGGCAGGGCGAAGGTGCCCTCGTACTCGATGGGATTCTGCGTGGCGATGACGAGGAACGGGTCCGGCATCTTGTGCGAGACGCCATCGATCGTGGACTGCCGCTCCTCCATGGACTCGAGCAGCGCGCTCTGGGTCTTGGGCGTGGCCCGGTTGATCTCGTCCGCGAGCACCACCTGGCTCATGATGGGTCCGGGGCGGAACTCGAACTCCTGGGTCTTCTGGTTGTAGATCGAGAGCCCCGTCACGTCCGACGGGAGGAGGTCCGGCGTGAACTGGATCCGCCGGAAGCTGCAGCCCAGGCTCTGTGCGATCGCCTTGGCGAGGACCGTCTTGCCGGTGCCCGGCACGTCCTCGATGAGCAGGTGGCCCCGGCACATGAGCGCCACGAGGGCCAGGCGGACCTCGTGGTGCTTGCCCACGATGACCCGCTCGACGTTGGCGAGGACCTTGTCGCCAACCTGCTGGATGTTGCTCATCGGACTCCCGTCGTCATGCGGCTCGGGCCGCCGCCATCCCCCCCGCAGACGCGGGATCGGGTCCACAGGTGACGTCGCATACCGGGAACGAGAGACGCGGCGACGCCATGCCTTCCCGCCAAGTGTACGACCGGAGCGGCGAAGAGGTTCTCGGGGCGCCCGAGGCCGCCGTCCAGCCGCCGGTTCAGCGGCCCTTGAACAGCGTCAGCCCGCCGACCCAGAGCACCATCAGGCACCCGATCGCGCCCATGACCCCCAGGAACGGCTCGCCGCCCGCGAACGCCGCGAGCGCGACGACCGCGAACAACGCCGCCAGCACGAGCGCGATGAACGCCATGCCGATCCGCTCGAGGATCGGACGAGGGCGCTGGTCCAGTGCGGGGTCCGGCGCTCGGGGTGGCGGCGCGAGCGCGGAGGCCGACTCGGGCGCGGAACTCTCGAGCGCCGGGCTCTCGGCCGGGGCGGGTGTCTCATCGGCGCCAGGTGTCGCGGGGTCCGTCATCAGGCGAGCGTAGCGCCTATCCGGACCCTGGATCCTGCGACGATCACCCTCCATCGGGACGGGTACGTGGTCAGGCACCGATGCAGTGCGTGGCATCCCGCGACCTGGCCAGCGGACCGCCCATCCGCTGCAGGCTGCACGCTCACCACCATCCGTCCACCGCCAACTTCCTGGCCAGGTGCCGATACCGGGCGTGATCGACGGATCCGTTCCGGGCCCATCACGCACCACGCCGGTGATTGGCCGGGAGTTGGGGCGCCGACGCGCCCCGTACGCGCCCGATCGGTACCTGGCCGAGGTGCGCGGGGATCGGCCGGGCAAGACGCACCCCATCGGTGAGTGTCCTGCTGCCGGCGCGGCTTGCCGGCGCGGAGCTCCGCCGCGGAGCGCCCGGCGACGAGTCCCTGGGCGGCGAGCTCCTGGGCGGCGACGAGTCCGTCGATGATCCCGGGCCCACCCGATCACGGCTTCCCGTACAGCTCGAAGTAGCGCTCCATCAAGGTTCCCGCGAGCGGCGCTGCGCGCTCCCCTCCCCGGCCGCCGCGCTCCACGAGGACGGCGATCGCGACCTGCGGGTTCTCGACCGGCGCGAACCCGATGAACCACGAGTGGGGCTCCCCCTTCCCGCCCAGCTCGGCCGTGCCCGACTTGCCGGCTGTCGGGACACCGTCCACCGCCGCGCCGGGCGTGAACTGCCGGCCCAGCTTGCCCTCCACGGCCTGCTGCATCGCGGCCTGCAGCGCACGAGCGTCGTCCTCGCTCATGACCCGGCGCCAGGCCTCCGGGGAGATCGTTCGAGCACCCGGGCCCTCACCGGTGAGCGCCGTCACGAGACGGGGCTTCATCAGCACGCCGTCATTGGCCACGGTCGACGCCACCAGCGCCATCTGGAGGGGCGTCACGAAGGTCTCGCCCTGCCCGAAGGATGCCGACGCCAGCTCGGCGTCGTCGGTGAAGCCGCCCGGCGCCCGTCCATCGCCCGACGTCACCCGGCTGATCGCCGTCGGCAGGTCGAACGGGATCGACGCCCCGAACCCGAGCTTGGCGGCCTCGTCGACCAGCCTGCCGCCGCCGGTCTCGAGGCCGGCCAGCGCGTACCAGATGTTGCAGCTGACCTCCGTGGCGCCGTTCAGGTCGAGAGCCTTGTCGCCGGTGACCTCGTGGTGGCCGTCCCGGATCGCGGAAGCCCTCGACCACGAGCCCCTTCTTCTCGGCCGGCGGCTGCTGCTCGAACGTCGTCCCGGGTCGATCGCGCCCGTGTTGAGGCCGGCGATGCCGGTCACGATCTTGAACACCGACCCGGGCACGTAGCGCCCGAGTGTTGAGCGCGGCAGCAGCGGCCGGTCGTCGTCGGCCTGGAGGCGCTCGAAGGTCGCCGTCGCCGTATCAGGATCGGCGATGGCCGAGGCGTCGTAGACGGGGGTGGAGGCCAAGGCCAGGATCTCGCCCGTCGCCGGATCCAGCATCACCACCGCCCCCTTGTCCTTGCCCAGGCCGCGCACCGCCGCGCGCTGGAGGCGCAGGTCGAGGGCCAGGCGCAGGCCCAGGCGCTGGTCCGGCCCCGTCTTGAACTTGCGGGTGAGGTCTCCCAGCGGATCCACCCCCTGCAGCCCCAGGAGCTCGGCGTTGTAGGCGCGCTCGAGGCCCGCGGTGCCGTACCGGCGCGACGAGTAGCCCACCACGTGGCTGACGACATCGTCCCGATACTCACGTGTCGCCTCGCCGTTCGCGTCGCGGTCGCTGCGCGCGAGCCACTGGCCGTTGCGGTCCTCGATCGGGCCGCGGAGCGCGCGGCGCGCGATCGCGATGACGGCGGGGTTGTCCGGTGCCACGGCCAGACGCTGGGCCTCCACGACCTGCCACCAGCCGGCGCCGACGGCAAGGATCGAGAAGGCGGCCAGCGACGGCGATCCCGGTCCGGAACACGTTGGACTTGATGTCGCGCGAGCGCCGCCGCCTGGGCTTGCGGTCCTCGATCGTCACGGGATGCTCGCTCCTGCGCGTGCCTTCCCGAGGCGGAAGCGCCGAGGCGTCGCCGGCGATCGCGGGGCGCGGCCGGCGGCTCCGCGCCGCGGTCGGACAGCACCAGCAACAGGCCGACGACGAGTGCGTTGGCCAGCAGCGACGAGCCGCCGTACGAGATGAACGGCAGGGTGATGCCGGTCAGCGGGATGAGCTTGAGGTTGCCGCCCGCGATGATGAACGCCTGCACGCCGATCACGAACGCGAGGCCCGCCGCCAGCAGCGACCGAAAGTCGTCGTGCGCCGCGGCGGCGATCCGGAGCCCGCGCGACACCACCACGAGATACAGGCCGAGCACCGCCAGCAGGCCGATCAGGCCCAGCTCCTCGCCGATCGCGGCCAGCGGATAGTCGGTGTGGACCGCGGGCACCGGCAATCGCCCGCCGATCGTGGGCAGCCCGCGCCCAGGCCGACGCCCAGGATCCCGCCCCGCCCGAAGGCGTACAGCGCCTGCACCACCTGGAAGCCCGCGTCCTGGGGATCGGCCCAAGGGTCCAGCCAGATGTCGACACGGGCCTGGACGTGGCCGAACAGGTTGTACAGGACGAACGCCCCGGCAACGAACAGGATCAGCCCGCCGACGACGTAGCTGGGTCGCCCGGTCGCCACGTACAGCAGGGCGAGGAACACGGCGAAGAACAGCAGGGCGGCGCCGAGATCCCGCTGGACCACCACGATCCCGAGGGCGATCGCCCACATGGCGACCATCGGGGCGAGGTACGGCAGCGGCGGCAGCTTCAGCGGGCCGATCCGGGTGTTCTCCTCGGCGAGGAGCGCCCGGTTCTCGGACAGGTATCCCGCCAGGAACACGACCAGGATCACCTTGAGCAGCTCCGACGGCTGCCCGGACAGCGGCCCGATCGAGAGGCTGAGGCGGGCCCCGTTGACGTCCGACCCGAACATGAACACGAGCAGCAGGAGCGCGATCCCGGCGGCGGCCCACGTGTACTTGTACGTCCGGAGCCAGGCGTCCGAGCGCACCCCGATGGCGAGGACCGCGATCACCGCCAGCGCGATGAGCAGCCAGCCGAGCTGCAGCTGGCCGAGGCCGTACTCGGTTCCGCCGAACGACTGGGTGACGAGATCCTGGGGCAGCCGCTGCATCAGGAGCAGCCCCAGGCCGCCGAGCATCGCGACGGCGGGCAGCAGCACCTGGTCCGTCCGTCGCCCGGCGACCACGAACGCCACATGGACGGCGAACAGCGCCGCGAGATAGACGAGCAGTCCCTGGGTATCGGGAGGCAGGAAGTCGATCGCCGCGAGCTCCGCGCCGGACCGGGTCGCCGTCCGGAACTGCTGGGTCGCACCGAGCGACACGCCGCCCACGACCAGCGTGGCCGCCACGATCGCGAGCAGGAGCAGCTCCGTCGTGCGAGGTCGAGGACGGATCCGGAACCCGGCGAGCGGCCGGGCCTGTGTGAGCGCGTTCATCCGCGGCCGCGGTCCAGGCGGAACCGGATCTCGCCGACCTGGAGCTCGTCACCGAAGCCCGAGCGGGCCGAGGCCTTCGACGGGCACGCCGTTGACGAAGGTGCCGTTGGTGCTGTCGAGGTCCTCGATGTACCAGTTCCGGCCGCGGAACGTCAGGACGGCGTGCTCCGAGGAGGCGAACGGGTCATCGAGCACGATCCCGTTGTTGACGTCACGGCCGAGGCTCGTGACCGCGTCGAGCGGATACGAGGCCCCGGGCTCGGGTTCGCCGAGGGGCGACGCGAGGACGATCAGCCGACCCAGCTCCGCCGGACCGCGCGAGGCTGCCCGGAGGTCGCGCAGGAGCACGCGCACCACGGCGAACAGGAACGCGTAGATCAGCACCAGGAACAGGATCCGGATGATCCACAGCGTGAGCACGAAGCCGTCCATGGGTCAGCCCGGGAGCTGCTCGACCACCAGCACGGTGTCGCCCACCAGCAGGCGGTCGCCCATGCCCAGCGCGCACTCGTCCACCCGCACGCCATTGAGCCGGCTGCCGTTGGTGCTGCCAAGATCCGTGAAGACGAGCATCCCGCGCCGGGCCTGCAGCCGCGCGTGGTGGCGTGAGACCCGTGCATCCGTGATGACGAGCCCGTTGTCGGCCGCTCTGCCGAGGCTGAGTGGCGTGCCGTCCACCTCGATCGTGCGCTCCACGCCGTCACGTCCGACAACGCGAAGGACCGCATGGGTGGGGGCGGGCACCGGTCGTCGGAAGACGAGCGTCTGGGTCCCATCGCCGCGAATCCCTCCGGAACCGGGCCCGGCGACCGGGCCAGCCGGGAGCACGGACGGGCCGGTGGGAATCAGGTCGAATGCCCCGCTCTCGTCACTGGTCCGCGCGGGGGCATCGGCGCGCGGTGCAACCACCGGCATATCCGGAACGGAAACTGGCGCGGACCGTGCCTCCCTGTCCGGGGATGCGTCCGCCGGACGCGCCGACGGGGCGACCGCGTCCACCTCGATCACCCCGCGCTCGATCGATGGGTCGGCGACGAGCGCCACGCTGGGCCGCCCCGGCAGGTGGTAGCCGTGGGCTCGGGCGAAGGCCAGGGCGGCGTCGGCGAGGCGGCCCGCGAGGGCATCAAAGCCATCGGCCTGCGCAGCCACATCGGCCAGGTCGTCCGGGTGCAGGCGAACCCGGTAGCGCGCGGGAACGGTGGTGCGGTTTCCCTGCGTGACCCGGGCGCGCTCCATCGCGCGCTCGACGCGGCGTTCGAGCTGGACCGCCTGGGGGTGGGCGCGGAACAGCCGAGCCGTCGAGCGCTCGAAGACTCGCTCGAAGAGCCGTTCGAGATCGGCAAGGACAGGCATCGCTCGAGGAACCGTACCAGAGCCGGCCGGATGGGCTCCGCGACGGGACCAACGTCGCACGGATCGAGGTACCACGGTGTGGGCCCTCAATGGACCCTGACTCTATACTCTTGGCCTTGTCCGGCGGGCGCCGGAGTCTTGTCCTGTCCACCGGGGGCACCATGACGGAGATCCTCACCGAGTCGTTCTGCGAACGGTGCGGCACTCGCTACACGTTCGAGACCGCGGTCCCAAGGCGATCGCGGTTCGGGCGTGTGCGCGTGGCAACCAAGGGCCTCCGCAACTACGTGATGCAGGATGAGAGCAGCTTCTCCGAGGCGATGGCAGATGCCCGCAGCGACCTGGAGCGGAGTGCCACCACCCACCAGCTCGACGCCTTCCACAAGACCTTCAACTTCTGCATGACCTGCCGCCAGTACACGTGCGGCAACTGCTGGAATGGGGCCGAGGGACGCTGCCTCACCTGCTCACCTCTGCCGGAGGTCGAACCGGCGGCAGTCGTGCTGCTGGAGGCGATCGCGCCGGAGCCACCCGACGTGGCCGAGCCGGTGGCCGCGGCCGAGGACGAGACATGGCCGGAGGCGGACCTCGGGCCCGATCGGCTCGCCCGTGCCATGGGACTGGCCGGGGCCGCTTCCACGTCGGATGACGCGGAGGCGGAGCCTCCCGGGAGGGTCGAGCAGGCGATCGCGGACGCGCCGCAGGTGCGAGGCATGACGCCGGGCCAGAGCCTTGAGGACGCGCTCGCGGACTACGAGGCGCAGCTCGCAGCGCAGGAGGAGGCGGCCCAGCAGGCGACTCGCGCCGCAGATGCGCCGGAGCCCGAGCCCGAGGTCGTGGCGAGCCGAGGTCGTGGCCGAGGCCGTGGCGCAGCCCGAGGTCGTCGCGGAGGTCGTGGCGCAGCCCGAGCCCGAGCCGGAGGTCGTGGCGCAGCCCGAGCCCGAGCCGGAGGTCGTGGCGCAGCCCGAGCCCGAGCCGGAGGTCGTGGCGCAGCCCGAGCCCGAGGTCGTCGCGGAGGTCGTGGCCGAGCCCGAGCCCGAGGTCGTCGCGGAGGTCGTGGCGAGCCCGAGCCCGAGCCCGAGGTCGTGGCGCAGCCCGAGGTCGTGGCCGAGCCCGAGCCCGAGGTCGTCGCGGAGGTCGTGGCGAGCCCGAGCCCGAGGTCGTCGCGGAGGTCGTGGCCGAGCCCGAGCCCGAGGTCGTCGCGGAGGTCGTGGCGAGCCCGAGCCCGAGCCCGAGGTCGTCGCGGCCGCACTACGCGATGACGTCGTCGCCCAGCCCACGTGGCCCGTGGCCTCCGTCACCCCTGATGCGCCGACCGTACCCCAGCCGGTGCCTCAGCCCGAGCCGGAACTCGCACCGCCGTCGAACCCGTGGCTCACCGTGGCCCCCGACGACGGCTCCGCCGAGCCGCAGTGGCCTGCCGCGCCGCAATGGACGCGACCCGGCACGACGCGCGAGATCCCGACCACCCTTGCCGGACGGCCGATCGTGCCGCAGGACAACGCCGCGGCCCTCTGGGCCGCCTCGGCCCGCGAGGTGCTGACCGGTGGGCCTGGCCCCGCGACACCGACCGCGGCCGCGCCAGCCACGCCACAGCCGTGCGTGAACTGCGGCCTCTCGCTCTCACCGAACGCCCGGTTCTGCCGACGCTGCGGGACCCGACAGGGCTGATCCCCTACTCCGCCCGCGTGATCACCGACGGCGGATCATGGATGCTCGTCCGCCTGCCCGCCTCGGGCTCCGGCAGCCCTTGCTCTCGGACGCGCGTCCAGCACGCCCCGAACAGCAGCACGTTGAAGCTGATCGAGAGCCAGGCGAGGATGGCGAAGAACGCCACGAACGTGCCGTAGACGGCGGCCATCCGGGTGAGCAACGGTGCGAGCAGGGCATACAGCTGCGCGAACCCGGCGAGCGTCAACGCCGACGAGCACAGCCGGAAGAGCCAGGGCGCCGCCATGGCACGTGCTTGGCCGGGACGTAGCGATAGACGAGCATCGTCCCGGTGACGAACAGCAGGAACGACCCGACGGGCGACACGAGCTGCAGGATCACCCCCACAACTGGCCCGGGCAGCGACCGGTCACCAGCCGGTGATCAGGCCGAGGACGAGGGCCCCGAGCGGAACGGCGACGAGAAGAAACGTGACGACCACGCCCCGGAGCGTCCGCTCGATCTCGTTCCGCTTGCGTCCGTCCTGGAAGATCCGCGTGAACGCATAGTCGAGCGCCGCGTAGAACCGGCTGGATCCCCAGAGCAGGCCCAGCACGGCGATGATGCCCAACGGCACGGCACCGGCCGAGACCGACTCGAACGCGGCCCGGGCGAAGTCCTCCAGCGGCGGGACCGCCTCGGCGATCGCCAACACCAGCTGCTCGCGGGTCGCCGCGTCGTCGATCAGGATGCCGAAGATCGAGACCATGAGCAGCAGGCCGGGGAGCAGGGCGATCAGCGACGTGTATGCGAGCCCTGCGGCCGTGAGGCCACCACCGGCGCCGTCGTAGGCCTCGAGAACCCCGAGGAGCGTCCGCGTCGCGCGCAGGCCCCCCGCCCGGGCGACCACCCGCTCGACGAGCAGCCGCAGCCGGTCGGTGCCGCCCTCGTCGGTGCCCGCGGAACTCATGAGATCAGGCGTCCAGTTCCTCGAACAGGCCCGGCTGGATGTCCTCGGCACGAACCCGACGCGGGGCCGCGACCAGCGCCTTGACCTCGCCGCGCCGGACGTACCGTCGGCCGCCCAGCTTGATGCTCGACAGGCGGCCCGTGCGAGCCCACCCGCCGATGGTCTCGGCCCGGAAGTGGATGTTGGCTGCAGCGAGGATCTCGGCGGCTTCCGACAGCGTGATCCAGTCGGCGGCGGACGGCATGGGGCAGCCTCAGTCGGAGGATGTGGACGGTTTGGGCGGTTCGGAGGAGGTGGACGGAGTTGGGGACTCCCGCGGTGTCGACGGCGGTGTCGACGGCGTTGTCGATGACGGCGTCGATGACGTGTCGTTGCCGGCGTGCGCCGATTCCCTTGCGGCATCGCTCGCGGCGGACTTGGCGGAGGCCCTCGTGCTGGCGCCAGAACCGCCGCGATCCTTCTTCGCCCAGCCCGTGCCCTTGAAGTGGACTGCGGGAGCGGCGAACTGCTTCCGCATCGTCCCCTCCGCGCCGCACGACGGACAGAAGCGCGGCCCGGGATCGTTGATCCCGTGCAGGATGTCGGCGCGGTGGTCGCAGGCGGAGCAGAGGTAGTCGTAGACAGGCATGGGTACTCGAAGGTGGAAGGGTCAGCCGCGGAGCAGGCGCATCCCGCACTTGGGACAGTAGAACGCGCGCTCGTGGCCGGATGCAAAGCCGCAGTGCGCGCACACCAGGCCGCCCCGACCCGCCGCGGGAACCGGACGGTCGACCGCCGTGAGGCCCATGGCGTACTGGCTCGCGAGGATGTTGGCCAGGATGCCGCCGAGGATCCGCGAGGCGGTCCGGTCGGTGTCGCCGCGCACCCCCTTGCCGCCCCAGCCCACAACGCCCCGGACGATCATGTCGCCCGTAGCCTCGTCCCAGTGCGACGCAAGCCCGCCCACGATCGCGCTGTAGTCCGGGTACCCGGACGTGTCGGTCTCGCCGTCCAGGAGCGAGCACACGAAGGTGTCGAACGCGAGGTCGACCGCGTCGATCGACTCGAGGACCACGAGCGCGTGCCGCGTGACCGGACTGAGCTCATGGTGCGCGTTGAGCCACTGCATCGCCTCGGACGGCCGTGCGATGACGGGGATCGCCTGGGCGTACTCGAGGGGCAGCGGATCCACGACCTCGACCTCGTTCCGGGTGAGGCCGTCGAGCATCCGCGGCAGCTCCGCCATCGCCTGGGGGCCGGCCCGCATCCGCACGCCCTCGGTGCTCTTGCCGGCGTACGTACAGCTTGAGCTGGTACTCCTGGGCGACGACCTCCTCCGGCATCCCGACGGGCGCGACGGGCGTCGCGGCCGCAGGGGCCTTGTCGGCATCGCCCTTGCGCTTCAGGAACTCGAGGGGCACGGCGTCCTCCCGGTGACGGCATGCGGGTGGTCAGCCGTCATCCTATCAGCGTGTGCGGGCCGATCTCACCGTCCGAGCCGCTCCCGCAGGCGCTCGACCTGGTCCGCGAGCTCCGCCTCGCTCGCCCGGGCGCCCGCGACGATGGCCGGCGGCGCCTTGCTGATGAACGCCTCGTTGGCCAGGCGGGACCGCGCGGCATCCAGCAGGCGCTCGGCGTCGCCAAGCTCCTTCTCGAGCCGGGCACGGTCGGCCTCGGCGGCGTCGGGATCGGCGACGCCCGTCCCGACGACCGCCTCGACAGGCCCGGCGATCACGGCCAGCCCCCCGACGGTCCCCGCCGTCCCGTGCAGGTCCTCGCGCGTCAGGTGCCGGCGCAGCGGTCTCACGTGGGCGAGGCGCTCGAGGCCCGGCCGCAGTGCCTCGAGGGCGGAGGCCAGCTCGGGCTCCACGTACACGTCGAGCGGCAGCCATGCGCCGGGCTCGAGCTTGGCGTCGGCGCGGGCGTTGCGGACCCCGCGGACGAGCTCGACCAGCGCGCCCACCGCCGCCTCGGCCGCCTCGTCCCGCTCGCCCGCTCCCGGCCAGCGGGCCACGATCAGCAGGTCCGGGTCCGTGGCCCGGTGCGGCAGTGCCTGCCACAGCTGCTCGGTGAGGAACGGCATGACCGGGTGGAGCAGGCGCAGGTACGTGTCGAGCGCCTCGACGAGGGCCCACCACGTGGCCTCGCGCTCGGCGTCCGGGAGCGAGGCGTCGTTGAGCCGGACCTTGGCCAGCTCCAGGCCCCAGTCGCAGTACTCGTTCCAGGTGGCCTCGTAGAGGATCCGCGTCACCTCGCCGAAGGCGTAGTCGGCCATGGCCTTGTCCACGGCTGCGGTCGTCGCGACCGCGCGCGAGAGCACCCAGCGCTCGGCAGGTCCGAGCCGGGTCGCGTCCGGCAGGCGCCGCTCCGAATCCGCGGGGATCGTGGTCGGGCGCGCGCCGAGCACGAAGCGGGTCGCGTTCCACAGCTTGTTCGCGAAGTTGCGGGCGTTCTCGACCTTGGCCGGCCCGAACCGCTGGTCGTTGCCGGGCGTGGCCCCGTGGACCACGGCGAAGCGGAGGGCGTCGGCGCCCACCTCCTCGATGGTCGCGAGCGGGTCGACCGTGTTGCCCTTCGTCTTCGACATCTTCTGGCCGTACGGGTCGCGGATCAGGCCCGACAGGTAGACGGTGTGGAAGGGCGCCTCTCCGATCAGCTCGATGCCCAGCATCATCATCCGGGCGACCCAGAAGAAGATGATGTCGTAGCCCGTCTCCATGACGGACCCCGGGTAGAAGCGGCGCAGATCGTCGGTTTGCCTCGGGCCAGCCGAGCGTGGAGAACGGCCACAGCCCGGAGCTGAACCACGTGTCGAAGATGTCCGGGATCCTGGGTGAGCTGCCCGGCGGGCACGCCGCACGCCTCGCAGGCGGGCGGCCCGTCGATCTCCGCGCTGACCGTCGCGTGGCCGTCCGGGCAGTACCAGGCCGGGATCCGATGCCCCCACCACAGCTGGCGCGACACGTTCCAGTCGCGGATGGTGGTCAGCCAGTGCTCCCAGACCTTCTCGAAGCGCTCCGGGAGGATCCGGGTCCGGCCGGAGCGGGTCGCCTCCAGCGCGGCCGCCGCCAGCGGGCCGGTCCGCACGAACCACTGGGTCTTGAGGCGCGGCTCCACCACGTCGTGGCTGCGCTGGCAGCGCCCGATGACCATCTCGTGGGGCTTCTCGCCCTCGAGGTCGCCGCGGGCTCGCGAGATCCTCGAGCATCCGCGTGCGGGCCTCGTAGCGGTCGAGGCCGTCGTAGACGGTGCCGGTGTTCGCGACGCGGGCGGCGTCATCGAGCATCGTCGGCATCGGCAGGCCGTGGCGCACGCCGGTCTCGTGGTCGTCGTGGTCGTGGCCGGGCGTGATCTTCACGGCGCCGGTGCCGAACGCGGGGTCCACCACCGGGTCGGCGATGACCGGCACGTCCCGCTCGACGAACGGGATCCGCACGCGGCGGCCGACGATCGCCGCGTAGCGCGGGTCGTCCGGGTGGACGGCCACGGCGGTGTCGCCCAGGATCGTCTCGGGGCGGGTCGTCGCCACGGTGAGGGTGGCGTCGGGATCCGGGAGCCCGGTTGCCTCGTCGAGCAGGTGGTAGCGGACGCTCCACAGCGTGCCGGTCTCCGGCGTCGGGAGCACCTCGAGGTCGCTCACGCTGGTCCGGCAGCCCGGGCACCAGTTGACGAGCGCCTCGGCGCGGTAGGCCAGGCCCCGCTGGTGGAGCCGCAGGAACGCCTCGCGGACGGCCCGCGCGCTGACCTCGTCCATCGTGAAGCGGAGGCGGTCCCAGTCGCACGAGCCGCCGATGCGGCGCTGCTGGGAGAGGATGACGCTCCGCGTCTCGTCGATGAACGCGTGCATCCGCTCGAGGTAGCGGTCGCGACCCAGGGAGGCCCGGCTCTCCCCTCTCCTTCGCCAGGATCCCGTCGAGCACGAACTGCGCGGCGATGCTGGCGTGGTCAAGGCCGGGCAGGAACAGCGACGGCCGGCCCAGCATCCGCGCGTGGCGGATCATCAGGTCCTCGACCGTCGTGCGCTGGGCGTGGCCGAGGTGCAGGCTGCCGGTCACGTTGGGCGGCGGCTGGATGATGACGAATGGCTCGAGCGCCCAGTCCGCCGTGGAGCCGGCCCCATCCGGGGCGAAGACGTCCGCGGCCAGCCAGCGCTCGTAGATGTCGTGCTCGAACTCGGCGGGCACGTAGGCCTTGCCGAGGGCTCCCGGCGGCTGCTGCGGCTCGGTCATGATCACGCTCCCGAAAACGAAACGACCCGCTCGTCCAGCGGACGAACGGGGTCGTGGTACCACCTGCTGGTTCTGCACCGGGGTCTGGATCGCTCATCGCGACTGACTGACCCGGAGCTCTCTCGGTGCTCTATCGGGCACCAGGCGCACGGCTCGCGAGCGACCTTCGAGTCCGCCGTGCCCG
Organism: uncultured Chloroflexia bacterium; assembly: GCA_963802165.1. Lineage (GTDB taxonomy): Bacteria > Chloroflexota > Limnocylindria > Limnocylindrales > CSP1-4 > CAIXZV01. The sequence continues at coordinate 9,439 of CAWDHT010000030.1, read as the reverse complement.
CGCGGCTCGCACCGTCCCGCGCTCGCTCCGTGGCCGTGTCGGACCTACTCCTCTCGGTCACCGCCGTGAGGGCGGGAGTGTAGCACGCGGCGAGAGCGGTCGAGTGCGCATCGCCCGCGCGACGGAGGAGGCATCCCAGCCCCGTCGGGGGTGGCAGTCGCGGTGATTCCAACCAAGCGGAACTACTTCCTTGCGCATAAGCGCGCCACAAGCCTCCGACGTCACCATCGCGGCATGCCCAAGTACAACGGCGCCGGCATCGCCCTCCTGGCCGACCCCACGCGGCGCCGGATCATCCAGTTGATCGCCGTCCACCCGAGGCGGCCTTCGGCACTCGCCTACGAGGTTGGCAGGAGCAGGCCGGCAATGAGTCGCCAGCTGAGGATCCTTCGCGAGGCCGGCCTCATCCGTGAGCTCCCGGTCCCGCACGATCGTCGGGGAGCCCTCTTCGGGCTGGACCCGGACAACCTCGGACGCATCGTGGCATGGCTGGCCGGAACAGAGATCGGCGTCGGTGAGGAGATGAGACTTCGCCCGCGCAAGCAGAGCCTCCCGGAGCGACTGGCGGACGACCGAGGCCTCGACGCTCCCGTCGCCCGATCCCTTCGGTCGGGCCGGTGGCAAGGGCCCACCCGCCCGGCCACGGGCGATTGATGCGGTCCGCGATCGTCGTTCCGCATGGGTGAAACCAGGTCGAGGGACGCCAGCGAGCACGACGGGTTTCCCCCGGTGTGCGGGACGACCGTGAGATGACAGCGCGCGAACGGGGTGCCGGCGCGACGAGAGCGGGGCCCGGACAGCCACCTACACCTAGGCGGTCTCGCCCTGGGCCGCAGCGGTCTCGCCGGCCGCGAGCCACTCCTGGTAGTTCGTCTCGTCCACGCCCTTGTCGACATCGGACTTGGTCAGCAGGAGCGGGAGACGGCCGCCGCGGATCGTCTCCTCGGTGATGATGCACTTGCGGACATCGGTGCGCTCCGGGATGTCGAACATCACCTCGAGCAGCGCCTCCTCGACGATCGAGCGGAGGGCCCGCGCGCCGGTCTTGCGGTCGATGGCGACCTCGGCCGCCGCCTGGAGCGCGCCGGGGGTGAACACGAGCTCCACCTTGTCCAGCATCAGGAACTTCTGGAACTGGCGGGTGACGGCGTTCTTGGGCTCCACGAGGACCCGCTGGAGATCGTCCACGGTCAGCGGCGAGAGCGTGACGATGACCGGCAGGCGCCCGATGAACTCGGGGATCAGCCCGAACTTGAGGAGATCCTCCGGCATCAGCTTCTCGATGATCTTCGCCTTGTCCACCTTGGACATGGCGCCGTCAGAGCCGAAGCCGATGGACCGCTTGCCCACCCGCTCCTCGACGATCTTCTCCAGCCCGTCGAAGGCGCCACCGCAGATGAACAGCACGTTGGTCGTGTCGATCTGGATGAAGTCCTGGTGCGGGTGCTTGCGGCCGCCCTGCGGCGGCACGTTGGCGACCGTCCCCTCGAGGATCTTGAGCAGTGCCTGCTGGACGCCCTCGCCCGAAACGTCGCGGGTGATGGACGGGTTGTCCGCCTTGCGGGCGATCTTGTCGATCTCGTCGATGTAGATGATCCCGCGCTGGGCCCGCGTGACGTCGAAGTCGGCCGCCTGGATCAGGCGCAGCAGGATGTTCTCGACGTCCTCGCCGACGTAGCCGGCCTCGGTGAGCGACGTCGCGTCCGCGATGCAGAACGGGACGTCGAGGATCCGGGCGAGAGTCTGGGCGAGCAGCGTCTTGCCGGAGCCGGTGGGGCCCACCAGCAGGACGTTCGACTTCTGGAGCTCGACGTCGTCGACCGTGTTGCCGGCGTTGACCCGCTTGTAGTGGTTGTAGACCGCGACCGAAAGGACCTTCTTCGCCTTCTCCTGCGAGATGACGTACTGGTCCAGGGACATCGTGATCTGGCGCGGGTTCGGCAGCTTCTGCTGGGCTGGGCCCTTCTTGGGGGCCTCCAGCATCTCCTCCTCGATGATCTCCTGGCAGAGGTTGATGCACTCGTCGCAGATGTACACGCCCTGGCCGGCGATCAGCTTGCGGACCTGCTCCTGGCTCTTGCCGCAGAACGAGCAGCGATAGGGAACCTTCGTCCCCTTGGAACCCGTCGTGGACACCGGCATGGCTCCTGCGCTACGCCCCCGCCTCGGGAGCCGGGCCCGGCCTGACCGGGATCCGCCACCGAGGATCCTTCGCCACCCGAGAGGCCCGCATCGTGCGCCTGCGCGATCAGCGAGTCACCCGGGAGCGTGTAGACCGCGTCGATGATGCCATACGCCCTGGCGTCCTCGGGGGACATGAACAGGTCCCGGTTCGTGTCCGCGTTGACCTTCTCGAACGGCTGGCCGGTGTGCTGGGCGAGGATCTCGGTGTTGCGCTTGACGAGGAACTCCCACTCGCGCATCTGGATGATGGCGTCCGGGGCGTTGCCGCGGAACCCGCCCGAGCCCTGGTGGATCATGATCCGGCTGTTCGGGAGTGCGTACCGCTTGCCGGGAGCGCCGGCCGACAGCAGCACCGCGGCCATCGAGGCCGCCATGCCGATGCAGATCGTGCTGACCGGGGCCCGCAGGTACTGCATGGTGTCGTAGATCGCGAGGCCGGAGTTCACCACGCCGCCGGGCGAGTTGATGTACAGGCTGATGTCCTTCTCGGGGTCCTCGGACTCCAGGAACAGCAGCTGGGCGATGATCAGGTTCGCGAGGTGATCCTCGATCGCGTCACCGAGGAAGATGATCCGCTCGCGGAGCAGGCGCGAGTAGATGTCGTACGCGCGTTCGCCACGACTGGTGGATTCGATGACCATCGGGACGAGCATCGTGGGTCTCCCCTGGGTTCGGTCGGGCATGCGCCGGATCGTGGCTACTCGATGGCGTCCGGGATCGCGCCCGGGTCGGTGGCGTCGATGGCCGCATTGGCCTCGGCCCCGGGGGCGTCCACAGCGGACGGAGCGTCGTCCTCGAGATGCGGCAGGGCGGGGTGCTCGGGGTGGGCGGCGAGCCAGCGGTCGACGAGAACCTCGACGACCCGGGTGCGCCGCAGCGTGCTCCCGATGAAGTTGCGTCCCCGCTCGGACTCGAAGTACTTGATCGTCTTGGGGTCCTGGTAGCGCGCCCGGGCCTGGTCGACCTGGGCCTCGATCTCGGCCTCGGGGATGTCGATCCCCTCGACGTCGGCGATCCTGGACAGGACCAGGAGCACCTTCACCCGGTGCTCGGCCCGCGGACGGAACTCGGCGTGCAGCTCGGGCTCGCTCTTGTTGGTGGCCCGCAGGTACGCCTCCTCGCCGATCCCCTGGCGGGCGAGCTGCGAGCGGAACTCGTCGTGCATCACCTCGACCTCCTGGTCCACCAGGACGTCGGGGAGGTCGATCGTGGCGTTGGCCACGGCGTACTCGATGATCTTGTCGGCGAACTCGTGGCGCGCGTGGTCGAGCGCGTTCCCGCGGAGCCGGGCGTCGATGTCGCGCCTGAGGGCGGCGAGGTCCGCGTACTCGCCCATGTTCTGGGCGAACGCATCGTCCGCGGCCGGGAGGACCTTCTCGCGCAGCTCCTTGAGCTCGACCGCGAAGTGGACCTGCTGGCCCGCGAGGCTCTCCTCCGGGTAGTCCTCGGGGAAGGTGATGTCGAAGTCGGTGAACTCACCGGGCTTGAGACCCACGATGTTGGCCTCGAAGCCGGGGATCAGGCGATCCTCGCCCAGGATGAGCGGCATTCGATCCGACGTGCCGCCGTCGAACGGCACCCCGTCCCTGGTCCCCGCGAAGCCGATGATGGCCCAGTCGCCGTCCTTGGCCGGCCGGTCCTCGACGGCCGCGAGCGTCGCGTTCTGGTCGCGCAGCTCGTCGACGACCTTGTCGACCTTGGCCTCGTCGACCTCCTCGATCTCAGGGGCGAAGTTGAAGTTCGCGTAGTCGCCGAGCTCCACGTCGGGGCGCACCTGGACCGTCGCGTTGAAGCGCAGGGGCTTGCCCTCGACCGCCTCGACGACCTCGACATCGGCGTTCGTGAGCGGGACGATGCCCTGCTCGATCACGGCGTCGCGGTACGCGACCTGGACCAGCTGCTCCACGGCCTCGTCCAGGACCGCGGTGGGCCCGAGGACGCGCTCGAGGATGGGCCGGGGCGCCTTGCCGGGGCGGAACCCGGCCACGCGCGTGCGGCGCGAGAGCCGCTGGGTGGCCTCGCGCATGGCGCGGTCGAGGCGCTCGGAGGGAACCTCGATCTCGAGGAGGATGGAGCTCTTGGGGGCAGGGGTGGCCGTCACATTCATCGCCCGGCGAGTATAGGGTGGGTCGGCCGTCCGGGCGGCGGGCCCGCGGCGGAGCGCGCCGCGCGCGCTAGACTCGACGCACGGGCGAGTGGCGAAATGGCAGACGCGCCGGCCTTAGGAGCCGGTGCCGCGTGAGCGGCGTGTCGGTTCGACCCCGACCTCGCCTACCAGCCGTCAGGCCGGGTCCTTGTCCTCGCCGGCCGGCGCTGCCTTCGGCTCGACGCCCAGCCGCTCGCGGACGGCATGAAGCCTGTCCTCGTACTCCTTGGCGTCGGTCGAGAAGATCTGCTCAGCCAGGTGCTTGCTGTAGCGCAGCACCAGCGGGCGCAGGAACGCGACCGACACGACCGTGAATGCGCCGCCCAGGTTGCGACTCCGGCGGGCCGGCTCCGTGGCCTTCAGATACCTCGCGAACTCCCGCTCGATGACCCCGCGGACCCGCTCGCCGTCCGTGCCCAGCGAGCCGAGCGCGGCGTCGATCTCCTTGGGCAACATGGACGTGGGGAGGGGCTCCTCCGGCCCCCTCACGGCCTGCTTGGCGCGCCGGAACACCCGCTTGGGGCCGCCGATCGCCAGGAAGCCGGCGCCCGCAGCGAAGCCCGCGGCCTTGCCGGGGTTGCGCTTGATCTTCGCGGGGATGTCGACGGCCGCCCGGGCGGACGCCTCGAGGCGGACGAGCTCCTCGTCCAGCGCCTCGCGGGCCGCCAGGACCTGCGCACGTGCGACTAGGACTTCGGCTCTCGCTGCACTCGTGCCTTCGCCCACTCGATGCTCTCCTTCGTGGTGTCGATGGTCGTCTGCGGGATGAAGCGGACCTTGAGGGCCTCGACGTCGATGCCCTGGCGCTGGACGCGCAGGCCCATGAACGCAGCCCAGGACGCGAGGAAGGTCGCGATGCCGAGGGCGATCCCGACGCGGAGCCCGAACGTGATGGACAGGAACGCGCCCAGGAGCGCGCCGGCGATGGCGCCGACGAGCAGGCCGCCGACGGCACCCTTCGGACCGCCGGCTCGAGCGCCGGTGAACAGCCCGATCAGGGCCCCGAAGACGCCGACCAGGGCGACGCCCACGACCAGCGGCAGGACGGCCGGGTCGACGGCGACGTTAGCCGCCTCGCCGATGCGCTTGAACAGCTCGTTGGGCAGGTTCAGGCCGAGGACCAGGATGACCGCGAACCCGGGCAGCAGCGCGAGCGCTGCGTCACGTCCGAGGCCCGGCACGTACAGCGCCACCAGCACCAGCGTCAGCGCGCCGACGATCAGCAGCTCCGTGCCCAGGAGCAGTCCCCAGCCGATGGACCCGAACAGCCATTCACCCGTGAACAGCATCCCGCCGATCGCGACCAGCAGGGACATGAGGATGAGGAGTGCGACCGCCGCGGCCGCGAGACCGCTCGCGCGACCGATCTCACGCCCGACCTCCTCCATCTCGGCCTTCGCGAGGTCGATGTGGGCACGCACGAACCCGAGGAGAGCGATCCGGACCACGCCCAGCTGGGCCTTGAGGCCGGGCGGGCGGGGCGGTCGTCGACGCTTGCCGGAACCGCCCGGAGGCGGCGGGGCGGCGGGTCCGGGAGCCCCGGGATCTACGGGATCTGGGGCGGGTCGCGCGGGCTCGGATGTGGGCTGTTCGGGATCCAGCGGTCGTCCTCCGCGGATGGAGTGGGCGGTCCTCAGGTGACCGCGGCCATGATACCAGCGCCCGGAGCGGCGTCCTCGGGCCGCCTGCGCGACTCGCGGGGGCTTCCGGGGGCTCGGCCCCCCACGCGGGCGTCTCGGTCACGGTACGCTCCGGCCATGATGGACGATACCGGTCCCGCCCCCCGACGGATCCTCAGCGCGGAGCTCCTCGCGATCGGCTCCGAGCTGACCGTGGGCGAGACCACCGACACGAACAGCGGTGAGCTGGCCCGCTCGCTCGTGGCCCATGGTGTCGCGGTCTCGCGGATCGCCGACCTCCCCGACGACCTCGCCGTCGTCGTGGACGCGCTGCGCACGGCGCTCTCCCGGGCTGACCTCGTGGTCACAACGGGCGGCCTCGGCCCCACGCCGGACGACCTCACCCGGGAAGCGGTCGCCGCGACCTGTGACGAGACCGTGTCGGTGGACCAGGCGACGCTCGACTGGCTCAAGGACCTGTGGGCACGACGCGGTCATCCGTTCCCGTCGGTGAACGTCAAGCAGGCGTGGGTCATCCCGTCGGCAACCTCGCTGCCCAACCCCAACGGCACGGCCCCGGGATGGTGGGTTGACCGGCCGGACGGACGCGTGATCGTGACGCTGCCCGGCCCGCCGCGCGAGATGCGGCCGATGTGGGCCGATGCAGGTCCTGCCGCGTCTCGCGGACCGGGGGGTGGGTGCCGACCTGGTCGTACGGACGCTCCGTCTGCACGGCATCGGCGAGTCCCAGGTCGCGGAGCTGCTCGGCGAGACCCTGCTGCGTGCCACCAACCCCGTCGTGGCAACCTACGCGCGCCACGAGGCGGTGGACGTGCGGATCAGCGCGCGCACGGACGGCGACCGGACCGCGGAAGAGCGGGCCGACGAGGCCGAGGCATCGGTTGCCGCCGTGCTGGGCCGGTTCGTCTGGACCCGAGGCTCGACGACCTGGGCCACGGCCATCGGCGAGGCGCTTGCGGTCCGCGACTGGACGCTCGCCACGAGCGAGCGTGGGACCGGCGGCGCGCTCGTCACGCTGCTCCGCGGGATGCCGTCCCTGCGGCGCGCCGAGGTGCTCAATGATGACGGCAGCCCGGCGGCCTTGCTCGAAGAGGCCGAGCGGGTCCGGGCGGCTGCGGGCGCCGAGGTGGGGTTCGCGATCCAGGCGATCCCCCGCGAGAGCGACACCCGCGTCCTGATCGGCGTGGCGACACCGGACGGCGCGCGCACGGACGAGCGGCTGGCCTTCCAGCGGGGCGCCCAGGGCGCGGACCGGGCGGCCATCGCCGGCACCGCCGTGCTGCTCGACGTGCTCCGAGCCGCCGGCGAGGGGTGAACTAGCGGCGGGCTGCCCGCTGCAGGGCCGGCAGGTCGGTCACCACGATCGCGTCGCGATCCATCCGGATCAGGCCGTCCTCGGTCAGGTAACCCAGCAGCTTGTTGACGCTCTGGCGCGTACTGCCCACCATCGCGGCCAGCTCGCCCTGCGTGATCGGGCCCGCGAGGCGGATGTCACCCCCGGCGTCGGCACTTCCCTGCTCCTCGGCCATGCGGGCGAGCCGGGCGGCGAGCCGGCCCGCGATATCCAGGAAGTGGAGCTCCTCCACGTGGTTGGTGAGCCGGCGCAGCTCGCCCGCCAGTTCCGCGAACACGTGGTCCCGGACGTCCGGCCTGTCGTTCAGCAGCTGGCGGAACCGGTCGCGCGGCAGGGGCAGCGTCTCGGTCTGCTCGATCGCGGTGGCCGAGGCCGAACGCGGCTCGCCGTCCAGCAACGCCAGCGACCCGAAGAACTCCCCCGGCCGCAAGGTCGTCAGGATCGCCTCCACGCCGGTCTCCGACGGGCTCGAGATCTTCACCCGGCCGGAGAGGATGATGTGCAGCGCGTCGCCCGGGTCGCCCTGGTGGAAGATCACCTCCCCGCGCCGGTAGCGGCGGGTACGCAACCCGGCGGCCAGCGTCGAGAGGTCGTCCTCGGCCAGGTCACGCAAGAGGGGCACGCTTGCCAGGGCCGCACGGAGGTCCTCGGAGGGGACCGGCTGGGGGCCATGACTCATCGACGACTCGTCTCAGGCCTGGCGGGACGCACGGTCGATGACCCTCCGCACCGGTGCTAGGTGACCGAGAGCACGGGTGTCTGGGACGACTCGGCACGCACGCTCATGCGCGCCGCCACCAGCCCCGCCACGAGCTCCATGGCCTGCGCGGCAGGTCCCGGCTCGCGCTGGGCGACCGCCGGGATGCCAGCGTCGCCACCCTGGCGGACCGTGACGTCCAACGGCACCTTGCCCAGGAACTCGATGCCGTGCTTCTCGGCGAAGCGCTCGCCCCCGCCGTGGCCGAAGATCTCGGTCGAATCGCCGCAGTGCGGGCACACGAACGCGCTCATGTTCTCCACGAGGCCGATGATGGGCACGTTGAGCCGGCGCAGCATCGAGAGCGCCTTGGCGACGTCCGAGAGCGCCACCTCCTGGGGTGTCGTCACGAGGACCGTTCCGCTGATCGGCACGGCCTGGGCGAGCGTCAGCTGTGCATCCGAGGTGCCGGGCGGCAGGTCCACGACCAGGTAGTCCAGTTCGCCCCACTCCACGTCGCGCAGGAACTGGCTGATGGCGCCGCCGATGAGCGGGCCGCGCCACACGATGGGCTGGCCCTCGGGCACGAAGAACTGGATCGAGATCGCCTTCACGCCGTGGCGCTCGAGCGGGACGATCTTGTTGCTCTCGCTGGCGGTGGGCTGGCCGTCGATGCCGAGCATCATCGGGATGTTGGGGCCGGTGATGTCGGCGTCGAGCAGGCCCACCGATGCTCCAGCCCTGGCCAACGCGACCGCGAGATTGACGGAGATGGTGCTCTTGCCGACACCGCCCTTGCCGGACGCGACCGCGATGATGTTCTTCACGCCCGGGACCAGGAGCTCAGCCGAGCGCGGAGCGGCCCGGCGAACCGCGGCGCCCCAGGTGAGGGCCAGTTCGGTGACGCCCACCGGCGTCAGCGCCTTGCGGACCTCGGTCTCGATCTCGTCCTTGAGCGGACAGGCCGGCGTCGTGAGCTCGATGGTGAAGGCCACCGCCGATCCGTCGATCGCGAGGTCCTTGATCATGTTGCGGGTCACGAGGTCCCCGCCCAGCTCGGGCTCCTGGACGGTGCGGAGGGCGGCGAGGACGGTGGCCTCGGTGATGACGCTCATGGGGTGATGACTCGCTCCTGAGGACGGGCGGCCCGGGATGGTGGACGCGCGGGCTGCCGATATCCTACCCGCGCCGCGCGGACCTCGCCGCGACCGGGATCGTCCGGTCGAGGATCCGGTTGAGGGGTCCGGCGGCGGTGCGACTCGCGACCGATCGACACTGCGATGTGGTCCGGCACGGCGGCGGCGTTCTGCGCGATTCGCACCCTGATCCTTCGAATTGGCCCGGTTTCGTCAGGTTGACACCGAACAGCGCCGTCCCTATCGTCGGTCCTGTCCGCGATGGCCCGGCCCTGGGCGTCT
>CAWDHT010000029.1:0-19793 GCA_963802165.1 uncultured Chloroflexia bacterium | reverse complement strand
ACACTCGGTTCCGAAGACCGATGCTCTAGTCCACTGAGCTACGGGCGCGCGGCCGCCGAATGATACCGCTCACCATGCGGCGCACCAACGCGACGCGTCTCGTGCGCGTGATGCACAATCCGCCGGTGCCCAGCAATCAGCGCTTCCCCCATGCGCGTCGCCGATGGCGACCCCGGGTGCGCTACGTCCTGATCGTCGGTGCCGCGGCGCTGGCGGTGCTCGTCGCGCTACCGTCCGCGGCGCCGCGAGGCGGCGTGCTGGACCTCCAGGGGCAGGGCACCGCGCCCAACGTGATCGCGCAGGGCCCGACGCCGGAGGCGGCCGCAGCGGCCGCCACGCCAGTCGTCACCCCGTTGGCGTCACCCTCGCAGACCGCCCGCGCTTCGTCGGCCCCGACCGCAACCCCCAATCCGCGCATCGGCACGAGCACCCGCCCCGTCATCCTCGGGCGCGGCGTCCCGCCCAGCCGGCTCGCCGCGGAGATCAAAGGCACCACGGCCCCCTCGATCGACCTCCTGACCGGCTATCGATGGCCTGTCGCCAAGGTCCGGCTGACGCTGCCCTTCGGACCCACCGTCTGGGGCTCGCGCCTCGTGGGCGGAGAGCGCTTCCACGACGGTATCGACCTGGCCACGTTCTGCGGCGACCGGGTCATGGCGGCGCACGACGGCGTGGTCCTGGCCGCGGGGCGCCGGTACGACGCCGTGATGGGCTGGGTCGGCGACCTGGGCCCGTACCTGCGCCGCCTCGAGAAGAAGAACTTGTGGTCGACGCTGCCGATCGTCGTCGTCACCGACGACGGGAACGGCTACCGCAGCATCTACGCGCACTTCGGGCGGATCGTCGTGAAGAAGGGCGATGCCGTGAAGGCCGGCCAGCTGCTGGGCTACGAAGGAGACACGGGGCGTGCCTCGGGCTGCCACGTGCACTACGGGCTGTTCTCACCGTGGGAGACGGCCACGTTCGCGATCAGGCCGGACGTGGTCAAACGGATGAAGCTGCCGAAGGCGGAGATCGCCCGGGTGGACCCATTGCTCGTCATGCCGCCGAAGCCCGGGGTGAACGCCCCGAAGGTGCCGAAGGCCTCGCCGAGTCCCACGCCGAGCCCTACACCGGCCCCAACGCCCTACGCTGCCCCTCAGCCGCTGCGGCGGTAGCGTCGCCCCATGAGCGACCAAGCGGGTAGCCGCGCGAGCGCGACCTCCAGGCTCGGTCCGGGTCCGCCGTCCCGCCGCTCGATCGCCAGCGTGTCGGCCTTGTCTGCGCCCGGCCGGGCATCCACGCCCACGAGGTCCACGACCACGCGCCCGGGTTCCGGCTCGCCAAGCTCGGCGACCAGCGCAGCGGGCCAGTCGGGGACCGTCTGCTCAGCGTGGACCTCGCGCTCGGTTCGCCACCGGGGGCGTCGCAGCAAGATCGCCCGCCAGCCGTCGGCGACGTCCGGGGTCACCGTCCCGTCGCCCGGGACCGGGGTGGGGGACAGGTGCTCGCCGCGTGCCCAGCCGGCGGCCTGGTGGAGCAGCGCGTACTCATCGAGGTCCGCGAATGCCCCGAGGTGCTCGGCCGGCGAGCCGTCCCCGAAGACCGCCCGGATCGATGGCGCGAACACCTCCTCCAGGTCCAGGTCGATCGCCCGCACCGTCCGGTGCAGGTACACGTGCTGGTACATGAACAGCCGCGCCGTCAGGAACATCTCGAGCGCCCCGATGCCCGACTCATACAACGTGAGCCCGCGCTCCGAGACGAAGCAGTACCGGCGCAGCCGCTCCGCGTCCACGGGCCCCATCGAGACCCCGGTGAGGTAGGCGTCGCGGCGCACGTAGTCCAGGTTGTCCACGGTGAACACGCCCGAGAGCAGCGGCTGGAGCGTCCTGACCCAGCCGGGCATGGACGGGTCCGCCAGGGGCGGCTTGGAGATCAGGAAGGAGACCCAACGGGGGTCGATGGCCTCGCCATCGGCGAATCGGTCACGCTCCGGGACGGAGCCGGGGGCGCGGCGGAGGCCGCCGATGAGCGGCCCCAGCTCGCGCTCGATGATCAGCTGGGAGAGGTCCTCGTGGCTGAGCGTCTTGGCGCCCGGCCGGCGCGGGTCCGCCGGGGCCGGGAACGCGGCCAGGAACCGGTCGTCGAAGAAGTGGGCGAACGGGCCGTGTTCCACGTCGTGCAGGAGTCCCGCGATCCGCAGCGTCTCCACGACGAGCCCTTCGGACGGGACGGCCTCGCCGGGGGCCAGGACCGGCAGGGCGGCGCGTAGCGACGGGTAGAGTGACCGTCCCCACAGCCCCGCCTCGTGCATGACCCCCAGTCCGTGCGTGAACCGGGAGTGCTCCGCGGTGGGAAACACCCAGCGCGCGCTCTGGAGCTGGCTGATCCGGCGCAGGCGCTGGACCCACGCCGTGTCGAGCAAGTCGTCCTCGGCGGCGTCCTCGGGCTCGAACCCGGCCGCCCGCGCCTCGTCGGGAGCCAGGCGCTTGGTCAGCTCGACGTAGCCGTGGATGGGGTCGCTGATCAGGTTGAGAGCGGCGAACTCCAGGCGGCGCCCGACCCGCGCAGGCCCCGGCGCATGGCCCGGGACGGGCGCTACGGAACCCAGATCCGGATCTCGCTGGTCCACCTCGAGAGCGTACCCCGCCGGTCTGCCGCCTGGACGCGGAACCCGTACCAGTGACCGCGTGTGCGATCCGGGAACGACGCCCTCGTCCTCGTCGTGTTGTCGCGAACCGTGCGCCAGGACCCACCGTCGCGCCGCATCTGGACGTCGAACGACCGCAGGCCCGCCGTGTGGGTCTGGAGCCGCCGATCGAACCCGGACCACGTGAAGATCACGTCGCTGCCGCTTCGGATGACGGACCGGTTGCGGGCGACCGGGGCGGTGTGGTCGCGCGACTCGGTCATGATGGCGGCCACCCAGGTGGTGCCGTCGGCTCCTTGAGCGGCGCCGATCCCCACGTAGTTGTAGGCGCTGCTGAACATGATCGAGCGGTGGGGAGGGCTGGCCTTCCACATCGCGTAGACGTTGTCGGCTGCGGCGGTGCCGAACGGGAAGGGGCTCTTGGCGATGATCTCGCCGTAGCCCATCCAGCCGACGCCCCGTGACGTGAGGGTGCCGCCGAGGTCGCTGCCCGCGATGGCGTGGGAGAGCTTGCCGACCGCAGCCATCCTCGCGGCGCGCTCGGCAGCGAGCTTGCCCAGGGTGCCCCAGGCGCGGTAGCGGACGAGGCCGCGCGCGGTCCGGCCGGCGTTCATCGAGGCGAGGATGCGGGTTGTCGTGCCGGTGGCGGTGCCGCCGGCGGTCGACGCGGCAGTTGGGGCGGGGCTCGCGGCCATGACGAGGCCGACCGTCAGCACGGCAGCCAGCAGCACGGACGAACGACGGCGGACCGGCGGTCGCACGGACGCACGGACGGCGTCGACGGGGTGCATGGCCAGGTTCCTCGGCGGTTGGCGGCGGTGGGCACGCTCAACCTAGAGGGCGTCGGCGTGTCGGTCACCGGCACGGAGGTACCCGGGCGGTGTGGCCCGTTGGTCAGGCGTCGGGCCCGTACTGCCCGGCCGCGCGGCGGAGCGTCCCGGCCACGTCCTCGCGCAGGGACGCGGGCGCGAGGACCTCCACGTCGCTGCCCCAGGACAGGATCCAGAGCCGGATCTCGATGGTGCCGGCGACGGTCGCGCGCCACTCCAGCGATCCGTCGGCCAGCTCCGCGACGCGCTGGCTCGGGTGCCACGACGCCTCCATCACCCGGCCGGCGACGTCGGACCGGAAGCGCAGCACGACGTCCGTGGCGGGCTGGTCCGCGATGATGTCCCAGGCCCGCCGCAACTGCGCCACCACGTCGTCCTCGGGGGCTTCGAAGGTCCGCAGGAGCACGGACAGGTCCCGGATGCGCTCCACCTTGAAGGTGCGCATCGCTCCACGGTCCTCGTCGAAGCCGATGAGGTAGAGCGCATGGGTCTGCAGCGACGGCTCGAGCAGGTAGGGCCGCACGGTGGCGCGGCGCGGGTCGCGCTTGGCGCCGTAGGGGGCTGGCAGGTACTCGAATGCGACGACGCGCCGGTCGGCCCAGGCCTTGGTCAGATCCTCCACGTGGCGGTTGAACACCGGGTCCACGTCCCGGCGGGCGAGATCCTGCACCGTTCGTTCGACGTGGTCCCGGAGCGACGCCGGCAGCCCCTCCTCGAGCTTCGTGAACGCGGAGGCCAGCACCGGGTCGTGTTTGTCCATGTACCGGGCAAGCAGTCGTGCCGAGAGGAAGATCGCCATCGCCTCGGACAGCGTCAGGCGAAGCGGCGGCAGGAAGGCCTCCGCATCAACGCCCCAGCGGCCACCCTCGCTCCAGACGGGGATCCCCAGCTCGCCGCCGATCGCATTCAGGTCGCGATAGACGGTGCGCTTGGCCATCCCGGTCCGCTTCGCGATCTCCGCCGGCGTGACCCCGCGAGTCCCGTTGGCGCGGAGGATCTGGACGACCATCAGCAGGCGGGCGGTGCGGTCACGCTTGGCCCTGTCGTCGCCCGGCAGGTCATCGATCAAGGGACGTCCCTCCTCGTCATCGGCTCGGCGGCAGCACCGTGATCGGGAGACCGCGGTCGAACGCCAGCATGCGGAACCGCACGCCGGCCTGCAGGCCGTCCTCGTCGAGCCCTTCCGCCGTCCCGCTGACGCGCCCGTCCACCTGGCCCAGCTGGCCGTTGGCGAAGACCCAGTAGTCGAGGTCGCCGCGCCAGCGCGAGATGTCGGTGGCACCGACCAGCAGCTCGACCTGTGGCAGGATCCTGCGGAGCGTCACCCCGTCGATCGGGATCCGGCAGTGCCGCGCGCGCGCGCCGTCGATGAAGGCCAGCCCGCGGTCTTCCGGGGCGTTGGCCTCAGCCGGGGCCAGGGCCACCGCGACCACCTGCCGGTCGATGTCGTACCCCGCGCCCCGATCCGCGTCGGCGGTGGTCCAGGAGCGCCCTGGCGACAGCACCCACACTCGCCCGCCGACCCGCGCCAGGCCCTGCTGGCCCAGCGTCAGCCGGGTGGCGGCGAAGCCCGTCCACGCGACGTCCGCACCGTTCCGGATGCCCTGGAGCACCGCCTGGCCCGTGTAGCGGTTGTCGATCGAGCCGTCCATGCGCAGCTCCAGGCGGGCGGTGGGACCGGCGCTGACCGGGTCGGTGCATGTGGGTGGCTCGAGCGCGGGATCCGTCGGCCCGAAGCGCGACGCGATGGCGGGCCGCTCTTCGAGCGCCAGCTCGTTGACGACGGCCGCAACGGCGAACGCGCCTCCCGTGAGGAGGACCATGACTGCCGCGAACGCGGATCCCAGGAGCAACCGCTCTCGCCGAAGCGAGGCACCGCCGAGGCGACGGCGCGCAAGGCCCAGTCCCGCGAACAGCCCGGTTGCGGTGAGGGCGAGGAGCCAGGGATACGCGGCCTCGAGGGAGGGGAGCAGGGTCTGGGGTCCCTGCCCGGTGAGCTGGGTGACGAGGCCCGCGAGGGATGGGACGAGCAACAGCATGGACGCGAGCGCCAGCCACGCGATGCCGGCGAAGGCACGGTCGCCACGCGCGACCGGCGGCCAGAGGATGGCGGCACCCGCCACCAGGACCGGACCGAGCATGCTGAGCCCCACCAGGATGTCCACCGGGCCACCCGGCCGGTACCCGAGCAGGACGAGGCCGAACGCCGCCAGCCAGAGGGCGGCGACGGTGACGCCCAGGATCCGGAGCTCGATGGTTCGTACCCGCACGCAGCGGAGTCTACCCACCGGCTGGCGATCGGCCAGCCCGGGCCTTGGGCCGCGCTGCCGGTGCCCCAAGGTACCCGTCCGGGTAGGACTCCCGGGTCATCGCCCGGCGGGACCATCGGGCGCAGTGTTCCATCACCGCACCACGGTGCAGTGCCCACAACCGAACAACCAGCCGGCGACGACGGTCCTCCCTCCTGCCATCGACGCCGGACACCCTCCGAAGCGACGCCGTACCTCCTCCCGGCGTCGCTTCGGCCGTTTCCGGTGCGCATCGAAACGGGGACGCCCCGCGGGTACACTCTCGGCGGGACACCAAGGAGGAGTACGACCAGCCATGCGCACCATCACGGGCATCACCGCCCTCACCCTCGTGGCCGCGTTTGCCGCGGCCTGCACCGGCGGCGCCGGGTCGCCGACCCCCGGAGCCACCGAGGCCCCCACCACGGCCCCCACCGAGGCACCGTCCACGGCCCCCACCGAGGCCCCGAGCGAGGCCGTCGCCACGCCGGACCCCTGTGCCCCCGAGACCCTGGCGCTCAAGACCGCCGGCGTCATGACGATCGGGACCGACAACCCGGCCTATCCGCCGTACTTCGAGAAGGGCGACGGAGCATTCACCCCGCCGTGGGAAGACCTCGGCTTCACCGGCGACCCGGGGAGCGGCAAGGGCTTCGAGAGCGCCGTGGCCTACGCGGTCGCGGACAAGCTCGGCTTCGCGAAGGACAAGGTGACCTGGACCGTCGTGCCGTTCACGAACGCGTTCGCCCCGGGGCCGAAGGCCTTCGACTTCGTCATCAACCAGGTCTCGTACAAGCCCGAGCGGGCCGAGGCCGTCGACCTCTCCGAGGGGTACTACAACCTCAACCAGGGCGTCGTCGCCCTCAAGGCCAACCCGGTCGCCGCGGCGAAGACGCTGGCGGACCTCAAGGCCTACAAGTTCGGTGCCATGGTCGGCACCACGAGCTACGACGCCATCCAGAAGGTCATCGCTCCGACGACCGAGACGTCCGTGTACGACACGAACGACGCCGCCCTCGAGGCCCTCAAGGCCAAGCAGATCGACGCACTCGTCGTGGACCTGCCCACGGCCAACTTCAACGTGACCGTCCAGCTGGACAAGGATCCCGGGACCATCGTCGGCCAGCTCGAGCCGTTCGGGGGCACGCCCGAGTACTTCAGCCTCGTCCTGGGGAAGGACAGCGCCTTGACCGCGTGCGTGAACGCGGCGATCACCTCCCTGCGCGAGGACGGCACCCTCGACAAGCTGGCGAGCGAGTGGCTGCCGTTCCAGGACACCGTCCCGGTCATCAAGTAGCCAGGGGATCCCGCCCGCTGTGAGCGGCGGCCTCGGCGGCGGCCCGCCCGACCTCGGCCTGACGACCGGCCTGGGTCCCGGCGGGCCGGTCCGCGTCCGGCCTCGGCGCCGCCGTGTCTCGTGGCGATCGCTCGCCGTCGCCGCGGCGAGCACGCTCGTCGTCTTCTCGGTCCTTGGCTGGGTCGTCGTCAACTCGCCCGGCTGGCCCGCGTTCCAGGAGTCCTTCCTCAACCCCGAGATCTTCTGGGACGCCCTTCCCGACCTGATCGCGGCATTCTGGGTCAACGTCCGGCTGTTCCTGATCGCCGAGGTCCTCATCCTGGGCTTCGGGCTCGTCCTGGCCGTCCTGCGGAGCCTCCCCGGTCCAGTCTTCTTTCCCGTGCGGCTGCTCGCCACGCTCTATGTCGACCTGTTCCGGGCGCTGCCGGGCCTCCTCGTGATCTACATGCTCGGGTTCGGGATTCCCGCCCTCGGCATCGTCGGCGTGCCGGTCGACCCGTTCTTCTGGGGCATCGTCACCCTGACGCTCCTCTACTCGGCGTACGTCTCAGAGGTCTACCGGGCGGGCATCGACTCCGTTCACCCGAGCCAGGACGCCGCCGCCCGTTCGCTCGGCCTCACGCGCGCCCAGTCGCTGCGCCATGTCGTCCTGCCGCAGGCCGTCCGGCGCGTGGTCCCGCCGCTGCTCAACGACTTCATCGGGCTCCAGAAGGACACCGTCCTCATCTCGTTCATCGGCGTGGTCGAAATCTTCCGGACGGCCCAGATCAAGCAGATGGCGACGTTCAACTTCACGCCCTACGTCGCCGTCGCGCTGGTGTTCATCGTCGTCACGTTCCCGCTGGCGCGGCTCGTGGACTGGCTCGTCAGCCGCGACCGGTCACGTGCGGCCGCGGGTGCGCGGTGAGTCCCAGTGAGGCGCTCCGGATCGAGGGGCTCCACAAGTCGTTCGGCGACCTCGAGGTGCTGCGCGGCATCGACCTGGTCGTCGCCGAGCACGAGGTCATCTGCCTGATCGGCGCCTCCGGCTCCGGCAAGTCGACGCTCCTGCGGTGCATCAACCTCATCGAGGAGATCGACGCCGGGCGGATCGTCGTGGGCGGCGACGAGATCACCGCCCCGAAGGTCGATGTCAACCGGATCCGGCGGCGGATCGGGATCGTGTTCCAGGCCTTCAACCTGTTCCCCCACATGACCGTCATCGACAACGTGACGCTCGGCCCGCGCAAGGCGCTCAAGCTCAAGCCGCCCGAGGCCGAGGAACGCGCCATGGCCCTCCTCCGCCGCTTCGGGCTCGAGGAGAAGGCGCTCGAGTTCCCAGACCGGCTGTCAGGCGGCCAGCAGCAGCGGGTGGCGATCGTCCGGGCGCTGGCGATGGAGCCCGATCTCCTGCTGCTCGACGAGGTGACGTCCGCGCTGGATCCTGAACTCGTCGCCGAGGTCCTCAACGTGGTCCGAGAGCTGGCGGCCGGCGGCATGACGATGCTGATCGCCACGCACGAGATGGGGTTCGCGCGCGACATCGCGAACCGGGTCTGCTTCCTGGACCAGGGACAGATCCTCGAGCAGGGGCCGCCGGCGCAGATCTTCTCCGAGCCCCGCGAAGCCCGGACCCGCCAGTTCCTCAACCGGATCATCGAGGCGGGCCGGCTCTAGGCCGCTCGCGGCGGGCCAACCAGGCTTCCGCGGCGGGCTATCCGGCGTAGGGCGGCGCTGGGGTTTGATCCCCGGACGTTCGCGTCGCTCCATGCACTTCGCCGTTCGCTGGAGGCCCGCCCGGCGAACGGCGGAGAGCGCCACGCGGGGCTCGTGTTCGCTTGCCGGACCGTAGATCCGGTCCAGGCTGGGTTCGGGTGCGCCGGCACGAGGATGGCCGGTCAGCGCCCCGAGAGCGGCCCCCGGCATGCGTCCACGAAGAACGCGAACAGCCGCTCGAAGGCCTTGGGCGAGGACTCCGTGCGCTCGGGGTGGCACTGCACGGCCATCCGGAACGGCCCGGACGCCGCCTCGAACGCCTCCACCAGGTCACCCGCCGGGCTCGGCGACCATCCGGCCGCCACGTACGCCCGCGCAAGGTCCGACGCCCGTATCGCCTGGTGGTGGTAGCTGTTCACGCCCAGCACGGCGCCGCCCGCGTTGACGGGGTTGAGGATCCGTGCCAGCCGTGATCCCTGTACCAGCCGCAGCGGGTGCACAAGAGCCGCCCCGTGCCCCCAACCCGGACCGGCGTGACCGTCCACGTGCTGGAGGAGCGTGCCGCCGGCGAACACGTTCATGGCCTGGAGCCCGCGACAGATCCCCAGCACCGGCAGCCCGCGTGCGTCGGCCGCCGAGAAGGCCGCCGCCTCGAGGGCGTCACGCGCCGCATCGATCACCGTCGTCGCCGCCCGGTCCTGCCCATAACGCCCGGGATCCACGTCTTCGCCGCCGGTCAGGAGCAGCCCGTCCATCGACGCGAACGCCCCGGCCCGCGTGGACTCGGACGCCGTCGCGTCCAGCGGGATGGCCGTCGCCCCGTGCCGCGTCATCGCATCCACGTACAGGGCGTTCTTGCGCGCGACGAGCGCCGAATCCGCATTCGTCGAGGCAACAGCGAGCGTGACGACGATCCGGGGCGAGCGCCCCGCGGCCGGTGACATCACGGCGAGGATACCCGCCGCTCAGCCCGGCGGCTCGGAGGCGTCCGGTGGGAGGGTCTCGTAGTCCTCGGCGTCGTCGGGGGTGGGTGTCGCCTGCTCGCCGGTCTCGCCGTCATCGGTCGGCGGCTCGTACTCCTGTCCCGGGAGGACGCGCAGGACCCAGCCGCGCTTGAGGTTGTTGGGCTGATAGTCCGCGGACTCCGGATCCAGCGACGGGTACGTGTCCCGGTTCCAGTAGGCGATGCTCCGCCCGCTGGTCTCGTACGTGCGCGCCAGCTTCGTCAGCGTGTCGCCCCGGACCACGGTGTGCAGCACGAAGGCGGGCCCCGGGGTCGGCGTGGGCGGGCCCGGCGTGGGCGTGGGCGTGGGCGGGGCCGATGGCGTGGGCGTGGGCGAGGGTGGGGGTGTCGGTGTCGGCCGGACCGAGGCGGGCAGGCACGCACCCGCAACCAGGGCCAGGCACGCCAGGGACAGGGCGAGTGCCTGGGACCGCCCCGAGCGCCGCGCGCCGGCCATCGCTACGCGTCCACCAGGGGCGGGTCCACCGGGGTCGGCTCGGACAGGGTGAACTCCGCCGCCAGCGCCACGCCCTCGAGCGCGGTCGCGATTCGCCCGCGTCCGCGGCGCTTGGCCACGAAACAGGCACGGTCGGCGGCCAGCAGGATCGCCTCGTCGTCGGCGCCGTCCAGCGGGAAGGCGGCGGTGCCGATCGAGGCGGACAGGCGCACTCCATCGGCCGCCCACGTGGTCCCGGGACCACTGACGGCCGCGACGGCGACCCGGATGCGCTCGGCCACACCGGCCACGCCGAATGCGTCGCTGCGCGGCAGGAGCACGGCGAACTCGTCGCCGCCGTACCGGAACACCGCGTCCGAGTCGCGGGCAGCGCCGAGGATCGCCCGCGCGATCTCGCGCAGGACGCGGTCGCCCACCTGGTGCCCCAGGGCGTCGTTGATCGCCTTGAACTCGTCGAGGTCGACCATCACGACGCCGAACGCCTCCCCGGCGACCACGCTCTCGGCCAGCCAGTCCTTGAAGGCGCCGTGGTTGAGCAGCCCCGTCAGGTCATCGGTCCGCGCGCGGACCTCGGCGGCCTGGAAGGACTCCGCGTTGCGGAGGGCGATGGAGACCTGTGCCGCGAACAGCTGGACCAGCTCGAACTCCCGCTGGTCGAAGGGAGCCTCCATCCCGAGGCGCTCGAGGGTCAGCACACCCGCGGCGCCCCTGGGGCCGATCAGCGGGACAACGATGAGGCTGCCGTCGATGGCTCCGGTCTCGAGGAAGTGGTTGACGCGTGGGTCGTCGCGTTGGTCCTCGATCAGCACCGGCTCGTTGTGCTCCACGACCCACGTCGCGATGCCGGTCTCGCCCGGCTCCCAGGGGGCCAGGTAGTGGTCGGCGTACACGCCTCGTGCCGTCAGGGGCCGGAGCATCCCGCTGGAGGCATCGATAACCTCGATGGCGATGTTGTCGCAGTGGATCAGCGACCCGAGGCGGTCCGTGATCTGCTCCAGGACGGCGTGCTGGTCCAGCGTGGTGAGGATGGACTCGGTGGTCCGCAGGAGTTCGCGCTGGGCACGCAGCTGGCGCTCCAGCGCGCGTGACTGCTCACGCAGCAGGAACGTGGCGTCGGCGTTCGCCATGGCCTGGGCGGCGAAGGATGCGTAGATGACCAGCAGCCGCAGGTCGTCCTCGGTGAACTGGCGCAGACCCTGCCTGACGAGCACGACGACGCCCAGGCAGGCGCCCTCGTGGACCATCGGCGCGAGCAGCATCGACTCGTCCTGCTCGGCGTCCGTGCCGGGGATCGTGACGCCGCGCGGGTCGTTGGCACTGTCGTCCACGAGCTGCGGCACCTTGAACTGTGCGACCCAGCCGGTGATTCCCTCGCCGACCGCCACCGAGAGCATCTCGGGCGTCTCCGCTCCGTAGACGACGCCCTGGCCCTGGAAGGCGACCGGGAACAGCTCGCTCTCGTGGACCCGGTAGACGCGAGCGTTGTCGTAGGTGATGAGCTGGCGCAGCTCGGTGGCGATGGCGTTGCCGATGTCGTGCACGTCCGTGATCCCGGCCAGGCGGGCGCCGAGGCGCTGGATCGACTGGAGCTGGGCCGCCCAGGCGGCCATCCGGCTGAAGGTGCGCGCCGATCGGACGGCGACCGCTGCGTCGCCCGCGAGCGCCTCGGCGGCGTCGAGGTCACCCTCGCGCCAGCGGTGTGGGCGGCTGTGGGCCAGGTAGAAGACCCCGTGGAGGGCCTGGCCGTCGACCAGGGGGACCAGCACCAGGCTCTCGACGCCCTCCTGGATGGCGGCCGCCCTGACGGGGCTGGACGACCGCGAGGCGTCCGGGCCAAGGAGCGCGATGGGCCGGCGCGACGGCAATTCGCGCTGCCCTGTCCGCGCCAGCTCCAACTCGCGAGCGGCGCCCAGGAATGCCTCGGAGAACCCCGTGCCACCCGGTGACGAGACGCGGCCCTCGGCGTCGCGGAGGATGACGGCCACCCGGTCCGCTCCGAACAGTACCCGGGCATGGTCGCAGAGGTCGCGCACGACATCGGCGACGTCCAGCCGGGACGCGAGATCGGTGGCCACGCGACGCAGCGCTTCGGAGCGGCGCAGGCGGCCCGTGGCCTGCTCGGCGGCGCTCGCGCCACGCACGAGGACGCCCAGGGTCCGGGCAATCGCGACCGCGAGCCTGCGGCCATCGTCGGGGCCCAGCTCCATGGCGCCCGCGATCACGAGCAGGCCCCAGGGAGTCTCACCGCCGGGAATCGCCACCAGCAGCTCGTCCGTGCCCATGCCCAGGGCGGGCCCGGCGGACGGGTCGCCGGGACGCGCATGGATCGGCTCGTGGCTCTCCAGCGCCCGTGCGAACAGGCTCGGACCGCCTGGGATGCTGAGGGGTGCGATCGCGCCCGGCCCTTCGATCTCGCTGGCGCGTGCGACGAGGCCGCCCGGCCGCCGCTCCCAGATCCCGACGAGTGCGGCGCCGGTCGCGATGCGGATCCGGTGACATGCCTCCTGGAGCGCGGGGTCCAGGCCGCTCGGGAACGAGGCAACCTCCGCGAGGTCCGCCAGCAGGTCCAGGCCGGCGCTCGTCTCGGTCAGGGTGGACGCCTGGTCGCGCCGGACCCCGCGGGACGGACCTGCCTCCGGAGTGCCGGCTGGAACCGGGGACTCGGCCGCCGCGAGGAACCGCTGGAGGTCCCCCAGGCGATACCGCCGGTCGCCCCGGTCGTTGATCCGGAAGTAGCGGAGCCGGCCCGCCTCGCTCCAGGCGCGGACCGTGTTCGGATGCACCCCCAGCACCTGCGCCGCCTTGGTGACGGTGAGGGTGGCATCGCCAGGCCGGGGAGTCCAGGTACTGGGTGACGGGCTGTGGGATTTGGTAGGCATCGCCGTTCGCGAAGACTGTCCCAGACTTCACAGGAGTTGCCAATAGGACGAACGGCGTAGGCCGCACCGTCGACCGTCGCGCGTGGACGCTCAGGACCCGCGCGGCCCCCCCGTCGCGCGCACCCAGAGCAGCGTCGCGACCAGCGACACGACGCCAATGAGGGCGACGACCGCGATCGCGAGCAGGGGGTCGCCGACCAGACCGGGACCCTGCCCCGCGCTCCGGGGATCGCCACCCGCCGCCGACGTCGGGGTGGGCGATGCGGCCAGGGCGGATCCCGCGGCCGCCAGCCAGGCCAGCGCGCCACCGAGCGCACCCGCGCCGCGGACTCCAGCCACGGGGCGCCTAGACAACGGCATCGATCATGGCCCAGGCCACGCCGCCGAGCACGGCCGCCGTGCCGCCGCCGAGCAGGAGGCTGATCGCCCGGGTCGTGCCGCGCCTCCCCTCGCCCAGCAGCCGGATGGCCTCCTTCGGCTCCAGGTTCGTGAGGATGAGCGGCCGGTTCAGGCCGGGCCGGAGGATGGGGCCGCGCTCAGGATCCACGGTCGGGACGCCCAGCACCAGCGCGTGATCCACGCCGGTCAGGAGGTCCATGCGCAGGCGCGCTGGCGTCGCGGGGTCGGTGCCATCGGGCACGCGGTCACCCAGGTCACCGGCGACCCCCACGGACTCGCGGGTGACCACGACCAGGCCATCGTCGAGTGCGTCGCCGTCCACCGCGATCCGGTCCAAGCCCTCGCTGATCTCGAACGGGACGGCCTCCCGGACATCCTCGAACGCCGTCCACCGGCGGCCGTCCTGAAGCTCCAGCCGGCGGCGGCGCAGGACGAGCGGCCGCTGGTCCTCGTCCTCGAGCGTCTCGTCAGCGTCCACGCGTCCCAACACTCCGACGTACCGCGGGGTCCCCTCACCGGCGAGCGCGACCGCCCGACTCACGGGCACGACCCTGGTGGCGGCGATGATCCGGCCGACACGGGCACCCGGTCCCATGCCGCGCAGCAGCCACCAGGCGGCGGCGACCGCGAGCATCCCGCCGACGATGAGGAGGATGGGGATCACGGGGTCGATGATCGCACACCGCGGTCGCCCGGCCCGGTGGCGGGACTCGCGGGGAATCAGTAGCCCGAAGAAACCTACTCGACGCATGGACCTTGATGTCATCGCGGCCGTTAGCATCGCTCGGCCCCTTCGGGCTGGAATCAACGCTACGCGTCCGCGGCCGCCCGGGTCAACGCACTTATCCACCCCGCACCGTGCAATCTGCGCGGAGTTGTCCACCGGCCGTCAACGCGCCGGGCGATGACGACTTCCAGGCTCGCCGGCGGCCGCTCGAGCCATTGGATCAGCCGGTGTCGCGCCCCGTGAGCGGGTCGAGGGCGCGAGCCTGGCCGTCGAAGCTGGTGAGCACCAGGCGGCCACCCACGAGCTCGGCGTCGGTGACGACGTCCGAGTGCGCGACCCGCCAGCCCACCTCGCCGTCGGGGCGGAGCGCGAACGTCTCGATCTCGGCCTGGGCGATCACGTGGGGCAGCCGCGACGACCCCACGAGGACGACGATCGGCGAGGCCGACCGGTGGGTCCAGCGCAGGTCGCCCGTTCGCGCCTCGAACGCGTAGGCGTGGAACCCGTACTTGACGAGCAGCAGGCCCTCGGTGTCCCAGAGGAGCCCCGCCGGCGCGTCGCTGATCAGCGAGGCCAGGCGCACGGTCCAGGGGCCCGCGGGCGTGTCGACCCGGATCTCGGCCCGGCAGCGGCGCTCGGGATCCGATCCGGTCAGCGCGCCCAGGTCGCTGAGCGGCCCGCCGGCCTCGGTCAGGGCGAACACGGCGGGGCCGCCGCCGCTGCCCGCCCAGCGCATGGACGCGCGGATGGCGCCCGGGAACTGGATGACGGCGTGGCGCGGTTCGGCGACGGGCACGGGCTCCGGCCTACGCCCCGCCGCCCGGCCGTGGCAGGTCCGTGCCCCCGCCACCAGCACCTTCGACCTCCGCCTCGCCGAGACCCGCGCCCTCGGCGAGGATGTCGGCCTGGCGGCGCTCCTCGCAGATCGGGGCGACGTGGGCGTTGGACAGCATCCGCAGCGTGGCGGGCGGCACCGGGAACACCGCGGTCGCGGTCCCGGCGGCGGCCCAGACGACCTGGAACCGGCCGAGGTCGGGGTCCATCACGACCCGCACGGGCCTGGAGAAGCCGATGGGCGGAATGCCGCCGATCGTGTAGCCGGTCAGGTCGCGGGCCTCGGCGGCGGTCGCGCGGCGGACGTCGGGCTCACCGGTGACGGCCGCGAGCCGGGCGAGGTCCACGCGGTTGGGACCGGAGACCAGGCACAGGATGGGCTCCACGGCGCCGTCCGCCTCGGGTGCGACGAAGACCAGCGACTTCACGATCTGGCCCAGCTCCGCACCGACCGCCGTCGCCGCTTCCTCGGCAGTGTGCGTGGACTCCTCGAACACGTGGACGTCAAGGCTCACGCCCTTGCGTGACGCGGCGTCGACGACCCGCTGGGTCGGCGTGGGCAACGGCGTCTCGGGCACGGTCGAAGGGTACACGAACCCCCGGACGCCCCGCCTCCGTGGGCGAGTACGATCCGGTCCATGTCCGACCCCCCTCCGCCGCCCGGGGCCTACGTCCGCCATGCCATCGTCGTGGCCGACGGCGAGGTTCCCGCGCGGGCCGACCTGGATGCCGCGTGGCCCGGCTGGGACGCGGGCGTGGCGGAGGTCCTGGCGGCGGATGGGGGCTTCGCCCGGGCCCGTGCCCTGGGGCTCGAGCCCGCGCTGCTGGTGGGCGACATGGACTCGCTCCCCCCTGGACGACTCGTCGCAGCGGAGGCGGCGGGAACCCCGGTGCTGCGGGCCTCGGCGGACAAGGACGAATCGGACACGGAGCTGGCTCTCCTGGAGGCGGTCCGGCGCGGCGCGACACGCATCACGGTGCTGGGCGCCCTCGGCGGGCCACGCGTGGACCACGCCCTGGCCAACGTCTGGCTCCTGGCGCATCCCGGGCTCGCCGGGGTGGACGTGGCGCTGGTCGACGCCCGGTCCCGCGTCGTCCTGGTCAGCGCGCCCGGCCCGGAAGACGGCCCGGTCTGCCGCCCCCTGCCCGGTCCGATCGGTGCCGTCGTGTCCCTGCTGCCCCTCGGCGGTGACGCGTCCGGGGTCACGACATCGGGCCTCCGCTACCCGCTGGGTGACGAACCGCTCGTCACGGGTCCCGCTCGAGGGCTGTCCAACGTCCGGATCGCCCCGGGCGCCTCCGTCACGGTGCGGCGCGGGCGCCTCATCGTCGTGGAAGCCGCGCCTGCGCCGGGAGGGCTACCATCGACCTCATGAGCATGCCGCAGGCCGGCGACCCGGCACCCGAGGTCGCGCTTCCCGACGAGCACGGCACGATCCACCGCCTCGCGGACCGCCGCGGGTCGTGGACGGTCCTCTACTTCTATCCCAAGGACGACACGCCCGGCTGCACGACCGAGGCCTGCGGGTTCCGTGACCTGAACGCGGACCTGGAGCGCATGGACGCGCGGGTCTGGGGCATCAGCCCGGACGGGGCCGGCAGTCATGCGGCCTTCCGGGCCAAGTTCGGCCTTCCCTTCACGCTCCTGTCGGACGAGGACCACGCGGTCGCCGAGGCCTTCGGGGCGTGGGGCGAGAAGAAGAACTACGGCAGGACCTACATGGGCATCATCCGGTCCAGCTTCCTCGTGGGCCCGGACGGACGGGTCGTGCGGTCGTGGCCCAGCGTCAAGGCGGATGGCCACGCGGCCGAAGTCCTCGACGCGCTGCAGGCCGCCAGTGGTGGCCCCGGGACCTGATCGCGGACAACAATGAAGGCCTCGCCCGTGGGGGGAGACGAGCGAAGCCTCTGCGGCAATCTAGCACAGCGGCCCGGCGTCCAGCGTGACGTCGCAGCCGCCGGAACGGCCGGGGATCCAGCCGACGCTGAGGTGACACGAGCATGACCGAGACCGTCGCCCGGACCCCTCACGCGTGGCGTCCCGAGCGCTTCATGGTCATCGTCGCGCACCCCGATGACGCCGACTTCGGGCCCGCGGCAACGGCGGCCCGCTGGATCGACGAGGGCTCGGTGGGCTGGCTGGTGTGCTGCACGAGTGGCGATGCCGGCGCCGACGACTGGCGCACCGACCCGCTGGAGCTCGCCGCGACCCGCGAGTCCGAACAGCGGGCGGCGGCCGACATCGTGGGCTACGCCGGCGTCTCGTTCCTGCACCAGCCCGACGGCGCCCTGGCGAACGACCTCGCCCTGCGGGAGCAGCTCGTGCGCCAGATCCGGACGTTCCGGCCGGACGCCGTCCTGGCCGTCGACCCCGAGACCCTGTTCTACGGGGCCGGCGGTGTGAACCACGCCGACCACCGGGCCGCCGGGATGGCGGCCGTCGATGCCGTCTACCCCGCGGCGCGCAACGCGCTCGCGTTCCCCTGGCTTGCCCGCGACGGCCTCGAGCCTCACGTGGTCCGGCGGCTGTACCTGTTCTGGTCGAACCACCCGTCCGCATGGGTGGACGTGACCGCGACCCTGGACCGCAAGCTCGAGGCGCTGCGAGCCCACCCGAGCCAGATCCGCCACCCCGAGCGACTCGAGCCGCGCATCCGCGAGTGGGCCACCGACGAGGGCGCCGCGATCGGCGGGGCGGCTGCCGAGGCGTTCCGCGTCATCGTGATCGAGGAGGACGCGGTCGAGGAGCAGGGCCCGACCCACGTGACACCCCCGCAGACCGAGGGCGGAGACCCGGTGGCGGGCTGATCCCGCCCGGGATCTACGGCGCGAGCAGCGCCGGACGGACCCGCCCCCACGCATTCCACAGATCGGCCAGCTCGGCGGCCCGACCGCCGAGCGCGTCCACCATCCGGCCCAGTGACAGGTCGTCGGCCTGGTCCGCGAGCCACTCGTCCGCGGCGACCCCCACGCCCTCGTACAGCCCGGCCAGCTCCGATTCCCGCGGCCAGGTGCGGATCCTCATCCGGTCCAGGCCCGCGTAACCCACGGCCAGCGACAGGTCGCGGGCGGCGGGCACGCGCCCGTCCGCGAAGCCGCCCATGCCATCGAAGCGGAACCCGAGGGCCGACAGGGCTCCGACGATGTCGCGGGCCTCGCGGGGCTCGAACAGCCGCCAGAACGGGTGGTCCACGGCGACGTCGAGGTAGCCGGCTTCGATGGCCCGGCCCGCGATGGCATCGACCAGCCGCGAGACCCGCAGGCCCCAGTCGCGCTCGGCATCCGGGTCGCCCGCGGCGAGGGTCGCGACGAGGCGGTCGCGGGCATCGCGGTCGCCGTGGAGGATGCGGACGATCAGCGACGTCCCGGTCACGAGGTCTCCGGGCGCATGCTCCGTCGATGGATCGGGCATGCCGGCGGGCTCCCCCGGCCAGATGCCGTCGAACGGGTGGGGCTCCGCGGCCGGCGGGGACGGGACCTCCCTGGCACGGGCCTCGGCCTCCTCGCACGCGGCCAGCGACTCCTGGGCCTCCCGGCAGCCGGCGTCCGCGTTCTCGGACGAGATCCGTGCCGCGTCCGCCTCCGCGGACAGGCGCTCCAGCGCCGGCAGCTGGGCACGCAGGTCCGCCCTGCCGGCCTCGAGGATCCGCTGGGCCTCCCGGACCGCGCCGTTGAGCTCGTTGATCCTCGTCAGCCAGGTGCGCGCGGCGTTCTCGGTGTCGTCGGGTGTCCCGGACCGGTCGCTCGCCGCCCGGAACTCGGCATGGAGGCGGTCCTTCTCCGCGGCGATCCGGCGCGGGTCCGCCGTGGACTCCGCCTGGTCCACGCGCTCACGGAGGATGTCGTAGGTGCGCTGGGCATCGCGCAGGGCGTCCGCCGCGCGGCGTGCCTGGTCGCGGGCGACGTCGGCCAGGGCGCAGCGCTCGTCGAGCATCCTGCGCTGACCGGCGCACGGGCCTGCCTCCTGCGCCGGCTGCTCGACGATGGCGGCGGGATCGACACCAGGGGGTCGACCGGAAGCGGCGGGAGGCTGGGCGGTCGCGAGCGGGGTCGTCACGCTGAGGACGCCGACAGCCGGCTTCGGGAGGATCCTCTCGACGGGGGGCCGGGGGCGCGCGATGGTCGTGAAGGGGTCGTCCCTGCCGGGCCGCTCCAGCCTGGCCCGGGCGAGCACCGTCGGGCGCAGCGCGGCCACCACGGGCCAGCCGTCCCGGGCGGGATCGGCGGCGGATCCTGTGACGGGTACCGCGACGGCCGTTGCGGCAGGGTGACCTCTGTCGATGGAACGCGCGTTCGGACCATGGCCGCCCGCCCGGCTCCATCGGACCCTGGACGCGCCCCCGGTCGCGCCGCGTCGCCGCATCCCAGGCGAAGGCGCCGGCGTCCGGGGACCCGGGGATGATCCCGGGGTGGGGCGTGTCGTACGGGACGGCGAGGGTGTCGCGCGACGGGCGGGGATCGCGTTCGGCGTGATCGCGAGGCGCACCTCTCGTCGCGGGGCGAGGCGGAAGCCGGAGCCCGGACCAGGGCAGACACCGAGCACGGTGCCGAGCACCAGGCCAAACGCCAGAAACGCGATCTCGGACGGGCTCACGGCTCTCCTGTGCCACCCGGCTCTCGGGCGCACCGGTTCCGGCCAGCGTCAGCTGCGCCGATGAGCCACGTCGACCTCACCTCACTCGTCGCCTGCGATCCTCCTGCCCGCGGTTCCGGGTGTCGGCGGACGGTCCACAGATCGGCCCGAGCGACCGG
>CAWDHT010000028.1:0-62499 GCA_963802165.1 uncultured Chloroflexia bacterium | reverse complement strand
GCGCGCCGCCTACAACCTGAGGTCGGACGCGATGATGCCGGAGCAGGCGGCAGCCGAGGCTGCCGCCGTGATCACCGATCCGGAGGTCCGATGACCGCCGCGACGGGCAGTCTCGGCGGCGCGCGCTCCCGGCCTGCCGACGCCGTGACGGGATGGCTCAGGCACAACGCATGGACGCTCGGACTGGTCGCGTTCCTCGTGCTCCTGCTCGCGTTCACCAAGGCCATCCAGCCGAGCTACGGCCCGCCCGGTATCCAGGGCCTCGCCAGCGCCGTGCTGCCCCTCGCGCTGGCCGCGGTCGGGCAGGCGATCGTCGTCATCTCGGGCGGGATCGACCTGTCCATCGGGTCGATCATGGCCCTCACCAGCGTGATCTCGGCTGCGCTCATGAAGACCTACCCGGAGCTGGCGATCGCCGTCGTGATCGGCGTCCTCGTGCTGGGCGTCGTCATCGGCGCCGTGAACGGCGGTTTGGTGGTCGTCACCCGGGTGCCGGACATCGTGGTGACCCTGGCGATGTCCTTCGTGTGGGCCGGCTGCGCACTCCTGGTCCTCAAGACCCCGGGCGGCGCCGCGGCGGTCTGGCTCAAGGACCTCGTGAAGGGCCCCCTCCTCATCGAGTGGCTGCCCAGGGCCGCCGTGGTCATGGTCGTGCTGGTCGCCGTCATCTGGATCCCGCTCCGGCGGTCCCGCCTCGGGCTGTCGTTCTACGCGATCGGCAGCAACCAGCTGGCCGCGTTCCGGAGTGGTGTCTCGGTGGGCCGCACGAAGATCGCGGCCTACGCGGTGATGGGCCTGTTCGCGGCCCTCGGCGGGCTCAGCCTGACCGCGAGCACGGGCATCGGGAGCCCGGTCCCGGGCGGCTATACCCTGCAGAGCGTGGCCGCCGTCGTCCTCGGCGGCGTGAGCCTCGCGGGCGGCCGGGGCGGGGTCTTCGGCCCGATCGTGGCCGTGATCATCCTCCAGCTCATCCGCAGCGACATGACCTTCCTCAACGTCAACACGAACCTGGCGACCGTGGCCAACGGAGTCATCCTGATCGGGGTGGTCATGTTCGGCAGCCTCATCCAGATGCGGAGGGCACGCGTGTGAGCGTCGCCGGCGCCCCCAGCGCTCCGAGCGCGCGCAGCCCATGGCTTACGGCCTCCGGGTGGCGCGGGCTGTTCCGGGACCGGCCCACGATCCCGCTGCTCGCCCTGCTCGCGGTGCTCGTCATCCTCTCCGAGCTGGCCCGGCCGGGCATCGTGAACCTCAACTGGGGCGGGGTGATGCTGCGCACGGCCGTCCCGCTGGCCATCCTCGCCGGGTGCCAGGTGATCACCATGCTGACCGGAGGGATCGACCTCTCAGTGGGTGCCGTGGCCTCGATGTCCGGGTTCCTGGTCGCGACGCTCGTCGGCGACTACGGCCTCGTGGTCGCGCTCCTGGTGGCGATGGGGATCGCCGCGATCGCCGGCCTCTTGAGCGGCATCGGCGTCGGTGTGTTCCGCGTCCACCCGCTGATCATGACGCTGGGCATGGGCCTGGTGGTGTTCGGCTTCGCCAACGCCTGGCAGCTCGTCATGGTCCAGACCGGTGGCGGGACCCCGGCCGAGCTCCGCTGGATCGGGTCCGGATCGCTGTTCGGGATCGTGCCTCACAGCCTGCTCGTGTTCGTGCCGCTGGCCGCGCTGATCCTGTTCTCGCTGCGCCGGACGGGCTACGGCCGGCTGCTGTACGCCGTGGGCGACAACCCGATCGCGGCCCGCCTGTCCGGCGCCCGGTCGTGGCAGGTGCTCCTGGTCCTGTACGCCATCTCGGCCGTGATGGCGTCGATCGCCGGGTTCCTGCTGTCGGGCCTCACGAACGTGGCCAGCGTGACCCTCGCAGACCCCTACGTGCTGCCGTCCGTCGCTGCGGCGGTCATCGGAGGAACCTCGATCATGGGCGGCCGCGGTGGGTATGGCGGGGCGATCGTGGGCGCGCTCATCCTGGCCGTGATCAGCTCCCTGCTGTCGTCCCTCGGCTACCCGGAGGCGGTGAGACAGATCCTGTTCGGGGCGATCATCGTCGGCGTCGCGGCGGCCTACACCCGGGTCACGGCGGAGTCCTGACGGGGCGTCGGCGGAAGGAGCGACTGCGATGACGACGCCGACTGCGACGCGCCACCTGGGCCTGGACCTGGGCGCGACGAACCTCAAGTGGGCCGTCGTGGAGCACGCGGACGGCGCCTGGACGACCATCGCGCGCGACCAGGTGCCGACGCGGGTCCTCGCCGACCCGGCCGGCGTCCCGGCCATGGTCGTCGAGCAGCTGGGAGCGGCCGCGATCGAGGCGATCTCCTCTTGGGGGCCTGTCGTCAGCGTGGGCATCGGCGTGCCCGGCCTGTACGACCCGGTCGTGGGGTCGACCCGGTTCCTGCCCAACATCCCGGGGCCGTGGGCGGGCCAGCCCGTGGCCGGCCCGGTGGCCGAGGCGACCAGGGTGCCGGCGTTCCTCATCAACGACGCCCGGGCCTTCGGCCTCGCCGAGCTGCGGCTTGGTGCAGGCAGGGGCGCCTCCTCGATGGTGGGCCTGACGCTCGGGACGGGCGTGGGCGGCGTGTTCGCCGTCGACGGGAGGGTCAACCTGGGGCATGACGGGACGGCCGGCGAGCTCGGCCACCAGACCCTCGACCCGGACGGACCGTGGTGCACCTGCGGCAACCGCGGCTGCCTGGAGGCCTACGCCCGCGCGGACCAGATCGCGGCCGCATGCGGAACCGCGACGGCCGAGGAGGCGGTGGCGCGCGCCCGGGCGGGCGACGAGCGGGCCCTGGCGGGTCTGGCGGAGGTGGGTCGCTACCTGGGGATCGGGATCAGCAACCTGGTGGTCATCATCTCGCCCGACCGGATCGTGATCGGGGGCGGGATCGCCGCGGCCGGGGATCTCCTGTTCGAGCCCATCCGGGCGGAGCTCCGACGCCGGGTCCACATCACCTCGCTCGACGACGTGACGCTCGTCGCAGCGGAGCTCGGCACCTGGGCGGGCTCGATCGGGGCGGCCGTCCACGGCGCGGAACAGGCGGCGTTGTCGTGATGCCCTCGAACGCGTGGCTCCCGCACTATCGCCAGATCGAGCTCGCGCTGCGCGAGCGCGTGCCCACGCTGCGACCCGGCGAGCGGCTGCCGTCGGACAGCGACCTGTGCCGGGAGTTCGGGGTCAGCCGGATGACCGCGCGCAACGCGATGCAGCGCCTCGCGGACGACGGCCTCGTGGAGCGAATCCCGGGGCGCGGGACGTTCGTGGCCGTGCCGCCCGCACACCGCTTCGCCGATCGCCTCATGGCGTTCTCCAACGAGATGCGGCGCCAGGGTCGAACGCCGGGCTCGCGGCTGCTCGCCCGCGAGATCCGCCCCGCCACGGAGGCCGAGGCGCGCGCGCTGGCGATCCGCCCCGGGGACCCGGTCGTGCTGGTCCGGCGCCTGCGCCTGGCCGATGACCTGCCGGTGGCGGTCGAGCACGCGGTCCTGGTCCGGCGCACCGCCGACGTCGTCATGGCGGCCGACCTCGAGACGGGTTCCCTGCACGAGGCGCTCGCCCGGGCGGGGCTCCAGCTCCGCCGGGGACAGGCCACGATCACGTCCGAGGCGGCGACGGTCGACGACGCCCGAATCCTCGGGCGTTCGCGCGGGGGAGCCCCTCCTGGTGGAGCGGCGCGTCATCGCCGATGTGGCGGGCCGCCTCGTCGAGGCCACGGAATCGCGCTATCCGGGCGATCGCTACGCGCTGGACGTCAGGTTCGACGTGGATGACGGCACGCCGGACGCCGGCTCGTGACCGGCTCGTGACTGGCGCCTCCCGGGAGCGTATCCGCACAGCGCTCGACCACCGTCGAGCCCGATCGGATCCCGTTCGACCTGGGCGGGTCGCGGATGACGGGCATCCACGTCCGTGCCTACAAGGGCCTCCGGGCGGAGCTCGGCCTGCCGCAGGGGGACGTCCGCGTTGGCGACCTCACCCAGCAGCTCGCCGAGGTCGACACGGACGTGATGGACCTGCTCGGCTGCGACGTGCGGGTCATCGGTCCGCCGCTCCGCCCTGGCTACCGCCGGGAGATGGTGGAAGAAGGATGGCTACGTCTCCTTCCGCGACGAGTGGGGCGTCGGGCGCCGCATGCCGTCCGACGGCGGGCTCTACTTCGACTCGTTCGGGGAGCCGCTCGGCGGGCGAGGTGGACGCGACGACGATCGATGCGTTCCCGTGGCCCGACGCGAGCGATCCCGGCGCGCTACGTGGGCCTCGGTCGAGGCAGCGAGGCGGATCGCCGACGGTCGAGGGGCGCGCGGTGTTCGTCGGCTCGATCTGCGGAGGCCTGTCCGAGGGCCTGTTCAAGATGCGCGGCTTCGAGGACGGCTACATGGACCTCGCCGCGGAGCCCGAACGCGCCCGGCACGTGATGGAGAAGATCCTCGAGATCAAGCTCGCCTATTGGGGCCGTGTGCTGTCCGAGCTGGGCGACGTCGTGGACATCGTCGGCGAGGCGGACGACCTGGGCGGGCAGGACCGGACGCTGTTCTCGCCGGCGACGTACCGGACCTCGTCAAGCCGCTCCAGCGCGAGCTGTTCTCGTTCATCCGGGCCCGCACGACGGCCGCCAAGGTCTTCCTCCACAGCTGCGGCGCCATCCGGGAGCTGATCCCGGACCTGATCGAGATCGGCGTCGACATCCTCAACCCCGTCCAGGTCTCGGCGACGGGCATGGACGGCGCCGAGCTCAAGCGCGAGTTCGGCGCGGGACCTCACGTTCTGGGGCGGTGGCGTCGACACCCAGCGCGTGCTTGGTGGCGGATCGCCCGCCGAGGTCCGTGCCGAGGTCCTGCGACGCGTCGACGACCTGCGTGCGGGCGGCGGGTTCGTGTTCGCCGCCGTCCACAACATCCAGCCCAACGTGCCCGCCGAGAACATCCTCGCCATGTGGGCCGCGCTCAAGGAGGCCAACGGTGCGTGAGGTCGTCGAGGGGCGGCTCGTGCTCGCGGACGACGTGGTTCCCGGTTGCCTGGTCGATCGAGGGTGGCTGGATCGCGGACGTGGCGGTCGACCCCGGGAACGCGGCGTGGGCCGCCGGGTCGCTCCTGGCGCCCGGTCTCATCGACGTCCACGTCCACGGCTGGGGCGGCCACGACGGCACCGGCGATGCCGCGGCCCTGTCGGGGATGGCCCGCGCCCTGCTCCGGCAGGGGATCACCTCCTTCCTGCCCACGGCCCCGTCGCTGCCCGAGGCCGAGATCCCGCGCTTCGCGGCCCGGGTGCGCGACTGGATGCCCTCCGCGCCGGTCGACGGGGCGGAGCCGCTGGGCTTCAACCTGGAGGGGCCGTTCATCGCTCCGGCCCGCAAGGGCGCCCACGATCCGGCGCTGCTGCGCACGCCGGCGGACATCGATCCGGCCGTCATCGATGCCTCGCTGGACGGGCTGCGGATCATGACGATCGCCCCGGAGCTGCCGGGGGCGCTGGCGCTCATCGAGCGGCTGGCCGGCCTGGGGATCGTCTCGTCCATCGGCCACTCCGCCGCCACCCTCGACGAGGCCCGCGCCGGCTATCGCGCCGCCGGGACCGGCACCCCGAAGACGACGACCCACCTGTTCAACGCCATGACCGGGGTGGACCACCGCCTCCCGGGTCTCGTCGTCGCGGCCCTCACGGACGACGACGCGTACGTGGAGTTGGTCGCGGACGGGTTCCACGTCCACCCCTCCCTGTGGCCGATCATCCTGCGCTCCAAGCCGGCCGGCCGTCTCATCCTGGTCAGCGACGCGATGTCGCTCGCCGGGACTGGCGACGGGCCGGGGCAGATCGGGGGCCTGGACGTGGTCGTGAAGGACGGCCGCGTGACCCTGACGGGCACCGAGACCCTGGCCGGCTCGGTCATCGCCATCAACATGGCGGTCCGCAACCTGGCCCGGGAGGGGGTCCCGCTCCCGGTCGCCGTCGCGGCGGCGTCGGCCAGCCCGGCGGCGCTCCTCCGGGCGACGGACCGCGGGCGGATCGAGGTCGGCCGGCGGGCGCACCTGGTGGAGCTGGACGACGACCTGCGGGTCCGGCGGGTAACGCGGGGCGTGGGCTGGTTCGATGGCGCGGGCCCGGCATGAGCGCCGAGATCCCGGCGCCGCGGATCGTGCCGCCGCTCGATCCCGGGTTCAGGCCGATAGTCCTCGCCCAGGCCGGCCTCCGCGACGCCATCCGCTCGGGTGGCGCCGGGGTGCGGGTCGCGCTGGCCGTCGAGCAGCCGACCGGCTCCGCCTGGCACCGGGAGGCATGGGTGCACCCGTCGGGTCATCCGGACCAGGTCGTCTCGTACCGCGAGGTGGAGCGCCTGTGCAAGTTCCTCCTGTGGTCGCGCGGTGGTGCGCGGCTGTACGTGGACGGGCCGGCGGCCCTCGTCGCGTATCTGGACCACCACTACGCGGCAGAGCCCACCGGTATCTTCGACGCCGCGTTCATGGGGCCGAAGCTGTTCGGCGTGCCGTTCGAGGTCGTCGGCGTCCCGGAGGCCGAGTTCCCGCCCGAGCGCGAGGCCGCCGTCGCCCTGGGCCGCCACCTCGACGGCTGCCGGATCGGCTTCGACCTCGGGGCGAGCGATCGCAAGGCTGCCGCCGTGATCGACGGCGAGGTGGTGTTCAGCGAGGAGATCCTGTGGGACCCGGCCAACCAGTCGGACCCGCAGTGGCACGTGGACCAGGTCATGGACTCCCTCCGGCGGGTCGCCGCCCACCTGCCACGCGTGGACGCGATCGGTGGCAGCTCGGCCGGTGCCTACGTGGACAACGAGGTCCGGGCGGCGTCGCTGTTCCGGTCCGTCCCGCCGGATGCGTTCGAATCGCGCGTCCGGGGCATGTTCCACGAGCTGCAGGCCGCCTGGGGCGGCATCCCCTTCGTGGTGGTGAACGACGGCGAGGTGACGGCGCTGGCGGGCTCGATGCTGGCCGGCTCGGGTGCGCTGCTGGGGATCGCGATGGGTTCCAGCCAGGCGGCGGGTTACGTGGACCGGGAGGGCCGCTTGACCTCGCGCATCGACGAGCTCGCGTTCGCCCCGGTCGACGACGCAGCGGATGCCCCCGCCGACGAGTGGTCAGGCGATCGCGGGTGTGGCGTGCAGTACTTCTCGCAGCAGGCCACCGCGCGCCTGATGGTCCCCGCCGGGATCGAGGTCGACGCCTCGACGCCCCTGCCGCAGCGGCTCGTCCACCTGCAGGAGCGCATGGCGGCCGGGGACCCGCGCGCGGACCTCGTCTACCGGACGGTCGGCACGTACCTCGGCTACGCGCTCCTGACCTACCGGGAGCACTACGACCTTGACCACCTCCTGCTCCTGGGCCGCGTGATGACCGGCACCGGCGGGGACGTGATCATCGAGACGGCGCGGACCGTGCTGGCGGCCGAGGACCCGGTCGCCGCGGAGAGCACCGTGTTCCACCTGGCCGACGAGCACCAGAAGCGCCACGGCCAGGCCGTTGCGGCGGCGAGCCTCCCCGAGCTTCGCTGACCCGCGGACGGCCGCGCTGGCGTCAGGCGGACCGGCGATCTCGGCGAACGATGTCCAGGTAGACGAGC
This sequence comes from uncultured Chloroflexia bacterium, assembly GCA_963802165.1. Classification (GTDB taxonomy): domain Bacteria; phylum Chloroflexota; class Limnocylindria; order Limnocylindrales; family CSP1-4; genus CAIXZV01. Next base: position 54,926 of record CAWDHT010000028.1, on the reverse strand, counting down.
GCGCCGACGACGATTGCGACCAGCCACACGAGGTGGCTCCCGGATGCGCCGGGCCCAAGCAGCAGGCCGGCCACGAGCGAGACCGCCAGCCATGCAATGACCAGGGAGCCGAGCGCGATCCCGAGACGACGGAGCATCTTGACCACAGGGTCCCTCTTGGGGGAGCACGCTTTGGTGTGCGTTATCCCAGCGTCCGGCCGCATGGTCCGAACGTCAAGGGCCAGGAGGGCCGTGGCCCGTCTCAGGCCAGGCCGCCTCCATCCACCACGAGCGTCGTGCCGGTCACCCAGCCCGACGCCTCGGTGACCAGGAACAGCATCGCGCGGGCGATGTCCTCGGGGGTGCCGATCCGGGCCAGCGGCCGGTCGGCGGCCCCGGCGAGGAACGCCGCCTCCGGCTCGCCGAGCTGGCGCGCCTCCTCGCGCAGCATGCCCGTGTCCGTGTCGCCGGGGCAGACGCAGTTCACGCGGATGCCCTGTGGCCCGTGGTCGATCGCCATCGCCCGGGTCAGGTTGACGACGGCGCCCTTGGACGCGCAGTAGCTGGCCGCCCTGTCGCCGCCCTTGAGGCCCCACCCCGAGCCCGTGTTGACGATCGCCCCGCCGCCCCCGCGGCCATGACCGGGATCGCGTGCTTGGACATCAGGAACACCGAGGTCACGTTGACGGCCATCACGCGCGCCCACTCGTCCTCCGTGGTCTCGACCACGTCGGCGCGGCGGATGATGCCCGCGTTGTTGCACAGGATGTCGAGACCGCCGAAGGCCTCGACGGCGGTCCGGACGGTCGCGGCGCAATCGGCGGACGAGGTGACGTCGCAGCGGACGAACACGGCGCGGCCTCCCCGGTCCCGGATCCCGGCAGCCGCCGCCTCGCCCGCCTCGGCGTTGACGTCGGCCAGGACGACCGCCGCCCCCTCGGCCGCGAGCAGCTCCGCCGTCGCCCGCCCGATGCCCGACGCCGCCCCCGTCACGATCGCGCGCCTGCCGTCCGCCGAGCCCATGGTGTTTCCTCCTGTCGCTTGATCTGCGTCACGCCGGGGCCACGCGATAGACGGTGCGGTCGTGTGGCCCCGTGATCACGGTGAGGTGGCCGGCGAGCTCCGCATCGAGCCCGGCGTCGCCCGTGTCCACGAGGAGCGGCCGCCCTCGCAGGCCCGCCAGCTTGGCCGGCGTTGCGACCACCACGATCGCGTCGCGTCCGCCGGCCGCGAGGATCGCGCGGACGACGGCCGGCGAGAGCTGCTGGTTGCCGCGGCCGAGGATGAACCCCTGGCCGCCGATCGGCGTCACGACGAGGACGGCCGGCCGCTCGGCGACGAGCCGCTCCAGCTCGGCCGCGCCGACGTCGGTCGCGATGCTGGTCGCCGCGCGCGGGGCCGGGTCGGCGGATGCCCGGCCGGCGCCACGTCGACGACGTCCACGCCCACCAGGGTCGTCGGGACGCCCAGGCGCCCGCCGATGGCACGGACGGTCGAGCCCGGCGCCAGCACCCAGCGGCCGCCGGCCACGAGGTGTCGCAGGACGCCCTCGGCCGCACCCGCCACGGCAGCCGCCTCCGACGCCGGCGAGGGTTCCTTGCGGGCCTGGAGCCGCCGGTCGCCGGCCGGGACCGCCACCTCGCCGAACAGCCGCGGCGCGATCTCGCCGCGCCGGTAGGCGTCCTCGTCGAGGTCCAGGACATCGGCCGGTGGCCGTGCGCCGTCGGGAGGGCCTCGCAAGCAGGAACGCGGCCGCCAGGTCGCCGGCCGCGCGCGGGCCGGTGGCGAAGGCGGGGGAGTGGATCTTCACGCCGGCCGGGATCCCGACCACCGGCACCGTCGTCCCGACGGCCGCGCAGACGTCGCGCAGCGTGCCGTCACCGCCCGCGACGAGGAGCAGGTCCGGGGCCATGGGCGGCCAGCTGGGCCGTGATCCGGCGGGTGTCGTCGGGTGTCGTGACCCGCGGCGTCGGGCAGCGACCCCACGACCACCGGCGAGGCGCCCGCGGCCCGCGCGACTGCCTCGCCCATCGGCCCGGGGGCGGCCAGGATCTCCGGCCATCTCGCGATCGGCCGGCCAGCAGGCGAGCAGCTGCCGCACGGCCGCCTCCGCGCGCTCCTCCGCGTGCGGGACGGCGCCCAGGGCGAGGGCCCGGCGCACGATGCCCGGGCCGTCGCTGCCCTTGAGCCCCACCGCGCCGCCGATACCCGCCACCGGGTTCACGATCAGCCCGACGCGAGGCCGGCCCGGCGGATCGGCCTGTGGCTCGGCGGTCACGCGCTCGAAGGGTGCTTCCGGCGGTACGCCCGCCAGGTCACCGCCCACTGCGCCGGATCGTCGAGCGGGGAGTGGTCGATCCGGTGGATCGTGCTCGCGTGCGGCGCCGAGAGGAGCGTGTCCCGGTCCTCGTACGCCTCACGGGCGACGGCGGCCAGGATCGCCGCGTACTCGTCGAGGTCGGCCATCGAGTACGACTCGGTCGGCTCCAGGGTCATCGGCTCGGGGACCACGTACGGGTGGTGGCTCATCCAGTAGTGGGTCCCGAAGTCCGCGACCCGGCTGCCGATGTCCTCGGAGTGGACGCCGGTGTCCCGGGCCAGCTCCTCCCACGAGTAGCGGACCTGCTCGATCCGGCGACGACCCGTCGCGTACGGGCGCGGAGACCCCCCGGATCTCCAGCACCCGCTTCATCAGGTAGTTGTTGTTGAGCACGGCCGTCTCGGCGACCTCGCGCAGGCCCTCGGCGCCCATGCTCATCACCCAGGCGTAGGCGCGGACCAGGTTGGGCACGACCCCGAGCCAGGGACGGACCTTCCCGATCGACAGCGGCCGGTCGTCGTCCAGCACGAACCGTTCGCCGACGCGCTCGATGACGGGACGCGGCAGGAACGGCGCCATCGCGGCGGAGACGCCCACGGCACCGGCCCCCGGTCCGCCGCAGGCATGCGGCGTCGAGAACGTCTTGTGGATGTTGAAGTGGCAGACGTCGAACCCGGCGTCACGGGCCCGGGTGATCCCCAGGATCCCGTTGGCGTTGGCCTGGTCGTAGGAGCACAGGCCGCCGGCCTCGTGCACGACCCGCACGAACTCCTCGATCCGCGGGTTGAAGATCCCGGTGTCCTCGGGGTTGGTGATCAGGAGGGCGGCGGTCCGCTCGGACACCGCTGCGCGGAGCGCGTCGATGTCCGGGTACCCGTCCGCGTCCGGGTAGAGCGTGATGACCTTGTACCCGGCGACCTTGGCCGCGGCCGCGTTCGACGGGTGGCTGAAGATCGTGGTGATGACCTCGTCGCGCTGGTCGCCCTCGCCGCGCGATGCGTGCCAGGCCCGGATCATCGCCACGTTGGCCCAGATCGCGGCCGACCCGGACGCCGGCTGGAGGCTGACCCGGTCCATGCCGGAGATCTCCGCGAGCATCCGCTCCAGCCGCCACAGGATCTCGAGGGTCCCCTGGTAGGTCTCGGGATCCTGGGCCGGGTGGACGTCCGCGACCTTGGCGCTGCGCACCAGCTGGTCGTTGACCTTGGGCGAGTACTTCATCGTGCAGGTGCCCTGGCCCACGTCGATGTTGAGGTCGACGCCCAGGGTCTCCTGGGACAGCCGGTCGTAGTGGCGCAGGACGTGGACCTGGCTCAGCTCGGGCAGGGCCGGCGGCGCCGCGCGCCCGATGCCCTCCGGCAGCTCGGCGGCCGGGTTGCCCACCGCGGCCGTGATCCCGGGCTCGGTCGCCGGCGGCAGGACGCCCCGCGCCCCCGGCACCGACAGCTCGAAGATGATGGGCTCGTCCCACGACGCCTGGTGGAACCGCCGCGGCGACGGCTTGGGTCCCACCGGGAGACCGGCGCTCACCACGGGCCCCTCGCTCGTCGTGCTCATGCCAGCACCTCCGCCAGCTCGGCTGCGAGCCGGTCGATGTCGCCCTGCGTGTGGACCTCGGTCACGGCCACGCAGGACGCTCTGTCCCAGCCCGGGCTGCTCTCGTGACAGGTCGTAGCCCAGGAAGATCCCCCGGGCGCGCAGCGCACCGGCGACCCCGGCGACCGTCCGCCCCGTCCCGGTGAGGTCCAGCACGAACTCCTTGGCATGCGGCGTGGCCGCGAACGGGACGCGGACGCCCGGGATCCCGGCCAGCCGGGTCATCGCGTAGCGGGTGCGCGCCATCACCGTCTCGCCCAGCTCGCGCATCCCCTGGGGGCCCATGAGCGCGAGGTAGGCCCCGGCCGTGATCCCCCACAGGGCGGCGGCCGTGCCCACCCACTCCTTGCCCTCCTCGCGCACGGCGAACGACGTCCGCTCGTAGGCGACGTCCCCGAAGCCGTACTCGCCGGGCACGCTCGTGGGCGCGATGCCGAACAGCCGGGACGGGTACTCCATGACGATGGCCGGGTCGTCGTCGCTCGCGATGAACCCGCCGTGGCCGCCGCCCGTCTGCATGTGGATCCCGAGCGGCTGGATGTCGCCGCAGTCGATGTCGGCGCCCCAGGCGGACGGCGGGGCGAGCACCCCCAGGGTCGATGGATCGACGGACACGACCGCCAGGGCGCCGGCGGCATGGGCGAGCCGCACGACCTCCGGGCCGCCGGTCTCGACCGTGCCCAGGAAGGTCGGGTTCTCCACGAACACGCAGGCGACGTCGGGGCCGAGCGCGGCCTCGAGCGCGGCGAGGTCCAGCGTCCCGGTCGCCGCGTCGAAGGGGACCAGCTCCAGGTCCACGTCGGGGCGCACGTAGTCGGCGACCTTGGACCGCTTGTCGGCCGACACCGACGCCGCCACGAGGGCCCGGCGCCGGCCGGTGATCCGCGCCGCCATCCGGATCGCCGTGCCGGCCGCCTGGAAGCCGTCGTAGGTGGGGACGTTCACGACGTCGCGCTCCAGGAGCTCGCCCATCATGGACTCGTACTCCCACAGCGCCTGGAACCGGCCGTGGTCCTCGTACGGGTCGCCGGCGTATGCCGTCAGGAACTCGCCGCGACCGTTGATCTCGTCGCAGACCGCCGGCACGTGGTGGTTGTAGCAGCCCGCGCCCAGGAAGCTCAGCGCCTCGCGCGTGGAGGTGTTCCGGTTCGAGCAGTCCCTCGACGTGGCGCACCAGCTCCACCTCGGAGCCCAGGGCCGCCGGGAGATCGAGCGGCCGGCGCAGCCGTAGCGATTCCGGGATATCCGCGTAGAGCTCCTCGACCGAGGTGGCCCCGATCGCGTCCAGCATCGCGGCGCGCACGTCCGGGACGGCGTTGGGAATGTAGGGGTGGACCCGCCGCCCGCCGTCGTCCATCTGCTTGCCTCGCTGGTGCGAACCGGCCACATCCACGAGCGCCGGTGGGGGACCGCCTCGGCCACGGCGCATCGGGATGATTGTGACGTGCGGCCGCCATCGATGACCGGCCGTCCGGGAGGGCTGAACGGTCGATGAGGAGGGATGCGGGCGGCCGTGGGGGGATACGGCCGCCCGCCGGGAAATGCTAGCTGCTGCTGAGGCCGGCAAGCTCCAGCATCCGCTTGCGCGGTGTACGAGGGTCCGTCCTCGCGGGTGAGCTGGGCGAGGACGTCCATCGGGAGGCTGTCCAGGATGGCGCCGTTGGGGTTGAACAGCAGGTGCTGGTCCACCGCGAGGCCGAACGCTGAGCCCTCCCTGACGGCGTGGTACAGGTTCCGCGGGGCCACCGAGTCGCCCACGTTGAGGACGTGGACGCCGGCGGCCTTGAGCTCCGTGAACAGCGAGATCTCGGGCCGGGTGTGGCAGGTGACCACCTCGTCGACCTCGAGGGTGGACCGGTTGAAGTCCTTGTCCTGGAGGACCACCGACCCCTCGCGGATCTCGGCGACCGTGGTGGACGTGATCACCGTCACCGGGTGCTTGTACGGGCGGGAGTGCAGGACCTCCGCGTCGCCCTGCGCGAAGCGCTTGCGCAGGACGTACATGTGGATGACCTCGCAGTCGGCCGCGAACTCCCGGTTCTCGGTCACGATCGTGACCTGCCTGCCGATGTCCGCGAGCCAGGCCGCGGTGTCCGTGGCGGCATAGCTGTCGCCCCACAGCAGCACGCGCTGCCCGAGCTTGCGCATCTTGCGGCCGCCCGGGTGGCACTCGCAGGCGACCTTGGGGCAGGCCATCGTCTCCTCGAACGGCACGACCCGGTCCGCGTCCCCGGCCACCGGTGGCACGTACGAGACGGCGCCCGTCGCGTTGAGGACGAGGTCGAACCCGCGCAGCTCGTCCACCGTCGGCGCGTGGTTGAGCCGGATGTCCACGTTGAGGTCGAGCAGCTGGTCCCGGATCCAGTCCAGGTACCAGCGCATCTTCTCCTTGCCCGGGACGAGGCAGACGTAGAGCATCGCCCCGCCCAGCTCGGCGTGCTTCTCGAACAGGGTCACGTGGTGCCCGCGCTCGGTCGCGATGCGTGCAGCCTCCATGCCGGCGGGTCCGCCGCCCACGACCGCCACCCGCACCGGCCTGTCGGTCCGCTGCATGTCGTCGTAGGCCGGCTGGCCGCAGGCCGCGTTGATGGAGCACGCGATCTCGTGCTTGGCCATCAGCGACTCCTGCCAGCAGCCGCCCAGGCACGAGATGCACTTGCGGATGGACTTGACCTTGCCGTACTGGGCCTTGACCGGCCAGTACGGGTCCGCGAGGAGCTGCCGGGCGAGGCCGACGAGGTCCGTCTTGCCCTCGGCCAGGATCTGCTCGCAGTACTCGGGGTCGCGCAGGGAGTGGCTGGTGATGACCGGGATCTTCACGACCTTCTTGACCGCCTCGGCGGCGTAGGTGGCCCAGCCCTGCGGGTACTGCATCGGGTCGAAGCCGGCGCCCGGGCTCTCCTGCATGCCCTGCGAGAGGTCGAGCGCGGCGCAGCCGGCCCGCTCCAGCACGCGCGCGGTCTCGATGCCCTCCTCCATGTCGCGGCCGCCGGGACACCACTCCTCGAACGAGTAGCGCACGAGGATCGGGTAGCCCTTGCCGCACTTCTTCTGGATGGAGTCGATGACCGCGAGCGGGAACCGCATCCGGTTCTCGAAGCTGCCGCCGAAGCGGTCCGTCCGCATGTTGAGGTAGGGGCTCATGAACTCCGAGAGGAGGTAGCCGTGGGCGGCGTGCAGCTCCACGGCGTCGAAGCCGGCCTGCTTGACCCGCCAGGCCGCCTCGCTGAACAGGTCCACCAGCTCCAGGATCTCCGGGATCGATGCCTCGCGGATCTCCTTGCCCTTCTCCTCGGCGTTCTCGTAGACGATCTCGTGACCCGCGGACCACGGCAGCTTGAGGACCCGGTCCGTGGCACCCAGCGTGTTGTAGCGCGGGATCGCGCACTGCCGGCCGGGGTGCTGGAGCTGGACCGCGCACTTCGCGCCGTAGCGATGCATGGACTCCGCGAGACGGGCCAGCCCCGGGACGTAGTTGTCGCCGTCGGCGACGAGGCAGGTCACGGTGGGCCGGCCGGTCGACGCGTCGGGCGTCGTGGCGCCCACGATGACGAAGCCGGTGCCGCCCTTGGCGATGTTCCCGTGGTGGTGGATGTCGCGCTCGCTGACCTCGCCGTCCGCGTGCGAGGAGCTGATGTCGGTCGGGACGTGGACGATGCGGTTGGGGAGCGTGATGGACCCCATCTGGAGGGGGCTGAACAGGTTCGGGAAGGCCATGGCAAGAACTCCTGGCGGGGCGCAGGCACCGATGGCCTGATCGTCTGCCCCGCACCCGGCCGCGGCAATGCCAGTCACGGTCGAAGGAGTGGCAGAACCGGTCGCGCCTCCCCAGCCGGACCGTCCGAACCCTCCACATGGCCCTGTCCGATACGGCTGCGCGCTGGCACGGTGGCCGCCATGGCCGTCTACGTGTGGCAACAGGACATGGACCCGGACTTCCCGCTCTCGGTCATCGAGTACACCGCGCTCGGCGACGGGGACCCCATGCACTGGCACGACCACTTCGAGGTCGCGCTGGTGCTCGATGGTGCCGGCGAGTTCATGTTCGGCAAGCGAGCGCTGCGCGCGGAGCCCGGCGACGTCTTCTTCATCGACAACAGTCAGCCGCACGTCGCGCTGGCCGACCCCGGCTGGCCGCTCCGGCTGTTGCTGGTGCTGTTCCGCCCTGAGCTCCTGGCCGGGCCCGGCTGCCGGCCGCTGGACCAGGGCTACCTCGCGCCCTTCCGCTGGGACGAGCGGACGGCCTCACCACGGGTGCGCGGCGGGACGCCCCTGGCCGACGAGATCGCCCTGCTGATGCACCGGCTCCGTGACATCCACGTGCGAAGCGATCCCGCCGAGCGGTTCCTGGCCGACGCCACCCTGCGCACCGCCATCGCGCTGGTGAACCGGGATCCCGCGGCCCGTGCCACGCCGGGCGCCGTCCGCGCCGCCGCGGACCGCCGTGAGCAGATCCGCCCGGTCCTCGCCTACGTGGATCGCAATCACCGCGAGCAGATCACGCTGGAGGACGTGGCGGGGCTGGTCCATGTCAGCCCGTCCCGCGTCCGTCACGTGTTCAAGGATGTGACGGGCGTCTCGTTCAAGGAGTACGTCACCCAGGTCCGGGTCACGGAGGCGAAGCGCCTGCTGCTCTCGACCGACCTGTCGGTGGCGGAGATCGCCCGCGCCGTCAGCTACACCAACCTGCACCAGTTCTACAAGGTCTTCTACCGGTCGTGCGCGATGTCGCCCGGGGAGTACCGCCGCCACTACACGCCCGCCGGCGGGGAAGCGGTGGTGGCCCCGGCACCCGCGATGTCGCGCGAGGAGGTTCTGGGGTGAGCGTCTTGGTTCCGTCGAGCGTGGGGATCACGATCCGGGAGGCGGTCGATGCGGACTGGGAGGAGGCCGGGCGGATCTGCTACGAGGCCTTCGCCACGCTGGCCGACCAGCACGGCTTTCCGCACGACTTCCCCACGGTCGAGGCCGCGGCGGAGCCCATCCGCTGGCTGATCAACCACCCCCAGATCTTCGGCGTGGTGGCCGAGAAGGACGGGCGGGTCCTCGGGTCCAACTTCCTCGACGAGCGAGGGACCATCTCGGCCATCGGACCCATCAGCGTGGACCCCGCGGCGCAGGACCACCACGTCGGCCGGATGCTGATGGACGCGGTCCTCGAGCGCGCCCACGCGCGCAATGCCCCAGGTGTCCGGCTGCTCCAGATCGCGTACCACAACCGGTCCCTGAGCCTGTACGCCAAGCTGGGCATGGAGGTGCGCGGCTCGTTCGCGGCCATGCACGGTGCCCCGCTCCGCCGGACCCTCCCCGGCTACGACGTGCGCCCCGCCACGCTCGACGACGAGTACGCCTGCAACTCGCTGTGCGTGCGCGTCCACGGCCACGCCCGCGCGGGCGAGGTCCGCGAGGCCATCGAGGCCGGGACCGCACGGGTGGTGGAGCGCCTCGGCCGGATCACGGGCTACACGACGAGGATCAACTACTTCGCCCACTCGGTCGCGGAGACCAACGACGACCTCCGGGCGCTGATCTGCGAGGCGGAGGACTTCGGGACGCCCGGGTTCCTCGTCCCGCTGGCCAACAACGACCTGTTCCGGTGGTGCCTGGACCAAGGGCTTGCGGATCTTCTTCGTCACCAACATGATGACCATCGGGCTGTACCAGGAGCCCGAGGGCGCGTACATGCCGTCCGTGGGCTACTGAGGGAGGGCCCGGAGCCGCCCGTGATCATCCAGCTGTACACGATGCAGTCGGCCGAGGAGGCCCTCGCCTGCGTCGCGGCAGGCGCCGACCACGTTGGCCTGACACCGCCCCAGGGCCTGCCGGGCGAGCTGCCGTCCCTCGAGGCGATGCGCGACATCGTCCTGGCCGTGGGCGATCGGGCGCGCTGCGTCGCGCTGACCGTGGACATGGACCCGGCCCGGATCGTCTCCCTGGTCGAGGTCGTGCGGCCGGCGATCCTCCACCTGTGCCCGCTGGCCGATGCGATCACCCCGGAGACCGTCGCGGCCCTGCGCGCGCGACTGCCGGGGATCCCGGTCATGCAGGCCGTGTCGGTGACCGGACCCGAGAGCGTGAGGGTCGCGTGCGAGTACGGCGAGGTGGCCGACTACCTGATCCTCGACACGCAGGCGCCCGACATCCCGGGCATCGGCGCGAGTGGCGTGACCCACGACTGGTCCGTGAGCCGCGCCATCGTGGACGCCGTGCGGGTCCCCGTGATCCTGGCCGGCGGCCTGTCGCCCGAGAACGTCGCGGACGCGATCCGGGCCGTAGGGCCGTGGGGCGTGGACTCGCTGACCCACACCAACCGGCCGCTGTCCGGCGGCGGGTTCCGCAAGGATCTCGCACTGGTCGACGCGTTCGTGGCGGCCGCCCGGGGTGTCTGACCCGTATATCGTCGTGCTCGGCGACCTCAACGTGGACCTCACGCTGGACCTGCCGGACCGGTCCGCGCCCGCGGCCGAGCGCGTGGTTCACGAGCCGCGGCTGACCGGCGGCGGCACGGCGGGGAACACGGCGGCGGCGCTGGCGCGGCTCGGCGTGCCCGTGGAGTTCGCCGGGTCCGTGGGCGACGACGGGTTCGGGCGATGGCTGGCCGATGATCTCCGGGCGGCCGGCGTGGGCACGCGAGGACTCGTGGTGACCCGTGACGCGCCGACCTGCCAGGTGATGGCCCTGGTGGAGCCGGACGGGGAGCGGTACCTGGTCGTGTGGCCCCTCGACGGCGGCGCGCTCACGCGCCTGGCCCCGGCCGAGGTGGATCGCGAGCTGCTCACGGGCGCCGCGTGGCTGCACACGACGGGCATGTGCCTGCGCGCCGCCCCGGTCGCCTCGTCCGTGCTGGCCGCGATGCGGACCGCGCGTGACGCCGGCGTGCCCGTCTCGATCGACCTCAACCTGCGCCTGGAGCTCTGGGGCCTGGACGATGCGGTGCGGGCGGTTCTGGTCGAGGCCGTCTCGCTGGCCGACGTCGTGCTGGGCAACGGTCCCGAGGAGCTGGTGCCGCTGGCGCGGGCGGCCGGGTTCGAGGTCGATGGAGTCGATGGAGCGGCTGGGGCTCTGGCAGGTGGCGCGCGGACGGTGGTCGGGCGGCTGGGCGCCCTGGGCGCGCTGGCATGCTCGCCAGCCGGCGAGATGGCCGTGAGTCCTGGATTCGCGGCGGAGCTGCGCAACCCGGTCGGCGCCGGAGACGCGTTCAACGGCGGGTTCATCGCGGCGCGGGTCGCCGGGCTGCCGCTCGCCGAGGCCCTGCGCTGGGGCAACGCAACGGGAGCGCTCAAGGTGGCCCGGGATGGCGGCGCTCGCGACCAGCCGTCGCGTGCGGAGGTGGAGGCGCTGCTGGCCGTAGGGTGAGGCTCGGCCGCTGTTGACCCTAGCCCGGGCTGCCCGCCGTGCGAGGCTCGGACACGCCCCAGCCGCCGTCCACCGCCACGACCTGCCCGGTCACCATCGCGGCCTCCGGGGACAGCAGGTGGAGCGCGGTCGCGGTGACCGCGTCCGCGTCGATCGGCCCTCCGGCGAGCGGCTGCTTCGCGGCCAGGTAGGCCAGGATCGCCGGGTCGTCCTGGGCCCGCCGGCTCATCGGGGTGGCGATCAGCGACGGGGCGATCGCGTTGACCCGGATCCCTTCCGGCGCGTAGTACGCGGCCAGCGACCGGGCGAGCGCCTCCACGGCACCCTTCGACGCGGCATAGGCGTGGGTCGCGAAGAACGCGGGCGCGGGGTGCGTCGCAAGGGCGCTCGACATCAGGAGGACGGCACCCCGGCCCCCGGAGGGGTCGGGCGCCTGGGCCAGCATCCGCCGGACGGCCGCGCGTGCGACCAGGAACTGCGAGGTCGCGTTGGCGGCCAGGACGGTCTCCCAGCCCTCGAGCGTGGCGTCGTGCAGCGGGCCGTCGCCATGCCGCCGCCCGGAGATCCCGGCCACGCTGTAGACCGCATCGAGACGGCCGGCGGCGGGATGGAAGACGTCGAAGGCGGCGAACGCGGCCTCAACCTCCGCCTCGCTCCGGAGGTCCGCGGCATGCCAGCCGCAGCTCCCGCCGGTTCCGGCGGATCTCGTCGGCGAGCGCCTGAAGGTGCGCCGCCGTGCGCGAGACCGCGAAGACGGCGCCGCCCTCGGCCGCGATCCGGCGGGCCGCGGATGCGGCCATGCCCGTCGACCCGGTCACGAGCACGGATCGCCCGGCGAACCGCCCCGGCATCGTCACGTCGGGACCGGCTCGCCCGCCCGGATCGCCTCCACCAGCGCCCGCCGGCTCGCGGCGTCGGCCTTCGTGATCGCGCTGCCGATGCCGACGGCCACCGCCCCCGAATCGAGGTAGAGGCGCGCGTTCGTCCCGTCGACGCCGCCGGTGGCGATCAGCTCGACCTCGGGCATCGGGCCCCGGAGCTCCCGCGCGAACGACGGCCCGACTGCCGATGCCGGGAACAGCTTGACGAACGTCGCCCCGGCCGCCCAGGCCGTGCAGATCTCGGTTGGCGTGAACGCCCCCGGGATGAACGGCAGGCCCTCGGACACCGCCGTGTCGATGAGCGAGACATCCAGCGAGGGGGCCACCGCGAAGTCGGCGCCCGCTCGCCTGGCGGCTTCCAGCTGGCCGCGGCGGAGGATCGTCCCGGCGCCCACCAGGTACGGCCCGTCCGGCCGGCCGGCCAGGAACCCGCGAACCGCCGCGAGGTCCGCCTCCGCAGACGGGGCGTCGAAGGTGATCTCGAAGGCCCTCGCCCCGGCATCGGCCAGCTCGCCGACGAGGTCGAGCAGCGCGGCCTGGGGCTCCACGCGCCGCAGCACGACGATCAGGCGGTGGCGGCGGATGGCCGCGGCAACCGGGCCGAGGCGCAGGGTATCGAAGGTCATCGGGTCGGTTCCTCGCCGGCGGTGAGCTCCACCGGCTCCAGCAGCGCCCCGTCGAGCGCCAAGTGCTCTCGCAGGGTATCGCCGCTCACGGCGCGCGGCACGGTGTTCGTGGCCCCAGCCAGGACCGCCGCGGTGCCCGCCGCCTGGCCCATCGCCATGCAGGTGGCCATCGAGCGGGCAGACGCGTGGGCGTCGTGGGTCGCGGAGAAGCAGCGCCCGGCGACCAGCAGGCCGTCGATCCCGAGCGGCAGCAGCGCCCGATAGGGGATGCCGTAGACCGTGGACCCGCCGCCCTCGCCCACGTGGCGCCAGGCCGTGTCGCCGCCCGCGCCATGGTCCTCGATCGGGGCGCCGCACAGGGCGATCTCGTCGGCGAAGCGCCGCCCGCCGAGGACGTCGTCGCGGGTCAGGCGGTAGTCGCCGTGGACCCGGCGGCTCTCCCGCACGCCGATCGCCGGGCTGGTGGCCACGATCACGGACCGCTCGAAGCCGGGCACGCGGTCGCGCAGGAACCGGTGGTACTCCGCGACCTGGCGCCGGCCCGCAACCTCGGCGCGCGTGAGCTGCCATGGGGTCGGTGGCGTCCACGTTGGGGATCCGGGTCATGTGGATCAGCGCGACGCCCTCGTACGGGGTCCGGTGCCACGAGCCCTCGATGCGCGGCAGGCGATACGCGCCGGAGGCCGCCGCCTCGCCCATCAGCCGCCACAGCTCCGCCTTGGGCACGGCGGACGCCGCCACGATGTCCACGTTCGCGACCTTGAACAGCGTGGACAGCGACTGCACGGCGTGCCCGTCGCCCGGCGCGTCGTGGGGGACGCCGGCCATCGCGCACACGTCCGCGTCACCCGAGGCGTCGACGAAGGCCGACGCCTCCACCCAGCGCTCGCCGCCCTTGTTCCACAGCCTGATCGCTGCCAGGCGCCCGCCATCCACGCGCACGCCGGTGGCCCAGGTGTGGAGCAGCAGGTTGACGCCGGCGTCCTCCGCGAGGCGCTCCCAGAGCACCTTGAGGGCCTCTGCGTCGTAGGTGACGCCGGTGCCGGCCCCGTAGGTGTTCGGGCGCTCGAAGGCGACGCCGTCGGCCATCAGCTGGCGTGCGACCTCCCAGCCCAGGCCGCCCACGACCCGCCGAGGCCGCTCTCCGGGCGTGTAGAACGCGTAGAACGTGTCGAGGACCGCGGTGGAGGTGCCGCCCATGAAGGCGAGGCGGTCCAGCAGCAGCACGGATGCCCCGCGCCGCGCCGCACTGATGGCGGCCGCGCTGCCCGCGGAGCCCGAGCCCACGACGACGACGTCGTAGCGGTCCCTCACGCGGCGCCGTCCGCAGGCATCGCGTAGAAGCGGGCCGGGTTCGCGACCAGGATCCGGGTGGCGCCGTCCTCGCCCAGCCGGCGCCGCAGCCGTGGAGCGAACACCGTCATGAGGTACCGAAGGCCCGGCCCGCCCTCGTACGCCCGGAGGTAGTCGCGGGACCCGAGATCCAGCCCCAGCATGATCCGGTCCAGGTGGCCGGCGGCCGCGACCGCCTCGACCAGGTCGAGCACCACCGAGTCCGGGTGGTACTTGGTCCGCCCGATCGTGTCGTACTCGAGCGTCACGCCGCGCGCGGCGACCTCGGCGTGGAGCTCCCAGTCCGGGTTTCGGTCCAGGTGTGCGAGGGCGATCCGGTCGGGACGGGCCCCGGCGGTCTCGAGCAGGTCGATGATCTCGTGTGCCGCCGTGCCGACCTCGCTGTGGACCAGGATCGCGGCGCCCGTCGCTGCGGAAGCCGCGGCGATGGCCTCGAGACGGCGCCGCTCGCCGCGCGAGACGTGGTGGTAGGACGCGCCGCCCTTGATGGCGCCCGCGCGCGCCCGGTCGAGGGGCAGGGACGGATCGAGCCAGTCCGCAGGATGCATGCCCTCGGTGAGGTCGGCGAAGACCCGTGCCGCCAGCGTCTCCACGCTCGCCCGGTGGACCCAGTGGCCGTCGGGATAGTGCGCGTCGCGGTGGAAGCCGCTGGCCGCGATGATCGGCACGCCGGTGGCCTCGGACACCGCCCGCAGGCCGGCAGGGTCCCGTCCCGAGGCCGATGGGCGTCATCTCGACGATCGTCCCGATCCCGGACTCCAGCCCCTCGAGCACCTCCTCGATGGCCTTGACGGGGTCCGTGAAGCCCTGCCCCGGCATGCCTGGCGAGTCGATCAGGAGGTGGTCATGGGCATCCACGACACCCAGGGAATCGACGGCCCGGCGCCCCGTGACGGTGATGACGTGCCCCTCGGCCACCATGCCTCCGTGGATACGCAACGGACCATGTGGCCCTCGCCGAAGTGTAGCCGCGTGCGGCGTCTGCGGACCCCGTGAGGCCGATTGCGGGCCGTTCGGCAGGGGAGCGGGGTTGACCGCCGGGTGGACGCTATGGGCATGGCTGCACCCGTTCCCCCGGGCGGCCGCGTCCCGGCCACCATCGAACCTTCCGGCGCCCGCACGATCCTCGTCGAGGGCGTGGTCCAGGGTGTCGGCTTCCGGCCGTTCGTGTGGCGTCTCGCCACCGAGCTCGGGCTGGCGGGCCGCGTCCGCAACGCCGCCGGGCGCGTGGAGATCGAGGCGGCCGGGCCGGTGGCCGCGCTGGACGCCTTCGCCCGACGCCTGCGCACGGACGCGCCGCCGCGCGCGCGCGTGGAGCGCGTGACCGCGGCGCCGCTCGCCGCCGGGACGGCCGCGGACCTGCCCGTCGTCTTCGCCATCGACGAGAGCGTGTCCGCCGCATCGACCGATCGCCTGTTCCCGCCGGACATCGCCACCTGCGACGACTGCCTGCGCGAGCTGTTCGACCCGGCGGACCGGCGCTACCGCTATCCGTTCACCAACTGCACCAACTGCGGGCCGCGCGCGACGATCATCGAGGAGCTCCCCTACGACCGGGCGCAGACGACGATGCGCGCGTTCCCGCTGTGCGACGCCTGCGATGCCGAGTACCGCGATCCGGCCGACCGTCGGTTCCACGCCGAGCCCGTGGCGTGCGCCGCCTGCGGCCCGCGGCTCTCCTGGCGACCCACCGGCGCGCCGGCCCCGGTGTCGACGGGCGAGGATTCCCTGACCGCCGCGGTGCGACGCGCTGCTCGACGGGGCCGTCGTCGCGGTGAAGGGGCTCGGCGGCTACCACCTGGCCTGCGACGCGACCGACGACGCCGCCGTTCGCCGCCTTCGCGATCGCAAGCGCCGCTGGGCCAAGCCGTTCGCGGTCATGGTCCGGGATCTCACCGCCGCCCGGGCGCTGTGCCGTGTCGGGGCGCTCGAGCGCCGGATCCTGGAGGGCCCCGCCCGCCCGATCGTCCTGCTCGAGGCGCGGCGGGACGGGGAGCCCGCCCTGGCCGCGTCCGTGGCGACGGGGAACCGGCGCCTGGGCGTCTTCCTGCCCTATACGCCCCTCCACCACCTGCTGCTCGAGGCCGTCGGTCGCCCGTTGGTCCTCACCTCCGGCAACCTCACGGACGAGCCGCTGGCGACCGACGACGAGGACGCGCTCGCACGGCTGGGCGGTCTCGCGGACGGCTTCCTCGCCCATGACCGCGAGATCCGGGCCCGCTACGACGATTCGGTCACGCGCGTCGTGGCGCGACGTGAGTCCGTGGTGAGGCGGGCGCGCGGGTACGCGCCGGAGCCCCTGCCGCTGCCAGTCGCGACGCCGGTGCCGATGCTCGCCGTTGGTGCGGAGCTCAAGCACACGTTCACCCTGGCGCGCGGCGGGCGCGCCCACGTCGCCCCGCACAACGGCGACCTCGAGGACCTCGCGACCCACCGCGCGTTCACGGACGGACTCGCCCACCTCTCGCGGCTGCTCGCGCTGGAGCCCGAGGTCGTCGTCCACGACCTCCATCCCGAGTACCTGTCCACCAAGTACGCCCTGGAGCGATTCCCGGCCGGGAAGCGCGTCGCCGTCCAGCACCACCACGCGCACGTGGCGTCGTGTGCCGCGGAGCACGGGATCACGGTTCCCTTCCTGGGCGTGGCCTACGACGGGCTGGGCATGGGCGACGACGGCACGTTCTGGGGCGGCGAGATCCTGCTCGCGGACCTGCGCTCGTACCGGCGCCTCGCGCGGTTCGGGCGGGCGCCGATGCCAGGCGGGGCGCTGGCGGTGAAGAAGCCCTACCGCATGGCGCTGGGCTACCTGCTGGGCGCTGAGGCGGTCGACGGCGGCGCGGCCATCGACGGCGGACCGGACGGACCCGCCGCCACGTTCCTGGACCGCCTCGACCCGCGCGAGCTCGCCCTGGTGCGCACGCAGGTCACCCGCTCGCTCAACGCCCCGGTGGCGTCGTCGGCGGGCCGGCTGTTCGACGCGGCAGCCGCGCTGCTCGGGATCCGCGACGTGGCGGAGTTCGAGGCGCAGGCGGCCATCGACCTGGAGCTGGCGGCCGGCGACCGCGCGGGGACGCTGCTCCCGTACCGGCTTGCACGCGTGGACGGGCTGCTCGTGTACGACCCGAGGCCCACCTTGGCCGCACTGCTGGAGGCGCGGCGACCAGGGTCGGGCGGCGGGTCCGCTGGCGGCCTCGTTCCAGGCCACGGTCGCGCAGGTCACCCGGGAGATCCTCGAGGAAACGAGGAAACGCACCGGGGTGGGTATCGTGTGTCTGTCAGGTGGCGTGTTCCAGAACCGCCGCCTGGCGTCCGACCTGCTGCGCGGGCTGGCGGGCGACGGCTTCGAGGTGTTCATCAATCGCCAGGTCCCCGTCAACGACGGGGGCGTGAGCTACGGTCAGGCGGCCGTCGCGGCGGCCAGGCTGGGTTCGGGCGCGGCCGGCGCGTCCATGGGGAGGACTGACGGACATGTGTCTCGGGATCCCGGGCAAGGTCATGGAGATCCGCGACGACGGCGGGCTGGCCATGGGCAAGGTGGACTTCGGCGGCGTGCGCAAGGACGCCTGCCTCGCCTACCTGCCCGAGGTCGAGGTCGGCGACTACGTCATCATCCACGTCGGCTTCGCCATCAGCCGGCTGGACGAGGAGGAGGCGCTCAAGACCCTGGAGATCCTGGGCGAGATGGGCGTCCTGGAGCCCGAGCTGATGACGATGGGCCCGGACATGTCCGAGCCGGCGGTCGTGTCGGACGATGGCCCGGGCGCGCTCACCTTCGAGCCGGCACCGCCGCCGTCCACCATGGCGGGGCCCTTGTCGTGAAGTACCTGGACGAGTACCGCGACCCCGTGCTCGCCAAGAAGCTCCTGGCCGAGATCCACCGCATCACGACCCGCCCGTGGACCCTCATGGAGGTCTGCGGCGGCCAGACCCACACGATCGTCAAGCAGGGGATCGACGAGGCCCTCCCCGAGGGCGTGCGCATGATCCACGGCCCCGGCTGCCCGGTCTGCGTCACGCCGCTGGAGCAGGTGGACAAGGCTCTCGCCATCGCCGCCCGACCGGACGTCATCTTCACGAGCTACGGCGACATGCTGCGCGTCCCCGGCTCCACCACGGACCTGCTCGCCCTCAAGGCCCGTGGCGCCGACGTGCGCATCGTCTACAGCCCGCTCGACGCCCTCAAGATCGCCCTGGCGAACCCGGAGCGACAGGTCGTGTTCTTCGCCGTCGGCTTCGAGACCACCGCGCCCGCGAACGCGATGTCGGTCGCCGAGGCCGCCCGCCGGGGCATCGACAACTTCAGCGTCCTGGTCTCTCACGTGCTCGTGCCGCCGGCGATGACGGCGCTGCTGGACTCGCCGAACAACCAGGTCCAGGCGTTCCTGGCTGCGGGCCACGTGTGCGCGATCATGGGCTGGACCGAGTACGAGCCCATCGCCGAGAAGTACCGCGTCCCGATCGTCGTGACGGGCTTCGAGCCCCTCGACCTCCTCGAAGGGATCTGGATGGCCATCCGCCAGCTGGAGGAGGGCCGGTTCGAGGTGGAGAACCAGTACACTCGCGCCGTGACCCGCGAGGGCGTCCCGCTCGCCCAGCGCCAGGTCCTGAGCGTGTTCGAGATCGGCAACCGCAAGTGGCGCGGCGTGGGCGAGATCCCGATGTCCGGCTACCGCCTGCGCCCGGAGTACGCCCGGTTCGACGCCGAGCTGAAGTTCGACGTCGGCGACATCGCCACCAACGAGCACCCGGCCTGCATCGCGGGCGCCATCCTGACCGGCGAGAAGACGCCGCTCGACTGCACCGCCTATGGGACCCTGTGCAGCCCGCAGAAGCCCCTGGGCGCGCCGATGGTCAGCTCCGAGGGCACCTGCGCCGCCTTCTTCTCCGCGGGGCGCGGGCTGAACGCCGGCGGCGGCTTCTCCAACGCGCTGCCGCTCGTGCAGGTGGCGCCCGTGAGCGCCCCGGAGGCCCGCGATGACCGCGCAGCAGCAGCCCATCGTGACGATCGACGCCGAGGGCGTCGCCTGTCCGGCCCCGATCCCCGAGGACCAGCGGGTCATCCTGGGCCACGGGTCGGGCGGCCAGCTGTCCAACGCGCTGATGCGCGAGGTCCTGGCGCCAGCCCTGGCGGTCGCCGCCCCGGGCGGCGTCCTCAACGACGCGGCCATCGTGGACGTGCCGGGCTCGCGGCTCGCGTTCACCACGGACTCGTTCGTCGTCTCGCCGATCCGGTTTCCTGGCGGGGATATCGGCGAGCTCGCCGTCAACGGCACGCTCAACGACCTGGCGATGATGGGGGCGACCCCGGTCGCGATCAGCCTCGCCTACATCATCGAGGAGGGGCTGCCGCTCGAGGAGCTGCGGCTCGTGACGGCGTCGGCGGCGGCCGCGGCGGCGAAGGCGGGGGCGCGGATCGTCACCGGCGACACCAAGGTCGTGGGCCGCGGGGCCGCGGACCGGCTGTTCGTCAACACCTCGGGCGTCGGCCTGGTGCCGGACGGCGTCGCGCCCTCCGCGGACCGGGCCGCGCCCGGCGACGTGCTGATCCTGTCGGGGCCCATCGGGCTCCACGGCGTGGCGATCATGAGCGTCCGCGAGGGCCTGGAGTTCGAGGTGGAGATCACCTCGGACACGCAGGCGCTCAACGGGCTCGTGGCCGCGATGCTCGCGGTGGAGCCGGACATCCACGTCCTGCGCGACCCCACCCGCGGCGGCCTGTCCTCGGCGCTCAACGAGATCGCGGCCGCGTCCCGCGTGGGCATGGTCCTGGACGAGCCGGCGCTGCCGATCCCCGGGCCCGTGCGCGCCGCGTGCGAGTTCCTGGGCCTGGACCCGCTCCACGTCGCCAACGAGGGCAAGCTCGTCGCCATCGTGCCGGCCGCGTCGGCGGATGCCGTGCTGGCTGCGATGCGCGCGGTCCCCGAGGGCGCGGAGGCCGTGGTCATCGGCGCGCGTCGTCGCGGATCACCCGGGCATGGTCACGATCAAGACGATCGTCGGCAGCGAGCGGATCGTGGACATGCTGGTCGGGGAGCAGCTGCCCCGGATCTGCTGACCCGGACCTGCTGCCCCGGACCTGCTGCCCGGACCTGCTGCCCCGCGCCGCCGAGGCTCCGCGCCGCCGAGGCTCCGCGCCGCCGCGGCTCCGCGCCGCCGCGGCTCCCGCGGGTCCGTGCAGCTCCCTGAGCGCCGGGCGCCCCAACCGGCCCACGGTGCGACGAACTGGGCATCGGGCGCTCCGGATGTTGCACAGCGGCCGCAGATCGCGTGACGTCCTGAGCGCCGGGCACCCGCTGCGTCCCACGACGCGCCCGTTGGGGCGCTGGGCGCCCAGGGCGCTCGGGCAAGTGCGTGGCCCGGGCGAACCGCCGATCCTGAGAACGACCGATCAGGCTTCGGGCGTGCCGCCAAGGTCCTTCGGGGCCGGGGCAACGTCGCTGGCGGCCTTCGGGGCGGGGGTCACGTCGCTGGCAGCCGTCGGCCCGCGCGCGATGCGCACGATGAGCGATCCCAGGCGGGCGAGGCCGTAGCCGATGGCGATCGGGACGCCGAACCAGAGCGTCGCGATGATGGCATTGAACGGGTCGATCGGCACCGGCCGGCCGGCGACGTAGGACATCACGAGGATCACGACCTGGCCGGCGATCTGGCCGACGCCCACGACGAGCAGGCCGGTCCAGCCGCTGGTGATGAGGCCTGCGATGAGGCCCGCGATCATCAGCAGCAGCGGCGAGATGAACACCGCCTGGGCCGCGCAGGCCTGCGACAGGCCCTGGCCGATGCACCCGATGTTCGTGCCGCCGAACACGGACAGCGGGACCACGACCAGGATGAGGACGAGCGCGATCCAGTCGCGCAGGACGGTATGGCGCTGATGTCCAACGGCGGCTCCTCCGGTGTCACCGGATCATGCCGTCCCGCCGCCCGTCCCGCCAGTCCATCTCGCACGGACCTGCGGGCACGCCTCCCGTCCGCGCGCCGCTGGTGGCGCCTGCGCCGGTAGCGGACATCCGGGCTGGCACCCCGCGCGAACCGTGCTCCGCGCCCCATCCCCGTCGCTATGCTGGGGCACGTGACGACGACCGAGACGATGAACGCGTTGCCCTACCGGGCCGCGTCGCTGGTGGTGGCGGCCAGCGACGGGCCTGGTTGCTGACCGCAGGCTGCCCCTCCCGGGCCCGGACACGGGTCCACATCGCTCCTGTGCATGATCCCCTGCGGACGCTCTTGGTGCGTCCACGCCCATGACGATGGACGCTTGGATCGCCGCGGCCGTCTTCGTGGTTGCCTACGTCCTCATCGCGCTCGAGAGGTGGGACCGGACGATCGTCGCGATGATCGCCGGCCTGCTGCTCGTGGCCCTGGGGATCCTCGACCAGCACGAGGCCTTCGCCGCGGTGGACCTCAACGTCATCTTCCTGCTGGCCGGGATGATGGTGATCGCGTCGATCCTGGCCCGGACGGGCTTCTTCGACTGGCTGGCGATCCGATCGGTGCGCCTGTCGCGGGGCCACCCGATCCGGCTGCTCCTCATCCTCGCCACCGTCACCGCGGTGCTGTCCGCGTTCCTGGACAACGTGACGACGGTCGTCCTGATGACGCCGATCACCCTGTCGGTGGCCCACCGTCTGGGCGTCTCGCCGGTTCCCTACCTGATCTCGGGGATCCTGGCGTCGAACATCGGCGGCACCGCGACGCTGATCGGCGATCCACCGAACATCCTGATCGGCTCGGCGGCAGGGCTCGGCTTCGACGACTTCCTGGTGAACCTCGCGCCGGTCACGGTGCTCATCTTCCTGGCCTTCGTGGTGATCGTGCGCTTCGCGTTCAGGGGCCATCTCCAGGTGCCCGACGAGCGGCGCGAAGCGGCGCTGGAGCGCACGGAGGAGAACGCGATCAAGGACCGGCCGCTGCTGGTCAAGTCGCTGATCGTGGCGGGCGCGACGATCGTCGGGTTCCTGTTCCACTCGGCGATCGGGGTGGAGCCCGCGACGATCGCCCTGCTGGGCGCGATGGTGCTCATGCTCGTCGCCGGCCTGGATGCCCACAGGACGCTCCGCGAGATCGAGTGGTCCACCCTGTTCTTCTTCGTCGGGCTGTTCATCCTGGTCGAGGGGATCGTCCAGGCCGGGATCGTGGGCGGCATCGCGGACCGGCTGGCCGCGGCGACCCAGGGCCAGCCGGAGGCCGCCACGATCGGCCTCCTGTGGTTCTCGGCGATCGCCTCGGCCATCATCGACAACATCCCGTACACGGCGACGGCGATCCCGGTCGTCCAGCGCCTGGGGGAGGGCGGGATGACCATCGAGCCGCTGTGGTGGGCGCTGGCGCTGGGCGCCTGCCTGGGCGGCAACCTGACGATCGTCGGCGCCTCGGCGAACGTGGTGGTGGCGAACGTGGCGCTGCGGGCCGGCCACCCGATCCGGTTCGTGGAGTTCCTCCGCTACGGGTCCGTGGTGGTCCTGGCGTCGCTCGTCATCTCCACGGCGTACCTCTGGGTGCGCTATCTCGGCTAGCAGCGCCGTGGCAGGCCTTCCCGGACACGCGGCGAGGCCCCTCCGGTGGAGGGGCCTCGGGTTGCCGCGCGGTTGAGATGGGCCGGCGGGGCCGGCCGATGGATCAGGCGGCCGGCATTGCCGCGGCCGAATCCTCGGTCTGGGCCGTGACGTGCTTCTTGCCCACGGTGAGCGTCAGCGCGCCGTAGATCACGAACGGCCACCGCCAGGCCGACGGCCCAGCTGTAGTCGTAGAACGGCTTGAGGAACGGAATGATCCCATTCGCCGGGAACGGCTTGCCCGTCCGTCTGTCGAGTACGCGCCGCCGATGGCGATCACGATCCCGAGCACGAGCGACACCACGGCGATCCAGTTCCAGCCCTTGGCGTACTCGTAGACGCCGTCGGACGCGGTACAGGTCGGCGAGCTTGAGGTTCTTGCGGCGGACCCACCAGTAGTCGGCGATCAGGACGCCGGCGATGGGGCCGGTGGCGCCGCCGTACGTGCCCAGCCACGTCCAGATGTACGCGTTCGGATCGGCCAGCAGCTTCCACGGCATGATCAGGACACCGATGATGCCCGTGATGATGCCGCCGGTCCTGAAGCTGATGCGCTTCGGCCAGGCGTTCGAGAAGTCGTAGGACGGGCTCACCACGTTGGCGGCCACGTTGGTCGTCAGCGTCGCGAGCGCGATCGCGGCCAACATGACGATCAGGGCGATCGGGTTGTCGAGCTCGCCGGTCAGCGCGACCGGGTCCCAGATCGCCTTGCCGAACACGATCACGGTCGCCGACGTCGTGATGACGCCGACCAGCGGGAACAGCGTCATGGTCGTCGGCAGGCCCACGGCCTGGCCGACGGTCTGGTCACGCTGGCTGCGGCCGAACCGGGTGAAGTCCGGCATGTTGAGGGACAGGGTGGACCAGAACGCGATCATGCCCATCAGGGAGATCGGGAAGATCGCCCAGAAGTCCGGGTCCCACCCGAGCTTGCCGCTCGTTCGCGAGGATCGGGCCGAGACCACCGGCCTGGAAGATCATCCAGACCATGAGGGCGAGGAACACGACGATCAGGAACGGGGCGGCCCAGCCCTCGAACCGCTTGATCGCCTCCATGCCCCGCAGGATGATCATGATGTTGAGTGCCCAGAAGATGGCGAAGCACAGCCACAGCGTCCACGGATGCGCTGGCGCCTCGCCGAAGCCGAGGGCGATGCCCGGCGCCCCCGTCCAGCCCGATGCGTCACCGGTCAGCGTCAGGAGCAGCGCCCCGACCACGGCGAACAGCGCGGTGCCGCCGATCCAGGTCTGGATGCCGAACCAGCCGCAGGCCACGAAGGCGCGCATCAAGCGCCGGCAGGTTGGCACCGTAGGTGCCGAACGACGCCCGCGCGATGACCGGGTACGGGATCCCGTACTTGGTGCCCGCGTGGCTGATCAGGAGCATCGGGATCAGGACCAGGATGTTGGCGAGGAAGATGGTGAACAGCGCCTGGTACCAGGCCATCCCGAGGAGCATCAGGCCGGAGGCCAGCAGCCAGGTCGGGATGTTGATCGCCATGCCGATCCACAGCGAGAGGTAGTTGTAGGTCGTCCAGGTCCGCTTCTCGATCGGGACCGGGGCCAGGTCGTCGTTGTGCAGGCCGGACGTGCCCAGGCCCGCGTCGACATCAGGGAGCAGCTCCACGCGGCCGTCCTGCTGGACGGTCTGTTCCATCGCGAAAGCCATATGCGTCCTCCACTCCCGGGATCCAGGGCGGATCCCGCCTCCAGTTACGCGGCGCCATCCTCGCCGTCGACCCGGTCACGTCCCTCGGGGCGCGCGGACCCGCGGACACGGGCCGTTGCGGGCGTGTCCACGGACGGGGTTCGACGGGTCACGAAGGCCGAGCCTCGATCGGGCCGGGTGTGAAACCTGGCTGCGGGTGCGGGCGCACCATCCGGGCTCGGGCCTCCTAGGCTGACTGCGACGTCGCGATTGTGGCAGATTGGAACACCGCGTTTCTGGGCGACGGAGGGCCTGAGGTCCCGAAAACCCTTGCCGTTCGGTACTGCCCCCGCGCCACGGCAGACGGTCCGGCATGGCGGCGCTCCGGCAGCCCCACCGCTCACGTCACACGGGGATAGGCTGGAAGCCCGCACCCGGCACAGGAGGTCCACCCCCATGGAGTACCGCAGGCTCGGCAAGACCGGACGAGACGTCAGCGTCATCGGGTTCGGGGCGTGGGCAATCGGGGCGGACTGGGGTGCGGTGGACGACGCCGACAGCCTGCGGGCCCTGCATGCGGCTGCCGATGCAGGGGTGAACCTCATCGACACCGCCGACGTCTACGGCGACGGGCGGAGCGAGCGGGTGATCCGCCGCTTCCTGGGCGAGCGCCCCGGCGAGTCGTTCTTCGTGGCCACCAAGATGGGCCGGCGCGCGCCCCTGGACATGGCCAGCTACACGCCCGAAGCGTTTCGGGCCTGGACGGACCGCAGCCGCGAGAACCTGGGCGTGGAGACCCTGGACCTCGTGCAGCTCCACTGCCTCCACCCGTCCATCTACTACAGCCCGGAGCACTTCGCGGCGCTGGACGAGCTGGTGGCCGCGCGAGCCATCGCCGCCTACGGCGTGAGCGTGGAGAGGGTCGAGGAGGCCCTCAAGGCCATCGAGTTCCCGGGCGTCGCCACGGTCCAGATCATCTTCAACATGTTCCGCCAGCGGCCCGCGGACCGGTTCCTGACCGAGGCGGCGCGCCGGGACGTGGGCGTCCTCGCCCGGGTGCCGCTCGCGTCGGGCCTCCTGACCGGCAAGTTCACGGCCGCCACCGCGTTCGAGGCCACGGACCACCGCCTGTACAACCGCCACGGCGAGTCGTTCGACGTGGGCGAGACGTTCGCCGGCGTGGACTACGCCACCGGACTCGAGGTGGTCGAGGAGCTCAAGTCGCTGGTCCCGGAAGGTGCCACCCTGGCGCAGGCGGCCCTGCGCTGGATCCTGATGCACGACGGGGTCACCACGGCGATCCCCGGCGCCAAGACGCCGGAGCAGGCCCGCACCAACGCCGCCGCGGCGGATCTGCCGCCGCTCTCGCCCGACACGATGGCGCGCGTGGCGGAGCTCTACGAGACCCGGATCAAGCCCCAGGTCCACCAGCGCTGGTAGGAGACGGAGCCATGCCCGACATCGCCACCTACCTCGTTCCCGGCGCCGTCCTCACGGAGCGCGAGCACACGGTCCCGCTGGACCACGCGAGCCTCGACGGACGGTCCATCACGGTCTTCACCCGCGAGGTCGCGGGCCCGGACGGCCTCGACCGCCCGTACCTGGTGTTCCTCCAGGGCGGCCCGGGGTTCGAGGCGACGCGGCCCACCAGCCCGCCGTCGGGATGGATGAAGCGCGCGCTCGCCGAGTACCGGGTCCTGCTCATCGACCAGCGCGGCACGGGGCGCTCCACCCCCGTGGGAGAGCGCATCTCCGGGACAACGCCGGAGGACCAGGCGGCCTACCTGTGCTACTTCCGGGCCGACGCGATCGTCCGGGACTGCGAGTGGATCCGGCGCGAGCTGGGCGTGGAGCGCTGGACGGTGCTGGGCCAGAGCTTCGGCGGGTTCACGTCGCTCACCTACCTGTCCATCGCCCCCGAAGGCCTGGAGGCGGCCCTGATCACGGGCGGCCTGGCGCCGGTCACGAACCGGTCCGTCGACGACGTCTACGGGGCGACCTGGGAGCGCCTCCGCGAGGCCAACCACCGCTACTTCCAGCGGTACCCGGACGACCGCGCCCGCGTCCGCGAGGCGCACCGGCGCATCGAGGACGAGGATGTCCGCCTCCCGTCGGGCGACCGGCTCAGCGTCCGCCGGTTCCGGCAGCTGGGCATGTGGCTGGGCGACTCCGCCGGTTTCGAGCACCTGCACCACGTGCTGGAGCTTCCATTCGGGTCGCCGGCATTCCTCCACGACGTGGAGAACGCGGTCCGCTGGACGCGCAATCCGCTGTACGCGACGCTCCACGAGTCGTCCTACGCGGACGGCGGCGCCACCCGCTGGTCGTCGCACCGGCTCACCCCCGACTGGTTCGAGGGCTCCGAGGCGTTCACGGCGGAGCACGTCTTCCCGTGGATGTGGGAGGAGTACGGCGGCCTTCGCGCCCACCGCGAGGCGGCGGAGCTCCTGGCCGAGCACCCCTGGCCGCGCCTGTACGACGAGGCCCAGCTGGCCCGCAACGAGGTGCCGGTCGCGGCCACGATCTACGTCGACGACCTGTACGTGGAGCGGGCGTTCGCCGAGGAGACCGCGGGGCTGGTCCGCGGCCTGCGTCCTTGGATCACGAACGAGTACGCCCACAACGGGCTGCGTGCCGACGGCGAGCGGGTCGTGGGCCGGCTGATCGACATGGTCAAGGGTCGGGCCTGAACCCGGGCCACGCCCCCGGGCGCGCACGCCGGGGCGCGCGGCCAGACGGCGCGCCCAGCGGCAGGCGGACGCCGCGGAGTGGACGGCAGGCGCCGCGGTGATCACCGCTGGTGCTATCACTGCCCATTCGGACGCTCCCTCGGCCGCCGCCGAGCCGCTTGTGCCTCCGTTCATCACCGTGGGTGATGAATGAGCCTACAGCGAGCTGTTCCTGCGCTCGGGGCACCCGACACGGCCGGGATTAGCCGGGATTAGCACCAGCGGTGATTCGGCGCGGGCCATCTCCGTGCGCGGACGGCGAGCGGGTCGTCTCAGCGTGCCCGACCGGGGTGGACGCGTCGGCCACAGACTGGCGCGCCGGCCGACTCGATGAACAGCATCAGCGGCTGGGCGCCTGCAGCACGTAGCCCACGTCGTCGGTGGCCGGGCTCGCCGGCGCCTGGCTCGCCGCAGGACCCTCGCTCGCCGGCGCCGGCTGGTCCTCGAACAGGTACGTGAACTCGGGGCCGTTGTGGCAGATCCAGCAATTGTCGCCGCGGCCCCGCATCGCCTCCGGCAGGGGCGCGTGGTCGTCGATGCCATGGCACGCGGAGCAGGTCTTCTCGGTGCCCATGTGCTCGGGCCGGAGGTTCGGCTTCTCGCTTGCCCCCGCCTCGGCGCGGGTCTGGTGGCAGATCAGGCAGTCGTCCTTGTGGAGGCTGTTGTGTCCTGCGGCGGTCTTGACGAGGCTGTCCATCGAGTGGCACGCGGTGCAATCGCGCCAGCCGGCCAGGGGGTGGCCCATCACCGGGATCTGCTTCGTGCCGACGGTGCCGGCGCCGGTCAGGTGGCAGCCATTGCAGTCGGCGTCCGCCGGCATCTCGATGCCCACGGGCGACAGGGCCATGGCGGACCGCGGCGAAGCACTTGGGCCGTGACTGGGAGCCGCTGTGGGCGCATCGGCGACATCGCCCGTCATGTCCGGCACCGCGACCAGGACGAGAAAGGTCCCGACGACGAGGATCCCGACGGTGAGCAGCGCGACCGCGATGCGGAACGCGTACCTCGATGCGTTCTCGATCACGCCTCGGCCCCCCGGGCGGCGGGTGCGCCGCCAGACCCCAGCACCTCGGGCAGGTCCTCGGCCTCCTTTGCCCCGTCATGCTCGTGGTGCTTCTTGATCCACGGGAAGCCGAAGAACACGTGCGTGTCGGTCTCGCCCATGTCCAGGTAGCGCTCGGCCAGCGTGTAGAGCAGGGCCATGAAGGCACCGCCGCCCGCGATGATCGCCAGCTCGACGGGGGTGGGCGAGTACGCCGCGTACGGGTAGGAGATCGTTCCGGCGCCCGCGCCGACCGGCGCCACCTGGCCGGCGGCCACGAACAGGAAGCGATCGACGAGGATCCCAGTCAGCGCGAGGATGCTGGCCGCGAACACGGCCTCCGGACGCCGGCCCAGCGGCAGGACGACGAGCATGGCCGGGATCACGAGGCCGCCGATGATGCGCAGCCAGAACAGGGGCGCCAGGGGGCCCGTCAGCAGTGCGGTCGTGGCCTCGCGCAAGCCCCGCACGTCGACGTCGAGGCCGGCTGCGACCTGCCGGGCGATCAGCGCGCCCACGAGCGCGATGCCCACGGCCAGCAGCAGCCGGACCGACGGCAGGGCGATGGGCGCCGCGCGCTCGTAGTCGGCCAGCCGAAGCCGGTACACCAGGTAGAACACGATGCCCAGCAGCGCCGTGCCGGCGAGGAACGCCGAGGCGACCATCAGGATCGGCGTGAAGATGCCGAACCAGTACGCCTTGGCGTTCATGACGCCGAACACCGCGCCCAGGGTGAACGGCGCCAGGATCGCGATCACGGCCGCCGTGGTGCAGGCGTACTGGTGGATCTTGGGGTGCGGCGTGAACATGCTCCAGACCTCGACCAGGAGCACGACCAGGTAGACCCCGTAGAAGACGCCCATCCACCACATCGGTGAACTGGGGGACGGGACGAACACCGCGCCAAGGACCATCCGCACGGGGTAGTGCAGGTCCAGGGCGATGATCAGGAACGCCGTCGTGAGCGACAGGACCGCGAGGATCGCGTGGCGCTTCTCGAACGGCTGGAACCGCTCGATCCCGAAGACCGTGCCCAGCGACGATGCCAGGCACAGGCCGCTGGTCATGATCGCGAAGAAGACGTAGCCGATGATCATCAGCCCCCACTCGAAGGCGGGGGTCGTGCCGAAGACCTCCCAACCGGGCGGGAGGGAGACGATCGAGGCGATCGCCATCACGCTCAGGATGGCCAGGAGGAACCCGAACCACGCCTGGAGCGCGACGGGCATGCTCCGCACCTCCGCCACGAAGGCGCGCGCGGCCGGCCTCGGCGCCAGGGGCACGTCGTAGTCGAGGATGTGCAGCTCCAGCGGCTTCGTGGTCGCGTGCACCGATCAGGCCTCGTCGTTCACGGGACCCAGGTACAGCACGACCGGCTCCGTGCCGTACTCCGGCCAGTAGGGCTGCGGGTCCGTCTCGGCGATGAGCTGCGCCATCTCGCTGTTCGGGTCGGCCGCGTCCCCGAACTTGCGGGCGCCCACCGGGCAGACCTCGACGCACACCGGCTGGAGGTTGCGGCTGATCCGGTGGTAGCACCAGGTGCACTTGTCGGCGACGCCCGGCGTGTCGTTGGGGGCGTGCTCGCCCGCGGGCACCAGGTAGCGGGCGCCGTACGGACAGGCCACCACGCAGTAGCCGCAGCCGATGCACCGCCGCGCGTCCACCAGGATCACGCCATCCACCGTCCGGTAGGTGGCGCCGACCGGGCAGACGACGGTGCACGGGGAGTTCGAGCACTGCATGCACAGGCGCGGCATGAAGAACGAGGACTCCACGGGCTTGCCGGCCGCGCCGGGGGCGGTGGACTCGGGTGGGAAGCCGTCGATGCCGCCGTCGGGCGAGTCGATGTAGAGCGTGCCGTCCGTGGTGGTCGTATGACGCTCGATCCAGGTCCGGGTGTACTCCGGCTCCTCGGGAACGTGGTTCTCTTCCTTGCACGCCGCGACGCACAGGCCACAGCCGATGCAGGCGGCGGTGTCCACGACGTACGCCCACTGCTTGCTGGCAGGGTCGTAGGTCGGGACGATCGGCGTGGCCGTGGAGGGCTCCTCGGCGAAGACCGGGGTGAACCTGGCGATGATCGCGGCACCCATCACGCCACCCGTGATCGCAAGGCCGAAGCCCAGGAAGGCGCGCCGGCTCGTGGACGCGGCCGTGATGGCGGGCGCGAGCTCCTCGAGCGGCACCAGCGTCGCGTCCGCCGGAGCGGCGTCGGCGGGCCGGGGGCCAGGGTCGGCCGGGGGTGCTACCGGATCGGCCGGAAGTGCGGCGGGCCCAGGTACGGCGGGGTTCGCCGTGGCGGCCGTGGGTTCGGGGCGCTGGGAGTCGGTCATGGGGACACCTGGGGGTGAGCGTCTTCACGCTCGGCTGGGCCGCGGCCGGCGGCGTGACACTCGAGACAGCGGTCGTCGTCCTCGGAGCCGTCGGGGTGCCGCTGGTTCCGGGCCTTGAAGCCGTCGGGCCCGTGGCAGGTCAGGCAGGGCGGCAGGTCCTCGAGTGGGTGGAGCACCACCGGCGGTCGATTGGCGACGCCGGTGTGGGGGTCGTGGCACTCGAGGCAGGACGACACGTAGTGCTGGCCGGGCACGATCTGCCGGAACTCGGCCGGCCGGCCCGTCGCGGCCGAATGGCAGCGGACACAGACCTCGTCCTCGGGCACCGCGACCGGAACCTGGGCGCTGACCGCCTCGCTGCCCGAGGCGGCGTGATCGAGGAGGGCGCCGTGGCAGCTCTGGCAGCCGATGCCCGCATGGGTGGCGGACACGAGACGGGCCTGCTGGTCCGCGTGGCACTCGGCGCAGGTGCTCGAGGCGGTGTAGGACAGCGGCAGGACGGCCCACTGCCTGGCGTTGACGTCCGAGTTGAGCGTGTAGTCGAGGTACGGGTTCCACGCCATCGCGACGCCCACGAAGAGGGCGATCGAGAGGGCCGCGGCCCCGCCGAGGATGGCGATCGCGGCGAGGATGCCGCCGCGGCGGGTGCGCGGCTTGACGGAGTCCCAGAATTCCCCGACCCGCCGCCCGGTGCTCATAGCGATGACGGGCTCAGCAGGCCGCGGCGGATGGTGTAGCGCAGCAGCTCGACGCGGTCGTGCAGGCCGAGCTTCTCCATCACGTTGGCCCGGTTGTAGTGGACCGTCTGCTCGGAGAGCCGCAGGGACCGCGCGATCTCACGGTTCGTGTGACCCAGGGCGGCCAGCAGCAGGACCTGGCGCTCGCGCTCGTTGAGCGACTCGTAGGGGTCGTTCAGGGATGCGTCCGAGCTGCGGCGCACGTAGGTGTCCACCATGCGCGTGACGATGGCCGGACTCACGTAGGTGTGACCGGCTGCGACGCTCCGCACGGCTCCCAGCACGTCGTTGTCCTGCGCCTCGCGGGTCAGGAAGCCGCTCGCACCGGCCTGGAGCGCGACCGAGAACTGCTCCGATGAGCAGCGGCAGTCCAGCGCGATGACCTTCGTGTCCGGACACGCCGAGCGGATGGCCTCGATCGAGTCATACGTGCCGCAGCCAATCCCGCCGGCGCTCTCGCACTCGAGCACGATGACGTCCGGGTTGGCGGCGCGTGCCTGCTCGACGATCGTGTCGCGGCCGGTGACTTCGCCCACCACGCACATGTCGAGCTCCTGGTCGATCACGGACCGGAAGGCGGTGCTGAGCATCGGAAAGTCCACGATGGCGAGCATCACGCCGAGGCGTCGCGCGCCCGTGACGGGATCGGCTGCGGGGCCGCGCGTCGTCGTCATCGTGCCCGCCGGGTCAGTGGGTCTGGGGCGTGCCGGCGTCGTCCCGGTGCCGGTTGCGCACGACGTAGGCCCAGAAGAAGGGCATCGCGACCATCAGCACGGTCACCAGGGCTGCCGCCACGACCGTGGCTTGGGAGCCGAAGGTGAAGTACACGAGCATGAGGACGGCGAACGCCACGGCGGACCCGCACCACAGGCTCAGGGTCACAAGGCCCAGCCAGGCGGCGATCCGTGCCCACCGCCCACCCTTGGAGCCCATGGCGAACCACGCGACGAGGGCGACGATGCCCGTCACCAGCAAGAACATCGGCACGATCAGCGCGATGCTCTCCGTGATCTCCGTGATCTGCATCTCCAACTCGCTCCCGCGGTCGGCTCGGCCGCCACTTGCAGACGATGGATGGAAGCATCGATCACCCGGCCCCGTCTCGGGAGAGTCCAAACGGGGAAGTTGGCACGTCCGTGGGGACCAAGTTGCACGACCTTCGGCCTGCCGCCGACCAAGAGCCCCTCACCAGCCGATCTCCGTCGGTATTGCGGTCCACGTGCATCGGTCACCGTCCTCACCTCCGTGGCTTGCCCGAGCGGGCATGCACCGTGGGATCGCGAGCGGGGTGAGCGGGCGGCCCCCCGGCGCTGGCATCATCGTTGAATGAGCGACCAGCCCCGGGTGGTTGATCCGCCGCAGGTCCCCAACGACGCCCGCCTCGATGCCCTGCTCCCGTCCGAGATGGCGGCCAAGGCGAGCGATGTCGGCGCCCGCAAGGCGGCGGCCGGCCTGCTGCCGACGTTCGTGCTCGCGGTGCTGGCCGGCGCCTTTGTCGCGCTGGGCGCCGCCTTCGCCACCACCGTCGCCGCGGGCAGTGCCGGCATCGTCCCGTACGGCTTCGTCAGGCTCGCTGCCGGGCTCGCGTTCTCGCTCGGCCTGATCCTGGTGATCGTGGGCGGCGCTGAGTTGTTCACCGGCAACAACCTGCTGGCGATGGCCTGGGCGTCGCGCCGCATCACGATGGGCTCGGTCGCGCGCAACTGGGGCATCGTCTACGTGGGCAACTTCGTGGGGGCCCTCGGGACCGCGGTCCTGGTGGTCGTCTCGGGCCAGTACCGGTTCGGCGGCGACGCGGTTGGTGCGGCCGCCATGTCCACGGCGCTCGTCAAGGTGTCGTACGAACCCCTGGCGGCGTTCACCCTCGGGATCCTGTGCAACGGCCTCGTCTGTCTCGCGGTGTGGCTCACCTACTCGGCGCGCACCACCACGGATCGGATCCTCGCGATCGTGCCGCCGATCGCGGCGTTCGTGGCCATGGGCTTCGAGCACTCGGTGGCCAACATGTACTTCATCCCGGTCGCGATGCTCATCCGCCTTGTCGCCCCGCCGGCCTTCTGGGCCGGGATCGGGCACGTGCCGGCCGACTACGCCGCGGTGGACGTGGAGGGCTTCCTGGGCAACCTCGTGCCCGTGACGCTGGGGAACATCGTGGGCGGGACGCTCCTCGTGGGCGCGGTGTACTGGCTGGTCTACCTGCGCCACCGCTGAACGCGGGGCTGGCGCCAGCGAGCCGTCGCGGACTGGGTGTGTCACAGATGCCCGGTCCCGTGGCCCCCACGATCGGCCGCGACTCGGCTCTGTGTCGAAACGGGGACCTTGCCCCTGAGGTGGGGCGCGAGACGTGCGGAATCGTGTGCCACCTCTGCGCCAGGATCGCCCAGATGACACCGGGCCGAGTCACGGGGCGACGGAGGGCGGCGAGCGGGTCGCTACGCCGTCGCTACGCCGGTCGCTCGCCGCGGTCCGTCCGGATCACACGCCGGTCCGTGACGATGGCGCTGACGAGCGAGACGGGCGTCACGTCGAACGCCGGGTTGAGCGTCCGGGTGCCCGCGGGGGCCGTGCGGATGCCCCGGAATCCCGTCACCTCGTCAGCGTCGCGCTCCTCGATCTCGATGCTGGCTCCGTTCGGCGTGGCGGCGTCCACGGTGGACTCGGGCGCGATCGACCAGGAACGGGACGTCGGCGTGGCGCGCGGCGAGGGCCAGCGACAAGCTGCCCACCTTGTTGGCCGTGTCGCCGTTGGCGGTGATGCGGTCCGCGCCGATCAGCACGATGTCGGCGAGACCCCGGGCCAGGACGGATGCCGCCGCGCTGTCCACGAGCAACCGGAACGGCGCGCCCATCCGGTCCAGCTCCCAGGCGGTGAGTCGCGCGCCCTGGAGCAGCGGCCGGGTCTCGAGCGGCAGCGCCTCCTCCAGCAGTCCCTGGGCGTGGACCTCGCCGATCACGCCCAGCGCCGTGCCTCGCTCGACCGCGGCCAAGGCGCCCGTGTTGCAGATGGTCATGATCCGGATCCGGGGCCGTGGCACCAGCTCGCGCACGAGGTCGGCACCGCGGACCGCCATCGCCCCGCAGGCCGCGATGTCCTCGTCGCGGACCGCCAGCGCCTCGTCGAGGACCGCGGTTGGACCGTCCGGCAGCCGGGCGAGCGCGCGGTCCGTGCCCCAGGCGAGGTTGACGGCGGTGGGTCGTGCGGCCCGCAGCCGAGCGGCACCCGCTCGGACGGCAGACGCGTCGTCAGGATGGCGAGCGGTCGAGGAGCGCCACGCCCAGGGCCCCCGCGACACCCAGCGCCGGGGCGCCGCGGACCGCGAGCCGGACGATGGCGTCGATCAGCTCGTCCAGCACCGTGATCCGCAGGACGACGAGCTGGTCGGGGAGGCGCGTCTGGTCGATGAGGCGGATCTCGCCCTCGACCCAGTCGATGGTCCGGTCGGTCATGACGGGCACTGTAGCGGGCGTCACTGGCGCCGTGTCCGGCCGCGGCTCCGGCGACGCTGGCCTCGCGGCCGCCTCCCAGCGGCGCTACGGTTCGGTCAGCGAATGAATGAAGGCGCAGAGCGGTGGCGTGTTCGCCAAGGGTCGCTCCATCGAACAGCGGGAGGCGTGGACCGGGTCGCGCGTCCGGGGAGCGGACCGTAGAACCGCTGGAGGGCAGGATCATCCGCGACGGCCAGACGGCACTCGCGGGACTCCGAGCCGCAACGCATCCTTCGGCCCCCGTTCGGCGGTTACTTCGGCCGTCGGATGCTCGACGATGTCGCCCCAAGAATGGCGCCTACTGCAACCGTCCCGTCGCCACCCACGGCGACACGAGCGAGGGTCCTGAACCGATGACCGTCGATGCGTCCTTCGGGCACGCGCCCGATCCGTTCGTTCCGCTGCCGCCGCTGACCGATGACGCCGCCCGCACCGAGGCGTTGCGCTGCCTCTACTGCGCGGACGCGGCCTGCACGAAGGCCTGTCCCACGAGCATCGACGTCGCCTCGTTCATCCGCAAGATCGCCACGGGCAACCTGGAGGGCAGCGCGCGCACGATCCTCGCCTCGAACCCGCTGGGGGCCACCTGCGGCGCCGCCTGTCCGGTCGAGCGCCTGTGCGAGGGCGCGTGCGTGCGGACCGCGCTGGACAAGCCGATCGCCATCGGCCGGCTGCAGCGCCACGCGGTCGAGTCCTACGCGGCCGCCGGCGGCACGTTCTTCACGCCCGGCGAGGACGCCGGCGTCAGCGTGGCGATCGTGGGCGCGGGTCCCGCGGGCCTCGCCTGTGCGGCTGAGCTGCGCCGCGCCGGCGTAGCCGTCACCGTGTACGACGCGAAGCCGCGCGCGGGCGGTCTCGGCGACCACGGCATCGTGCCCTGGCGCCTGCCCCGGGAAACCGTCGCTCTCGAGGTCGAGCAGGTCGAGCGCGCCGGTGCGCGGTTCGTCCTGGGTACGGTCGTCGGGCGCGACGTGGAACCCGAGGCCCTGGTGGCGGGCAACGACGGGGTGGTCGTGGCGGTCGGCCTCGGTCACGGGAAGCGCCTCGGCGTCCCCGGCGAGGACCGTGACGGCGTCGTGGACGCGCTCGACCTGATCGGGCGGGCGATCGACGGCGAGGGCAGCGACGTCCTGGCCGGCAAGCGCGTGGGCGTGGTCGGTGGCGGAAGCACCGCCTTCGACGCGGCCGCGGCCGCCATCCGCCTGGGTGCCGCCGAGGTGACCCTGTTCTACCGGCGAGGGCCCGGCGAGTGCCCGGCCTACCCGCATGCCATCGACCTGGCCCGCTCGCTGGGCGTCTCGGTCAAGTGGCTCGTGGCGCCCGTCGAGATCCAGGGCACGTCGCACGTGACCGGGATCGAGCTCCAGCCGATGGTGCTGGGCGAGCCCGACGCCTCCGGGCGGCGGCGGCCCGTGCCGGCGGACGGCGAGCGCTTCGACATGGCCCTGGACATGGTGGTCCGGGCCGTGGGCCAGGACGGACCGGCGGCCATGAGCGGCCTGCTGACGGCCCTCGGCGTCCCGGTCCGGGACGGCCGTGCCGCCGCGGACCCGGCGACCGGCCGGACGTCCAACGCTCGGGTCTGGGCCATCGGCGACATCGTCAACGGCGGCGCCGAGGTGGTCGACGCCGTGCAGGCGGGCAAGCTCGCTGCGCGGTCCATCGTGGACGCCCTCGGGCTCGGTGGCCCGCGGATCGTCCCGGTCGACCCGGCCGCCTCGACCGTGCCCGGCGTGGACCTGTTCACAGACATGGCCGGCATCCGCAGCCCCAACCCGTTCTGGCTCGCCAGCTGCCCCATCTCCAACAACGGCGAGATGGTCATGCGGGCGTTCGACGCCGGCTGGGGCGGCGCGGTCTGGAAGACCATCGGCGATCCGATCCGCAACGTCACCGCCCGCCTGGGCACGTTCGACTACGGCGGCAAGAGGCTCGTCGGCATCAACAACATCGAGCTCATCAGCGACCGCCCGACGGACGTCAACATCGCCGAGATCCGCGAGGTCAAGAAGCGCTACCCGAACCACGCGGTCGTGATCAGCCTCATGGTCGAGGCGAGGCGCGAGGCCTGGCACGAGATCATCGCCAAGTGCAACGACACCGGCGCGGACGGGTACGAGCTCAACTTCGGCTGCCCGCACGGCATGAGCGAGCGCGGCATGGGCGCGGCCGTGGGCCAGGTGCCCGACTACGTCCAGATGATCACCGAGTGGGTGATGGAGAAGGCCGAGTTCCCGGTCCTCGTCAAGCTCACGCCCAACGTCACCGACGTCCGCTTCCCGGCTCGCGCGGCGAAGGCGGCGAACGCCGACGGCGTCGCGCTGATCAACACGATCTCCTCGCTGGCCGGGGTGAACCTGGACACCTGGGCCCCGCTGCCGGACGTCCGCGGCAAGGGCACCCACGGCGGGTATGCCGGTCCCGCGGTCAAGCCCATCGCGCTCAACATGGTCTCGCAGGTCGCTGCGGATCCAGCGGTCGGGATCCCGATCTCCGGCATCGGTGGCATCGAGACCTGGCGCGACGCCCTGGACTTCATCCTCGTCGGCGCGACCACCGTCCAGGTGGGCACGAGCGTCATGCACTACGGCTTCCGGCTCATCGACGACCTCGTCGACGGCCTGTCCACCTACCTGCGCGCCAAGGGACTCCACTCACCGTCCGAGCTGGTGGGCAAGGCCCTGCCGACGCTCACTGACTGGGGGAACCTGGACCAGGAGTTCCGGCTGCTCGCGAAGATCGACCAGGCGACCTGCATCCACTGCAACCTGTGCTACACGGCGTGCAACGACGGCGCCCACCAGGCGATCCGCTTCGAGGGCTCGAACGGGACGAGGCACCTGGTCGTGGAGGACGACTACTGCGTGGGCTGCCGCTTGTGCGAGTACGTCTGCCCGGTGAAGGACTGCATCACCTTCGAGGGGCTCGAGGGCGCCGCCGCCATCCACTGAGGACGGCCTGCTCCGGGGCGCGAGGTTCGCTCGTGCCCCGGTTCGAGTTGGCCGCGGTCAGCGGCCGCGGCGTGGGTTTCAGCCGGCCGCGCCGGCGGGCACCCGGCCCTTCAGCTCGGCGTCGGCGGCCGCGGCCTTGAGGCGTGCCTCCAGCAGGTCGGCATAGGCCGCCAGCTCGGCGGGCAGCTTGTCGCCGAACCGTGCGAAGTGCTCGCGAATGAGGCCCATCTCCTCCAGCCAGCCGGGCACGTCCAGCGCGAGCAGCTGGTCGAGCGCCCCGTCGGCGATCTCGAGGCCCGCGACGTCCAGGGCCCCGGGGGCCGGCAGCCGCCCGACCGGGGTGTCAACGGCTTGGGCCGTGCCTTCGACTCGCTCGATGACCCACTTGAGGACGCGGCTGTTCTCGCCAAAGCCCGGCCACAGGAACTTGCCGTCCTCGCCCTTGCGGAACCAGTTGACGAAGAACACGCGCGGCAGCTTCTGGGGATCCATGCGCTCCGTGAACGAGAGCCAGTGGTTCCAGTAGTCGGCCATGTTGTAGCCGCAGAACGGCAGCATCGCCATCGGATCGCGCCGCAGCTGGCCGACGGCGCCGACGGCGGCCGCGGTCGTCTCGCTGCCGGTGGTGGCCCCGATGAAGGTGCCGTGCGCCCAGTCGAACGCCTCGTAGACCAGCGGCACGATCCGGGAGCGCCGGCCGCCGAACAGGATGGCGTCGATCGGCACGCCCTCGGGGTCCTCCCACTCGGGCGCGATGACCGGGCACTGGCTGGCCGGCGACCGTGAAGCGCGAGTTTGGGTGGGCGGCCTTGCGCCCCGCGTCCGCGGACCACGGCCGGCGCAGCCAGTCGGTCGCCCCCTCGGGCGGCTCGGGTGTCATCTGCTCCCACCACACGTCACCCTCCCTGGTGATCGCGCAGTTGGTGAAGATCGCGCCGTGGGTGAACGTGCGCATCGCGTTGGCGTTCGACGCCATGCTCGTGCCCGGGGCGACGCCGAAGAAGCCGGCCTCGGGGTTGATCGCCCGCAGACGACCGTCCTTGCCGATCTTCATCCATGCGATGTCGTCGCCGACGGTCTGCACGGACCAGCCGGGGAGCGTGGGCTCCAGCATCGCGAGGTTGGTCTTGCCGCACGCGGACGGGAAGGCGGCCGTGATGTAGTGGACGCGACCCTCGGGGTTGGTGAGCTTGAGGATCAGCATGTGCTCGGCGAGCCAGCCCTCGTCGCGGGCCTGGACCGACGCGATCCGCAGGGCGTGGCACTTCTTGCCCAGGAGCGCGTTGCCGCCGTAGCCCGACCCGAACGACCAGATCTCGCGGGTGTCCGGGAAGTGGCTGATGTACTTCTGCTCCATGTTGTGCGGCCAGGCGGTGTCCGGATCGTTGGGACCCAGCGGCGCCCCGACCGAGTGCAGGCCGCGAACGAAGTCGCCGTCCTCGCCCAGGACCTCGAGGACCCGCGTGCCGACTCGCGTCATGACGTGCATGTTGGCGACGACGTAGGGCGAGTCCGTGATCTCGACGCCGATGTTCGCGATGGGCGACCCGACGGGACCCATCGAGTAGGGGATCACGTACATGGTCCGGCCGGCCATCGCCCCGTCGAACAGGGGCGTGAGGGTGGCCTTCATGTCGGCCGGGTCGGCCCAGTTGTTGGTGGGCCCGGCATCCTCGGGACGGGCGGAGCAGATGAAGGTGCGGTCCTCCACCCGGGCGACGTCCGCCGGGTGCGAGCGCACGAGCACGCTGTTGGGACGGAGCTCGCCATTGAGCGGGATGGCCGTTCCCGCGTGGACCATCAGCCTGATCATCTCGTCGTGCTCGGCCTGGGAGCCGTCGCACCACTGGACCCGCTCGGGCTTGGTGAGGGCTGCGACCTCGCCGACCCATGCCTCGAGCTTCTGGTTGTGCATCATGTCCTCCACCCCTGGGGTCCATGCCATTCGGGGCGGCATGCCGTCCCGGCTGTCGTTGGGCGCAGTCTGAGGCCCGGGCGGACTCTACCGGCAGGGCCGGACCGGCCTGCCGCCGCGGTCCGTCCGGACCGGGCCATAGCCCGCCATCCCCGGCTCTCGCGCCATGCGGCTGGCCGCAGTCGGGTGGTCACGATCGGTGGACCTGACATCGTCGCTGCATCAACGTTGCAGCCGATCATGCTCGCTCCTGCAGGGTCGCCCAGTGGGATCGCGGGCCGATGGGCGCCATATTGAACCGGCCATCCACCGATGGCACCGGCCGACTGCCGTGCCCCCGAACGGCAGTCGGCCAATCTTCCTGCATCCTCGCAGCAACGACCAGGAACCCGAGACCACGATGAACCGCCCAGCCGACCAGGACCAGGTGCTCGCCCGCCTCGAGGCCGCAGCGCTGGACCTCCGCCGCGGCAGCGTGGTGATCTACGAGGTCTGCGTCACCGATGCGAAGGGCACGCACCTTCGCCCGGCCGATCCCGTGCTCGTTCCCGAGGGCTCCAGTCGGATGGTCGCCGGCATCCCGTTCACGCTGCGCTCCCTGCGCCACGGACCCCGACACCTGCCGCAGGCGCTCCGCGCGTCGGTGCACAACCTGCGCGGCGGACGGCGGCTGGGATCGGTCGTCATCCTCACCCGGCGCCCGGGCTCATCCTGGGCTGCCTGATCAGAGGCTCCCCCGGGCGGTCACGCCACGTCCCCGTCGTCCCGGGCGTGACCGCCGCGTCCCCGCGTCAGCACGTCAGCGGCGGACCAGCTCCCGCGCGTTGTCGATCAGGATGAACACGCCGAGCGCTCCCAGCCCCAGCAGCACCAGCTCCCGGGCGTAGAACATGGCGAGCAGCACCGCCGAGACCATTGCCAGGCCCACGGTCACGCGCAGCAGGAGCGTCTCGACGCGTCGCTGGGCGAACGACTCGATCGCCAGGTAGCCGACGACCAGCAGGGCGACCGTTGGCCCGACCGGCAGGATGTGGAACCAGAGGATGAACGCCAGCGCGAGCACCAGCACGCCGACGCTCAGCGCGGCCCAGGTCTCGGCGAACACCCGCTGCTTCGTCTGGCTGGGCGGCTCGGGGTGCGCGGCGTGGGAGAGATGGGTTCGCGGATCGCCGCGATACCCGGCGTCATAGCGGGCCAGGTAGCCGCGGCTGCCCGACGCGGCCGCGCGCAACTCGGCGGAGCGTGAGCGGAGCGACGCCAGCTTCGCCTCGCCCTCGGCCAGCTCCGCCGCCCGTTGCTTGCGGTAGGCGTCCACACCGGACGTCTCGGCCAGCGCCCGGACCTCCACGGAGAGGCCGGGCAGGGCCTCGGACAGCGCCGCCGCCTCCGCGTCCACCTCGGCCCGCTCGGCACGCAATGCCTCGACCCGGGCCACGAGGGCCTCGCGCATCTCGGCGGGCGTCGGGGCGCCGGCGAGCCCCACGAAGCTCAACGGGTCGTTCCACGACTGGCGGACCGTGCCCGTTCGCGTGTATTTCGGTCCGGCGGGCGCGCGCTCGCCGGCCATCCGGTCGCCCGTGTCCAGGCCCCACAGCCCGCGGTAGGCGTCCACCCAGCCGTCGTCGTCGCCGATGAGGATCGGGCTCCACTCGAACTGCTGGCCGGGGCCGACCGTGTAGCCGTCGCCGCGTGCGTAGTCAACGAACGGGACGCTCACGAGGCGGGCGATCGATTCGGCCAGATCGCCCGGATCGGGCTGGTTGAGGGTGTCGCGCCAGAGCCGGCGAACCCAGTCGAGGATGCCGCGCTGCAGGGCGGCGCCGGGCAGCGCGAGCCGCATGATGTACTCGCCCTGCTCCATGTACGTGGCGTGGGAACCGGCGCCCGGGTACACCACGACGTGCTCACCCTCCGTGTGGAGCTTCGGGTCGTCCCACCGGCGCCGCAGGTCCGCGCCCTGCTCGTCGTGCGCGGCGGCGGCGAACCACACCGGCTCCACGTCACCGTCCGGCAGCTCCTCCAGGATGACGAAGGCCTGCTCCCAGTCCGCCTCGTGGTCGTTGGCGCCGTCGAAGGTCGAGCGCCAGTCGTTCATCGGGTAGAAGAACAGGTACTGGAGCACGACCCAGCCGTCCTGGCGGATGACGCGACCGTGGTAGCTGACCCGCGGGTCGGCCGCACGGATCGCGTCGTACTTGATCGCCGCCGCCGCGGCCGTGCCGCCCGGGACCTTGCCCCGCACGAGCAGCGAGGCCACCAGCCCGGCGTCCAGCATCCGTGCCAGCAGCCCCACGCGGGCGAGCCGCCCCGGGGCCTTGAAACGCGGCCGGTCCGGCCGGTTGTTGAAGCGGGTGAGCTCGATGGGGTTGAGCGGCTCCTGGACGAACCTCAGGAACCGGACCTCGCCCGGCGGGGCGTCGCCGGCGGCCGCCAGCGTCCTCCTCGTCCAGTCGCCGAGGGGGATCAGCACCCGGGCGGTGGAGGGCGTCGCACCGGTCAGCAGGTCGCATGCTTCCACGTAGCGCGTCGCGGGCGTCGGCAGGAACAGCTCGCCGTGCGTGAAGTGCAGGATGGGCTCGAAGCGCCGCAGCAGCGCGTCGTCGCCCGAGGTCCCGGGCGTCGGTTCGCCCAACGCGGTCACGTGGCCGGCGCGGCCCGGTCCGCCTCGATGGGCTCTGCCGCCCCGACCGCCTCGCGGACGTCACGCTGGTTGAGATAGAAGACGGTGACGATGTTGAGCAGCATCCAGAGGTGGTTCGCGCTGCTGTTGAGATACCCGTAGATGTCGATGATGACGAACAGGCCCGTGATCACCATGGCCAGGAGCCATCCGATACGTCTGCGGCTGAGCATGCCGATCACGGACACGATCAGGAGACCGGCGAACGCGAGGACGATGGGACCTGCGGTCGGGTACCGCTGGAAGAGCCTCGCGAGCTCGGGCCCGGTCGTCAGGCCCAGGATCGGCCGCATCGAGTCCAACGTCGCCCCGCCGACCACCGCCACGATGATCACGGCCTTGAACAGCATGAGGCCAGCGAGGACGTACAGCGTGAACGGCAGCCGCCGGCGCGCCGGCTTGAGCGTCGACGGGGTGGCGCTCTCGGACATCGGCGCTATCGTCGCCCGTCGGCCGCAGTCCTGCCCGGCGTTCGCGCACGCGTCGCCGTCACGGCCGGATCACCGACAGCCCGCCGGGGTGCAGACGGGCATCCAGGGTCGCGGGCGGGAAGACATCCCCGTCCACCTGCGTGGGCCCGGCTGGCACGACCTCCACGCGGACCTCCGTGCCGGTCAGCCGCATCGCCGCACCGGTCGGCGACACCCCCGCGGCCTCGGCCAGCATCAGCTCCATCGCGCCGACGACACCCCCCAGGATCCCGCCCTTGGGCAGGACGAAGACGTGGAGCAGGCCGTCGTCGGGATCGATGGGCAGGCGCGGCCGCAGCCGGCCCGGGATCGCCTCGCCGCAGTTGGCCACCAGGACAACGACCGACTCCAGCTCGGACCGCACGCCATCCACCGTCAGGACCGTGGGCTGGGGTTCGAGGTGGCCGAGCAGCCGGCTGGCAGCGATGAAGTAGGCGGCGACGCCGTAGCGCCGCTTGGCCTCGCGTGAGGTCGCCTCGATCAGGCGCGCGTCGAACCCGGTTCCGCAGGCGACCACGAACGACGTGACGGCGGTCTCCGTCTGGGGCTCCCCATCGACGGCCGGTCGGGACCAGCCGGACCTCGCCGACGTCGTGGGGGAGCGGGGACCCGCTGCGGATCGCGGCGATCGCATCGTCCAGGTCCCGCGGGATGCCGACCGCGGTGGCGTACAGGTTGCCGGTCCCGCACGGGACGATGCCGACCGGGATCCCCGTCCCGGCCAGCGGGCCGACGGCATCGCGGACCGTGCCGTCGCCACCCGCGAGGACGACCAGGTCCGACCCTGCCGCCAC
The DNA here is from genome assembly GCA_963802165.1 of uncultured Chloroflexia bacterium. GTDB lineage: Bacteria > Chloroflexota > Limnocylindria > Limnocylindrales > CSP1-4 > CAIXZV01. Next base: position 11,475 of record CAWDHT010000028.1, on the reverse strand, counting down.
TGCCGCTGCGCTCGCCTCCCGGATGGCGGCCGGCTGCCCGGCCTCGCGGACCTCGATCTGGGTCACGCCGCGATCCATCATCGCCGCCGTCACCTGGTCCGTGATGCGGTGGCGCGTGGCCTCGGCGCGGATTCGGGAGGCGAGCGGGCTGACGATGAGCGTGCCCAGCATCAGGCGCCTCCCTCCTGCAGCCGCCGGACCAGCAGAGCCACCGCGAGCCGGCGGCGTGACGCATCGTCCAGGGGGCCGCCCAGCAGGCCCTCGATCTTCTCGAGGCGGTACGCGACCGTCCGGTTGGCGAGGTGGAGACGGCGGGCGGCCTCGCGCATGTTCTCGCCGGCGTCGAAGTAGACCTGGAGCGTCTCGATCAGCTCCGGACCCAGTCGCTCGTCGGCGAGGAGCGGACCAAGCTCGTGGGCGACGGCCGCCTCCCCGAGATCTCGCTGGGCCAGGAGCAGCCGTTCCACGGCCAGATGGCCGGGATCCGGGATCCAGCCCCGCAGGCCGACGTCTTCGGCGGTCCGCACGGCATCGACCACGTCCGCCAGGACCCCGGCGATCGCCTCCACGCCTTCGACCACCGGCGAACCCACGGCGACCCACGCCGACGCCTTGGTGGGTCTGCCAGTCGTCCCGGCCCCGCCTCGTCCCGGGCCGCCCAGCGTGCCGTCCAGCGCCGCGCTGATCCGGCTCGAGCCCGCCCAGCCGGCCTGGGCGAGCACCACGATCCGGCCGCGCATCGGCAGCACGACCGGCAACCGGATTCCCGCGCCGGCGCCCTCCGTGCCCGGGGCCGCCGATCCCAGGAGGTGTCCGATGCGGCCCGCCAGGAGCTCCAGGTCGCCTTCGTCGATGCCGGCCCGGTCGGGCGTGGGATCGGCTTCCGGGTGTGGGGCGACGGCCACCAGTCGGTAGCGCTCGTCAGGGTCCAGCCCGAACCTGCCCGCGACCCGGCGAAGCCTCGCCACGGTGAGCGCGTCCGAGGCGACGACGCCCAGGAGCTCCTCCAGGGCGCTCCGCCTTGCCTGGGCGTCGCGGGCGAGGATCTCGCGCTCGGCGGCCCGGTAGCCGTCCGTGACGACCAGCGAGGTGATCTCGGTCCACAGGAAGATCCAGCGACCCATCTCGCCCAGGGCGTCCGCGTCGAGCCGGCCGGCCCGCTGCTCATCGACGCAGCGGTCCCAGACGAGCCGGCGGATGACCGCCAGCCGGGCGAGGAACAGCACCAGGCGCATCCCCGAGCGAGCCGCGATCCCACCCGCTGCACGCTGGACGGCCACGGCGGCCGGCAGGTCGAGCGTGCCCGCGTCCGCCAGCCGGCGCGCCTCGGCCAGGAGGGCCTCCTGGGTCTCCGCACGGATCCGGCGCTCCCCGCCACGCCGGATGGTGGCCACGGGCCGAACCCGCGCCCGCGCCCGCTCGCCCTCCACGACCGCCTTCAGGTCGTCCAATGAGGCGTCGACTCGCCGCACGAGGGTCGCCGTCATGACGCTGGGGCGCACGTCCTCGAGCGGCTCGTCGAGCTCGTCGGCCACGGCGGCAGCCAGCACGTCGTCGTCGGGTAGGGCGTCACGCACGGTCGCCCACCAGTTCAGACCCTGCGGCGGCACGGCCTGGCCCTCTCTCTCTTGCGTCATGGATGCAGTCGATCCTCCGTGGATCTGCCCGTCCGGGTTGTTGGCCCGGGAGGCGCCGATTGCCACTATGGCGTAGCCATCTGGGGATGGCAAGGATCGGCTGCTGTTCTACTGACAGCGGCCGATCCACAACCGTTGCCGCGAGGCGGCAACGTGACCGCGCTTCGGGGTGGCGCGCACGGAGACCTCGCCGAGGCACTCCCGGGATTGCTCCCGTCGGGATGCCGCGACCATGGCTCCTGGCGCGTCCCCCGACGGCGGCCCTCACGCTGCGGCGCGTCCGGCGGCGGCCGCCCCTGCGGAGCGTCCGGCGAACCGGGTGGGAGTCAACCACCGATGCGCCACGAGGAGCTCGATCCCGGTTCGTGCAGGATCGCGTGTGAGCTCCGAGTGGATTTCGCCCTGGTGACACGGAGCCGAGTCAGCATGCCGCGGGACCGAATCATCGGACCGCGAGCGGCCGCCCCGCCCCGCGGATGAGTCCCCCAGGCCCGGCGCGGAGGAGGATGCCCCGGGCCTGGGGGAGTGATCAGGCGTTCGCGACCTCGTCGCGGAACGCGCGCACGTCCTCCAGGCGACGCCGAAGGGCGTTCAGGAACCGGGCCCCCATCTCGCCGTCCACGATCCGGTGATCGGCGGAGAGCGTGAGCTTCATGATCTGGCGGACGCCGATGCCCCCGTCGATCGCCACGGGGGTGGCGACGGCCGACGACACGGCCAGGATGGCGGCCTCGCCGGGGTTGATGATCGCGCTGAACTCCTCGACGCCGAACATCCCGAGATTGCTCACCGTGAAGGTGGAGCCCGTCAGGTCGTCGACGGCGATGGTGCCCTCGCGCGCGGCGGCGGCCAGGGCCGCGACCCGATCGTGGAGCGCGACGATCGTGATGCGGTCCGCGTCCCGGACGACCGGCACGACGAGACCCGACGGCACGGACACGGCTACGCCGAGGTGGACACGCCGGCGCGGGTAGACGACCTCGCCGTCGGTCCGGGAGTTGACGTCCGGGAACTCGGCGAGGGTCTGGGCGGTGGCGGCCAGGACGAAGTCCGTGACCGTGAGGCTGTGACCCTCGGCCTTGAGCTCCGCGCGGAGGGCAAGGACCCGGGTCACGTCGACGGCCACCGTGACCGTGAAGTGCGGCGTGGTCTGCCAGCTGTTGGTCAGGCGCGCGGCAATGGTCCGGCGCATCCGGCTCATCGGCCGCGGTGCCTCCTCACCCTCGACGGGTGCGACGGCCATCGGGACGACGGGAGTGGCCGCGGCGGGGGCAGGGGTCGCGACCGACGGCGGGGGCGGAGACCGGGGCCGGGGCCGCGGGGGTGCGGGTGCCGCCGAACGGGCGTCGACGGCAGCGGCGATGTCGCGCTCGACGATGCGCCCGTCGGGGCCGGTACCCGTGACGGTGAGCGGGTCGATGCCGGCCTGGGCCGCGAGCCGGCTGGCCCTGGGGCTGATCCTGAGCTTGCCGCCGGGTGCCGACGATGCGGGCTGGGCCGCCGGGGCGGTCGTGGCTGCGAGATCGGGCGCGGGCCCCGCGGCGGCGGCAGGCTCCGACTCCGACGCGGGCTGGGGTGCGGGCTCGATGGCAGGTGCAGGCTCCGGTGCGGCCACCGCCGCCGGCGCGGGCGCTGCCGGCGCGGGCGCTGCCGGCGTCTCGGGGACGGCCTCGCCCGCCTGTCCGATCCAGCCGCACACGGCATTGACCGGCGCGGTCTCGCCGTCCGCGACGAGCTTGGCGAGGAGGACGCCCTCGTCGAACGTCTCGACCTCCATCGAGCTCTTGTCGGTCTCGATCTCGAACAGGACGTCGCCGCGGTGGACGGGCTCGCCCACCTCCTTGCGCCAGAGGGTGAGGACGCACTCCTCGGTCATCTGGCCGGGCTTGGGCATCAGGATCGGGTGGGCCATCGGTCTGGTTCCTTCGGCGTTCGATGCGTTCCGGGCAGTGGTCAGATCAGGGCCGCAACCGCGGCGACGATGTCGCCGGTGTTGGGCAGGAATGCCTTCTCCAGGCTCTCCGCCTGGGGGCTGATGCCGTTCGCGGCGCCGATCCGGCCGACCGGGGCGTCGAGGTCGTCGAACGCCTCGGCCTGGATGCGCGCCACGACGTCGTTCACGAAGCTGCCGCTCAGCACCGCCTGCGCGGCGACCACGGCACGGCCGGTCTTGCGCACCGACGCGAGGACCGTGTCCATGTCGAGCGGCACCAGGCTCCGCAGGTCGATCACCTCGGCCTGGATCCCGCGCGAGACCGCGAGGATGTTCGCGGCGGCCAGCGCGTCCGGCACGGCCGGGCCCCAGGCCACGATCGTGGCGTCGGAACCGGCGCGGACGACCTTCGCCTTGCCGATCGGGGTGGTGTAGTCGCCCTCGGGCACGACGCCCTTGGTCGAGTAGAGGCCCTGGCTCTCGACGAACACCACCGGGTTGTTCGTCCGGATCGCGCTCTTGAGCAGGCCCTTGGCGTCCTCGGCCGTGGCCGGGTAGACCACCCACAGCCCGGGGATGTGCGTGAACAGCGACTCGAGGCTCTGGCTGTGCTGCCCGCCGTAGCCCTTGCCGGCGCCCACGGAGCAGCGGATGACCACCGGGACCTCGACCTGGCCGCCCGACATGTAGTGCCACTTGGCGGCCTGGTTCGCGATCTGGTCGGAGGACATCAGCGCGAAGTCCATGTACATCAGCTCCACCACCGGCCGCAGGCCGGCGATGCCCGCGCCCACCGCGGTGCCGCAGATCGCCGCCTCGGAGATCGGCGTGTTGAACACCCGGTCGCGCCCGAAGGTCTCGATGAGGCCCTTCGTCATCTTGAAGGCGCCACCGTAGTCGGCCACGTCCTCGCCGTAGAAGATGACGCGGCTGTCGCGGCGCATCTCGTCGGCCAGCGCGTCGCGGATCGCGTCCCGGTAGAGGATCTTGCCCTCGGCGTCGACCTTGGTCGCCGGCAGCTCCGCGAACAGCACGGGCTCGGCGGCGGCCGCCGGCACGACGTCGGAGGTGCCGTCGGTGTACAGCAGGTCCAGCAGGGTGGACGGATCAGGATCCGTCGCGGCCGCGGCGCGCTGCGCGGCGCGCGCATTGCGCTCCACGGCGCCGGCCACGACCGCGGCGACCTCGTCGGCCGTCGCGACCCCCGACTCGACCAGCTGGGTCTTGAGCTTCTCGATGGGGTCGACGGCCTTCCAGGCGGCCTCCTCCTCGCGGGTCCGGTACTCGTTGCGCGGGTCGGAGAGCGAGTGGCCGTAGTAGCGGTAGGTGGACGCCTCGATCAGGACCGGGCCCTCGCCGGCGCGGCACAGCTCGGCGGCGCGGGTCACGGCGTCGCGGACCGCGAGCACGTCCATGCCGTTGACGACCTCGGCATGCATGTTGTTGGTCGCGAACCCGGCGGCGCGGCGGGCCAGGTGCCTGACGCCCATGACCTCCTCGTCCGTGCGGTGGGTCATGCCGTAGTGGTTGTTCTGGATGAAGAAGATGATCGGCAGGCCGAACGGGCGGTCGCCGGCCAGGTGGTTGGTCCACTGGTGCTGGGCCGCCCAGTTGAGCGACTCGAGGACCACGCCGTTGGCGTAGGCGCCGTCGCCCGCGAAGCAGCACACGACCGTGTCGCTCTTCTCGTAGCGGCGGGCCATCGCGGCACCGGTCGCGATCGGCACGGAGCCGCCGACGATGGCGTTGGCGCCCAGGTTGCCGGTGGAGAAGTCGCCGATGTGCATGCCGCCGCCGCGGCCCCGGCTGTACCCCTCGTCCTTGCCGAACAGCTCGGCGATCACCTTGTACAGGTGCTCCTCCAGCGCGGCGCCAAGGAGCGCGTCGCGGGTCGCGTCGCCGTCCGCCGCGGTGCGCGCGCGCAGCTGCTCGTCGGTCATCTGGCGCAGGGCGGAGAAGCCCTTCGCGATCGCGTCGCCATGCCCGCGGTGGGAGCTGGTCACGTTGTCGGTGATGCGCAGGACGGACGAGGCGCCCACGGCCGACGCCTCCTGGCCGATGGACACGTGCGTGGGGCCGCGGTAGTCGTAGCCGGGGAGGGGCTCGTAGCCGCCGCCGGAGCGGAGGCGGACGATCATCTCCTCCATCTCGCGGATCGCCAGCATGTCGTCCAGCAGGCCCAGCGCGCCCGCCTTGTCAACGGTGCCGGCCGCGACATCGGAAGCCAGGTCGCCCGCGTACGTGAAGCCCTTGATGGTCCCGCAGGACTCCTCGAACGGCTCGAAATCGGGCCGGGCGTCGCTGCGGAAGACGGTCTCGGTGGTCATGGTGCGAAGGGCTCCGAATACCCGGTCAGCCTGCGGCGAGCAGGCGAGCGGCGTCCTCGTTGGTCACGAGGCGATGGATGAGGCCGCTGCGAAGGGCGGCCCGGATCGCGGGGACCTTGTCGGCCCCGCCGGCGATGGCGATGACGTCGGGGACCCGCCGGAGCTGGTCCTCGCCGATGGCGATGCAGCGCTCGGGGAGGCCGGCGGCGCGCACCTGGCGGCCGTCGGCGTCGAGCACGATGGAGCACAGGTCGGCGACGCCCCCGGCGTCGTCCACGGCCCGGGCGTCGGCGGCGGAGAGGGCCGCGCGGATCGTGGAGGCGCCCGGGGTCCATGCCCCGATGCCCACGGCGGCGCGGGTCAGGGAGTCGAACATGCCGACCGTCTTCGACGCCAGTGGGTCCCGGAGCAGCGCCTCCGCCATGCCCGGGCTCTCGACGATGAGCGGCACGTGGAGCGGGAAGACCGGGCCGGTGGCGCGCTCCGCGAGCCGGCGCACGAGCTCGAGCGAGTTGGTGTCCAGGTCCAGGGTGGGCACGCTGCCGACCAGCTGGACGACGGAGCAGGCCGGCAGGCGGGGCAGCTGCTCGACCATCGCGTGCAGCGTCCGACCCCACGAGATCCCCAGCACGTCGGAGGCCTCGAGGGTGTCGGCGAGGACCGCGGCGGCGGCCCGGCCCAGCTGCGCGGCGCGGAGCTCGTCGGGGCCGGCGATGGTGCGGACGACCACGGCACCGCGGATCCCGTGCCTGCGGGCGACCTCGTCCGCGAGGGCGAGGTCCAGCTCCGGCAGCGGGTCGATGTCGATCCGGACGATGCCCTCCCGGCGTGCGCGCTCGAGGAGCCTGGCCACCTTGAACCGGGAGATGCCCAGCTCGGCCGCGATGTCGCTCTTGCTGGCGCCGTCGAGGTAATAGCGCCGGCAGGCCAGCACCGTGTTGACGAGGTGCAGGCGCGATGCCGGGGCGTCCATCTCCGTGACCACGAGCCCGATCCTACGCTCTAATCAAATGAGCGTCAACCGCTCAAACGAGCGTCACTCCGCACTGCCAGTGGCTGGGACTAAGGCTCGTGCATGCCATGCATGGAGTCCCGCGATCTCGGCGCCGGCCGTGCGCCGCACGCAAGACGACGACGCCTTCGGCCGCGGAGTCGGCAGCGAGGCCGCTGTCCGCTTGCCTGCTGCGCACGTCGATGACAACACGGCCCGCGATCCTTGCGCGCCACGCACGGGCAGCGAAGACGTGGAAGCATCCCATTCTCTGTGCTGACGCCCAGCGGCTCCGACTTGGCCGCCCTGCGGCCCATCGGTCGCCCGTGGCCGATGGTTCGTCCGCTGCAGGGGACCGTTTGCCCTGCTTCAAGTCCCCAGCTGCCGGTTTGTCCGGCGGGCGCCACCGGCCGTCGATCCTGGGCGACGAATGGGCCGCTCACCGGCCATCGGCCGCCCAGGCGGCTGAGCTGACCTCACCGTGGGCCAGACGGGCCAGCACAGTCGTTGGGATGCTTACCCCGCTGGCGAGGAGGCTTGCAGTCGGGCTCGAAGTCGCGCATACTGGCAAGCAATCGCAATCATCCGGAAGTCCTCTGCGGGCGTGATCCGCGGGGATCCGCCTGCGTGACCGGAAGGATCGGAACGAGCACATGGACCAGGGCGACGCGACGCCGGGAGGCCGCGAGGGGCCGGCGGCCTTCCCCATCGTCAACACCCATGTGCACCTGCCGCCCAACTTCTCGGCCTTCGCCACGGCCGAGGACGCCGTCGCGACCGCGGCCGCGGAGGGCGCGCGCGTGATGGGCGCGTCCAACTTCCACGACCACCGGGTCTACGCCAGGTTCGACGCCGCGGCCCGCGCCGCCGGGATCCTGCCGCTGTTCGGCCTGGAGTTCATCAGTGTGCTCGTCGAGCTGGTCGACGACGCCGTCAAGGTCAACGACCCCGGGAACCCAGGCCGGATGTACCTGTGCGGCAAGGGGATCAGCCCGTTCATGGAGCCGACCCCGCTCGCGACCGAGATCGCCGGCGCGGCCCGCGCGAACGACGAGGCACGCGCAGCGGCCATCGTCGCGCGGCTACGCGAGCACTTCACCGAGCATGGGCTCCGGACGTCCATCGATGACAGCGTGATCATCGACGACGTCGCCGAGCGCGCCGACGTGCCGCGCGAATGGGTGGTGCTCCAGGAGCGCCACATCGCCATGGCCTTCCAGGAGGTCCTCTTCCTCCAGGTGGCGCCGGACCGGCGTGCGGAGGTCCTGGCCCGGATCTACGGCGGCCCGGCGGCGGCGCCGGTCGAGGACGCCGTGGCGGTCCAGGGCGAGATCCGGTCGCGGCTGATGAAGGCCGGCCGGGTCGCATTCGTGCCCGAGTCCCCGCTGACCTTCGAGCGGGCCTATCGCCTGGTCCTCGAGCGCGACGGTATCCCCTGCTATCCCACGCTCGCCGACGGCGTCGACCCGGTCTGCCCGTGGGAGGAGCCTCCTTCCGCGCTGGCCGGACGCCTCCTTGAGCGGGGGATCCACATGGCAGAGCTCATCCCAGAACGCAACGACTACGCCGTGGTGGATGCCTACGTGTCGGCCTTCCGCGACGCCGGCATCGTGGTGATGGCCGGGACCGAGCACAACACCCAGCAGCGAATCCCGATCGCGCCGCGCTGCCGTGACGGCCTGCCGCCGTCCGGGATGGCCCGGTCACTGTTCTGGGAGGGCACCTGCGTCGTGGCGGCCCACCAGCACGAGCGGGCGAATGGCCGGCCGGGCTTCGTCGACGCCGACGGACGGCCGGCCGCGGGCTTCCCCGACACCGAGAGCCGGATCAGGTGGTTCCGGGAGCTCGGCGCGAACCTCATCACCAACGGGGAGGCGCAGTGATGCACCAGCCGTATCCCGAGCATCCGACGGCGATCCTGGACGAGCTGATCGCGCTCGCGCGACGGTTCGGCGAGGACCCCGGCTTCTCGCGGGGTGGCGGCGGCAACGCCTCCGCCAAGGCCGACGGCGTGCTGTGGATCAAGCCGAGCGGCGTCCCCCTGGCGACCCTCCAGGCCGACGCGCTGGTGCCGCTGGACACGGCGCGCCTGCTGGAGATGCTCGAGAGCGACCCGGCCGTGACCCATCCCGGCGACGACCCGGTCATGCGCGTGGCGGTCGAGGCGCGGCTGGCACCGGCCGGCGGGCGGCGTCCCTCGGTCGAGCTCCTGTTCCACGCGCTGCTGCCCGAGCGCTTCGTGCTCCACACCCATCCGGTGCTCGTCAATGCCGTTGGCTGCAACGGGGACGGAGCCGAGCTGGCCCGGCGCCTGTTCGGAGACGGCGTCATCTGGGTGCCGTACACGGACCCGGGCCTGCCCCTCGCCAATGCCATCCGCGCTGCCCGTGCCGAGCACGAGGCCCGTACGGGCACGCCCCCGCCCCGGCTCACGCTGCTCGCGAACCACGGGCTGATCGTCACGGGCGACACGGCTCGCGACATCGAGGACGCGACGGCCTGGCTGGTCGAGCGGATCGAGGCGGCCATCGCGGCCACGCCGGAGCCGGCGCTGCCAGCTGCGCTCGGGGCCGCTGCGGCCCGTGCCCTGGTCGACATCCTCGCCCCGAGCCTCCGCGCGCACCTCTCCACGGACACGCGCCGCCGGATCCTTGCCTTCGACGACGACCCGGTCGCCGCCTCGTTCACAGCGACGGACGGGGGACGCGCCTTCGTGCTGGGCGGCCCGCTCACGCCCGACCAGATCGTGTACGCCGGGTCGAACCCGCTGCTGCTCGACCTGCCGGCGGATGCGGATCCGGCCGTGCTCCAGGCGTTGGTGCGCGAGGGGGTGGACGCCCACCTCGCGACGACGGGCGCCGCCCCCATCATCGTGATCGTGCCCGGGTTGGGCCTGTTCGCCGTGGGCGACACCTGGGCGCAGGCCGACACCGCCCGCCACATCTACCTCGACGCGCTGCGCGTCGGCGCCGGCGCGAACCGGCTGGGCGCCGTCCGGCACCTCGCCGATGCCGAGCGCGGGTTCATCGAGGCCTGGGAGGCCGAGGCCTATCGCAAGCAGATCGCCGCCGGCGACGGGCCGCCCGGCCGTGTCGTGGGGCGCGTCGCGCTCGTGACGGGGGCCGCACAGGGCTTCGGGCTGGCCATCGCGGAGGGGCTGGCGGCGCAGGGCGCGCACGTCGTCCTCGCGGACCTCAACGTGACCCTCGCGGAGGAGAACGCCACGAAGCTGGCCGCTAGGTTCGGGCCCGGCAGCGCGACGGTGGTCGCCATGAATGTCATGGACGAGGCCTCAGTCGCCGACGGCATCCACGACACGATCCGTCGCTACGGCGGCCTGGACCTCCTCGTGTCCAACGCCGGCGTGCTGCGCGCCGGCGGCGTCACGACCCAGCCGCTCGCGGACTTCGACCTCGTGACCCGGGTGAACTACCGCGGCTACTTCGTGTGCGTGCGCTTCGCGGCGCCGGTCATGGCCCTCCAGCACGCCGCCCGTCCCGCGTGGCTGAGCGACATCGTGGAGATCAACTCCAAGTCCGGCCTGGCCGGGTCCAGCCGCAACAGCGCCTACGCTGGCTCCAAGTTCGGCGGCATCGGCCTCACCCAGTCGTTCGCCCTCGAGTTGGTGGGTGACGGGATCAAGGTCAACGCCGTCTGCCCCGGCAACTTCTTCGGCGGGCCGCTGTGGTCCGACCCCGACAACGGCCTGTTCGTCCAGTACCTGCGCGAGGGCAAGGTCCCCGGCGCCACGACGGTGGAGGACGTGCGCCACTTCTACGAGGCCAAGGTGCCGATGGGCCGCGGCTGCGACCCGGCCGACGTGCTCGAGGCCATCTACTACCTGGTCGCCCAGCAGTACGAGACCGGGCAGGCGCTCCCGGTCACGGGCGGCCAGGTCATGCTCAGCTGAGCCCAACGCCGAGGAGCCAACGCAGTGCCCGAGCCCACCACCGGCGGCGTCCCCGTCCCGGCCACCCAGCACGCCATCCAGATCGTGGCAGCCGGCGAGACCGTCCACAACCGGGCCAAGCCGGTGCCGGCCCCGGGACCCACCCAGATCCTGCTGCGCATCGAGGCCGTCGGGATCTGCTTCTCGGACACCAAGCTGCTCCACGCCTTCACGAACCACCCCCGCAAGGGCGAGGTGATCGGCGGCCTCTCGCCGGAGGCGCTCGCGGAGATCCCGAGCTACGTCCCCGGCGAAGCCCCCACGGTCCCGGGCCACGAGGTGGTCGCCCGGATCGTCGCGGTCGGGGACGCCGTCGCGCAGCACAGGGTGGGGGAGCGGGTCCTCGTCCAGACCGACTACCGTCACCTGCCGACGGCCCGCTCGAACGCGGCCTTCGGCTACAACTTCGAGGGCGGGCTCCAGGAATACGTCGTCGTCGACGAGCGGATGGTGATCGAGCCCGGGACGGGCGAACGGTTCCTGATCCCCGTCGACGAGGAGCCCTCCGCCTCGGCGGTCGCGTTGCTCGAGCCATGGGCATGTGTCGAGGCCTCGTACACGGTGCGCGAGCGGGGGACCCTCCTCCCCTCCGGTCGCCTCCTCGTGGTTGCCGATCGCGGCGCCACCGTGCGGGGTCT
>CAWDHT010000027.1:0-45579 GCA_963802165.1 uncultured Chloroflexia bacterium | reverse complement strand
GCCCGGGCGGTCAGCCGGCGTCTATCGCATAGGCGGCGAGGACCTCGCTCAGTCGGTTGCGCTTCACCGGTTCAACGAGCAGCTCGATGTCCGTGAGCGCGAAGTCGCGTCCCTTGAACAACAGAGGCTCGCCGAGGTCATGCGCCAGGGCGTACGAGAAGCAGTCGCCCATGTTGAGCCGCGCCGGGTGCCCAGACCCGCGCCCGAAGCGCTGGTACGCCTCGCGCGCGATCCGCGCCTGCTGCACCGTGAGTGGCACGACCTCGATCTCCGCGGCGGTGAGGTACGCGTCGAGTGCCCCGCTCAGCACGGGGTCCCGACGACCATCGATCACGACCGCGAGTTCGACGAAGCTGGCCGCCGACAGGCGGATCGTCGACGCGCGGCTCAGCGCACGGGCAAACACGGCCGCGTCTGACTCGCCGGTGATGATCGCGACCAGGACGGACGGGTCGACGATCACTTCGGCAGACCCATCTCGTCGTAGAGATCCTCGATCTCCAGGTTGAGGTCCGCATCGCCGAGCCGCTCGCGCATCTCGGCCGCGATTGCGAGGACGCGCTCCACGTACGCATCCTCCTCCTGCGCCGTCCGATCCACACACACGGCTTCGAGGCGCGCTCGCACGGCGTCCGTGATCGCGGCGGTCATGGATACGCCAAGTTCATCGGCGAGTTTCCTGACGAGCCGGACCGTCTCCTCATTCTTGATGTTGAGGCTCATGGGAGAAGTCTACCATCATACGGGTAGAAATCTACCATTCGTCCTTCAGAGCGCCCGGATGATCGCCTCGAGGCGGGCGGTGAACGCGCGGGCCTCCTCGCCGGGGAGCGCCCGGATCGGAGCGCCGATCCTCACTTCCACCGGGTGCCGGTGCGGGCGTCGCCCGCCCTTGGGGAGCACCTGCCGGATGCCGACGATGCGCACGGGGAGGACCTGCCGGCCGGTGTGGCGCGCGAGCAGCCCGATCCCCGGCTGGAACGGGTTGATCTCCCCTGTCGTCGTCCGGGTGCCCTCCGGGAATAGGACCACGTGCCAGCCCGCGCCCAGGAGGCCCTCCGCGGCGGCGATGGAGTCTGCACCGCGACCGGTCCGGTTGAACGCGAACGCGCCCAGCCAGGCCGCCATGAACCAGCGCGACTTCTTGGTCGCGAAGTAGTCGGCTGCCGCGGCGGCGGTCATCCGGCGACGGTGTCGCGAGCCGAGCGCCAGGCGGATCGCCGAGAAGTCGAAGTGGCTGGCATGGGTGGGGCAGATGAGCGACGGGCCCTCGAGTTCCAGCAGGTGTTCCCGCCCGACGACACGAGGCCCCTCCAGGAACCAGCGGATGAACGGTCCGATGAGCAGGGCCGTGATCTCACGGGCAACGATCGCGGGACGCGAGAACTGCCAGCCCTTGGGGGGCGTGGACCGCCGGGCCCGCTTGGGGACTGCGGGTGTCGTGGCTTCTGGAGTCGGCTCGTCGGCAGGCTGGATGGCGGTCATCGCGCCGCGATCGTGCGCGGGCGACAGGTCCGCGTCAATGGCCGAAGCGTCGTCAGCGGCCGTCGGTCGCCTGGTGGGTGGACCGCCGTTCGGACGGCCCCTACTCGCGGCTCCGTGGAAGCTCGTGTCCTGGTGAGCTGCGTCGGCCGGCGACCAGGGGTCACTCGGTCAGCGAGAACGAGCCGCCGTCGATGAACTCGAGATTCGGCCAGTCGCCGTAGGAGCAGGCCAGCCCGACGAGGCCCGCGGGGAGGGTGGCGAGGCCTGTGCCATCCTTGCCGGCCTCGGCGGACCCACCCGTGCCCTCGAGCGGGACGAGCCAGTCTGGGATCGCCGGCTCCCCTCCTGACAGGTCCAGCGCACCGATGTACTCGAGGGCGTTCGCCCACGTCTTCGGCTCGCGCACGCCTGCCCCCGAGGCTGGCGGGCGTACTCGAGCGGTTGTGGAAGTCGATCCGGACGAGGCCCGCCCTCGTCGGCATGCCCTCGACCCGGCAGGTCGTCCCGTCCCATGTCGCGTCGATCGTGCCGATCGGGGTGAACGGTTCCGGGCGGGGCGCGCCGCGGTGCAGGCCGGCGAGGACCGCTGCGCGAACCCGGTCGCCGTCGGCGCCCATGGCTGCCCGAACCGGGCGACCGTCTGGGTCCCGGTTGATGCGGCCGGCCGCGGACCCATCGGTCGTGACGGTCACGCGCATGTCCTCCCACTCCATGAGGCTCGGGTCCGCGAGGGCAGCGGCCGCCGTCGCGTCCCACCAGTAGTTGCCCTCCGTGGCGAGGTACGGGCTGCGGATGAAAGTCTCGAAGGCGATGTCCGCGCCCGCCGCGGCGTGGTCCGCGTCGAGGATCTGGACGATGTCCGAAGGGGTGGCGACGTCATTCGTCGCATCCAGCGGCACGAGGGCTACGGGCACGTCCAGCGCCATGACCGCGGCGAACGCCTCGGGGTCGGCGCCGACGTTCCACTCGACCTTGTCGGCGGGCGTCGTCCCGCCGAGCTCGATGTTGCCCGGATCATCGATCGTGCCGGCCATCGCGTGGATGCCGGTGACCCGTGCGAGGTCGTCCGGGTGGGCAGCGAACAGGTCCTGGAGGTTCGTCCAGGTGCCCACGGCGAGCACCGTGACGGGCTCGGGCGATGCCGCGAGGACGCCGTGGAGGATCGTCACGGCGTCGGGCGGGAACTGGGAGGCGACCACGGGTGGCAGGACGACGCCGTACATGTCGTCGCTCGTGGCGCGCCAGTCGTCGGGGAAGGAGCGTCCGTTCGGGCCCGGCTCCTCGCGGCCGCAGCCGAACGGGATGTCGAGCCGGTCGAACGCGCCCAGGATCCGGCGCATGTTGCGGATCCCCGCGCCGCAGTGGATCAGCCCCGTTCCGTCGATCGCGATCGCCCGGACGTCGAGCGTCGGGTCGCGCAGGATGACGTACAGGGCGAGCAGGTCGTCCATGCCCATGTCGGTGTCGAACACGATGGGCCGGACGCCGGAGCCCGCCGACGCCGACGGCTCCGGGGCAGCCGGCGCGGCAGCAGGCGACACAGCGGCCGCCGATGGCGATGGCGCCTGGGAGCTGCAGGCGGTGACGGCAATCGCGACGACGAACAGGGCAACGATCGAGCGCTTCATGGCCGAAGCATCCTGCGTCGCCGCTACAACTCCGTTACGCGGTCGCCTCAGCCCTCGTCGCGGACGACCGTCAGCCCGCGGGCGTGGGCCAGCCCCAGCACGTACGAGGCCGCGCCCATCCCTGGGTCGCTCTCGAGCTCCGGGGCCTCGTCGCCGTCGTCGGCGCGGCCCATGCCGCCGAGCAGGCGCAGGGTCCCGCCATCCGCCGCGAGGCGGTCCAGGATCCGCTCCAGGTCATCTCCGCCCACGGCCACGAAGCGTGCGCCCGTATCGACGGAGATGGAGCCGTCGGGCTCCGCGTAGAGCGTGAGGTCCGCGGTCGTCCGGTCGCTGATGCCCATCGTGGTCTCGCGCCTCCGCGGTGCCTACTCTGCCGCCGTGGCGCCCGTGAACGAGAACGATGACAGCCGCAGCGACGGCACCACGCTCGCGCCCAGGAACCCGCGCAGGCACCGGCGCTCCCGGCTCACCGCCTCCACGTTGGCCAGCGCGTCCAGGTAGGACATCGTGAAGCGCAGGTTGCGCACCGGCCCCACGATCTCACCTCCCTCCACGAGGAACGTCCCGTCGCGGGTCATGCCCGTGATGATCACCTTCTTGGAGTGGACGGGGTTCGTGTAGTGGAAGCGCGTGACGAGCAGCCCGCGGTCCAGGCCGCGGACGAGCTCGTCCATGGGGGTGTCGCCCGCGGCCATCACCATGTTGGTGGGGAAGGGGCCGTAGGTGTTCGGCGCCGGAAGTCCGTGGCCCGTCGAGGCGCGTCCGGCGCGCGCCGCGGTCTGGGCGTCGTACGCCAGGTCCCGGCAAACACCGGAATCCAGCAGGGACAGCCGCTGCTTGGGCACGCCCTCCGCGTCGAAGCCCATCGGCACCCCGGCGGGGTCGCGGGCGTCGTCGGTGAGCGTGACGAGCGGCGAGGCAACCCGCCTGCCAGGCTCCCAGAACGACCGGTCCTCCTCGACCGCGAGGGCGGAGAACCCGAGGTAGCCCAGCATGTCCACCAGGTCCACGACGGCGTAGTGGAGCAGCACGACCGGGTAGTCCCCGGGGGCGATGTCGATCGGGTTGACCGAGGCGCGGGCACGCTCGGCGGCCTCGCGGCCGATGGTCTGGGCATCGATCAGGGTGGCATCGACCGAGACCTGCTCGGCGTAGCCGGTCCCGTTGTCGGGCCCCATGGTCACGGTGAGGAGCTGGGAACTGGTCCGGCGCTCTGCCGCGCGGACGCCCCTGGTCGTCGCGACGGCGACGGCCTCGGCCTCCGTGGAGAACGAGCCGAAGGCGGTCACGCCCGCTTCGTCCGCGGCGGCGATCACCGCTCGCGCCCCCTCTGCGCGGAGCTCCGGGCTGGCGGTCGCGGTCCCGTCCGACCAGGCGGCCGCGAGAGGCTCGGCGGCGCCCGTCTCCGGGAGACCCGCCCAGTCCTCGAGCTCCTCCACGTTGGCGGTGATGGCCGCGGCGCGCTCCACGAGGGCACGGATGCCCTCCGGGTCCACGCGGCCGGAGCTGGCGACGCCCACGCGGCGGCCCTGGACGAACCGCAGGTTGACGAACACCTCGCTGCTCGCGACGTTCTGGTGGATCTCGCTGTTGGCGAACCGCGTGAGCGCGGAGTCACCCGCCACGACGAGCGCCTCGGCCTCGCCGGCACCGGCCGCCTCGGCCTGCCGGACGATCTCCTCTGCCAGGCGGAGCGCCGTCTCCGGGTCGCCGGCGATCGGGTCCGCGCCGCTCACGCCACGACCCCCACGCGCACGTTGCGGAACCGGGCGCCCGAAACGCCGTGGCCCACGTGCCCGGACTGCGGCGGCTCGCCCTTGCCGCAGTTGGGCGTGCCCCACATGCGCCAGGAGGAGGCGTCGCCGACGGCGTCCATCGACCGCCACAGCTCGTACGTGATCCCGGTGTAGGTTCCGTTGCGGAACAGCCGGCCCACCTTGCCGCCCTTGACCTCGCGGCAGACCTCCGTGGAGAACTGGAAGTTGAGGCGCCGGTCATCGATGGACCAGGAGCGGTTGGTGTCGAACAGGAGGCCGTCGTCGGTGTCGGCCACGATGTCGTCGAAGCTCATGCCCGGCTTCGGCAGCAGGTTGACGTTCGTCATCCGGATCAGCGGGATGCGGTTCCAGCCGTCGGCCCGCATCGCCCCGCCCGAGGCCCGCCCGATGCGCGGCGCGGTCTCCCGCGAGCTCAGGTAGCCGGTGAAGATCCCCTCCGTGATCAGCGGGACCCGCTGGGCCACCACGCCCTCGTCGTCCCAGCCGAACGAGCCCAGGCCGCCCGGGACGGTGGCGTCGGCCACGATGTCGCACAGCTCGCTGCCGTAGCGGAAGGTGCCCAGCATGTCCGGCGTCAGGAAGCTGGTGCCGGCGTAGGACGCCTCGGTCCCGAACGCGCGGTCTAGCTCCGTGGGGTGACCGCAGCTCTCGTGCACCTGCATGTACAGCTGGGATGGGTGCAGCAGGATGGTCCGTGTGCCGGCGGGCAGCGGCGGGGCGGAGAGCAGCTCCACGGCCTCGCTCGCGACACGCTCGGCGTTGCCGGCGAGATCCATCGCCCGGACGAACTCGTAGCCGGCCGAGGCCCAGGCCCCGCCGTTGTCCGGGTAGCTGCGGCGCTGGTGCTCGTCGCCCTCGATCGCGTTGGCCTCGAGACCCGCGCCGATGTGCGTGATCACCTGCTCCGTGTAGGAGCCGTCGCTGGCCGCGAAGGTCTTGCGCTCGCGCTGGGCGCCGTAGACGGACTCCGTCCAGGCGATGCCCTTGACGGCGCCCATGGCCCTGTCCGCGGTGAGGAGGTCCGCGATCTTGCGGTCCAGCGGGACGGCGAACGGGTCCTCGGCGACGGGGCTCTCGAAGCGGCCCTTGGCCGGCGGGCGGCCGTCCAGGGTGACGTGCGTCCGGATTGCGGTCGCGCTGGCCCGCGCGATCCGGACGGCTTCAGCGGCGACCCGATCCGCCTCGGCGGCGGTCAGGTGGTGACTCGCGGCGAAGCCCCAGGCCCCGCCGACGATGACACGGACGCCGAAGCCCTCGCTCTCGCCGCCCGCGACGCCCTCGACGCGTCCGGACTTGATGGTGATGTTCTCCTCGAGCCGCCGGACCACGCGCACGTCGGCGTACGTGGCGCCCAGCGCAGTGGCCGTGTCGAGGGCACGGTTCGTGATGTCGCGCATTGCCACCGAGGGTATCGCGCGGGACGGTGTGGCGCGCTAGGGCGTTGGGCGTATCGAGGCGCGCCCGGTCACTTCGCGAGGCCGCAACACTTCGGCCGGGCTTGCGTCTCAACCCACGTGGACACGACGATCCCTCCCCTCGAGCCGGTGGACGCTGCGAAGCGTCCGGCGGCGACGCGCGCGGATGCCGTCGTCGTGGACGCCTGGGCCCGCCACCACGAGGAGCTGTACGCCTTCCTCGTCAGGACGACCCGCGACCCCGAGGCCGCCGAGGACCTGCTGCAGGACGCCTTCATCCGTCTCCTGCGCGAGGCTGGCGCGGGGCGCGCACCGGACAACACGCGGGCGTGGCTGTATCGGGTCACTACGAACCTGGCCATCAGCCGGGGGCGCCACCTGCAGACTGCCGTCCGGTGGCTGGCGGGCCCTGGGCGACGGTCGCTGGGCACCCAGCTTGACGAGGCGCCCGAGACCGGCGTGATCGCCGGTGAGACGCGCGCCGAGCTCAACGCAGCGCTCGCCGCCCTGCCGCGGGATGCCCGCGCGGCGCTGGCACTCGCCGCCGAGGGGTTCAGCGGGGCGGAGATCGCCGCCTGCATCGGTCGAACGGAGCTGGCCACCCGCACGCTCATCTGCCGGGCCCGGCTCAGGCTGCGGACCACGCTCGAGGGGGCGGAGGTCGTCCCATGAACCGCCATCAGACCGCGCTGACGCTTGCCGCCAATGCCGTCGACTTCTCCCTGACCGCCAACGAGCGGGCGACGCTGGATGGGCACCTGGCCACCTGTGACTCCTGTACGCACACCGCTCATGCACTGCGGTCCGATGCGGCTGCGATCGCCTCCCTGCGCGTCCCGCGGCTGGATCGCCGCCGGGCGGAGGCCCTCCTTACGGGGGTCGTGGACGCGCCCGCGCCGGGTCGCCCGGTGTTCCGGCTGGTGGCGGTCATGGCGGTCCTCACGCTGCTGGCCCTGGGCTCGCTTGCCGTTGGGGCCGAGATGCTGCGGCGCGCGGAGCAGAAGAACCTCTCGCTCGTGCCGCTCTTGCCGTCGCCTTCGACGGTGGTCGATGCGTCGCCGATCGCAGGCCGGGGGATCGGTCTCAACTGGACGCCCGTCACCATGCCGGGCTGGACGGTTCCCGACCCGGGCGGCTCAACCATGGACGGGGTGATCGCCGGGGGGCCCGGCGCCATCGCCTGGGGCTGGGCGTACGGCGTGCCCGCGCAGGTCTGGACGACCGCCGACGGTTTGGCATGGGACCCGGCGACCATCTCCTTCCCGGCCGACGCCGATCCCCAGTACGAGGATCCGGGGAGCATCAACTCGATCGCGGCCTGGGGACGCGGGTACGTGGCGGCGGGCTTCTACCATCGCTTGGAGACCGACCGGCGCAGCCTGGTCTGGACCTCGACTGACGGTCGCACCTGGACGCCGGTTCCGCACGATGCCGTCTTCGAGATCGGCATCATGGACAACCTCGTCGCCTGGCGTGGCGAGCTACTGGCCTTCGGTCACGCGCCAGCGGGGGCGATGGGCGGTGGCGCGGGCGCCCAGCTGTGGTCCTCTCCCGACGGCATCACCTGGAAGGCCGAGGAGCTGCGGCTTCCCGACGGCCTGACGATGGCCTTCGCGGTGGCGACGGGTGACCGTCTGTGGGCGTACGGGGCGACAGAGGGCGTCGACACCGGGGGCGACGGCGAGTCGGTCATCCTGACCTCGACCGACGGACGCACTTGGGACCGATCACCGCTGCCGCGGTCCAACCGCCAGCTGGCGGCGCCCACCGGCGAGCTGCTGGGCTTCCTCCGGCCCGGACTGGATGCGGCGGACAGCCCAGGCATCTACCGGACGACCGACCTCGAGAGCTGGCAGGTGCTCTCCGGGGAAGCCGCAGCAGTCGGGTACGACGTCATCGACCTCGGCGGCCTGCTCGTGATGGTGGGCGACGACTCTGCGACCGGAAACTGCGGTACCGGATGTCATGCCACGGGGTGGCGGTCCACCGATGGTGGCCGAACGTGGCAGGCCGTGCCCGCCGACGGCCCGACCGGGACGATGCACCACATGGCGGCGCTGGCGGACGGGACCCTCGTCGCCGTCGGCAGCCGCATCGCGGGCGGGGACTTCCCGGCCCCGGCGGCCTGGGTATCGGTGCCGGTGACGACGCCAACCGCGACCCCCGAGCAAAGTCCCGTGCCGACGGCATCCACTGCGCCGCCCGCGGCACGTTCCTGGGAGAGCCTGGGCTCGATCCCCGTGGACGAGATGCTGCTCGCTGACGTGGTGGGGTTCGACGGGGGCTACGTGGCCGTCGAACGCGGGAGCAGGGTATGGTTCTCCGCTGATGGCGTGACGTGGCAGCCAACCGAACTCCCCTTCAAGGTCTCCACGAGCAAGAACGGGCTGCCCCTGGAAGCACACGCGACGGCCATCGCCAGCGACGGGCAGCAGGTCCTCATCGTGGGCGGTTACTCGAGCGAGCCCTGCCGCAAGGATCCCCCCGGATCCACCGGAGGTGGGCCGGAATGCCCGCTTGTGCCCCTGTCATGGGCCTCCACGGACGGTCGAACCTGGACCATGGGGGGTCCGGTGACCGGCCTCACGGCGCCGAAGGACAAGGTGCAGGGCGCCGAGTTCGACGACGCCTGGCCCGTCCCCACCGGAGGCTGGGATGCGTCCGTGGGCTGGTGGGAGGGCGAGTCGCTCACCGGCCGGGATCTGCTGCATTCCGCGGACGGCCTGGCCTGGAGTCCGATCGAGCCTGCTCCGACGTCGACCAACGACTTGGCGAGCGGTGACCCAGTCCACCACGAAGGCGTCGCAGACGCGACCGGCCGCCGCATCCTGTGGGAGACCTGGTATCCAGGACCCGTGTCCGCGTTCGCGACGTCGGACGACGGGACAGCCTGGACGGTCATTGACGGCCTGCCAGGTGACGCGGAGATCAGCGACGCCCTCCCGGCCTCGGCCGGCGGGCCGTGGCTCATGGCCGGGCAGGCAGGGATCACGGAGGCGGACCACGGGCGGGCGACCATCTGGGCCTCGGCAGACGGGCGCACCTGGGAGGCGATCCCGCTTCCAGTGGGCGATCTCGGCTCCGGTCGGGTGGTGCGGTTGCTCAGCGAGGCGGACGGCTACGTCGCGTTGGGGTACCGCCTGGATGACGAGGAGGAGCCCTGGCTCACCGCCTGGCACAGCCCGGACGGCCGGGCTTGGACCCTCGTCGATGCGGTCACGCAGGACCACCTGGGCAACCCGGTCCGGATCGCGGCGGCCGGCCCGGCGGGCCTGATCGCGGTGATCGCCACGCGCGGGTCGGAGGGCGACGAGCCGACGGCCCAGGTGCTTCGGCTCCGCTGAGCTGCGGCCTCCATCGCCTACACTCGGTCCGTGGCCGATCCAGTCAAGGGCATCTTCATCACCCTCGAGGGACCCGACGGCTCGGGCAAGTCCAGCCTGATGCCGCGCCTTGCCGCGGCGCTGGCAGCCGGTGGCTGCGAGGTGGTGACGACTCGCGAGCCCGGGTCCACCCCTTTCGGCGAGCTGATGCGCCGGCTTGTGCTGGACACGGATCCGCCCGTCGACCGCGGTGGGCGCGCCGATGCGCTGTTGTTTGCGGCGTCACGGGCCCAGCACGTGGACGAGGTCATCTCGCCCGCCCTGGCCCGCGGCGCCGTCGTGCTGTGCGACCGGTACGCGGACTCGTCGCTGGCCTACCAGGGTGCCGGTTCCGGCGTGCCGCTGGACCAGCTCCGCGAGGTGCAGCGTTTCGCGACTGGCGGTCTGGTCCCGGACCTGACGATCCTCCTGGACCTGCCAGTGGAGGTGGGGCTGGCCCGCAAGTCCGCGGAGATCACCCGGTTCGAGGCGTTCCAGGACACGGCCTATCACGAGCGGGTGCGGGCAGCATTCCTGGGTTTCGCGGCGGCCGAGCCGGGACGGTACGCCATCGCGGACGCGGCCGGCGACCCGGACGCGGTGCTGGCGGGCGCGGTCGAGGCGGTGCGACGCGTGGCCGGCCGTCTGCCGTGCCTGGCAATCGCGTTGGAGCGGGCCGCCGACCGACCCTCCGGCGGGTCCGGAGCCTAGGCCCCCGCCACCTCGACGATCGAGGCAGGCTCCGTCGCGGCCGCGAGGGCCACGCGCGCTGCCTCGAGCAGTGCCGTGGCATCGGGGCCGTCCTGCGGGAAGTGCGCGACGGCGGCCGAGACCGAGATCGTGTAGTCGTCCACGGCATCCAGCTTCGCGATGCTGTCCATCACCCGCCGGGCGACGGTCACGCCTGCCGGCCCGGGCGCCACCAGCACGAACTCGTCGCCCCCGGTCCGAGCGATGGTGTCCACGAGGCGAACGCTCTCGGCGAGAACCGAGGCCACCCGGCGCAGCACGTGGTCTCCGGCACGTGACCCGGACGCGGCGTTCAACTCGCGGAAGCCGTCGACGTCGAACAGGGCGACGGAGATCTCCGAGCCCAGCCGCTGAGCGCGCGCTACCTCCAGCTCCAGGACCCGCGCCACGGTCCGCGCGTTGGCGAGGCCCGTCAGCGGATCCGTCAGCGCAACCCGCTCGAGCCACTCGGTTCGCTCGGAGGCCATGGACGAGGTGCGGAACGTGGCGATGGCGGCAGCCGCGAGATCCGCGACCGCGACCAGCAGCGTCCCCTCGTCGGTGCCCACCTCGTGCTCGCCGGCCCACCCGAACGTCAGCACGCCGACGCATGCCTCCACGTTCCCACTGCTCGCGACGACGAGCGGCAGGTCCGCACCGGTCATCGTGGCACCGTCGGGCGTCTGTCCGACGCGACTCAAGGAGCCCGTGCGGTCCAGGGCGGCATGGTGGATCGGGTGCTCGGGGTTCGTGACCACCTCGGCCTCGAAGGCCTCGACGTCGTCGTCCGCGATCCCCAGGGTGAGCAGCAGCTCCAGGCTGTTGCGGTCCGGGTCCTGCGCGAAGACGGCGGCCGTCGTCGCGCCGGTCGCCGCTGCCCCGGCTTCCACGATGACCGCGAGCGCTATGTCGAGGTCGGCGGCGCGTGCCAGCGCGGCCGCGCCAGCCGCCAGCACGCCAAGCGCGCCGCTGCCGGCATCGACGTTCGTGTCAGCCACGGGTCCCTCCGCGTCATCTCGGGGCCCCGCCCCGTCCGGCCCACCGGACGGCCTCGGACCTGCGCCCCAACCGACTTCGCATGCTACACCGCGCCGTGTGCATGGGCGCGCCTGCCGGTGCGACAGGTCGCCGGGGCGGGGCGTGGGCTATGCTCCGCCCCGTGAAGCTCGTCGTGGCCATCGTGCACAACGAAGACGCGGGCGCCCTGGTCGATGCTCTGCTGGAGCGCGACTTCCGGGCCACGCGTCTCCACTCCTCGGGCGGCTTCCTCAAGCAGTCCAACGCCAGCGTCCTGCTCGGCGTGGAGGACGACGAGGTGGACGAGGTGATGGGCATCGTTCGCGACGCCTGCCACTCCCGGACCCAGACCGTCAACCCGATGCCGCCGATCATGGAGCCGGGCGAGTTCTTCATGCCGTACCCGCTCGAGGTCGAAGTGGGCGGTGCCACCGTCTTCGTCGTCCCCGTGGAGCGCTTCGAACGGCTGTGATCACCGGACTGCTGCGCAAGGTCCTGCTCTGGGCCGCCCTCAATCCCTGGCTCGGCGAGCGCCTCCCCAACCTTCCGTTCATGCGCAAGGCCGTCCACCGCTTCATGCCCGGCGAGGAGATCGCGGATGCCCTTGGCGCCGCGGTGGACCTCCAGGTACTGGGCATCGGGACGCTGTACACCAAGCTCGGCGAGGCGATCACGGATCCCGGAGGCGCTCAGGCGGTCGCGACGCACTACATGGGCCTGCTCGAGCAGCTCAAGGCGGCCGAGATCGACGGCGAGCTCAGCGTCAAGCCCACCCAGCTGGGCCTGGACATCGACGAGGACCTCTGCTTCGGGCACCTGCGCCATCTTGCCGCGGCCGCGGAGGCCCAGGGCTCGTACCTCTGGATCGACATGGAGGACAGCTCCTACGTGGACCGGACGCTGGACCTCTACCAGCGGCTCCGCGCGTCGCACGGCAACACGGGTATCTGCCTCCAGGCGTACCTGCGCCGGACCGCAAAGGACATCGAGCGGCTCCTGCCGATGGGCCCGGCGGTTCGCCTGGTCAAGGGCGCCTACGACGAGCCGAGGGACATCGCCTTCAAGTCGAAGAAGGAGGTCGACGCGAACTACCTCGGCCTTGCCGTCACCATGCTGAGGGAGAGCCGGACGCGGTCGATGCGCGTGGGCCTGGGCACGCACGACGTCGCCTTGATCGAGCAGATCGCCGTCCACGCGCGCCGCCGCCGGCGTGCCCAAGGACGCGTTCGAGGTCCAGATGCTGTACGGGATCCGGGCCAAGGAGCAGCGGCGGCTCGCACGCTCCGGGTACAAGGTCCAGACGCTCATCGCCTACGGCGGCGCGTGGTACCGCTGGTACATGCGCAGGCTCGCCGAGCGGCCCGCGAACGTCCTGTTCGCCATGCGCCAGATGCTGCCCTGGTAGGCCGCGCGTGAGCCTCCGGCCGGACCTCGTCGAGTGCTGGGTGTTCAGGGTCGTGTCACCCGTCTCACCAGACGACCATCGATCGGACGCGGAGCGGCTGGAGATCCTGCTCATCCGCCGTGCCCCGCACCGGATCTTCCCGGGGCTCTGGCAGTGCGTGACCGGCGGCGTCGAGCCCGACGAGTTCGTCCCCGCGGCGGCCATGCGCGAGGTCCTCGAGGAGACCGGCCTGGGTGCGGCCGAGATCGAGGCGTTCTACGACCTGGACCAGGTCGCGCCCTTCTACGACGAAGGGGTCGGACGCGGTCGTCGTCTCCGCCATCTTCGCCGCGCGCGTCCGGCCTGATGCCGAGGCGCACGAGTCGTGGGAGCACGACGGGCTGCGCTGGGTTCCGGCCGCAGGCTGCGCCGCGCCTCGCGATCTGGCCGTCGTACGCCGAGTCCGTCAGGCGCGTGCGGGAGCAGCTCCTCGACCCGACCCTCGAGCAGTGGTTCCGCCTGGACGCCGACGGGCGACGGATCGCGCGGCGCCCAATCGCCTGACGCTCGCTGCTCAGTACACGTCCGGGATGAACGTCTGCTCGTCCATCGGCGGGCGGACGTAGCCGCGATCCGGCTCGCGCGGCGGCAACGCGATGGGCTCCGGCATGAGGTCCTCGTACGGGACCAGCGAGAGCAGGTGGCTGATCACGTTGAGCCGGGCCCGCCTCTTGTCGTCGGCCTGGACCACGTACCACGGCGCCTGCTTGATGTCCGTGTGCCGGAACATCTCGTCCTTGGCGATCGAGTACTCCACCCAGCGCGTCCGGCGACATGAGGTCCATGGGCGACAGCTTCCAGCGCTTGGTGGGGTCGGAGATGCGGGCCTGGAACCGGCGCTCCTGCTCTGCGTCGCTGACGCTGAACCAGTACTTGACCAGGATGATCCCTGATCGCACCAGCATCCGCTCGAACTCCGGGCAGGACCGGTAGAACTCCTCGACCTCCTCTGCGGTCGCGAAGCCCATCACGCGCTCGACGCCGGCGCGGTTGTACCAGCTGCGGTCGAGGAGCACGATCTCGCCGGCCGCCGGCAGGTGCGACACGTAGCGCTGGAAGTACCACTGCGTGCGCTCGCGCTCGGTGGGGGCGGGGAGGGCGACCACGCGGGCGATGCGGGGATTGAGGCCCATCGTGATCGTCTTGATCGAACCGCCCTTGCCGGCGGCATCGCGGCCCTCGAAGATCACGACGACCTTGAGGCCGCGCGCCTTGACCCACTCCTGGAGCTTCGACAGCTCGAGCTGCAGCCTGTCCAGCTCCGCGAGATAGACCTTGTTCTTGAGCTTGGGCTGGACCGGAGCCTCCGCGCTGGACTCCTCCAGTCGTTCCTGCTTCGCCTTGTTCTTGGCCATGGTGGCTCCCTCGTGGCTGGCGGGTTGTACGCAGTGGATGGGCACCAGTATGGGCCCAACGACGCGCCGGGTAGACTGTGCCGACGCGACGGAGGGACGGGACGATTGCGGGTGAGGACGAGGCCATGACCGAGACGCTTGCCAACCGGCGGGTCTTCCGCTCCAAGGTGGATGCGATCCGCCCGACGTACGGCTTCGAGGACGTGTCCCTCGCCCCCGGCACGGACACGGTCGATCCGGCCGACGTCGTGCTCGCCCAGGACTTCTGCGGGATCCGCCTCGAGGTGCCCGTCCTGGCGGCGGCGATGGACGCGGTTGCGGACGTGCGCCTGTCCGGCGAGCTGGCCCGCCTCGGCGGCCTCTCGTTCCTCAACCTCGAGGGCGTCCAGTTCCGCTACGACGACCCGGCCGAGGTCCTGGACCGCATCATCGCGGCTCCCGACGCCGGTATCCAGGACGTCCTCGCCGAGGCCTACCAGGCCCCGATCCGCGAGGAGCTGATCGCCCGCCGCATCGGGGAGCTCCACGCCGCGGGCTCCCCCGCCGCGTTCTCCGCGACGCCGGCTGTCGCCCGCCGCTACGGTCCGCTCTGCGCGGAGCACGGCGCGGACCTGTTCCTCCTCCAGTCGCAGGTTTCCTCGGCGCGTCACCTGGCCACCGGCTACGAGCCGCTCTCACTCAGGGACTTCACGCGGCTCATGCCGATCCCGGTCGCCGTGGGCAACACGACCAACGCCGAGGCCGCCTACCTGCTCATGGAGCAGGGTGCGGCCGCCGTCTTCGTGGGTGTCGGCCCGGCGCCGCCTGCACGACCCGCGAAGTCCTCGGCATCGGGATCCCGCAGGTCACCGCCATCGCCGACGTCGCTGCGGCCCGCGACCTGTACCTCGCCGAGACCGGCCGCTACGTTCCCGTCGTTGCCGACGGCGGCATGAAGAAGGGTGGCGACATCGCCAAGGCCATCGCGGCCGGTGCGGACGTCGTGATGCTGGGCTCGCCGCTGGCCCGCGCCGCCGAGGCGCCCGGCAGGGGCACGAACTGGGGCATGGCCGCCCCGTCGCCGGTCCTGCCGCGCGGCACCCGGATCCGGGTGGGCACCTCGGGCCCGCTGGACCAGATCCTCAACGGCCCGTCGCATGTCACGGACGGCACCCAGAACCTGGTGGGCGCGCTCCGCCAGTCGATGGCGGCCCTGGGCGCTCGCACGATCGCGGACATGCACGAGGTCGAGATCGTGTACGCGCCGTCCGTGGTCACGGAAGGGAAGTCCTGGCAGCTGCGCGGGAAGTAGTCGGCCCGCGCCCTCGGCCGGGCCCCGCCGCACTCGGCCTTGGGCTCGCCGCACCCGGCGCGACATCCTGTGTGCCGGTCGCGGCGACGGCGTAGAGTCCCGTCATGCGCACCCCCGGACGGTCCATGGCCATCGTTATCGCCATCGTGGGGCTCATCGTTGGGGCCTGCTCGCCCGCGCCGACGCCCAACGCGTGGCCTGTCGCCCCCACGGCGCCGGTCGTCGGCACGACGCCGTCCCCACCCGGCCCGTCCACGCCATCCGAGTCCCCCAGCGCCAGCCCGCCGGCGGCGTCCTCGCCCACGCCCGCCCCGTCCCCGGTCGCAGGCGGATGGTCGTTCAAGGGGAAGAAGCCGTGCCCGGACGAGAGCGAGTTCGAGTGCATCACACTGACCGTGCCGCGTGACCACCTCGTGGCCGGCGGGTCCACCTGGGACGTGAGCTTCGGCATCCGGCGTGCGACCAAGGAGCGCCTCGGCACGTTCGTGGTCATCACCGGAGGGCCAGGTTCCAGCGGGATCTCGGCCGCGGACAACTACACCGGGTACTACCCGGCGTCGATCCCGGAGCACTTCGACATCGTGTTCCTGGATCAGCGGGGCATCGGCGAATCGCACCCCATCACGTGCCCGGACGCCACGGCCGCGTTCTATGCGAGCGACGTGGACCGCAGCGACCGACGCAGCGGCGGCCGCCGGCGACGTGGCTCGGACGTACGTGGAGAGCTGCCTGGCCGAGGCCAAGGCCGATCCGGCCGACCTGCCCTTCTACGCGACCCGCCAGGCCGTGGAGGACCTGGAGGCGATCCGGGAGTACCTGGGGGTGGACGCCATGCACCTGTACGGCGAAAGCTACGGCACCCAGTACGTCCAGGCCTACGCGACCGCCCACCCAGACCGCATCGCGACGCTCTACCTGGACGGTCCCGTGGACACGACGCTGGACGGCGCCTCGTTCCTGGCCGAGGTCGTGAGAACCTTCGAGGACGCTCTCTTCGCCACGCTCCAGGACTGCACGGCCGATCCTGCCTGCATCGCCGACTTCGGGGGCCGGGACCCGGTCGCCGAGTACGACCGACTCGAGGCCAGCCTGGCGGACGGCGGGATCACCTTCGACTTCCCGATGGGTAACGGCACGACCGAGCAGCGGACGTTCACCGCCGCCGACCTCGAGAACGCGGTCGTGGGCTACCTGTACTCAACCACCGACCGGTTCCTGCTCCAGCGGGCGCTGGCGGCGGCGTCCGACGGCAACCTGGTACCCCTGGCGCGGATCGCCTACGCGTCCATCGCCGTGAACCCCGACACGGAGAAGGCCGTCCCGGACCCGACCTACTCGGACGCCATGTATTACGCCGTGGAGTGCCAGGACTACGTCTACCAGGCGGACAAGGAGACCGCCGACGAGCGCCTCACAGGGTTCCTGGGCGACGCGCAGGCCCTGGGCATCGCGGACGCCCGTTTCGGCGGCGTCTACTACGACGACATGCCGTGCCTCTACTGGCCCAACCGGCCGGCGGCGGACCCGCGGCCGGCACCCATCGTCGCGGCCCCCTATCCCACCATCATCATGGTGGCCACGACCGATCCCATCACGCCGGTGGCGAACGCGACCCGCCTCGCGAACCGCCTGCGCGACGCGCGGGTGATCCTCCAGGCGGGTGGTCCCCACGTGATCTTCGGCTGGGGCCTGCCCTGCCCCGACAACCTCGTGGCCGACTACATGGTGAAGGGCACGAAGCTCAAGTCTCCCGTGACGGTGTGCGACGGGTCTGTGGCGGACGACTACGTTCCCCTGGCGAAGGACACGGAGGCCGAGTACGCCGACGGGACCGACTTCATGGGGTCACTGGTCGCCCAGGTGCTCAACACCGACGATTACACCTACGAGCTCGACGAGGACCCGATCCGGGTGGGCTGTGACTACGGCGGCGTGCTCGTCTACACGCCCGGCGACACTGGCACGGCCCTCGAGCTGGATGCCTGCGAGCTGACGGATGGCGTGCCGGTGACGGGGTCCGGCGCCATCGTTGACGAGTCGGGTGTGGTCACCCTGGATGTGACCCTGCCCGGCGGCGCGCTGCGCTACGTGGGCGATGGGGCGGATGAGGCAAAGGTCACGGGCACGTTCCGGGGCGAGCCGGTCAAGCCCTAGCGCGGCAGCCACGGCCCGTGACCATGGGGCGGTCGGAACGAGGCCGAACCGCAACCCGCTCGACCGGTAGACTTCGCGAACACCATCCGAGACACGCTGGAGGGGCCTTGGCCGAGCCGGACGCAGCGAACCGTCGCCGAACGCGGAGCGCGGCAAGACCGTCCACGGGGAGCTGGCGAATGCCGGCCACCGCGTCCTCGGGTCGGACGACGCGGAGGTCGAGGCCTACCTCGAGGTCGCGCTCGACGCGCCGGCTCCCTCGCGCACGCCGTCCGATCCGCCCCCGACCGCTGCGACCGTCCCGGAGCCGGGCGTCGTCGCCGTCCTGGACTTCGGCTCGCAGTTCGCCCAGCTGATCGCGCGCCGGGTCCGTGAGCTCAACGTCTACTCGGAGCTGCTCCCCCACGACACGCCGCTCGCCGAGCTGGAGGCTCGCGGCGTCCGGGCGATCATCCTCTCCGGCGGCCCGAACTCCGTGTACGACGAGGACGCCCCGAAGCCGGATGGCTCCATCTGGAGCGGGCGCCTGCCCGTCCTGGGCATCTGCTACGGCGCCCAGCTCATGGCGACCGAGCTCGGTGGCGACGTGATGCCCGCGTCGAAGCGCGAGTACGGCCCGGCCACCGTGCAGATCACCCAGGACGACGGCCTGTTCGTCGGCATCGACCGCGAGCAGCCGGTCTGGATGAGCCACGGCGACTCGATCACGCGCCTCCCCGAGGGCTTCCACGCGACGGCCCAGACGGACTCCACCCCGTACGCCGGGCTGGCGGCGCCCGACCGGCGCCTGTACGGCATCCAGTTCCACCCCGAGGTCGTGCACACCCCGCGCGGCAAGGACCTGCTGCGCAACTTCGTGACCGGGATCGCGGGCATCGCGCCCGCCTGGACGTCGGCCAACTTCATCGAGACCACCGTGGTCGAGATCCGGGAGCGCGTCGACAGGCACGCCAGGGAGACCGGCTCGGACGGGAAGGTCATCTGCGCGCTCTCGGGCGGCGTGGATTCGGCGGTGGCGGCCGCGCTCGTGCATCGCGCCGTGGGCGACCGGCTGACCTGCATCTACGTCGACCACGGGCTCATGCGCAAGCGGGAATCGGAGCTCCTGCGCGTGACGTTCGAGGCGAACCTCGGCATGAACCTGGTCATGGTCGACGCCCGAGAGCGCTTCCTGGCGCGCCTCGCCGGCGTCACCGACCCGGAGGAGAAGCGGCGGATCATCGGCGACGAGTTCATCCGGGTCTTCGAGGAGGAGGCGACGAAGCTCGGGCAGATCGACTTCCTCACGCAGGGCACGCTCTACCCGGACGTCATCGAGAGCACGACGCCCGAGACCAAGACCGCCCAGAAGATCAAGACGCACCACAACGTGGGCGGCCTGCCGGCGGACCTGCGCTTCCAGCTGATCGAGCCGCTGCGCTACCTGTTCAAGGACGAGGTGCGGCTCGTGGGCAGCGCGATGGGCCTGCCCGATGCGATGGTCCAGCGCCAGCCGTTCCCGGGCCCGGGCCTGGCGATCCGGATCCTGGGCGAGGTCACGGCGGAGCGCCTGGACACGCTGCGCGACGCGGACTGGATCGTGATCGACGAGATCAAGGCCGCGGGGCTGTACCGGAGCGTGTGGCAGTCGTTCGCGATCCTGACCCCGGTCAGGAGCGTCGGCGTCATGGGCGACGGGCGCACATACGCGAACGTCGTGGCGATCCGGGCCGTGACGTCGGAGGACGGGATGACCGCCGACTGGGCCAAGCTCCCGTACGACGTCCTGGGCAGGATCTCGTCGCGGATCGTGAACGAGGTCCCCGGCGTCAACCGGGTGGTGTATGACATCAGCAGCAAGCCACCCGCCACGATCGAGTGGGAGTAGGCGGTCCATAGGCCGAACGGGGGAGTTGGCAAGCCGGCACGGGGGTCCACAATGAGCAGATGGCCGATCCGATGAGCGATCCGATCACCCACTGTCCGTGGTGCTCCATCCTCCTGCCCGCGCCGGAGGTCGAGCACTGCCCTGCATGCGGGGCGGCGCTGACCACGGTCCCCGGTTCGCCCGCGGACATCAAGGGCGTCACGACGCTGGACACCGAGGCAATCCTGCGCGCCCGGTCCGAGGTCTCGACGCCTCGCGGCAACCGGTTGATGTCGTTCATCACCGGTGAGATCCCGGTGGACACGTCGACGCCGGCCGAGGCTGAGGTCTTTGCGCCGCCGTCCGAGGACGTCCGGCGCGAGATGCTGCGTCTCGAGGCAGAGGCACGCCACGCGAATCACGTGGCCGAGACGGTCGCGCTCAAGTCCGACGAGCTGGCCCGGCTCGGGATCCACGTGTCGGAGCTGGGTGACGACGCCCCGGTGATCGACGGCGAGGCCGCGCCCGAGGCGTCCGGTGGGGTCGCCGAGGCTGCCCCGGAACCTGCGCCGGCCGCCGCCCCCGAAGCGGGCCCTTCGGGGGCCGAACCCGACACCGAATCCGAGGCCGGCTGGCCTGCTGAGCTGACGCCCGGGGCCGGTGAGACGACTCCGGAGCCCAAGAGCCGGGGCTGACCGCCCGCCCGGTATCCTCGGGTGCGATGCCCGAACGTCTGCCGCACCCAGGCCCCTCCTTCCTGCGCGAGCAGGAGATCCGCATCGGCGATCGCCGTCTCCACGTTGGCATGGCCAAGCCGGTGGACGGTCCCGACGACTGGTGGCTTGCCGTGCTCTGGGTGACCGACGACGACGGGATCGTGAGCTTCCGCGATGTCGGTCCTGCTACGGGTCCACCACCGGGGCCGCCGCTGCTCCAGCTGGGCCCGTCGTTCGCAGGGTCGCTGTCGGGGCTGATCCGCGAGGAGGACGGCCGCCTGGCGATCCGCCTGGTGCCGCTCGTCCCGCCCGAGGACGACGCCCTTCCGTGGCGCTGCCCGCTGGCGATCCGGGCCGCGTTTCGCTGGGAGCCGGCCAAGGCCACCACGATGCGCCCGAACCAGCTCGCCGAGCAGGTCCTGACAGGGTTCCGCCGGTCCGTGGAGTCGCTCCACCGGGCCTGACGGGCGGAGCCGCAGACCCGCCGCGCGCCTCTTGTTCCAGACTCCTCTAGACTCGTCGCCATGGGCGACCTGTTCGACGAGTTCATGCGGGAGCTGGAGCGCCGCCGCGCCGAGGCTGAAGGGCGCACGCCACCGCGCGATCCGGCGGACCCGGATGCCCCCGCGGACGACGGCGATGGGCCGGGCAGGCAGGACGCGCCGGACGACGCGCCGGACGACGCCCCGGCAGATCGGCCCGTCGGCGATGCGCCCGACGACGGCACCCCTGCCGGCTCCGGTGAACCCACCCCGATCCACCGCCGCTCCCGGACGCGCTCCAAGGGCTCGGCGGCGGGCGGCCCGCCTCGCACCCCGCGCGAGAAGCAGCCCGTGGGTGGCCCCGATGACGGCGCCGGACGCCTGACCCTCCGGACGGTCCTGCGACGCGTGGGGCTCGTGGTCGGCATCGTCGTGGTCGCCTTCATCGTCTTCCTGGCCGGCTCCGGCATCGACCTGTGGACCGATGCGATCTGGTACCAGAGCGTGGGCTTCGACAGCGTGTTCTGGACCCGCATCGGCGTCCAGGTGGGCCTGTTCCTCGGAACCCTGGTCATCGCCCTGGTCGTGCTGTTGTTCAACCTGTACCTCGCTGGGCGCCTGGCGCCGCCGCCAGATCCCGAGAAGCCGGGCCGGCTCCGCCAGGTGGCGGACCGCCTCACCGAGGCCCAGCGCCAGGCCGAGCGCTCGGCGCGCATGGGGAGCGGTCCCGGCCGGCCCGTCGGCGGCCCGTTCCCGGGTCGTGCGCGGGCGGACGAGCTCGCCGGCTCCTTCGACCTGGACGACATCCCGGACCTCGTGCCGATCGCGAGGTGGGTCATCGCCGGGTTCGCGATCGTGCTTGCCATCGGGATCGCGGGCGCCGTGTCCGGGGCCTGGACCACGGTGCTGCTCTGGATCAACCGCGTTCCGTTCTCGCCCGACGGACTGGTGGCCGATCCGGTCTTCGGCCGTGACATCAGCTTCTTCCTGTTCGACCTGCCGTTCTTCCGCTTCGCCCAATCGCTCTTCAACGGGCTGCTGCTCGCGTCCCTCCTGGTCGTTGGCGCTCGGTATCTCGTCCAGGCGACGCAGGGCGGCGAGGTGTTCGTCACCCGGGTCCGCGTCCACGTGGCCGTTATCGCGGGCTTGTACCTCCTGTCGGTCGCCTTCGGCTACCAACTCGACAAGTACGAGCTCGTATACAGCACGTCCGGCGCCGCGGTCGGCGTCGGCTATACGGATGCCAACGCTCGGTTCATGGCGTACGACGTCCTGACCTTCCTGTCCGGCCTCGCCGGCGCGCTCCTCATCGCGGGCGCTTTCACGCGCTGGATGTGGCCGCTAG
Source organism: uncultured Chloroflexia bacterium (assembly GCA_963802165.1). GTDB lineage: Bacteria > Chloroflexota > Limnocylindria > Limnocylindrales > CSP1-4 > CAIXZV01. The sequence continues at coordinate 23,532 of CAWDHT010000027.1, read as the reverse complement.
GCGCCATCGTGATCATCTGGTTCTCGGCCTCGCTGGTCCTGGGCCGGCTCTACCCGGAGGCGATCCAGCGCCTGACCGTTGACCCGAACGAGTACGTCCAGGAGGAGCCGTACATCGCGAACAACATCAAGATGACGCAGCTCGCCTATGGGCTCGACCAATGGGAGCCACGCTCGTACAACGGGACGGCACCGCTCACCGAGGCCGCGTTGCGCAACGAGGCGGACACGTTCACCAATGCCCGCCTGTGGGACTACCGCCCGCTGGAGGCGACGATGGACCAGCTCCAGGTCGTCCGCCAGTACTACGACTTCGTGGACGTGGACACGGACCGCTACATCATCAACGGCGATCTGCGCCAGGTGATGCTGACGGGCCGCGAGTTGGCGATCGAACGGAACCCGCAGGCCAACAGCTGGGTCAACCAGCGCGTCATCTACACGCACGGCATCGGCCTGGCGATGGTCCCCGTCAACGAGGTGACCCAGGAGGGCCAGCCGCAGCTGTGGGTCAAGGACCTGCCCCCCACCTCGAACAGCGGCGCCCCGGAGATCGTCCAGCCGCGCATCTACTTCGGCGAGGCTGACGACCACTACGTCGTGACCGGCGCCCGCCAGCCCGAGTTCGACATCCCGGGCAACGGGACGGACCCCGACCTGACCTACAGCTGGACCGGCGACACCGGCGTCAAGCTGGACTCCACGCTGACCAAGCTGTTGTTCTCGGCGCGCTTCAGGGACTTCGACCTGCTGATCTCCGACCAGATCACCTCGGACAGCCAGCTGCTGTTCCACCGGACGATCAGCGAACGGATGCCGCGGATCGCCCCGTTCCTGCGCTACGACAAGGACCCCTACCTGGTCGTGGACGACCGGGGGCATCTCGTGTACATCCAGGACGCGTACACGATCAGCGACAACTTCCCCCATTCGACGTGGTTCAACACCTTCGAGCTGGCGCCCGAGTCCGGGCTCAACGGCGAGGATCTCAACTACCTGCGCAACAGCGTCAAGGTCGTGATGAACGCCTACGACGGCACGATGACCTTCTACGTCGCCGATGACACCGACCCGCTGATCCGCGCCTGGCAGGGCGTGTTCCCGGAGCTGTTCAGGCCCATCACGGACCTGCCGGCGGACCTCGTGGACAACCTGCGCGTACCGGAGGAGCAGTTCAACGTCCAGTCGCGCATGTACGGCCAGTACCACGTGACCCAGCCGCTGACCTGGTTCAACAACACGGACCGCTGGACCGTGCCGGAGGCCCAGACGAACGAGCAGTCCCTGCCGTCGGAGGCCTACTACGTGGTCATGCGCATGCCCGGTGAGCCGAAGGCGGAGTTCCTGCTCCTCCAGCCGATGATCGCGCAGAACCGGCCCAACATGATCGCCTGGGTGGCGGCCCGCAACGACCCCGCCAATCGTGGACAGGTCCGTGCCTACCGCTTCCCGTCCGAGACGACCATCTTCGGACCCGCCCAGATCGAGGCGCGGATCGACCAGGACCCGGTCATCAGCTCCCAGATCACGCTCTGGTCACAGGCCGGCTCGTCCGTGATCCGGGGCAACCTTATCGTGGTACCGGTGGGTGAGTCGCTGCTCTACCTGCAGCCGGTCTACCTCCAATCCACCTCCGCCGCGTTCCCGGAGTTCCAGAAGATCATCGTGGCGAGCCCGTCGACCATCGTCTGGGGCGATTCGCTCGGCGAGGCGCTCAATGCGCTGCTCAAGACGCAGGGCGGCGGCACGCCGGGGGTCACGCCCACGCCCGGTCCGTCCGCGACGCCGGGTCCCACCGCCGGCCCGGGTCCGACGGCGACGCCAGGGACCGGCGGCGAACTGCCGGGTGACGTCGGCGGCCTCGTGGACTACGCCAACACGCACTTCGAGCTCGCGCAGGCGGCGCTGCGGGCCGGCGACTTCGCGACCTACGGCGACGAGATGGACAAGGTAGCAGGTCGCGCTCGCGCGCCTCGGGGAGCTGACCGGGACCCCGGCGCCGTCCCTCACTCCGTGACGGTTGCGCCCGACCCCTCGCCCTCGATGGCGAGCGGGACGCGGGTGCGCCTCCCGTTGGGCACGGTGATCACGGGCGCCGTTGTCGTGACGCTGCTCAGGCCCGTGTCGTGGGCCCTTGGCCTGGCCGGCTTCCTCCTTGGCGGCGGGATCCTGCTGATGGCCTGGCCCATCCTGGTCCTGCCCACGCCCACGGGTCTCCAGAACGCGCTGGGCGGGCCGGTGAGCTCGCTCGTGTTCGGGGACCCGTCCCCCACGCTCGTGGCCCTGATCCTCGCGGGGGTTGGAGGCCTGCTCGCGCTCGTCCTCGCCGGGATGCTGGCCGGGGCCTGGACAGAGCGCCAGGGGATCGGTGTCGCGCTCGAGGCGGCCGTCGAGGACGGCCTGGGGCTGCCGGCCGCAGATCTCGACGGTGCGCCGGGCGCGGGGCGCGTGGCCGTGGTGCGCCTGCTCGGGCTCACGCCCGTGGTGATCGCGGTGGTCCTCGCGTGGCCGCCCATCTACGAGGCGACGTACCAGCAACTCGTCCTGCCGCGTGACCTGGCGACTCCCTTGCCGCTCCGGATCCTGGGCGACGTCCCGTGGGCGGTGATCGCCGTTGCCGGTGTGTGGCTGTTGTCCGATGCGGCCGCCGCCGTCGGGGTGCGCCGTCTGGTCCTGGAACGGCGGCCAGTGCTCGCGGCGTGGCTCCTGGGCTGGGGCGACCTGTTGAGGCGACCCCAGCGGATCCTCCCCACGGCGCTGTTCGGCGCGGCCGTGCTCGTGCTGCTCGTCGGTCCGGCGATGGTGGCGGCCGCAGCTGGCTGGTCGCACGTGCGCGACATCCTCGCCGGGGCTCGCGACCCGTTCGTGGTCGTCGTCGCGGTCGCGATCTGGGTCGCGATCTGGCTGGGCGGTCTCGTGTTGGCGGGCGTCGGGGCCGCGGTCCGGGCCGCGGCCTGGACGCTGGAGATGCCGACCCGCCGGCCGGGGCCGGCTCCGTCACCCGACTGACGGCCCGCGCGTCCACCCACGCGGACCCGGGCTCGCCCGGACTCCCCTGTTACACTCCCGTCGCTGCGCGCCTGCGGGCGCGCCCCGCCCGCCCCGGAGGCCAGATCCCACCGCATGGAAGACATCCTCAACACGATCGGCGAGACGATCGGCGGCTTCTTCGACAACCCCGTCGTCCAGTTTGCCCTCCAGGGCATGGCCGTCTACATCGTCATCCTGTGGCTCGCCTCGGCCTACTGGGCCTTCCGCGACATGCAGCTACGCAGCGAGAACCCGGTCCTGCCATACCTGGCAGCCGCCCTCATCGTCCTGTTCACGCCGGTCCTGTTCCTGTTCGGCGTCATCGTCTACCGGATCGTCCGGCCGCACGAGAAGATCGGTGAGGTCTACGAACGCAACCTGGCCGAGGAGGCGCTCCTGGCCGAGGTGGAGGCGGTCAAGACCTGCCCGGCCTGCCACAAGCGCATCCACGACGAGTGGATCATCTGTCCCAACTGCCGCACGCGCCTCAACCGGGTGTGTGCGAACTGCGGACGGCTCGTCGGGCTGGACTGGTCGTTGTGCGCGTGGTGCGGCCGCGACTTCGAGCGCGGCGACATCGCGGCCTTCGAGCCCATCTCCAGTGGCTCCGGCGATCTCGACCGGATCGCGGCACCCGCGGCCCGCACAACCCGGACCGGAACCCGCGGCGCTCCCCCTCGCCAGGCACCGCGCACCGCGTCGGGCGGGCGCAGCGCGTCGGGGCCCGCCTCGGAGCCTTGACCCCGGTCCCGGACGGGGGACCGGTTCGTCCGGCCGGCGACCCCGACCTCGTGACTGACCCGGAGCAGGTCGCAGGCGAGGGGCCTGGCGCGGGCACCGAGCCCGAGCCCGCGGCGTCCCGCATCACGACGTTCGGTCTCCAGGGCCGTGCCGTTCCGGGGGTCTACCTCATCGGGTGGGTCGCCAGCCTCATGGGCGCGGGACTCCTGTTCATCTCGTTCCAGGCCAACGTCCCGGGTGCCGGGCAGTGGGTCTTCCTGGGCGCGATGGTTCTCCTGGGGATCGGCCTGACCTTCGCGGCCGGCTCGCAGGCCATCGAGCGTGGCCGTCGCTCGGACCTCGCCTACCGCGGGCCTTCGCCGGTCCTCGCGTTCCTCGTCGTCGTGGTCCTGACGTTCGTGGCCCTGATCGTCGTCCTGGCGCCGCTCTCCGCCCTGGGTCTCGACGCCCGGTCTCCTGCCGCAACCACGCTCAACCTCCTGATCACCATGGTCCTGTACGTCGCCGTGATCCGGCTGCTCGTGGTGGGCCCAGGCGCGCTGTCCTGGCGCGAGATGGGTGTCGTCCGACCCGACGCCGGCGCGCTTCGCGACCTGCTGCTGGGGGCGCTGCTGGCGGTCCCCGTCGTGGTGGTCACGCTGGTCCTCGGGGGGTTGCTGAGCCGGTTCCTCGAGCCGTCGCCAAGCACCCTCCCGGACGCTGCAGACGCCGCCGGGATCGTGGCCAACCTCGTCACCGCGGCGATCCTGGCGCCGATCGGCGAGGAGCTCTTCTTCCGGGGCTTCACCACGACGGCCTGGGCTCGGACCTCGGGCGCGCGCGCGGCGATCGTCCGGGGCGCCGTGTTCTTCGCCCTCGCCCACATCCTGACCCTGTTCGACACATCCTTCGGCACGGGTGTGCAGCGTGCCCTGTTCTCCTTCGTTGCGCTCCTGCCGGTGGGCCTGGCGCTGGGCTGGGTGTTCCTGAGCCGGCGCTCGCTCTACGCGGCGATCGGGCTGCATTCGGCGTTCAACGCGATCCAGGTGCTGGCGCTGCTGGCGGCCACGAGCACCCCCTAGGGCCGGTGGGGCTGACGCGACCCGAAGTGGCCGTCAAGTCCGGGATACGTGGCCGGTAAGGGGGCCTGCGTAGCCTTCGTCGTGTTCCCGGGTCCGGACGGCGGGGGAAATCGGCGGGCTTCCGTCGTCCGGGCCCCGGGGACGCCTCGGAACGCAGGCGCGTACATGGCGGCCCGCCGGCCAGCGAAGGGCAGGTGGGTCATGACGATCGGCGACGGCCTCGTCGAGGATGCCCAGGCACACCGCCGGGCATCACGCTCCGTGCGCGACCTCCCCGCCGCCGAGCGGCCCCGCGAGCGGCTTGCCCTGCGCGGGCCCGGCGGGCTCTCGGCGGCGGAGCTCATCGCGGTGGTCTGGGGCACCGGCTCCGGCGGGCGGAGCGCACTCGACCTAGCCGAGGAGGCACTGGCCCGGCACGCGAGCGTGGGTGCGCTGGCGCGGGCGTCGGACGCGGAGCTGGCCGGGATCCCGGGTGTCGGTTCGGCCAAGGCGGCACGACTCGCGGCAGCGTTCGAGCTGGGGCGCCGCTCCGTGGCGGACTGGCCGGCTGGGAAGCTGGACCATCCGGTCGCCCCGTGACGTCGCGGACCGGCTGCTCGTGGAGATGGGCCGCCTGGAGCGCGAGGAGCTCCGCGTGCTCAGCCTCAACGCCAAGAACGTGGTCCAGCGGGTCTCGCACGTGTACATGGGCAACGTGTCCGCGAGCCTGGTGCGCGTCGGCGAGCTGTTCCGGGACGCCGTGCGACTCGATGCCAGCGGGGTGGTCCTCGTTCACAACCACCCCAGCGGCGACCCCACGCCGTCGCCCGACGACCTGCATCTCACCGCCGAGGCGATCGCCGCGGGCCGTCTGCTCGACGTGGACGTGCTCGACCACGTGGTCATCGGCCACGACGCCTGGATCTCGCTCCGGGACCGCGGGATCACGTTCGACCGGCCGGGAGCCACGCGCGCGGCGTGACGGGAGGCTCGTGTCACGAAGCTGCGGAGCGGCGGCTGTTGCGCCACGTGCCCGATACTGGCCCTCGCCACGCACGACAGAGGGACCAGCACACATGACCGACACCGCCGACGTCATCGTCATCGGCGCGGGCGTCCAGGGCGCCAGCCTCGCGTTCCACCTCGCGTCGCGGGGCGTGAGCGTGATGGTGCTCGAGCAGGCGACAGCCGCGTCCGGGGCCACGGGCCGGTCCAGCGGCCTGGTTCGGGTCTACTACGACCTCCTTGCGGAGGCGAGGCTCGCCTGGGAGAGCCAGCGCTGGTTCGCCGAGTGGGAGTCGCGCGTCGGCGGCGACTGCGGCTTCACGCGCACGGGCTTCATCTGGGTGGAGCCGGCGGAGCGCCTCGAGCGCGTCTGCGCAAACTCGGCGTCGCACCGCGCGATGGGCGTGGACAGCTCGGTCCTTGACGCGGACGGCATCCGGGCGCTCTTCCCGGCGCTCGACGTGACCGACGAGGTTGCCGCCTACGAGCCGGACTCGGGGTACGCGGACCCGTTCATGACGGCCGCGGGCTTCCTCTCGGCCGCCAAGCAGAAGGGCGCGCGCCTGGTTCCCGGGGCTCGGGTCTCGGCCATCCGCACGGCCGGTGGGCGGGTCGAGGGCGTGGACACCAACCGCGGCAGCGTGGACGCGCCGGTCATCGTCAACGCCGCGGGTGCCTGGGCGGGTCAGCGTCGCCGGCGCTCGTCGGACCTCGACATCCCGATCACGGTCTGGCGCCACGACACCGGCTACCTCGGCGTGCCGGCAACCGTCGCTCGGCCGATCCCGGTCGTCATCGACAACGCCAACAGCATGTACTTCCGGCCCGAGGGCGCGGACATGGTGCTGGTCGGCCTCGAGGACGACAGCCAGATGGGCGGGTCACCGGATCGCGACACGAGCGAGGCGGCCTCGGACTTCCGCGACCGCGCCTCGGAGCGGATCATCCGCCGCGTCCCGGACCTGATCGACGGCACCTTCCGCACCTCCCACAGCGGCCAGGACGGCCTGACCCCGGACCAGCGACCGATGCTCGGCGCGGCCGGCCCCGAGGGCTTCTACCTCGACTGCGGTCACAGCGGCACGGGCTTCAAGACCGCGCCGGCCGTCGGCCTCGGGATGGCTGAGCTGATCCTGGACGGCGCGACGACGACCGTCGATCTGGCGCCGTTCGCGCCGGGGCGCTTTGCGGAGGGCCACATGCTGGTCGGGGAGCACGGCGAGGAGAAGATCTGGCGGTAGCCCGATCGCGGACCGTCGCTGCTACCGGGGTGTGCCGCGCTCGGCGTCATCGAACGCGGATGCCTCCGTGGGGTCGTACAGGTGGATCCGGCTGCCGGCGAGCTTGGCGTGGAACATCGCCTCGTCCGCGTGCCGCAACATGGTGCCCGCGGACGGCACGCCGCCCCAGGACTCCTGCACCAGCACCCCGACGGACACCCCAACCCTGAGCGAGCCCACGGACGTGGCGATCGGCGACGTGATGGCCGTCGCCACGTCGTCCGCGCGGCGCATCGCCGTGTCGACATCCACCAGGCCCGGCAGGAACAGCGCCAGCTCGTCGCCGCCCTGGCGTCCCGCGACGTCCTGCGGCCGGCGGGCCTGGGCAAGGAGCCGTGTTCCGACCTCGCGCAGGACCTCGTCGCCCACGGCGTGTCCGTACGTGTCGTTGATGCGCCTGAACAGGTCGAGGTCGAGGCTGAGCAACGTCGCTCCCGGAACCACGCCCCGCCGCATCCGCCCCAGGCCGGTGTCGAGGCGCCGCAGGAAGCCCTCCGCGTTCTGCAGCCCGGTGAGCGCGTCCGGTGCCGGCATCGGATGGTCGTCCCAGACAAGCAGCACGAACCCGCCGACCAGCAGCGGTGACCACCAGCCCAGCTCCGTGTAGAGAATCGCCAGGACGATGACCAGCGCGGCCTCGAGCGCGGTGATCCGCCCGATCTGGCCGAACAGGTCGTCGAGGAGTGCGCGCGCCGAGATGTCCTCACGGAGCAGCACCGTGACTTCGCCCATGCCGGTGGCCACCGCGACCAGCACGACCGTGCCGGCCATCGCCGCCACCAGGGCGGCGGTCCCGTGCCCCTCGGCTCCCATGAGGCCGACGAGGACCTGGTTGGTCAGGCCGCCCATGATCGCGGCGATCGTGAGGACGCTGTGGTTGGCGAGGATCCCGTACCACGGCTGGGACTCCAGCTCGCGGCGCTCGATGGACGACAGGAACGCGACCCAGGCGCCCGCCGTGGGGCCGCCGAGGATCATCGCCGCCCCGACGAACGGCAGGTGGAAGGTCATCGTGGACCCGCCCTGGGCGCGCAGGACGCGCAGCGAGCCGAGCAGGCCGAAGACGAGCCACAGGAGGAGCCCGCCGGTGGGGCCCGAGAGCACCGTGCCCGGAGGGAACCCGGGGTCGATGGCCGGCAGCGGCGCGGAGACGAACGACGTCCACGCGAGCAGGCCGAGACCCAGGACGATCGAGGCGCCGGTGTAGGCCAGCAGCCCGTTCCGCCGGAGCGCGGCAGCGCTTCCGACGCCTCCCGGGCCGGAGCCGGCACCCACCCGGGTCCGGAGGGTCGCGATGGCGACCGAGAGCGAGTAGCGGCGGCGGCGAGCGTCGCCGGAGCGTGGACCGGCCGGGGGAGCCGGACGCCGACGTGGAGCGGAGGAAGTCCAGGGCAAGGACGTCCATGAGGGGCACTCACCTGACTGCGATGTTCCGAACGGACGGGGGACCGGTCCGAGCCGCTGCTGCCGCCCGCCGGTCCGGCGCTCCCCTCCCGGCTACAGGTTCCGGGTGGGCTTGGCTGAGCGAGTGGTCCGTGTCGGGTGGCGCGACAGCCGGTCGCCGGTCCCGTGCCGTGCCCTGCCGTGGGCCGGTGGGGCTGTCGTCCCTCCAGGGGTCCGGTCCGGGTCACGTGACCCTCACCGGACTGCCGTCATCCTCACTCCAGCACTCCGGGGCGAACAGGACGTCCAACGTACGCGCGGGGTAGGCCATTGGTACCAGTCCGATGGCTTTCGGGCGGACGCTGGCCACCGCCCGGATCGGCGACCGAGGAGCCGGTTCGGGGTCCGCGGCGGAGGCCGGCTATACTGCTCGGGCTCGTCTGCCGATCTCGCGCGGGCCCCGACCCGCTCTCTCCGCGGCCGCTCGAGCCGCTCTCTCCGCGGCCGAGGCACCGGCCTCGCCCAACCAGCAAGGAAACGGCACCCTCGTCATGTTCGACCGCCTTCTCGGCCTCTTCTCCCGCGACATCGGGATCGACCTCGGCACGGCCAACACCCTGGTCCACGTGCGCGACCGCGGGATCGTGATCTCCGAGCCGTCGGTCGTGGCGATCGACGCCAAGACGAAGCGGGTGCTCGCGATCGGCGCGGAGGCGAAGCGGATGGTGGGCAGGACGCCCGCCTCGATCATCGCCGTGCGCCCCCTGCGCGACGGCGTCATCAGCGACTTCGACGTCACCGAGCAGATGATCAAGTACTTCGTGAACAAGGTCCACGACCGGGTGGGCCTCATCCCGCGGCCCCGGATGCTCCTGGGCGTCCCGTCGGGTGTCACCGAGGTGGAGAAGCGCGCGGTCCGTGACGCCGCCCTCAATGCCGGCGCACGCTGGGCCCGCCTGATCGAGGAGCCCATGGCCGCGGCGATCGGCGCCGGGCTGCCCGTCTCGGAGCCGTCCGGCTCGCTCATCGTGGACATCGGCGGCGGCACGACGGAGGTCGCCGTCATCTCGCTCGGAGGCATCGTCGTCAGCCGCTCCATCCGCATCGGCGGCGACGAGATGGACCAGGACATCGTTGCCTACGCCCGGCGCGAGTACAACCTGTTCCTCGGCGAGCGCACGGCCGAGGACATCAAGATCGCCATCGGGTCCGCGTACCCCGGCGACTGGGACGCCCAGCGGGTGTCGCTCCGCGGGCGCGACCTGCTCACCGGCCTGCCGCGCTCGGTCGAGGTGGGAGCGGACCAGATCCGCGAGGCCATCGAGATCTCCGTGGCGCAGATCGTCGACACGATCAAGGACACGATCGAGGAGACGCCGCCGGAGCTCGTGGCCGACATCATGGACCAGGGGATCGTGCTCGCCGGGGGCGGGGCGCTGCTCGCGGGCCTGGACCGGCGTGTCGCGGAGGCCACCCAGATGCCCGTCCATATCGCCGATGATCCGCTCACCTGCGTGGCCCGCGGCACCGGCGTGGTCCTCCAGCAACTGACGAACTCCAGCATGGAGCGGGTGCTGGTGGCCGATACCTACAGCCGCGCGCCGCGCTGAGCAACCCTCGCGCCCCAGGTCCACCGGACGCGATCCCGGAGCCCGCGCCATGACCACGATCATCGCCAACAAGCAGGCCCGCCGGCGGGGAGTGGCGTTCGCGATCCTGATCGCGACGACGCTCCTCCTGATGGCCTTCTCCGGCAACCCGTTCGTGCAGGACCTGCAACGGGGCCTCTCGTTCGCGCTCCGTCCGTTCCAGGGCGCGATCGCCGGCGTCGCCGACGGGATGGCCGGGCGTGGCCGGGGCGATCACGGAGATCGACCAGCTCCGATCGGACAACACCGCGCTGCGCGCCGACAACGATCGCCTCGCCAACGAGAATGCCCGGCTGCGATCGCTCAAGCAGGAGAACGACGACATGGCCGCGCTGCTGCAGTTGCAGAGCGGCTTCGACCACCGGACGGTCGGGGTACGGGTCATCGGGCGCGAGATGCTCGAGACCCGGCGGGTCGTGACCATCGACAAGGGCTCCGATGACGGCATCGAGCTGGGCGACGTGGTGGTGGTCCAGGGCGGCGCGCTGGCCGGCAAGGTGACGGACGTCGGGCCGACCTTCGCGAAGGTGACGCTGATCAGCGACTCGACGTCCACCGTGGTGGGCAAGCTGCTCAGCTCCGGCGAGACCGGCGACATCGTGGGCCAGGCCGGCAGCGTCCTGGTGATGCGCAACGTGGACTCGGCGGTCGAGGTGGGCATCGACGAAGAGGTCTTCACGGCGGGACTCGAGCTCCTGGGCGGGATCCGGTCGCCCTACCCGCCCGGGCTCATCGTGGGGTCCGTCGTCGACGTGGAGCGTGACGCCAACGACGTCGTCCAGACCGCGTTCCTCGCTCCGGCCGCGAACCTCGATTCGTTCGACCTGGCGCTCGTCATCACCGACTACGACGGTGGGCTGCCGCCGGTGGACAACCAGCCCGTCCCGTGTGGCGAGGAAGGTGCGGTGCCCGAGGGCGAGGTGCAGTGCTACACGCCGGCGCCCTCGGTCAAGGCAAGCCCGAAGGTGACGCCGAAGCCGTAGCGGTGAGCCGTGCGACGCGCAGGTGAGCGCCGGGCGACTCGGAGCCTGCCCTGGGCGGCGGCTCGGCATCGCCCGGAACTCGGGCCATGTGAGCAACGCCCGCCGCCTGTCACTGCCGTCCTGCTACCCTCACGCCGATGAAGGGCCTCGTTCTTGCCGGCGGCACCGCCACCCGGCTGTTTCCGCTCACGGTCGTGACCAACAAGCACCTGTTGCCCATCTACGACCGGCCGATGATCTACTACCCGCTGGACACCCTGGCGGGCATGGGGATCCGCGAGGTCATGGTCATCGTCGGCGGCAAGAGCGTCGGCGACATCGTGGAGCTGCTGGGCGACGGCCGGCATTTCGGGCTGGACCTGACGTACCGCTACCAGCGCGGCGCCCTGGGCATCGCCCATGCGATCGGCCTCGCCCGGGACTTCATCGGCGACGACGCGTTCTGCGTGGTCCTGGGCGACAACATCCTGCGCGGAGAGCCGCTCGCGGCGATGGTGCAGGCCTTCGAGGACGGGCCGTACGGTGCCGGCACCCTGCTCTACCGGGTCCCGGACCCGGAGCGATTCGGCGTGGCCGAGCTCGACGGCGAGGGTCGCGTGCTGGGCTTCGAGGAGAAGCCGGAGCTGCCCAAGAGCGACCTGATCCCGATCGGCGTGTACTTCCTGCGTCCCGACGCCTTCGACGTCATCGAGACGCTCGCGCCCTCGGGTCGCGGCGAGTTCGAGATCACGGACGTCCTCAACCACTACATCCCGGGCGGGGGCCTGTTCACCCCGGTGTACGAGGGCGAGTGGGCGGACGCGGGCACGGTCCCCAGCCTCCTGCGCGCGGCCGAGCTCGCGGAGCGGGACGATCGGGCGGGCCGCCTCCTTCCTCCCGTGGCGCGTCCGGGCGACCCCGCATGAGCGATCGCGTCGGGCCCGGCGCCCACCTGCTGGTGACCGGCGGCGCAGGGTTCATCGGCTCGGAGCTCGTGCGCCAGGTCATGGCCCGCCGCGACGGGACGCGGATCACGGTCCTGGACAAGCTGACCTACGCCGGCAACCGGGCCAACCTCGCGGCCGTCGAGGACGACCCGGAGCAGGCCGCTCGCTTCACGTTCGTCCACGGCGACATCGCCGACCCGGCGGTCGTCGATCCACTGGTGGCCGACGCGGACGCCGTCCTCAACGTCGCGGCCGAGACCCACGTGGACCGCTCGATCCTGGATCCCGAGGCGTTCCTGCGCACCGGCGTCATCGGCGTGCACGTGCTGCTGGAGGCGGTCCGGGCCGAGGCGGCGAAGGATCGGAGCGTGCGCTTCCTCCAGGTGAGCACGGACGAGGTCTACGGGGACATACCCGACGGCCACAGCGTGGAGACGGACCCGCTGGCCCCGCGCAGCCCGTACGCGGCCGCCAAGGCCAGCTCGGAGCTGCTCGTGCGCGCCTACCACATCACCTACGGGCTGGACGTGGTCCTGACCCGGGGCTCCAACACCTACGGCCCGCACCAGCATCCCGAGAAGCTGATCCCGCTGTTCACGACGAACGCCCTGGCCGGCGAGCCCCTCCCGATGTATGGCGACGGGATGCAGGTCCGCGACTGGCTCCACGTCTCGGACCACGCCGCCGGCATCGACTTCGTCCTGCGGCACGGGGTGTCCGGCGAGGCCTACAACGTGGCCGGCGCCAAGCTCCTCCCCAACCGCGAGGTGATCGGGCTGCTGCTCGAGGCCGCCGGGCGCGACTGGAGCCTGGTGCGGACCGTGCCGGATCGCCCGGGCCACGACCGCCGCTACGCGATGGACGGCGCCAAGCTGGCCGCCCTCGGGTGGACACCGCTCGTCGCCTTCGAGGATGGCCTGCCTGCGACCGTCGCCTGGTATCGAGACCACCCCGATTGGGTCGCGAGCGCCCGGAGCGGCGACTGGCACAGCTACTACGAGCGCCAGTACGGCGCGCGCCTCGCGGCAGGCCTCGCCGTCGAGCAGCAGGGTCAGGCGGGCTGACCGCAGTGCGGGTCGCCGTCGTCGGGATCAACGGGCGGCTCGGTCGCGCGCTGGCCGAGGCGCTCGAGAACGCGCCGTTCACGGGGACCCGCGGCCCTATCGGCTGGGACCAGCCCGAGCTTGACCTCGACACGCTCGACGAGGCGTCGGCCGGGGCGTTCCTGGACGCCGAACGGCCGGAGGTCGTCATCCATACGGCCGCCTGGACGGACGTGGACGGGTGCGCGCGTGAGCCGGAGCTCGCGCTCCGCCGCAACGGCGCGGCCGCCGGCGATCTCGCTCGCGCCTGCGCCCGGCGCGGCATCGACATGGTCTACATCTCGACCAACGAGGTGTTCGACGGCCGGCGCACCGACGGGATCGGCTACGCGCCGGGAGACGCACGCAACCCGATCAACCCCTACGGTGCCGCGAAGGCCGAGGGCGAGCTGCTGGCGATCGCGGCATTCGAGGCCGACGGCGCGCGCGGCCGGCTGGGGATCGCGAGGACCTCGTGGCTGCACGGCCCGCCCGGCGGCGACTTCCCGGCCAAGATCGCGGCCGCGGCCCTCCGGGCGAGGGATGCCGGGACACAGCTGCAGGTCGTCGCGGACGAGATCGGCGCGCCGACCTACGCGCCCGACCTTGCGGAGGCGATCGTCGAGCTCGTCGCCGAAGATGCCATCTCCGTCGCGCCCGGCCGCTGGACCATCCACCATCTCGTCAACGCGGGCCACGCGTCTCGCGCCGACTGGGCCCGCGAGGTCCTGCGCGCCACCGGCATCGACGTCCCGGTGGTGGACGTCCCGGGCAGCACCTGGAAGCGCCTCTCCACGCCGCCGGCCTGGGCGGTGCTGGCGCCCACGGCCCTACCGTCCGGCGAGCCGATGCGCGACTGGCGGGAGGCCTTCGCCGACGCGGTTCCGGGCCTGGTGCGTTCGCTCAACAGGGGCTGACCCCACCGCACCCACCCCAGCCTGCGCCAGCCCCACCCGGGCCACACCGAAAGGGTCACGGCTTCCCTGACCATCCCGCGATGGCATCCGATCGCGCGCGCAGAGAGGCTTGAGGGGCACTCATCCGTGGCCCGCCATTGCGCGCCACAGCCTCAGCGGAGCCAGTCCATTGCGCAAGACGCTCGTCGCGCTCGCCGTCGCGCTGCTCGCGACCCTCGGCACGTTCAACCCGGCCGTCGCACCCGTGGCCAACGCCGCCGCGAACGTCAAGGTCGCGATCATCGTGGGCGCCACGCACGACGCGACGGCGAAGTACCGCTCCTACGCCGACCAGATCTACAGCGACGCGATCAGGTACACGAGCAACGTCGTCCGCGTGTACAGCCCCAACGCGACGGCCTCCAAGGTGCAGGCCGCCGTCGCCGGTGCCTCGATCATCGTCTACCTGGGCCACGGCAACGGCTGGCCCAGCCCCTACACCTACGACCCCGCCTACACGACCAAGGACGGCTTCGGGCTCAACTACGACAGCAACGGCGACGGCAAGACCTCGGACTACGAGAACAAGTACTACGGCGAGCCCTGGATCCGCGCGCTCCGTCCCGCCCCCAACGCCGTCGTCCTGCTGTTCCACCTGTGCTACGCATCGGGCAACCCGGAGTCCGGTGCGAAGGAGCCGAACCTCTCGAACGCCACCAAGCGCGTCGACAACTACGCGGCCGCCTTCATCAAGGCCGGCGCCCGCGCGGTCATCGCGAACGGCCACAGCCACGACCCGTACTACATCGGCGCCCTGTTCACCACCCGCCAGACCATCGACCAGTACTGGCGCAACGCGCCTGATGCGCATGGAAACGTCACCAGCTACGCGTCCGCGCGGAATCCCGGCTCCACGTTCCAGCTGGATCCGGAAAGCCCCGGCTACTACTACCGGTCCATCGCCGGCAAGATGACCCTGCGCACCCAGGACGTGAC
Source organism: uncultured Chloroflexia bacterium (assembly GCA_963802165.1). Taxonomy (GTDB): domain Bacteria; phylum Chloroflexota; class Limnocylindria; order Limnocylindrales; family CSP1-4; genus CAIXZV01. The sequence goes on along the minus strand of CAWDHT010000027.1, from coordinate 8,522 downwards.
GGGGGCCCCGTACGCGGACACGGCCGTTGATCCCCCGGAGCTCGTCGTCCCGGGCAACGCCGCCCCGGTGGTCGACGGCGCGCCGGTCTACGACTCCGTCGCCTCCGCGCAGGCTGGCACGGCTCCGACGGCCAGCCTGGCCAAGTCCGTCAAGGTGCGCGTCGACGCACGCGAACCGGCGACCGCGTCGGTCGACCTGTCGCCGATCTACCGCGTCCACACCTCCGACGTCGAGGGCTGGATGATCGGCTCGTCCCTCGTCCCGCGCGACAGCACGGCGCCGAAGGCCTGGGAGGTCGACGACGGGACCGGCGCGTTCTCCCCCAACGGCGACGGATCGCAGGACGTTCACACGGTGACCGTGCGCCTGTCCGAGTCGGCCAGCTGGACGATGCGCATGGTCGATGGTGCTGGCGACGAGCTCGCCGGTGCCAAGGGAGCGTCGAACGAGGCGTCGATCACCTGGGCGCCGCCCAAGGGCAGCATTCCCGACGGCACCTATCGCTGGGTCCTGCGGGCGACCGACGGCTGGGGCAACGGTCCGCTGGAGACCGACGGCTCCGTTGTCGTGGACACGGCGCGTCCGGCGGTCACGGTCGACGAGGCGGCGGATGCCGTCCGCCAGTTCAGCCCCAACGGAGACGGCTCCGGTGACACCGTCGGCTTCGCCGTGGGTGCGAGCGAGCCCGGAACCGTCGTGGCGGCGGTGCGCAACGCCGCCGATCAGGTGGTCGACTACGCGTCGACGACCGTCGGCGTGGCGGGCGGCACCGTCACCTGGGACGGCCGCAACAAGGACGGCGCGTACGTGGCCGACGGTCTGCACACCATGGCCTTCGTGGCCAGGGACCGGGCCGGCAACCGCAGTGAGGCGCAGGTCCGATCCGTCGCCGTCTATGCCGCGCTTGGCTCCACGACCAGCTCCAGGCCCGTGTTCTACCCGCAGGACGGGGACAACCTGGCCAGGACCACCACGCTCTCGTTCCGGCTTCGGTCCGCGGCCACGGTCTCCTGGACCGTGGAGAACGCAGCCGGCGTCGTCGTCCGCACGATCAAGACCGGCGAGTCGCTGGCAGCCGGCCCGCACGCCTTCACGTGGAACGGTCGCAACGATGCTGGCGCCATGGTGCCGCGGGGTACCTACCGGACGGTCGTGACCGCCACAGACGGCACCTTCGCCGCGACCCAGAAGGCGACCGTGGTCGCCAGCGCCTTCCGCATCTCGGTCAACGACACGACCCCGAGGCGTGGCCAGCGGGTGACCGTGACTGCAACCAGTGCCGAGGCGCTGGACCGGGCGCCACGGCTGCGCGTCTACCAGCCGGGCATCGCCGCCTGGAGCGTGACGATGCGGAAGATCGGTACGCGCGTCTACCGGGTCACCGTGACCCTGAGGTCGAGCGCGACCGGCACGCTCAGGCTGCGCGTGTCCGCTCCCGACGACGGCGGGCGCTCCCAGTCGTCGAGCCGGTACCTGCCGTTCCACTGACGGAGACCGCTCCGAACCGCACCGGAACCCACCGTACTGGGTCGGATCGGGACCATCGACCACTGGTCGCGCTTGACGACGCGGCCTATGGTGGAGGTCCTGCCGCCGGTCGTCCGTCGCACGGACCGGAGCACCCGGCAGGCCCCGTGACGCCGCCGCGTGTCGAATCCCGGGGAGCCTGACGAGGATCGATATGCCTGGATCCCACCCCGCTCGCCTCCGCCGCGCATCCGCCGCTGCCGTCCTGCTTGTCGCCGTGCTGGTCGCGGGGCTCCTCCCGATGCCGGTCGCGGTCGCCGCGGAGGCGCCGGTTGCGCGCCAGCCCATCGACCACCCCGATGCGGCCCCGCCGGAGCAGCAGCCGTCCATCGCCTACCTGGAGGCGATGGCCCACGAGGACGACGCCATCGAATTCCAGCCCGGCGGCCTGGTTGAGGTGGGCTTCACGCCACGTGCCGGAGACCGCTGGCCGATCGACGGGCACGCGCCCGCCGCGCTGCCCCCCGGACGCGCGACGGGCCAGGAGATGGCGGCCAGCCCCAACGGCAGCCGGTGGGCCGACACGAAACCCCGCGGGCCGAAGGACGGCGACGGCATCGGTGACCCAGGCGCCGGCTCGGCGTCTTCCCCAGCCCCGGATCCGTCCGGCGAGCTCGAGCCCCCGGCTCCGGAGGCACCGGCGTCGAGCCAGGCTCCGGAAGCGTCCGGCGACCCGGCGGACCCCGCTCCCGCTGCTGGGGCCACGCCGGCTCCCGTCGACGCCCCGGCGGACGGCCCGGTCACGCCGGCCCAGGGTGCGTCGTTCGCACGCCCCGACGAGCCCACCTTCGACCTCGCGGCCGCGTCGGGCCTGCGCCGCCAGGTGTTCGGGTTCCTCCCGTACTGGGAGCTGTCTGGCGCATCGACGAAGCTCAACTACGACGTCCTCTCGACCATCGCCTACTTCTCGGTGGGGGCCAGCGCGAAGGGCAATCTCAAGAAGAAGGACGCGGACGGCACGAGCACCACCGGGTGGGGCGGCTGGACCAGCTCGTCCATGACGCGAGTCATCAACGCGGCGCACCAGCGCGGCACTCGTGTCGTGCTCACCGTGTCCGTGTTCGCCTGGACGTCGACCCAGGCGAGTGTCCAGAAGGCGCTCCTCGGCAGCGCGACCGCACGCCAGAACCTGGCCCGCCAGGCGGCTGCGGCCGTTCGCGACCGGGGCGCCGACGGGATCAACCTCGACTTCGAGCCCCTGGCCTCCGGCTATGCCGACGAGTTCGTGGCCCTCCTCAAGGTCATGCGCAGCGAGCTCAACCGGGTCAGGAGCGGCTATCAGCTCACCTACGACACGACCGGCTTCATCGGTAACTATCCGCTCGAGGCGTCCGTGGGGACGGGTGCCGCCGACGCGATCTTCGTCATGGGCTACGACTATCGGACCGCAGGCTCGAGCAGCGCCGGATCCATCGACCCGCTCTCGGGTCCCAAGTACGACCTCACCGACACCATCCGCGCCTACACCGCGCGCGTCAAGCCATCCCGCGTGATCCTCGGTCTCCCGTGGTACGGCCGCGCCTGGTCCACCACGTCCGACGACGTCCGTGCATCCACCCAGAGCGGCGCCAAGTACGGATACAGCACGGCCGTCAACTACGAGAGCGTGACCGACCTCGTCGCGAAGCACGGGCGCCGCTGGGACCCCGTGGAGCAGAGCCCGTATGTCGCCTACCGCCGCCAGAACTGCACCAGCACCTACGGCTGCGTGACCAGCTGGCGCCAGGTCTACTACGACGACGGGGCCTCCCTCAAGCGGCGGCTGACCATGGTCAACGAGTACGGCCTGAGGGGTGCCGGCATGTGGGCCCTGGGCTACGACGGCGGTCACCCGGAGCTGTATCGCGCCTTCGCGGAGTCGTTCCTCGTGGACAAGTCCGCCCCGCAGGCCGGGATCGAGCTGCTCTCGACCGCCCAGGCCGATGAGGGATTCGTGGTCAGCTGGGCGGCCAAGGACGTGAGCAGCGTCGTGAGCTACGACGTCCAGGTTTCGGTGGATGGCGGCGCCTGGGCCACGTGGCTCAGCGGGACGAAGGCCACCTCCGACGTCTGGCTGGGCAGGGACGGCACGGGCTACGCCTTCCGCGTCCGGGCTCGCGACAGCAAGGGCAACACCGGCGCCTTCAACGTGACGTCCACTTGGGACCCGACACCGTCACTCGCCGTCGGCGGGTTCGGCCGGGTGGTCACGGACGGCCTGTCCTACCGGACCGGTCCCGACACCTCGGCCGCCAAGCTCGGCTCCCTGGAGGCGGGCACCATCGTGGCCGTCACGCAAGGCCCGGTGAGCCGGGACGGCTCGACCTGGTACGAGGTCACCCAGCCGATCAGGGAGTGGAACCCGGTGACGTTCGTGGAGCGGGGCGTCTGGATCGCCGCCACGTCGTCCGGCACGACCCGCGTGGCCGCCTACCGTGCGCCCAACAGCACTCGTGTGCGCGCCGGGCTCGTTGGCCTCGACTTCGGGCCCGACGGATCCGCCCTGGGCACGACGGCCACGGCCCGAGCGTCGCGCTCCTTCTCGCCGAACGGCGACGGCTCGGAGGACGCGCTCCGGCTGCGCTGGACCAACGACGTCGAGCTGGACAGCCTCGTGCTCAAGGTCCATCGGCCGGACGGAACGCTCGCAGGCTCCAGCCGGGTGCCGGATCTCGCTGCGGGCGCCCAGACCTTCGACTGGAACGGCAAGGTCGGCAGCGGCCGGCTCCCGGATGGCCGCTACATCCTCCAGCTGGTCGGCAAGGACGGAGGACGCACGTACAGCGCGCCGTCCACGCGCCCGGTCACGGCGTCGCAAGTCGCAAGGTACGCCGTCACCATCGACACCGTGCCACCGAAGGTCGCCTCGGCCTCCGCGACCACCACGCTCATCTCGCCCAACCGAGACGGCGTCCTTGACCGGACCAGGCTCGTCCTGACCGCGACCGGTGCCACGCGCTGGAGCGCACGGGTGTCCAACGCCGCCGGCACGGTCGTCCGGTCCACGTCGGGCACCGGCGCGACGGCGGCGCTCACCTGGGCGGGCACCGACGAGACCGGCGAGCGGGTGCCCGACGGTCGCTACGCGGTGGCGCTGGCCGGGTACGACAACGCCGGCAACCCCGCCGTCCGCACGTGGGTCGTGACCGTGGATACGGCGGGACCCGTCGTGACGCCCAAGGCGAAACCGCCCATCTTCTCGCCGAACCGAGACGGGGCCGCCGACACGACCGTCCTCTCGTGGTCGGCCAACGAGAAGGCGAGGGGCACGGCGCGGATCTACAAGGGCACGACACTCGTCCGCTCCTGGACGATCACGTCCCGCTCCACCTGGTCCACGACATGGAACGGCCGGAAGGCGTCCGGGGCAGCGGTGAGCGACGGCAGATACACCTTCAAGGTCTCCCTCAAGGACGCGGCCGGCAACCGCCGCTCCGCGTCGACGCCCATCACCGTGGACCGCACGGCCCGGAGCCTCCGCTGGTCGCGGAACTTCTTCCCGCAGGACTCCGACGCCCTGCGGCCGACCGCGGCCCTGACCTGGCGCCTGACCCGGTCCGCCATCACGACGCTGGACATTCACGACGCGAGCGGCACGCTGGTCCGCACGGTCTGGAGCAAGAAGACACAGGCCGCGGGAACCCGCACGTGGACCTGGAACGGGCGGCTCGCGGATGGGACCCTCGTGCCCCAGGGACGGTATCTCGCCCGCCTGACGGTGCGATCCATCTTCGGGACGCAGGTGCTGCAGCGGCCCGTCTGGGTGGCGGCCTTCGCGGTCACGCCGTCGGCGACGACGGTGGCTCCCGGCAGGTCGCTCACGGTCCGCTTCGTCTCCGTCGAGCCGCTGACCAGCCGACCGACGGTCACGTTCAAGCAGCCGGGGCGCGCCGCCGTGAAGATCACCGCCACGCGTCTCGCCGACGGGAGCTACAAGGCGACCTTCACCGTGAAGACCGGGCCTGCCGGCACCGGGAGCGTGAAGGTCGCGGCGACGGACAGCGCAGGCGGCGCCAACTCCACCAGGATCGCGATCAGCATCGGCGCCCGATGAGAGGCGCCTCGTACACTTGGCGCACGTGAACGACCTGGCCCATCCCACCGTTGCTCCAGTCGCCGGCGCAGGCGCCTGGGTGGTGCTGCCGACGTTCAACGAGCGAGAGAACCTGGCCGCGATCTCGACGGCGATCCTCGACGCCCTCCCCGGTGCGACGCTGCTGGTCGTGGACGACTCGTCCCCGGACGGGACTGGCGACATCGCGGAGGACCTGGCCAGGGCCGACGCCCGGATCCGCGTGCGGCACCGCCGGGCCAAGCAGGGCCTGGGGCGAGCCTACCTCGACGGGTTCGGCGTGGCCCTCGCCGGTGGCGCGACCGTCGTCATCCAGATGGATGCGGACTGGTCGCATGACCCCGCCGTGCTGCCCGCCCTGGTCGCCCCGTTGGCGGGGGACCTGGCGGACCTCGTGATCGGGTCGCGGTACACGGATGGAGGTGGCGTCGAGGACTGGGGCGCGTTTCGCAGGCTCGTGTCGCGCGGCGGGTCCACCTTCGCCCGGATCGTCCTGGGGCTGGCGCCGCACGACCTCACTGGGGGTTTCAAGGCCTGGCGGGCGACCACGCTGGCGGCCCTGTCGTTCGAGGGTGTTCGGGCCGGCGGGTACGTGTTCCAGATCGAGATGACCTACCGGGCGTCGCGCCTCGGCGCACGGGTCGTGGAGATTCCGATCATCTTCCGGGACCGGCGCCTCGGCCAGTCCAAGATGAGCCGCCGGATCATCGTGGAAGCCCTGTTCGTCGTCATCGGACTGCGCTGGGACGAGCTGCGCGGTCGCGGCCCGGTGCGGCCGGCGGGCTGATCCACCCTCTCCTGGGGTACGGGTGTCCTAGGGGGAGGCCGACGGGGAGGCCGACGGGGAGGCCGACGAAGCGGGCGCGACCTCGGGCGCGACCTCCTTGCCCGGCTGGATCGTGATCTTGGTGGACTTCGGCACGACCTGGATGAAGGTCTGCCCGATCGTGAGCGGGAGCTGCTCCCCGTCCGGCCCGTAGAACCGGGTGGGCGACGTGAAGCTCTTCTTGCGCCACGTGCCCTTGATCGTCTTGCCGTTGGTGGACACCCATGCGGTCCCACTCCCGGTGACCTGGCCGTCGAGGCGCTTCTTCTTGTCGCCCAGCGGGACGAACGGCACGCGCATGACGATGACGTTCTTGGGTGCGACCCGTGTCTTGGGCTTGGTGCCGGCGTCGAACTCCTTGCCCTCGACCGAGACGCTGCGCTTGTAGGTGTTGGTCTTGCGATCGTAGCTGTAGGTGATCTTGTTGGCGTAGTAGGGGACGACGATCTTGCCGCCCGTGGGTCGCTGGTCGAGCGGCGCGTCGGCGGCGAACGTCCACACCGGGGCCTGCCCCGGGACCGCCTTCGCACCGACCCGCTTGGACAGCTTCTGGAGGTTCTTCGCGTCGCTGTAGACGTTGTGCGGCGAATACCGGTACTTGACGCGATAGAGGTACCGGCTCCAGCGGAACTCGTCGGCGTTGTACACGGCCTTGCCCCTGCCTTGCGACGTTCGGAGCAGCGCCAGGGCCTGGGGTGATCCGCCCGAGTGCACGTAGACCGACTTCCACTCCGCCGCCCAGGCGATGTAGTACAGGCGCGAGCTGCGGATGGGCCCCACCGACGTGGGCCCGACCGACTGGAAGAGCGCCATGTAGCGAGGGATGCCGCCCTCGGCCGGCGCGTGCCACACGACGTCCGCTTGCGAGAGCCCGGACTGCGGTCTCGCGGCCGAGAGGTCGTCGATCATGACGGCGACGACGTGGCGCGCGGCAACGTCCTCGGTGACCGGGGCTCCGGTGAGCGGCGCCGGCACGAGGACCGGAACCGGCGTGGGCGTCGGCGTGGGCACCGGCGTCGGCGTGGGCACCGGCGTCGGCGTGGGCGACGGCGTCGGCGTGGGCACCGGCGTCGGCGTGGGCGAAGGCGCCCCCGGGACCTCGACGGGCGGCGCGGTCCCTGGGGTAGCGCCGGCGGCCGATGACGGGACGACGGCGACCGGATCCGACGTCGCGCGCTGGCTGGGAACGCCCACGTCGGCGCACGCTGCGACCCCGATGGCGAGCGTGAGCGCGACGAGCGAGGCGAGGACGAGGCGGATGATGCGGGCTCCGGGTTCGACGTGGTCAACACCAAGCGGATCTCCATCGTGCCCGAGGCGGGCGCGGCGCCCGGGTCGCCAGGCAGCGGTCCCGGTCCGGCCGGAGCATACGTCAGGCACGGGTGACGAGCGGATCAGGACCTCCGACCGTTGGGCGAGCGGCGGCTGGTGCGCTACGCTCCCACGATCTGCCGCGTGTAGCCAGAGGTCCGCGATGAGCGACGAGCCGCCCCGGAACAAGAAGCGCAACCGCCCGACCCCAACCGCCGATGTCCCCGCCGCCGGGATCGCCGAGGCCGAGGCGGTCGCAGAGGCCGCCGCGGAGGTCGGCACCACCGCCGACGCCATCACGGGCCTGGGCGCCATCCCGGACTTGGCAGCCACCCCTGGCCTGGGCGCCACCCCGCAGTAGGCCATGCCTGAGCCGGTCGTCGAGGCTGTCGCGTCGCAACCCTCCAGCCCCGTTGACGCGCCATCGATCCGGATCGAGCGGGGTGGCCTCGACGCGCTGACCGCCCGAACCGTCGAGGTGCGGATGGGCGGCATCGGTGCCCTCGAGGCCGAGGAGGTCCTCGTCCAGTGGGGCGGCGTCGGTGCGGCGAGGGCCGAGCGGGTCGGCGTGGAATTCGGCAGCGTCGGGGCGGCGCTCGCCGGGGAACTGCACGTGAGCCAGGGGTTCGCCGGCAGCGTGATCGCGCGCGAGGCCACCGTGGAGCAGGGCGTCGTCCGGACGCTGATCGCCCAGCGGGTCACCGTGACCCGGCCTACCGGCGTGCTGGTGATGATCGCCGCCAGGGTGGAGGGTGAGGTCCGGCCGGTCCTGGACTGGCGGGGCGCCCTCGTCGCCGGCCTCGCCA
>CAWDHT010000026.1:0-32547 GCA_963802165.1 uncultured Chloroflexia bacterium | reverse complement strand
CCGGCGATGAACGCCACCTTGGGGACGTCTGCCATGTGCTCGGCCGCCCAGGCCGCCGCCTCCTCCTCGGCCGCCCCGCCGATCTCGCCGATCAGCACGAGGGCCTCGGTCTCGGGATCCGCGGCGAACAGCGCCAGGACGTCCAGGAACTGCGTCCCGATGACCGGGTCGCCGCCGATGCCCACGCAGGTGGACTGGCCGAGACCCGCGTCGGTCATCGCCTGGACCGCCTCGTAGGTGAGCGTGCCCGAGCGCGAGACCACGCCCACCCGGCCCTCGCGGTGGATGGAACCCGGGATGATGCCGACCTTGGCCCGCCCGGGAGACGTGGCGCCCGGGCAGTTCGGGCCGATCAGCCGGGCGCCGGCGAGCCGGACGACCTCGACGACCGGGATCATGTCCAGGGCCGGGATGCCCTCGGTGATGCAGAAGATGGTGCCGACGCCCGCGGCGACGGCCTCGAGGACGGCATCCGGGGCGCCGCCGGCCGGCACGAAGATGCACGACGTGTTGGCGCCGGTCTCGCGGACCGCGTCGGCGACCGTGTTGAACACAGGGACCTGCCCGTCGAGGGCGGTCTGGCCGCCCTTGCCGGGGGTGACGCCGGCCACGAGCGGCGTGCCGTACTCGAGCATCGCGCGGCTGTGGAACTCGCCCTCGCGCCCGGTGATGCCCTGCACGACGAGACGGGTGTCGCGCCCGATCAGGATGCTCACGCCGCCGCTCCCTTCGCTGCCGCGACGGCCTTGGCCGCGGCTTCGTCCAGCGTGGCGGCGGTGACGAAGTTGGCCGCCTCCAGCAGCTCCGCGGCCTCGGCCGCGTTGGTGCCCACGATCCGGACCACCATCGGCACCTCGCGCTCCTGCTGGGCCCGGGCCTCGACCAGGCCGCGCGCGACCTCGTCGCCGCGGGTGATGCCGCCGAAGATGTTGACCAGGATCGCCTTGACGTTCGGGTCCTCCAGGATCAGCCGCATCGCGGCGGCCACGCGGTCCGCCTTGGCGCCGCCGCCGATGTCCAGGAAGTTCGCCGGCTCACCGCCCGCGCGCTTCACGAGGTCCATCGTCGTCATCGCCAGGCCTGCGCCGTTGACCATGCAGCCGATGTCGCCGTCGAGCTTGATGAACGTGAGGTCGTAACGCCGGGCCTCGACGTCGGCCGGGTCCTCGGCGTCGAGGTCGCGCAGCTCCTCCAGCCCGGGGTGGCGGGCGAGAGCCGAGTCGTCGAGGGTGATCTTGGCGTCCAGGCAGACGAGCCGCTCGACCGGCGTGCCGTCCGCGTTGTGCTCGCGGATCACCGCGAGCGGGTTGATCTCCACGAGGTCGGCATCGTTGGCCAGCATCGTGCGCAGGAGGCCCTTGGCGATGGCCGCCCCGGCCTTCCAGTGCGCCCCGAAGCCGATCTTGAACGCCAGCTCCCGGGCCGCGTGATCCGGCAGCCCCAGCAGGGGGTCCGTGTGCTCGTAGACGATCGCCCCTGGGTTGTCCACGGCGACCTGCTCGATCTCGACGCCGCCCTCGGCGGAGCCGATGAACATCAGGCGCCGGGTGGCGCGATCGAGCAGGACCGACAGGTAGTACTCCTTGACGATCTCCGCGGCCGGCCCGACGAGCACGCGCCGGACCGGCAGCCCCTTGATCTCGAGGGCCAGAATCTGGGCCGCGACCTCCTCGGCCTCATCGGCCGTGGCGGCGAGCTTCACGCCGCCGGCCTTGCCGCGGCCGCCCACCAGGACCTGGGCCTTGATCACGACCTTGCCGGTGGCGTTGCCGGGGTCGGCCAGGAACCGCACCGCGGCGGCGCGGGCCTGCGACGGGGTGCGGGCCACCTCCCATGCGGGGACCGGGAGCCCCTGGGCGACGAGCAGCGACTTGGCGTCGGCTTCGTGGATCTTCACGCGACGGGCGAGACCTCCGGGGGAAGCGGGCCAGGGTGTCCTGGGCGGAGTCCGATCATAGCGGCGTGCCGTGCGGCCGGGGCACGCAAACGCGCCGGCGGGCGGTCCGCCGGCGCGTCGAGCGACTCGTGCCGGCGCTCAGCCGGGCATCTCCTGCACGTTCGCCGGGGCCTCGATCTTGAGGTTCGGATCGTTGATGCCGGTGACGTCTACGGAAATCGAGAACTTGCCGGCCTCGCCCGCATCGTTCTTGCCCTCGGCGACGATCGACGCGGAGACGGGGAACCCACCGTCCTTGGCAAGCCAGGTGTCGATCGTCCACGTTGCCGTCGGCAGCCCGAGCATGCCGCCGATGCCCGGGTCCGCGGTCGACTGGTAGTGGATGGTCGGGATCCCGTTCTTCTCTTCCTCACCGACCTTGCTCATGTCGGCCGTCGCGTAGCCCTTCAGCAGCTTATCGGGCTTGAGCGAGTCGATGGCGGCCGCGGCGTCGTCGGCCGGGGCGGACATCCAGGAGTCGGGGCCGAGGCTCATGTAGGCCTTGTCGCCGATGATCCGGTATCCGATCTCCGTCGACTGGCTGCCGTCGCCCAAGGTCATCGTGATATCGGCGGCCTCCACGGGCTTGAGCTGGAGGGCTCCCTCCATCACGATCGAGCCTCCGGATGCCACCATGCCCATCATGCCCTTGGAGCCGCCCTCGGCCGCCATCTCGATCTTGAACGAGTAGTTGTCCAGGGTCTCGAGCGACGCCGCCGCGTCGCCGAGGTTGACCGCACCCCCGGCTGCGGGTGCCAGGGTGGCCGCGGCATCGCTGGTCGCCTCGGGTGCGGCCGTGGCTGCCGCTGCCGGCGTGGCGCCCGGCTCCGAGCTTGCGGTGGGCGTGGAACCGCCGCCGCACGCCGCAAGGGCGAGCAGGGCGACGAGCATGAGGACCGGCACGGCGAGTGTGCGGGGATGGCGGATCATTGGGGTCCCTCGGGCGTGGGTCGCCGGAGGCAGCCCCCCGGCTCGACACGGCCATCTCAGCCGGGCGTCGTGGCGATGCCCATGGCCGGATGGCCCCTGTGCAGGCGACCACCGGCCCAGCCGATTGGGGGGCCCCGAAGGACCCCCGCGCGCCCCGGTGCGTGGCTAGAATGGGCCCATGCCCCACCAAGTCACGCTCATCCCCGGCGACGGGATCGGTCCCGAGCTGGCGGACGCCACCCGCCGTGTCCTTGACGCCTCCGGCGTCGCCTTTGACTGGGAGGTCCAGGACGCCGGGGAAGGCGTCATGGCCCAGTACGGGACCCCCCTCCCGGACCACGTGCTGGAGTCGATCCGGCGCAACAAGGTCGCCCTCAAGGGCCCCATCACCACGCCCGTCGGGTCCGGCTTCCGCAGCGTCAACGTGACCCTGCGCCAGGTCCTCGGCCTGTACGCCAACCTCCGCCCAGCCCGGTCGATCAAGGGTCTCCGGACGCGCTACGACGACGTCGATCTCGTCATCGTGCGTGAGAACACCGAGGACCTCTACGCGGGCATCGAGCACATGGTCGGCAAGGACGCCGCGGAGAGCATCAAGATCATCACGCGTGCCGCCTCGGAGCGGATCGCGCGCTTCGCCTTCGAGTACGCCGTTGCCAACGGCCGGCGCAAGGTCACGGCGGTCCACAAGGCCAACATCATGAAGTTGTCCGACGGCCTGTTCCTGGAGAGCTGCCGCACCGTGGCCGCCGATTACGCGGGCAAGATCGAGTTCGAGGACCGGATCGTCGACAACATGTGCATGCAGCTCGTCCAGAAGCCCGAGCTGTACGACGTCATGGTCCTGCCCAACCTGTACGGCGACATCGTGAGCGACCTGTGTGCCGGCCTCGTGGGCGGCCTCGGGGTCGCGCCCGGCGCCAATATCGGCACGGAGGCGTCCGTGTTCGAGCCCGTGCACGGGTCCGCACCCAAGTACGCGGGCCTCAACAAGGCCAACCCGACGGCCCTCCTCCTGTCCGGCGTCCTGATGCTCAGGCATCTCGGCGAGCAGGACGCTGCCGTGCGGGTGGAGACGGCGCTCCGCGAGGTCATCGCGGAGGGCAAGGACACGACCTACGATCTCGGCGGTCCCGCGGGCACGCGGGAGTTCGCCGACGCCATCATCGCGCGGCTCGGCTGACCGGCCGGGCCACCGGAACCAGAGCGACCCGCGATCCGCGGGCCGGGAGACACGGAGGCTCCATGCTCCTGCGGTATCGGGGCAGCGAGGGAATGCTCGCCTGGGCGTTCCACCGCATCTCGGGTGTCGCCATCTGGGCGTTCATCCTGCTCCACGTCCTTGACATCTGGCTCGTGGGCGTCAACTCGGAGCTGTACGACGAGGTGCTGGCGATCTACGCCAGCCCCTTCGGGCGGGTGATGGAGTCGCTCCTCGGCGCGGCGCTCCTGTACCACGCACTCAACGGCCTCCGGATCATCATCATGGACTTCTGGCCGTCGATGACCCGTTACCACAAGCAGCTCTGGTACCTGAGCTGGGTGGCGTTCGTGCTCATCGGCCTGCCGATCCTCATCCAGATCATGGCGCCGGCCTTCGGGCTGGAGCCGCCCTTCAGGTTCGGATCATGAGCTACCAGGTCACGCGCTCCGGTCGCGCGAAGCCACGGGGATCCGGGTGGGAGCTCGCCATCTGGTACCTGATGCGGCTGACCGGCATCGGCCTGTTCATCACCGCCCTGGCCCACTACATCATCGTCCACTTCGTCTACGACCCCGCGATCCAGGACGCGGTGTGGGTGACGGCCCGCTGGGCCAGCCTCGCCCAGCGGACGATCGACTGGCTGATGCTCACCTTCGTCCTGTTCCACGCCTTCATGGGCCTGCGCACCGTGATCGGTGACTACACCAGCGGCGGGCTGCGGGCCTTCCTCACGATGCTCCTGTACCTCGTCGGCATCGTCCTGTTCGCGATGGGCACGATGGTCGTCGTCACCCTCCCGATGCCGCAGGTGCCCGCATGATCCGCGACCACGACGCCCTGGTCGTCGGCGCCGGTGGCGCCGGCCTGTGGGCCGCCCTGGAGCTCGCCAAAGCGGGCATCGACTCGGCCGTCCTGACCAAGCTCTACCCGACCCGCTCCCACACCGGCGCCGCCCAGGGCGGCGTGTGTGCCGCCCTGGGGAACCAGGAGGAGGACCACTGGGAGTGGCACATGTTCGACACCATCAAGGGTGGCGACTACCTGGTAGACCAGGACGCGGCCGAGGTGCTCGCCCGCGAGGCCATCGAGACGGTGATCGAGCTCGAGCACATGGGGCTGCCGTTCAACCGGACGGACGACGGGCGGATCGACCAGCGCCGCTTCGGCGGCCACACCCGGAACTACGGCGAGGGCCCGGTGAAGCGGGCCTGCTTCGCTGCCGACCGCACGGGCCACATGATCCTGCAGACCCTCTACCAGCAGTGCCTCAAGCACGGGGTCAAGTTCTACGACGAGTATCACGTCGTGGACCTGGTCACCGAGGGCGGCGAGCTGGGTACGGGGGGGCGTGCCGCCGGCGTGGTGGCGTACCGGATCGCCGACGGCGAGCTCGTGACCCTGCGCTCCAAGGCGGTCCTGCTCGCGACCGGCGGCTTCGGCCGCATGTTCCGGGTCACCTCCAACGCCTACAGCCTGACCGGCGACGGGGTGGCCCTCGCGTACCGGCACGGCGTCCCCATGCAGGACATGGAGTTCTACCAGTTCCATCCCACCGGCATCGTAGGCATCGGGATCCTGCTGTCCGAGGCAGCGCGTGGTGAGGGTGCCTACCTCCTCGACAACGACGGCTTCCGGTTCATGGAGCGCTACGCCCCCAAGCTCATGGAGCTGGCGCCTCGCGACATGGTCAGCCGGGCCATCGTCCAGGAGGTCCGTGCCGGGCGCGGCATCGACGGCAAGGACTACGTCTACCTCGACGTGCGCCACCTCGGGCGCAAGATGATCGACGAGAAGCTGCCGGATATCACCGACTTCGTGCGGGTGTACCAGGGCATCGAGCCCTACACGGACCCGATCCCGATCCAGCCGACGGCGCACTACGCCATGGGTGGGGTCCCCACGAACATGCTCACCCAGGCGACGCGCGACGCAGCCAACACCGTGGTCCCGGGCCTGTATGCAGCCGGCGAGGCGGCTTGCGTGTCTGTCCACGGCGCCAACCGCCTCGGGACGAACTCGTTGGTGGACCTGCTGGTGTTCGGCCGGCGGGCCGGGCGCCAGATGGCGCTCGACATCCGCGGCCAGGACATGCCGGTCGTGACCGAGGAGGTCATGGAGCCCGTCCGCGCCGAGATCGAGGCCATCCGGGGCCGCGCCAAGGGCGAGCGCAAGGAGGCGCTCCGCCACGAGCTGGCCGACGTGATGATGGACGACGCCGGCGTCTATCGCGACGCGGTGGGTCTCGAGCGCGCCCGCGCGAAGGTGGCCGAGCTCCGCGCCCGCTACGAGAACGTGAGCGTGGACGACAAGGGAACCGTCTTCAACACCGACCTCCTGGAAGCGCGTGAGGTGGGCTACCTGCTCGACTGCGCCGAGACGATGGTCGCGGCGTGCATCAACCGCAGGGAGAGCCGCGGCGCCCACAGCCGGGAGGACTACCCGGACCGGGACGACGTGAACTTCCTGACCCACTCCCTCGCGACGAAGGGCGCCGACGGCGCGGTCGAGCTGGCCTACAAGCCGGTCACGATCACGAAGTTCCAGCCCAAGCCGCGTGTCTACTAGGGCGGGGGAGCGACCAGTGTCCGTCGAACTGCGAGTCCTCCGCTACGACCCCGAGCGGGACGAGAAACCGCACGAGGAGCGCTACACGGTCGAGGCCGGCCCCATGGACCGCGTCCTCGATCTCCTCCACAAGGTCAAGTACGAGCAGGACGGGACGCTCACGTTCCGGCGATCCTGCGCTCACGGCGTCTGCGGCTCGGACGCCATGCTGATCAACGGCCGCAACCGCCTCGCCTGCAAGATCCGGGTGGACCAGCTGGGCGGCAAGAAGATCACGGTGGCGCCGCTGCCGGGACTGCCGGTGATGAAGGACCTGGTGGTCGACATGGAGGGCTTCTTCGCCAAGTTCCGGAGCGTCCAGCCGTTCCTCCAGAACGAGTCCATGCCCCCCGAGCGGGAGCGAAGGCAGTCCGCCAGGGACCGGGCGCGGTACGACGACACGACCAAGTGCATCCTGTGCGCGGCCTGCACCACCTCCTGCCCGTCGTTCTGGGCGAGACCCGAGTACGTCGGACCGGCGGCGATCGTGAATGCCCACCGGTTCATCTTCGACTCGCGCGACGACGCCGCCGACGAGCGCCTCGAGATCCTGGCCGACAAGGACGGCGTGTGGCGCTGCCGCACGATCTTCAACTGCGTCGACGCCTGCCCGCGCGACATCCACATCACCCAGGCCATCCTCGAGGTCTCCTCGGCGATCACGGGACGGCGGGTCTGAGCGAGCCCGGCGATGGGGCGGGGCCGGAGGCGGTCACGCTCCCGGTCATCCCGCACCTCGTGATCCGCACCGACGGCGCGGCCCGCGGCAACCCCGGCCCGGCGTCGCTCGGTGCGGCGCTCATCGACGGGTCGCGCGCGGATGCCCTGGACCCGGCCGCGTCCCCGGACGCCACCATCTCCGAGGCGCTGGGCCACCAGACCAACAACGTGGCGGAGTGGACGGGTGTCGTGGAGGCCCTCAAGCTCGCCCAGCGGCTGGGCGCGGAGAAGGTGGACCTGTTCCTGGACTCCAAGCTGATCGTGGAGCAGCTCCACGGCCGCTGGCGGGTCAAGGATGCCAAGCTCCAGCCGCTGTGGGCCGAGTCGAAGGGCATGCTGGGCGGGTTCAAGCGCTGGTCCGCGACCCACGTGCCAAGGGCCCAGAATTCGACCGCGGATCGTCTCGCCAACGAGGCCCTCGACCGGGTGGCTGCCGGCGGTCCGGCGAGGGTGGCCCGGGCCCGCCGGGTCACGCCCGGCTGACGTACACGAGGAGACGCGATGCCCGTCATCGTCTGCTTCGGCGACTCGAACACCTACGGCTTCGACGCGGCGACCATGGGCCGTCACCCCAGGGACGTGCGCTGGCCCGGAGTGCTGGCGGCGGAGCTGGGGCCGGATCACGCGAGGTCATCGAGGAGGGCCTCAACGGCCGGACCACGATCTGGGACGACCCGATGCTCGATGGGCGAAACGGGCGCACCTACCTGCTGCCGTGCCTGCGCTCGCACGCCCCGGTCGACCTCGTGGTGCTGATGCTGGGCACGAACGACACGAAGGGGATCTTCGGGCTGGGGGCGACGGACGTCGCCCAGGCTGCGGGCGCGCTCACCGACCTGGTGTCGCTGTCGGGGACAGGGCGCGACGGCGGCCCACCGCGGGTCCTGCTGGTCGCGCCGCCGCTGCTCGGCGAGGTCACGGCAACGTCCGAGGTCTGGGGCTTCGGTCAGGCGCGGGCGAAGGCCGAGCAGTTCGGCCGCCTGTACCGGACCGTGGCCGAGATGAAGGGTGTCGCGTTCCTTGACGCGGGACCGGTGGCGGAGGTGGACCCGGCGGATGGCGTGCACCTGACGCCGGCCGGGCACGCCGCCGTGGGGCGCTCGGTCGCCGGGGCCGTGCGAGAGCTCCTGTGAGGGGCCTCACGCGCGTCGCGGCGGTCGGTCTGCTGGTGATCGCCGCCGCGGGCTGTCTCACGACGGGCGAGGTCCTGGTCGATCGGCCGTGGAAGCTGTCCGAGGTCGCCGGACGGCCACCGGTCGATCCTGACGGGATCGTCGGCGTGAGCTTCGGGACCGACGGCCGCTTCCAGGTCAACACCGGGTGCCGCAGTGGCGGCGGCACGTACCACCTGGATGGGAACCGGATCATCCTCGACACGGAGAATCCTGCAGCCGAGCCCGTGTGATGAGGCAATGGCCGCCCAGGACGCGATCCTGCTCGGCGTGGTCGAGGGCCGGCCGCGATTCGAGATCGACACCCGCACGGGCAGGCTCCGGCTCACGAGCAGCACAGGACAGGTGCTGCTGTTCGAGAGTCCCTGAGGCGCCACGCTCGGAGGCCATGAGCCACCCCGTGCGCGTCCATTGGGCGCCCAGCGCACCAACGGGCACACCGTGCACCGGGACGGGCTTGTGGCACCCAATTCGTCGCACCGGCGCCCGGTCTCGTGCGTCAATCCGGGCTTCCAGCGCCCATCTCGTCCCGTGATGCGCCCGTTGGAGCGCCCGGCGCTCCTGACAGCCCTTGGTGCCAAGGGTCCGCTCCGGTCCTGCACGTGCTGGGACTTGACCCGCACGTGGCCTGGTGGCGGGATCGCGCCTACACTGCGCAAGCCAGCGAGGCGGCCGGATGGTCGCGCGTCGAACGGGGCAACCCGTGCGGCGTGAGGAAAGTCCGAGCTCCCCAGCGCAGGGTGGCGGGTAACGCCCGTCCGCCGTGAGGCGAGGACAAGTGCCACAGTGACGATGCCGGCCCCTTGGGGCCGGAGTGAAACGCGGCAAACTCCACCCGGAGCAAGGCCAAATAGGAGGGCGCAACCCCGGTTCGCCGGGGGGAGAGGCGCGCTGCCCAGCCCTCGGGTCGGCTGCATGAGCCGTCGGGCAACCGGCGGCCCCAGATGGATGACCATCGCCGCGGCGTCAGCCGCGGTACAGAACTCGGCTTACAGGCCGCCTCGCTGGCGTACGCCTCTGCAGCTCTGCCCGCAGCCCGGCTGCGGCGCGTTGAGCGCGACCTACATCGTCGCCCTGCCCGCGGTTTCACCCTGCGCCTGACCGATCGGCGAGGCCAGTGGGCGACGGGGGTATTCGGGGTTGGGACGCGCACCAAGAGGGCGTGCCGTCCGCCTCTGGCGTTCGACACTGACCGGACCGAACCTCGTCGGCGTTGCGGGAGGCTCTGACACGCGGTCCATACCCGTGCCCCCGGGACCGCGCCAAGCCACTGGCGAGACCGACCCGTAAGGCGTCCCGGGAGGTTGACGGTGCGACACTTGATCGCGCTCGTCGGGTTCATCGCCCTCGTGTCGGCGGCCTGCGGGGGCGCCGCGCCCTCGCCCAGCTCGACATCCTCGCCGTCGGCCGGGCCGACCATCACGCACGTCACCTTCGACGGGCAGGCGTGCAAGTACGACGGTCCCACCTCGGTCACCAGCGGAACGACCATCGTGTTCGTCTTCGAGAACACGCCCGCAGCGATCGACGACGCGAAGACGAAGGGGGCGAGCACGATCGGCGCGGACCTCGCCGTGGTCGAGGCGATCGCGGGTACGACACTGGACACCGTGAGCACGAGCCTGCCAGCACCTGCGGGCACCAAGGGCACGCAACTGTTCCCTCCGGCGGCGTCGTGGGCGGTGGATTGGGCCGCCTATGCGTACGGGCCGAAGAGCAACGTGCCGACGACGGCCACCGGCGCGGCGTACTACGTCGGCTGCCAGGAGTACTGGGGCACGGTGGGCGGGGATACCTTTGCTGCCTACCCCGCAGTGGTGATCCAGGTTCTGAAGGGCTGACCCCACGCTCCAGGGGCAATCCGCTTTCCTGCGAGCCGGGGCCCCGAGAGCCGCAGACGCTCGGGCCCGATCGACGTTGACGCAAGCGATCACGCTCGAGAGACGAGCCCAAGCCGCGCTGAAGCGAGCTTCACGTGGGAACCCGGCGACAGGCCGCCTCGCTGGCGGATCCGCCGGAGGAGTCAGTCCTCGTCCGCGCGGAAGATGTGCGCGGCCGTGCAGGCGTTGCAGATCGGCAGGCTGGTGTCCAGGTCGCCCAGGGGGATCGGCACCTTGCGGTCAGGGTAGAGGCACTCGACCTCGTACAGCCGTTCCGAGGGCCGGTCCAGCGAAATCAGGCGCCGATATGTGCATCGCTTGATCCGATGGGGCGCGAGATGCGACTTGTCGGACCCTCGGCTGTGCAGCGGAGTCGGTTCGGCGAGGGGAAGCGCCATGGGCTGCGGCTCGATCTCTCCGGTGGCTGGGCCGTGGTAATGGTAGCGCCGCGGCCGTGATGTCGGCCTCGACGGACGCGCAGCCTAGCACCCGCGATTCGGGCGCGGCAAGGGTCCGGAGGTACTAGACTCGCCCCGATCGGGGCGAACGGCCGATTCCGCCGGGAGGAATTCGAGCTGAGCGAAGAACCCGTCGGGGGTGGCCGAGCGCCGGGTCCCGGTACTCCAGGCGCCGGCGACGCTGCACTGCAGGTCCCCGGCGATGCCGCTCCGCATGCCGTCCAGTCCGCGTCTCTCGCGGCTGACCCGCTCCACGTGGCGGACGACGCCGACCCCGTCCCGACTCGACCCGTCGCGCTCCGGTCGAACGACATCGCACGCTCCCTGGACCCGTCCGTGTGCCCGTTCCTGCGCCGCGACCTGCATGGGACCCTCGTGGCGCCGGCGAGCGTCCCGGGCGCCGAGCAGACGTGCATCGCCGTCGGCGCGCCCCGGCCGCAGCCCCTCCGCCAGCAGGAGCTCGTCTGTCTCCGCGATGCTCACGCCGACTGTCCCCGCTACCTGCGCGGGGCCACGGACGCGTCGTCACCGGCGGGGCGCGGCATCCCGGACATCCCCAAGGCGACCGTCGCCGCGTTGCTGATCCTCGTGCTCAGCGCCGCCCTGTCGTTCGCCTTCGTCGTGCAGCGTGGCGGCATCGCCATGCCGGTGGTTGGCGAGTCGCCGACCGGGATCGCCGCCGCGGCCACGCCGACTCCGGGCGTCCCGGACGCCACCGAGGCCCCCGTCCTCACGGCGGCGCCGGCCAGCGTCGCGGGTGAACCGTCTCCGTCTCCGTCACCGTCTCCGACGGCGTCGCCTTCTCCGAGTCCCACGCCGATCGCGACCCTCGCTTCCACCCCAACGCCGACCCCGCCGCCGACCCCGCGCCCACGCCCACCCCGGCGCCCACACCGGCCAGGACCGCGTCACCCACGCCGACGGCGACGCCCACGAGCACCCGCTACAAGCTCCTGAAGCCGTGCCCGAACCGCAAGAACTGCTACATCTACGTGGTTCGGTCCGGGGACAACCTGTTCAGCATCGCCAACTACTTCGGGCACTCGCTGGCCACGATCTACCGGTTGAACCCCCAGTATCCGGAGACGCGGCTGCGGGTCGGCGATCCGATCCGGATGCCGCCGCCCACGAGGTAGCGCCGGCGCCGCGCCGAGCTGGGGTGCGGATCCCATCGTCCGACGACGGGTGGCCCACGGGCGGCGCGCAGGTGTGCCACCCAGCGGCTCCCGCGGGCCAGTGCTGCACACCCGAGCCGCCGGGCGGCTGATCGGGGACTGGATGAGCTCCCCGATGCCCCGCGTGCCCCCGTCCGGCCTGCGCTCCACCGCGCCGCGAGTTCCCGCCGCGAAATGCCCCTCGATCTGCGATTTCGCCATTGACGCGCCTCCTCGGGGCGCTAGAATGCCCTGAAGTGGCGCAAAGTGGTGGAAAGTGGGGAAGTGGTCGGCCCAGCAGACCTCGGCCCCCCGGTTGATGACCCGCCCTGGCGCCGCCCGATGTCAGGGGAGTGAGGGAGCGCGGTGTTCACCGGCGAGTACCGGCATGCGGTCGACGAGAAGGGGCGAATTGCCGTCCCCGCACGTTTCCGCGCCCAGCTCGACGGTGGCTGCGTGGTCGCGAGGTGGCTCGACACCTGTCTCGCGATCTTCCCGATGCCGGCCTGGGACGAGCTCGCGGCGAAGGTCGGGAGCCTGCCCATGACGGATCCCAACGCGCGGCTGCTGCAGCGGCAGCTGTTCGCCGGGGCCTTCGAGACGGAGCTCGACCGCCAGGGTCGCGTCCTCGTCCCGCAGGGGCTCCGGTCGTTCGCGGGTCTCGAGACCGACGCGATGGTCCTGGGCAGCCGGGACCACGCCGAGATCTGGGCCCCGGCGCGCTGGGACGAGTACGGCCAGGCCCTCGAGGATCCGTCCGCCTTCGCCGCCGCCATCGCCGGCCTGGGGATCTGACGTCGCACCAAACGCGCTTCCAGGGTCCGCCCGGGATCCGCAACCACACCGTGGAGGAGAGATGCAGGAAGGGCACTTGTCGGTGATGCCGGCCGAGGTCATGGCGACCCTGGCTCCGGCGCCCGGCAGCCTGCAGATCGACGCGACGGTCGGCGGCGGTGGGCACACCGAGCGGATCCTGGAGGCCGCCAGCCCCGACGGCCGGGTGCTGGGCCTGGACGCGGACGCCGTCGCCATCGAGCGCGTCGCGATCCGCCTGGCCCGCTACGGCGATCGCCTGGTCCTGCGCCGGGCGAACTTCCGGGAGCTGGCCGCGATCGCGTCCGGCGCAGGCTTCGCCGCCGTTGACGGCGCGCTGTTCGATCTCGGGTTGTCGTCGTTCCAGCTGGCCGACCGCGAGCGGGGTTTCGGCTTCCGCGCCGGCGGTCCGCTCGACATGCGCTTCGACACGACGCGTGGCGTGCCGGCCTCCGAGCTGCTCGCGACGCTCTCCGCCGACGAGCTTGCCGCGCTGTTCCGCAGGTACGGCGAGGAGCCGTCCGCGTGGAAGATCGCCAAGGCCATCGTCGCCGCCCGCGAGACGGCCCCGATCGAGACTGCCGAGGAGCTGGCCGCGCTCATCGAGCGCATCTCGCCGCCCAACCCGCGCGTCCACCGCCGGATCCACCCGGCCACGCGAGTCTTCCAGGCGCTGCGGATCGCGGTCAACGAGGAGCTCGACGCTCTCGAGCAGGGCCTCGCCGCCGCCGTGGACCTGCTGCGTCCGGGCGGACGGATCGTGGTCCTGTCCTATCACTCGCTCGAGGACCGCATCGTCAAGCGGTTCCTGGCCGCGGAGCGCCGGGGTTGCACCTGCCCGCCGGAGGCGCCCGTCTGCGTCTGCGGCAAGGCGCCTCGTCTGCGCCTCGTGACCAGGCCGTCGCTCACGCCGACGGACGACGAGATCACCGCGAACCCGCGCGCGAGGAGCGCGCGGCTTCGTGCGGCCGAGCGGCTCGCCGCATGAGCGAACGGAGGTAGCCGCCCGAGAGGAACCCGGCAGCCCACGCGCCGACCCGCGCCACTGTCGTTCCCGGCTCGCACGCCGGCCCGCCCACGGAGGAGGAGTCCCGTGAGCAAGCGCAACCTGAACAACCGCCGCAAGAGCTACGGCCGCCGCCAGCACGAGCTGCACGAGCGCCGCCAGCGTGACGACGTCCCGCTCGAGTACGAGGCCGCCACCGACGACCTCGGTGCTGCCGGGATCGCGGATCGTCTCGCCTTCCTCGACTCGCGCACGTCGCGCCTGCACTACGTCCTGGGCGACTGACGAGTGGCCGTCCACCAGGGGGCACGGCAGCGCACCATCGTCCTGCCGCGGCGTCCCCGCGTCGAACTGCAGGCACCGACCGTCACCCGCCGTCGCACGCGGGCAGCCGTCCGTGCCCGTCGTGGCCCGTCGCGGGTCTCCATCCTGCTCGCGGCCATCGTCGTGGCGTTCGCCGGGGCGTTCTTCTCGCTGTCCCAGGACATCCGCGTGTCGGCGACGGGTTACGAGCTGGACCGTCTCTCGATCCAGCATCGCCGGCTCGACGCCCGTGCCGAGGACCTCCGCAACGAGCTGAATCGCCTGGGCAAGGCGCCCGCCATTCGCAAGCAGGCGATCGATGCCGGTCTGGGCCCGCTGCCCGAACCCGTGATCATCCCCGCTCGCTAGCGACGGGCCCATCGATGCTCGGCCGGACGGACTCGCGAACTCGGGCGCTCCTGCTGCTCATCGCCTTCGTGGTGATGGCGGGGAGCCTCGGCGCGCGCCTCGCGTACTGGCAGGTCATCGCAGGCGGACGGGTTGTCGGCGATGGCCGTCAAGCAGTCGTCGATGCGCTACGAGATCCCCTCCGAGCGCGGCTCGATCTACGACCGGACCGGCACGGTGGTCCTGGCGACGAGCGTGTCGCGCGACCTGCTGGCCGCCAACCCGAAGCTCCTGGCGCCGCCGCGCCGCGCAGAGGTGGCCGCGAAGCTCGTGGAGCTCCTGGGCCTGGAGGACGAGGCGGCGGAGAAGCTGACGGCCAGGATGAAGTCGGAGAAGGAGTACGTCGTCCTGGCGCGCGACCTGGAGCCGGAGATCTCCGACCGGATCCGCGCGATGTCCGCGGGCAAGAAGCCGGAGTTGTCCGGCCTGATCCTCGAGCCCCAGCAGGTTCGCCTCTACCCCCAGGCCGGCGGCGGGCCCGACACGACCCTCGCCGCCCATCTCCTCGGCTTCGTGAACCGCGAGGGCGCGGGCCAGTACGGCGTCGAGCAGTACTACCAGGACGACCTCGCCGGCCTCGAGACGGTGGTCGCCGCCCAACGCGATGCCTCGGGCAACGCGGTCCCCGACACCTCCACGGTCCTCGAGGAGGGCTACCCGGGCCAGAACCTCACGCTCACGATCGACGCGGCGCTCCAGGTCGCGGTGGAGCAGGAGCTCCTGTCCGCCTGGATCGCCGACCGCGCGAAGCGGGTGTCCGCCGTGGTGATGGACCCCTACACGGGCGAGGTCGTCGCCTACGCCAGCTATCCGTCGTTCGACGCCAACGACTACCAGGCGATCGCCGCCGAGGATCCAGGCGTGTTCGTGGACCCGATCGTGTCCACGGTCTACGAGCCCGGGTCCGTGTTCAAGATGATGACCGCCGCCGCCGCGCTGGGCGACGGCACGGTGACCACGAAGTCGAAGATCCGGGACACCGGGACCCTGCGCCTGGATGGGGGCCGCGCCCGTGTCGACGACGCCGACCACAAGGCGATGGGGCGGATGACCTTCGAGGACGCGATCGCCTACTCGCGCAACGTGGTCGCCGCCAAGGTCGCCCTCAAGCTCCGCAAGTCGACGAAGGCCTCCAGCGTGCGGCTGTTCGACGAGTGGCGCACGCTGGGTTTCGGAGAGCCGTCGGGGATCGACGTCGCCAACGAGGTGGGCGGCCTGGTGCGCGATCCGAACGTGACCCCGTGGCGCCAGATCGACCTTGCCAACGGCTCCTTCGGCCAGGGCGTCGCCGTGACTCCGATCCAGCTCGCGCAGGCCTTCTCGGCGATGCTCAACGGCGGCGTGCTGGTCCAGCCCCGCGTCGTCAAGGCCGTCGGCGACCGCGAGACGTCGACCATCACGCGCGGCCGGGTGATGTCCGAGAAGCTCTCCGCGACGCTGACCAGGCTGATGACCCACGTCATCAGCAAGGTGGACTTCTACCGCTCTCGGACGCTGATCCCGGGCTTCGAGGTGGGCGGCAAGACCGGGACGGCCCAGATCTGGGACAACGAGAAGAAGGCCTGGAAGGTCAACCTGTTCAACTACTCGTTCATCGGCTATGTCGCCCGGGACCCCGGCCGGCCGGATCTCGTCGTCGCGGTGCGGATCGAGGAGGGGACACCGACCGTGGTCCGACGCGGCCTCCTCGAGATGCCGGTCATGTCCTTCGAGCTCTTCCGGCGCATCGCCCACAACGCGATCAACACGCCCGACCTGGTCCCCGAGCAGCACGTGACGCCCGTCGTCGCGGACCACCCGTGACAGCGCCTGTGCGACACTCGACGCCGTGACGGATCCCGGACGGCTACCCGCCCCCGAACCCGCCCTGACCGCCGGCGACCTGCTCGCCGCGACCGGCGGCCGGCTCATCCGTCGCAGCGACCACCAGGTCCGCGGCGCGGCCGTTGACTCCCGCCTCGTGGCGCCGGGCAACCTGTTCGTCGCCCTGCCGGGCGAGCGCACGGATGGCCACCGGTTCCTCGCCGACGCCGTCGCGGCCGGTGCGGCCGCCGTCCTCGTCTCGCGCGACCCGGAACCTGCCGCGGGTGAACCGGCCCACGACACGCTGGGAGACGTGACCCTGATCCGGGTCGCCGACACCCTGCTGGCGTTGCACGCGGTGGCGGCGGCGTGGCGCACACGCTTCGCGCCGATCGTGGTGGGCATCACGGGCAGCATCGCCAAGACGTCGACCAAGGAGGCCGTGGCGGGCGTGCTGGCCTGCCGCTTCACGACCCTCCGGACCGAGGGCAACCAGAACAACGAAGTGGGCCTGCCGCTCACCGTGCTGCGCCTCGGCCCGGAACACGAGGCAGCCGTCCTGGAGATGGGCATGTACGTGGGTGGCGAGATCCGGGGCCTCGCGGCCATCGGCCGGCCGTCCATCGGGATCGTCACCGCGGTCCAGCCAGTCCACCTGTCCCGGATCGGCAGCATCGAGGCGATCGAGGATGCGAAGGCGGAGCTGGTCGAGGCCCTGCCGGCCGCCGCGGATGGCGGCGTGGCGATCCTCAATGCGGACGACGAACGCGTGGCCCGGATGGCGGGGCGAACCCGCGCACGGGTCCTGACGTACGGGTTCGCGCAGACCGCCGACGTCACCGCCCACGGGATCGTCACGGCCGGCTTCGCGGGCATGCAGTTCAACCTCAGGACCCCTGCGGGCGAGCGCGTGACCCGGATCCCGTCGCTCGGACGCCTCGCCGTGCACAACGCGCTGGCCGCGACCGCCGCGGGCCTCGCTGCCGGCATGACCCTCGACGAGATCCTGCCGGGCCTGGCCGTCACGTCCACCGCTCCCCACCGGTCGGCCATCGTGCGGGCGCGTGGCCTGACCATCGTGGACGACGCCTACAACGCCTCGCCCGGATCGATGCGGGCGGCCCTGGAGCTCCTGGCCGGCCTGCCCGGTCGCCACGTCGCCGTGCTGGGCGAGATGCGCGAGCTGGGCGACGCCCACGAGGCCGCCCATCGCGAGGTTGGGGCGGCCGCGGCGGGGCTGGACCTGCTGGTGGTGGTGGACGGCGGACCGGGCGGCGCCTCCGCGGGGATCGCCGACGGCGCGCGCGACGCCGGCATGGCCCCGGAGCGGATCCTGGTCGCGAGCGACGTGCCGGACGCCGTCGACCTCGTGCGCTCGGCGACGGCGGCGGGTGACGTGATCCTGGTCAAGGCCTCCCGTGGCGTGGAGCTCGAGCGCGTCGTGGACGGCCTGGCCGCCCCCGCAGACGGCCATCCCGCCACGGCGATCGAGGAGCCCGGGTCGTGACCCTCGAGCTGATCCAGGGCCTGCTGCTCGCGTTCGCGCTCGTCGTGATCCTCATGCCGCCGTACATCCGGCTGCTGCGCCACTTCGGGTTTGCGAAGCAGATCCGCGAGGAGGGCCCGCAGAGCCACCAGGTCAAGTCCGGGACACCCACGATGGGCGGCCTGCTGGTCATCCTGGTGGTGCTGGGGATCTTCATGCTGCTCCGCTGGCCGGTCCAGGGCGGCATCATCGCCCCGCTGGCCACCCTGGCCCTCGTGGGCCTGCTGGGTGCCGCGGACGACTACCTCAACGCCCGGACCGGCGAGGGGATCCGGGCCCGCCAGAAGCTGCTGTGGCAGACGGTGGTGGCGCTGGTCGTCGCCTTCCAGATCCAGACGACCTACGACATCACCGCGATCCGGGTGCCGTTCGTCGGGGACGTGGCGATCGACCCGGTCGTCTACATCTTCTTCGCGGCGTTCGCGATCGTGGCGGCGTCGAACGGCGTGAACATCACCGACGGGCTCGATGGGCTGGCGGGCGGGACGCTCGCCTTCGCCTTCGTGTCGTTCATGATCATCGCGCTCCTCAACGCGCCCGTCCCGCAGACCGACACCGCGTTCCTGTGCGCCCTGATCATCGGTGCGCTGCTCGGCTTCCTGTGGTTCAACGTCCACCCGGCGCAGGTGTTCATGGGGGACTCGGGATCGCTGTCGCTCGGGGCGACCCTGGCCGTCATCGCGCTCATCACCGGCCAGATCCTCGTCCTGCCGATCATCGGGCTCATCTTCGTCGTCGAGACGATGTCGGACATCATCCAGATCGGCTACTTCAAGGCGTCGGGCGGGAAACGCGTGTTCAGGATGGCGCCGCTCCACCACCACTTCGAGCTGGGCGGCTGGGACGAGGAGAAGATCACGCTCCGGTTCTGGATCGTGGGTATCCTGGCGGGGCTCCTGGGCGTGACGCTGTTCATGGCCTCCATCCGTGCGCTCGCCTGACATGGCCGTCCGACCGGTCGACCTCGACGCGCTCGCCATGGCCGACGTCCGCGCCGGGGCCCTGGACGGTCGCCCTGTCACGGTGCTGGGTTTCGCTCGGAGCGGCATCGCCCTCGCCCGGTTCCTGCACGACATGGGCGCCCGCGTGACGGTCTACGACGGCCGTCCGACGGGGGAGCTCGAGCGCGCGATCGGCCTCCTGGGCGGACGGGACGTGACCCTGCGGCTGGGCCCGGGCGTGGATCCGGCCGGGACGTGGGCTGACGCCACCCTCGTCGCCACCTCGCCGTCGATCACGCCCGACTACCCCACGACCGAGCCGCGTCTCCGGGCGGCGCTCCAGGCGCTGGTGGCCGCGCGAGCGGCGGGCGACCCGACCACGCCGGCCCTCGTCTCCGAGTCCGACCTGTTCCTGCGCCTGTGTCCGGCCCCCACCATCGGCGTGACCGGGACCAAGGGCAAGACCACCACGTCGTCGCTGGCCCACGCGATCCTCGCCGCGGACCCGGTCCACCCGGCGATCCTGGGCGGGAACATCGGCACGCCGCTCGTGGAGCGCCTGCCAGAGCTGACCCCGGATCACCGCGTGGTCATCGAGCTGTCCGAGTTGCAGCTGCCGGCCCTGTCCCGCGGCACCACGGTCGCGGTCTACACCAACGTGACCTCGGATCATCTCGACCGCCACGGCTCGCTCGACGCCTACCGGCGGGTCAAGCGCCGCCTCGCCGAGCTGGTGGATCCGGATGGCGCCCTCGTGCTCAACCTCGAGGATCCGGTCGTGGGCGGGTACGCGGGCCTCGGCACCGCGCCGGCGGTCCTGTACAGGGACGACCGTCCCGTGGCCGGTGGGCTCGGCGTGCTGGACGGCTGGGTCGTAGCGGCGGCCGTTGAGCGCCTGCCGCTCGCCGGGGGTGGCGTGGCCCAGGCCGGGCCGGGCGGCGGGATCATGCCGGTGGACGAGCTGGGGATCCCGGGTCGGCACAACGTGTCCAATGCGCTGGCCGCGATCGCGGTCGGGATGCTGTTCGGCGTCGCCCCGGACGCGATCCGCCGGGCTGCCGCGGCCTTCACGGGGGTCGAGCACCGGCTCCAGTCGGTCGGCCTGGTCGATGGCGTCCGGTTCGTCAACGACTCCCAGGGGACGCAGCCCGACGCGGTCATCGCGGCGCTGCGCGCCTTCCCGGCGCCGGTCGTGCTGATCGCCGGCGGCCGTGACAAGGGCGTCGACCTGTCCGGGCTGGCGCGCGTGGCGGCGGGAACCGCCGCCGCCGCGGTCCTCATCGGCGAGAGCGGGCCGACCCTCGAGGGGCTGTTCCGTGATGCCGGACTGGCCCGTACCGCGCGCGCCGCGACGATGGACGAGGCCGTCGTTGTGGCCGACTCCCTGGCCCACCTCGCCCTGGGCGACGCCCCCGAGGGCACCATCGCAACCGTGGTCATGAGCCCCGCGGCCGCCTCGTTCGACATGTTCGAGGACTACGCGGCGCGCGGTCGCGCCTTCATCGAGGCCGTGGGCCGGCTCGCCGCCGCCCGCGCCGCCTCCCAGCCCAGCGACGGGAGGCCCGCATGAGCACCGTGCCGCTCACGACCGTCCGTGCCCCGGCCAAGGACCGGACGCGGGCGAACACCCTCAAGCGGGAGCGCCACGAGCCCGAATACGGGATCCTCGTCGCGACCGTCGCGCTCGCGGCCATCGGCATCCTGATGGTCTACTCGTCGTCCGCCATCAAGGCCTACCTGTCCAAGGACAACGACGCGTTCGCGATCGTGGGCCCGCAGATCCAGTGGGCCGCCCTGGGGCTCATCGCGATGCTGGTGATGATGCGCGTCGACTACCGCTGGCTGCGCGTGGCCTCCGTGCCGCTGTTCGTGATCGGCGTCATCGGTCTCCTGCTGGTGTTCCTCGAGCCGATCAACGTCGTGATCGGCGGCTCCGCCCGCTGGATCAAGATCGGCCCGCTGCCTGCCGTCCACCCGGCCGAGTTCATGAAGCTCGCCCTGGTCGTCTACCTCGCGCACTGGTTCGCCAAGCGCGGGACTGCCGTTCACGGCCTCTTGAGCGGGACGCTGCCGTTCCTCGTGATCACCGTCCCGGTCGTGGTGCTCGTCCTGCTGGAGCCGGACCTCGGGACCGCGTCGATCCTGTCCTTCACGGCCTTCACGATGTTCTACCTGGCGGGCGCCAACGTCGTCCACCTGGTCGCGATGGCGGCCGCGGCCGTTCCCGCCGTGCTCCTGATGTTCATGCGCGGCTACCAGATGGACCGGATCACGGCGTGGCTGGACCCCTGGAACGCCGCGTCGGACCTTGGCTTCCACAGCATCCAGGGTTACTTCGCGCTGGCGCTCGGCGGCGTCTTCGGGGCCGGCCTGGGCGAGAGCCGGCTCGCGGGCGGGCTGTTCCTGCCCAACGCCTTCAACGACTTCATCTTCGCCATCATCGGCGAGGAGTTCGGCCTCGTGGGGGCGGGCCTCGTCATCGTCCTGTTCCTTGCCATCGGGTATCTCGGGATCCGTACGTCCCTGGGCGCGCCGGACACCTTCGGGGCGATGCTCGCGGCGGGGATCACGGCGTGGATCTGCCTGCAGGCGTTCGTCAACATCGCGGTCGTAGTGGGGCTGATCCCCGTCACGGGCATCCCGCTGCCGTTCGTCTCCGCGGGCGGGTCCAGCCTCATCATCAGCTTCGCGGCGATCGGCATCCTGCTGTCGGTCTCCCGCGAGACGGTCGAGAAAGGAACCTGGAACGATGCGCCTGCTGATCGCGGGCGGGGGGACGGGCGGTCACATCTACCCGGCCCTCGCCGTCGCCCGATCGCTCCGCGCTCGGGCCCGCGCGCCTGAGCTCGGCTGGCTCGGTGGGCACCGCGGGCTCGAGGGGGACATCGTCCCGCCGGCGGGCATCCCGCTGCGCCGGCTGTGGCTGCGGTCACTCCGCTCGGCCGGTCGCGACATCCATCTCGTCCTCGATCCTGTCCGCCTGGCCCTCTCCATTCCGCAGGCACTGGTGCTGCTGATCGCCCGGCGGCCGGCGGCCATCTTCACCACCGGCGGCTACGTGGCCATCCCGGTGCTGCTGGCGGCAGCGGTCCTGCGCATCCCCAGCGTCCTGTGGGACGGCAACGTGATCCCCGGCCGCAGCGTGCGCCTGGTCGCCAGGCTGGCCACCGTCGTCACGGTGAGCCACCGGGCCACCGGTGCGGCCCTGGGCGTGGAGCTGACGTATGTGACGGGCACGCCCATCCGCTCCGTCGCGGACGTGGACCGCGACGAGGCCCGCGAGCGCTTTGGCGGGCGGCCCGGCGAGCGGATCCTGCTCGTCTTCGGTGGGTCGCAGGCCGTGCGCCGGATCAACGAGGCGGTGACGGGGGCGCTCCCGCGCCTGGTGGAGCGGGTCCGCGTCATCCACGTGACCGGCGACGCCGGCTACGCCGGTGCCATGGCCGCTCGGGCGGCCCTGCCGGAGAACCTCCGGGACCGCTACCGGCCGTACCCGTTCCTGCACGAGGACATGACCGCCGCGCTTGCCGCGGCGGACCTCGCCGTCGGACGTGCCGGGGCCTCCACGCTGGCCGAGGCCGCGGCCTTCGCCCTGCCCACCGCGATCGTCCCGTACCCGCATGCCGCAGGTCACCAGCGCCTGAACGCCGAGACCTTCGCCGAGGCCGGGGCCGCCATGCTGATCGAGGACGACGCGTTCGATGCCGACCGCCTGATCGAGGTGGCCGGCCTGCTCGCGGATCCCGCGCGCCACGCCGTCATGTCGGCGGCCGCCCGCGAGCTCGCCCGCCCGGACGCCGCGGTGGCGCTGGCGGACCTGGTGCTGGCCGTGGCCCGCCGGCAGGCGCTGCCCACCGAGGCCGAGATCGACGCCATCGCCCGCGGGCCCCGACCGTGACCGGCGTCCCGGCCTTCGACCCCATCGCGACGGGGTCCCAGATCCAGCGCCGCCTCGGGGTGAAGACGGTCCGCGACGAGGTTCTCGCGCGCCACACGACGATGCGGACCGGCGGGCCCGCCGACCTGTTCGCCGTCGCCCACAACGCGTTCGAGTTGCGCGGCCTCGTGCGGTTCGCACGGGCGAACTCGATCCCGTTCCTGCTCCTGGGCCGCGGCAGCAACCTGGTGATCGCCGACGCCGGGTTCCGCGGCCTGGTCATCGCGGTCCGCGCGGAGGGCTCCCGGCTGGACGGCGAGCGCTACCACGCGGACGCCGGGGTCCCCATGGCGCGGGCGGCGACGGAGACACAGCGGGCCGGCCTCGCGGGCCTGGAGTACGGCCTCGCGATCCCGGGGACCGTCGGCGGCGCGGTCTGGGCGAACGCGGGGGCCCACGGCTCCGACACGGCGTCCATCGTGGAGTCCGCCACGGTCGTCCGCGCCGACGGGACGGAGGCCGTGCTGCCCGTCCACGAGCTGGGGTTCGCCTACCGGCACAGTCGCTTCAAGGATGTCAACGCCGGGGCGGTCAGCCCGGCGGAGATCATCCTGGGTGCCGTGTTCCGCCTGCGGGTCGCCGATCCGGCCGACATCAAGGCGCGCCTGGACGACATCCGCGGCTGGCGCCGTGAGCACCAGCCGCTGGGCATTCCGTCAGCGGGCTCGGTCTTCCGCAACCCTCCGGGTGACTCCGCCGGGCGCCTGATCGACGTCCTCGGCCTCAAGGGCTACCGTGTGGGCGGCGCGGTCGTGTCCGGGAAGCACGCCAACTTCATCGTCAACGACGCGCACGGGACCGCAGCCGACGTTCGCCGGCTCGCGGAGCACGTGCGCGACCAGGTGCGGGCCCACCACGGCATCGACCTCGCGTTCGAGATCGAGTTCGTGGGCGACTGGCCGGCACCGGCGCCCGAGGAGACCGTCTGATGCCCGGGTTGAGCTCGAAGTGAGCGTTCCGCCGCTCGCCCACGATCCCGCCGCCACGCCCGTGGCGGTGGTCCTGGGCGGCCCGTCGGCCGAGCACGACGTGTCCATCGTGTCCGGGTCCGCGATCGCCGACGCCCTGGTGGCGTCCGGGTATCCCGTCGAGACCTGGCTCATCGACCTCGGGGGCGACTGGTGGCGTCTCCCGGATGGCTTCCGGCGCGACGGCCGACCGCAGGCCGCGTACGACGACCCGGGCGCGCTCGGAGCGGCGGGGCCCTTCGACGCCGGCCAGGCCCTCGTGCGGCTCGCGGAGCGCGAGAGCCGGCCGGTCGTCTTCCTCGCGCTCCACGGCCCGTTCGGCGAGGACGGCACGGCGCAGGCCCTGTGCGAGGCGGCCGAGCTCGCCTACACGGGCTCCGGCGTGACCGCCAGCGCGGTGGGCATGGACAAGGCCGTGTTCAAGCGACTCGTCCGCGGCCTCGGCCTGCCCGTGACCGACTGGGTCGAGGTCCGCGCCGCCCGCTGGGCCGCGGACCCGGACGCGGTGCTGGCCGAGCTCGAGGCGTTCGCGGCCGGGGGCGCGGACCTCCGCCTCATGGTCAAGCCGGCGCGGCTCGGCAGCTCGGTGGGCATGACGCTCGCGCACGGCGCGGCGGAGCGGGCGGCGGCACTCGTCGAGGCGTTCCGCTTCGACGACCTCGCGCTGGTGGAGCGCTACCTCGCCGGCGCCCGGGACCTCGAGGTGTCCGTGCTGGGCAACGAGCCGGACGAGATCGAGCTGTACGGTCCGGGTGAGATCAGGTCGGGCCACGAGTTCTACGACTACAGTGCCAAGTACACGCCCGGCGTGTCGGAGACGACGCTCACGGCCGAGGTCACGCCGATCGAGCGGGCGGCGATGCTCAAGCTCGCCCGGGACGCGTACCGGGCGGTTGGGGCCGAGGGTTTCGCCCGGATCGACTTCCTGCTCGCCGAGGAGACCCTCGTCGTGTCCGAGATCAACACCATCCCGGGCTTCACGCCGATCAGCCTGTTCCCAGCGCTGTGCGCCGCCGGCGGCTACGACTTCGCCGCGGTCTGCCGCCGGGTCGTGGACCTCGCCCTGGTCCGCGCCCGGTCGCGCGTCCGGCACCGGCTGACCGCCGCGGACCTGCCGCGGTGAGCCGCCCATGATCCGCCGACAAGGTCCGGCCGCGCGTCCCACCCGCCCGTCCGCGTTGCGGCCGGGCGCGCGCCCGGGCGGCGGCGTCCGCAGGACGCGTTCCGTGCGCCGTGCGTCCGCGGGTCTCACGCCGGTCCGGGCCGGCGCCCTGCTGGCGGTGCTGGCCGGGACCGCCGCTCTCTACGGGCTTGCCTCGTCCGACGCGTTCACCGCCCGGCGCACGACGGTCGTCGGCGCCACCTGGACCGGCGAGGAGCGCATCCTCGAGGCGCTTGCCATCCCGGATGGCACCAACGTCTTCACGATCCGGCCGGGAGACCTGGAACAGCGCCTGGCGCAGATCCCGGCGATCAGCGGAGCCACGGTCTCCGTCGCCCTGCCGGACGAGGTGCGGGTGATCGTCGAAGAGCGCGAGGCGTTGCTGACGTGGCGGATCGGTTCGCGCCGGTTCCTCGTCGATGGCGAGGGTCGGCTGTTCGCGGAGCTCGGCACCGACGCAGCCGAG
Source organism: uncultured Chloroflexia bacterium (assembly GCA_963802165.1). Taxonomy (GTDB): domain Bacteria; phylum Chloroflexota; class Limnocylindria; order Limnocylindrales; family CSP1-4; genus CAIXZV01. Next base: position 7,136 of record CAWDHT010000026.1, on the reverse strand, counting down.
TCGACGGCCGATCTGCCCGTGGTGAACGACGCACGCCTCGCATCGATGGTGCTCGACGTGGGCTCCACCCTGGACCCCGTGACCCTGGACGCGGCCCTCCGGCTCGGCTCGCTCGGGACGGCTGACGTCGGCAGCGGCGCCCGTGACCTCGTCCTGCGCCTGGACGACCAGCATGGCTTCACGATGCGCACGCAGCCGGCATCCTGGACCGCGGTCTTCGGCTTCTACACGCCGACCCTCCGGACCACGGACCTGATCCCGGGCCAGGTCCGGCTCCTGCGCAGCCTCCTCGCCGGCCGCGAGGACACCGTGCAGCGCGTGATCCTGGCCGACGACCACAGCGGCACCTACGTGCCCCGGGAGACACCCGAGCCAGACAAGAGCGCCAAGCCCGACAAGACACCCAAGCCGGCCAAGACGCCCAGGCCGGCGAAGACGCCCAAGCCCGCCGCGACCGCGGCGCCGGCGGAGAGCACAGCCCCGTGATGGCCCCGGAGGGCGTCTCGCTGACGGGCCGCGCCCTGCGATCGTCTGGTAGCGTAGGCCCGACGTTCATCCGGACGGAGGCTGCCCGCCCGTGCTCCTGCCCCTCGTGGGTCTGTTCCTTGGCGTCGCGGCTGGCTGGCTCCTCAACGTCAACGTCAGCTACGAACTCTCCCGGTACTCGGCGGTCGCGATCCTCGCGGCCCTCGACTCGGTCCTGGGAGCCTTCCGGGCCGAGCTCGACGGCGTCTACGACAATCGAATCTTCGTCAGCGGCTTCCTCACGAATGCGATCGTGGCCGTGCTGCTCACATTCATCGGCGACCGGCTGGGCCTCGACCTCTACCTGGTCGCACTCATCAACTTCGGGTTCCGGATCTTCAACAACGTCGCGCTGATCCGGCGCCACTTCATCTAGACGACTGCGAGGGACACGAGAGCGGTGGAACGGGAAGCGGTGCTCGTCGGCATCGACGTCGGCACGTCCAAGGTCTGCGCGCTCATCGGCGAGGTCGGCCGCGACGGGCGCCTGACCATCATGGGCCACGGGACCGTGCCCACGACGGGCCTGCGCAAGGGCGTCGTCGTCAACATCGACCAGTCGGTGCGGTCCATCGCCGACGCCGTCGAGCGTGCCGAGCGCCTGTCCGGCTGGAAGATCGACCGCGCCTTCGTGGGCGTCGGCGGTCAGCACGTCGAGAGCCTCAACTCGACCGGCCAGGTGGCCGTCACCGCGCACCACCGCGAGGTCACTCGCGAGGACATCAGCCGCGCGATCGAGGTCGCCCGCGCCGTCTCGATCCCCAGCAACCGCGACGTGCTCCACGTCGAGCGCCGCGGCTTCACGGTGGACGGCCAGGAGGGCGTCAAGGATCCGCTGGGCATGAGCGCCCTGCGCCTGGAGGTGGAGACGCACATCGTCACCGCGTCTGCGACCGCGGTCCAGAACCTCACCAAGTGCGTCCAGCTCGCCGGGGTCAAGATCGACGAGCTCGTCGCCGACGGCCTCGCCTCGGCGGAGGCCGTGGTGACGGAGACCGAGAAGGAGCTGGGCGTCGCCGTGGCCGACATCGGCGCCGCGACGATCGATCTCACGCTGTTCGCGGACGGCTCGCCGTTCCACACGGCCGTCCTGCCGGTCGGCGGCAACAACGTGACGAACGACGTGGCCATCGGGGTCAAGACGACGCTCCAGGTGGCCGAGGAGCTCAAGGTCCGCCACGGGACGTGCGACCTGCGCGCCATCGAGGACGAGGAGATCAGCGTCTCCGTCCTGGGCGAGGAGGCGGGACGCACGGTCAGCCGCGTCGAGCTGTGCCAGATCATCGAGTCCCGGATGCGCGAGACCTTCGAGCTGCTGCGCGGCGAGATGGCCCGCAGCGGGCACGGCATGCTCCCGGCCGGGATCATCCTGACCGGCGGGGCATCCCTGCTGTCCGGAACCGCGGAGCTGGGCCGCGAGGTCCTCCAGATGCCGGTCCGGGTCACCGGCCCGGTGGGGATCAGCGGCCTCGTGGACACGATCCAGGAGCCGTCCTACGCCACGGCCGTGGGCCTGCTCCGATGGGGCGCCATGCAGATCGCGATGGGCGACCCGCTGCACTACGAGTCCGCACCGGGCGGCGGCGGCCTGAGCCGGATCCGGCGCGCGTTCCGCTCGGTCTTTCCCTGATCCGTGCGTTCCCTCGAGCTGGAGGTCAGGACCGGCAGCGCTCGTGGCTTCACGGACCTCACCCCCGCCTGCGCCCGGTTCGCCGCCGACGCGTCCGAGGGCGGTGACGGGCTGCTCCACGTGTTCGTCCCGCATGCGACGGCGGGGGTCGTCGTGATCGAGCTCGGGGCCGGGTCGGAGGTCGACGCCGTGGCCGCCCTGGACCGGCTGCTGCCACGCGACGACCGCTGGCGTCATCGCCACGGATCGCCCGGCCACGGTGCGGACCACGTGCTGCCCCTGCTCGCGTCCCCCTCGCTGAGCGTGCCGGTGATCGCCGGCGAGCTCACGCTGGGCACGTGGCAGTCCATCACGCTGCTGGACCCCAACGAGGACAACGTGACCCGCAGGGTCCGCCTGAGCTTCCTCGCCGGCTAGCGGCCGGTCGGCCCGCCGGGGTTGGCCCGCCAGCGTCGGGCCGGCGGGGCCGGTGCGGCCGACGAATCTCGGCGAACCGATCGGGCTGCAACGCGGGTATACTCCACAATCCCACGCGACCTTCGGCGCCGCCGGGCGTGATCGGCTCGCCGGAAATGGTCAAACCACCCCAGACGCCTACCAGCGCCAAACGCCAACTTTCGGGAGAGCGCCGATGCCGCTGCGATCCGACTCCGAGAACTTCGCCCTCATCCGCGTCATCGGCGTGGGCGGCGGCGGCAGCAACGCCGTCAACCGGATGATCCGCGCCGAGATGATGGGCGTGGAGTTCATCGCCTGCAACACGGACGCCCAGGCGCTCCTGCAGTCGGATGCACCCCACAAGATCCGCATCGGCGACAAGATCACCCGCGGCCTCGGCGCCGGCGGCGATGCCACCATCGGTGCGCGCGCGGCCGAGGAGGATCGCGACAAGATCGCGGACGCCCTCGCGGACTCCGACATGGTGTTCATCACCGCGGGTCTCGGTGGCGGCACGGGCTCGGGCGCCGCCCCGGTGGTCGCGGAGATCGCCAAGGAGCAGGGCGCGCTGACGATCGGCGTGGTGACCAAGCCGTTCAGCTTCGAGGGCGCCCGGCGCAAGCTGATCGCCGAGAAGTCGGCCGAGGAGCTCAAGGCCAAGGTCGACACCCTGATCACCATCCCCAACGACCGGCTGCGTGACGTCGTCCAGAAGAACACGTCCATCGTGGACGCGTTCCGGGTGGTCGACGACGTGCTCCGTCAGGGCGTCGCGGGCATCAGCGACATCATCACGGTGCCGGGGCTGATCAACCTCGACTTCGCCGACGTGCGCACGATCATGAAGGACGCGGGCTCCGCCCTCATGGGCATCGGCCGCGCCACCGGCGAGAACCGGGCCCTCGAGGCGGCCCGCCAGGCCGTCGCGAGCCCGCTGCTCGAGATCAACATCTCCGGTGCGCAGGGGATCCTGTTCAACATCACCGGCTCGGCGAACCTCACCCTGTGGGAGGTCACGGAGGCCGCGGAGGAGATCCGGGCCGCCGCCGATCCCGAGGCGAACATCATCTTCGGCACGAGCTTCAACGAGCGCCTTGGCGAGGAGGTGATGATCACCGTCATCGCCACCGGGTTCGACTCCCGCCGCCGCCAGGAGACGGGTCGCGCCGCGGCCGCCGAGCGCCCCGGCAGCGCCTATGGGGTCCGCCAGGCACCCGTCACGCAGGCGGCTTCGGCTGCGCCGCCCGCACGCGACTTCCTGGATGAGCTCGAGCGCCAGCGCACCGAGATCGACCCCGACGTGCCGCGTGTTCGCGACGAGCAGGTGGCGGTCCCGGTCCAGCGCTCCGTGGGCGAGGTGCCCGCCCGCAAGACCGCGTCCTATGACGCCGACGACCTCGAGATCCCGAGCTTCCTCCGCCGCCGCTGATCGACGGGCCCGCACCGCGGGCCGGGAGCCGGGATGACCGCTGAGCGCCTCGATCCAGCAGAGGTCGAGGCGTTCCGGCATGCCCGCGACGAGCTCCTCGAGAGGATCGGTGCCGCCGCGTCACGCGCCGGGCGGGACGCGTCCCTCGTGACGCTGGTCGCGGTGTCCAAGACCGTGCCGGCAGACCGGGTCCGGGCGGCCGTGGCCGCGGGCTTTCGAGTGCTGGGTGAGAATCGGGTCCAGGAGGGTGCCGCCAAGATTCCCGTGGTGGACGGCGCGGCGTGGCACCTCATCGGTCCGCTCCAGGCGAACAAGGCACGCCGCGCGGTGGAGCTGTTCGACCTGGTCGAGTCCGTCCACACGCTCGAGCTGGCGGAGCGGCTCGCCGCCATCTCCGCCGACGACCGCCCGGGGAGGCCCGTCCCGGTCCTGCTCCAGGTCAACGTGGACCGGGATCCGGCCAAGGCCGGGTTCGACCCGGTCACGGTGGAGGCGGCCATCGACCGCCTCGACGCGTTGACCGCGCTCGACTACCGCGGCCTCATGACGATCGGCCGGTTCGCCGTCACGCCTGGTGAGGCACGCGCCACCTTCGCCGCCCTGCGGGTCCTGGACGACCGCCTCCGGGCACGCTGGCCGCGCCTGGGGCCCGAGCTGTCGATGGGCATGTCGGACGACTTCGAGATCGCGGTGGAGGAAGGCGCGACCATCGTCCGCGTGGGCCGGGCGATCTTCGGCGAGCGCCCGGCGGTGACCGGGGTCGGCTAGGGTTTCGGGGCCTGCGGCCGTTGGTTGCTAGACTCCCGTCATGGGCTTCTTCGGCGTCTTCATCGGCATGCTCCTGTTCCTGCTGTGGCTGCTCGTCCTCGGACGGGTCCTGCTCAGCTGGTTCGATCCCACCGGGTCCAACCAGGTCTCGCGCTTCGTGATCCAGGCCACGGAGCCGTTGCTCGCCCCCGTGCGCCGGGTCCTGCCTCCTGCCGGCATGTTCGACTTCGCGCCCCTGCTCGTCCTGATCGTCCTGGGCGCCCTCTGGCGCGCGTTCCTCTGAGCCCATCGAGACCCGCTTCGGCGTGCGCCTGACGCCGCGTGGCGGCGCCGACCGGGTGGACGGCGTGCTCGACGGCGTGCTGCGCGTCCGCGTGGCGGCGCCACCGGTCGACGGCGCGGCAAACGAGGCGCTCCTCCGGCTGCTCGCCGACGAGTTCGGCGTGCCGCGCCGCGACGTCAGGCTGGTCGGCGGCGGCAGCGGACGCACGAAGGTCCTCGCCGTGGAGGGCATGGACGCCGATCGGGTCCGGGAGCGCTGGCCAGAAATCCGGCTCTGATGGGCGTCGCCGCGGTCTCGCGCATGGCCGGAACCGCGCTAGAATGCGACTCCCCTCGGGGATTGGGGCGATTAGCTCAGTTGGTTAGAGCGCACGGTTCACATCCGTGAGGTCACTGGTTCGAGTCCAGTATCGCCCACCACCTTGTCACCCTCCAGGCGGAGCCCTCGGCTCCGCCTTTTCCATCCCGGAGTCCCGTGACCCTGCCTCCCGCCGCCGCGACGACCGAGGCGCCCCCGCCCGGCCGGGACGTCGTCCTGACCGGGTTCGCGGCGTTCCTCCTGCTGGGCTGGACCGTCCTCCTCGTCCCGTCGCTCATCCGCGAGGTCCAGCGCACCTTCGACCAGTCGGACGCGGGCATGGGCTTCGCCTACTTCGTCAACGCCGTCGTGTACGTGGCGGGCACCGTGTCCGTCGGTGTCCTCGCCGGGCGCCTGCCCCGCCGCCTGCTGCTCGCCGCGGGCCCCGGGCTCATCGCGGCGGGCCTGCTGCTGATCGCCGCGGCGGGGGACTGGGCGGGATTCCTCCTGGGGTTCCTGGTCATGGGCATGGGCGCCGGCATCATCGACGCCGGTGTCAACGCGCTGTTCATGGACCTCTATGCGGGCCGGGCGGCCATGCTCAACCGCCTCCACCTGTTCTTCGCCCTCGGTGCCCTGTCCGTGCCACTCGCGGTGGGCCTGAGCGTGGGCTGGGGGGCGCCGTGGCAGGTCGTCGCGATCGCCTCGGCTGCCGTCGCGGCACCCCTTGCCGTCCTCCTGGGAACTCGCCGCCTGCCGCCGACCCACCCGCACGTGGCGGCTGCGCCCGGCGCACCGGCCCGGGCCGGCGGTCCGCCGACCGGCGTCGGGTGCCGCTCCCGCTGGTTGTCCTGGCGATCGCGATCGGGTGCTACGTCGCCACGGAGCTGGGCGTGTCCAGCTGGCTCGTCCGCTACCTTGACGAGGTGTCGCTCGAGGTCGCCACGCTGGCGCTCTCGTTGTTCTGGGCGGCGCTGGCGCTCGGGCGGCTGGTGTCGTCGTTCATCGTGGACCGCATGGGGGCCGTGGCGTTCGCGACGACCTGGTCCGCGGCCTGCGGCGTGGCCATCCTCGCGGCGATCAGCGTGCCGTCAGTACCGCTCTCGATCGTGTGCTTCGCCATCGCCGGGTTCGCCGCCGGGCCTGTCTACCCGATGATCATGGCGATCGGCGGCTCGCTCTATCCCGGCCGCGCGAGCACGGTCAGCAGCGTGCTCGCGTCGGCGGCGATCGTGGGGTCGATCCTCTACCCGCCGCTCATGGGCGTGGTGTCGGAGGCCGCCGGAATGTGGTTCTCGATGCTGGGGGCCGCCCTGTTCGCCTTCGCGGCGGCGGGCTGCATCTGGGCTGCGGCGAGGCTGGGTCGGGCGCGTGACGCCGCGGAGGCCGTCACGGTCTAGCGGTTGTGCTCCGCGAGCAGCGCGACGAGCTCGCGCTCGAAGGCCGGGATGTCCTCGACGACGCGGCCCCAGACGAGGTTGCCGTCGCGGAACGCCGGCTCGTCCACCCAGCGGCCGCCCGCGTTGACCAGGTCGTCCCTGATCCCGAGCGAGCCCGTCACCGGGTGGTCGCGGCCGATGATCCCGGCGGAGATCGCGATCAGCCCCCCGTGACAGATGATCCCGACCGGCTTGCCCGCGTCGTGCACGGCGCGCACCAGCAGGGTGACCTCGGGGTAGCGGCGCAGCTTGTCCGGCATCCAGCCGCCGGGGATGACGACGGCGTCCACCGTGGCGGGAGCCAGGTCCCTGACGAGGACCGCGGGT
>CAWDHT010000025.1:0-51372 GCA_963802165.1 uncultured Chloroflexia bacterium | reverse complement strand
CGAGCCGCAGCTCAACGCGATAGCAGCGGTTCGCGTAGTTCTTGGGGGTCTTCCATCCATACAGGTAACGTCCCGTCGCCTTGACATAGGTCAGGCCGACAGTGAACGTCCCGGCCTGATCGACCGTTCCACTGGGAGCCCCGCTCGGGCAGGACACCTGCACGACAGTCGGGGCTCCTCCGGCGATGATCCCGAGGCCACGGTTGCCTCCGAGGTCGAACCGGAGCGGGATCCAGCCACCTGCTCTCGCGATGTTGATCGTCGGCGGGTTGGCGACCGGCCAGAGGAACCCGGTGAACGGCCAGACGATCCCGAACGTCTTCGTCCCCGTGCTTGCGGCGTGCGCAGCATCGCCGTAGAACTGGGCGCTGGCGGTGGCCGTTCCAGGGTCCCGTGTTGGCGGTGTAGCTGACCGGCAGCAGCTCGTTGAGGCCGTCCGGGGCGGTTGCACGAGCAGTACACGGCGTCTGCGGGGCACCGGTGTAGGTGACCGTGGCGGGGCAGGTGATGGTCACGGTCGAGCTGGCGGCCGTGATCGTGAACAGCTCGGAATCGGAGGCCGGGGTGGTCGTCGTGTCGCCCTGGAACGTTGCCGTGAGCGGGTAGGTGCCCGAGCCGGCCGACAGCGGGAGCGACACGGTGACCTTGCCATTCCCGTCAGTGGTCCCGCTCCGGGTCACCGACCCGAGGGAGAGCACGACGAGCTTGCCGGCGACGGCCGCGCCGCCGCTGGTCAGGGTCGCGGTCGCGGACGTGGTCGCGCCGTACGCCCCGCTGTCGGGTCCGGACAGGGCGATGACGCCGGCAGCGGGAGTCGAGGCCGCCACGCCCGCCTGGTAGTAGGCGGCGAAGTTGTCGTTCCGGCTCACGAGGCCGAAGCCGTTCACCGCCTGGACGATGAACTGCGTCCCCGCGGCGAGCGCCCTCGAGCCCGTCCACAGGCTCGGATCGGCCTGGCTTCGCACGAGGTCGAAGGAGTCCCACAGGCCGCTGCCGGGCTCGGTGAACGTCACCCAGACCTGCTGGACGTCCGCCTTCGGGTCCCCGACCACGCGGGCCGTGATCGACGTGTCACCCGCCTGGAGGTCACTGGTGATCCCGTAGATCACGGGCGGCGCGGACTTGGCCCCGTCTGCGAGGCTGTTGCTGTAGAAGAGCCGAAGCTTGAGGTTGTCGTAGAGCCGGAGCGTCACGGTGTCGCTGCCGGGTGCAGGACCCGATGCTGGGCCGGGGTGGTGAACAGGGTGACGCCGCCACTTCCGCCGAGGGCATAGAAGTAGTTGGCCGACCACATCTGGGCCGGGTAGAACGTCGGCGAACTGAATGACGTGTGCGCCGACTGGAGCTCCGTGCCGGGGGCGCCGGTCAACGGCGTGACCGTGGAGTCCGCGTAGCGGCCGCCGGTGAACCCGACGCCTCGCAGGAGGTAGCCCTCGGTTCCTGCTGCCTTCGCGCCCTTCGCGTAGAGCGGCAGGACCGGGGCGCCCGGCGTGGTCAGGACGGCGTCGCCGGGGCCGGTGTAGTACTTGGCCGAGAGCGTGCCCCCGCCCTGGACGTTGAGCGTCTTGGACTTCTGGGTGCTGGAGGTCGGCCTGGTCCACGTCGGCGTAGCGCAGGCCGGTGGTCAGGGCGGGCTCGCTGGTGAACGTGGTGAGCGCGAGCGAGTCCGCACCCGTGGGAGCCGGGATCCGTCCCGACGGCATGTTCACGCCGAGCATCGGCAGGCCGTACAGCGCCGCCTCGAGGAGCGACTTCTCGTGGAGGTCACCGATGGCCGGGGTCTGCTTGAGGTAGGCCAGCTTGGCTGCCAGCAGGGCATTGCCGATGCCGACCGGGCCCGACCCGTACCGCAGCTGCTTCGAGAATTCGTTGTAGATCCGCTCGCTGTACTCGAGGAAGTCGGTGTCGCCGTACTGGTAGCCGGTGCCCAGGATCGAGGTCACCTGCCTCCGTGCGAACGCCTGCGTCCAGTCGAGGGTGCGGGTGACGTTCGCGATGCCGTCCGCATCCACGATGTTGTAGCCCGAGTGGCAGCCGATGCTGAAGATGATCGTGTTCTTGAAGTCCGGCGTGGCTGCGACGAAGTCGTCGGTCGTCATGACCGTCGCGAAGTCGGCCGCGAGCGCACTGTTCGCGCTGAAGTGCCCGCCCAGGAACGTGATGTCGTTTCTGCGGCCCAGCAGCTCGGCCTTGAGGGCGGTGGCGGTCCAGCCGGTGGCCGGCGAAGCGCCATACTGGTCGATCAGGAGCGGCCGGCCAGGCCGGTGCCGGCGTCGAGGTTCGTCTTGACGGCCTTTGCGGCATCCTCGATGAAGTCATAGCCGGTCACGAGCGAGGTGCCGGGGATGACCACAGGACTGGTCGAGATAGGCCTGCGCCATGCCGGCGATCTCACCCGGGGTCTCCACGAGTCGCCCGACCGGGAGGTCCGGGATCGGGAAGTCGACGGGCCCGAGGGGGATGGAGATGGTCGAGCCGTAGGCATCCTGGCCGAGCACGTAGTTGCTGCGGAGGCTGGCCTCGGAGGCGGAGGTCGCCTGGACCGGCGGGAAGTAGTTGACCTCAGGGCCGATCGAGGAGGTGTCCGGGTAGCGGAAGAACGGCACGACGTTGTCGCCGCCGGCGAGGACGACGTACTTGACGCCGCCCAAGGGATTGCCGTTGCGGTAGGCGTCGACGACATCCTTGGCCGCCTGGGCGACCAGGTTCTTGGCGTAGACGCAGCCCGGGTTGGCGTCGGCTTGGACCTGGAGGTCGCGGACCCGACCGGGGCCGGCGAGGTCAACGACGACGCCATTCGTGGCGGTGGCCAGCTGGCCGAGCCTGGAGACCATCGCCGAGGTGTCGGCCGTGCCGAAGCGCGACGTGTCCGTGAGGATCACGGTGTCCTTGGTGTTGGCGATCGGGCCCGGCTTGCTGCCCTTGGGGCTGACGGCCGCACACAGGTTCCCGTCCACGGTCACCTTGAGCGTGAACGGGCTGTCCAGGCTGGCCACGCCGTTCTTGCCGTTGACGCGGATGTAGAAGTCTGCCGGTGCTGGTCCACGTGTTGGACGCGGCAAGCTCGTCGGCGAGGCCAAGGTTGTTGGACCAGGCGATGAGGCTGTAGAGCTGGGCCGCGGAGAAGCTGTCCGCCGAGAAGCCCGAGCCGCTGAAGCCCGATCCGCTGAACCCGGAACCCGAGAACCCCGACCCGCTGAACCCGGACCCGGAGAACCCGGACCCGGAGAACCCGGACCCGGAGAACCCGGACCCGGAGAAGCCCGAGCCGCTATAGGAATCTGGGCTGAAGCCCGATCCGCTGAACCCGGAACCCGAGAACCCGGACCCGCTGAACCCTGACCCGGAGAACCGAGACCCGCTGAAGCCCGATCCGCTGAAGCCTGACCCGGAGAACCCGGAGCCCGCGAACTCGGCGCTCAGCTTGGTGAGGTTCTGCTCGGTGGTCAGGGTGTCGTAGGTCTGCCTGATGTCCCGGAACAGGTAGATGTCGTAGTCCGCGGGGAGGCCCGACAGGTTGAGCGAGACGCTGCCACCCGGGGCGACGGGCACCTTGAACCAGCGGGCCGTCCCGGGCTGGTCGATCCACGTTCCGGACGCGACGGCGGCGCCGTTGCCGCTGATCTGGAGGGCGCGGGGCCAGGTGTCGTTGTCAGGGCTGTTCACCACGCAGGGCGAGTACCCGGAGCTCCTGCCGGCCGGGCCGGTCACGTGCGCGGCGATGAAGGGCTGCCCGGCCGCAGGCGCCCCGTTCACGGAGCCGGGCGGCGTGGTCGAGTTGAAGAACGCGTCGCCGTCCTCGTCCGTCGCGACGGAGATCGACGCGAAGTCGGGCGTGCCGCCGGGGAAAACGCCGCCGGGACAGGACTCGGCCGAGGCGAAGCTGATCGTGTACTGCGTGCTGGGATCCGCGCTGATCCGGCCCGCCACGAGTGTCGTCGCGCTGCCAGGCGCGCTGTAGGCGTTGGTGAGCAGGGGCACGCCCACCGTGACCGGTGCGGGCGTGACCGTCACGTACAGCGTCACGGAGTCAGTGGCGGGACCGACGGCGCCGGTGATCGTCAGGACGTAGTTGCCGGGTGTGGCGTCTGCAGCGGCCACGACCGTGACGGTCGAGGATTCCGTCACGACGCCGTCTGTGGTCGCGGTCACCCCTGACTCGTCCGGGGTGACGCTTGTCACGCTCACGGCGGCGCCCGTTGCGCCACCGGTCAGGCTGACCGGGATCGTGATCGCCTCGCTGGCGCCCTGCACCAGCTCCAGCGGCTCGCCGTCGTTGGCACCGGCGCTGGGGGCGCCGAACGTGAAGCCCGGGACGACGGGTTCGACCCCCAGATCGGGCACGACCGACACATCGTCGAGGGCGATCCCGAAGCCGCCGGCGGGGTTCGTCGACGCGAACTCGAGCACGGTGGTTGCCTCCTGGGCCGTGAAGCTCGCCGTGCCGCGATCCCAACTGATGGTGGGCCGGGTGTAGCCGTAGGCGTGCGTGAACGTGCCGATCGTGGTTCCGTCGGCCTTGACGGTCATCGCGGGGGTCCCGCTCGTGCGATCCGGGTTCGCGGAGTAGGAGAAGGCGACGCGATACGCGTGGCCCCGCGATCGTCGGAATGGATTGCTGGATCGCGCCGGGTGCAGCGCCATCAAGGTCAAGCGACTGGACCCCCTCGTCAGCATCCCAGTACGCGCCGATGTGGTCGACCGATCCGGACACGACCGACCAGGGAGCGAGCTGGGTGGATCCTGCGGGAACGGTGTCGTACGACGCGGTGTTGGTGACCGGGAGCTGCTCGAACCCCCCGTTCACCACGGTATTGAGGCCGACCTTGAGGGTGCCCTGGAGGACGTTCGTCGTGTCGTAGTTGCTGCCGCTGATCCGGAACCCGAACTCGTCGCCGGCCTGCACGGTGACGCTGGCCGCTCCGTCGTAGTCGAAGCCGCCCGATGGCTCGGTGCAGCAGTTCTGCGGGCCGCCGGTGAGGATCGGCGTGTAGGCCGCCGAGCCGCCGGAGGGCTTCGTGAACGTCTCGAGGCCCACGCGGACGTCGAAGAACCCGTGGAAGCCGGTCAGCCGCCAGGTCAGCGGGATCGCGCCGGCGCTGGTCGCCGTCGCCTTGAACGTCCATGTCCGCGTCTCGGACAGGCCGGCCGGGTCGAGGCTGTACTGGAACTCGGCGAGCCCGCCCGTGCCGTTGTGGATGGTCTGCGTCGTGCCGGGCCCGTCTCCCGACCACGTGCCCGTGTTGCCGGTCGCCGTGACCACCACGCCCAAGACCGGCAGCGCCTGCGCGAGCAGCATGCCCGCGGCGAGGACGGCAAGGAACCGGCGGAGGATGGGGTGCGATCCGAACGCCGGACTCTCCCCTCGGGATCTGGCCACGCTGGCCGCATGACCGGAGCGGAGTGACACCTGGGACCTCCTGGGACGTGGCACGCGAGTCTGGAGCGTGCAGATGGACCGGCCCAACCCCGAGGGCACGACAAGAACCGCAGTATGTGACCTTTGGCCCTGCTTGCCTAGTCCCTATGGACTACGGTCACCCTCGTGCTCGGGCTTCGGTCAGGCGGCAAGGGTGCCTGCGTGCGCCGCGCACACCGCGAGCGCCAGCTCGACGGCCCCCGCCAGGTCGCGCAAGCCGCCCAGCTCGACCGCGGCCGTCGCGGCTTCGGGCCCGAGCACCTCGCGCGCCGCTGCCAGGTCGGTCGGCCAGCTCCGCCTCACGCGCCGCCGGCCGGGCGGCCCCAATGTCGGCCCGCAGCCGGTCCGCGCCGCCGAGCAGCTCGAGGCCCCGGGCGGGATCGGTGTCCGCGGCGATCACCGCCACGTCCTCGAGGACCTCGGCCAGGTCGTAGGGGTCGTCGAGACCCTGGAAGGCGGCGATGGACTCGGCGAAGATCTCGCACGCCCGTGCCGTGTCGCCCAGGCCCCTGCCGGCCTTGCCCAGGTTGAAGTAGGCGAGCGCCAGCAGCCACGGGTCGCCGACCTCGCGCGCGAGCGCGACGGACTCCTCGCAGCGCTCGGCCGCCTCCGCGAAGCGCCGCTCGTAGAGGTCGATCACGGCGAGATTGTCGAGCGACAGCGCGATCGCCCAGCGGTCCCCGATCGAGGTCCTGACCGCGAGCGCTTCCTCGTTGAGGCGCCGGGACTCCACGAAGTCGGATGAGTACTCGGCCACGATCGCGAGGTTGGACAGGAGCCGGCCGAGCTGGTCGCGATCGTGGTGCCGCTCGCGAATCGCGAAGCTCTCCAGGTAGCGCGCCTTCGCCTCGTCGTAGTTGCCGCGCTGGGCGGCGATCGTACCCGAGAGGTGGAGGACGACCCCGATGCCCACCTCGTCGTCCAGCTCCATGAACAGGGCCCTGGCGCCGTCGATCCGCTCGGACGCCTCCTCGTAGCGTCCCTGCTTGCGCGCCACCTCGGCCAGTGCGGCCAGGGCTTCCGCCTCGCCACGCCGGTTCCCGATGTCGCGGGCGAGCGACAGGGCAGCCTCGTCGAGCTCGGCGGCTCGCGTCCAGTCGCCGGTCAGCTCGTAGGCCTTGCCCAGGGCGAGCCGCGCGCGCAGGCACTCCTCGTCGTTCAGCAGCGGCACGAGGCGCTCGTAGTACGCCACGGCGGCCTTGTTCGCGTAGGCGGCCTGGGCGGCCTCGGCCGCCTTCCACAGGTACTCGCGCTTCTTCTCCTCGCGGTCGCTGCGCCAGTAGTGGTGCTCCAGCAGCGGAACCGCGTGCTCGAGGTCGTCCGCCTCCGTGCGCTCGAGGTACTCGCCGACCCGGCCGTGGAGCATGCCGCGGAGCGCGAAGGGGAGGCTCTCGTAGGCGACCTCCTGCGTGACCACGTGCTTGAACATCCAGGCCTGGTCGGCCTCGCGATCGAGGGCGACGAGATCGAGCGTGCGCAGATCGTCCAGGTGGCCCAGCACGGCGTCGAGGCTGCCCAGCTCCTCGTAGGTGCCGGGAAGGATCGGGGCGGGGAACGCGCGGCCGACGACGCTCGCCACCTTGATGGTCCGGCGCGGTCCCTCGGAAGCCGCATCGATGCGGCTCAGCACCAGGGTGTGGAGGCTCTCCGGCAGGCGGACGGCATCCATGGCGTCCGCGTCGGCGGTGTCGATCCCCTGGGCGACGATGTAGTTGAGCAGCTCCTCGACGTAGAACGGATTGCCCTCGGACCGCGCTGCGACGAGCTCCACGAGCGGATCGCGCGATCTCGGCATCCTCGCCGGCGAGCTGCTGCATCTTGGACCGGACCAGCTGGGCCACCTCGTCCGGCTCCATGCGGTCCAGCGCGAACTCCCCGAAGCCGGGCAGCCGCTCCACCCCGAGTCCGCCGCCGGGCTCCGTCGCGGGGCGGTAGGCGAGGACGAACAGGACGGGCAGGGCCGCGGTGGCGCGCGCCAGGACGCCGAGCAGGTCGCGCGACAGTTCGTCGATCCAGTGGCAGTCCTCGAGCACCGCGACGAAGGGCGCCTCGTGGGCGCGAGCCTTCAGGCACGTCAGCAGCAGGTCCTCCAGCGAGGTCTTGCGCAACTTGGCGTCGAAGGCGCGGGTGAGACCCGAGTCGGGGATGGTCAGCCCCACGACCTCGTTGAGCAGCGGGGCGCGGGCGACGAGCGCGGGGTCGATGGCCGCCAGCTGCCGCTCGAGAGCCGCCACCTGCAGCTCGCGGGGGTCGTCCTCCTCCAGCCCGAACAGGCGGCGCCAGATCTCGCGCCAGACGAAGTAGGGCGTCTTCGTCCCGTAGGCCTGACACTCGCCGAAGGCAACGGTGTGGCCGCGCCGTCGCACGTTGCGCACGAACTCCGCCACGAGCCTCGACTTGCCCATGCCGGCCTCGGCCGCGATGCCGACGACGCGGCCGCGCCCCTCCACCGCCTCGGCCATCCGGTCCTCGAGCAGCCCAAGCTCCCGCTGGCGCCCGACGAGGCCGAGCTCGAACCGGGTCTTGCGGCGCGAGGCGCGCTCCAGCGAGCCGTCCAGGGACCAGACCTCGACCGGATCGGCCTTGCCCTTGACCTTCAGATCCGGCAGGCGCTCCCAGATGAAGGCCTCGCCCGCGGCCTCGCGCACGGGGCCGGACACATAGATCCGCTCCCGCGGTGCCGCGGACATGAGTCGGGCGGCGAGGTTGACGGCGTCGCCCAGGCACACGAAGGTGCGGCGCATCTCGTGGCCGTAGGTTCCGCTGCGCAGGCGCCCCTGGCTCATGCCGACTTGGATCTCGCGGGCCGCGGTGGTCTTCTCGAGGTCGCGCAGCTCCAGGGCGGCCGCGGCCGCCCTGGCCGCGTCGTCCTCGTGGGCCAGCGGCGACCCGAACACGCCGTACAGGTAGGCCCCCTTGTCACCGAGGGTGAGCTGGAGGACGTTGCCCCCGTACCCGTTGAGGACCCGCTGGGCGGCCCGGACGAAGCCGTCGAGCTTCTCGATCGCGTGGTCGTCGCGGTCGTAGTCGATGCCGCCGAAGCGCAGGAACACCGGGATGGCCGGGCGGAGCTCGGCCAGCGAACTCGCCGCGTCCCGTCCGCAGGCGCTCGTAGACCGCGGGCAGGAGCCACGGCCGCACGAGATCCTCGGGGAGCGGCGAGGGCTGATGGCCGGGCTCAGGCTCCACGTCCACGAGGAGGCCGCGGAGGACCGCGCAGGTCCGGCCGCTGATCTCGTCGGTGCGCCGGTCGCCCAGCGCCACCATCCCGCCCAGGGCCGCAATGGCGGACGGATCGAGCATGATCTCGCCCTTCTCCGCGTGGTGCTCCGCCTCGGCGAGGTCGTCCATCAGCCGCCCGGCCAGGACGTCGATGAGCTGGATGTCCGGGTCGCCGACCACGAACCGGCGGGCCGCGCCCACCGCCACCGCGACCTTCATCTCCAGCCGGACCTCGGTGCCGCCCGGCGTGACGATCAGGCCCGTCCGGGCGATCGCCTCCTGCATGGCCGTCGCGGCCGCGCAGGCGCGAGTGCCGTCGTCGCCGTCGATCCAGCAGGTGATCGCGTCGCCTGCGAAGTAGATGACGTTTCCGTCGTAGGCGTCGAGCTCGCCGATGACCGCGTGGAAGACGCGGCCGATGTTCGCCGTCAGCTCCTCGGCGCCGCGCTGGGGCCCGAGCTCCCTGACGAGGGTCTCCGTGAGCGGGGTGAAGCCGCTGATGTCGGCGAACAGGGCCGATCCCCGGACCCGGTCCGGCAGGGCGTGGCCGTGGTGGAGCGCCCAGCGGCGGTCCCGCGGGATGTACGCATCCGGGCGGTCGCGGGTGGCTCCCAACGTCGTCGAGTCGCTCATGGTCCCCGCGAGGCGCCGGCCTGGACCCTCGTGGTCCCGGCCCGGGGGCTGCATTGTGCCGCCTCGCGGGATACGGCGCGCCGGACGGAGGATGCCCCGGCTTCAGCGCCTCACAGCTCGCGCCTCGCGAACGAGGCCACGGCGCCCGCCGTGCACGCCGCCACCAGGACGACGGTCCCGAGTACCGCCGTCGCCAGCTCGCCGCCCTTGACGGCCGCGGCCTGGCCGCTCGCGATCAGGATCGATGGCACCGTGAGTCCCGTCGGCAGCACGTGGTCCACGGCCGGGATGACCGCCAGGATGCTGAGCCCGATCAGGGCCACGAACCCCAGCCCGGCCGCGGCGGTCGTGGAGCCGGTGGCCGTCGAGGCCAGGAAGGTGATGGCCGCCCACGCGAGCAGCGCCAGCCAGGCCAGCACCGCGTAGGCGACCCAGCCGCCGGCGGGTAGCGGCTCGAACAGGATCGCGGTGTAGATCCAGGCGACCGCGACGGCCAGGACGGTGCACACCGCGAGGACCAGGGCGATCGCCACCAGCTTCGCGACCAGGAACGCCGGCCTGGTGGCCGGCTGGGCCATCACGAGGGCCGCTGTGCCGCGGTCCAGCTCGCCCGACACGGAGCCCATCGCCAGCGCGATCGCCGCCAGCGCCCCGAACTGGCCGAGGTTCTTCTGGAGCTGCTCCAGCGCCATCACGGCGGTCGGCTCGGGCAGCACCACCGGGAGCTGGTCGCCGAGCGCGGCGGCCAGGATCTCGTTGAGGTAGCGAGCCGTCAGCGGCGAGATGATGCCCACGACGAGGAACAGGAGGGCAACGATCGGCAGTCGGCGGGTCCGCCATGCCTCGCTGAGCTCCTTTCGCAGCAGCACGGAGAAGCCGCTCACGCCGCCACCTCCCGCTCGTCGCCGGTGAGCCGCAGGAACACGTCCTCCAGGGTGGGTCTCGCGCGGGCGACCGAGATCACGCTCACGCCCTCCGCGGTGATGGCCGGCAGGAGCTCGCGTGCCGCCCGCTCCGGGTCCGCAACCGCGACGGTCAGCAGACCGTGCTCCACCGCGGCACCGGTCACCCAGTCGGCGGCCCGGAGCCGCGCGGCCAGCGACTCGAGCGCGGCCGCCTGCCCGGGCTCAGCCTCCACGCGGTAGACGGGGAGCGCGAAGCGGTCCAGGAGCTCGCTCAGCGACCCTTCGACCACCAGTCGGCCGTGGTCCAGGATCCCGACCCGGTCGCAGATCCGTTCGACATCCGCCAGGACGTGAGTGGAGAACAGGACGGTCGTCTCACCGCGGAGCGATGCGATCAGCTCCAGCACATCCCGCCGCCCCTCCGGATCGAGCGCGCTCACGGGCTCGTCGAGCACGATGACGGGCGGCCGATGGACGAGCGCACCGGCGATGCCCAGCCGCTGCCGCATGCCGCCCGAGTAGGTTCCGGTGCGGCGGTCCGCGGCGTCGGCGAGGCCCACGCGCTCGAGCGCCAGGGCTACCGCCCGTGCGAGCGCATCGCCCTCAAGTCCATGGAGCCGGCCTAGCATCGCCAGCTGCTCGCGCCCGGTCATCCACCGGTAGGCGCGCGGGTCCTGCTCCAGGTAACCGAGCCCGCGGCGGACGGCCAACGCGTCGGCGGCCACCACGGTCCCGCTGACGATCGCCCGGCCGGCCGTTGGCCGCGTGAGGCCCGCGAGGAGCCGGAGGCAGGTGGTCTTGCCGGCACCGTTGGGGCCCAGGAGTCCGAACACGGACCCCACGGGCACGACCATCGAGAGGCCGTCGAGCGCAAGGACGCCCTCCGGGTACTGCTTCCGCAGGCCCTCCACCGAGATCGCGGCGGGCCCGTCCGGGAGGGGCGACGGCCGCGCCTCGACCACGGGCGCGCTCAGGTCACCAGCCGGCGTGGCCGTCGGGGTCGTGGGAGCGGCCGGGGTCGCCGCAGGGGTCGTCGTGTCCGCCGGCCCGCCCGGCGCCGGCTGGCCCGCCTGCGGTCCGACGACGATCGGAGGGTCGTGCGGGCTCCCCCAGCCCGGCATGGCCCAGGGCCCGGGGCCCTTGGGCTCTGGGACGCCGTCCGCCCGGCCGAACAGGAGATAGATGATCGGCCCGAACCCGTTGACGAACACGATGACCAGGGCCCAGATGCCCTTGTTCCCGCCGCGGACCAAGCGATCATCGCGCAGCAGGTCCACGACGGCGAAAATCAGCAGCCCGAAGTTGATGACGATCAGCGGGACGACAAGGAGCAGGACCGACGGGTCGAACCCGTCCAGGTTGACGTTCACGCCTCACCTCGAGTGCGCCGGCAGCCGGGATCGGACGGTCACTCCCGATACGTGCGCGGACCCGGGAGCACTCGCTGGTGGGCGCCCACGCGGGCGGGACCCCGAACATGATGTTGATCGCAAGGTTGCCTGAACGTGTACGAGGATAGCGAATGCACGACCGCTGGCGCCGCCGGCGCGGGCACCCCCGCGGTCCGTACCACCGGCCCGTGACCCGGGTGGGAGCCCGATCACGGGGTCCACGTGGGACTCTGGGCCGCCGAGCGGCCCGTTAGTCGCCCGCGACCGACGGTTCGTCCGCCACAGCGGTCCAATGGCCCGGCTCCAGTCCCCGGGCAGCCGGCGCGTCCGGTGGGCGGAACCGGCCGTCGATCCTCGCCGACAGATGGCCCCCCGTCGGCCGCCGAGCCCTGGGCAGCCCGCACGGGATGTCTCGGGACCGCGCGTGCCCCCGCGGCTCGCGGCGCCTTGGTATCGCCGGTTGAGCGTCGCAACGCCGGTCCAGCGTCGCAACGCCGGTCGAGAGTCGCTACCTGCGCGCTGCTAGACTCCGGGTGCCGCGACGATGCCCGTCCGGCGATCCCCGATCGTCCCCCGGAGGCGCACCATGACCGACGACCGCGAGCGCTGGGCCCTGATCCTCGGAGCATCGTCCGGCATGGGCGAGGCCACGGCGCTCACGCTCGCCGCGAACGGGTACCGGATCTGCGGCATCCACCTGGACTTCCGGGCCGCGATCGCGCACGTGGGCGAGGTCAAGGCGAAGATCGAAGCGCTCGGCTCCGAGGCGCTGTACATCAACATGAACGCCGCCGACGACGAGAAGCGCGCGGCCGCCCTGGCGACGCTCCACGAGCGCTTCGACCGCTCCCGCGCCGAGGGCCGCGAGCCCTACGTCCGCGTGGTCATGCACTCGCTCGCCTTCGGCTCGCTGGTCCCGTTCCTGGCCGAGGACCCCAAGGCCGGCGTGGATCGCAAGAAGATGGAGATGACCCAGGACGTCATGGCCAACAGCCTCGTCTACTGGGTCCAGGACCTGTGGCGGGGCGGCTTCCTGGCCCAGGGCTCCAAGATCTATGCCATGACGTCCGAGGGCTCGACCCGCGTCGTGCCGAGCTACGGCGTCGTCTCGTCCGCCAAGGCGGCTCTCGAGTCCCACGTCCGGCAGTTGGCGATGGAGCTGGCACGGCTGCGCACGGGCGTCACGGCCAACACCATCCGCGCGGGCGTCACGCGGACCCCGGCGCTGATGAAGATCCCCGAGCACGACGCGATCATCGAGGCGGCCACGAAGCGCAATCCAACCGGGCGGATGACGACGCCCCAGGACGTGGCCAACACCATCCTCGCGCTGTCCGGCGAGGGGACCGACTTCGTCAACGGCGAGGTGATCGGCGTCGACGGTGGCGAGTTCGTCACCGGGTCGTAAGCCGCAGGCCCAGCGTGGGCCGGAAAGGAACAGGGAGACGGTCCGATGAGCGGTCGGGTCCTGATCGTCGGATCGGTGAACGTGGATCTCGTGGTGCAGACCGAGCGGCTTCCGCTGCCCGGCGAGACCGTCATGGGAGGCACGTTCAGCCGCTTCCACGGGGGCAAGGGCGGCAATCAGGCCGTCGCGGCGGCGCGCCTCGGCGTGCCGGTGATGCTGGTCGCGGCCCTGGGCGACGATGAGTTCGGCGCCGAGGCACGGGCCGCGCTCGCACGCGAGGGGGTCGGGACCGACGTCCTCGTGACGCTCGATCACACCGCGACCGGCGTCGCGCTGATCCTGGTGGACGCGAAGGCGGAGAACCAGATCGCGGTCGCCCCCGGGGCGAATGCCGGCCTCACCGCGGCCCACGTGCGCCAGGCCCTGGGGCGGCTCAACCCGCATGCGGGCGACGCCGTGATCGTCACCCACGAGATCCCCACCGCCGCGGCCCGCGAGGCGCTGCGCATCGGTCGCCAGGGCGGGGCCTGGACGATCCTGAACCCGGCCCCGGCCGACGGGCTGGACCGGTCGGTGATCTCCCTTGCCGACGTGGTGGTGCCCAACCGGGGCGAGCTCGCCCGACTGGTCGCCGACGATGCCCGGCGTGCCGGCCGCACCCAGCCCGCGTCAGAGGAGCCGGTGAAGGCCGCCCGGACCCTGCTCGAGGCGACCGCGGAGGGCCCGGGTGCGGGCAAGGCGATCCTCGTGTCCCTCGGCGCGGCCGGTGCGGTCCTGGTCCGTCGCGAAGGACCGGCCATCGACATCAAGGCGCCCAAGGTCAAGGCCATCGACGCGACGGGTGCCGGGGACGCGCTCAACGGAGCCCTCGCCGCGGCCCTCGCCGGGGGGCTGGATCTCGAGGCGGCGGCCCGACGCGCGGTCGTGGCGGCGAGCGTCTCCGTGACGCGAGCCGGTGCCCGAGAGGGCTACCCGACGCTCGACGAGCTCGCGATCGCCCTGGGTGAGAAGCCGCCTTCCCAGCTGCGGGCCGAAGCCGAGGCGGCAGCCGCGGCAGCCGCAGCCGAGCCCGAGGTCCCGCCCGAGGTCCCGCCCGCGACTCCCAGCTCCTAGCCGAGGCGGTTCTCGGCCGCCCAAGCGGTTCGAACGCGGGCGGCCGGCGTCAGGCCAAGGCGCCCCTCGTCGGTGATCCACCACGCCGCGAGGTCGCGAGAGCGGGCCTCGTCGGCGATGCCGGCGCGTCCCACCAGGAACAGCGCCTTGCTCCAGACCTCGGCCCAGGCCGGATCCGCTGCGGCGACGGTCACGGCGATGAGCCCTGTTCGCGCCGGCTCGCCCGTGCGCGGGTCCACGAGGTGGTGCACGGCGCGTCCGTCCGGGGTCACCCAGTGCCGGACCCGGACCGACGACGTGGCCACCGCGCCCGACCACAGCTCCACCACGACCAGTGGAGCGGCCGTGTCCGTGTCGTCTGCGGCGGGATCCTCGATCCCGATGCGCCAGCCCGCCTCGGGAGGGGTCCCATCGGCGACCACGTCACCTCCCGCCTCAAGCTGCACGCCCGCCCCGGTCGGCAGCAATCGGAGTGCACGCGCACAGGCCCAGCGCAGCGCGAGACCCTTGCCAATCCCGCCCATGTCCACGGGGACCGGCGGCACGTGCACGAGCGAGCGCCGGCCGCCGAGGTCTTCCAGGGCGACCGCCGGTATCGTCGCCGGATCGGGACTCGATGCACGGGTCGAGGCGGGCGCCGTGCTCTCCGATCCGCTCCAGGACCCCAAGGATGGAGGCGTCGAACCTCCCCTCCGTCACCCTGCCCGCGCGGTCGGCGGCCGCCAGCGCCCGTCGGGTCCGCCATGAGACCTCCACCACCCGGCCAGACCCGGCGAGCCGGTTGAGCAGCGTCAGCTCGGAGTCGTCCCGGAACCGGGACAACGCGACGTCCACGGCGTCGAACTCCGCGCGGACCTCGGCCCAGGCGGTGTCGGCAGCGGCCCGGTCCGCGGCGCGCCGGGCGGGCGAGTCCGTCTCCGGGAGGTGGACGCTGAGGCGCAGCGCGGACCCGAGCGCGCGCGCCGAGAACGTGACGAGTCCCACCGGATCCTCACCAACGGGACGTGCGTCGTTCGGGTCGGGCCGGATGAGATCGGTGCTCACGTTGACTCGGACGGGACGGCGTCAGCCTCCCGAGGCGCCGGTCTTCGCGGTCGTGCGCCGCGTCGTGGTGCCGCCGCCGGACCGCGAGCTCCCGGCGACCGCGCCGCGCATGGTGACGGTCGGTAGCTTGATGCGCGTGGGGAGGGCGGCTGCGCTGCCCTGCACCTCCGCGACCAGCGCCGCCAGCGAGTCCAGGCGGGCCTGGTAGGCCTCGACGTTCGTGCCAACCTTGCCGTACGTGGCGACCAGGGCGCGGATCTCCGCGTCGGCCTTCAGGATCCCGGCCTCGAGCTCCTCATTGGCTGCGCGGGTTTGGGCCAGCACGTCCTGGTACGGGGCGCGGGCGGCGGCGACGGTGGCGTCGGTCTCCGCCTGCAGACCGGAGATGCCAGCGAGCGTCAACGCGTAGACCGCGGCGGAGGCTCCGACCAGCATGCCGGCTCTCGCTGGGGTGTTGAGGAGGGCTTCCTTGCGGACGACCGCGGGTCGCGCGGTGTCGCGGACATGCGTGCGGGAGACCGGACGAGGCGCGGCAGCAGCCTCCGGGCGAGGGCGGACGCCCACCCCGATGGTCGGGAGGGCGCGCTCAGTCATCGTCCTCCTCCTCCTCGTGCCTGGGGGTCGCCGCGGGCCGGGATCCGCCCCCACCGCCGCTCCGTGTCGCCGCCGCGCGGTTGAGCGCGGCCTGGCGACTCGCTGCCTTGTTGAGCTGCTCCAGGCGCTTCTGCGCAACATTGAGCTGCTTCTCGAGGACCGTGAGCTTCACCTTCGCCGCGGCGAGCTGGCCCTGGAGTTCCGTGGCCGCCTGCGTGTCGTCGTCGATGCTCCCGTTGGCGGTGATCAGGGCGGCCTGGAGGCCCGAGATCTGCCCCGCGACGCCGTCCATCTGGGTGGCGAGATCCGCGGCCCGCTCGGTCTCGATCGCGTAGTCGTCGCTGATCTCGGTCATGCTCGCGGGGGCGGTGTCGAGCGGGGCGGCCTCGGCGCGCCACTGGGCGGACACCTGGACCACGCCCACACCCACACCGATGACGGCGACGGTCGCCGCGAGCACGATCACCCGCCGGCCGAGCCGGACGAGCGTTTCCCTGGACATCATGATTCCTCCAACGGGACGCTGGCCGGCACGGGCCGGACGAGGGACGTGGCCGGCGCGACCGGCCGATCTGCGCGCTGGGGGCGGACCCTGGCGGTCCACCAGCGATGGGCGACGCCCGCCACGATCAGCAGGCCGGTCACCAGGTACAGGGGCATCAGCGCGCCGCCGTCGGTGCCGGCGAGGACGCTGTGGGTCCAGGTGAGCAGGAATGCGATCGCCGCGAACCGGTGGGCCTTGAGCCACCACCCCGCGGGCAGCAGCCTCGTCCACTTCGCGGTGACGGCCGTGAACAACAGCGCGTACATGGCCACGGTGCCCAGGGCGATCGCCGGCGCCCGGTAGCCGGAGAAGCCCGGCACCAGCGCACCGAGCCAGCCGACCTTGGCGAACGGGTCCACCGCGAGCAGGACCACGTGCAGGCCGATGAAGGCGAAGGTGAAGACCGTGAGCATCTCGTGCCACGGGAAGACCTGCCTGGTCTTGCGCCATTCGGCGGTGTTGCGGGGGTGGCTCAGGACCAGGCCCGACGCGACCTCGAGGGCGAGCAGCAGGTAGGCGGTGACGCCCAGCGCCCGGGCCGCGATCCACGGGCGCATCTCCTGCACCCGCGGGCTCGACGCCGGCAACACCTGGTCCGTCACTGCCAGGCCGACCAGGGCGACAACCGCGCCGAGCGCGACGAGCGTGGTGGCCCCTACGCGCATCGTCGAGCCTCCGCGGGTCGCGGCGTCGGTCCAGCTGGGTCGAGGGGGTGCGGAAGCAGAACCATGGCGTCTCCGGAATGGTGTGGCACCCCTCCCGAGGCAGCACAGCACCCGAAGGTTTCAGCCGGCATGCGGCCGATGGTCCTCCTGTCCGGGTGGTACGTCCGGATCTCGCCGACGGATCTCCGGGTCAGCTTCCCGAGAGCGCCCGGGCGACCTGCTCGATGTTCCAGGACATCATCGCGGCGTAGGTGTCCTGCGGGACGTCGCCGACGCTGTCCGTGTACAGGTCCGAGACGACGGTGGCGCCCGTCTCGTCCGCGATGGTCCGGACCAAGTCCTCGCTGAACTGGGCCTCGGCGAAGATCGCCTTGATCCCCTTCTCCTTGATCACCTTGACAAGGTCGGCGACCTGGGCCGCGCTGGGATCCTGCCCGGGCGCATCCACGATCGTGCCGTCCACCGTCAGGCCGTACGCCGCGGCGAAGTAGGGGAACGCGTCGTGGAAGGAGATCACCGTGCGGTTCGCCGCCGGGATGGCGCCCAGCGTCGTGCGGGCCTTCGCATCGAGGTCCGCGAGCACCTTCGCGTACGCTGCGGCGCCCGCCCGGTAGTCTGCGGCGCGGTCGGGATCGGCGCCGACGAGCGCATCGCGGATCCGCTCCGCGTACTTCGCGGCATAGGCCACGTTGAGCCACAGGTGCGGGTTCACGGCCTCGTCGCCCTCGGTGCCCGTGAGGTAGGTCACGCCGTCGAGGTCCTCGGCCAGCCGAACGACGGGGGCGTCCGTGCCTGCGTTCGAGACGAGCTCGGCAAGCCAGTCGTCGAGGTCCAGGCCGTTGACGAACACGAGGTCCGCCTCGGCCACGTTGCGCACGTCCGATGGCGTGGGATCGAAGGTGTGCACCTCGCCTCCCTTGGGGACGAGGCTCTCCACGGTCACCCGGTCGCCACCGACCTGGCGCACGAGGTCGGCGAGGATCGTGGTGGTCGTGACGACCCTGAGCGCCTCGCCACCACCCGAGGGAGCAGGTGTGGAAGCGGCTCCGCCGCAGGCGGTCGCCACGAGCGCAGCGAGCACGAGGGCCGCGACGAGGGGGGCGCGCCGCGCGGAGCCGATGCGTGCACCGATGGAGAATTTGCTGAGGGTCATGAACTCGTCCTTTCTGAGATCCAGT
Source organism: uncultured Chloroflexia bacterium (assembly GCA_963802165.1). GTDB lineage: Bacteria > Chloroflexota > Limnocylindria > Limnocylindrales > CSP1-4 > CAIXZV01. Next base: position 33,256 of record CAWDHT010000025.1, on the reverse strand, counting down.
CTCAATCGTGCTGATGACGCCGTGGCATCGCGGTGCTGTCGGGCGTCAGCCGGGAGCGGCCGCGGCGCCCTGACAGGCGGCGCAGAGGCCGAAGATCTCGAGGCGATGGGCGGTGACGCGGAACCCCGACCGGCTGCCGATCTCGCCGAGCACAGCGGCAAGGCCGTGGTCGGCGACGTCCAGGGACCGTCCGCAGCCGGTGCAGATGGCGTGGTGGTGGTGGACCGGATCGCAGGCCACATAGGCGTGCTCGCCGTCGGGCAGGTCCACGCGTTCCACGAGGTTCAGCGACGCGAACAGGTCGAGCGTGCGGAAGACGGTCGCCCTCCCGATGCCCATCCGGCGCCGGTGCGCGTCCGCGACCAGCTCGGCCGCGGTGAAGTGCCCGTCTCGAGCGGCGACCAGCCCGGCAACGACCCGCCGAGGCTCGGTGAGCCGGTGGCCGGCGCGGTCGAGCTCCTGCACGAGGTGGTTGCCCGCGTGGTCGGCGGCCGTGGAGCGTGCCAGGACGTCGGAGCCCGGCAGGACGGCAGCGCGCGGTGTGCCGGTCATGGCATCGGCCGTCATGCGGCCAGCCCGTCGATGGCATCGGCAGCAGGGCCCGACGGGCGGCGCCTGGCCAGCAGTCCCCGCGGTCCGAGCACCAGGGCCACGACGAATGCGGAGGTCTGGACCAGCACGATCGTGGCGCCGCTGGCGACGTCGAACCAGTAGGACAGGTAGAGGCCCACGACGGCGCTCGCGATGCCGATCAGCGCCGCCAGCAGCATCAGCCGGGTGAACCGCACGGTCAGCAGCTGCGCGGTGGCGGCCGGGGTGATGAGCATCGCGACCACCAGGATGATCCCGACGGCCTGGAGGCTGACGACGATCGTCAGCGCCACGAGGGCGAGGAACAGGTACTCGAGGCGATCGACCTTGATGCCCGACGCCGCCGCTCCGAGCGGATCGAAGGTCGCGTACAGGAGCTCCTTCCAGAGGACGGCCACCGTGACGATCACCCCGCTGCCCATGATCACGAGCGCCACGAGGTCGCCGGTACCGATCGCCAGCACGTTGCCCAGCAGGAAGCTGAACAGGTCGGCGACGTAGCCGTCGATCGTGCTGAACAGGAAGATGCCGAGGGCGAACATGCCCGCGAACAGGACGCCGATCGACGTGTCCTGGCGGAGGCCCGACCGCTTGGTGACGAAGCCGATGGCGAGCGCCGTTCCGACGGCGGCCACCGCCGCGCCCAGGTAGAACGGGAACCCGACCATGTAGGCGACGACGACGCCGGGGAACGCGGCATGCGCCACGGCGTCGCCGATGAACGCGATCCCGCGCAGCACCACGTACGTGCCCACCACCGCACACACCACGCCCACGAGCGAGGAGGCGAGCAGCGCCCGCACGATGATCGGCGACGAGAGTGGCTCGAGCAGCCATTCCATCAGCGGCCGCCCATGTCGTGGAAGTGGCGTTCGCCGGGTGCCGCGTCGTCATGGTGGTGGGCGTCGTCGAGCACCACGGTCCGTCCCTCGATGACGAGCAGGTGCCCGCCGTAGGCGGCTGCCAGGACGTCCGCGTCCAGGACGAGGTTGGAGGGGCCGTAGGCGACGACCGTGCGGTTCACCGCCAGGACCTGCTGGAACCGCCCGGCGGCGCACGCGAGGTCGTGGGTGGTGGCGACGACCGTCTTGCCGCGGGCCGCCTGCGCTTCCAGGAGGTCCATCAGCAGCTCCTGGGTCGTGGCGTCGATGCCGGTGACGGGTTCGTCGAGCAGGAACAGGTCCGGCTCGGCGGCCAGGGCACGGGCCAGAAAGACGCGCCGCCGCTGGCCACCCGACAGCGCCCCGATCTGCGTCCGCATGTGGTCCTCCATGTGGACCTGCTCCAGCGCGTCCCGGACGGCGCGGCGGTCATCCGGCCCGGGGCGGCGCACGCGCCCGAGGCGCGGGAAGCGGCCCATCAGGACCACGTCCTCGACGGTGACCGGGAAGGCCCAGTCCACGAGCTCCGCCTGCGGGACGTAGGCGACCCGCCGAGCCTCGCGGCCGGGAGGGCCGCCGAGGACCTGGATTCGCCCCGTCCAGGGACGGGAGAGCCCGGCCATCAGCTTGAGCAATGTGCTCTTGCCCGCGCCGTTGGGCCCGACGACCGCCAGCAGGCTCCCGGGCTCCACGGCGACCGTCACGTGCTCGAGGGCGACGCGCTCCCCGTAACCCGCGGTCACGTCGCTCAGCCACACGTCCGCGTGCGCGAGCGCGTGAGCCGGATCCAGCGGGCCGTGATCGTGGTCATGGTCGCGCGGCACTGGCAACCCGGACGGGTGCGCCGGGCCGGCGGGGGCGACGGTGGAGGTCTCCATATGAGACACAGTATCATCTGGGTGTCTCCTGTGCCATGCGGATCCCGCTCCGCTGAGCGCCCGAGGCCTCGCGCGCCGTTGTGCCGCACAATGGCGCCGCACCCGAGCATCAGCGAGCACATCCGGAGGCCTCCCCTGAGCGGCAAGCAGACCACCCCCCCGACCACCCGCAAGGAGCGACGCGCGGCCGAGCGTCAGGACCGCTTCGAGAAGGAGCGGGACGAGCGGTTGAATCGCAGCGGCTCCGGCGGGAGCGGTGGCTCCTCGTTCATCAACACCAAGACCATGACCATCGTGGGCATCGCCGTTGGCGTGCTGATCGTCGTGGTCGTGGCCGCCGGCCAGCTCGGCGGCAGGGCCAGCGGCAAGCTGTCGGACCCGGGCTTCGCGTACCCTGCCGAACTCCTCGACGGCGCGAACATCGGCTCCCCCGGTGCACCCGTGGTGATGCAGGTGTACGAGGACTTCCAGTGTCCGGTCTGCGGGAAGTACTCCCTCGATGTCGAGCCCTCGCTGGTCAACAAGTACGTCGCCGCCGGCCAGCTGCGGATCGAGCACAACGACATCGCCATCCTCGGCACCGGTGGTGCCGACGATGAGTCGATGATCACGGCCAAGGGCGCCTTCTGCGCGAACGAGCAGGGCAAGTACTGGCCGTACGCCCACTGGATCTACAGCAACCAGCTCAGCGAGAACCAGGGCGACTTCAACACGGAACGCGTCACGCAGATCGCCGTGGCCGCAGGCGTGGAGGAGCAGGCCTTCTCGAGCTGCCTCGGCAGCCCGGCAGCGCTGGCGCACGTCGGCGAGACGACCTCGAAGGCCCTTGGCCTGGGGATCAACTCGACCCCGACGATGTACATCGGCGGCCAGCAGATCGTCGGGCTCAAGAGCGTTGCCGAGCTCTCCGCCCTGATCGACGCCGAGCTCGGCAAGGCCAGCGGCGCCCCGGCTGCGTCGCCGTCCGCGAGCGCGAACCCCTGACCTCGGCCGGCTCCGAGCGGGCCCAACGTGGCCCGCTCGGCCTCTTGCTCCTGCTGGTGACGCTCGCGAGTGTCGCGATCTCGGGCTACCTCAGCATGGCCCGGGCGGTGGGGGAGGCAGCGGTCTGCGGGCCGAGCAAGGGCTGCGAGACCGTCGCCTCGTCCGAGTACTCGGCGGTCCTGGGGATCCCCGTGGCGTTCCTGGGTCTCGGGCTCTCGCTGGTGCTCCTCGTCCTCGCGGGGCTGTGGTGGCTCCGGCGTGAGCGGCGCGCGCTGCTGGCCGCCTATGGCCTGCTCCTGCTGGCGACGCTGGGGGTCGCGTACCTCACCTACCTGGAGCTGTTCGTGATCGAGGCGATCTGCCCCTGGTGCGTCGCGTATGCCGTGACCGTGGTGGTCTCTCTGGTCACGGCAGGGCTGGCGATGGTCCGTACCCGGTGAGCTCCACGTAGGCCTGGCCGCCCAGCTCGGATCCTGCCCGGGTCGCAGTGACGCGCTGCGAGCCCTCCCAGTACACGACCCCGGTGGTCTCACGCGTGTCCAGCTCCTGCTGCGGCACCGTGGGCGAGAGGCGGATCTCCAGCTCCTCGCCCGGCACGGTGATCGTCCAGCCGGCGGGATACGTGGCGCCGGTTGCCGGGCTCGTCCACTCGTCAGTGACGGCCACGGCGAGGTCCTCCTGTCCGAGGTGGCGCGTCCGGCCCTGTGCGTCAACCAGCGTCCCGTACACGAGCGGGTACGTGCCGTCGGCCGCCCGCACCAGCGAGACCGTCAGGTCCGTCCCGTCGTCGAGGTTGACCGCGAACCAGTCCCAGCCCCCGGCGCCCACCGAGATGAAGTCGCCCCACTGGTGGTCGAACCAGGCGTCGCCGGTCACGGCCAGCGTCTCCGCTCCCAGCGTCAGCGTGCCCGTCGCGTCCATCGCGGTCCGCGAGTAGTAGTAGGAGCCGCCGGCCGGGCCGAAGTCGATGTACCCGTCGCGATCGTGGAGCGCGGGCGGCTTGGTCTCGCGCAGACGCAGGTCCAGGCCGAAGGCGCTCACCGGGTCGCCGAACACCTCGTCGCCAGCAGCCGCCGCCGAGAGGGTGTCGGTTCCCAGGCTTCCCTCCATCGTCCACGGCGTCCCCGGCAGCCGTGTTGGATCGGCGAGGTCGAAGCCGTTGACGGTGAACGCGAACCCGGTGGGTTCACCGCCCTCGCGCGGGCTCCGATCCACCTGCGGCCCGATCTCGTTTCGCTGGGCGTAGTGGAACCGGCCGCCCGTCTCGTCGGTGAGGGCCAGGTGCGACGCCCAGGTGACGGGGAAGCCGCCGCGCTCGGCGCGGAAGATGACGTACTCGAAGCCGAACCTGGCCCCGTCTTCTCGCCGCAGGTGACCGGTGTAGTACCACCACTCGGTGAGGCGGTCGTGGGGGCCGTCGTCGCGCGGCAGGACGACCGGAATGGGGTCGGGTGGCCGCGGCGAGGCGACCGGTTCCGCGGTCACGACGGGGCGCGCAGCCGCGGGGTTGGCCAGCACCGGCCCGCCGCACGCCGCGAGGACGAGGGCGAGCACCGCGAACAGCGCGGGCAGCAGTCGGAGGCGCCGGGGCGCCGAGGAACGTGTCATCGGGCGGTGGCTCATCGGACGGCAGCCTCCACCTCGGCCTCGGTGCGAGGGAGGACGTCGCGCAGCGCGCGGTCGAGCCGGCTGGGCACCCACCAGTTCCACTTCCCTAGCAGCCGCATCGTGGCCGGGACGAGCAGCGCGCGGACGATCGTCGCGTCCAGAGCCACCGCGATCGCCACCCCGAGGCCCAACGCCTTGATGAGGACGATGTCGGCGAAGGCGAACGATCCCGCCACCACCACGACGATGAGTGCCGCGGAGGTCACGATCCGGCCGCTCCGCTCCAGTCCGCGGGCCACCGCCTCGGTGTTGTCGCCGGTCTTGTCCCAGGTCTCCTTCATCCGGGAGAGCAGGAAGACCTCGTAGTCCATCGACAGCCCGAACAGGACGCAGAACAGGATGACGGGCAGCGTGGTCTCCACGAAGCCCAGCGGCTGGAAGCCCAGTAGGGCCGACAGGTTGCCGTCCTGGAAGATCCACACCAGGGCGCCGAAGCTGGCCACGATGGACAGCGTGTTCATCACCAGCGCCTTGATCGGCAGGACGACGGAGCGGAGGAGGACGAAGAGGACGAGGAAGGTCGTCAGGACGATGAACGCGGCGGTGCGGGGGAAGTCGGCCCACACCCGTGACACCACGTCGTCCACGTCGGCGGCCCCGCCGCCCACCAGGATCGAGACGCCGGCGGGCGGTGCGAGCGGGCTCGCGGGATCGCGCATCTCGCGGACGAGGGCCCGGGCCTCCGGGTTGTTGGGCCCGTAGGGCGTGGTGACCGTGAAGGCGGTGAGGTCGTCCTTCGTCGTGGCCCCGAGGGTCGCGGCCACGAACCGGTCCGGCGGGCCGGCCGGCGAGCCGTAGAGGAGCTGGTACTGCTCGAGGGTCAGGCGCTCATCGAGGTCCACGATGCTCGCCACCCGGCTGATGCGCGGGTCGGCGGCGAGCCGGCGCGAGTAGTCGTACAGCGCCGCGACGTTCTCCGGGGAAGTCGCGGCGCCGGTCGTGCGCACGGCGATCACCAGGGGCGCGAACTCGCCCTCCCCGAACTCCTGGGCCAGGACGTCGTACGCCTCGCGAGACGGCACTGAGGCCGGCAGGATGGTGGCGTCCGGAGCGTTGAACCGGACGTTGAGGAACGGGACGCCCAGCAGCAGCAGGATGGACAGCGTCGGGACCAGCACGGCCACCGGGCGGCGCATCACGCGGCGGGCCAGGCGGGCCCACGGTCCGTCGGAGCCGGGCTCCACCGTCACCTTGCGGACGCTGAGCCGGTCGATCCGGGTACCGAGGATCGCGAGGATCGCCGGCAGAAGGGTGAGCGCCGCGGCCACGGTCAGCCCGACCACGATCGCCCCGGCGATGCCCACGGAGCGCAGGATCATGAACTCGAACAGGACGAGGCCCAGGAGTCCGAGCAGGACGGTGAGGCCGGAGAAGAACACGGCTCGTCCGGCGGTGGTCACGGTCACGCGGACGGCCTCTGCCACGCGGTCCGGCCCCTCGCGCCGCGCCAGCTCCTCGCGGAACCGGCTGGTCATCAGCAGCGAGTAGTCCACGCCCAGGCCCAGGCCCAGCAGCGTCGCCAGGTTGAGCACGAAGATGCTCATCGGGATCACGGATGCCACGAGGAAGATCCCGGCCAGCGCCACCAGCACCGACGCGCCGCCCACGGCCAGCGGCACGCCGGCGGCGACCAGGCTCCCGAACACGAGCAGCAGCGCGAAGGCCGCCAGGGGCAGGGAGATCAGCTCGCTGCGCCGCAGGTCGCTCTCCGTGACCTCCTGGACGTCGCCGTAGAAGGCCGGGCCGCCGGCGATCTGGACGCGCAGACCGGGGACCTCGCGCAGGGCCGCCTCGACGGGCGGGATGGCATCCGGGGAGTCGTCCGGCGCCAGGTCGAGGAAGACGATGTCGTATGCGGTGCGCCCGTCCGCGCTGACCTGGCGCGGGGAGAGGGCGTGGGACAGGGTCCGGGTCACGTGCGGGGCGGTCGCCACGCCGGCGGTCGCTTCGTTGACGGCGGCCAGCCACTCCCGGGTCCCGGCCCTCAGCGTGTCCGAGCTGTAGACGAGGACGAAGGCCGACGGCTCCGTCCCGAGCTCCTCCTGGAGCACCTGCTTCGCCCGGGCGGACTCGAGGTCGTCCAGGATGAAGCCGCCGGCGGAAAGGGCGCCCGGCGCCTGCGGCGCGAATGGGAGCGCGGCGAGGAGGATGACGGCCCACGCCGCGACGATCCACCACCGGCGGCGGACGGCGAATTGGCCGAGTCGATCGAAGCTCATGCAGTGTCCGGTTCGGGATGGGGTCCTCGGCGGATGGTCGGCCCGCGGCAACTAACGTGCACCCGACCAGTAGCATGTTAGTTGGGATGGGTGGCGGGCGCCGGAATTGTCGCGTCGACCGATGGCCCTGTTCTGCTAGCATCGACCGACCGCGGCCCCCACCGGGGTCGTGAGCCCACCCAACCGTCCGAGGGACGCCCGCGTGACGATCTTCACCATCTGGTTCCAGGACTTCCCGAACCACCTCGTTATCTTCCTCGTGGCGGCGGCGATGGCGGGCCTGTTCGTGTACACGTTCGCGCGATCCGCGATGGTGGCCGAGGGTGGTCGCCAGGGCTGGACCCGCAGCGTGACCGGCCCCAACTCCAAGCTGGTGTTCGCGACGCTGTTCGTCGTCTGGGCGGTGGTCTTCGGGATCGGGCTGCAACTGGTCCCGCACGAGGGCGCCAGCTCACCGTACGGCGGCATCGGGCTGATCGCGATGTTCAGCGGGTTCTTCATCATGATGGGCCTGATCTGGAGCGTGATCGGGGAGTAGTCCTCGGTTCCGTTCCAGCTCGGAAGCCCGGCTTTGAGCCGGGCTTCGTGGTTCCTGGCCGGAGCCCGAAGCCCGAGGCCCGAAGCCCAGGGGTCGGCCGTGAGCTTTCCCGGCGCATGTTCCCGGACGCCGGCGCCGAACCCCGGCGGCCCTCCCGATCACCGCTGGTGCTATCACGAGGCGTTCGCGACGCCTCGCACTCCGGACGACCCTCCTCGGCCGTCCCGTGGCCCGGTTGATCACCACTGAGGATCATTCCGCCTGTAACGGGCGCCGCGACCATGTCCCGTGACCCGGCCCGGCGCCTGATGGGCGTGAGCTAGCACCAGCGGTGATCACCGGGGCCCTGGGCGTGCCGCCCGGGGCCGGCATCCTGGGGCCCCGGCCAGGGCACCCCGAGGCGGGCCCCGGCCCAGGACGTTCGACAGCCCGGGCGGGCTGACCGGCCGGGCTGTCCAGGTTGCAGGCAGGGCGGCCAAGGCCGCCCACGGGTCAGGGCAGCTGCTCGAAGACCGAGGACGCCGTCTTCTCGTCCATCAGCAGCACGATGAACAGCTTGTCGTCCTTGGGGTAGGCGAACGCGCCGAAGCCGCCCGCCGCCTCGCCGTAGACGGTCTTGCCGCCGAGCGACGTCTTGGGCATCGAACCCGTGTCCATGCCCATGCTCTCTGCGAACTTCATCGCGTCCAGGCCCTCGATCTGGATGGCGTAGATCATCCCGCCGGTGCCGGCGGTGCCGCCGGTGGCCGTGGCGATCGCGAAGTTGATGTCGTTGATCGTCTTGCCGTTGGCCTTGAGGATCGGGTCCAGCTCCTCGCTGTTGAGGCCGGCCGCGGCGCCGAAGACCCCAAGCTGGTCGCCGTCGTACCCGACGCGCTCGAACGAGAGGTCGCCGGCCTTCTCCGGGAGCAAGGCGGCGAGGTCATTGACCTGGCCTGTGCCCGAGCCCGAATCGTTGGTCGGCTCTTCGGTGGCGGCGGGCTCCTCCGTCGCGGCGCCTTCGACCGGCTCCTCGGTGGCGGCGGGAGCCTGCGTGGCCGCGGCGTCGGTCGGGGCCGCCGTCGCGGCGCCCGCACCTGGGCTGGCGGTGGAGGCGCCACCGCATGCGGCGAGGGCCAGGGAGAGGCCGAGTGCACCCGCGAGCAGGCGCCGGTCGATCGTCATGTCATCGTTCCTTTCGCGGGGGACGGGCCGTGCTGCGCGCGGATCCCCGGACCCCGAGGCAGCCGGGGCACCGTACTCGTGGCCGGTCCTTCGGGTCAACCCTCCGATGGTCCCGCCGAGTGGAGCCCTTGACCGCCCGTGGGCCACCGAGGTCGACGGAGCCCCGTAGACGCCCCCGGGCACCTCCGCTATGATCGCGGTCCATTCAGGGTGCATAGGATTTATGCGTCCAGCCGGTGGCGGGATGCTCGCCGGGGTAGCGAGCAGCGGGAGGTTCGGCAGGTGGCGGAGCAGGCGCAGGGGTCGGGCAGCGTGACCGCGGTGGAGGCCGCGCCCTTCGTGAACCAGCGCGACCCGGCGAGACGGCTGGGCCCCGACGGCCTGCCCGCCGTCAGTCATCGCGCCCCCTTGTGGGTCGACGTCCCGGACGAGAAGTGGAACGACTGGAAGTGGCAGCTCAGCAACCGCGTCAACGATCTCGCTGACTTTGAGCAGATCCTCGAGCTCACCGACGAGGAGCGCGAGGGCCTGTCCGCGCCCGACAAGTTCCGGGTGGACGTCACGCCGTACTTCGCCAGCCTCATGGACCCCCGGGATCCCAACGACCCGATCCGCCGCCAGATCGTCCCCCTGGGGCGCGAGCTGCGCAGCTTCACCGGGATGATGGAGGACAGCCTCGCCGAGGACCGTCACTCGCCCGTTCCCGGCCTGGTCCACCGCTACCCGGACCGCGTGCTGATGCTCATCACCACGCAGTGCGCGGTCTACTGCCGCTACTGCACGCGGAGCCGGATCGTCGGCGACGCGACCCAGAACTTCAACCGCAAGGAGCACGAGGCCCAGCTCGACTACATCCGGAACAACCCCCAGATCCGCGACGTGCTGATCTCGGGCGGGGACGGCCTCACGCTGGCGCCCAAGCTGCTGGAGGCGGCGCTGCGCGGCCTGCGCGAGATCCCGCACGTGGAGATCGTGCGCATCGGGTCACGGGTGCCGGTGTTCATGCCGCAGCGCATCGACGACGAGCTGTGCGAGATGCTCGCGAAGTACCACCCGCTGTGGCTGAACATCCACGTCAACCACCCCAACGAGATCACCCCCGAGCTCGCCCGCGCCTGCGACAAGCTGTCGCGCGCCGGGATCCCGCTGGGCAACCAGTCCGTGCTCCTGGCCGGTGTCAACGACTGCGTGCACACCCAGCGCGAGCTGGTCCAGCGCCTGGTCGAGATCCGCGTGCGGCCGTACTACCTGTACCAGTGCGACCTGGTCGAGGGTGCCGGCCACTTCCGGACGCCGGTCGGCAAGGGCCTCGAGATCATCGAGGGCCTCCGCGGCCACACCTCCGGCTACGCCGTCCCGCAGTACATCGTGGACGCACCCGGCGGCGGCGGCAAGATCCCGGTGATGCCCAACTACGTGGTCTCCTACTCGGACCACAAGGTGATCCTGCGCAACTACGAGGGCTACATCACCACCTACGAGGAGCCGGCCGAGTACCAGCCGCACGACGCCTCCGGCTGCCAGTACTGCCAGAACCCGCGGCCGGAGCCGGGCCAGGAGGGCATCACCGGGCTGCTGGACGGCAAGCGGATGTGGATCGAGCCCGCGGGCTTCCAGCAGGTCCACGACCGCGGCGCGGAGGGCACGCACCGGCTCAAGGACCCGTCCAAGTGGGTGCCGTTGGGTGTCGGCGCGATCGAGGGTCAGTCCACCGACATCGACGTCGATCGGCCGGTGCTGGAGTCGGGAGCTCCGCCCGTCGAGTAGGCGCGGATCGGTCATCAGACGCGGCGGTCCCACGGAGCGTCGCAGTGCCAGCCCGGGGTCGGCCTCAGCACGGTCGCCGGGCATGTCCGCCGCTTGCGGTCCGTCGGGCATGTCTGCCGCTTGCGGTCCGCCGGGCATGTCTGCCGCTTGCGGTCCGCCGGGCGGCCCATTCGTCGCGCGCCGCCTCCGAATCGTCCTCCGAGCTGCCCGACACGGGCAACGCTGTGGTGCCGGGCCGCGAACATGGCTGCCAGCGGACCAAGCGTCGTGGCGCGGCGACCAATGGTCCGGCGGGCGGACCCGGTCACGCCCGGGGGTCTGCGAGGAAGAACACCTAGCGGAGGTCGTCCGCGACGAGTCGCAGTCGCCGCATGCGTCCGCCTGGACCATTACGCTCGACCAGCTCCCAGCCGGGAAGCCCATCGCGCGCCGGCGACCCGGCGAGCACCGCGGCGACGGCCTCGACGACGTCGGCCGGCCGAGGGTCCTGGAGGCGGGCAACGGCCGTGACCAGGTCCCGGGCGAGCAACCTGGCCGCGACGGCCGGCGTGTCCCCGAGCGTGTCCCGTCGGACGAGTGCGTCCGCGTTGGTGATGCCCTCGCGCTCGAGCGCGGCGATCAGCCGTTGGGCTCGCCGGACGGCCTCGGGGTCGCGATCTGCGAGGTCGTCCAGCCATGTGCGCGGCGGGGGCTCGGGCGCGGACTCTGGCTCGGGCGCGGACTCTGGCTCGGGCGCGGACTCCGGCGCGGGCTCCGGCCGGGCCATGGCCAGGGTTGCTCTGGCTCGTCCCGCTATCGCACGCCTTGGACGTGACGCTGAGTCCGCGAGCCTCGCGGCCAGCGGGGACGCGTCGGCTTGCCTGCTCCGCGCCGCATCCGCCGAGGTCCTGGCGGCTTCCAGGGTCCCGAACGGGCCTGTGGTCCGCGCGAGGCCGAGCTCGTCCAACTGCGCGTCGTCCGTCACGAACCACCGGCCTCCGCCATCGGACTCCAGGGTGAAGCGCTCGTCCGACGAGCGATAACGACCGGGCTCGACGCGCCGCCAAGGCTTGACGGGCTTGGGCTTGACGGGCTTGGGCTTGACGGGCTTGGGCGGGCGACCGGGCTTGGGACTCACCGGCCCATCCTACGGGCCTGTGCCACCGGCGGGCCTACAATTCCCGTCGATGACGTCGGACCGGACACCATGACCACGCCGAAGAAGAAGCAGCCGCTGGGCCAGTCGATCGGGGGCGTGCTGTTCGGGTTCGAGCAGCAGATCCTCCGCAACCAGCCACCGCCCCACGAGCTGGTGCACCATGCCCGGCCGGATGACCCCGTCCCGGCCGGCGATGGCGGCTTCGTGACGATCGACCTGCCGGACGACGCCGACCCTGACCCCTTGGACCAACCCGCCATCGACCGCGCCGGTTCCGCCTCCGACCCCGAAGAGGGCTGACAACGTGCCCGACATCGAACCAGCCGCCGCCGCCCGTCGTCCGCTCCCCGCCGGGTTCCCGGAGGAGCGCCCGAGCCCCCCGGTCATCGCAGAGTCCGGCGATCCGTTCGCCGTGCTTCGCGTGATCGAGGCCGTGGCGCAGATGGAGCGCGGCCGGCCGGTGCGGATCGACGACCTTGTCGACCGTCTCAACGCGGCCCACCTGGACTGGCTGTTCACCCGGCGGGTCGTGATCGACGTGCTCGTCGCCCTCCAGGCCAACTGGATGACCGACTACCGCAACGCGTCAGGGATCGTCCTGGACGACGGCGAGCGGGGGCCTGAGGTCAGGCTCGAGGACACCTCTCGCGTCGATCCCTGGATCGTGCAGCAGGCGCAGCGCGAGGTGCGTGCCTGCCGGGAGGCGCTGGACGCGTTCGCGCGCCGCGACGATCCGTTCGCGAGCGGCTGAGCGGCGGCCATGCCTTCCCGCGGCGAACCCGAGGTCGCGCTGTACGCGCCGGTGAAGGCGCTGCTGGAGGGCCAAGGGTACGAGGTCAAGGGCGAGGTCCTGTCGTGCGACGTCGTGGGCGTGCGAGGGGACGAGCCGCCGGTCGTCGTGGAGCTCAAGCGCACGTTCTCACTGGCCCTTGTCCACCAGGGCATCGACCGGCTGGCGATGACGGACGCTGTCTACCTCGCCGTGGGGGCGTGGCCGAAGCGCCCTGCCGAGGTTCGCAGGCTGTGCCGCCGCCTGGGCCTCGGGCTCATGGTCGTCGTGAACGGACGCGCCGACGTGCTCGAGGATCCGCTGCCCTACCGTCCGCGCCGGAACGTCCGGCGTGTCGGCCGGCTGGTCCGTGAGCATCAGCGCCGGGTCGGCGATCCGACCCGTGGGGGGTCCACCCGCCAGCCGATCATGACCGCGTACCGCCAGGAGGCACTGCGCTGTGCGCGCCTGCTCGAGGCAGGGCCGATGGCCATCCGCGCGATACGGCCCCTCGCGGACGTGCCGCACGCAGGCACGATCCTGCGCGACGACGTCTACGGATGGTTCGAGCGGGTGGAGCGCGGCACGTACGCCCTCACGCCCAAGGGGCGCGACGCGGTCGAGGCGGACCGGGCCATGGGTCCGCAGGCCTAGAGCATCCCCGGGTTCGGGAGGAAGCGCGCCGGGTCGATGAGGCCGGGATCGCTTGCCATGTACTGGTCGCGGTCCGTCACGTGGAAGCCGGCCTCCAGGAGCGCTGGCAGCACCGGGCTCGGGCCGAACAGGCTGCAGATCACCCGGGCGCCACGATCCGTGCGGCGGAGCGCGGAGAGCACCGCCGGCACCGGGTCCGCGCCCGGGCGCACGCGCATGCGGTCGATGACGCGGACGTCGGACACCTGCCGCGCCCGGCCGATGGCCAGCGCCACGGGGCCGTCCCGATCAACGACGAGGAACGGATCCGCATCAGCCTGGGACGCCCAGAACCGGTGGTCGTGGCGGCGATCGGCGCCCGTCCAGGCCAGCTCCAGCGCGGCCAGCTCCTCCGGGGGAGCGGCGACCACGTCGAGTCCGGGCGGCATCGACAGGCCGGTCGCATCGCCCTCGACGTGAAGGGTGGTCCAGAGCGGCGTCATGCCCGCCCGCACGTAGAGGGGTAGCGCTCTCGGATCGTCCGACGCGAAGGTCGTGCGCCGGGGCGCGTCGCCGAACAGCGCGGCGAGCAGCGGGCGGCCCAGGCCCAGGCCCAGCCGGTCGGGCACGACGAACAGGTCGGCGAGGTGATCGGCCAGGCCGGCATCCACGACGGCGCCGAATGCCACGGCGACCCCATCCTCCTCCGTGATCATCGTTCGGTGGCGGGTCACGAGGTGCCGCACGTACGGCCCGACGATGTCCACGCGCGCCACGGGCCCGTCGTTGCCGTGGGCCGCGAGGATGCCCCGGATCGCCGGGACGTCATCGGGCGTCGCCGGGCGCGTCACCCGGCTCGCGGGTGCCATCGGTCGCCTCAGCCGGCCCCAGCGGTGCGCGGGCCCCGGCCGTACTTCGCCATGACGTCCAGGAGCCGACCGTGGTCGATGGCGTGCGCGGTGATCCCGTCCCGCCCGGTCATCGTCTCGGCGGCCAGCAGCGCGTTCACGACGGCGGCCTCGACCGCCTCCACGGCTGCCTGGAACAGCGGCGACATGCCCTTGTCCACGACCATCCGAGCCTCCACGGTCCGGCGCGGGTCCCGCTCCGTCCCGGTGACGCCCAAGCCGCGGTTGCCGGTCGCGAAGGCGATGAAGATGTCGCCCGAGCCGTGCGACGCGATCGAGCCCATCCGGGCGAGACCCAGGCCCGCGCGCTGGGCGAGACGCTCGCACTGGTGCGGCAGGAGCGGGGCGTCCGTCGCCAGGACCACGATGATCGAGCCGCCGCCCGGGCCCTGGCGGCCGGCCATGTCCGGCGCCGCGTCCGAACCCCCGGCGTCATCCAACGCCTCCATCCGGTCCCACGGGCTGGGCACCTCGCTCGTGGGGATCTCCTGGCCCACCGGCACGCCGTCCACCCGGAGCAGGCCCCGGGAGCCGTAGTTCCCCTGGACCAGCGCACCCACCGTCCAGCCGCCATCCGCCTCGGGGACGAGCCGCGATGCCGTCCCGATGCCGCCCTTGAACTCGTGCAGGATCATCCCGGTGCCGCCACCGACGTTGCCCTCGGCCACGGGCCCGCGGCTCGCCGCCGCCAGCGCCTGGTACACGTGCTCGGCCTTCACGTGGAAGCCATCCATGTCGTTGAGGGCGCCGTCGTAGGTCTCGCCCACCACGGGGAGTGACCAGAACACGCCCTGGCCCCGGTTCTCCCGGGCGGCGTGGGCGACCAGCGCGTCGCGCACGACGCCGACGGAGTGCGTGTTGGTGATGCCGATCACACCGCCCAGCATCCCGGACTCCCGGACCCACTCCAGGCCGGTGAGCTCGCCGTTCCCGTTGAGCCGGTGGCAGCCCGCGAACACAGGCTCGGTCCAGACGTGGTCCTCGTGCGGGACGACGACGGTCACGCCGGTGCGCACCGGGCCCGTGCCCACCACCAGCGGCCCGTCGCCGCGGATCAGCGTCGTGTGGCCGACGAGCACGCCCGGGACATCCGTGATCGCATCGTGCTCTCCGGGGCGGAGCAGGCCGATCCTCAGGCCAAGCTCGCGACTGCGCACCTCGATCTCCAACTGGCTTCGTAGCTGGGCTCAGCCGCGCCGTCGCGGCCGCGCCTATCATCGCTCCGTGCCGTCCTTCCCGGAAGCCCCCGTCCCGCACCGCCGCACCGCGACGCCGTGGTCGACGGGCGCAGACGATCCACGGCGTGCCGCGGGCGGCCCGCGGCTGTCGCGCCTGCCGCAGTTCCTGCGCGCCCCGCGGCTGGACGCCATCGCCCCCATGGATGCCGCGGAGGCATTCCGCGACCTGCCGGGCCTCGCCCTGCTCGAGAGCGCGCGACCGGGACGGACCGGTCGCTGGAGCTTCCTCACCGCCGATCCCGTGGGAGTCATCGACGCCCCGGCAGAAGGGCAGGATCCGTTCGCGGAGGCGCGGGCCCTGCTGGCGCGGATGGACGCGGGCGCCACCGACGACCCCGGCGCGCCCCCGTTCGCCGGCGGGCTCGTCGGCTACCTGGGCTATGACCTGGGCCGGCGGTTCGAGCACCTGCCCTCGATCGCGCAGGTGGACCAGCACCTCCCGGTGTTGCGCCTCGCGCTCCATGACTGGGCACTCGCGTGGGACCGGCGCACCGGCACAGCCTGGCTGGGCGTGCGGGCCGTGGACGGTGACGACGGCCGGGCCGATCGCCGGGTGCGAGAGGTGCTTCGTCGCCTGGAGGCGCGGGGCGCGGGAGAGCCGCAGGCCCGCGACGAGTCACCCGACGGGTCCGCGCCGGCGGCGTTCCGGTCTGGTACCCCTCACGCTGCCTGGATCGACGGCGTGGAGTCGGTCAGGGCGGCCATCGGCCGGGGCGACATCTACCAGGCGAACCTGACCCGCCGGTTGGAGGCCCCTTTCTGCGGCGATCCGTGGCCGCTCTTCCGGCGCCTGCGCACCGGCGACCCGGCCCTGTTCGCGGGATACCTGGACCTGGGTCCCTCGCCCGCGACCGGGGCGCCACGCGCCATCCTCTCGGCCTCGCCCGAGCCGTTCCTCTCGGTGGATGGTGAGGGTGGCGTCAGCACGGACCCGATCAAGGGCACGCGCCCGCGCGGCCGGACGCGGGACGAGGACCGGGCACTGGCCCGGGAGCTCCTCGCCAGCCGCAAGGACCAGGCCGAGAACGTGATGATCGTGGACGTGCTGCGCAACGACCTGGGACGGGTCTGCGAGCCCGGCTCCGTGCGCGTCCCGCGGCTCCTGCGCCTCGAGCGGACCGCTTCAGTACAGCACCTTGTCACCACGGTAACAGGCCAGCTCAGGCCGGACGCCGATGCCTTTGACCTCCTGGCGGCCTCGTTCCCCGGCGGCTCCATCACCGGCGCGCCCAAGATCCGGGCCATGGAGATCATCGAGGGCCTGGAGCCCGTGCGGCGCGGCCCGTACTGTGGCGCGATGGCGTGGCTGGGGCCCGACCGGCGTCTCGGCTCGTCGATCCTGATCCGGACGTTCGTCGCGGACGGCGAGCGCCTCACGCTTCACGTCGGCGGTGGGATCACGTGGCGCAGCGACCCGCAGGAGGAGTGGGACGAGACGGTGGTCAAGGCGCGCGGGCCGCTGTCATCGATCGGCGCGGTGGAGGTGGAGCGGTGAGCGACGAGGGGCCCCGGTTCGTGTGGGTCGACGGCACGGTGCGGCCCGCCGAGGGTGCCCACCTGTCCGTCTTCGATCGCGGGTTCCAGCTGGGCGACGGCGTGTTCGAGACCCTCCGTGCCCGCGGCGGGCACGTGACGGAACTCGCGGAGCACACGGCGCGCCTGCGGCGCTCCGCAGACGGCCTGGCGATCGAGCTGCCGGCCGACGTGGGGCCGGTCCTCGCCCGTGGCATCGCCGATCTCCTCGCCGCGGAGGGCCTGGACGGACCCGATGCCGATGCCTCGATCCGCATCACGGTCTCGCGGGGGCCGTGGGCATCGCGCGGCCTGCTTCCTCCCTCATCGGTGCGCCTGGTCCCGACCCTCGTCATCCAGGCCTGGCCCGTTGCCCCGGCGCCGGCGGACCACCTCGAGCGCGGGTTGTCGCTGGTGGCGTCGGCCGTGCGGAGGGATCCGTCCAACCCCATCGTCACGCTCAAGACGACGTCCCGCGCCGACTACGTGTACGCGCGGCTCGAGGCACGCAGGGCCGGGGCCGAGGACGCGGTGTTCCTCACGATGTCCGGCCACCTGTCCGAGGGCACGACCGCGAACATCTTCCTGGTCCGGACCGCACCCGATGGCGTCGTTGAGCTGGCGACGCCGGCCCTCGACTGCGCGATCCTGCCGGGCACGACGCGCTCCTGGCTGCTGCGCTGGGCTGCCGGGGTCGGCCTTCGGCCGGTCGAGGGCTGGCTCACCCCGGACGAGCTGGCCGCCGCGTCGGAAGCATTCATGTCGTCGTCGGTGGCGGGGGTCCTGCCGGTCACGCGCTTCAACGGCCACCCGATCGGCGACGGGCGGCCCGGCCAGTGGACGCTGCGCGCGCGAGCGGACCGCGACGCGGTGTTCGGGAGCGGCTGACGTCGGTGTATGGGATGGCGGGATGGGTCGGGTGGCTCCTTGCGCTCGTCCTCGTCGCCGGGTGCTCAGCGCCCGCGAGCGCCGAGGTGGCCTCCGGCACCTTCGACGGCGGTGGGTGGTCCGCGTGGGTGAGCCGAACGTTCGACCAGGGCACCTGTCTCGAGATCCGGGCACTTGGCCGCAGCACGGCGGGGATCTGCGGGCTGGAAGCGAACCCGACCAACAGCGAAATGATGCAATTGGATGCGCCGCCGGGTGGAGAGCGGTTCCTGGCGGGCATCGTGAGCAAGGGTCCGGCGGTGCAGGCGCGCGTGACGCTGCGTGACAGGCGCGTCGCGGACGCTCCGGTGTCAGGCGCGCCCAGCGTCACCTCGCTCCGGTTCTACGTCGTCGTCCTTCCACCGCAAGGCGATCCGATCACCGTGGACCTGCTCGACGGGGCTGGGACCATCCTGCAGACGGTTCCCCTCGAGTAGGCCTCCCGCTCATCGCGGCGCCGGCCGCGCCAGACAGGCACTCAGTCCAAGGAGCCGTTGCCCAGCCGCGGTGCGATCGAGGGCGGCTGCGCGCCGCCCGCGCACTCCCCGACCACGGACGCCAGCCGCCGCGCCCGGGTTTCAGGCCGCTTCGCCCCCATCACCCAGTTGGTCGCCGTCCGCCGGTAGGACGGCGACTGTGACTCCCAGAACGCCCAGCCTCCCGCATCCCGGATGGCGGCCGCGGCCTCATCGTCCAGCTCGCCCTCGGTCTCGAACGAGTAGACCGCCGTGCGGTCCTCGCGGCGCCGCGCGAACGCGGCCTCGCCGGCGGGCAGCATCCGGCCCTCGGCACGGAGCGCCTCCACCCGCCCCACGTTCCGCGCGCTCCAGATCGACCGCGGCCGGCGCGGGGTGATCCGGATGCACGAGCCGCCGTCGGTCGCGTAGCGGACGCTGTCGATCCAGCCGGCGCACAGGACCTCGTCCACGACGTCCTCCCAGGTCACGCCTGCGAGCCCGGAGGCCTTGCGGCGCATCCCGACCCATAGCTCCGTGGCCGACGCGTGGTTGGCGGCGAGCCATGCCCGCAGCGTGGCCGGCGAGTCGAACCAGGCGATGTCGTGGGGGACGGGCGTGGGCATCGGCCGCATCGTAGCGGGGTGATGCCGGCACTGGGTCTGCGACCGGCCGATAGACTGAACCGCGATGACTCGCGACGAGCTGATCCTCCGCACCCGCCAGCTGATCGCCGAGGGCGAGCGCCTGGACGCCGCCCCGTCGCTGACCGCCCTCCAGACCTGGCTCCAGCTTTCCGACGACCTCCTCGCGACCGCCTGGGGATCGATGGACCGCTACCACCTCGCCTGGCTCATGGTGGGCAAGCCCAAGGGAATCGTGCGCGGAAGGCCCATGACGCCGGACGAGGAGGCGGCCTACGTCCGCGAGGTCGCCGGTCAGAAGACCGCCGCCCTGCGGATGAGCCTGGACGCCGTCGAGCGCCAGGGCATGCCGTTCCGCGGGGAGACCGGGGGGTACGGTGCGGGGCAGGGCATGGGCGAGGTGCCCGGCGCGCGTGGCGCCGCCGACGACCCCGACACGCAGGCCGATGGGGCCGCCGATGTCCGGCACGCCCACCTCGCGCAGGGCTCGCGCCGCTCGATCCCCCTGGATCCGGCGCTCCAGGCCCGTCTCGACGAGGCGCGTCGTGCCGCCTCCGCCCACACGGACCACGACGAGCGGCGCGCACCTCGCCCGGAGCGCCTCCAGCGATAGAGTCGGCCGGGTCTGTCAGCGCACCCGGAGCACCGCCACGCCGGCCGCGGCCGCCACGCACAGTAGCGCCACGACGCCGTAGCGCTGCGCCACGTACTCGAGTGGCCCCAACACGCCGCCCTGGACGAGCGCATACACCCAGTCGGCGAAGATCGCCCCCACGATGGACCAGCCGGCGAGCGCCGCTGCGAGCGCCATGCGCGTCCGGGCGGGCCGGATCACGTCACGGCCGGACCAGACCAGGGCGAGCGCCACCACCCAGCCGATGAATGCGGCCACGGCGACCAGCCCGGCCCCGAGGTCCACCAGTCCGAGGAGGAAGAACACCAGCGCACCGGCGTCCGCCACCAGGAAGGCCCGGATGACGCCCTGGCGACTGGAGCCCCCGCCGTGTCGGTTGCTCCCGCCCGTGGTGGCGCCCCCCGCGCCGTAGCGCTCGCCGGGTGCGCGGTCGAGGCGCCGGCGCTCGCCGCCGGCGGTCAGCGGGGGTCCTGGAACCGTCGTCCGTGGATCGCTCATCCCAAGATGCTACGCAATCGGGGCCATGGGGCGGTATCCTTCGGCACCGTGAGCCACCCCTCGCTTGGTCTTCCGCCCCGCAGCCTGCAGGCCGGGTTCCCGGACGCCGCCGGGCGCCTTCGGGCGAACCGTGCGGCGCTCGCGGTCCGGGCGCTCGAGGTGGCCGTGCACGCCGACCCCACGATTCGGACCCGACACGACGACGTGGGGCTGCGGAACCTCCTGCGCGACGCAGAGGTCCACGTGGATCGCCTGGCGCTCTGCGTCGCCGGCAACGACGCGCACTGGCTGGAGCACTTCGCCGACATGACCGCCACCGTCTTCCGCCGCCGGGGCGTGCCCATGGATGACGTCGTGCGGCTGATGGAGGGTCTCCGGGTCGCCGCCCGCGGCGTGCTCTCACCGGAGGAGATGGTCGCCGCCGATGCGGCGCTGGACGAGGCCGTCAGGGTCTACCGCTGGTACCGCCGCCTCTCCGGGGACGCGCGCAAGAAGAACCGCATCGTCGACGCGATCTACAAGGGCATCTGACGATGACCATCAAGTGGGTCAAGGTGGATCCGCTCGTGATGAATGGCGAGCCCTTCTGCTATGGCTCGCGCCTCACGGTGCGCCAGCTGCTGGAGCTGCGCCGCAACGGCTACACCGTCGTGGACCTGCTCAAGGACCACCCGGAGCTGCGGCTGGTCGGCATCGCCGAGGCGTATGCCTACGCCGGCGTGAACCGTGACCGCTATGCCGACTTCTTCGAGGCCGACGGCTCGCTCGTCGGTCCGGGCTACACCGATGCCGAGGCGGCCGCGCTTCCAGAGCGCCTGCGCATCCCCGGCGTCGTGATCAAGCCGGTCGCCGTCACCGCCTGACGCGGCCTACGCGCCCGCCGCCAGCGCCGCCGCCGAAGCATGCGGTCCCGTCACCAGGACCTCCGCGGACAGCTCCTCGCCGCCCGGTGTCCGGATCAGGTACGCGTGGTGGATCTCCAGGTCGCCTGAAGCGAGGGTCGAGCCCACCGCGCAGTACTTGGTCGCCGACAGCTCGATCGCCCGCGCGACCGCCGCCGGATCGATCGCGTTGCCCTCGACCACGTGGACGACGTCGAAGCGGGTGAAGTTGTGCGGGTGCGCCTCGACCTGGGTGCCCACCACCCGGACCTCGTAGCGGGTCACCGCCTGGCGCTTCTTGCGCAGGATCGAGATCACGTCCATCGCCGTGCAGCCGGCGAGCGACACGCCCAGGAGCTCCGATGGCCGCGCGCCCGTGTCGCCCGCGCCGTTGTCCATGACGATGGTGTGCCCGCTGCCGACCACCGCCTCGAAGCGCATGTCGTCGTTCGTGAGCGTCAGGGTGAGGGACTGGGTGCTCATGGTGCGGACTCCGTGGCGGGGAGGGAAGCGGCGCGGGACGGGCGGTCGCGCCTCATGGTGCCACCTGTTTGCGTGATTGCGCAAATAGGCGAACGTCCCCTCCGCCGGCGGCCCAGGGGACTCTACCTGCCATTCCATAGTTGGGTGGTAGGATTTCCCTGTCATGACCGAGATGGAGCCCACCGCCCACACCGCCGCGGACCCCGGGACCGCCGCCGACCCCGGCGCGGACCCCGGATTCGATGCGCAGCGCCGTGCCACCGAGCTCGCCATCCTGGACGCGCTCCGTGCCGTCGTGGACCCGGAGATCGGGATGAACGTCGTGGAGCTGGCCCTCATCCGCCAGATCCTGCTGGGTCCGGACTCCACCGAGGTCAAGATGATCCTGACCACGCCCTTCTGTCCCTACGCCGGCGCGATGATCCAGCAGGTCAAGGAGCAGGCGGAGACGGTCGTCGATCACCCGGTGAAGGTCACCCTGCTGGCTGAGCGCTGGGATCCGCGCGACGCCGGCCTGATGTGGTGAGCGGCTCCCTCCGCACGGCTCACGCCCGATGAACGATCCCCACGTCGACTACGACTCCGCCGTCGCCACGGGCCGCGGTGATGACGGCACGACCGCGCTCCTGTTCGGCGGCGAGCGGGTCAGCAAGGACGACCTGCGGACCGAGGCGTACGGCGCGGTCGACGAGGCGGTCGCCGCCCTCGGCCTGGCCCGCGCGGAGCTGTCGTCGGCCGCCAGGGACGGGGAGCTGTCGGCCGACCTTGCCCGCCTCGCTTCCCAGATCCTGCGGATCCAGCGCGAGCTGTTCGTGGTCGGCGCTGAGCTGGCCACCAACCCGGAGGCCCGCGACAAAGCCCGCGACGACGTCACCCGGGTGTCGCAGCCGATGGTGGATGGGATGGACGAGATGCTCCGCGAGGTCGAGGGCCGCATCGTCCTCCCCAAGGAGTTCGTCGTCCCGGGCGAGACGCGCCTGTCCGCGGGCCTCGAGATGGGCCGGACCGTCCTCCGGCGCGCCGAACGGCGCGCGGTTACCCTCTCTCTGAGCGACGAGGGACTGGCCCACAGCCGGCTCCTCCCCTACCTGAACCGACTGGCCGACCTGCTCTGGGTCATGGCGCGTGCCGCCGAGCAGGCCGAGGAACAGGCAGCCACCGTGGCGCGACCCGGGCGCAAGCGGGGACGCGTGTCCGGGCCGGCGACGACCGAAAGGAGCGAATGATGAGCGGCACCCCCTACACGCCCGGCACCCCCTACACCCCGGCCCAGCTGGGCGTCCGCCCGTCCGCGGCGCTCGTCCAGAAGCTCCTGGTGGGAGCGTTCGGCTGGATGTTCGCGGGTCTCCTGCTGTCGGCGGGCGTGTCCTACCTCGTTGGCTCCAGCGAGGAGCTGCTGGCGACCGTCCTGAACTGGTGGCTGGCGATCATCATCGTCCAGCTGGTCCTGGGCATCGGGATCCAGGTGGCGATCAACAAGGTCTCGCCGACGATCTCGCTGGGCCTGTTCTTCGTCTACGCGGCGTCCATGGGGCTCACGATCGGCGTCATCGTCTGGTCCGTGATGCAGGGAGCCGGCGGTACCCAGGCCGTGGCCTCGGCGTTTTTCTCGGCGGCCGGCATGTTCGGGGCGGCGGCGATCTTCGGCGCGGTCACGAAGCGCGACCTGTCCAGCATGGGCGGGATCCTGTTCATGGGCCTGATCGGGATCCTGATCGCGATGGTCATCAACATCTTCCTCAACTCGGACGCGCTGAGCTGGGTGATCTCGCTGCTGGGCGTCGCGCTGTTCACGGCGCTCACCGCCTACGACGTCCAGAAGATCACCCGTGGCGACTACGCGGCGATGACCGGCTCCATGGAGCGGGCCTCGATCCTCGCGGCGCTGCACCTGTACCTGAACTTCATCAACCTGTTCCTGTTCTTCCTGCGCATCTTCGGCGGCAGTCGGAACTAGGCTGGAAGTTGACCGTCACCGGGGCCCGTAGCCCGGCGCGCTACCCGTCTCCGAGCGTGGCGCCATCGGCCGGCGCACCGGCGAGCAGCGCCTCCATGGCCGAGTCCGGCAGCGGGCGCGAGAACCAGTAGCCCTGGCCTCGGTCGCAGGCCAGCTCGCGCAGGAGCGCGAGCTGCGCCTCGGTCTCGATGCCCTCGGCGACCACGTCGATACCCAGGCCATGAGCCAGCGAGATGACGGCCTGCACGATCGGGATGTCGGCGGGGTCGGTTCCCAGCCCGGACACGAACGAGCGGTCCACCTTGATGGTGTCGAGGGGCAGCCGGCGCAGGTAGGACAGCGACGAGTAGCCCGTCCCGAAGTCGTCGAGGGCAAGCCTGACCCCCAGCGCCCGGAGACCCTGGAGCCGTTCCACGGACGCCTCGGACTGGTCCATGACCACGCTCTCCGTGATCTCGAGCTCGAGACAGGCAGGATCCAGGCCGGCGTGATCCAGGATCGTGGCGACGTTCGAGATCAGCCCGGAGTCGGCGAACTGGCGCGCGGACAGGTTGACGCTGATGGCCAGGCGTGACGCGGCCGGAATCCGCCGCTGCCAGTCCCGCAGCTGGTGGCACGCGGTCTCGAGGACCCAGCGGCCGATCGGCAGGATGAGACCGGTCTCCTCGGCCAGCGGGATGAACGAGAGTGGCGGCAACATCCCACGCGTGGGATGTTGCCAGCGCAGCAGCGCCTCCATGCCCAGCACGGTGCCCGTGGCGAGGTTGACCAGGGGCTGGTAGTGGAGGCGCAGCTCGGAGCGCTCGATCGCCCGCCGCAGGTCACTCTCGAGGGTTGCCCGGTCGATCGTCTGCGTGTGCATCTCGGGATCGAACAGCACCATCGTGCGGACCGGATCCGCCTTCGCCCGGTGGAGCGCGATCTCGGCCTGCTTGAGCAGGTCGAACGGATGCGGAAGCGTCGCACTCCCGACCGCGATGCCCATGCTGGCCCCGACCGTCAGTTCGGCGCCCTCCAGGTCGAACGGGTCCGCGATGGCCGCCTCGACCCTGGATGCCACGCGCTCCGTCTCACGCACGCTGCGGACCGGCCCCAGCAGGATCCCGAACTCGTCCGAGCCGAGGCGCGCCACGGTGTCCGTGGAGCGGGCGGCCCTCACCAGGCGCTCGCCAACCTGCACGAGCAGTTGGTCGCCGGCCGCGTGGCCCAGGGTCTCGTTGACCACCTTGAAGCGGTCCAGGTCGAGGAGGATCAGCGCAACCCGGGTTCCGGCCGCACGTCGCCGGCCGTGTCCGGGGGAGGCGGTTCCCATCTGCTCTGCGAGCCGGCTCAGGA
The DNA here is from genome assembly GCA_963802165.1 of uncultured Chloroflexia bacterium. GTDB lineage: Bacteria > Chloroflexota > Limnocylindria > Limnocylindrales > CSP1-4 > CAIXZV01. Next base: position 8,554 of record CAWDHT010000025.1, on the reverse strand, counting down.
GCATCGTCCGGTTGGGCAGGCCGGTCAACGGGTCGTGGAGGGCGGCGTGGGCACGGCGCCGGACCTCCGTCTGGGCGCGCTCGAACAGGCGGGCGTTGTCCAGCGCGATCGACGCCAGCTGCCCGAACCTCGCGAGCGCCTCGACCTCGCGTTCCGAGAACGGTCTCGTGGCGTCGCCGGACGCGAGTCCGATGAGGCCCAGCACCTCGTCGCCCGAGGTGAGCGGCACCGCGCAGATCGCCCCGAAACCGTCACGCGGCAGGTCCGGAGCGCGGCCTGGGTACTCGGCATAGTCGTCCACCACGACGGGCCTCCCGGACCGGACCACGGCCCAGCCCACGCCGGTGCCGCGCGGCAGCCGGTATCCCTCGTAGCCCTCGAACACCCCCATGCCGACCCGCGCCACCAGGTCCAGCTCGCCGTCCTCAGCGTCCGGCCCCTCGAGCATGTACAGGAACGCGTGCTTGACGCCCACGAGGCCGGAGGCCCGCTCCAGGATCTCCACGAGCATCTCGCGCGGCTCCAGGCGCTCAAGCAGCTTCAGCGTCGTCTGGTCCACGGCGGCGAGGTAGAGGTCGCGCGTCGGGTCATCGTTGGCCAGGCGGGTGTGATTGGGAGGCTTGGCCAGATAGAGCGCCCGGTCCGCGACCGTGACCAGGCCGTCCTTGTCCCGAGCCTCCTCCGGGAAGTGCGCGATCCCGACGCTGACCGTCACCCGTGGCCCTGAGATCTCCGTCAGCTGCGCCACGGCCACCCGCACCCGCTCGGCAACCTCGCGCGCGCCGGGTTCGTCTGCGTGCGGCAGCAGGATCGCGAACTCGTCGCCGCCGTATCGGAAGAGCCGATCGCCCTCGCGCAGCGACTCCCGCATCGCGCCGGCGATCCGGCCCAGGAGCGCGTCGCCGGCAGGGTGGCCGTTCGAGTCGTTGTAGGCCTTGAAGGCGTCCAGGTCGAGCATGAGCAGGGCCAGCGGGACCCCGCGCCGGAGGAGCTCGTCCAGCTGGCGCTGGAACGCGCCGTGGTTGTGCAGGCCGGTCAGGGCGTCATGCTCGGCCTGGGTCACCACGGCACCGTGGGCCTCAGCATTGCGCAGGGCGATGGACGCCTGGCCTGCAAAGAGCTGGACCAGCTCGAACTCGTCGCGCGTGAAGTGGGACTCGTCGCCGCCCATCCGGGCCATGTTGAGCGTGCCGATGACCTCGCCGGCCACGAGCAGCGGGCACACGATCATCGACTCCGGTTCCTCCGGCGTGCCCGGGATCTGCATCGAGCGGGGGTCGAGGTGCGCGTCGTTGGCCAGGACTGCCTCGCCGTTGCGAATCGCCCAGCCGGTGATGCCCGCGTCCAACGGGCTCTCGTGCGACAGGATCATGTCCGCGAACCGGTCGCGGGCCACGACCGCCTTGCGGACCCAGGCGTCGCGGTCCACGCGGTAGATCGTGAGCGAGTCGTAGGCGACCACCGTCTTGAGCGAGTCCGCGATCATCTCCAGGACGCCGCCCGGGTCGAGCGTGGCGAGGAGTCGCTCGTTGACCTCCAGCAGGCGGCGCTGGCTCTCCAGGCGATGGCGAAGCTCCTGCTGTTGCCGGCGGACCTGGCCGAAGGCCTCGGCGTTGACGAGCGCCTGCGCCGCATAGCCCGCGAAGATCTCGAGGATCCGCTGGTCGTCCTCGGTGTACTGGTCGTAGCCCACCTTGGACAGGACGATGACCCCCAGCACCCGCTCCTCGTAGGACATCGGCACGAGGAGCATGGACTCCGCACCACGGCTCCCGCCCACCTGGATCCCGCGCCCGTCCGCGGCCGCGTCGCCCAGCCGGATCGTGGCGTTGTGCAGCGCGACCCACCCGGTCAGCCCCTCGCCGATCCGGACCCTCAGGCGGTCGAAGGACGGGGTCCCGATGTCCTTGAACTCGCCCTGGAACGCGACGGGTTCGCAGGTCTTGGCGACATGGTCCACGCGGAAGACGCGGATGGTGTCGTGGCCGATCAGCTTGTCCGCCTCGGCCACAATCGCCTCGCCGATGCCCTCGATCTCCTGGATGCGATTGAGGCGAGAGGAGAGCTCCTGGATGGCGCGCAACCGGGCGGCGCCCTCGCGGACCGAGTTGAACAGGCGGGCGTTCGCAACGGCGATCGCGATCTGGTTCGCGAATGTCGTGAGCAGCCCCCGCTCGTTGGGCGTCCAGCGGTAGGGCGTCCGGTGGTACAGCGCCAGCAGGCCGAGGGCCTCGCCATGCTGGACGAGCGGGACGTAGCAGATCGTCCGGAACCCCGTCCGGGCATAGAGCTCGCCGAGAATCGGGGCCGTCCCGGGGCGATCCAGGACGATGCTCTGCTGCTCGGCGACGGCCCGCAGGCCGAGCGCCGGGTCGTCGCGGGTCACGCCAGCGATCGCCTCGATCAGCTCGTGTTTCAGGTCGTGGTGGGCCACGAGCCGCAGGGGATGGCGATCGGGCGTGACGAGCCAGAGGCCGGCGGCGTCGGTGGCAAAGAGCGATCTTGCCGACTCCACGACGTCGTCGAAGACCTCGTCAGGCTCCAGGCTCGCGCTGATCTCCGTCACGATGCGGCGCAGGGCAAGCGAACGCGCCTCGTCTGGGACGGCAGGGTGCGTCCAGACCTCCGCGACCGGCGCGATCTCCTCGACCGCGAACCGCGGCGCGACCGGGGCGACCGCGACCGGGGCGACCGGGAACGGACCAACCTGGGACGGCTCGACCGAGACGACCGCTGTGGGCGAGCCGGTTCGTCCGGTCTTCGTGTTGTCGCGCGCCAGAGCCATGAGCGGGTCAGAACCCTCGATTCACGAGTCTCAGGCGGCATCAGCCGCCCTGGGAGGGTGTCAACGCGCACCGTACTGGGCCGAGGGACTGCGGCACGATAGGACGGAGGTACGGGCTCCGGGATGACCGACCCCAACTGGTGCCGCAGGATGAGGATGGATTGACGGTCCCTGACGCACGTCTCACGGCGTTCGCCTTCCGACGGCAGCGGCTTGACGGATCGGCGTCGGGCCCGCTGGCCGCGGTCGAGGCGGCGCTTGGCGTGTATGCCTCGAACCCCAGCGGACCCGTCTCGATTCTTGCCCGCGCGCCGGCGACCACCGCGGCGGAGGTGCTGGGTCTCGAGCGAGCGGGGCTCGTGGTCCGTGGCCGGGCGATGCGTACCTCCGCCTTCGTCCTGCCCGCTGCGATGGCGCCCAGCATCGCTGCCGCCACCGCCCAGCCCATCGAGCGGTATGCCTGGATGCTGCGGGCGGCCGGCGTGGCGCCTGACGCGTTCGACGCCGCGCAATCCGCGATCGTGCGTGCGGCGGGGGAACCCAGGACTGCCCGCGAGCTGCGCTCCGCCGCCGCGCTGGATGGCATTGACGTGGCCAGGTTCGTCTCCTACCTGGCGCTGCGCGGAGACCTGGTGACGCTCGGTGCGGCGTCGGTGACGTCCAACCAGAGCCGGTACGTGGCCCGCGGGGTGTCGGTGGCTGTGGCTTCCGGAGCGCACGGGCCCGCCGAGGCGGGACCGGCGCCGTCGGCGGATGCCGCTCGCTCCTGGCTCGCCGGGGCATACCTGCGCGCCTTCGGGCCGGCACGAGTGGAGGATCTCGCCTGGTGGGCTGGAATCCCGAGATCCGCGGCCGCGGCGGCGTTCGCTGCCCACGAGACCGTGGACACCGGTGGCGGGCTCCTCCTCCTGGCCCGCGACCTGCCCGACTACGAGGCGTCGTCACCCATCGCCAGTGACCCGGTTCTGGTGCCCAAGTGGGACGCATGGACGATGGGCTACCCAGTCGAGGGACGGATGAGGTTCGTGGACCGGGACGTTCACGACCGCCTCTTCGACGGCGACGGCAACGGGCTGGGCACAATCCTCGTGGCGGGCCGTGCCGTGGGCGCCTGGGGTCATCGCGGCATGCGAGGCCGAATGGAGGCGGACATCGACCTGTTCGAGCGCCCGACCGCACGATTCCGGGAGGCGCTCGAGGCGCGCCTCGGGGCGATCGCCACCTTCCTCGGATACCGGGACCTGCGCATCCGGGACGTGCCGACCGTCGTCCCCGACCGACCGCGGGTGCGCCGCCCCCTCACGTGATGGACACGCATCGGGCGGGCGCCTTGCATCGCGATGGGACGGGCGACCCCCGCAAGCCTGTCGCACGGCCCGGTCCGGCGGGGACCGTCGCCAACGCCGACGGTCCCATCCGGCCCTCCAGCCCGACGCGCACGCACGGCACGATCGTGGTGTGTCGGGGATCCGTGCCGAGGGTCGGCCGGAGGCAGGAAGGACGGACGGCGATGAAGGTGCTGGTCAGCGCGGCGTCGCGGCACGGCGCCACCGTGGAGATGGCGGCGAACATCGGGGCCACGCTCAAGGCCACCGGCCACGACGCGTTCGTGGTTGCCCCGGACGAGGTGGAGCGCGTTGACGGCTACGAGGCCGCCGTCATCGGCAGCGGCGTGTATGTGGGCAGGTGGCTCGAGCCGGCCAAGGATCTGCTGGCGCGCCACAAGGTCACGCTCTCGACCATGCCGGTGTGGCTCTTCTCCAGCGGGCCGATCGGCGATCCGCCCAAGCCGGTCGAGGAGCCGGCAGACGCGGCCTCGCTGATGGCACTGGTTGGGGCGCGCGAGCACCGGACCTTCCCGGGGATGGTGGACAAGAAGCGCCTGGGGTTCGGCGAGAAGGCACTGATGGCTGCCGTGCACGCGCCCGAGGGCGACTACCGGCCGTGGGAGGAGATCGAGGCGTGGGCCCGGGCGATCGCGGCCACCCTGGCGGACGACGGCACCTGACACCGCAGACGCGGTGGCGCACGTGCCGGCCGATCGCTACCCAGGCGTCGCCTGGGCCGCCGGGTCGCTCTTCGCCGGAACGGCCGACGACAGGTTCGAGTTCGGGCTGGCGACCTTGCTGGACGGGATCGCCCGCCGCGCCGGTCAGGCCTGAGCGGTCAGCCGACCCCCATCCCGGCAGGAACCCCGGCGTCGACGGGGATCGTGAACGGCATGTCCAGCGGTGTGTCCTCGTGGAGCGGCATGTCGGTCCGGACCGCGCTCGCATGGACGGCGAAGGTGCCGGGCACCATCCGGGCGACCTTGAGCCGCAGGTATCGCCAGCCCATCCTGTCGAACGGGGCTGCGACCGTGGGCGGGTAGAGCCCGGTCTCGCTCACGGGGATCAGCTCGGGGGCGTCGAGGTCGTACAGCACCTCGTGCAGCTGCAGGCGCGCACGACCCGCGGCCAGGACGTTGCGGGCCCACTGCGATCCCGTGCCCAGCGGGACGGGAATGAGCGCGGTCTCGCCCCGGATCGTCGGGTGCACCGGGGTGAACCGGGCCAGGCCGCTGGTCCGGCCGATGTGCTCCAGCGTCGCGATCTCCGCGTTCGCGCCGCCGGGAACCCCGTGCGCGATCAGCCACGGGTTGACGTCCTCGTTCATCCGCTGCCGCAGCCACGGGAACTGGTCGGCCGCCGGCTTCCGGAGCTCGGCCGCAAGACGATCGGCGGCGACCCCGATCGCCGCCCCGATCACGAACAGGCTCACTGCCCTGCGCACCATCGCCGATCCTCCTCGCGCTGCTGTCGACGACCCAGCCTGCGCCGATCCGCGGGCCGATGCCCAGTGCCGATGCGCCGGAACGCACGCGAACAACCGGCCCCGGGCGTTGGCCGGGGCCGGTCGCACGAGCCGCAGGATGCCGAGCCTGGGCCCTCAGCGGTCCTTGATGGTCAGGATCGACGCGAGGTGCATCGCCTCTCCCTCCTTGGGCGACATCCCGCAGACCACCATGTATTCGTTCGAGGTCATCACGTGCGACATGGTGTCGCCCGCCGCCGCGCCTTCCGGGTACAGCGGGCCGATCAGCTCCATCTGGTCCACCCAGGGCGGGATCTCGCTGCCGCGCGGATGCTTCGCGACCCAGGCGTCGAAGTCGGCCGGGGTGATGCCATCATCGACGTGGAAGAAGATCAGGGCGGCCCCGACCGATCCCTTCATCGCCTCCGGCGTGTTGGTCATCGTGAACGTCATCTTGGCGCCGCGCGGGATGTCGGTGGGTCCGGTGTACGTGCACTCCTTGCCGTCCCAAGCCACCGCGACCGGGATCTCGACCGCGGCCGCCGACGGCTCGCTTGACGCAGGCGCCTTCGTGGTGGCCTCGGCGGTTGCCGCGACGACGGTTGTCGGGGCGGGCGTGGCCGCCGGGCCCGACGAGGAGCTGGCGCCCGCGCTGCAGGCGGCGACCGTCACCGCGAGGGCCGCGACCAGGGTGATCATCCGTCCCATCGGGGACCCGCCCTTTCCGCCGGTGTCGGGATCTCCACCCGCCCGACGTCGACACGGATCGTCGGACCGGCCGGTTTGCCTCCGGCTATCAGCCGGCAAGTCGCCGCGGCTCACTCGCCACCGACGTTCGCTCTGCGCCACGCACCGTCGATCTGGTCGAGCATCCAGTCCCGACCGGTGAGTCCCTGGTCGATGTAATCCGCCACGCCTGCGGCGAGGGCTCTGGCGGCCTCCGGCGACACGAGGTCCGACACGGCGACACGGAACGTGCCCGCGCGCTGGGCGTCGGCCAGGGTCACGGCCTCCGGCACCGCACCGTCCGTGGCCCCGAGCGGCACGATCCCGGCCCGGCGACAGCGTCGCGGCGAGGGCCGGCCCGGAGGCCGGGTCGAGAAGGCTCGCGACCACCCTCCGCACTTCGGGTCGATCGTGGAACACGACCACGGTGTAGAGGTGACCCCGGACCGGGCGGGGCAGTCCGCGGCTTCTCCCGGGACCGGGAATGCCGCCAGCCGGCGCGTCTCGCCCTCGGGCCAGTCGAGTCGGTCCGGGCCGCCTCCAGGATGCAGCCAGCAATCCGGCGGCGCGTGGAACATCGGCCAGGCGGCGATGAACGGCGGGGTGCGGAGCGCGAGGCCCGTCCCACCGAGGACATGCCCGGGCGCCAGCACGTCACCGAGACGATCGAACGCCGTCTCCATGTCGAAGATCCAGAACTGCGTCCGGCCGGTCGCCAGTGCGTCGTACGCGCTTCTGCCGCCGACCCCGAGCATCGCGTCCTCGACGATGTCCACCCCGTCGGCCGCCCCGGCCGCCCCACCCAGGAACCCCATGCACCAGGCGGCCCCGCCGTCGGCCTCGATCCGGTCCACCAGCGCCGTGAGCTCCGCCGACGTCCGTGGCATCCGGTACCCGGCCTCGGCGAAGGCAGTCTCCGGGTACCACAGGAGGCTCTCGTCGGTGGTGGCGAACGGCGCGCCGACCAGGGTGCCCGAGGCGGCGGGCGAGCGTCCATCCTGCCCCATCGTGACGAGCGAACGGAGGTAGGCGCCGACTGCATCGTCCGGGAGGGGGCGATCGGCGATCCCCGACAGGTCGACAAGGAGCCCGGCGCGCGCCAGCGCGGCAACCGTGTCCGGGCGCGCCACGATGGCGACGTCAGGCAGATCACCACTGGCCACCCGCCGCTCGAGGATCGTGCCCGAGGCGTCGTCCTGCGTGGCCTGGACCTCGATGCCCGACCCGCCGACGAGAGCCGCCAGCGCCGGGCCGGCGTCCACGGGCAGCTGCGCCACGACGTCCACCCGTGTTCCTCCCAGTGACGCCGCGGCGAGACGCTCGATGGGGACCACGCCCGCGCCCGTGTACACCCCCAGGCCGGTGGGCACACCGTCGGCCGCCGGCGCGACAGGACAGTCGGAGGCGTGGAGATAGGTGCGACACTCGGCCGTCGTGAGGTCCCGGCCGGGGACGGCGGCGGCGATGGCCATGAGCCGTTCCGGCGGCAGGAGGGATGCCCAGGGTACCGCCGGGCTCGGCGCGGATGCCGACGGCGGATGTGCCCGGGGACTGGGCGACGTGGGACGCCTGGAGCGAGACCGTGGAGGGCGTCGTGCGCCTCCTCGACCACATAGCCCCGGTCTGCCGTGGTGGCGGCCGCCTGCCAGGCGAGCAGGAGGCTCAAGCGGGGATCGGTCCCGGTTGCCGATCGCCGCAGCCGCCCGTTCCCGGGCAAGCGCAATGGTCGCCTGTTCCCCCGCCGCGGTGCTCTGCGCATACAGCGCCACCGATAGCGTGGAGGCCACCAGCACGGCCGCCGACAGGACGGCGGCGAGGGCGCGGAGCCGGGTCGCCGCCCCGCCGTTCGAGGGCCCGCTCCCGCCCTGCCCGGACGGTCTCCTCCGCGGCCCGGTGGTCGCGCGCCGTCACGCTGGCCTGGACCAAGGCGCGTTCAGACCCATCGAGTCGGAGGTCCGTGCTCGACGTCCAGCCGGCGAAGAGCTCCAGCCGGCTGCCCACCAGGAGGAAGTCGGGGTCGCGTCCCGAGGCCTCCCAGTCGGCCGTGGCGTCGGCGAGGCGCCGCCGCATGGACAGGTCGTCGCGGGCCTCCCCGATCCAGCCCGCGGGCCGGGGCCATCGGCCGAGGAGCGCATCGTGCGCGACCTCCACCGTGCCCGCCCCGGTCACCGGGTCGCGGTCGAAGGCGAGGAGCCTGCGGCCCAACTCGTCAAGCACCAGGTCGACGGCGTCGCCGTCGACCCCGAGTGA
>CAWDHT010000024.1:0-89725 GCA_963802165.1 uncultured Chloroflexia bacterium | reverse complement strand
TGCGCGGGAGCCGATGGCGAGGGTGGGGCAGGGAGCCGTCTACACGCGGACGGCCCGCGGCGAGCGGCTCCGGTCCGCTGACCTGGGGGAGCGCGCACGGCTCCTCGCCTCCTGGTACGAGCCGTACCACGCCGCGCTCGAGGCGCTCGTCGCCACGACACTCGACGCATTCGGGACCTGCCTGGTGCTCGACGCGCATTCGTTCGCGACCGTCCCGCTCCCGAGCGAGCCGGACCAGGACCCGGATCGCCCTGAGGTGTGTCTCGGGACGGACCCCTTCCACACGCCGCGGGCGCTGGTGGCGGGGCTTGCGGCAGCCCTGGGGGACGAGGGATTCCGGGTGGCCGTCAACCGGCCGTTCTCGGGCACCCTGGTGCCGCTGCGCTGGTACGCACGGATCGACGGGTCACCTCGATCATGCTCGAGGTGCGGCGCGGGACCTACGCGGATGAGAGCACGGGTGCGGCGCTGGCGGTCCTCGAGGACGTGGCCGGGCGCCTGGGGCGCGCCGTGGAGCGGGCGATCGGGACCTGACGCCCGGGGGCCTGGGGCGTGGGCTACGCGTCCTCGTCGGCGAAGAGCCGTGCCCAGCCGTCATAGGGCTTGAGCCCGATCAAGTCGAAGGCCAGCACGCCTGCCTGGACGAAGGGCAGCGTGTCGAGCGCCGCACGGGCGTCGGCCTCGTCGGCCGCCTCGATGACCATCACGGACCGGTGGCAGTCCGTCCGGAAGCTGATCTCCCTGACGATCCCGGCCTGGTGGAGACGCCAGGACTGGCGTGCCTCGGCACGGCCAAGCGCCGCCGCCTCGTCACGGCCGAGACCAGGGAAGGTGATGTCAACCTCGGAGCCCAGCGCGAGAAACCGCATGGGATGCTCCTATGTCAAGCGGCCGTCGCGAGCCGTGCCCGCGCGACGCTGATCAGGAATTGGGGTGGCCTACGGGGCTCGAACCCGCAACCTTCGGAGCCACAATCCGATGCTCTGCCATTGAGCTAAGGCCACCAAGATGCCCGGGCTGTCGCGTTCGTGGCGCGCGTCGACCCATGGGGCGAGGGGGAGTGTACCCGACCTCGGGTCGCGGCCGGTCGCGCTCGCCGCCTTGCCGGTCATGAGCTCACACCTGCCCCGCCGACTCACGTCGACGGCGGAAGCCCTTCTCCTGCGTGCGGGAAGTGGAGGGCCCGGTGCGCTGCGTCGAGCGCCGCGTGGACCTCGGGCGACTGCCGACCATACGTCAGCTTCGACACGACGATGATCGTGGCGAACGCGGTCGGTTCGCTCACGATCGCGGGCTGGTCGAAGGTCCACAGGCCCGCCAGCTTGCCGACGACCACCACGGCGGCGATCGTCCCGCCGACCATGAGGCCCGCGAGAGCCCCGGGCTCGGTCATGCTTCGCCACCAGATCCCGGCCGTCAGCAGCGGGAAGAACGTGCTCGCCGCGACGGCGAACGCGAGCCCGACCATCCAGGCGATGTTCACGCCCCGGAACCCCAGCCCGACCACGATCGCCAGGATCCCGAAGACGACCACGGCTCCCTTGGCCACCAGGATCTTCTGGCGGTCGGTCGCGTTGGGTCGGAGGATCTCCCCGTAGAAGTCGTGGGCGAACGCCGAGCTGAGCGCGATCAGCAGGCCCGCGACCGTGGACAGCAGCGCCGCGATGGCACCCGCGGCGACCAGCGCGGTCGCCCAGTGCCGGCCTCGGCACTGGTCACGAGCATCATCGAGTTGGCGTTCGGCGCGCCACCCTCCACGACCACCGCGGCCGGCCCCAGCACCATCCGCGCGTAGGTGCCCCAGATCGGGGTGGTGATGTAGAAGATGCCGATGAAGATGAGCACCCAGACCGTGGACCAGCGTGCCTTGCGGCCGTCGGGGTTGGTGTAGAAGCGGGCCAGGATGTGCGGCAGGCCGGCGGTGCCACAGACCAGCGCGATCAGCAGCGAGATGCTGCCGAGGAGATCCCAGTTGTTGAACGCGTGAACCCACTGGCTGCCGGACTCGATGCGCGCCCCAGGGGCGAAGGCCTGGCCGCCGGTGATCGTGAGGCCCTGCGTGTCGCCCAGCGCGTGCATCAGCAGCTCGCTGTAGCTGTACTGCGGCAGCAGCACCAGCAGCGGGACGATCATCGCCACGAGCATGATCCAGAACTGGAGCATCTGCGTCACGGTCACCCCGGTCATGCCGCCGAAGGCCACGTACAGGATGATCACGCCGCCCAACAGGATCACGCTCCAGGTCCAGGGGATGCCGGTGATGCTCTCCATGAGGGTCCCGACGCCGACCATCTGGGCGATGATGTACAGCGAGGAGATAACGACCGTCCACAGGATGCCCGCGCGGCGCAGCCGCATCGAGGCGAATCGGCCGTGGCAGAAGTCGGGGATCGTGTACTTGCCGAACCGGCGGAGCGGGCTGGCGATGAACAGCAGTAGCAGCACGTACCCGGCCGCGAATCCGGTTGCGTACCAGACGCCGTCGAAGCCGGTCGCCCAGATGAAGGCCGCGACGCCGAGGAAGGAGGCCGCGCTGAGGTAGTTGCTCGAGATGGCCGATGCGTTGGTGAACACGCCGACGGCCCGTCCGGCCACCCAGTAGTCGCTCAGGGTCGATGCTCGCCGTGCCGAGTAGAGGCCGATGGCGACGGTCGCCACGAGCATGGCCATCGCCGCGAGGAACGGGAGCTGGCTACTCATCGTCCGCCCCCGAATCGTGCAGGTCGCGTTCCCAGCGATTTGACAGCACGTTGTCAACGATCGCGATCGTGCAGAACTCGAGGTGGAGCACCACGCCCGACTAGAACCACACGAAGGGCAGACCGAGCACCGGCGTGAGCATCACGTCCGGGGCCAGGTAGTTCAGCAGCGGGATCACGAACACGCTGACCGGGAACACGACCGCCAGGACGAGGCTGAGCCGCAGCTGTCGATGCTGCATCTCGACGAATGTCACGCGCAACCTCCCACTGGCGGCGATCGGCAATACCGACGCAGGACGCGCTGATCCTTGGGACGCAGCGGGCAGATGAGGGACGTCCACTGCCTGCTGACTCGTTCGGGTGCTGGTCGTGGTGTGCCAGAACGCGTGGGCGGCAGGTTGCCGCCGACTGGTACCGCGGACTGGTCCGGATGGGACCATTGCGGAGGGGATCGGGGGGCTGCCGGGGCCTACGGTGGCTGCAGGTCCGGAACCCTGCCGGGTGCCCTGAGAGACGTCGCATCCGCATGATCCAGTTCCTGGCCTCCCGCTTCCTCGTCGTGTCGCCCGGTCGTCCCGGCGGATCGCGCTCGCCGTCGCGATCGCCGTGACGCTCAGTTCGTCCGCCGGCCTGTATCTCGCTCCCGTCGCCCGCGCCTGGGACGTGGACGCCTTCAGCTCCGGGTCCGAGTCACAGCTGATCACGCTGCAGAACCAGGCTCGGGCGTCGGGCAGCTTGCGGACCCTCAAGCTCGACACGGCACTGCGTACGATCGCCCGCTGGCGGAGCAAGGACATGGCGCAGCGGGACTACTTCTCGCACACCATCCCGAGCTCGGGGACTGATCACCAGGTGTTCTGGTACATGCAGCACAAGTACGACTACTGCTTCAAGGTCGCCGGCGAGAACATCGGTCAGGCGACGTGGCCGGGAGCGTCCGAGGCGGACGTGACCGGGTTCGTCTTCGACCTGTTCATGAACTCGTCCGGCCACCGTGCCAACATCATGGGCAAGGCGTGGGACGTCGTGGCCGTCGGCGCCTACCGCACAACCGGGGACCACTACGTGTGGACGGTGCTGTTCGCCGACAAGTGCGCAGCGGCGCCGGCGCCGACCCCCAAGCCGACGCCCAAGCCGACCCCCAAGCCGACCCCCAAACCCACGCCGGACCCGACCGTCGAGCCCACGCCAGACCCGACGGCCAACCCGACCGGTGCCCCGACCCCCAAGCCGACGGCGAAGCCCACCAGCCGACCCCCAAGCCGACGGCGAAGCCCAAGCCGACCCCCAAGCCGACGGCGAAGCCCAAGCCCAGGCCGAAGCCCACCCCGCGCACGACCCCGAAGTCCGCGAAGCCGCCGACGGCTGCCGCGACGCCGCAGGCCACCTCCTCCCCGGTCCCGTCGCCGACGCCGACTGCGAGTCCCACCGCGAGCCCGACGCCGCGTCTGACGCCGCCGCCCAGGCCAACCCCGTCCGCGAGTCCCGTGGCCGTCGAGGCGCCGATCGCCCCGGCGCGACCCGCGCCATGGAACGAGGGCAACCTCCCGGCCGGCGGCCTGCGGGTGACCGACGCTCCCGCGAGGCAAGGGCTCGTGGACTCGATCCTCGCGGCCATCTCGGCCCACATCCTGGGCTGGTGAGTGGCCGGCGAGAGCCGAGACCACCGCTCAGGGTCCCACGGCCACCCGGGACCATCGAGCCCCTGACCGCTCCGGACCGCACCGCTACGGTTGGGACCACACCGCCGCAGCATGGAGTCCGACGAGGCGCATGACGCAGACCGCACCGGCCGCAGACGCCGCCCCGACGTCGGACGCCGCCGCCCCGCCGATCCTCGAGGCCCGCAGCCTCACGAAGCAGTACCGCATGCCCGGCGAGACCGTGGAGGCCGTCCGGGGCGTCTCGCTGTCCGTGGGGCAGGGCGAGTTCGTGGCTCTCATGGGCCCGTCCGGCTCGGGCAAGAGCACCCTGCTGCAGCTCCTCGGAGGCCTGGATCGCCCCACGTCCGGTGAGGTGCGCCTCGAGGGCGAGGACATCAGCCGGCTCTCCGACGACCAGGCGACCCGCCTCCGTCGCGAGCGAACCGGGTTCGTGTTCCAGTCGTTCAACCTCGTCCCGCTGCTCAACGTCGTCGAGAATGTCGGCCTGCCGTTCACCATCGCCGGCCACGATCCAAGGAGCGGCGACGTGGCAGCGCGCATTCGCGACGCCATCACGCTGGTCGACCTTGCCGGCAAGGAGCGCCACAAGCCCGAACAGCTCTCGGCCGGCGAGCAGCAGCGCGTCGCCGTGGCGCGGGCCATCGTGACGCGCCCGGCCCTCCTGTTTGCCGACGAACCCACCGGCAACCTCGACTTCAGGACGGGCCTGGACATCCTCGACGCCCTGTGGCGGACCTGCGTGGAGCGCGGTCAGACGATCGTGCTCGTCACTCACGACGCAAAGGCCGCCGCGTACGCGGACCGCGTGCTGGTGATCGGGGACGGGACGATCCAGGACGAGATCGTGCTGGGGCGCCGTGCGGATCACGCCGCGGCGCCGCTCATCGCCCGTCTCGCCCAGCTGGGTCTCTAGCCGCTCGCCATGCGCGGTTTCGTCCCGTATGCCTGGCGCGGGCTGGTCGCCCGTCCCGCCCGGAGCATCCTGACCCTGTTGGGGATCGCGATCGGTGTTGCGGTGCTCGTGGCTGCCCTGGCCACCGGAGCCGGGCTGGACGCATCGATCGAACGAACGGTCGCCTCCATGGTGGGCCGCGCGGACGTCCGGGTCGCAGCGTTCACGGAGACGGGTCTATCGGATGCCACGCTGCGGGCGCTCGACGCCGTGCCGGGCGTGGCCCTCACGGCGCCCGCGATCGAGCGCCGGTCGTTCATCGGCTCGGCTCCCGGACGCCCGATCGTCACGGAACCCGCCACCATCCTCGGGATCGACCCGGCCCGCGAGCCCCGTGTCCGCGACCTCGTCGTCGTCCGCGGTGCGCCGCTGCCCGCCACGGGAGATGCCGGCGCCCTGGTGACGGAGCGCCTCGCAGCCACCGAGGGCCTCGCCCTGGGCTCCGAGCTGTCGATCCTCGGCGCCGGCGCGCCGGTCAAGGTCGTCGTGACCGGGATCCTCGCGGGCGACGGGCCGGCCCTGGGTTCGTCCGGGCGCACGGTCGTCCTGCCGATCGCGACAGCCCACCGGTTGCTCTTGCCGGACGAGGATCAGCCGTCCGATCACGCCCTGCACGGCATCACCCGGGTCGACCTCGTGCTCGCTACAGGCGCCGACCTCGGGGCCGTCACCGGTGCCATCGAGGATGCGCTCGTGACCGAGCCGTACATGCTCTCGGTTCCCGGCGACGTCGCGGCGTCGATGCGGGCCAGCACGGCCGACGTCCGGGCGATGATGGCGCTGCTCGCATCGATCACGCTGTTCGCCGCCGCATTCCTCGTGCTCAACGCCACCTCGATGACCGTCGTGGAGCGGATCCGGGAGCTGGGCCTGCTGCGCGCGGCCGGCGCGACCCGGGGCCAGCTGGTGCGGATCGTCGAGGTCCAGGCCCTGCTGCTCGGCTCGGCCGGCTCGCTCCTCGGAGTGGCCGGCGGCTGGGCGCTCGCGCTGCTCGTCGCGGCATGGCTGGGTGCGGTCGGGAGCGTCACCCTGGACGCGCCCGAGGCCACGGCACCGGTCCTGCTCGCGGGCCTCGCCGTCGGGATCCTGGTGACGCTGGTCGCCGCCCTGGAGCCCGCCCGCCGAGCCGCATCCGTGAGCCCGGTCACCGCCCTCCGTGCCCGGTCGGACGCCGCGGCCGGGGCGCGTTCGCGCATCGGCTGGCTTGTCGTCGTGGTCGTCGCCGTCGGCGCGATGGCCGTGCTCCTGCTGCCCGTCACCGCCGCCTCGCCGATGGGCGCGCTGCCCGCGATCGCGATCTACGGCCTCATGCTGCTCGGCATCCTCGTGACCCCGGTCCTCCTCGGCCCGCTGGCGCACGTGGCCGGCCTGCCCTTCCGGCTGGGCATGCGGCTCGAGGAACGGCTCGCGCGCGCCGCGCTCGCGCGCGATCGCGCCCG
The DNA here is from genome assembly GCA_963802165.1 of uncultured Chloroflexia bacterium. GTDB lineage: Bacteria > Chloroflexota > Limnocylindria > Limnocylindrales > CSP1-4 > CAIXZV01. Next base: position 82,968 of record CAWDHT010000024.1, on the reverse strand, counting down.
CACCACGCTCACGATCGGCACGCTCGTGGTGGGTCTCGCCATGGTGGTCGCTCTCGGCGCCGTCGGCGCCAACGCGCGCGCCACCGCAACCGCCTGGCTCGCCGACGTGGTGCCCGGAGACGAGATCCTCACGGCCATCGCCCCCGCGCCCATGGGCGACGGTGGCGTGGATGAGGAGCTCGGCGCCCTGCCAGGTGTCGCACTCGCGACGCCGATCGCCAACTTCGACCTTGCGTTCCAGGGCACTCGCCTCGAGGCGACGGCCATCCGCGGCGCCGACTTCGTCGCCGACGGCCGCCTCACGTTCACCGCCGGGGATCGTGCCGCCGCCTTGAGTGCGCTGGACGAGGGCGGCGCCGTGATCCTGTCCCAGGCCCGGGCGCAGCGTCTCGGCCTCGGTCTCGGCGACGTGGTGGCCGTGATCGGGGCGGCCGGGCCTGTCGAACTGCGGGTCGCGGGCATCGTGGAGCGCTCGTTCCCGGGTCGAACCGGCGAGGCCGTCCTGGTCGGCCTGCCCGACGCGGAGGCCGCGTTCGGGGTGGTCGGAGCTGACGCGTTCGCGGTCCGCTACGCGTCGGATGCGCGAGCGACCGCCGCGCCCGCCGTGGCGGAGCTGGCCGCATCGTATGCCCTCACCGTCGCCCCGATCTCCGCCGTGGAGGGCGCGCTCGGGGATGCGCTGGACCGCGTCTTCGGGCTGCTCGACCTGCTCGCCGTCGCGGCGCTCGTGATCGCCGCGCTGGGGATCGTCAACACGGTCTCGATGGACACGTGGGAGCGCGTCCGGGAGCTGGGCGTGCTCCGTGCCGCCGGCATGAGCCGGCGCCAGGTGTGGCGCAGCGTCCTCGTGGAGGGCGGGATCCTCGGGCTCATCGGCTCCCTCGTCGGGTCGGCGACGGGGGTTGCCGTGGGCATCGTGCTTGTGGCGGCGTCCGGTGGGCGCATCGACGCCGGCATCCGCCTGCCGTGGCCGACGATCGTCATCGCGTTCGTGGTCGGTGTCTCGCTGGCGATGCTGGCGGCCGCCCAGCCTGCGCGGATCGCCGGGCGGCGGTCGATCGTCAGCGCGGTCCGCGGCGAGTAGCGCCCGAGGCGGTCCTCGCGCACCGCGGCCTCCCGGGACCGGTGCACAGCGGGAGCGACTTGGTAGACTCCGCGCAGCGCTGGCCTTCTGACGCCGGCCCACGAGGGAGACGATGTCCTACGCGATCCCGTCGCTCAGCAGGTTGCCCGCCACCGAGAAGGGCCTGGTGATCGCCGACTTCCTCGTCCCCATCCGCGTTGGCGAGCGCACGTCGCCCCGCCTCCGCAACGTCGCCCTCGTGATTGCCGGCGCGCTGCTGATCTACCTGACGGCGCAGATCTCGATCGTGATCCCCGGCAACCCCGTTCCGTTCACCATGCAGAACTTCGGCGTGCTGGTGGTGGGCGGGGCGCTGGGCCTGCGTCGCGGCGGACTGGCCGCATTCCTGTACGTGGCGCTGGGGGTGATCGGCCTGCCGTTCTTCGCCCAGGGCACCGGCGGCCTCTCCGTCATCTGGGGTGCGACCGGCGGCTATCTGATCGGGTTCGTGGCCGCGGCGGTGCTCATCGGGCGGCTCGCGGAGCTCGGCTGGGACCGCCGGCTGGGCGGCGCGATCGGGGCGACCCTGCTGGGCACGGCCGTGATCTACGCCATCGGCGTGCCCTGGCTCGCCGTTACCACCGGGATGTCCGCCGCTGAGGCCATCGCGGCCGGGTTGCTGCCGTTCCTGGCCTTCGACATCGTCAAGGCCCTTGCGGCGGCCCTCGTGTTCCCGGCGGCCTGGTGGGTGGTCGGGCGGCGGCCCAGCGACCGCTGAAGTCGGTCCCGGAGGCGGCCCGGCGAGGTGAGACCCGGCACTTCCGCTGTGTGGTCGGCGGCGATCGCGATCGCGCTCAGCCTCGCGGGATGTGAACCGGCGGCACCCGTCCCGAGCGTGGCACCCACGGCACCCGACGGCCTCGACCCGGGTCGTCCGCTGATCGTGGTGGACGAGCTTGGCGGACCGACGTCGATCCCCGACACGTGGGACCCGCGCTCGGCGACCCTCTACGCGGACGGGACGCTGGTCGCCTCGGACCCGCGGGGAGGGAGGATGCTCTCGACCGTCTCGGCGAGCCTCGACGGTGCCGCGCTGGACGAGGCGTGGGCGGCCGTGGCGGGCACCGGGCTGGCCGTGAACCGCTCGCTCGAGCTGCCGGGGCTGGCCGACGCCGGCACGACGCGGATCCGTGCCGACGACGGCGCACGACGTACGGAGCTGCTGGTCTATGCGCTCGGCATGGACCCGGCGGCCGGCGCGACCTTCCCGCCGGACGAGATCGTCCTGCGGACGAACGCATCGTGGGCGATCACCCGGCTGCGCGAGCTGGCCGGCAACCAGCCCTGGACACCCCCTGCGCTGCTGCTGTGGTGGGGGCCGTACGAGGACTTCCCGGGCGGCGCCGTCGCGCCGCGCTTGCCCTGGACGCCGGCCGTCGACCTGGCCACGGCGGGCGCTCCCGCGGCGACCCCCGTCTGGTCGCGCTGCGCCGTCCTCGACGGCCCGGCGGCTGCCGACGTCGCGACGTTCGCGCGCGCGGTCCCGTCGGGGGTCGTCGTGGAGCAGGCCGGCCTCAGCTACGGCGTCGCCGTCCGCCCGCTCTACCCGGACGAGCTGGGCTCCGTCGGCTGCCCGTAGGCAACAGCGCCGGCGAGCGCCGCCTCGAGCTCCGGTGTCCCCACCAGCTGCGGCACCGGGATCGGCGGTGCCGGCTCGTCGTCCCGCGGCCCCAGCTCCAGCGCGAACCAGTCCACGCCGTGCCAGCCTCCGCGCTTCCAGCCGATCGCCTCGAACCCCCCGATCCGCTCGAACCCCAGTCCCAGGTGAAGCTTCACCGACCCCGGGTTGGGCAGCGTGATCCCGGCGACCACGAGGTGGGCACCCTGCACGCGGAGGATCGCCAGCACCGCACGCATCGCGGTCCGCCCCAGACCCCGGCGTGCGAACGAGCGGTCCACGTAGACCGCGGTCTCCACGGTCCAGTCATAGGCCGGACGCTCGCGGTGACGGGTCGCGTACGCGTACGCCCGCACGACGCGATCCACCTCCACGACGACCCAGGGCGTCCGCTCGATCGTGCGCGCGATCCGGGCGCCCATCTCGGCGCCGTCGGGCGGTACCAGCTCGAACGAGATCGGGGTGTCCGTCACGTACGGCGCGTAGATCGCGGCGCAGGCGGGTCCGTCCTCTGGTGTAGCGAGGCGCACGAGGGGCTGGACAGCGGGCGACGACACGGGCGGCCTCAGTACAGGCTGGGGAACCGGGCTCGCCAGCCACGTGCGAGGTCCAGCGGGGTCGCTGCGTCGAGGGCGTCCAGGAGCGTGCGCGTGTGCACGAGCTGCCAGCGGTGGTCGGCGAGATAGCCGCGCAGGGCCGAGAAGAACGCGGCGGTCCCCATCTTCCGGCGGGCGCTGTCGAGCAGGTTGCCGCCCTGGATGTAGATGCGCTCGTAGTAGCAGCGGGAGGAGTAGGCGTAGATCGACCTGTCGAGCGCGCCGGTCGTGCACCGCGATCCGCGGCGGGTCCCCGTGAGGTAGCGGGCCAGCATGTCCGTGATCGCCTCGTCCGCGAAGGGCTCGCGCGCCTGGTCGTTGCCCACGAGACCGTAGAACCACTGGTGGGCGATCTCGTGCATCAGGAGGTAGCGGAGGTTCGAGCGCGGCACCCCGGCCGGGATCCAGACGACCCCGGGGCCCTCCATGCCGAGGCCACCCGAGGACTGCACGATCCGCAGGATCGGCCACGGGTAGGGGCCAAGCTTCGCCTCGAGCTTGGTGACCGCGTTGACCGCGGCGTCCATGATCGCGGCCGATGACTGGCCGGGGCGGGTGTGCACGCGGATGGACGTGTCGCCGACGTCGCGGATCCGGGTCCGGTAGTCGGGCGCGGCGTTGACCACCACGTCCCGGACGTTGGCGAGCGCCCACGTGGTAGTGCGGCCGTCGGCCGAGATCGAGGTGCGCCGCCCGTTGACGACCACCTTGAGCCGTACGTCGGTGCGAAACCGCAGGGTCACCCGGGCGCTCACCGGCGTGACGAAAGGGTCGCCGAAGTTGGGCCGCTCGAAGGCGGTCGTGCGGCTGATCCAGGGCACCCAGCGGTACATGCTGGTGATCCCGTTGGCGCGCGTGAACAGCCACGTGCTGCCGCCGGTGGTGGCGCGCAGCGTGGCGGTGAACGGCACGACGATCGTGGCACTCGCGCCAGCCGGCAGGACGCCGCCCAGGAGGACGGTGATGGTCTGGCCGTTCCGGGTCGCCTTCACGGGGCGACCGTCGACCGTCACCCCGCCCAGCGCGAGGCGGCCGAGCGGGCCCATCACGGTATTGAGGCGCAGGCGGTCGATGCGCGCGCCGGAGTCGTTGCGGGCCGTGATCGTCACGGAGCCCCGCAGCGTCCGAGCCGCCACCGCCAGGCGGGCGTCGATGGCGTAGGTGGCCGCGATCCGCATCGAGCTCCGATTGACGGTGCCCGGCACGATGGCCGAAACGGCCGCCGGTTCGCCCTGCGCGGCGACGCCTCGCGCGAGCGTGGGGGCGACCTGCAGCGCCCTGTAGGGACCCACCGCCGTGACCGGGCCGGGGGCGACGGAGGCCAGGACGGCGATGGCGAGGGCCATCGGCACGACACCCGTGAGACCGCGCAGGACGACCGAGCGCTGCATGACCGGGATCGTACTCCCGCGGAGGTTGACGGGCCGGTCCCGGGTTTCGGGGGCCACCGGGCCCGATCCAATCGGCCCGGGCCGAGGCGCCCTGATCACCGCGGGCGTGGCCCCCCGGATTCGGGGCCCAAGGGCCCTCCCGGCCGCCACCCGGGCGGTCGAGGATCCGTACAAGCAGCAGGGAGTGGCCATGGGCGACCAGCGAGTGCTCGTCGCGTTCGCGAACCGGGTGGGGTCGACCGCCGGGATTGCCGGCGCAGTCGCCACCGAGCTCCGCCGCGCCGGGTTCGACGTGGACTGCCGCGTCGCGTCAGAGGTCGCCGACATCACTCCGTACGCTGCCGTGATCCTCGGCAGCGGCGTGTTCATCCCCAGCCGCCGGTCCGACGGGGGCGGGTTCCTCGCCCGCCACGCGGCGCTCCTTGCAGCGCGGCCCGTGTGGCTCTTCTGCGCCGGTCCCATCGGCAGGGGTCGGTGCCCCGCGGGTAGTGAACCGAGCCACGCCGAGGACTCCACCGTCGTCCTGGTCGCCCGGGCCGTCGGTGCCCGTGGAGCGGCCGTCTTCGGGCCGGTCGGGCTGCAGGCGGATTCCGATCCGGCGCAGAGCCTTGGTCCGTACGACATCGGGCGCGTTCGTGCGTGGTCGCTGGAGATCGCCGATGAGCTGCGGGCGGCGGTGGCACCGCATCCCGCCAGCCGCCGGGCGCACCGACGGTGCCGGCACGTGGGCGCGGCGTCGACGGGCTGAGCCTCGAGATCGCGAGGACGCGCCAGTCGGCGTGACAGCCTAGGTGGCACGGAGCGGGTCCAGGATGCGTGCCATGGAAGCCCGAATCCTCCCGCTGGCGAACCCCGTAACCGCTCCACTGCGATCCGTCGCCGGCGCGGCCTCCGTGCGCGTCGACGGCGAGCGCATCGTTGTCGAGCGGCTCGTCCTGGTGGACGGCGCGCTCGCGGCCGCCCTCTCGGAGCGCGACGAGGCAGAGCGCCCGGCCCTGGCGGAGCGTGCGCTGCGCATCGGCCTGCTCGCGCTCCAGGACGCCGCGACGTCCATGGACACGGATCTCGTCCGCCGCGAGTTCGAGAAGCTGGTGGCCCAGACCACGGCCGCCAACGAGCAGGCGGCCCGGGCGGTGGAGGACGTCCTGCGCTCGAACTTCGCGGACGGCGACGGCCGGCTGCCCCGCACGCTCGAACGGTTCCTCGGGGATCGGGGCGCCCTCCAGAAGTTCGTCACGGACCTGTTCGACGAGACGAAGCGGGACTCCGCCATCGGGCGCATCCGCGTCCTCCTGGGTACCTACTTCGACGGCGACAGCTCGCGGCTGGCGGTGCTGCTGGACCCGACGCGGCTGGGCTCCCCGCTCCACCAGTTCCGCCAGGAGATCAACGAGGGGTTCAAGGGCGTCCACGAACGGCTCACGGCCATCGAGGCGGCCAGCCGTGCCCGAGCGGACGAGCGGTCAAGGTCCGCGGCCAAGGGGAGGGACTTCGAGGACCTCCTCGAGGGCATGCTGGGGGAGCTGGCCCGTGGCGCCGGGGACCTGCTTGACCGCACGGGGACCGAGTCCGGCGCGCTCGCCAGCTCCAAGAAGGGTGACTTCGTCCTCACCCTGGACCCGAGGGTGACGCGTGGCGCCGATGTCCGCGTCGTCATCGAGGCGAAGGACCGGGTGATGTCGCCGCGCGCCATGCGCGAGGAGCTGCGCGAGGCCCGCGAGAACCGCGGCGCGTCCATCGCCGTCGCGGCCTGGAGCGCGAAGCACGCGCCGGCCGGCGTGGCACCCTTCACCGTCAGCGGCGAGGACGTGCACGTCGTGGTTGATCCCGACGCCCCGGACCCGGCGTACCTCGAGGCCGCGGTGCGGCTCGCCCGCCTCCTCGCTCTCGTCAAGCTGGGGGAGCGCGATGTCGAGGTGGACGCCCGGGCCATCGGGCGCGCGCTGGCCGGGGTCAGGGAGCAGCTCGAGGCCATCCGGGCGCTCAAGACCCAGCTGACGTCGGTCGCCAACGTGACCAGGTCCGTCGCGGACGGTCTTGACGCCATGCGCGCGGGGATCCTGGCCCGGGTGGGCGAGGCCGAGGCGGAGCTCAGGGTGGTCAAGGACGCCTCCTGACGGGGAGCCGACCACGCCCCGGCGCCCTCCTGGAGCGCAGGGCGTCGCACGGCATTCGTACTGCGCAGCGGTCCCTCCGGGTCTGGTGCAGGGCAGGACCAGTGGGCCATACTCGCCGGGTCCACGGGGAGCGACCCTGTGTGGGAACCGGGAGACGCCTCGCGCTCCCGGGGTTGGCCACCCGTGCACTCGGAGACCTCATGCGAAGCGCCACCCGCCTGGTCGCCGTCGCACTGCTGTTCGCGACGGGCGCGAGCACCGTCGCCACCCAGCCCGCGGCCGCTGTCGCGCAGCCCACGGTGTCCGCGTCCGCTGCCGTGACCGACGCCAAGGAGCCGCTCTCCGCGGTCGGCCGGTACATCGTCATTCTCAAGGCCGGCAAGAGCGTGGACGCGGCCACCAGCCGTGCCGGCAAGCGCGGGATCAAGGCCGACAGGACCTTCCGCCACTCGGTCCGAGGCTATGCGGCGCAACTCGCACGTGATCAGCTCGCGACCCTGCGCAGCGACCCGGACGTCCAGGCCGTCGTCCCCGACGAGGTGATCTCGATAGCCGGTCAGTCCATCCCCACCGGCGTCCGGCGCATCGGCGGCCGCGAGAGCCTCATCGCGGGCATCAACGGCGATGGATCGAGGGTGGACGCCGACGTCGCGATCGTTGACACCGGTATCGGCGGCAAGGACTCGCGCCGACACGAGGACCTCAACATCGCGGGGGGCATCAATTGCTCCACCACCAATCCGGCGAACTGGGGTGACGCCAACGGTCACGGAACGCACGTGGCCGGCACCGTGGGCGCCCTCGACAACGGCATCGGCGTCGTCGGGGTCGCGCCGGGTGTGCGGCTGTGGTCGGTGCGGATCCTCGACTCGGCTGGCAACGGCCTGGTCAGCTGGTACGTCTGCGGCCTGGACTGGATCACGGCACAGCGTGATCCCACAGATCCCACCCGGCCGCTGTTCGAGGCCGTGAACATGTCGGTCGCCAAGCGGGGTACCGACGATCACGCCTGCGGCATGGTCAACAACGACCTGATCCACCAGGCCGTCTGTCGGCTGGTGGCCTCGGGGGTCACCGTGGTTGCCGCGGCGGGCAACAACGGCTTCAACGCCGCGAACCTCAAGCCGGCCAGCTACAACGAAGTCATCACGGTCTCCGCCCTGGCCGACACGGACGGGAAGTCCGGCGGCACCGGAGGGGCGCTCTGCTATTCGTGGGGCAGCTATGACCGGGACGACACGTTCGCCGACTTCTCCAACTACGGTGCGGACGTGGACCTCATCGCGCCCGGCAAGTGCATCCGGTCCACCCTGCCGGGAAATCGCTACGGCTACATCTCGGGAACCTCCATGGCGGCCCCGCACGTGGCCGGCGCGGCCGCGCTGTACAAGTCGTCGCGCCCGAACGCGACGCCCGCCGAGGTCCGTGCCGCGCTCCGCGCGGCCGGGACACTCGACTGGAATACCGGCACGGACCCGGACTCGGTCCACGAGCCGCTGCTCGACGTGTCCCGCCTGGTCGCCCGTGGTGACTTCATCGTGGACGCCACGCCCGGAACCTCGCGCTCCGCGCTCGCGGGAGCGGCCGGTGCTTCACTGGAGCGCCCCGTCTCGCTGATCCGCGCCGAGGACTTCCCCGACGCCGTGCACCTCGCCGCCAGAGCTGAGGCGCCGCTCACTGCAACCATCGGCTCCGAGACGCTTGTCGGGCAGGATCAGGTGGCCACGACGATGCGGATCGCGGTTCCGGCCGGCACCCCCAGCGGGACGTACACGATCACCGTCACGGCCGACGACGGGAGTCGACGGCGGGCGTCCACGTTCCCCGTGGTCGTGGACAGCGACCCCCCGAGGGCGACGGCGCCGGTCCTTGCCCTGCGCCCGGGATCCAGCCTGGGCGCAGGCCTCAACTCGGTCGGCACCTGGTCTGCCGCATCGGATACGGCGGGCAGGATCGCGCGGTACGAGGTCCGGTGGCTCGTCGACGGCACCCTCGGCACCTCCGCGACGCTGTCCGCCGCGGCGCGCCAGGCGAGCGGCCGGATGAAGCCCGGCCATACCTACGCCCTGCGCCTCCGCGCGCGAGATGCCGCGGGCAACTGGAGCCCATGGGTGGAGAGCGCGGCGTTCGCCCCCGTGCTTTCCCAGGACACCAGTCCGACCCTCGCGCGATCGGGCGGCTGGACGCGCTACGCCCGGTCATGGATGTCCGGCGGCACGTCGCTCTACTCCCGCACCCGGGGCAAGTGGGTCGAGCGCTCGTTCACGGGTCGGGCGATCGCGCTCGTCGGCTCGAAGAGCCCCAGGCGCGGCAAGGCGAAGGTCTACGTCGACGGGGTGCTCGCCGCGACGGTCGACTTCCGTCGATCCACCGCCGCTCATCGCCGGATCGTGTTCACCCGCTCCTGGGCAACGGCGCGGCCGCACAGCATCAGGGTCGTCGTCCTCGGCACCTCCGGCCGGCCGCGGGTGGACATTGACGCCTTCGTCATCGTTCGCTAGGCGGCACGTGCGGGCCGCGTGTCTGCGACGGGACCCCCGTACCAGGGGAGCACTTGCCCTCGAGTGGTAGAGTCACCGTCCCGGTCCGGCCGGGCGGGTCCGGGACCCGTCCGAACTCCGGCGCCGCGTCCTGACGGAGCACGCTCGTGGCACGCTCGATGTGGAAAGGGGCCATCCAGTTCGGCCTCGTCACCATCCCGGTGAAGCTCTACACCGCGACCGAATCCGACTACGCGATCCGCTTCAACATGCTCCACGAGAGCGACCTGTCGCGGATCCAGATGAAGGTCTGGTGTCCCGAGGACGAGAAGGTCATCTCGCGCGGCGAAACCGTGAAGGGCTACGAGTACGCGCCCGACCAGTACGTGGTGATCACGGACGAGGACCTGGACAAGGTCCCGCTCAAGACCGTCCGCTCGATCGAGATCGAGCAGTTCGCACCGCGTGACGAGACCACCCGCCAGCATGCGCAGTTCACCAGGCAGGCCTACTACATCGAGCCCGACAAGATCGGCCGCAAGGCGTTCTACCTGCTGCGCCAGGTGCTCGATGCCAAGGGGCTCACCGCGATCTGCAAGGTCGTGATCCGCGATCGCGAGGCGCTGGCGGCGCTGGACCCGTTCGAGGACACGATGCTCCTGACCACGCTCCACTGGCCGGACGAGATTCGGTCGACGAAGGAGCTGGACCTTCCGGCCGAGGAGTTCGACTTCAAGCCGGCCGAGCTGCGGATGGCCGAGCAGCTGGTCGAGGCGATGACCGAGGCGTTCGACCCGGCCAAGTACCGCGATGAGTACCGCGAGGCGCTCCTCTCGGTCATCCAGGCCAAGGTGGACGGCGTGGAGGTCGCGGAGCCCGAGCCGGTCGCGGAGAGCGCGAACCTCGTGGATCTCATGAAGCTGCTCCAGGCGAGCGTCAAGGCGGCCACGGACGAGCGGGCGAAGGGCAGCCCGGCCCCCGTGTCGGTCGCCGACGCCAAGAAGGAGCGCGCGGCGCGCCCGGCTCCAACCCCGGCTCCAACCCCGCAACACCATCCGCAGCCGACGGGACCGCGGACGTGGCCGACGGCGAGGCGCGCCCCGCACGGCGCCGGAAGAGCGCCTGACCACTCCGACGCCAGGCGCCACCAGAGGCGCAGCCGGCCAGCACGAGCATGCCGAGGCCGTTCATCACCACGAGGTAGATCCCCGGACGACGGCTCCGCAGCCTGTCCGCCCGCCCGTCTTGCCGGGACCGGGCATCATGGCCACCCGCCACCGATTCCCCGAGCCGCACGACCGAGGAACCTGATGACCGACGCCCAATCCGCCGCGCCCGAAGCCCACGGGTTCGACGACGCGCCCACCAACCCCAGGGGCTGGCTGCTGGTCGTCGGCGCCATCGCGATGATGCTGCCGGGGGTGTACATCTCCCTCGCCGGGGTCGATCTCTCGGATCCGGTGAAGGCCCTCGCCTACGGCATCGCGATCGTCGGCGCGGCGTTCCTCCTCTCCTGGGCCGCCGAGGTCGTCCAGCTCGACTTCAGTCAGGGCCTCGCGCTCGCGCTGCTCGCGCTGATCGCGATCCTGCCGGAGTACGTGGTGGACGCGACGTATGCCTTCCTCGCTGCGCAAGACCCGGCCTACGCGGGCTACGCGGTCGCCAACATGACCGGTGCCAACCGGCTCCTCATCGGGATCGCGTGGCCGATGGTCATCACCATCGGCTGGCTCCGCTTCCGGAGATCCGTGGTCTCACTCGAGTCCGGCCACGGCCTCGAGATCGTCGTCCTCCTCGCGGTGACCGCCTACGCCTTCACCATCCCGTTCCGCGGGGCGATCTCGCTGTTCGACATGGTGGTCCTCGTGAGCTTCTTCGTGTTCTACATCTGGCGCGTTGCACGGCAGCCTGCCGAGGAGCCGCACCTCGTGGGTCCGGCGAAGCTGATCGGATCGCTGCACGTGCGGACGCGTCGCCTGTTCGTGGCCGTGATGGCGATCGGGGCGGCCGTCGCGATCCTGCTCGTGGCCAAGCCCTTCGCCACCTCGCTCGTCTCCACGGGCACGGCTCTCGGCATCGACGAGTTCCTCCTCGTCCAGTGGCTCGCCCCGCTCGCGTCAGAGGCGCCGGAGTTCGTCGTCGTCGCGCTGTTCGCCTGGCGCGGTGCCGCCACCGCGGCGATGGGCACGCTCGTGAGCTCCAAGATCAACCAGTGGACGCTGCTCGTCGCGATGCTGCCGCTCGTCTACTCGTTCGGCATCGGCGCCCCGACGTCCCTGCCGCTCGACCAGCGGCAGCAGGAGGAGGTCCTCCTGACCGCGGCGCAGTCGCTGTTCGCAGTCGTCCTGCTGCTCGATCTGCGGTTGTCGCTCGTCGGGGCTGGCGCGCTGTTCGGCCTGTTCATGGTGCAGATGATCTTCCCCGAGACGCGCGGCACCCTGACGATCATCTACCTGGTGCTCTCCGCCGTCGTGCTCCTCATCAGCCGCGGGAGGGCGCTCAAGGCCTTCGAGTGGCTGCGCCGGTCGAAGGCGCCCGCGGACGCGGAGGCGCCGGGCACCTGAGGCACCGCCGGGCTTCGGCGGGTCGCCGCCTGATCGCGTCTGGAGCTGGTCCGTCGCACCAGTACGGGCATACTCGTGACCATGGATGACCTTGCGCACCTGCGGCCCACGCTCGGGCTCAACCTGCCGTATGTCGAGGGCTCGATGGACGGCGCCACGCCCCGCTGGACCGACGTCGAGGCGATGGCCCGCGCCGCCGAGGACGCCGGGTTCGACGCTGTGTGGGTCTCCGACCACGTGGGGTTCGGCGACCCGGCCGCGGGCTGGAGCGGGGCCTGGGAGTCCTGGACGCTGCTTACGGCGCTCGCCGTGGCGACGTCGCGTGTCCGCCTCGGCACCTACGTGACGGCCGTGCCGTACCGCAACCCGGCCCTGCTGGCCAAGATGGCGGAGACCCTCGACGAGGTGTCTGGCGGACGCGTGATCCTGGGCCTCGGCGCCGGCTGGAACGAGCCCGAGTTCACCGCCTACGGCTTCCCGTGGGAGCGGCGGTTCGACCGGTTCGAGGACGGCCTGCGGATCATCACGTCCATGCTCCGGACGGGGCGTGCGGACCACGAGGGGCGGGTGGAGTCCGCGCGTGGGGCGCTCATCCAGCCGCGCGGTCCGCGGCCCGGCGGCCTGCCCGTGATGGTGGGCGCCGCGGCGCCCCGGATGCTGCGCCTGTGCGCAGAGCTCGCGGACGAATGGAACGCCGGGATGCGGACCCCGGCGGCCCTCGCGCCCATGGCCGCCCTGCTCGACGAGGCATGTGCCGCGATCGGGCGCGACCCGGCCATGATCCGCCGCTCGGCCGAGGCGATGGTGGCGATCGGCGCAGATGCGTCGTCAGACGACGACCTCGACGCCCGCGGCTCCTGGGACGACCCGCTGCGCGGCACGCCGGGGCAGATCGCGGCGGGCCTGCGCCGCTACGGCGAGCTGGGCATGGACCACGTCCAGGTGCAGCTGCGCCCGAACCGCCTCGAGAGCGTCCGCGCCTTCGGACGGGTCGTCGAGGCGCTGCGCACCCCGGACTGAGGCCAGACCGGCATACTTCCGCGCATGCCGCTGGAGGAGTACCGCCGCAAGCGCGACTTCGCGAAGACCCCGGAACCCGCGCCCGGCGAGGTCCCTGCGCACGGCGCCGGAGCAGCCGCCTCCAGCCCCGCCCTCGGGGTTCGTCGGCGATTCGTCGTCCAGCGACATCGTGCCACCCGACTCCACTACGACCTGCGTCTCGAGATCGACGGCGTCCTCGTGTCCTGGGCCGTCCCCAAGGGACCCACGCAGGACAGCGCGATCCGCCGGATGGCGGTCCACGTCGAGGACCACCCGATCGAGTACTTCGACTTCGAGGGCGTGATCCCGCCCCGGCAGTACGGCGCCGGCGACGTCATCGTCTGGGACTGGGGCACCTGGGAGCCCGAGAAGGAGACGCCCGACCCGGCCAGGGCGATCGAGGCCGGCGAGCTCAAGTTCCGGGCCCGCGGCCAGAGGATGAATGGCCGCTTCACGATCGTGCGCACGAGCCGCCGGCCCGGCACGGCACCCCGAGCCGCCTTCGAGGACGACGACGGGGAGCAGTGGCTCCTGATCAAGAAGCGTGACGAGCACGCGAAGACCGGCTGGGACGCCGAGGATCACCCGCAGAGCGTCAAGTCCGGCCGCACGAACGACGAGGTCAAGGCGAACGCCCCATTCACCTGGATGAGCGAGGCGCCCGCGGCGACCGCCCAGATCGACTTGGAGGGTGCCCGGGAGGCGCCGATGCCGCGGTACGTCGAACCGATGTCCGCGACCCTCGTCACGAAACCGTTCCGCGACGAGGACTGGCTGTACGAGGTCAAGTGGGACGGCTACCGCGTGGAGGCCGTCGTCCGCGACGGGAAGGTGTCGCTGTTCACCCGAAACGGCCACGACGCCGAGACCTACTTCCCGCGCCTGCTGACGCCGCCGGCATGGATCGAGGCGCACGAGGCCATCGTGGACGGCGAGGTGGTCGCGCTCGATGCCTCCGGCCGGCCCGACTTCGGACTCCTCCAGGAGCAGCTCGGGGCGGGCCGGGCTGGATCGCCCGTGCCCCTCGTCTACCAGGCCTTCGACCTGCTCTACCTCGACGGGCGCTCGTTGCTGGACGTGCCGCTGGAGCAGCGCAAGCGCCTGCTGGAGCTGGTGATCCGGCCGTCGGCGCGCGTCCAGGTGGCGCCGGCGATCGAGACCGAGGGAATCGCGTTCTTCGAGGCGGCCAAGGCCCAGGCCCTGGAGGGGATCGTGGCCAAGCACCGCCGGTCCCGCTATGAGCCCGGCCGGCGTGCCTCGACCTGGCTGAAGGTCAAGGTCCGGCCCGAGCAGGAGCTGGTCGTGGGCGGGTGGACCGTCGGGGGAGGGGACGGCAACGGAGCTCGGGGCCCTCGTGGTGGGCGTGTACGACGGCGAACGGCTCCGGTTCGCGGGCAAGGTCGGCTCGGGGTTCGACGGCCGGACCCGCAAGGACCTGCGGGCGCGCCTCGAGGCGATCGAGACCGACGCGCCCGCCTTCGACCCCGCACCGCCCTCGGACTACAAGGGACGTTGGGGTGGCGACCTTGCCGGCGTGCGCTGGGTCCGGCCAGAGCTGGTCATCCGGGCGGAGACCGGCGGCTGGTCTCGCGACGGGCACGTCCGGCAGGCCGCCTACAAGGGGCTGGAAGCTCGGCCGCGAGCCGCGGGATGTCGTGCGCGAGCGCGCCGAGGACCCGGCGGCGGCCGAGCGCGGGGCCGGGATGGAGCTGGCCGCGCGGTCGAGGGTCCCAGCCGTGAGGACGATGGCTTCATCCGGCGAGCGCGACCCACTCGCAGGCGCGTCGATCGTGGACCCGTCCTGGCTCGTCCCGGCGGCCGAGCTGGACGCGCTCGGCCGGCTCGGGGCGGCGGGCACCTGGCATGTCGCCGGCCAGGACCTGCGGCTGACCAACCTCGACAAGGCTCTCTTCCCACCCCGTGACGGCGTGGAGGAGGAGCCCGTGACGAAGCGAGAGCTGATCGCCTACTTCGCGCGGATCGCGCCCGTGATGCTGCCGCACCTGGCCGACTCGCCCACTCAATCTGCAGCGCTTCCCCAACGGTGCGGGCGCACCGGGCTTCTGGCAGAAGGACATCCCGCCGACCGCTCCCCGCTGGCTCACCATCTGGCGCGAGACCGGCTTCCGCGAGCGCGAGGACCGCGCCCCCAACGATCACCTCGTCGCGGACCGGGCGGCCACGCTGTGCTGGCTGGGCAACCAGGCCGCCTTCGAGATCCATGCCTGGACGTCGGTGCTGCACGACCCATGGACGCCCACCTTCGCGCTCATCGACATCGACCCCGGCCCCAACACGACCTGGGCCGAGACCCTCACGCTGGCCCGTCTGTTCCGCACCGCCCTCGAGCACCTGGGCGTCCGTGCCTATCCCAAGCTCACCGGCAGTCGCGGTCATCCAGGCCTGGATCCCCGTCGAACGCGGCCGCTACACCTTCGCCGAGACCAGTGCCTGGATCGAGACGCTCTCCCGGGCGATCGGCGCGACGGTGCCCGACCTCGTCTCGTGGGAGTGGGCGAAGGCAGATCGCGGCGGCAGGGCGCGCCTCGACTACACCCAGAACGCGCCGATCAAGACACTGGTCGCCCCGTATGCCGTCCGCCCACGCCCTGGCGCGCCCGTGTCCGCGCCGATCAGGTGGGAGGAGCTGGACGAGCCGGACCTGGCACCGGATCGCTGGACCGTCCGCAGCATCGGGGAACGCGTGGCGGCCATCGGCGACCCGTGGGCAGGGCTGCAGGACGACCACCAGGTCCTGCCGCCCCTCTAGGAAGCTCCAGGGTCCGCGGGCGGGCGGAGGCATGACCCTATCGGGCCCTTGCGGGCACCACCCGCGCGGTGCAGGATCGTGGCGTGACGCCGATTGCCACGCCCGACGAGCTCAACACCGGCCCCGAGGTGGTGATCCCGATCGTGCTCGCGGCGATCGTGATCGTCGTCCTCGCCGCGATCCTCCGGCGCTTCCTGATGACCGCGTTGGACGAGCTCGCCGACCTGTGGCGCACGTACGGCCCGCTTGCCGTCACCAGGGCAATGGACCGGCGCCCCGGCCTGCCGGAGACGCCCTGGTTCTGTGCCACCTGCGCCTCGTGCAACGGGCTCGCGGCACGCCGCTGCTACCGGTGCGACGGCCCGCGCGAGGCATGCGAGGCCCCGGTCCCCGACGCGGACACGCCGGCGGGTGCCAGCGCCGGGCTCAGCCAGCGGAACCGCCGCAGCGGTTGACTAGCGCCAGGCGCGCACGCTGCGCGTCGCCGGGTAGGGCTGCCGGAAGAACCCCAGCAGCGGCTCGCCGGTGGTCTGCGTCATGGTGATCCGGTCCCGCCACGACTCGCCGGGTGCGTCAGCGAGCGCCACCCGCAGCTCGACGTCATCGCGGCCAGGGTGGTTGGGGTCGTAAACGCGCAGCGCGAGGTGCCGGGCGTCCGCCTCCCAGCCCCACGCGAGAACCTGGTGGTTCTGGGTCAGCGTCCAGGGCGAGACACCCGTCACGCGGATGAGCCCCACGATGGACGGGTGGCCCGCGTCGATCTCCGCGCGGATGCCGGGCCATTCCCGCAGGACGGCCTCCACGCGGGGCGGCTCGCGACGCAGGCGACGGGCGAGTCCCACGGGCGGGTCCGGACGCCAGGCCTGGAGGTCCAGATAGCGCAAGGGGACCCGCATCCAGTCGAGCGACTGGACCTGGCGGCGCACGAGGGCGCGGAAGCGCGGCGAGCCGTTCTCGGGCGGCGTCCGCTGTCCGCCAGGGGCAACAATGCCCGCCTCGAAGAGATCACGGGCCGTGAGGGCCATCCCGCCGCACAGCCCTGCGGACGCGTCGCCGAACCCGAGCAGCCGCGAATCGAGCGGTCCGAGGCGGAACGTCGGTCCCGGTGGGAACGCGTTGGCGAAGGCGAGCCCGTGGACTGACGGCAGGAAGCCTGGGACGATGTTGGCAGGCACGTGTCAGGGTCCTGCGTCGTGCCGCCCCGCGCTAGCGCTGCGGAGCGACCGGTGTCGGGTCGAGGCTGGGGGTCGGTGCCGCCACGTTGACGGTGACGCGGACGATGGCCGGCGTGCCGCCCATCGCCGACAGCGGTCCGCTCTCAGGGGTCAGCACGTCCAGCAGCAGCAGGTAGGTGCCCGGCTGGGCGGGTGCCACAAGCTCCAGCATCGCGTCAGAGGTTCCGCCGGGGCCGGAGACCGCATCGTCGAGGCGGACGGTGAGCGGCTCGGGAACCGCCAGGCCGTCGGCCGAGACCCACGTGGCCACGAGCAGCGGCGGCACGGTGGTCGTGCGCAGCTCGACGTCCGGCTCGCCGGCGACACGGCTCACGGGAGCAGCGAGAACCTGGTCCCAGCGGGAGGAGCCGGCATTGAGCACGCGGACGGGCAGGTCAGCAGCGTCGCCGGCCGTCGTCGAGAGCGTCGCGGGCGCACCATACGCGACCGCCATGGCGCCGCCGACACGCACGAGCACGGGCACGATCAAGGCCTGGGTGGCCGCGTCATAGGCGACGCCGTCGGGCGTGTGCAGCGTGGCCGTGAGGCGGTAGAGGCCTGGCTCCGCGGGGTAGGTGACGTCGATCCCGAGGCCGCGTGCGCCGCGACTCGCCCGCACCGGCTCCACGACCGAGCCGAACTGCTCGGGAATGACGAGATCCACGTCGGGCGCCTCCGGTACCGGCGTCGGGGTCGGCGCAGGCGACGGCGCGGGTGACGGCGTGGGTGCCGGCGTGGGGGTGGGTTCCGGCGTGGGCTCGACCGTGGCCGCGGGCGCGATCGTCGGGGCGTTCGGCCGCTCGAAACGCGCGACCGCGTTGGGGTCGACCGCGGGAGTCGCGGGCGCGATCAGGGCCTGTTCGGGCAGCGCGGTGGGCTCGGGCGTGGGCTGCGGGCGTGGGCGACGGCGTCGGCGCGACGGACGGTTCCGGTGCAGGTGGAGCGTCCATGAGGATCGGGTCCCAGCGCACGGACACCTGGGCGCCGGCCGGGATCCGCTTGGACTTGCCAGCCGCGAGCGGCAGCGTGAGGCGGGTCTTTGTCGCCGCGATCGGCAGAGCGGCGAACGACGGCTCGGCGAACCGGATCCCCGTCGAGGTCAGCGATGGCCCGGTCGTCGGGCCCTGGATGACGCCGCCGAGTCTGCCGGCGGCCCCGGCGCGGAGCTCTGCAGCCGTGAGGCCCTTCGCCACCAGCGATCGGACGAAGCCGCTGCTCGCACGCTCCGGGATCCAGGCGGACGGCATAGCCGGGGGTGCGCACACTCGCGACGGCGATCTGGTGCCTGCCGTTCACGGTGGGTGAGGCGGCCCAGATCTGCTCGATGCTGCCGCGGTCGCGCAGAAGTGCCTTCACGTAGTAGGCGGGCCCGAGATATGCCTCGGCCACGACGGCCCGGGCTCCGGCCCGCAGGAAGCCGGCCGCGTAGTTGTCGACGCGCTGCACCGCCTGATCCGCGGTTCCCTCCGACAGTCCGGGCTCCGTATTGCCGCTGGCATAGCAGAGGTGGCTCAGCAGCACGACGGCGTTGGACGCGAACCGGAGCTGCCCGACGGCCTTCTCGCCGAAGTACTGGTGCGTGCTGTCGTCACCGCCCGCGACGGGGTTGAGCCCGAAGCCGTTCTGCGTCGGCGGGTACAGCGAGTTCCGGTAGCGGCTCGGCCAGCCATTGCCGTGGCCCAGGTAGACGACGATGGAGGCGCCGGTCACGGCGCTCTTCACGGCCGGCCAGGTGGCGTTCGGCGAGTAGACCTTCACGACCTCGGCGCCCGCGGCCTGCGCAGCCCGGGCCGCGTCGTTGGCAAGGGCCCGGTAGCGCTCCGTGACGCCGCCGGCCGGACCTACGATCAGCGCGACCTTCGGTACCGGTGTCGCCGCCGCCGCGGGCGCAGCCACACCCGTCGCGCCGACCAGCGCGACGATGAGCGCGACGAACGTCAGGCGAAGCCGGTGATCCAGCGATCCGTCTCCCTGGCCGCGAGCGGAGTTGGCGATAGTCCTACGCCTCCTACTCTAATGGGGCGTGCCAACTCATGCATAGTGAACTTCAGCTGGCTTGCTGGTGCCATGTAGCGTTCAGCACAGCTTCGCGTGGCGTGCATGCACCATCCGGTACCCCGCTCGGATCGCCCGATCCACCCGCGGCTCGGCGTACCATCCCGCCATGTCTGCACCGGACCCGCGCCACTTGCGCTCCAACCGGCTCGCCGGCGAGACGAGCCCGTACCTCCTGCAGCACGCCCGCAACCCCGTGGACTGGTACCCGTGGGGACCCGAGGCGCTGGGTCGGGCTGTCGAGCTGGACCGCCCGGTCTTCCTGTCCGTGGGCTACGCGGCCTGCCACTGGTGCCACGTGATGGAGCGTGAGTCGTTCGAGGACGAGGAGACGGCCGCTGTCCTCAACGCGCACTTCGTCGCGATCAAGGTGGATCGCGAGGAGCGCCCGGACATCGACGCGCTGTACATGGGCGCGGTACAGGCCATCACTGGCCAGGGCGGCTGGCCGATGAGCGTCTTCCTGACGCCCGAGGGTCGTCCGTTCTTCGGCGGCACCTACTTTCCCGACACGCAGCGCCACGGCCTGCCCTCGTTCCGCCAGGTGCTCGAGGGCGTCCGCCTGGCCTGGTTCGAGCGCCGGGCCGAGCTGGAGGAGGCGGGATCGCACCTGGTGCAGGCGCTCGCCGAGCAGCAGCGGGTCGCCTCGGCGTCGTCCGGCCTGCCGCCCGTGGGCGTCCTCGAGGAGGCCGCCACCGTCATCGACGAGGCCTTCGATCCGGTCAACGGCGGCTGGGGCCGCGCGCCCAAGTTCCCCCAGCCGATGCTGATCGAGGCCCTGTTGCGACGTCACGTGGCCGGTGGTGGGCCACGCCCGCTGGAGATCGCGCGCAGGAGCCTGGACGCCATGGCGGCCGGCGGTGTCCGCGACCAGCTCGGCGGCGGGTTCCATCGCTACTCGACGGATGCCCACTGGCTGGTCCCGCACTTCGAGCAGATGCTCTACGACAATGCGCAGCTCGCACGGGTGTATGTGCACGCCTGGGCGCTCACGGACAACCACGCCTATCTCGAGACCGCCACCGGCACGCTCGACTACCTGCTGCGAGAGCTGCGGATGCCCGACGGCGGCTTCGCGGCCAGCCAGGACGCGGACACCGACGGCGAGGAGGGCGCGACCTTCGTCTGGTCGGCCGCCGAGATCCGCGAGGTCCTGGGCGCCGACGCAGCCCTGTTCGCCGCGGCCTACGGTGCCACGGACGAGGGGAACTGGGAGGGTCAATCGATCCTGTCGCGGACGCGCGCCGACGCGGAGCTGGGGCAACGGTTCGGGATACAGCCGGCACGGGTGACAGAGCAGTTGGCCTCGGCGCGCCGACGGCTGCTGGAACGGCGCTCGGCGCGCCCCCAGCCGGCCCGGGACGACAAGGTGCTGGCGGCCTGGAACGGCCTCGCGATCGGCGCGTTCGCGGATGCCGCTCGGGCGCTCGGTGCGGCGGGAACCGCCGGGCTGGAGGTGACGGCGGATCGGTACCGCCGCGCGGCGGTTGCGGCAGCCGACGGGGTCACGTCGCGGCTCATGGGCGATGACGGACGCCTGCGGCGATCCTGGAAGGACGGGCGTGCGACTGCGGCCGGCGTGCTGGAGGACTACGCGAACCTCGCCGAGGGCCTCCTCGCGCTGTACGAGGCAACTGGTGACGAGCGCTGGTACGCGGCAGTCGTCGTGCTCGCCGACGTGATCCTCGACCGCTTCGGTGATCCGGCAGGAGGGTTCTTCGACACCGCCGACGACGGGGAGCCGCTCGTGGTCCGCCCCAAGGGCACCGGGGACAACGCCGTTCCCTCCGGCGGGGCGATGGCCAGCACCGTCCTGTTGCGCCTCGCGGCGCTGACCGGCGAGGCCCGCTACCGGGCCGCGGCGGAGCGGGCACTCGCGACGATGGGCACCTACCTGGCACGGTACCCGACGGGGTTCGCGCAGTGGCTGTGCGCCCTGGAGCTGGCGCACGCCGGCATCACCGAGGTGGCCATCATCGGGGACCGCGAGGACGATGGCGTCCAGCGGCTGCTGCGGTCCGTCGACCGTGGCTACCACCCGTTCCGCGTCCTGGCCGTGTCGGCAACGCCCGAAGGATCACGGGTGCCGCTGCTGACGGACCGGTTCGCGCTCGGTGGCCGGGCGACGGCGTTCGTCTGCCGCGACTTCGCCTGCCGCCAGCCCGTGCACGAGCCGGAGGCGCTCGACGCGCTGCTGGTCGGGTCGTGAACCGGGACGTCACCGTCCGACGTGCCCGGGACGACGAATTCGCGGCCGCCGGCGAGCTCCTGGTCGCCGCCTACCGGACGCATCCCGACATCGAGAACAGCGAGGGGTACCTCGCCCATGTTCGCGACGTGCGGGGGCGCGCGTCCGAGACCGACGTCCTGGTGGCGCTTGGCGGGCGTGGCCGGCTGGTGGGGTGCGTGAGCTACGTCCGGGACCACACGAGCGCGTTCGCGGAGGTCGAGCAGCCGGGAGAGGCGGGCTTTCGCATGCTCGGTGTCGCTGCGGCGGCCCGCGGCCAGGGTGTCGGGCGGGCTCTCGTGGACGCCTGTCTGGCGCACGCACGCTCGTCGGGGCGTACCGGAGTGGTGATCGTCACCGCGCCCTCATGGGCGGACGCGCAGCGCCTCTACGAGCGGGTCGGGTTCCGGCGCGCGCCGGAGCGGGACTTCGAGCCCGTCCCCGGGATCTGCCTGTGGGCCTACGCGCTGGCGCTCTGAGGGTTTCCGGCCCACGTCGCCCGGGAGACCGGGCCGTGGATGCCGGCTCAGGGTTGCGGAGGCCTGGTCTCGTCCGTGACCGTCGACTCCGTCTCCGCCGGCGTCGCGGTGCTGTCGTCCTTGACCCCCTCGATCTCCTTGCGTGCCTCCTTGACCCCCTGGCCGAACGCGCGGCCGAGGAGGGGCAGGGTCTTGGGTCCGCGCCAGATGAGGACGATCACCAGCGCGACGATCAGGATGAGGGCGAGGTCCATGCGCGGGATGGTAGCAGCGCCGCTGTCCGGCGACCGTGTCCCGGGGTATCGTGCCGGGGATGCCCAGCACGCAGGGTCCGCTGCTTGTCTTCGGTCCCCGGTCGCTCGCCTATGACTTCGGCCCGTCGCATCCGCTGACGCCTCGCCGGTTCGGGCCGGGCATCGATCTCCTGCGCCACCTGGGGGCCACGCCGGGACTGGAACCCGAGCCGGCCGCCGACGACGCCCTGCTCCGCCTCCACCTGCCCGAGTATGTCGCGGCCGTGAAGAGGCTCTCGGCGGACCCGTCGGGCAGGGGCGCGATGGGCCTCGGCCTCGCGGACAACCCGGTCTTCGCCGGCATGCACGAGGCAGCCGCGGCGGTCGCGGGTGGCTCGCTGGCCGCCATGGAGGCGATCCTTGCGGGCCGCACGCTCCACGCCCATCACCCCGGCGGCGGCCTCCACCACGCGATGGCCGACCGGGCGGCGGGCTTCTGCATCTACAACGACGTGGCATTGGCGGTGGTCCGGGCCCGAACCGAGGGGCTGCGGGTGCTCTACGTGGACCTGGACGTCCACCACGGGGACGGCGTCCAGGCGCTGACCCACGGCGATCCCGGGGTCCTCACGCTGTCGCTCCACGAGAGCGGCCGGTACCTGTTCCCCGGGACGGGGTTCCTCGACGAGCTCGGCGATGGGCCGGCGGCCGGGTCGGCCGTCAACATGCCGTTCGAGCCGTACAGCGGCGACGTCGCGTGGCTGGCCGCCGTCAGGGCGCTGGTGCCGACGCTTGCCGCCGTGTTCGGGCCGGACGTCGTGGTTTCGCAGCACGGGGCGGACTCGCACGCGTGGGACCCGCTGGCGAACCTGCGGGTGACCACGACGGCGATGGCGGAGGCGGCACGGGTGGTCGATGCGGTCGCGCACCGCTGGGCGGGCGGGCGGTGGCTCGCGACGGGTGGCGGCGGCTACGACGTCTACCGGGTGGTGCCACGCGCCTGGGCCCTGACCTGGCTGGCGGGCGCCCATCGCGAGCCGCCGGAGGAGACGCCCGAAGCATGGCGCGACCGGTGGTCGCCGGACGCGTCGGCGTCCGGCATCGGCGGGTTGCCGCCGTCATTCCTGGACGAGCCGAACGCCGGACAGGAGGTCGGGGCGCCACAGCGCGCGGGGGAGGAGCGGTCCCTCGCGATGCTGGCGAGGGTCCGCGAGGTGGCGTTGCCCCGGCTGGTGCGCGAGGCCGAGGACCGGGGCTGGTGGGCGCCTGGGCTGGCCTGGGCCGGACGAGAGCTGCTGGCCGGGACCGCGGCGGACGCCGGTGCGACGGGAAGTACCCGACGCGGTGCCGCCTCACGGCACGACCCCGACCGTGCGGGCCGTGACGGCCGCGGACCTCGACAGCCTCGGCCTGGCGCCGCGGGTCGTCGCGCCGTTCGACCCGGCGACGCGCTGGCGTTGCTGCGCGCGGCGGCGATCGACGGGGCGCGCGTCGTGGTGGCGGTGTCCGGCTCGACGATCGTCGGAGTCGCCGTGGTCGCCCCGTCCGCGACCGAGCCGGCCGTGGAGTCGCTGCTGGCCGTGGGCGTGGCCCCGCCGTTCCGGGGCGCAGGGCTGGGTCGGGCGCTGCTCCGGGCGCTCGTCGGAGGGACGGCCGCCACGGACGCCGATGGAGGCCCGCGTCGGCGTGGCGGAGCGGGACGTGATCGAGCCTGCGGACGTCCATGCCCGGCTCGAGATCGCCCGCCGCCTGCTCGCCGGGGCGGGCTTCGCCTGGCGCGCGATACCGCCGGACGTGGCCCGGGACGACCCGTGGACGCTGGTCGCCAGGCTGCCGGGCGCCTGACCCTCGGCGGGGGTCCGGGTCGGCGAGGGCCGCATGGGCCGGCACGGGAGGGGTGGGATGGGTCCGTCGGCCCCCCGTTGTCCTCGATCCTCGGTCGCTCCGGCACGGACACCGATCCGCAACCGTGGCGGACAATCGCGTCAGCGTACCGAGGCCGAGCGCGCGGAACCCTCCTCCCCCCACCGCGCGATCGGTCAGGTACCTCGAACGGCGGGCCTGCAAGCGCCCGCCGTTCGGCTGTCCGCCGCTGATCGCGGTGGAACCACATAGAACATCTGTACGAAAACGTGGTTGCGGCCTATACTCGGTGTCCCGTGGCCGCGCGCAGCAAGGATCCGCTCGCACCCTTCGGGCCCGCGGTGCGGGCCTGGTTCGAGGCGACGTTCGAGGCCCCTACGCCGGCCCAGGCCCAGGGGTGGGCGGCGATCAGCGCCGGGCGGAGCACCCTCATCCACGCCCCCACCGGCAGCGGCAAGACCCTGGCCGCGTTCCTGTGGTGCCTGGACCGCCTCGTCGAGCATCCCCGGCCGGCGCCAGCGCGCGGGGACCCGGGGAGCGTCCGCGTCCTGTACATCAGCCCCCTCAAGGCCCTCGCCTACGATGTGGAACGCAACCTGCGCGCACCGCTGGCGGGCATCACGCTGGCCGCGCAGCGCCTGGGGCAGGATCCGCCGCGCATCTCGATCGCGAGCCGTACCGGAGACACCCCGGCCGCCGAGCGCCGCGACCTCGCCCGGCACCCGCCGGACATCCTGGTCACCACGCCCGAGAGCCTCTACCTGCTGCTGACCAGCCAGGCTCGCGTGGTCCTGCGGGACGTCGAGCAGGTCATCGTGGACGAGGTCCACGCGATCGCCGGCACCAAGCGGGGCGCCCACCTCGCCCTGAGCCTCGAGCGTCTCGAGCGCCTGCGATCCACGCCTGATGGCGCCAGCGGTCCGCGAGTGCCGGTACGCCCGCTCCAGCGCATCGGCCTGTCCGCCACCCAGCGACCCCTTGAGACGATCGCGCGCTTCCTGGGCGGCGTGGCTGAGGGCCGCGAGGTGGCCGTCGTCGACGCGGGGTCCCGCAAGCCCCTCGAGATCCAGGTCGTCGTTCCCGTGGAGGACATGGCCCGCCTGGGCGAGGTCCTGCCCGCTCGACGCGCAGCCGGGCGGTCCCGTCCTGGGTGGCGAGATGCGGACCAGCATCTGGCCCGCGATCCATCCCCGGATCCTGGAGCTCATCCGGGCCCACCACAGCACGATCGTCTTCACCAACAGCCGCCGCCTCGCGGAGCGCCTCGCCCAGCGCCTCAACGAGCTCGCCGGCGAGGAGCTCGTCCGTGCCCACCACGGCAGCATCGCGCGCGAGCAGCGCCTCGAGATCGAGGAGGAGCTCAAGGCCGGCCGTCTGCCCGCACTGGTCGCGACCAGCAGCCTCGAGCTGGGCATCGACATGGGCGCCGTTGACCTCGTGATCCAGGTCGAGAGCCCGACGTCGGTCGCCCGCGGTCTCCAGCGCATCGGCCGCGCCGGCCACCACGTGGGCGAGCCCAGCAAGGGCGTGATCTTCCCCAAGTACCGCGGCGATCTCCTCGAGACGGCGGTCGTCGTCCGCGGGATGCGCGACGGCCGGATCGAGCCCACCGTCCTGCCGCGCAACCCGCTCGACGTCCTCGCCCAGCAGCTCGTGGCGATGACCATCGGCGAGCGCTTCACCGTCGACGAGCTCCTGGACGATCGTCCGCCGCGCCGCGCCGTTCGAGACGCTGACGCGCGAGGTCCTCGAGGGCGTGCTGGGGATGCTGGCCGGCGCCTACCCGTCGGACGAGTTCGCGGAGCTCAAGCCGCGCGTCACCTGGGACCGCCTGACCGACGTGATCGAGGGCCGGAGCGACGCGCGCGTCGTCGCCGTCACCAGTGGCGGCACGATCCCGGACCGCGGGCTGTACCCGGTGTTCCTCGAGGGCGAGGCGGGCACGCCGGGCCGCCGGGTGGGGGAGCTCGACGAGGAGATGGTCTACGAGCTGCGCGCCGGGATGCACGGCGACGTCGTCGTCCTGGGTGCCAGCTCCTGGCGGGTCGCGGACATCACCGCCAACCGAGTCACCGTGACGCCGGCCCCGGGCGTGCCCGGCAAGCTTCCCTTCTGGCACGGCGACGCCGTCGGCCGGCCCGTGGAGCTGGGCAGGGCGATCGGCGAGTTCGTCCGCGGCGTCGAGACCGACCTGGCGAAGGGCGTCGAAGGGCCGAGCGCAGGCCGCCGAGCGCCTGCGGCGTGACCACGACCTCGACGACCTCGCGGCCGACAACCTGATCGCCTACCTCGAGGACGAGCGCGAGGCCACCGGCGCCCTCCCGACCGACCGGCGGATCGTCATCGAGCGCTTCCGCGACGAGCTGGGCGACTGGCGGCTCGTCGATCCTAACGCCGTTCGGCGGCCGCGTGCACGCCCCGTGGACGCTCGCGATCGAGGCGCGACTCCAGGAACGACTCGGCCTCGAGGTCCAGACGATCTACTCCGACGACGGCATCGCGATCCGGCTGCCCGAGGGCGACTCGAGCCTCGACGGGGTGGAGGAGCTGCTGTTCCCCGATCCGGACGAGGTCGAGGACCTGGTCGTCGGGCGCGTCGGCGGCTCGAGCCTGTTCGCCAGCCGGTTCCGCGAGAACGCCGCGCGCGCCCTGCTGCTGCCCCGCCGGCGCCCCGGCACCCGGACCCCGCTCTGGCAGCAGCGCCAGCGCGCGGCGGACCTGCTCGCCGTCGCCAAGCCGGTACGGCTGCTTCCCGATCCTCGTGGAGACGTACCGCGAGTGCCTGGCCGACGTGTTCGACCTGCCGGCTCTGCGCGAGATCCTGGGCGGGGTGCAGCGGCGGGAGCTAGCCGTGCACTCGGTGGAGACGGCGCGAGCTTCCGCGTTCGCGAGCAGCCTGCTGTTCGACTACGTCGCCGCGTACATGTACGAAGGCGATGCCCCCATGGCCGAGCGCCGGGCACAGGCGCTGACCTTGGACCGGGACCTCCTGCGGGAGCTGCTGGGCCAGGAGGAGCTGCGCGAGCTGCTGGATCCCGCGGCGCTCGCCGACCTCGAGCTCAGCCTCCAGGCGCTCGTCGAGGAGCGACAGGCGAAGACTGCGGACCAGGTGCACGACCTGCTGCGCCGGCTGGGCGACCTGGGTCCGGACGAGGCTGGGGCACGTACCGTGGGTGGACGCGTGGAGGCGTCGCTGCACCTCGCGGAGCTGGCAGCCTCGCGGCGGGCGGTGCGGGCACGGATCGCCGGCGAGGAGCGCTGGATCGCGATCGAGGACGTGGCGCGCTACCGGGACGGGGTGGGGGTGAGCGCCCCACCCGGCGTGCCGCAGGCGTTCCTCGCGCCGGTGGCTGGGGCACTGGACGGGCTGCTGGCACGGTACGCGCGGACGCACGGTCCGTTCCTGGGCTCGGAGCCCGCGCGGCGGTGGGGCCTCCCGGCGGGCGTGGTGGAGGATGCGCTCCACCGGCTGGCGGCGGCCGGATCCCTGCTCGTCGGGCGAGTTCCGTCCCGGCGGCGCGGAGCGGGAGTTCTGTGATCCGGAGGTGCTCCGGCTCCTGCGCCGGCGCTCACTCGCCACGCTCCGGCGCGAGGTGGAGCCCGTCGATCCCGTCACCCTGGCCCGGTTCCTGCCCGCATGGCAGGGCGTGGCCCCTCGCCGTCCGCGACGGGGAGTGCCGGTTCTCCGTTCCGTGGCCCCGCGGCCCTGGAACGCCTGGCGGAGGTCGTGGACCAGCTCGCCGGCCTGCCGATCCCGGCATCCGTCCTGGAGCGGGACGTCCTCCCGGCGCGGGTCCCCGGCTACCAGCCAAGGCTCCTGGACGAGCTGGGTGCCATGGGCGAGGTTTCCTGGGTGGGGCGGGGGAGCCTGGGCCGCGACGACGGCCGCGTGGTCCTGCTGCGTCCCGGCAGGGAGCTGCTGCGGCCCACCGGTCCGCCCGACGGCGTCGAGCGGCCGGCGGCGGAGATCCACGAGCGGCTGCGCGCCCACCTCGTCCGCCGCGGCGCCTGCTTCTACCGGGAGGTGTTCACCGCTTCCGGGGCGCGGACGGACCGCGAGGCGCTTGACGCGCTCTGGGACCTGGTCTGGGCGGGCGAGGTCACGAACGACACCTTTGGGCCGTTCCGCGCCCTCCGCTGGAAGCGGCCCGCGAAGGACCACCGGCCACGCCCGGGGCGCCTGACCGCCCTGGGACCCCCGGAGGCCGCCGGCCGCTGGTCGCTGGTGGACGACGGAGCCGACGAGGCCGACGGCGAAGCGTCGGTGCCATCGCGCACGGAACGCGTCCACGCCCAGGCCCTCGTCCTGCTCGAGCGCCACGGCGTGCTCACCCGCGAGGCCGTCTCCGGCGAGGCGGTGGACGGTGGCTTCTCCGCGGTCTACCCGGTGCTGCGGGCACTCGAGGAGGCCGGCCGGATCCGCCGCGGGTACTTCGTGGACGGTCTGGGGGCGGCCCAGTTCGCGCTGCCGGGCGCGGTGGACCGGCTGCGGGCGCTGCGCGACCAGCCCGGCGAGATGGCCGGCGAGCACGGACGCGTCGTCCACCTCCTGGCGGCGGCGGATCCCGCGAACCCCTATGGGGCCGCGATCCCGTGGCCGCGGCGCGATGAGGCAGACCGACGTCCGTTCCAGCGCGCTGCCGGAGCGTACGTCGCGCTGGTTGACGGCGCGGCGGTGCTCTACCTGGACCGCGGCGGGACTTCGATCCAGGTGCTGCCCGCGGGCGAGGACCCCGAGGCCCTTGCGCTGGCCCTCCGGTCCCTGGCGGATCTCGTGGCCGACGGGCGCGTGCGGGAGCTGGTGATCGGCAAGGTGAACGGCGAGCCCGTCGCAGCCTCGCGGTTCGGGGACGCGCTGCTGGCGGCCGGGTTCCTGACCGGGTATCGCGGGTACGCGCTGCGGTCCACGGCACCGGCGGACCGGCCGTACCCACGGCCCGCTCCGGTGCGCCCGATCCGCTGAGGCTCGCGTAAGCCGCCGGTGAGTGGCGGGTCGTATAATGTCTACATGAGCGATCGCAAAAGCGCCACAAAGCGGGCCGCCGAGGCCACAACACCGCTTGACGTCGACGATGGCGGCGCGCTGACGGCGGGTGTCCGGGAGCTTCGGGACCATCTGTCGCGCTACCTGGACGAGGTCAAGGCGGGCCGATCGGTCACCGTGACCGACCACGGGACTGTCATCGCCACCATCGTCCCGATGCGCTTCTCGGAGCGGACGATGCAGCTCTATCGGGAGGGGAGGATCGAGCTCCCGACGCTCCCGAAGCGGCCCGTCGATGACTTCCAGCGGATCCATGTCGAGGGTGGGATCCAGGACATCCTGCGCGAGGTCCGGGGCGGGTGAGCACCTACTTCGATGCGTCTGCGATGGTCAAGCTGCTCCTAGTGGAGGAGGGCTCGGCAACCGCGGGCCTGCTGTGGGCGCAGGCAACGGAGCCGTTCGTGTCGATCGTGGGCTACGCGGAGCTGCGAGGCTCGGTGGCACGGGCGGCTCGCGGCGGACGGATCGCCCGCGACGACTACCCGACGGCCCGGCTCGAGCTCGAGCGGATGTGGGGCACGTTGGCGACGATCCGGCTCGACGGCCGGCTTGCGCGTCTGGCCGGATCGCTGGCCGATCGCCATGCCCTCGCCGCACTCGATGCCATTCATCTCGCCTCCGCCCTCAGCCTCCGAGAGCCCGGCGAGGTCGTCGCTTTCGTGGCCTTCGACCGGCGGCTGCGCGAGGCGGCGCTCGCCGAAGGGTTGACGGTCCTGCCCGAGGTCGCGTAGGTGCCCGAGGGCGACACGCTCGTCCGCACCGCCGATGGCCTGCGCCCGTACCTGATCGGGCGCACCGTGACCGCCGCGTCGGCCCGCACTCCTGGGCCACAGGCGAACCGGCTGGTCGGCGCGACGGTGACCGCCGTCGAGGCGCAGGGAAAGAACCTGCTGATCCGATTCGACAACGGCCTCGAGATCCGGACCCACCTGCGGATGCACGGCTCGTGGCACCGCTACCGGCCGGGCGAACCGTGGCGGCGCGCCCCCGCACGAGCACGGCTCGTCATCGAGGTCCCAGGATCGGTCGCCGTCTGCTTCGACGCCCCCACGGTGGAGCTGTTCGAGCAGCGGGCTGAGGGGTTGCACCCCGCGTTGAGCCGCCTCGGGCCGGACCTGTTGAAGGACCCAGTCGATCACGCCGAGGCGCTGCGCCGCCTGCGCGACCCGTCCCGGGCGGGCCGGACCATCGCGGAAGCGCTCCTCGACCAGCACGCGCTCGCCGGTATCGGCAACGAGGTCAAGAACGAGGTCCTGTGGCAGGCGCGCCTCTCACCGTGGATGCCGGTCCGCGACGTCGATGACGTCATGCTCGGCGTGCTCATCGGCCTTGCCCGCGACGTGCTTCGCGAGGGCGCCGCGACCGGTCGCCGCCCCCGCCACGTCTATCGGCGCGCCGCGCGTCCGTGCCCGCGCTGCGGCGCCATGATCCGCGTCGAGCACCAGGGCCGGGACCTCCCCCGGCTGACCTTCTGGTGTTCGACCTGCCAGCCCGACCCTGGGAGCCGCGCATGACCGAGCCAATCGACGTCCGCTGCGAGCCGTCGGGCGGTGGCTGGACCTGCCGCGTCACCGTGGGCGGCCCCGCGGCCCCGACGACGCACGTGGTGAATGTCTCGAACGCGGACCTGGCCCGGCTCGCCCCCGGGGCGCCCGACCCCGACAACCTCGTCCGCCGGTCTTTCGCCTTCCTGCTCGCCCGTGAACATAAGGAGTCCATCCTGGGCCGGTTCGACCTCATGGTGATCGCGCGCTACTTCCCCGAGTACGAGCGCGAGATCACGGGCTAGGACGAGGGGGTGCAGTCCGGATCCAGCGGCAGCACGACCTCGTCTGTCGGCTCAAGGTCGGATACCCGGGGCCACCCGAGGATGTCGTACGACACCCTGATCGTCGCGGGTTGGAATATGGTGCCGGGTGGTGGCGATGCCGGGTTCGCGAGGACCACCCCACATGCGCCCGGTTCCCCGGTGAGCACGATGAACACGCGCTGCTGTGGTCCGAGCGTGAGCCCCTCGAACGGCCGACTCGATGCCCTGCCCGGATCCCCAAGGGGGTCGGTGAGAAGGTCGGGCGGATCATCGACGATGTCCACCCTCTGCCACGGTGAGTCCCCGGCGCTGACGATGCCGTTGAGGCGGATCGGCAATGGGCCAGCGTTCGAGATCGAAAACCCCGCCCTGAACGGCTCTCCGGCCGCGTACACGAGCTGGCGGCCGGCGTACCCAGCGGGCATCTCTGCGCGCAGGATGTTGGTGACATAGGCGCCATCGGACTCGTCGGCCACGGCCCCCGGCAGGAGTGACAACGGGGTCGCCGCGATCGGCACCGCGAGTGCCACCGCGAGCATCACCAGTGACGCACGACGCCGGCGGCGCAGCGCGAGGATGAGAGCGACGGCCAGGCAGCCCAGGATGAGGAACGCTCCGACCTGGTTCGCGTGGGCGACGTCGGGATAGTCGACGATCCCAGGCCCGAACGCCGCGGATGCGTCACCCGGGGCCGGTGATGCGCCCACCCCCGTCGCGTCGAGCGCCGCGCGATTGCCCAGCGCGACGACGACGACCACGGCCGCCGCCGCGACCATCATCGTCCCGATCACGCCGGCGGCGACCCGGGCCCGGTTCGAGCCCCGCACCTCACTCTCCGTCACGCTGTCCACGCGATCCCGCAGGGCGTAGGGCGCTGCGCCCGGGTCGCGGTCCGCGAGGAGGTCGCGGAGCGCGCGCTCGAGGCGGACGTCGTTGGCGTCGGGCGTCGGCAGGTTGTTCATCGGTCTGCCTCCACGAGCACGGTGCGGAGCTTCGTCATCGAGTGATGGAGGCGGGACTTCACGGTTCCCTCGGGCACCCCGGTGAGCGCCGCCACCTGCGGCACGGTGAGATCCCCATGGAAGCGCAGCGTCACCACCATGCGTTCGTCTGCCGAGAGGGCATCGAGGGCCCGCGAGAGCGCGTCGCGGACAGCGGTGGTTTCGGACGCGTCGGCGACACGCGGGTGCTCCGTCTCCACCAGCTCCCGACCGACGTCCACGACCCGATGCCGCGCCCGCGCCCGCAGCCGGTCCCGGCAGCCGTTCACGAGAATCCTCCGGAACCAGGCCTCGAAGCGGTCCGGCTCGCGTAGGCTGTCGAAGGACCGCCACGCCGAGACCGCAGCGTCGTGGACCGCGTCCTCGGCCTCGATCCGGTCGTTGAGGATCACGGCGGCGAGACGGTAGGAGGGGTCCAGCGACCGGTCCACGAGGCGCCGGAACGCGTTCGCCCGCTCGTCGGCGACGCGCAGCGACGCTCCCTCATGCACCCGGGTCGGTTCCCCCACGAGACTCCCCAGCACCGGTGTCTGCCTCCGTTCATCGGACCTGACGAACGGGCGCCGCGTTTCGTTCACGAGGGTAACGCGACGGCTGACGGGGACCGCATGGGTCACCCCGACGACCCTCGCGCCGCTCGGCGCGCCATGATCCGCCGACTCTGGCGATCCTCGCCGTGCCGCGGAGCTTCTCGGCGCGCGTGATCCGCGCCGGCCCTGTTCCGCCGCGCGGCGATGGCTGCAACACATCCGCCGATCGCGCGTCTCCACAACACCGTCGCGCTCGATGCACGCGGGTGTCCCGCCGAAGCCGGTCCCAGCCGGAGGACGAGCTCCGGCCGAGGAACCTCACCGGCCCATCACGAGCCCAGCTGGGTTGCATCGGGGGGTGGGAGGACGACCGTGGACCAGACCGCGACCGGCGCGATCCCGGCGGCAGGCGATGCGACAGCGGATGGAGACCCCGACGCGGGGGCACGTCCGACAGCTCTGCTGCCGATGACGCAGCTGATGCGGATCTCGGCCTACTGGCTTGGCCTGACCGCCATCGATGCCGCCGTCGGGCTGTTCATCACCAACCGCCTCGAGTTCGATGGCCTGGTGCCCAAGGATGACGTCGGGAAGTCGATGTTCATGATCGGCATCGGCGCTGCGATCGTCGGGATCATCATCCAGCCCACCGTCGGCTACATCAGCGACTACACCGTGTCGAAGTGGGGCCGGCGCAAGCCGTACATCGTCTTCGGCTCCCTGCTGGACGTGGTGTTCCTGCTGGGGATCGCCACCGGCAGCTCGGTCCTCGTGCTGGCGGCCTTCATGCTGCTGCTCAGCGTCAGCACCAACATCGCTCGGGGTCCGTTCCAGGGGTATGTCCCGGACCTCGTCGCGGAGCCGCAGGTCGGGATGGCCAGCGGGATGGTGGGCCTCATGCAGGTCGTCGGCAACGTGACCGGCTTCCTGCTGGTGTCGCTGTCGGTCGGCCTCGGGGTCATGGAGCTGTCACTGGTCGCAGTGGCGTTGGTCGAGCTGGTGACGATGGCCAGCGTGGTCCTCAAGGTGGGCAACGGCATGCCGCCCAAGCCGCGCCGCGGCAAGTCATGGACCCGGATCGCCCGTGAGGCCTGGGCCACCGACATCCTTCGGGAGCGGTCCTATGTGTGGCTGCTCTTCTCCCGGCTCCTGTTCCTGATCGCCGGGTCGCTGCTCGTCAACTTCGTGGTGATCTACCTCGGCCGTGCCTTCGCCATGACGAAGGAGGAGGCGAACGCCATGTATGTCGCCATCCTGATCGTCGTGGTGGCGGCCAACGTGGTGGCGATCCTGCCGGCCTCGCGCCTGTCGGACCGCATCGGACGCAAGCCCCTGATCTTTGCCGCCTGCGCGGGCGGTGCCGCCGGGACGGCGATCATCGCCCTGACGCCGTCCATCCCCCTCGCCCTGGTTGGGGCGGCGCTGTTCGGCGCCGCGAACGGCAGCTTCCTGGCCGTCGACTGGGCCCTGATGACCGACATCATCCCGAGGGCATCTGCCGGCCGCTACATGGGCATGAGCAACGTGGCGACGGGTTCGGCCACGCCGATTTCGATCGCCCTGGGCGGCCTGGTCCTGGACCTCGTGGCCTCGAGCGGCAACGTGCCCCTGAGCCCGCGGGTCGTGTTCATCATCGCGGTCGCCTTCTTCGCGAGCGCCGCCGTGGCCCTTCGCCCGGTGATCGAACCGGGCCGCGACCGCACCGCGCAGCCGCAGGCCGCCGGCGGCCTGAGGCGAGGTCAGTCGCCGATCTCGGCGACGGCCTTCGATTCCCGGGTCACGGCCGGGTCACGCGGGTCGACGGATCGGCCGTCGTCGAAACCGAGGTAGACACGCAGCCATGCTGCCGACCGCGCTCGCCCGACGCGGAGCGTCGCCCGGGGTTCCATCCGGAACGCATGGCCCCACCGCCCCGCCCGGTCACGTTGCACCCGCAGAGCAGCGACCCAGGCGGACGCGCTCAGGAAGGCGAATGGGTGCCGCAGGCGCCACCACCAGGGCACGGCCGACCAGATGAACACGAGGTAGTCCGCCCGGAAGGGCCGCTCCCCGAACCCGAACAGGACCTGGAGTTGGACGATCGTCACGGGCAGCATCGCGAGGGAGAGCAGCCCGGACAGCGCGAGAAACACCAGTCCCCACGAGCGCGCCCGGGGTGGCAGCACGAACCACAGCGGCGCCGGGACCCACTTCATCCACGTCGCGAGGCCCCAGATCAGGCCGCCGACCCTGGGGCCCGTGAACTGGGCGCCGAACAGCGCGAGCGCCAGCAGCAGGTTGATGTTCCCGGTGTCGAGATTGGCCGCCATGGGGAACCAGATGAGCCCGACGAGGATCGCCGTCGGCAGCGGCCGTCGGGTGTAGGCCCAGCGGATGGACCACAGCAACAGGAGAATCTGCACCCCGCGCCACGTGAACCAGGCCACCTCCCAGGGCAGCAGCGCCCAGGGGGCGAACAGCGGGAGCATCCAGGGCGCGTACACATAGGGCAGGAACGGTCCCAGCGGGTGGTACGGGTCGCCCCCCTCCAGCCAGATGCGCACCGCGGCCCAATAGGCTCGCGCGTCACCGCCGGCGGTCTCGCCTCGGGCCCACAGGCCGGCCAGGGCGATCGCAAACGCGACGATGATGATCGCCATCCCGAGGATCCGCCGGGGTTCCCGGATCCGGGTCGCCTCGAGGTGGAGGGCACGCCGGATCACGCCGGCACGCCGGGCCGGTCGTTGCTTGAGCGTCGCCTGGGCGTCCATGCACGTGCATTCTCGCGCGTTCGGGCCCGGGTGGGGCGCTGCTAGACTCCCGGGACCATGCCGCACGGGACAGTCATCGTCATCGGCGGGGCCGAGGACAAGGTCCGCGACCGGGTCATCCTCGGCCGGTTCGTCGCGCTCGCGGGTGGCCCCGAGGCCAGGATCGCCGTGATCGCCACGGCCAGCTCCTTCGGCATGGAGGCGGGCGACCGGTACCGGTCCGTGTTCACCGAGCTGGGTGCCGCGGAGGTCGTGCCGCTCAACGCGGTGAGCCGCGCCCAGGCGAACGACGAACACGCGGCGCGCATCATCGGCGACTCCACCGGCATCTTCATGACCGGGGGCAACCAGCTCCGGCTCTCGTCGATGCTGGGCGGGACGCGCCTCGCCGACGCGATCATGGCCCGCTTCATGGCCGGTGCCGTGGTCGCAGGCACCTCCGCCGGCGCCAGCGCCATCTCCTCGCACATGATCGCGTTCGGGGCGTCGGGCGCAACCCCCAAGCACCGGATGGCGCAGATCGCCGCGGGTCTCGGGTTGCTGCCGGGCGTGATCGTTGACCAGCACTTCCAGCAGCGGAACCGGCTGGGGCGGCTGCTGTCGCTGATCGCCCAGAACCCGTCGCTGCTGGGCCTCGGCGTGGACGAGGACACGGCCGGCGTGGTGGGCCCGGACCAGGTGATGGAGGTGATCGGCCGCGGGTCGATCACCGTGGTGGACGGCGCGGCGTCCGAGACCGACGCCTGGGAGATCCGCGGCCATCGCCCCCTGATGATCAGCGGAGTGGTCCTGCACAGCCTGCCGGCCGGCTACCGGTTCGACCTCCGCCGCCGGACGCGGGTCTCGGCGCCGAATCTGCAGGTCATCGAGGGCGAGATCGCCTCGAGCTGAGCGTCCGACCATCCCGGATGGGTCGTCCGGGCAGCGCGTACACTCCGGGTCCCACGCACTCGAGGAGGGACCAGTGGCGCAGGCGGACCCGGCATCCCCGAAGCGGTCCAGGAAGACCGCGCCCACGGCGGCACCCGAGCCCGCGGACGCCGCCGCCACGCCCCGGCGGAGGGCCTCGGACGCGACCCCGGGCGGCCTGCGCCCCGAACCCACGCTGCACATCCTCGAGACCCGCGTCCTGCGCGGCGCCAACTACTGGGCGAGGGAACCCGTGATCCGCCAGGTCGTGGATCTCGGCGTGCTCGAGGAGTTCCCGAGCAACACGATCCCTGGTTTCGTCGACGCCCTCGTGGAGATGCTGCCCACCCTCGAGGAGCACGCCTGCTCCCTTGGCCGGCGCGGCGGCTTCATCACGCGCCTCCGGGACGGCACCTGGGCGGGCCACGTGGCCGAGCACATCGCCCTGGAGTTCCAGAACCTCGCCGGCACCGACGTCCGCCACGGCAAGACCCGCGGCACCGGCGAGCACGGCCGCTACAACGTGATCTTCGAGTATCGCGAGGAACAGGTCGGGATCGAGGCCGGCCGGAAGGCCGTCGGGCTGGTCAACCATCTCGTGGCGCCGCACGACCCGGCCTTCGAGTTCGACCTCGTTGGGGAGCTCGAGAGCCTGATTCTCATGGCGGAGCGGCTCGCGTTCGGGCCGTCGACGCAGGCGCTCATCGACGAGGCCGCGGGTCGCGACATCCCGTACATCCGCCTCGACCGCTACTCCCTCGTCCAGTTCGGCCAGGGCGTCCACCAGCAGCGGATCCGCGCCACGATGACCAGCCGCACCAGCGGCATCGCGGTGGACATCGCGTCGGACAAGAAGCTGACCAACCGGCTCCTGGACTCGGCCGGCCTCCCGGTGCCGCGCTCGGAGATGGTGGAGACCGAGGACGAGGCCGTCACCGCGGCGCGCCGCCTGGGCTACCCGTGCGTCATCAAGCCGCTGGACGGGAACCACGGCCGGGGCGTCGCGCTGGACCTTCGGGACGAGGCCGCCGTCCGCGCCGCGTGGCCCGAGACGCTGCGCCAGAGCCGCGGCGGCGACGTGATCGTGGAGTCGTACATCACCGGCCGGGACTACCGCTGCCTCGTGATCGGCGGCAAGCTTGCGGCGGTCGCGGAGCGCGTGCCGGCCAGCGTCACCGGCGACGGCGAGCGGACGATCCGCGAGCTCGTGGACATCACCAACGCCGACCCGCGCCGGGGCATCGGTCACGAGAAGGTCCTCACCCGAATCAGGCTCGATGCCAACGCCGAGGCGGTCCTCGCGGGCCAGGGCTTCTCCCCGGACGACGTGGCGCCCGCTGGAACCTTCGTCAAGCTCGCCCTCACGGGCAACATGTCCACCGGCGGCACGTCCATCGACCGCACGCTCGAGGCGCACCCCGACAACGTGGAGATCGCCGAGACGGCGGCTCTCGTCGTCGGCCTCGACATCGCCGGCATCGACTTCATCTGCCCGGACATCGAGGAGCCGGTGCGCGAGACCGGCGGCGGCATCGTCGAGGTCAACGCGGCCCCGGGCTTCCGGATGCACACCCATCCGACCGAGGGAGAGCCCCAGTACGTCGCCAAGCCGGTCATCGACCTCCTGTTCCCGCCCGGCAGGGCGGCCCGGATCCCGATCCTGGCCGTCACCGGGACCAACGGCAAGACGACGACCGTCCGGATGATCGCCCACGTCCTCAAGCTCATGGGCAGGCGTGTCGGCATGACGTCCACCGACGGCATCGTCATCGACGGTCGGCTGATGAAGCGCGGCGACATGAGCGGGCCGAAGTCGGCGCAGATGGTCCTCCAGAACCCGACCGTGGACACGGCCGTGTTCGAGGTGGCCCGGGGCGGCATCCTGCGCGAGGGCCTGGGCTACGACCGCAACGACGTCGCGGTGGTCACCAACGTCACCGGCGATCACCTGGGCATCGGCGGCATCGACACGCTGGGCCAGCTGGCCAATGTCAAGGGCGTGGTCGTCGAGGCCGTGCCGCGCGCCGGGACCGCCGTGCTCAACGCCGACGACCACCTCGTCTACCGGATGGGACGTCACTGCAGCGGGCGGGTCGTCCTATTCTCGATGGCGAAGGACAAGGGCGAGGAGGGCTTCGACCGCATCGACGGGCACGCCGCGCGCGGCAACGCCGCCTTCTGCCTCGAGGACACGCCCCAGGGCGAGCTCATCGTGCTGCGCCACGGTCCCCGCAAGATGCCGGTCCTCTACACGCACCTCATCCCGGCCACGTTCGGCGGGCGGGCGCGGATGAACGTCGCCAACGCGCTCGCCGCCGCGGCCGCCGCCTGGTCGATGGGCGCCCACATCCACGACATTCGCCAGGGTCTCCGCACCTTCTCCACGTCGTTCTTCCAGGCGCCGGGACGCCTCAACCTGGTGGAGGTCGCGGGGACGCGCGTGGTCATCGACTACTGCCACAACGTGGACGGCATGCGCCAGCTGGCGGACTTCGTGAACCGGATGATGGTGGAGCCGCAGACGCGGGCGGGCGTGCTCGGGGCGTCGGCCGCCCCGCCCCGCACCGGGCGGGCCATCGCTGTCATCGGGATCCCGGGCGACCGCAGGGACCAGGATCAGCGCGAGTACGGCGCCCTGGCCGCCACGGCGTTCGACGAGATCGTGATCCGTGAGGACCGCAACCTGCGCGGGCGGGGACCCGGTGAGACCGCGTCCAACGTCGCCGCGGGGATCCGTGCCGCTCGCGGCGAGGCCGGCGCGCGCAACGTGAGGGTGGACAAGATCCTGGACGAGGCGTCAGCCGTCCGCGCGGCCCTGCGTCGCTCCGCGCCGGGCGACCTCGTGGTGATCTGCGCCGACGATGCGGTGGACGTGTACCGGCAGGCGATGGCGATGGCCGGGCGCAACCAGGGCGGCACCGCGTTCGCCGATCCGGGCGAGCTGGAGGCGCCGCTGGGTTGAGCGGCACCGGGCTTCCGACAGTGCCCGGATGCGTCGCGTCGCGCGCCCGACAGTGCCGGATGAGCCGCGTCGGGCGCCCCGCTGCCGGTCGCGGCGCCCTCCGCTTCCCGCCGCGTGCCCCGTTGCCCGCCGGGCGGGTCTACGAGCGCATGCGCGGCAGTTCCACTCGCCATGCGGTCCGAACGTTGCACCGCTCGGCCCCTCACGCGACGGATCCGCCGCTCGGCGGGTGGTTCGCAGCTCGACGCGTCGGTTGACTCCTTCGGCGGACCGCCGCTGACGGGGCGGGCCGCCCGCCCCCTGACGGGACGGCCCGCCGCCTGGCGGTCGGCCAGCCGACCGCTACCCCCGGTCGCGTTCCCGGTTGGCGAGCCCCGGAGCGAGGTCGCCCATCTCGGTGGCGACATCGACCCCGTGCGCCCCGAGGCGCTCGAGCAGCGCGAAGACCGCGTCGCGGTCCTGGTGACAGAACAGCACGATGACGCGCGGCGCATCGGGACGTCCGTCGGCGGCGGTGCTGCCCACACCGACCAGCTCCGCTTCGAGGGCTGCCGCCTCACTCTCGTAGACCGGGACCGTCGCCGGGTCCAGGCCACCCTCCGCGAGCCCCTCGCCGATGACCCGGACGATCTCCTCGCGGTCGCGTCCACGCAGGTAGGCGAGGGTCTCCTTGAGCACGACCCGCTGCGCCCGTTCTGCCGCGATCCGCCCGATCCCCCGCAGCGTGTCGTCGGGTCGGTCACCCGCGGTCCCGATGATCGCCGTCACCGGCGCGGCCCCACCGGCGGCGCCACCCGCGATCGCCGCCGCGACGTCGAGGATCGCCTCCGTGCCGGCCTCGTTGTGCGCGAAGTCCACGATGATCATCCGTTGGCCGAGCCGGAACAGATTGAGCCGGCCGGGCGACAGGTCCGCGGACGGCCGGAAGTCCCGGAGCCCGTCCGCGACCTGCTCCCGGGTCGCGCCCAGCGCCCGTGCCCCGCCGGCCGCAGCCAGCGCGTTGGCCACGTTGTGCCGCGCCAGGCCACCCAGGGCCACCGGGAGATCGGCCACGTCGAGCAGCACATGCGACTCGGGACCCTCCCGCTCGACCAGCAGTCCCCGGTGGAGCACCCAGGCGAGCCCGCCCGCCCGCCGGTGGCGCGCGAGGAGTTGCGAGGAGCCCGGATCCATCGAGAAGTAGGCCACGCGCGCTCGAACCCGACGGGCGACGCCTGCCACGAGGGGGTCGTCCGCGTTGAGCACGACCAGCCCGCCGGGCCGCGTCACCCTGCAGACCGTTGCCTTGACCTCCGCGAGCTCCGGGAGCGTGTGGATGCCCTGGAGATCGAGGTGGTCCGCGGAGACGTTGGTGAACACGCTCGCCTCGTTGGACTCGTAGCCCATGCCCCGCAGGACGAGGCCGCCGCGCGCGGTCTCGAGGACCGCCACATCCACGTCGTCCCTGCGCAGGATCGCCGCCGCACCGCCCGGTCCGGTCCAGTCCCCGGCCTCGACCATCCGTTCGTCCACGAGGATCCCGTCGCTGGTCGTCGTCCCGACATGGCGTCCGGCCTGCAGCAGGATGTGGGTGATCAGCCGGGTCACCGTGGACTTGCCGTTGGTGCCGGTGATGGACACCACGGGCATGCGCCGGTCCGCGTCACGGATCCAGGACGGCGGGGCGGCGCCGGCCTTCGCGATCCGCTCCTCCCAACCGGCCACCAGGCGTTCCTGGGTCATGGTCAGCCGCACGCGGCGGACGGGTGAGACCGACCGGCCGGCGAGATCCACCGCGGCTTCGGCGAGCAAGCGGGAACGTTCGGCGCCCGACCAGGGCCAGGTGATCACCCACCGGCCGGCATCCGACACCCGGTGGACGACCGCCGGACCCGCGTGCTCGCCGTGATCGGCACGCAGCCGTCGGGTCCAGGCCACGATGTCCGCCACAGGGTCCGGCCACTCCCGCACGGTCACCGGGCGGGCGAGGTGCACCGCGGTTCCGTCGGTGGGTGTCCGGGATCCCTTCCAGGTGCGCGTCCGGCCGACGGCGACCTCGACCTTGACCACCGGCAGCAGCCGGTAGACGTTGGGGCCCTCGAGCAGCCGGATCTCCACGAGTCGCACGGTCCGGAAACTCTACGCGACGGGCCTGCGCGGCGACGGCCCGCTCCGGCGCCCCGTGGCGAGTCCCGTTGCGAGGGGTCGCGGGCCGATAGACTGGCCGCATGGCTCGCTCCGACAACGCCCTCGTCGCCCCGGAAGAGCTCGCCGCGCTGCGGGCGAGCCTCGAGCGGGCCTACCCGGCCTATCTCGCCGACCTCGAGCGGCTCGTGAACACCGACTGCGGCAGCTACACCAAGGCCGGCGTGGACGCCATCGGCCGGTGGACCGCGGAGCGGCTCCGGATCCTGGGCTTCGCGGTCACGGCGCACGAGAACGACGAGGACCTGGGCGAGACGGTCATCGGCGAGCTTCGCGGAACCGACCCCAACGGGCCCACGCTCCTGTGCATCGGCCACATGGACACCGTGTTCGACCCCGGAACGGTCGAGGAACGGCCGTTTGCCATCCAGGGCGGCATTGCCACGGGCCCCGGCGTCACGGACATGAAGAGCGGGCTGCTCACCGGGCTCCACGCGATCGCCGCCGTGCGCGAGGTCCTGGGTGGCGTCCCGTATCGCACGGCTGCTGTTCGTCGCCAACCCGGACGAGGAGATCGGGTCGCCGGTGTCAACCCCCCACATCCGACGGCTCGCCCGCGAGGTCGACGCGTGCCTCGTCCTCGAGTGCGCCCGCGCGAACGGCGACATCGTGTCGTCGCGCAAGGGGACGCTGGACCTCGTGGTCACGGTGACCGGGCGGGCGGCGCATGCCGGCGTGGAGCCGGAGAAGGGACGCAGCGCGATCCTCGAGGCGGCCCGGATCAC
Organism: uncultured Chloroflexia bacterium; assembly: GCA_963802165.1. Classification (GTDB taxonomy): domain Bacteria; phylum Chloroflexota; class Limnocylindria; order Limnocylindrales; family CSP1-4; genus CAIXZV01. Next base: position 41,282 of record CAWDHT010000024.1, on the reverse strand, counting down.
GCTCGACCTCCACGCGCTCAACGGGCGCTGGGCGGGGGTGACGGTCAACGTCGGCGTCATCGAGGGCGGTACGCGGCCGAATGTCGTCGCCGAGCGGTGTTGCCTCGAGGTGGACGTGCGGTCGGTGACTCGCGAGGGCCTCGAGGCGGTCGAGGCGGCGATCGCCGGCATCCTCGCGCCGCAGCTCGTGCCCGACGTGACGGTCGAGTCCGAGCAGACCGGGCGCCACTGGCCGATGGAGAAGCTGGAACGGTCCGGCCGGCTCGTCGACCGCGCCGTGAGCCTCGCCGATGAACTGGGGTTCGAGCTCCGCGACGCAGTCACGGGCGGGGCATCGGACGCGAACACCACGGCGGGCATGGGCGTGCCGACCCTCGACGGGCTGGGTCCAATCGGCGGGATGGATCACTCGCCGCAGGAGTACCTCGAGGTCGCCTCGATCGTCCCCCGCACGACCCTGCTGGCAGCGCTGATCGTGGCCATCGGCCGCGACCCCGAGGTCGGCCGCTGGCGGGCCGAGCGCCTCGCCGGCGAGGGGGCTGCGCGTTGACCCGCCGCCACGTCGGGAGCGGCGGACCCTGGGAGGCCCAAGCCGGCTACTCGCGGGCCCTCGCCGTGGGCGACGCCTGCTTCGTGGCGGGCACCACGGACGCCGGACCGGACGGTGAGTCGCGGAACCCGGGCGATGCCGCGGCCCAGGCACGGGCGGCGTTCGCGATCGTCGAGGGTGCGCTGAACGAGGCGGGCTTCGCCCTTGACGATGTGGTCCGGACCCGGATGTACCTCGTGAGCCCGGCCGATGCCGATGCCGTCGCGGCAGTCCACGGTGAGCTGTTCCGCCACGTCCGGCCGGCCGCGACGCTGGTCGTGGTCGCCGCCCTGATGCGCCCGAGCCTGCTGGTCGAGGTGGAGGCGGAGGCCCGGCGCGTCGCGGGTCGCTAGCCGGGGAACACGATCCGGGCCAGCGCCACGAACGCGACGCCGGCGACCAGCCCCAGGAACAGGTTCCGGCGCCACGCGACCACCGCCACGCACAGGAGCACCCCCAGGAGCTCCGGGCCAAGCACGATCGACCGCACCCCCATGTCGTCCGTCCGGACGAGGGTCTGGGTCGCCGCGATCGAGGCCAGGATGGCAGGCCCGACGAGCCGGAGGTAGAGGAGGGCCCGCGGCGGCAGGCGTTCAGTGCCCGGCGCCAGGAGCGGCACGGCCCGGGACGGATAGGTGACGGCGGCCATCAGCAGCGCGAGCAGGACGAGCTCGGTGCTCATCGGGTCCCCCCAGCCGGCAGCTCGTCCACCTCGGCCATGGCCTCGTCCAGGTCCACGCGCAGCCCGGTCAGGTCGGAGTCGGGCGCCACCTGTCGCCCGTCGTCGGGCACGGCCATGCCGATCAGCGGTCCGATGAGGCCCCCGGCGACGATCCCGACGCTCGGCCCAAACAGCAGCGAGAGCAGGACGCCGATTGCCGCACCCGCTCCCGCGGCGACGATCTCGCGGCGCCCCGTCGCCAGGCCCACGGCCAAGCCGGCCATGGCGGCCGGGAACACGATGTCGAGCCCGAACGCGGAAGGGTCGACGATCGCGCCGCCCAGCAGGACCCCGGCGAGCGTGGCCAGGTTCCACGGGATGAACACGCCGAGGACCGCCCCGATCCAGTAGCCGGGGACGTCCACGCGGCCGATCCGGTGGAAGTGGGTGGCGGCCAGGGCAAACGCCTCGTCCGTGAGCACGTGGGCCATCGCGGCGCGCTGGAGGAACGGGACCTGCCGCAGCCGCGGCGCCAGCGACGCGCTGTAGAGCAGGTGACGGGCATTGAGGAAGAACGTGAGCACCAGGATCGGCAGCCACGGCAGGCCGGCGCTCACATAACCCACGGCCGCGAACTGGGCCGCACCCGAGAAGGCGAACACGCTCATCGCGGCGGCTTCGACGGTCGAGTAGCCGGCGTCGCGGGCGGCCAGCCCGAACACGAACCCGAACCCGATGGCGGAGACGGCGATCCCCGTCGTATCCAGGAGGAGTCGGCGGCGCGCGGCGCGCAGCTCGGGGTCGGCGTCGTTCGTGTCGCTCACGGCGCGCCGACGGGGACTAGCGCAGGAAGGTCTTCGCGCAGGTCCCGTCGCAGACCGTGAAGACCGCACGCTTCTCGATGGCGTAGCCCGCGGCGTGGAGGAGGCCGGCGCAGCCGGTGGTGGGGCACTTCCACACCCACCAGCGGTCGTTGTTGTCCAGAGGGATGGCCTCGGCCTTGAGCTTGTCGGCGAGGCCTTCGCGCCCCTCGATCAGCCCGGTGACACAGGCCGCGCGGACGGCCTCCGTCTCGCTGGTGTAGGGGTAGTTCTGGCCGACGTTCGAGGTCACGGGGCGCCTCCGCTGTCCACACGGGGCCGGCGGCAGATCGGAGTGAGCGCGGCTGCCACCGGCTGGCGGAGGATACCACCCGGCGTCGGCCGCTCCGGGCGCTCGCGACCTGTCACGGGTCTCAGCGGACCGCAGGGAGCCCCGCGCTCCGGGGGTCCGTCGCGGCGGCAAGGGATCCGTCCGCAGCCGGTCCGCCGGCGACCAGCTCGATGGCGTGCTCGTGCCCCAGGCCGCCGTCGTACGGGACACGGGCGAGCTGGTGCCCGCGCCGGCGGAGCCCCGCCTCCACCCCGGTCTCGAGCTCGCCGTCGGTGAGCACGCGCAGGGGCGGTGCGAGCCACCCGTCCGGCTCGACGGTGATCCGGGGCGCCGCGATCGCGGTCGCGATGTCGGCCCCGCCGTCCACGAGCGCGGACACGAGCTGGACGTGGACCTGCGGCTGGATGTCGCCGCCCATGGAGCCGGCAACGATCCACGGGCGCCGCTCCCCCTCGCGGAACAGCATCCCGGGCAGCAGCGTGTGGGCCGTCCGCTTGCGCGGCTCGAGGACGTTGGGGTGCTCGGGCTCAAGCGAGAACGACGCGCCCCGGTTCTGGAAGTGGACGCCCGTGACGGGGTCGACGACGCCCGACCCGAACCCCGCGGCGTTGGACTGGATGAGGCTGACGGCGTTGCCCTCGGCGTCCACGACACCCAGCCAGATCGTGCCGCCCACCAGGGTGCGAGCCGGAGGTGGCGCAGGGTCGGCGCGGGACGGGTCGATGCGGGAAGCCAGGCTCGGACGCGTGCTCGCGGACAGCAGCCAGTCCACCGGGATGTCTCGGAACTCCGGGTCCGTGAGCAGCCGGTCGCGGTCCTCGAAGGCGAGCTTCGCGGCCTCGAGCTGGAGGTGCGGCCAGGCGGCGTCCGACCAGCCACGACTCGTGAAGCGGGCACCCGGCGGCGGCTCGAATCGATCCAGGATGTTGAGGATCTCGAGCGCCAGCACGCCGCTGCTGTTGGGCGGGTGCGTGGTGACCCGGACGCCCCGATAGCTGGTGGAGATCGGCGAGCCCCACGTGCTCCGATGGTCGCGCAGGTCATCGGTGGTGTGCGCGCCGCCGGCCGCCCGCAGCGCTGCTGCGATCCGCTGACCGAGCTCGCCGTCGTAGCAGGCGTCGAAGCCGTCGAGTGCGAGCGTGCGCAGCGAAGCCGCCAGCGCCGGGAGCCGGATCATCTCGCCGGGCCGCCACGGACGCCCCGTGGGCCGCCAGACACTGCGGAACCCGTTCGTCCACGGATCCCGGCCGAGGCTCGCGTCCATCGCCTCCACGGCGTCCACCAGCCCGGGCCACGCCGGGAAGCCGGCCGCCGCGTGCTCGATCGCCGCCGCCAGCACGGCATCGCGTGACAGGCGACCCCAGCGGCGATGGGCGTCCGCCCAGGAGCGGACCGCGCCCGGGATCGTGATGGCGAGAGGCCCCCGCAGCGGGATCCGGTCCAGGCCGCGCTCGCGCAGCGCGGCGGCGTCCAGCGCCGCGGGTGACCGCCCGGACCCGTTGAGGGCGAACTGCTCGCCTGCCGCCTCATCCCAGACCAGCCAGAACGCGTCGCCGCCGATCCCGCAACCGTTGGGCATCACCACGCCCAGCACGGCGTTGGTGGCAATCGCGGCATCCACGGCGTGCCCGCCGGCCGCCAGCACCGCGAGCCCCGCGGCCGACGCGAGGTGGTGCGGCGCCACGACGGCGCCACGGGCGCCGCGTACGAGCCGCGCGGGAACCAGCGCCTCGTCAGACATGGGCATCGGTCGCCACGCCGCCCACCTGGTGCTCGTAGCGCCGCAACCGGCTGATCGGCAGGAAGGCGATCGCGAGCAGGATCAACGACGCCACGAAGATCCCATCGAGCCCGGCCGCCTGGGCCGCCACGCCGCCCACGATGCTGCCCACGATCTGGCCGAGGCCCAGGAACACCGAGTAGAGGCCCATGATCGCGCCCCGGTCATCGGGGTAGGCCTCGGTCATGTCCGCAAGCAGGCCGATGGCGGCGGGGGTGGCCCCGGCGAGGACGAACAGCCCGGCCGCCGCGATCACGACCAGCAGCAGGAGGAGCGGCAGTGGGTCGGCGCCGACGTGGTTGATGGCCGCCGCGGCCGTGAGCATCACCGCGCCGCCGATGATGCCGTAGACGATGATCGACGTCCGCCGCATGCTCCGGAACTTGCCGCCCCAGTAGAACAGGCCCGCGAAGAACAGGAGCCCGCCGATCGCCAGGCCAGCGCTGACCTGGAGCGGATCGAAGCCGCCCATGAGCTGCTGCTCCGAGAACCGCGGGTCGGGCTCGCGGACCAGCTGGAACAGCGTCTGGCTCGTGTACAGGCCCAGCGTCGCGTTGATGGCGATCCAGGTGGGGGCCAGCAGCCAGACGTGCGAGCCTCGCAGGATCCGGAGGTAGCGATGCAGGCCCTCGTCGGGGTCATGGCCGTGGGCGGCGGGTGCCGGCTCCGCGTGCTCGGGGACACCCAGCTTGTAGATCGCGAACGACACGCCGTAGAGGACCGCGTTGAGAAGGAAGGCCGTCGGGCCGAACGCCGCGAACAGCGGGCCGGCGACGACGAAGCCGAGCATCAACCCCGCCAGGGTCGCGGCCTCGAACCGGGCGACCGCCTTGCCCCGCAGCAGCTCGTCGGAGGCGGTGGCGAAGGCGATGAACCCCAGGATCGAGGGTATCGAGGCTGCTGTGGACGCTCCCTCGAGCAGCCGGGTGAAGCCGATGACCGGGAGACTGACGGAAAACGCGGTGATCACGACAGCAACGGCGCCGAATGCCGGGCCGACAAGCATCATCCGGCGATGACCCACCCGGTCCGACAGGACGCCGAAGATCGGCGAGAGCACGAGCTCGCTCGCGTAGAACAGCGCCCCCATGACGCCGATCTCCCACGCCTCCACGGTCTCGCCGCCGTATTGGGGCAGCACGGCCAGGTAGTAGATGAGCATGGCGCCGGTCACGCCGGTCGCGAGCCGCAGCGTGAAGGTTCCGAAGGTCACTGCCAGGATGGGACGCGCCATGGAGGGAAGCGTAGCGGGTGACGGCTCCCGACTCGTGTCCGTTCGCGCTTCCCCCCGGCCGCAACGCTCCGTATGATCCGTGTCCCGAGAGAGGCCCCGCCCGCGGCGGCAACCGTCAGCGCCCGAGGAGACCCAGCCCGTGTCCCGTGTCGCCATCGTCACCGACTCCGCCAGCGACCTGCCGCCAGAGGTCGCGGCCGCGGCCGGCATCACCATCGTCCCTCTGGTCGTGAACTTCGGGCCCGAGACGTTCCGCCCGAACGTCAACCTCACCACCGACGAGTTCTGGGCCCGGATGACCGCGCCCGACGCGCCGTTCCCGACGACCGCCGCCGCCTCGCCGGGCGACTTCGGGCAGGCCTACCAGGCAGCGTTCGATGCCGGAGCCGACGCGGTCGTCTGCATCACGGTGTCGGGCGACCTGTCCGGCACGCTGAAGTCGGCGACGCTCGGCGCGCAGGGGCTGGCGGAGCGCGAGATCCACGTCATCGACTCGCGCTCTGCCTCGATGGGTCACGGGATGCTGGCCCAGGTGGGCGCGGAGATGGCGGCCGAGGGGAGAACCGCGGTAGAGATCGCGGCCGCCATCGAGGAGGCCAGGGCGCGCATCGATCTCTACGTGGCGCTGGACACGCTCGAGTACCTCAAGCGCGGCGGGCGGATCAGCGGCGCGCGCGCGGCGATGGGCACGATGCTCTCGATCAAGCCGATCATCACGGTGACCGACGGCCTGGTGGAGAACGCCGAGCGCGTGCGGACCCGGGCGAAGGCACGCGAGCGCTGCCTGGAGCTCCTGACCGAGCGGCCGATGGAGCGGCTGACCGTCCTGCACACCACCAACGCCGAGGTGGAAGAGTTCCGCGAGAAGCTCATCGCGCGGTCCGGCATCGACCGGGCCCGGGTCCAGACGATGACGGTCGGTCCGTCCGTAGGCCCGCATCTCGGTCCGGGCTGCGTCGGCGCCGTGGCGATCTACGAGGCCTGATCACGTCGCGGGTGCCATGCACCGGTGCGGGCAGAACCCTCGTCAGCGGCCCGGACCCCTGCCACTCGACAGGGACGGCGAGGTGACGGATTGGTTGCGGCAGGGTGACGAGCGGCCCGTGGGCGAGGCCGTCCCGTGGCTATACTCGGACTTCGAAGGCGGCGTGCGACGAGCGTCCGGCCATGCCATGGCCGGCACTCGAAACCGCCCCCGTGGGGTCGTCCGGATGACGACCCATCGCTCAGGGACGGCGTCCACCGCCCCGCCACCGAGGATCTTCCGTTCCATGACGACGGAGAAGGCAACGGCGCCGATCAACGCCTGGCAGGTCGCGCAGCACCAGTTCGATCTCGCGGCCGAGATGCTCAACCTTGACCCGGGCCTGCGCAACGTGCTGCGCGAGCCGCGCCGCGAACTCACGGTCCACTTCCCGGTGCACATGGACGACGGTACCGTCCAGGTCTTCACCGGCTATCGCGTCCAGCACAACCTCGGCCGGGGCCCCGCCAAGGGCGGCATCCGGTACCACCAGGACGTCACGCTCGACGAGGTCAAGGCCCTCGCGATGTGGATGACCTGGAAGTGCGCGGTCGTGGGCATCCCGTACGGCGGCGGCAAGGGCGGCGTCACCGTCGACCCCAAGAAGCTCTCCCAGCGGGAGCTCGAGGGCCTCAGCCGCCGGTTCTTCACCGAGATCTCGATCCTCATCGGGCCCGAACGCGACATCCCGGCGCCTGACGTCAACACCACGCCCCAGATCATGGCCTGGTTCATGGACACGTACTCCATGCACGTCGGGTACACGGTCCCCGGCGTGGTCACCGGCAAGCCGATCAGTCTGGGCGGGTCCGAGGGTCGCAACGAGGCCACGGCTCGAGGCTGCGTGTTCACGATCGTGGACGCGGCCAAGCACCTGGGTATGGACCTCGCCAAGACGACGACCGTCGTCCAGGGCTTTGGCAACGCCGGCTACATCGCGGCGCGGCTCATGGCCGACGAGCGCTCGACCATCATCGCGGTGTCCGACACCGGCGGCGGCATCAAGAACACCGACGGCCTCGACCCCGACCGCGTGCTGGCCTGGAAGAAGGAGCACGGCACCGTCGTCGGCTTCCCGGGCAGCACGACGATCACGAACGGGGAGCTGCTGGAGCTGCCCTGCGACATCCTGATCCCGGCCGCCTACGAGAACCAGATCACGGCCGCGAACGCGGACAACGTGAAGGCCAAGATCGTCGCCGAGGCCGCCAACGGCCCCACGACGCCCGATGCCGACAAGATCCTGGCGAGCAAGGGCGTGTTCATGATCCCGGACATCCTCGCGAACGCCGGCGGCGTGACCGTCAGCTACTTCGAGTGGGTGCAGGATCTGAACCGCGATCACTGGAGCGAGGCCGTCGTCAACGCCAAGCTCAAGGAGATCATGGACCGCTCCTTCGCCGAGGTCCTCGCGATGGCGCACCTCAGGGACGTCGACATGCGGACGGCCGCGTACCTCGTTGCCGTGAAGCGCGTCGCCGACACGACCGCCCTCCGCGGCCTCTACCCGTAAGCCCCCCGCGGTCGCTGGTGGCCGCCTGACTGAACAAGCGCGATACGGCCCGGGTTCGCCCGGGCCGTATCGAATTCCGCGTCCCTGCTCGAGGACCCGGCCCGACGAAGACGCTGGGATGCTTACGTCGGCGTCGGGCACGGTTGGCGGCCTGTCGCCCCCTGTTACCATCGCCCAATGCTTGACCACGAGGAGAAGTTCCTCTTCAAGGAGGAGATCCTCCACCTCGCCGACGCCCTCAACGATCCCGGCAGCCTCGACAACGTCGAGGACCTGCTGACCGACGTCATCACCAGCCCTCGCTTCGACTCCGAGGTCTTCACGCTGGAGCGCAGTCTCCAGGTGATGCTCGGGGCCCGGGCCGGCACCACGCTCGTCGGGCTCGTGACCGTCGCCCCCGAGGTCTTCGAGGAGGTCGCCGAGGTCCGGATCCCGCCCGAGGTTCACGAGCGCCTCGTCGCCTGGCGGGCCCGGTTCGGCCTTGCCATCGACAACGCCCTCAACTTCCTCAACAACCCCGATGGGATCCAGGGCCACAACTTCAGCACCCAGGTCGCCCACGTCGAGGAGCGCCGGGTGCTGCAGGGTCGACTCACGATGGTCCGCTACAACAACGAGCCCCAGTTCTTCATCGCGGATGCCGCGGTCTTTCTGGGCCTCGTGACCGACATCATGGAGCGCCTCGGGCCCTACCTCGAGCCGGAGAGCGTTGACGAGGAGTCGCTGACGCGCCTTCGCGAGGCCGTACAGCTCATCGAGCGCAAGACCGCCTCGCGGGGCTGAGCGGCACCCGCGTGCGCCAGCTGTTCCTCGCCGCCACCGGTCAGAACCGCGGCAAGACCACGGCCTGCGTCGGGCTCCTCGACGGCTTCCGGCGGCGCGGCTACCGCACGGGGTTCTCCAAGCCGGTTGGTCAGCGCACGATGATCATCAACGGGGAACCGGGCGACGAGGACGCCGTCCTCATGAAGACGATCTTCGACCTGTCGGACCCGTACACAGCCATGAGCCCGATCCACATCCCGCGGGGCTTCACCAAGCGCTACCTGGGCGGCGACGTCGTGGAGGACATGGAGGGCCCGATCCTCGCGGCCCAGCGGTACTTCGTCGACCACGACATCTGGCTCATCGAGGGGACGGGCCACGCGGGCGTCGGAGCGGTCGTGGGGCTGTCGAACGCGCGGGTCGCTTCGATGCTCCGCGCCCCGACGGTCATCATCTCCGAGGGCGGCGTGGGCCGGCCGATCGACGAGATCGTGCTCAACGCGTCTCACTTCGCGTCGCACGGGGTGCCGGTTGCAGGCGCCATCGTGAACAAGATCCGGGTGGACGAGTCGCCGGGGATCGAGAAGACCCTGGAACGCGGCCTCGCGCTGCACGGGATCCCGCTCCTGGGCGTGCTGCCCTACAGGCCCATCCTGTCCAGCCCGACGCTGGACATGGTGCTGCGCGGGGTGAAGGGCCGCGTCATCTGCCCCGGGCCGGACCTGGATCGTGTGATCGACGGGATCGCGATCGGGGCGATGGAACCGACGCACATGCTGGAGCACATCGGGCCGGGCACCCTCGTGATCGTGCCGGGTGACCGCGAGGACGCGATCCTCACGCTGGCCGCCGCCCACCTGCCGGACTCGGCGCCCGCACGTGCCGTCGAGCACCTCGAGACCCTCGTGGACGAGACGCCCGGGGCGATCGACGCCGGGCCCGAGGGCAAGGCGCTGGGCATCGTCCTCACGGGAGGCTACGAGCCGCGGCCGGAGGTCCTCGACGCGATCCGCCACGCCAACCTGTTCACGGCCATCGTCCCCGACGACACCTACACCGTGGCCTCGATGGTCCACGACCTCCTCGTGAAGACGCACCCCGCTGACGTCGGAAAGATCGAGCTCATCAAGGAGTTGGTCTGGGAGCACCTGAAGATGGACCGCTTCCTCGAGGTCGCCACCGAGGCGAGGTTCGACTGACGAACCCCCAGACCGCCGTCGCCGACACCACCACCGACGCTCCCACCGAGTCTCCCACCGCCGCAGGGATGCAGGCCGCCGCAGCGATCCCAGCCACCGCTGCCGTCGCCGACGTTCGCCCGCAGTCCATCGTGCCCTCGTGGGTCGTGTATGGCTTCCAGTTCGTGGCCATCGGGGCGTGGACGGCGTACGCGGTCGTGTATTTCGAGGCAATGGGCATCGACCTCGCCCTCATCGGCGTGCTGGCGGCCGTTCCCGCGATCGTCGCGATCCTCGCCTCGCCGGCGTGGGGCCTCGTGGCGGACCGGCTCGGAGACATGCGCCTGCCGTACCTGGTGGCAGCGATCTGGGCCGCGCTGGCCGCCGTGGGTCTCGCCATGGCGCCCGGCATGCCGTGGCTCGCGGTGGCGGTCCTGATGCTGTCCGTGGGTGCCGCGGGCCTGACGCCGCTCATCGACGCCCGCACCATCCAGCGCCTGTGGCCGCAGCGGGAGCGCTTCGGCCAGGCCCGCGTGGCGGGGTCCCTGGCGTTCATGGCCGGGACGGTCGGGACCGGCATCCTGGTCGCGGCGAGCGACCTGCGGATGATGTTCGTCGTCTATGCGGTGGCGATGACCGGCGCCGGCATCGCGGCCGTGGCGCTGCTCGGGCGGCCTCACGGGGCCCGGAAGGTGGGCAGCGTCGGACCCAGAGCCGCGATGGGACTCCTGCGCCTGCCCGGTCTCGCGCTCTTCTTCGCCGGGTCGTGCGTGATGTGGACGTCAGCGGTTGGGTCCATGACCTTCTTCTCGCTGCGCATCGTGGAGCTGGGCGGGGACACCCAGCTCGTGGGCGTCGGCTGGGCGACGTCCGCGCTGTTCGAGGTCCCGATGATGATCCTGTTCGCGCGCTTCGCGGCGCGGATCGGGGTGCAGCGGCTGATCGTGATCGGGGCGCTGCTGTTCGTGATCCGGGCGGTGCTATGGACGGTTGCCGACAGCCCCCTTGCGCTCATCGCCTTCACCGCGCTGGGCGGCAGCGGGTATGCGCTCGCGATGGTGGGAACCACCAGCTACGTGGCGGCGCGCGTGCCCGGGCGCCTGCAGGCGACGGCCCAGGCCCTGTTCGGGAGCACGGCGTTCGCCATCGGGACCATCGCCGGCGCGATCATGGCCGGGCAGGTGGCAGCTGCCGGCGGACTGTGGGCCGTGTACCCGGTCGGCGGGGTGATCGCGGCGGCTGGGGCCGTGATGGTCTGGTCGGCGATCGGGCGGCGGCGCCGCGGGTGGTAGCGCCGCGCGGTCCGCTCGCGACGTAGACTGCGGTCCGTGCCGCGCCGTCGCCCCACGCCCCCGCGCTCCCCCACCCCTTGCCGGGCTTCACCACGCCCGGCCGCCTGGCGGCCCATTGGTCGCCGATAGCCGATGGCTCGTCCGCTGCCGGGCAACAGTGGTCCGGCTTGCCTCCCCCTGGCAGGCGGCATGTTCGGTGGAAGCCGCCGATCGTCGATCCTCACCGGCGAATGGTCCGTCGGGCGGCCCACCGGGCGGCCTCACCGGCGAGTGGGCCGCCGGGGGCCCACCGGGGCCCAGCGGGCGGCCCAGCGGGCCGCACCCCCGCCGGGCGGCCCCACCGGGGCCCAGCGGGCGGCCCCAGCGGGCGCCCCCCCACCGGGCGGCCCCACCGGCGGCCCCACCGGGGCCCAGCCCAGCCGCGATCGGGACCGTTGATCGGTCCCTCAGGGCACCCGCTCGTTGTCGATCAGGCGGACCTCGTCGATCAGCACGGCGAGCGACAGCAGCGCCCGACCGGCGACCTCGTCCAGCTCCGCGAGCGTGTCGGGGTCGGCGACGGAGACGTAGTCCGGCCTGGCCGCCGGCTCGGCTGCGAGCACGGTCAGCATCGCGTCGCGCACTGCGGCGCCAGATCGCTCGCCGGCCCGAACCCGTGCCGCACCGGCGAGCAGCGCCCGCCGGAGCACCGGCGATGCGGCCCGGCCCTCGGGCGTGAGCCTGGCGTTGCGCGACGACATCGCCAGGCCGTCGGGTTCGCGCACGGTCTCGCACGGGACGACTTCCGTCGGCAGCGCGAGATCGAGCGCCATCCGGCTGATCACCCGGACCTGCTGGTAGTCCTTGAGCCCGAAGTACGCGCGCTCCGCTCGCACGAGCGCGAACAGGATCGCGACCACCGTGGCCACCCCGTCGAAGTGCCCCGGCCGCGCCGCGCCCTCGAGTGGTCCGGCGATGGCACCGACGGAGACCCGCGTGTCGAAGCCCGGCGGGTAGACCTCGTCCACGGATGGGGCGAACACGACATCCACGCCCGCGGTCTCGCACAGCGCCAGGTCGCGCGCCTCGTTGCGGGGGTACCTGGCGAAGTCCGCGGACTGTCCGAACTGGCGCGGGTTGACGAAGACCGAGACGACGACCGTCGCGCTCTCGGCGCGCGCCCGGTCAACGAGCGAGACGTGGCCGGCATGGAGCCAGCCCATCGTGGGCACGAGACCGACCGGGCGCGGAGCGGAAGCCAGGACGGCGCGCAGCTCGGATCGGGTACGGACGACCTGCATGCGCGTTGGCCAGTTGCCGGGCGGGGAGAGCCGCGCCTAGAGGTCGCGGTCGAGCGGGATGCCGGCGAGATCCTCGATCCCCGCGGTTCCGGCACGGTCCTGCTCGCTGCGACCGAGGACCTCGTCCAGGACCGCTGGGTCCATGAGCACCGTCTCGTCGGCGCCGGGAAAGTCGCCCGGCCTCCACGTCCGTCCGGTATCCCCGGATCGCCTCGACGATGGTGCCCCGCAGGTCCGCGTACTTGCGGGCGTGCTTCGGCACCCAGTCGCCCCAGCCCAGCGTGTCCGTGATGACCTGGATCTGGCCGCTGCACCCGGCGCCCGCCCCGATCCCGATGGTCGGGATGCGGAGGCGCTCCGTGATCGCTTCCGCGAGCTGCCCGGGGACGAGCTCAAGGACGATGGAGAAGGCACCGGCCTCCTGGACCGCGAGCGCGTCCGCAAGCAGGGCGCGTGCCTGCTCCTTGTTCTTGCCCTGGACGCGGACCCGCCCGATCGCGTTGATCGCCTGCGGCGTGAGCCCGATGTGGCCCATCACCGGGATGCCGGCGCGGACCAGGGCCTCGATGGTTCGCGCGCTCCGGACGCCGCCCTCGATCTTCACCGCCTGGGCGCCGCCCTCGCGCAGGAACCGGCCGGCATTGGCCACGGCGTCATCGGGCGTGGCGTAGGACAGGAACGGCATGTCGCCCACGATCAGCGCCCGCTTGCTGCCCCGCACCACGGCCTTGGTGTGGTGGAGCATCTCGTCCATCGAGACCCGTACGGTCGTGTCGTAGCCCAGCATCACCTGGGCCAGCGAGTCGCCCACCAGGATGAGCGGGATGCCGGCCTCGTCCACGAGCGCGGCCGTCGGGAAGTCGTAGGCCGTGATCGTCGCGATGCGGACGCCGTCGGCGTAGAGCTTCGCGATGTCCACCACCGACAGGCGGCGGACGGTCTCGGACTGGGCGCTCATCGGGTGGTCTCCATGGTCAGGCAGTGTGCGCCCCGGCATCACGTTCGTCCAACGCCGCGACGACGCGGTCGAGCAGCCGGTCGGCGACCTGGCGCTTGGTGAGCAGCGGCAGGTCGTCACGGGACCCATCGGCAGCCAGGATCGAGACCCGGTTGGTGTCGGTTCCGAACCCGGAGCCCGGTTCGGCGACGTCGTTGGCGACCAGCAGGTCCGCGCCCTTGCGGCGCAGCTTGTCCGGCGCCCGGTCGAGGGATCCGGTCTCGGCAGCGAACCCGACGATGACGGGGCGCGGGTCGAGCTCCCGGGCACGGGAACCCACCTCGGCGAGGATGTCCTCCGTGGGTTCCAGCTCCAGGGTCATGCCCTCGCCGCGGGTGAGCTTCGTGTCGGCGGCACGCCTGGGGCGGAAGTCGGCGACGGCGGCGGCCATGACGAGCACGTCCGCGGGGTGGTCGATGACGGCGTCGATCACCGCGGCACGCATCTCGGCGGTGGATTCGGCCCGCACAACGTGCACGCCGCCGGGCAGCTCGACCTCCACGCGGGCGGCGACGAGGGTCACGCGCGCACCCCGGGCGAGGGCCGCCTCCGCGATCGCGACGCCCATCTTCCCGGTGCTGCGGTTCCCGATGAACCGGACGGGGTCGATGGCCTCGGCGGTCCCGCCGGCGCTGACGACCACGTGACGTCCTTCGAGGTCCGGCTCGACCCAGGGTCCCGTGGCGGGCGGCCGCTCGGTGGCGTCGGGCTGGCGAACCGGGCGGTCGCCATCGACGGCCGCACCACCGCATCCACGATCAGCGGCAGATCCGCGAGCCGCCCGATGCCGGACTGTCCGGAAGCGAGCGACCCGATCTCCGGCGGCACGATCCGGTAGCCGAAGTCCCGCCGGAGGCGTGCGACGTTGTCCCGCGTCGCCCGGTGCGTCCACATGTCGCCGTCCATGGCCGGCGCGACCACCACCGGGGCGCTCGTCGCGAGGCAGGCTGCCGTCACCGTGTCGTTCGCGATCCCGTTCGCCATCGAGCCCGAGCCAGCGGGCCGTGGCGGGCGCGATCACAAGCGCGTCGGCCGCGTCCGCGACCACGATGTGGCCGATCCGCTGGTCGGGGAGCAGGCCCAGGACATCCGTCTCGACGGCGTGTCGCGAGAGCGCCGCGAACGTGAGTGGACCCGACGAACTGGGTCGCGGCCGGCGTGAGCATGACGACGACGTCCGCGCCCTCGGCCCGCAGCGCCGCAGCAGCTCCACGGCCTTGTAGGCCGCGATCGAGCCGCAGACGCCGAGGCCGATCAGCCTGCCCTCGAGCCGCCCGCTCATCGGGAGCCGTCCACGGGCTCGCCCCCAGCAACCTCGGCGTACAGGATCGCGAGGCCCTTGAGGGTGAGGTCCGGGTCGATGATCTCGACGCCGTCGACGTCGCCGGCCCACGGCTCGATCGACAGGCCACCCGTCAGGATCCCGCGGACGCTCGCGAGGCTCGTGCCGGTCTGCTCGGCGAGCTCTCGGCGGAGACGCGCGAGGAGCCCGGTCACGGCCGCCTGGTAGCCGTAGACCGTGCCGCTCTGCATCGCGCTGACCGTGTCGCGGCCGATCGCGCGGTCGGGCGTGCGCAGCTCGATCCGCGGCAGCCGGGCGGTGTTGGCGGCGAGCGCCTCGAGGCCCAGCTTCATGCCCGGGGCGATGGCACCGCCAAGGAATGCGCCGTCCGTGCCCACGCAGTCGTAGGTCGTCGCCGTGCCCATGTCCACGACCACCGCAGGGGCCCCGTAGAGTCGCTGGGCGGCCAGGGCGTTGACGATCCGGTCCGGACCCACCTCGCCGGGACGGTCCACGCGGATGGCGATGGGGATCGTGCCCGGGGCGGCGACGAGGATCGGGAGGCCGCGCCGGTCCGCGACGGCCTCCACGAGGCGGTCTGCGACGGCACCACGGACACCAGCACCGCTCGCACTCGCGCCGTCGAGGCTCCGGCCGTCCAGCGCGAGAAGCCCCTCCAGCAGCAGCTCCAGCTCGTCCGCGGTCGTCGCGCGATGGGTGCCGGCACGCCGGGTCCCGACGATCGATCCGCCGTCCACCAGGCCGAGCGTGATGTTCGTGTTCCCGATGTCGATCGCGAGCAGCATGCGTGGATCATACGTGCGGGCCGGACGGTGCATCCGGCCAGCCGCACCGGACTCCGCCGCACCCGGTTCGTTGCCCTCCTGACTCGCCCCCGTGTCGGATCGAGCATCGCCACGAGGAAGTGGCAGGCGATCCCAGCGGATCCTGGCCCCAGCTCCGAGTGATCTCCCAGGATCCGACTCCGTGGCGTGTCAGGGTCCGGTCTTGACACGGTCCGGAGTCGCCCGCCGGGTCGGACGCGGCCCGGAGTCGCCCGCCGGGTCGGACACGGCCCGGAGTCGCGGACCCGGCAGCGGTCCCCGCTGCGGACTCCACCGCCCTGCAACCCGCGCCGTCCGCTACGATCCGGGTGTTGTCGTAACGCCCGGGTGGAGCGGCGAGCCGCCAGCCAGCCCCCCAACAGCACGAACAGGGAGCCCATCGTGGCGAGCGAACCGCCCGCGAAGTTCTTCGTCAACCAGGGTGTCGTGACCAGCCGGACCGACGTCCAGCACCTTCTTCGCCCGATCCTCAAGCAGACCGTCTCATACCGGTTCTACCGGGGACGGGACCTCGTGGCGCACGGGACCGGCTGGGTCGAGCGCGTCGTCGCCGACGAGCCCGAGATGTCGACGTACTTCACGCCGATCGCGATCTCGGTCAACGTGGATTCCTTCGAGCATCTCGAGTTCGAGACCCGTCCCGACCAGCTCCTCGTCTACACCCTGGTCCAGGGCGACGAGCGGGTGGTCATCGAGTTCGTGCCCGGCGCGGGCGGCGACGGCGAGGGACCGCTGGCGCCCCGCCAGCTCGCGTTCGACATGGACGGCTTCGTGCAGATGGAGCTCATGGGCCTCGAGGGAACCGAGGAGTAGCGAGGGACCGGGTCGCCCGCGAAGGCGGCATCGGCGCCGCAGGTCTGCGCCGGGCTACCTGCTTGGGGCTGCTCCGGGCTACCTGCCCCGCTCGCCTCGCACGTACGGGATGCCCAGCGCCGCCGGTGCCCCGATCCGCTTGCGCATCGCCTCGCGCGACCCGAGCACGAGCGCGACGAGCACGAGCGCGTAGGGGAGCATCTCGAGGAAGAACGTATTCGGGTGGTACTCGAAGAACGGGTTCGGCAGCCCGAAGATCGTGGGCGGCAGCTGCATCGACAGGGTGAGCTGGACGACCGCGCCGAACAGGTAGGCGCCTGCCGCGGCCCGGAACGGCGACCACTGGGCGAAGATGACGAGCCCGACCGCGATCCAGCCGCGCCCGTTCACCGTGAGTGCGCCGAACCAGCCCGGCTGCACGGCGAGCGTGATCGTCGCCCCGGCCAGCCCGGCCAGCATGCCTCCAACGAACACGTACCGGTACCGGGTCGCATACACGTTCACGCCCAGGGCGTCGGCGGCCGCGGGCTCCTCGCCGACGGACCGCAGGTGGAGGCCTGGCCTCGTCCGGTTGATCCAGTACCAGGTCGCCGGCACCAGCAGGTAGCCGACGTAGACCAGGATGCTCTGCTCGGTGAACGCGATCGGCCCCAGTACCGGGATCTCCGAGAGCAGCGGGATCGAGAAGCGGGGCAGGAGCGAGATCGCACCCGCCTTGCTGAGGCCCTCCCCGAGCACCCGCGCCAGGCCGGTTCCCAGGAACGTGAGGGCCAGACCGGAGACGACCTGGTCGGCGCGGAAGGTGATGGTGACGATCGCGTGGAGGAGGCTGAGCAGCCCGCCGGCCAGCATCGACGCCACGACGCCCAGCCAGGGGTTGCCGGTCGACACGGCCGTCGCGTAGCCCACGACCGCGCCGATGAGCATCATCCCCTCGACGCCCAGGTTGATCACCCCGGACCGCTCGGCGAGGATCTCGCCCACGGCCGCGAACAGGAGGATCGTCCCCACCGCGATCCCGGCCGCCATGATCAGCTGGAGGTCCATGCTATGCCTCCGCGTCCGCGGTGGCCGGGGGGGCCGCAGGGGTGGGCGGGGCCCGCAGGACCGGCCGGCAGGCGACGGACGACGCTGACGCGGTAGCGGAGGAAGACCTCGCTCGCGATCAGGCAGAACAGGATGATCCCCTGGATCATCGCCGGTACCCCGGAGGGCTGGATCTCGCGGCCCGCGAGGATGAGCGCCCCGAACAGGATGGCGACGGGCACGACCCGCAGCGGGTGGAACTTCGCCAGGTAGGCGACGATGATCGCCGTGTACCCGTAGCCGGGCGAGAAGTTGTCCTGGAGGCGGTGCACGACGCCGGCCACCTCCGCCATGCCCGCGATCCCCGCCAGGCCGCCGGAGACGGCGAACACGAGCAGGATGTTCCGGGCGATCCGGATCCCGGCGTACTTCGCGGCTCGCGGGTTGTCGCCGATGAGCCGGATCTCGAAGCCCCAGGCGCTGCGCTCGACGATGAACCAGACCACGACCGCGGCCACGAGCGCGACGACGAACCCGCCGTGGACCGTCAGGCCGCGGGCCCACGGGAACGCGTCGGCGAGGTCGCTGAGACGGGGGAGCCAGGCCTCGACGGGGAACTGCTCCGTCAGCTGGAAGCCGCCCTCCGTCCACGGCCCGAACACCCAGTACTGGATCCAGGCGAACGCGATGCTGTTGAGCATCAGGGTGGCGATGATCTCGTTGACCCCGAAGCGCGCCTTGAGGAAGCCCGGGATCAGGCCCCACGCCGCCCCGCCGAGGAACCCGGCGACCAGCATGACCGGCAGGACGACGATCCCGGGCGTCCCGGCCGGCAGGATCGGGGCGAGGACCACGGCACTGGCCGCCCAAGCGCCGAGGAGCAGCTGGCCCTCCGCGCCGATGTTCCAGAGCCGCATCCGGAAGGCGAGGGCGCAGGCGAGGCCGGTCAGGATGAGCGGCGTGGACTTGACGAGGGTGTCCGAGATGGCGCCGACGCTGCCCAGGGACGAACCAACGATGTGGACGTAGACCCGGATGGGGTCGGCGCCGACGATGGCCAGGATGAGGCCCGAGATGACGAGCGCGACGAGGAGGGCGCCCGCCGTCAGCGCCGGCGACAGCCAGCGCGACGTCTCGAGCCGTGGCTCGAGGCTCAGCGTGAACGGCATGCCGCCGCGACGGGACGTCATCCGGCGCCTCCGCCGGGGGCGGGCTGCCCGCGTGGTCGCCGCTCGTGCCGCCCGTCATCAGGAGGCCGATCTGGGCGATGTCGGTCTCCGCGGCATCGGCGATCCCGGCGATCCGGCCCTCGTAGAGCACGGCGACCCGGTCCGAGAGCGCCAGGATCTCGTCGAGATCTTCCGAGATGAGGAGGATGGCGGCCCCCGCGGCCCGCCGCTCGAGGAGCAGCCGGTGGGCCAGCTCGACCGCGCCGACGTCCAGCCCGCGGGTGGGCTGGACGGCGATCATCAGGCGCGGCGCGGACTCGATCTCGCGCGCCAGGATCAGGCGCTGGATGTTGCCCCCGGAGAGCAGGCGGGCCTGGGTCTCGATCGACGGAGCCGCGATGTCGTAGCCGTCCTTGAGCTGGCTGGCGGCGGCCCGGGCGGCACCCATGTCGATCGTCCAGCCGTGACCGATGGGCGAGGCCCGGTAGCGCTTCATGATCAGGTTGTCGACCAGGGAGAGGTTCGGCGCCGTCCCGACGCCGGTCCGGTCCTCGGGCACGTGTGCCACGCCGCGCTGGATGGCCTTTCGGACCGGCCGGTTGGCAATGTCCTCGCCACCGACCAGGACACGACCGCGGCATGACCGCAGGCCGGTGATGACCTCGGCCAGCTCGCTCTGGCCGTTGCCGGCGACCGCCGCGATGCCCACGATCTCGCCGGCGCGGACGTCGAGCGAGACGCCCCGCAGGGCGGGCACGCCCTTGTCGCCGTCCGCCTCGATCTGCTCGAGGGCGAGCACGGTGGCGCCAGGCGGCATCCACTTGCGCTCCAGGCTCTCGAGGATCTCCCGGCCGACCATCAGCGTGGCGAGCTGGGCCTGCGTGGCGCCCGCAGCGGGCAGCGATGCGGCCGTGACCTTCCCCCGGCGCATGACGGTGATCCGGTCGGCGATCGAGAGGACCTCGCCGAGCTTGTGGCTGATGAACACCACGCTGCGCCCCGCCGCGGTCATCGAGCGCAGCGTGCGGAACAGGTCGTCGATCTCCTGCGGCGCCAGGACCGCCGTCGGCTCGTCCATGATCAGCACCCGGGCGCCGCGGTACAGCACCTTCAGGATCTCGACCCGCTGCCGTTCGCCGACGGACAGCTGCCAGACCCTCGCCCGCGGGTCGATGCTCAGGCCGTGCGCCTCGGCGAGGCGGCCGATCTCCGCGTCGTAGCGGCCGAGGTCGAGCCGGAAGCGGGGCTGGTCGAGGCCGATGATCACGTTCTCGGTGACGGTCATCGACGCGACCAGCGTGAAGTGCTGGTGGACCATCCCAAGGCCTGCCGCGATCGCGTCGCGCGGGGAGCGGAACGCCATCGGCCGCCCGTCGATGAGGATCTCCCCGGCATCGGGCTGGTACAGCCCGTCGAGGATGTTCATGAGCGTGCTCTTCCCGGCGCCGTTCTCGCCGAGGAGGGCATGGACCTCGCCGGTCGCGAGGGCAAAGTCGACGCCGTCGTTGGCGACGACGCCGGGGAACCGCTTGACGATGCCGCGGAGCTCGACGGCCGGCGCCGGGCTGGCGACGGCCGCGAGATCCTGTCCGCTCACCTGCGGTGCATCAATGCCGGAGGGCGCCTGGTGCACGCGCTCGCACCCTCCGGCATCGACATCGCTACGCCTAGTTGCCGAGCTTCGGCAGCTCGGCCGTGATGCCCTCGTTCCACCAGTACATGCAGGTTGTGCACTCGGAACCCGGGGCGCCGGGCGGGAACTGGTCGAGGTCCGACTGCTTGAGCTTCTCGCCGTCGGCGAGCAGGGTCTTGTCAGTGTTGTCCACGATCGGGCCGGGGAACACGATGTCGAATCGCCCGGTGCCGCTCTTGAGCATCGTCGCGAGCGTGTCCTTCACCATCTTCAGGTCGGCTTCCGGCAGGCTGGCCACGCCCTTGCGCAGCGTCTCGCCGTCCATGAAGCCCAGCAGGCCCATGGCGCCGGCGTCGGCGTCGAAGTACTCGTAGCCGGCGGTGTAGGTGCCGGCCTTGACCTGCTCCGCGATGCGGGCGTATTCGGGGCCCCAGATCCAGTACGGGGCGGTGAGGCAGGCGTCCACCTTGCACGAGGCCGGGTGGTCATACGTGATGCCCCACTTGCCCTTCTCCTGCGCGACGTCGGCGACGGCACCCGTGTCCGCGCCGGTGAAGACAACCTGGGCTCCCGCGTCGAACAGGGCGGTGGCGCCGGCCTTCTCCTTGATCGGGTCGTGCCAGGTGTTGATGAACACGACGTCCATCGTGCACTCGGGGCAGGTCTGCTTGACGCCGCGCATGATCGCGTTGCCCAGGCGGAGCTCCTCGGGGATCGGGAAGGTGGCCATGTAGCCGATCTTGGGGTTGCCGTCGGCCTTCGCGCGCGAGCCGGCGAGCATGCCGGCGAGGTACTTCATGGTCTCCATCGCGCCGAAGAAGTTGCCGAAGTTCTTGCCGTTGCTCTTGTACCCGGTCAGGTGCAGGAAGGTCTGGTCGGGGAACTCGGTGGCGACGGTCTCCATCGGGTCCATGTACCCGAAGGACGTCCCGATGATGAAGTCGAAGCCCTTGCGCGCGAGCGACCGGAACGTCTGCTCGGAGTCGGCGCCCTCGGGGACGTTCTCGATGTACGCGATGTGGGTGTTCTCGACGTTCTCGCACAGGTACTGGAGGCCCTCGTAGTGGGCCTGGCTCCAGCCGCCGTCGTCATGCGGTCCGATGAGGACCATGGCGACGTTGAACTTGCCCTCCACTGCCTCGGGGATCTGCGTGCCCGCCGCGGCGCCCGCGACACAGCCCGTGGCCGACGACGCCGCCTCCGACGCCGCCGGGCTCGAGGCTGCTTGCGAGCATCCGCCGAGCACCAGCGAACCGGCCATCAGCAACGTCAGAATCCGCCCTGTGCGACCCACCATCGATGGTTCCTCCTCATACGCGGGACGCGGACTCGGCACGCCAGACCGCGCGACACGCCCCGCCGTCGGTCGTCGTGCTAGGCCGCCATCATAGGGCTGCATGGACGGTCCCGAAGACACGCGCGCGCAGGGTCGGCGGGGTTGCGACTGCGGTTCGGTTCTGCCGTCCCCGCCCGGCCGCCGGCACTCGGGCTACCATCCCCCACGATGTTCCAACGAACCGAGTTGCCCGCGGGACCGCGCGTCATCTCCGCCCGCCTCCCCGGCTCCCGATCCGTGGCCGTTGCGGCGTATGTGCTGGCCGGGTCGCGTTTGGAGTCGACCGCGGAGGCCGGCGTCGCGCACTTCATGGAGCACCTCACGTTCAAGGGCACGGCCCGCTACCCGTCGAGCCGGGCCATCAGCGAGGCGGTCGAAGGGGTCGGTGGGTCCGCGAACGCCGCGACGGACCGCGAGTCCACCGTCTACTGGGCTCGCGTCCCGCGACGCGAGGCCGCCAGGGCGATCGATGTCCTGGGCGAGCTCGTGGTGCGACCGCGTCTGACCGACGCCGACATCGACCAGGAGCGGACGGTCATCGTGGAGGAGATCCGGTCGTATCTCGACGACCCGGCCGAGTACTGCCAGATGCTGATCCAGACCGCCGTCTTCGGGGACGGGCCGCTGGGTCGCGAGATCTGCGGTGACGAGGCGGGGATCCGGTCCCTGCCCGCGGCCGCGATCCGCGACTTCTGGGGCGCGCTCTACCGGCCGTCGAACACGGTGGTTGCCGTGGCAGGAGACCTCGAGCACGGCGAGGTGGTCGAGCTGGTCGCGGCGGCGTTCGGATCCGGGGACGGGCTCGTGCCGACCGCACCGGCCGCTCCCTCGCTGCCGGCGGGACCGCGGGTGCTGACCGGCAAGCGCGACACGACGCAGGCGCAGCTGTCGATCGCCCTGCCGGGCCTTGGCCGGGACCACGCGGACGCGTGGAATCTCGCGGTCCTCAACGCCGTGCTGGGCGACGGCATGTCGAGCCGCCTGTTCCTGGGCGTGCGCGAGGAGCTGGGGTTGGCCTACGACGTCTCCTCCGGGGTGGTGGAGTACGCCGACGCCGGGGCCGTCGAGATCTCGGCCGGCGTGGATCCGGCGAACCTGCCGGCGGCGATCGAGGCGATCCTGGCCGAGCTGGTGCGGCTGGTGAACGAGCCGATTGCGCCGGAGGAGCTGGCGAAGGCGAAGGCGTACCTCTCGGGCGGCCTGGAGCTGCGAATGGACGACACGCGCCACCTCGCGTCGTGGATCGGCGGGCAGGAGGCGCTTCACGACCGCGTGTACACGCTGGACGATGCGCTCGCCGCCGTGGAGGCCGTTCGCTCCGAGGACATCCAGCGGCTGGCCGGCACGCTGTTCCGCGACGATGCGCTGCGCATGGCGGTGGTGGCCCCGGGCCGGTATCTCCGGGGCCTGGAGCGCCACCTGCGGCTGGCGCGATGACCGCGCGCAGGCGACGGCCGCACTCGGGCGACGAGATGGGGTCCTCGGACCAGGATCCAGGGACGACCGAGGACGCGGTGGCGGCCATCGACCCGGGATCGGACCTGCCCGACACCGAGCCCGCAGCGACCCCGAGCCCGCGGCTGACCCCGAGTCCGCAGCGGACCCCGAGCCCGCGGCCGACCCCGAGCCCGTGGCCGACCCCGAGCCCGCGGCCGACCCCGAGCCCGCGGCCGACCGACCGAGCCCGGCCGGCGGGCGATCTCGCTCCGCCTCGCGCGGCTGCACCTGCGCATGGGGCTGCTCGCGCTGGCACGGGCGGAGCTCGAGGCGAACGCCGGGCGCGGATCGCTCGATGAGCTCGCCCTGCTGGACCTGGCCGAGGCCCGCTGGCGCACGGGCGATCTCCCCGGCGCGGGCGAGGCTGCCAACGCGGCCCTTGGTCGTGGCACCGAGGATCCGCTGGCGTACGTGATCGCGGCCGAGGCCATCGCCGGAGTCGGCCGGCCCGCCGAGGCGCGACGCCTGGCCGCCCGGGCCCTGGAGGGCGAGGGCGTGTCGCTCGACGAGGTCTTCGCCGGCATGCCGCGCAGCCTCATCTGGCCGGGTGACGCGCCGATCGACGACGGCGCCCCGCTGCCGGCCGGTTACCGGACGCGCGCCGTCGACGACGACCAGTCGCCTGCCTCCGCCGGTGCGGCCGAGGCCTTCGCCGGCGGGCGCGCAGCGCTCGCCGCCGGAGACGTCGCGCTCGCCTCCCTGCGTCTCGGCGTGGCCATCCGCCTGGAGCCCAAGTTCGCCCAGGGCGTGCTGACCGCGATCGGCGGTCGGGCGTCGGAGCCGTACCTGGCGCTCGTCGCCGGCGATGCGCTCCGCCTGTTGGGCCGGGAGCACGAGGCCCTCGCGGCGTTCGACCGGGCACGCGGCAAGGAGGTCGTGCCCGAACCGGTCGACGTCACGACGCTGTGGCCGGACGAGGACGAGATCTGATCCCGGCTGCGCCGGCGACCTGACGGAGCGCGCGCCAGCGGCCGCGTCCGCGGTCGCGCTACCCTGTGCCTCCACCCGACAACCCCGCGGTCCGGCGCACCCGGCATCGCCCCACCTTCGAGGCCCAAGCTCCCATGGCGGAACCCCAGCGCACGCTCCTCCTCGTCAAGCCCGACGGCGTCCAGCGCCAGCTCGTGGGCCGGGTCATCGCCCGGTTCGAGGAGCGAGGCCTCAAGATCGTCGGCCTCAAGCTGGTCCAGGTCGACCGCGCGCTCGCCGAGCAGCACTACGCCGTTCACCGCGAGAAGCCGTTCTTCCGTGGGCTGGTGGACTTCATCACCTCGGGTCCGCTCGTGGCCGCCGCCCTGGAGGGCCCGAACGCCATCGCCATCGTCCGGGCCATGAACGGGGCAACCCGGCCGCACGAGGCCGCCCCCGGCTCGATCCGTGGCGACCTCGCCATCGAGACCGCGCAGAACCTGGTCCATGCGTCTGACAGCCCCGAGAATGCCGACGCGGAACTCGCCCTCTGGTTCCGCTCCGAGGAGCTGCTCAGCTACGAGCGGGAGATCGACCGCTGGGTGCTCGCCCCCGCGGAGTAGACGCCGCGGTCAGTCGCTGCCCGGACCGAGGATGATCGGCGCGGGCTCCGCGGCCGCGTCGGCGATGCCCAGCGCGCCCCAGCTCGCCAGGGCGCCGAGGACGGCGAGGGCCAGCACGGCCCCGGACAGCAGCTCCGTGCGGTTCCGTCGCAGCATGTCCACGAGCCCTTGCCATGCGAGCGCGGCCCGCTCCGCACCCGTGGTCGCCCTTGTGGGAGCCACTCCCGCCGCGGCCGTGCGAGGTGCGGCGGCGGCTGCCACGCGCGCACCCGCCGGCCGCAGCTGCCCTCCTGCGCAATCGGGGCACCCTGCGTGGGCTCCGCCTCGATCTCGGAGCCCTCCATCTCCACGGGCAGCGATTCGACCTGACGCCGGCGGCGGCTCATCCGCTCCGGCGCGGTGCGGTCCACCCGGCTCGTCACGCGGCCGACGCCCACGGCCAGCAGGCGAAGGTAGGTCGGCAGGGTGAGGAAACCCGCCACGAGCAGCATGCCGCTCCAGGGCTCGTCGGCGACCAGCGTCGCCAGCGAGCTCCGCGAGTCGAACGCCACCCAGCCGGGCAACCCGAACGTCGCGAGCGCCGTGATCGCCAGCGCCACCGCCAGGAGCGGTGAGCGACGCGCCCATCCACGCAGGTCGGGGACGCTGCGCGTCTCGAACCGGTCCTCGGTCACGGCCGCCCATGCCGCCAGCGCGGTCTTGGACGCGGCCAGCACGACCACCCACGCCCGCCCGGGCCCCCAGGCGGCGGTGTCCATCGCGGCGATCGCGAGGAGCAGCAGCCCGGAATCGGCCACCACGAGATACCCCGTCACCCGTCGGATGTCGTCGTGGAGCCAGGCTGCGAGGGAGGCGCCCACCAGCGTCAGCGCCGCCAGGACGACCAGCACGGTCCGCTCGCCCACGAGCGGCAGCGCGAGCGGCGCGATCAGCCGGTCGACCACCGCGAAGGCGACGACGGTCAGGGGCACCGCGATCCAGGCCAGGAGGAGCGGGAGCGTCTCGGGCGGCACGAGATCGGTGAGCCGCGAGACTCGCACGTGGAACGGCAGCATGCCCCACCGGCCGGCGACGGCGAGCCCCAGCGCCACGGTGATCAGGCCCATGGCCGGCCCGGCGACGGAGCCGGCGGCATCGGTGGCCACATCGGACCCGACGCCACTCGCGATCAGCGTCAGGCGAGCCGCGATCGGAACGACCGCGATCACCACCAGCAGGACCGCGCCCGCGACAAGGGTCACCCGGAGCTCGCGTGCCGCGGCAGCCACTGCAGCGGGGCCCTCCACGACCAGGATCACGATCAGGGCGGCAAGACCGGTCGCTGCCGCCGCGCCAGCGCCCACGCCGAGGTCCGCCGACGCCATCGCCACCGTGCCACCCGTGATGGCGGCGAGCGTTGCCGGGAGCAGGCCCCGCAGCCGCGCGAGGCCGCCCAGCAACCAGGCCATGAACACGAGGACGAGGCTCTCGAGGCCCCACAGGCCGACCACCAGCCGCAGGAAGTCCGTGGTGACCAGGTGCGCGTCGAACAGCCCGGTGATCGGCTGGCCGGTGTCGGTGAGGCGGGCCGGCCGCAGGACGAACGCATCGACCGTGATGACCAGCAGCGCGATCACACCCACGGCCACGCCCACGCGCGCGGCGCGCCCGCCCCGGGGGAGTCCCCACATCGCGATGCCGGTCCCGAGGGAGCCGACGACGAGGAGCAGCAGGAGGCGCATCGATCAGGAATCCGCGAGCGGGTGTGCGTCGTCCGCGGCCCGGTGGCGGATCGCGGCGTCCGGCCGGAGCGCGTCGCGGATCACGAGGTCACCACCCCGGCGGATCGACCCGGAGATCACCGCGGCGACGCCAGCCCCCGCCAGGGTGGCGAGTAGCGCCCACCCCAGCTCCGTCACGCTGTCCAGGCGGGTCTCGAGGGCGTTCGCCACCAGGCCCGCCGCCGCAAGCAGCAGCAGCAGCCCGATGCCGAGGCGGAGGGTGTCCCGGGCCAGGAGGACCTGGGGCACGGCGAGGGCCACCAGGGCCAGGGCTGCGCCGAGTGCCGCCTGCGGAACGATCGAACCCGACAGGAGCGCTGCCGCAAGGCCGCCGGCCCCGGGTCCTTCCGGGGTACCGCCGTCCAGCGCTGCGCCCAGGGTGCCCGTCGCCAGCCACCCGGCCGCGAACGCGGCGGTCGCGATCGCCACGGACCCGACCCAGCCGGTCGTCGCTGCCGGCATGGCGATGGGCGCCCCGCGCAGCGAGATCCAGACGAGGTAGATGCCCAGCGTCGTCCCGGCGAGCCGTGCGCCGAGGCCCAACGGGCCGGGCAGGGGATCCGCGATGTACGCAGCGCCCACCGCCGCGAGCAGCAGCCCGAGGACCGCGAGGCGCGGCGTCGCGGCTGCCACGGCCGCGACCGCGCCGGCCACCACGACGATCGCGAGGATGACGAGGACTGGTGTCACGGCTCGGCCGGCTGCCCGTCAGGGCGCCGCTGGGACGTCGGGGTAGGCGGGCGTCTGGAGGACCTGGAAGGTGTTGATCGGCCAGTAGCGCAGGAAGGCCCGGCCGACCACGTCGGAGACGCTGATGGGACCGAACACGCGGGAGTCCGCCGACCTCTGCCGATGATCGCCCATCACGAACAGCTGTCCGTCCGGGACCACCCAGCGGGTCTGGTCCGGGCGACACCTCCGTGGGCTCACTGACGCCTGCGTCGTTGGCGTAGGTGTACGGCTCGTCGAGCACGACGCCGTTGACGTAGACGAGGCCGTCGTCCCTGACCTCCACGGTGTCGCCCGGCTCGCCGATGACCCGCTTGATGAACGGGGTGCGGTCGCTCGTCCAGGTCTCGGGCGGGTTGAACACCACGATGTCGCCGCGGTTGTACTGCATCCCAGCGCGGGGTGAGCTTGTCGACCAGCACGTACTGCCCCGGCTCCAGGGTCCGCTCCATCGAATTCTGCTGCACCTGGTAGGGCTGCGCGATGAAGGTCTGGATGACGAAGAAGATGACGAGCGTGAGGACCAGGGTCTCGACGACCTCGACGAGACACCCCAGGCTGGATCGACGGTTCACGAGCGGGGAGTATAGGGGTCGTGAGGTCCACACCCGGGGAGCGCATGCGAAGGACTGGGCTGTCGGCCGTCGGCGGGTAGGGCCGTCTGGCCCGGGAGGACCGGTCCGGGAGTCGAATGCATAGGCCCCAGCGGGCCCTGCATCCCATCCACCAGGACCCGGAAGTCGTTTGACCCGTGCGAACGGGCACGCATACACTCAGGCCGCCGACGCGGAGGTTCCCCTGCGTTCCGAACCCCCGTTGGCGACGTGCCCACGTCCAAGCGCGGGTGCCCGCGCTCCCGCCCGGATCCGCCGGGCGCTCGCTCGACGAGACAACACGGATCACCGGTGTTCCGAACCCTGGGTAGGAGGCTCTGCAGACGCTGATGGGCGAATCGACGCTCTACTGGATCATTCCGATCGCGGGCATCGCCGCGATCCTGTTCGCGGCCTACCTGGCCCGCGACGTCATGGCCCGGGACACCGGAACGCAGGCCATGGTGGACGTGGCCGACACGATCCGCGAGGGTGCCGACGCGTTCGTCAAGCGCCAGTACACGACGATCGGCGTGCTCGCCATCGTCGCGTCCGTGATCATCGGCGTGGTCATCGCGGTGGTCGAGACGCCGGCGGTCGCCGACGTGCCGTCCCTGGCGGGCATCCCGATCGGCGTCCTGACGGCGATCGCGTTCCTCGTCGGCGCGGGCTGCTCCATGCTCTCGGGCATCATCGGCATGACCATCAGCGTGCGCTCGAACGTGCGCACCGCATCCGCCGCCCGACGGAGCCTCGTCGAGGCGGTCCAGGTCGCGATGCGCGGCGGGGCCGTCTCCGGGTTCCTCGTCGTCGCCCTGTCGCTGCTCGGCGTGTGGCTCGTGTTCACGCTGTTCCAGGTGTTCGTCGGCGACGTCACGGTCGAGGAGGCGCCGTTCCTCATCGTCGGCTTCGGGTTCGGCGCGAGCTTCGTGGCCCTGTTCGCCCAGCTGGGCGGCGGCATCTACACCAAGGCCGCGGACGTGGGCTCCGACCTCGTGGGCAAGGTCGAGAAGGGCATCCCCGAGGACGACCCCCGCAACGCGGGCGTGATCGCGGACCTCGTGGGCGACAACGTCGGCGACTGCGCCGGCCGCGGCGCGGACCTGTTCGAGTCCACCGCCGCCGAGAACATCGGCGCCATGATCCTGGGCGTCGCGGTGTTCAAGATCGCGACCGACCTGGGCTGGCCGAACCCCTCGGCCTGGATCTTCTTCCCCCTCGTCGTCCGCGCCTTCGGGCTCTTCGCCACCATGGTCGCGATGTTCTTCATCCGCGGCAAGGAGACGGAGAACCCGATGAACATCCTCAACCGCGGGTACTGGGTCACGACCCTGCTGTCCGTGGTGGGGCTCGCGTTCGTGACCAGCCAGATGATGCAGACGACGGACGGCGCCACGGCCAACGGCCTGCCGGTCTGGGTCTGGTTCTTCTTCGCCGGCATCGTCGGCCTCGCGACCAGCATCGCGTTCGTGTACATCACGCAGTTCTACACGGCCGGCGGGTTCCGCCCGGTCCGCGAGATCGCCGAGGCGTCCCGGACCGGCCCGGCGACCAACATCATCAGCGGCACCGCCGTCGGCTACGAGACCACGGCCGTGACCGCGCTCACCATCGGTGTCGCGCTGATCGCCAGCCACTGGCTGGGTTCGCAGGCCGAGCTGTACAACAGCAACGGCGTGAACGTCGGCGGCATCTTCGGCACCGCGGTCGCGACCATGGGCATGCTCATGACGACGGCCTACATCCTCGCCATGGACACCTTCGGCCCCATCACGGACAACGCCGGCGGCATCGCCGAGTTCTCCCGGGCCGAGGCGGGCGCCCGCGAGATCACGGACAAGCTCGATGCCGTGGGCAACACCACCAAGGCCCTGACCAAGGGCTACGCGATCGCCTCGGCATCGCTGGCGGCCTTCCTCCTGTTCTCGGCCTACATCGACAAGGTCAACCTGATCCTGGGCAACCAGATCGCGGCGGGCGTGCCTGGCGTGGAGCTGCTCACCTCGGTCAACATGGCCGACGTCAACGTGTTCGTCGCCGCGTTCATCGGCGCGATGCTCGTCTACTTCTTCAGCAGCCTCGCGATCCGCGCGGTCGGCACGACGGCGCAGTCGATCATCGTCGAGGTCCGCCGCCAGTTCCGCGAGATGCCCGGGATCATGGACTACACCCAGCGCCCGGACTACGCACGCGTGGTGGACATCACCACGCGGGCCGCGCTGCGCGAGATGGTGGCCCCGGGCATGGTGGCCGTGATCACGCCGATCCTCGTCGGGCTCCTGCTCGGCTACCAGGCCGTCGCGGGCTTCCTGATGGTCGGCACCATCGCGGGCGTCCTCCTGGCCACCGTCCTCAACAACGGCGGCGGCGCGTGGGACAACGCCAAGAAGTACATCGAATCGGGCAACCTCAAGGACGAGAACGGCAACGTGCTGGGCAAGGGCAGTGACGCCCATGCGGCCGCGGTCGTCGGCGACACGGTGGGCGACCCCTTCAAGGACACCGCCGGTCCGTCGCTCCACGTCCTCGTGAAGCTCATCGCCACGATCACGCTCGTCCTCGCCCCGCTGTTCATCCGCTAGGTGATGCGGGATCTGGGCGGTCGGGCTGAGCCCTCGGCCGCCCGGAGCGATTGATGGAGCAGATCCTCCAGGCGCTGGTCATGGGGATCGTCCAGGGGCTCACGGAGTTCCTGCCGATCTCCTCGTCCGGCCACGCCATCCTGCTCCCGTACCTGCTGGGCTGGGACGACGCGTTCATCGAGTCGCTCGCGTTCTCGGTCGTGCTCCATGCGGGCACGCTGGCGGCGCTGCTCGTCTACTTCCGCGAGGACTGGGCGAGGCTCGTGCCCGCCTTCTTCGCGGGGCTCCGGGACCGGTCGTTCCGGGACGACCGTGACCGCCGCCTCGCGTGGCTGCTGTTCCTGTCGACCATCCCGGCGGTGCCGATCGCCCTCCTGCTCAACGACCTCGCCGAGGGGTCGTTCCGCCAGGCCGGTCTCGTGGCCGTGACGCTCGTGATCGGGGCCGGGATCATGTGGACGGCCGACCGGTGGGGTCCGCGCACGCACACCATCGACCGCCTCACGTCACGCGGCGCAGTGGGCATCGGGCTTGCCCAGGCCCTCGCGCTGGTCCCGGGCATCAGCCGGTCCGGCATCTCGATGTCCGCGGGCCTGTTCGCCGGCCTCGACCGGGCGGACGCCGCCCGCTACAGCTTCCTGATGGCGACGCCGATCACGGCGATGGCCGTCGCCTGGGAGACCCTCAAGATCCTGCGCGGAGAGGTCGGGGGCGCGGAGCCGGTCACCCTGGTCGTGGGCGTCCTGGCGTCCTTCGGGGCGGGGATCCTCGCGATCTCCGTGCTCCTGCGCTACCTGCGCACGAACTCGTTCACCATCTTCGTCGTGTACCGCCTGGTGCTGGCCGCCATCGTCGTGGTGGCCTTCCTGGCCCGGTAGCGTCCCGGAGGCATCCTCGTGGAGGTCATGAAGCAGCTTCGCCAGCGGGCGATCCGCGACCTGGTGGAGCAGCGCCCGATCCGGACCCAGCAGGAGCTGGCTGCCGCACTGCGCGAGCGCGGCTTCCGCACGACCCAGGCCACGATCTCCAGGGACGTGGCGGAGCTGGGACTGGTCAAGTCCGGCCGCAACGGGACCCACGCCTACGCGCTCCCGCCGCGCCTCCGCGAGGCCGACGCCAGCGGCGAGGAGCGGATCCGCCGCCTGCTGCGCGAGATGCCCGTGGAGATCCGCGAGGCCGGCACGATGCTGGTCCTGCGCACGCTCCCGGGATCCGCCCACCCCCTCGCCGCGGCCATGGACCGCGCGCGCTGGCCGGAGGTCGCGGGCTCCATCGCCGGCGACGACACGGTCTTCGTGGCGTTCGCGGACCGTGGGTCGATGGGGCGCGTGCGTCGCCGCCTGGAGCACCTGGCCGAGATCCCGGAGTAGCCGGCCGCGACTCGGAGCGGCCCGTGACCCGGCCCCGAGTCGGATGCGGCCCGTGACCCGGCCCCGAGTCGGACGCGGCCGCCTGGTGCGGAGCTGACGCCAGATGTCGCACGAACCGCGCGTCAGCTCCTCGTGCCACCGTCTCAGGTGACCCGTACCCGAGTCGGAGCCAGCCTGCAACCAGGCTGCTGCCCCATTGCTGCACGAAATGCGCAGACAGTCGGTCGTTCGCGCGCACAACAACCAGAATGCTTGACAAAGCGCGCGCTCAGCGCGCAGGATCCGCGCATGCGGGACGCTGAGCGCCGTGCGCGCCTGGTCGAGCAGCTGCGGGAGGACGGCCGTGCCGGCGTTCCCCAGCTGGCCGCCGCACTGGGCGTCACCCCATCCACCATCCGTCGGGACCTGGACCGCCTGGCGCGCGAGGGGCGGGTCGTCCGCACGTATGGCGGCGCCGCCCTGTCGGAGGGTCTCGCCCAGCGCGGCCGCGACGATCCCCTCGACGGGACGAAGCGCGCCATCGCCCGCTCCGCGGCAGCCCTGGTGGAGGACGGATCCACCATCGTCATCGGCAGCGGCACGACGGCCCTGGCATTCGCACGCGAGATCGGGGACCGGCGCCTGACCGTCATCACCAACGCCCTCGACGTCGCCAACCTGCTGCTCGACCGCGACGGGATCGAGCTGATCGTCCTGGGCGGCGTGGTCCGGCCCGGCATGCACTCGATGCTCGGCCACCTGGCCGAGCTGGCGACCGGCGAGCTGCGGGCAGACGCCCTGGTCATGGGCATCGGGGCCATCGGGGTGGAGCAGGGCCTGATGAACGACTCCGTGCCCGAGATCCTCACCGACCGGGCGCTGCGGAGGATGGCCCGCTCGGTGATCGTGATCGCTGATGCCTCCAAGTTCGAGCGGGTCGAGCCCGGCTACGTGTTCGGGCTCGAGGAGGTCGACGTGCTGGTGACCGACGAGACGCTGCCGCGCGAGACGCTCGAGGCCGTCAGGGCGGCCGGCGTGCGGGTGGTGATCGCCCCCACGCGGGAGGCGGTGTGATGCTGGAGGGCATGGTCCCGCGCGAGATCCGCGAGGGACCGGGAGCGATCCGGGCCACGGTGGAGACCGCCCGTGCGCAGGCGCGCCTCGTCGCGGAGGACTGGCGAGCGGGCCGGTGATCCGGCGCGTCCACGTCATCGGGAACGGCACGAGCTTCCACTCGAGCCTGGCCTCGGCGGCGCTGTACCGGCGTCACGCCTCCCCGGACGACCCGCTCGTCGTGCCCCTCACCGCCGCGGAGCTGTACCGCTACCCGTCGCGGCTCGGCGCGGGCGATGCGATCGTGGGCATCTCGTCGTCAGGCGAGTTCGTCGACGTGATCGCGGTCGCGGAGGAGGTGCGCGGCCGCGTGCCGATGGCCGGCATCGTTCATGTCCCCGGGTCCACGCTCACGCGGCTCGCCTCGGACGTCATCCTCTCGGCTGGCGGTCCGTCGGTCGTGCCCGTCATGACCAAGACGTTCTCCGCGACCCTCGTCGCCACGGAGCTCCTCCTGCTCGAGCTGCTCGGCCCGGAGCGCGCGGATCCGGTGGTGGCCGGGATCCTGGCAGCCGCCGACCACGCGGAGGCCGCGATCGCCGCCGCGGAGCCCCTGGTGAAGCCCCTCGCCGCGTCCCTGCGCGATGCGCGCCACATCTTCGTGACCGGCGGTGGCCTGGGCTACCCGGCGGCCCTGGAGGCCGCGCTCAAGCTCAAGGAGATGGCCCTCGTCCACGCCGAGGGCGCCGAAGCGTGGGAGATGACCTCCGGCGCGGCGACGATGCTGGGGCCGGAGGCCGTGGTGATCGCCCTCGCCCCGGACGGGCCAGCGCGCGCGGCGCTCGCGGACCTGCTGGCCCACGCCGTGGACTGGGGCGCTCGGACGATCGAGGTGGGCCCGGATCGGCTGGTCGCGTCGTCCGACCTCCTGCCCCTTCCCGAGGGGACCGCCGAGGAGCACGCGCCGCTCAGCGCCGTGCCGCCGGTCGCACTGCTCGCATTCGCCCTCGCCCGCCTGCGCGGGGCCAACCCGGACCATCCGGGCTGGATCGAGCGATATCACAGCCAAGGCCTGACCCACATCCTGGTGGGCGGCGAGGAGACCGTCATCATGACCCGGATCGTGCTCGTCGGCGCAGGCAGCGTCGAGTTCACCCGCAACCTGCTGGGCGACATCCTGTCGTTCCCGGCGCTGCGCGACGCGGAGCTGGTGCTCCACGACATCGACCCGGACCGGCTGCGGACCGCGGAGCGGATGGCGACCTGGACCGCCGCGACCCTCGGCGCCGAGCCCTCCATCCGCGCGGAGCTCGACCGCCCGACCGCCCTTGCCGACGCCGACTACGTGATCAACACGATCCAGGTGGGTGGCGCCCGCGCGACCCAGATCGACTTCGACATTCCCGCCCGGTACGGCCTGCGGTACACCATCAACGACACGATCAACGTGGGTGGCGTGCTCCGGGGTCTGCGCACGATCCCGGTCGTGCTCGGCATCGCGGCCGACATGGCCGAGGCGTGCCCCGACGCCATGCTGCTCAACTACACGAACCCGATGGGGATGCTGGTCCGGGCGGTGGACGAGGCCGTCGGCACGCCCGTGGTTGGCCTGTGCCACTCGGTGTACTGGACCGTGGACACGCTCGCCGGGTACCTGGGCGTGCCGGCCGCCGAGGTGAGTGCCCTGTCGGCCGGCGTCAACCACCTGGCCTGGATCCTGCGCCTGGAGCATCACGGCCGTGACCTCTACCCGGACCTCGCGGCGTTCGTGGCGGCCGGCAGGGTCCCGGACGACGACCTCGTGCGCGCGGACCTGTTCGCGAGGTTCGGGTTCTACCCGACCGAATCCTCCGAGCACCACGCCGAGTACAACCCGTGGTTCATCCCCAAGGGCCAGGTCGAGGCGTTCCACGTCCCGCTGGGCGAGTATCTCTCGCGTGTGGCCAACAACCTCGACGAGTATGCGGAGACGAAGCGCCGCCTGGACGCCGGGGAGCCGTTCGAGATCGAGCGCAGCGGCGAGTACGCCGCCGTGATCATCAACGCCATCGCCACCGGTGAGCCGGCGAGGATCGTGGCCAACGTGATGAACTTCGGCCCGGCGGGGCCCGCTGCCGGAGCAACCCTCATTGCGAACCTCGCCGCCGACGCCTGCGTGGAGGTCCCGGCGCTGGTCGACGCGCTGGGTGTCCAGCCGACGCCGGTCGGTGCGCTGCCGCCCCACTGCGCCGCCTACACGCGCCCGGCCGTGGACTGCCAGGAACTGACCGTCCGTGCGGCGCTCGACGAGGACCGGGACCTCGTCTACCACGCCGTCATGACCGACCCCATCGTCCAGGCCCGCCTGTCGCTCGACGACGCCTGGAAGCTGACCGACGACCTGATCGAGGCCGAGGGGGAGTGGCTCCCCGAGTGGCTCGGCGGGTCGGCGCCGGACTGGCTCGCATGAGCCGAAGGAGGAGGACACCGATGTTCGCGAGCAAGGGAACGCGGCTGCGCGGCCTGGCCGTGACGGCCGCCGTCGCGGCACTCGTCGCAGGGGCGTGCGGCGGCACCACCACATCGACAGCGGGCCCGACGACCGCGCCCGCCGCGTCCGCGGGTGCGTCCGAGGCCCCGGGCGAGAGCCCGTCCACCGGCTACTCGGGTCCCCCCGTCAAGATCGAGTACGCGATCTGGGGCGATCCGGCCGAGATCAACAGCCAGAAGGCGATCGTCGAGGGGTTCACGGCCGCGAACCCCAACATCACCGTGGACGTGACGGTCGCCGACTGGGACGCCTACTGGGACAAGCTCCAGACCGGCCTGGCAGGTGGGGCCGCGCCGGACGTGTTCGCCATGGACGGCCCGCTGGGTCCCGACTATCAGAGCCGGGATGTCCTCCTGGATCTGACCCCGTTCATCAAGGCCGAGAACTACGATCTGGGCCAGCTGGACGACAACGCGGTCAAGGACTTCACCACCCGCGACGGCGTCGTGTTCGGCCTCCCGCGCGACCTCAACGTCGTCGCGCTCTACTACAACAAGGACATGTTCGACGCGGCCGGCATCCCCTACCCGGACGACACGTGGACCTGGGACAAGCTGGTCGAGGTCGGCAAGCAGCTGACCAAGGACACCAACGGCGACGGCACGATCGACCAGTGGGGCATCTACACGGAGACGACCGACATGGAGAACGCCTGGTCGTCGTTCGTCTGGCAGGCCGGCGGCGACATCCTGACCGAGGACGGGACCAGGTCGGCGCTCGACAAGCCCGAGTCCGCGGCCGGCATCCAGTTCCTGCAGGACCTGATCTGGAAGCACAAGGTGGTCCCCGAGCCGGCGATCTTCGCCGAGACCGGCGATGCCTTCGAGCAGAAGGTCGCGGCCATGGAGATCAACGGCTCCTGGCTGGTCCCGACGCACGAGGCGGCCGGCATCAACCTGGGCATTGCGCCGCTCCCGGCCGGACCGGCCGGCAAGGCGACCTCGGTCAACCCGACCGGCGCGGTCGTATACGCCGGTACGAAGGCCCCCGAGGCATCGTGGCTGCTCGCCAAGTACCTCGCCAGCCCCGAGGCCCAGGAGAAGATCATGGCCCTGCGGGCCTCGGTGCCGGTGAACAAGGAGATCCTCGCGACGACCTACCCGGCGTCCTTCGACGGCGCGCAGGTGTTTGCGGACTCGCTCGCGTTCGCCCGTCTGAAGCCCGCCTTCGTGGGCTACAACGAGTTCAACACCATCCTCCAGACGGAGCTCGACGCGAACGTGTTCAACGCTCCCAACAAGACGGCAGCCGACGCGATCGCGTCCGTGAACGAGGAGCTCAACGGCATCCTCGCAGCCGGGCAGCAGTAGCTCGGACGCCGGGCCAACTGCCGTGCCGGACGCCATGCGATGAGCGTTCCTCCGGATCGTCCCTCGTACGGGTCGGGCTGGATCGGCATGCGGTTCACGCGAGACCGCGGCGGTGCCCCGGCATCCCGCGGGCCTCGCGGGCACGATGAGCGCTGGGCCTATCTGTTCATCGCGCCGATGGTCCTGGGGCTGGTGTTCCTCTCCGCCGGCCCCATCCTCGCCACGTTCGGGATCAGCCTCACGAGCTGGGACCTGCTCCGCGCCCCGCAGCTCGTCGGGCTGGACAACTACGTCCGCCTGGCCGACGACCCGCGGTTCTTCAGCGCGCTGCGCAACACGACCTTCTATACGGTGGTCTCCGTGCCGCTCGGGCTCATGCTGTCGCTGGGCCTCGCCCTTGCGCTGAACCAGGCGATGCGGGGGATCTCCTGGATCCGGACGATGTACTTCCTGCCGCTGGTCACGTCGGCGATCGCGGTCGGCCTCGTCTGGGCCTGGATCTACAGCCCGACCAGCGGCCTGCTCAACCAGCTCCTGGGCGCCTTCGGGATCCCGGCCCAGAAGTGGGTCACCGACCCCTTCTGGGCGATGCCCTCGATCATCGCGATGTCCGTCTGGCAAGGGCTGCCCGCCAACACGATCATCTTCCTGGCCGGCCTCCAGGCGATCCCAAGCGACTACTACGACGCCGCCAGCGTCGACGGCGCAGGTCGGAGCGGTCGCTTCCGACACGTCACGCTGCCGCTGCTCACCCCGAGCCTGTTCTTCACCGGGATCCTCAGCCTGATCGGCGCGTTCCAGGTGTTCGACCAGGTCTTCGTGCTGTCGCGCCCCGGGAAGCCGACCGACGCCACGATCACGATGGTCTACTTCATCTACGAGAACGGGTTCCGCAACTTCAAGATGGGCTATGCGAGCGCGGCGTCGTGGGTCCTGTTCCTGATCGTCGCGGCCCTGATGTTCGTGTACTTCCGCTCGCAGCGGCGCTGGGTCCACTACCAGTGAGGCACGGACGATGAGCGCCATCCATCCGGCCACGGCGACCCCCCGGCGCCACCGGCGGAGCAGGCCGCGCGTCATCGCCGGCCGCGTTGCTGCCTACGCGACGCTCATCGTCGGCGGCCTGCTGATGATGATCCCGTTCTTCTGGATGTTCCTCACGTCGCTCAAGACCCGCGCCGAGGTCTTCGGCGCCCCACCGCTGTCGCTCCCGAGCGGGGCGCACTGGGACAACTACGTGCGGATGTGGAACGCCTTCGGCGACGTGACGTTCGGGACCTTCTTCCTCAACTCGCTCAAGATCGCCGGCCTCAGCACGATCGGGGAGGTGTTCGCGTGCTCCCTGGCCGCGTTCGCCTTCGCCGTGATCCCGTTCCGGGGCCGGAACTTCCTGTTCGGCATCCTCATGGCGACGCTCATCATCCCGTTCCAGGTCGTGCTGGTGCCGAACTTCATCCTGTGGAGGACGCTGCCCAACCCGTTCAGCGAGTCCGGCAACTTCATCGGCACCCAGGAGCCGCTTTGGCTGGGCGCGTTCCTCGGAGGCGCCTTCGGGATCTTCCTGCTGCGCCAGTTCTTCCTGGCCATCCCCACCGAGCTGGCCGATGCGGCTCGCGTCGACGGCGCCAACCCGTGGCAGATCTACCGCCACATCTACCTGCCCCTGGCCCGCCCGGCGCTGGCCACCCTGGCGATCTTCATCTTCATGTGGTCGTGGAACGACCTGCTCATCCCGCTGATCTACCTCCGCGACCTCGACCAGTACACGACGACGGTCGGGCTCGCGTTCTTCCAGGGCCAGTACGTGGGCAAGTGGCCGGAGATGATGGCGGGCGCGATGGTGAGCCTGGTGCCGATGATCACGCTGTTCGTGATCGCCCAGAAGTACTTCGTGCGTGGCATCGCCCTGACCGGGCTCAAGGGCTGAGGCCGGTGGGGGAACGGCTGGCGCTCGAGGACTATCGGCCCCGCCAGGCCCTGCGCGTGCCGGCTCACGCCGTGACCCGGCCGCGATTCCCGGTCATCGATGCCCACAACCACCTCGGGGTGCCGTTCGGCGGCGACTGGTCCGAGCGGAGCGCCGCGGAGCTGGCCGACGTGATGGACGCGGCGGGGGTCGAGCGGCTGGTGGATCTCGACGGCGGCTGGGGTGACGGCCTCCGGCGAGCGATCGAGCGCTGGCAGGAGCCGCTGCCCGGACGGGTGGCGGTGTTCGCGGGCCTGGACTACGAGCGCTGGGCGAGCGACCCCCGCTTCGGCGAGACGGAGGCGGCCCGGCTGCGCTGGGGTGTGGCCGCCGGCGCCCGCGGCCTCAAGGTCTGGAAGCTGCTGGGCCTCCGCGCGCGGGACCCTCGGGGCCGGCTGGTCCCCGTGGACGACGAACGCCTGGACCCGCTGTGGGCCGCGGCTGCGGAGCTGGGTGTGCCGGTCACGATCCACATCGCGGACCCGATCGCCTTCTTCGAGCCGCTCGACGAGCGCAACGAGCGCTGGGAGGAGCTCCACGGGCACCCGGACTGGCACTTCTGGCCAACGCGTCCGCCGGGCCGCCCCGACCTCGACGGGTTCCCCCCGTTCGACGAGCTCATCGACGGGCTCGAGGCCGTCGTGGTCCGCCATCCCGGGACGACCTTCATCGGCGCCCATGTGGGCTGCGCCGCCGAGGACCTCTCCCGCGTCGCCAGGATCCTCGAGCGGGCACCAAACTTCCACGTGGACCTTGCGGCGCGGATCGCGGAGCTGGGACGCCAGCCGTACACCGCCCGCGCCTTCATCGAGCGCTGGGCGGACCGCGTGCTGTTCGGCACCGACATGGCGCCCGACCCTGCCTGGTGGGCCGTCTACCACCGGTTCCTCGAGACGGCCGACGAGTCCTTCGCCTACGACGTCGACGACGACGAGCCGCCCACCCAGGGCCGCTGGCGGATCCACGGCGTGCATCTCCCCGACGATGTGCTCCGTCGCGTCTACCACGCCAACGCGGCACGGCTGATCCGGTTCTGACGCCGGCAGGGCACGGGGAGGTTCGGGACGCGCACGGTTGGCCTGCCCCTGGTGGTGGCATGCCTGGCCTTGGCGTGCTCCCCGAAGATCGACGCGGCGCGAGCCGGGCAGAGCGCCCGCGACGAACTCCGCGGGGGCGCACGGGTCGGGGATCATGCTCTGGAACGTGCGCAGCACGAACCCCGGCATCTCCAGCGACAAGGTGTGCGGGGCGGTGTGGCAGATCCTCATGGAAGAGACGGTGACCGAGAGCTCGGGCACCTCCCATGACTTGCACATGTATCTCTGCGTCGCCCCGACATCGGGGACCGTGACCCGAGGACCGGCTGGCTGGAGGGCCCGCGCCGTCAGCCGAGGCGGGACAAGTGGGCCGCCTACGCGCCCGACTGGGTGACAACCCTGGTGTCCGGGCGCCCTGTCGCACCTGCGCGGTTCCGCGTGCGGTCAGCAACCGACCCACCTCGGACTGCCCAGGCTGCGCCACTCGCTGCGACTCACCCCGGAGTCGCCAAGACGGTCGATGAGCGTGGCTCGCCGATGATCCCGTCGAATCCGGGCACGAGCTCTGCACGTCAGCCCCGCAGATGACCCTGGGCGGAGTCACGGGTGCATACCGGGCCCGGACCAGCCCCGCTTTGACGATCCGCGTCTTCGCAGATACCATTCGGGCCGATCTGTGAACCTCGGCGGCGCACCGACAGCGCCCCGGGGTCCTTTTGTTCAAACCGACCCAGCGGCGGCACCAGCAGGTGCCGGTCCCGCACCCTCGGGGGTCTCGCCCGCGTGAACACCAAGACCACGTACATCAGCAAGGACGGCCTGGACAAGCTGCGCGCCGAGCTCGCGGAGATGACGAACGTCCGGCGGCCCGAGATCGCGCAGCGCATCCACGATGCCAAGGAGCACGGCGATCTGTCCGAGAACGCCGAGTACGAGGACGCCAAGAACGAGCAGGCGTTCGTCGAGGGACGGATCCAGACCCTCGAGACGATGATCAAGAACGCCAGCCTGATCGACGAGCACACGTCCACGGATCACGTCCAGATCGGCTCGAC
This sequence comes from uncultured Chloroflexia bacterium, assembly GCA_963802165.1. Lineage (GTDB taxonomy): Bacteria > Chloroflexota > Limnocylindria > Limnocylindrales > CSP1-4 > CAIXZV01. Next base: position 720 of record CAWDHT010000024.1, on the reverse strand, counting down.
CGTGAAGGTCAAGGGCGAGGACGGCACCGAGACGTTCTCGATCGTCGGCTCCGCGGAGGCGCGGCCGGCCGACGGCCGGATCTCCAACGAATTGCCCGTCGGCCGCGCCCTGCTCGGCCGGAAGAAGGGCGACAAGGTCGTCGTCAAGGTCCCCGCCGGCGACTTCGCCTACACGATCCTCGAGATCCGCTAGACGCATCCCGGCCCCGGGCCGCATGGTCGAAGCCTCGGTCGGACGGCTCGCGGGAGCATCGCCTCCGACCTCGGTGGGCCGGCAAACCGCGAAAGGGGCAGCACTGTGGACTGGGCGGACGAGCTGGCCGCGAGCGTCGAGGGCGCGCAGGTCGTCAACGACTCCAAGACGCCGTCCGGCACCGTCCACGTCGGCAGCCTCCGCGGACCCGTCATCCTCGACGTGATCACGCGCGCGCTGCGCGCCCGGGGCCTCGCGACCACGCTCCTCTACGGCGTGGACGACATGGACTCGATGGACGCCCAGGCGCTCCTGACGCCCGATGCCGTGGACCGCTACATGGGCGCGCCGCTGGCCCACATCCCGGACCAGGCCGGCGACTGCCACGCGTCCTACGCCCGCCACCACGCCCAGACGTTCATCGACGTCTTCGCGGGCCTCGGCATCCACCCGGACCGCTACTACTGGATGAGCGACATCTACCCCACGGGGCAGATGGACCCGTTCATCCGGACGGCCCTCGACCG
>CAWDHT010000023.1:0-15597 GCA_963802165.1 uncultured Chloroflexia bacterium | reverse complement strand
AGCTCGTCAAGCTGTTCCACGGCGCCGTCTACGAGAACCGGTTCGGGACCGTTGCCATCCGCCGCGAAGACGACGTCTTCGAGGCGACCACCTTCCGAACGGAGCACGACTACGCCGACTTCCGCCGGCCGCACCGGGTGGAGTTCGGCGCGGACGTGGTTGCCGACCTCGCGCGGCGCGACTTCACGGTCAACGCCATCGCGTGGGGGCGTGAGGCGGCCGACGACGGCGCGAACCGCCTGGTGGACCCGTTCGACGGCATCGGGGACCTTGGCCGCCGTATCCTGCGCGCCGTCGGCGACCCGGAGGCGCGTTTCCGCGAGGACGCACTGCGCATGATCCGGGCGGTGCGGCTGGCTGCCGCCCTGGAGTTCGACATCGAACCCGAGACCCTGGGGGCCATCCGCGCCAACGCCGGGCTGGTCGCCCACCTGTCGGGCGAGCGGATCGGGGCCGAGCTCGAGAAGCTGCTCGCCGCGCCGCGGCCGTCCATCGGCTTGCGGCTGGCCGAGGAGACGGGGCTGCTCGCCGTGATCGCGCCGGACCTCGCGGCCCAGGCCGGAATCCCGCAGAACAAGGTGCCCGGCGAGGACCTGTGGGAGCACACGCTGCGGACCGTGGACGCCGCCCCGATCAACCGTCCGGTCGTGCGGCTGGCCGCCCTGGTCCACGACATCGGCAAGCCGGCGACGCTGTCGAACGGGCACTTCCACCGTCACGACGTCGTGGGAGCCCGCCTCGCGGAGGCCTGGCTGCGCAGGCTCCGGTTCCCGCGGGCCGCAACCGACGACGTCGCGCACCTCGTCCGGTACCACATGTTCTGGGCGGATCCGTCCCTGTCCGATGCGGCCGTGCGCCGCTTCCTCAAGCGCGTCGGCGCCCGGCACCTCGACAGCCTGTTCGCCCTGCGGCGCGCGGACGACATCGGGTCTGGGATGTCGCCCGACGACGCGGCCCAGATCGAGTTCCGGGCGAGGCTCAACGCGGAGCTGGCCGCCGAGGCGGCGCTGGACCGCTACGCCCTCGTCATCGACGGCGACGACCTGATGCGCGAGCTCGACCTCGAGCCCGGGCCGCGCCTCGGCAGGATGCTCGACGCGCTGGTCGATCGCGTCGTGGACGACCCGGCGCTGAACGAGCGCGCCACGCTCCTGCTGCTCGCACAAGGCATGCTTGCGGACGTGGACGAGGCACCCCGCGACCGATGATCGAGATCCTGCTCCAGGCGGAGCGGGCCCTCGCCGTTGGGCTCGTGGACCAGGCGGAGCGCCTGTACCGGCAGGCGGCCGACGCCGATCCGCGCAACTCGATCGCGGTCGTTGGCCTGGCGCGGGTCGCGCTCGAGCGGGGCAACGAACCCGAGGCCTGGCGGCAGGCCAGGCGTGCCCTGGTGATCGACCCCGAGAACGTCGCGGCCCAGCGGCTGGCGGCCCGGCTCGAGGAGGTCTGGGCGTACCGCGGCGAGTCGCTGCCTGATGCCGCGGCGGCCGAGGTGGTCGCGGCGACCGAGGCGCCCGACGCGTCGGTCCCTGTTGCGCCGATCGTCATCACCGAGGTCCCGCCCGCACCCGCGACCCCCGGTCCGGTCGTGACCCCCGACCCCGCCCCGCGCCCCGAGCGGAGCGCCATCGACCGCCTGCTCAGGAGGAACCGCCCATGAAGGTCCTGGTCACTGGGGGCGCCGGGTACGTCGGTGGCGTGTCCGTGGATGCGATCCTCGCGGCGGGCCACGACGTGGTGGTGCTCGATGACCTCACCACGGGCCACGTTGCCGTCGTCCCGCGGGGGGCCTACCTCGTCCGCGGAACCTACGGCAACACGGAGGCGGTGCAGGACATCCTCGAAGATGAGGGCGTCGACGCGATCCTCCACTGCGCCGCCCGCTCGCTCGTGGGCGAGAGCGTCCGGGACCCGGCGAAGTACTACCGCGACAACGTGGCGGGCGGGATCGGCCTACTGGAGGCGGCGCGCGGCGCCGGGGTGAGGCGCGTGGTGTTCAGCTCCACGGCCGCCGTCTATGGCGTCCCGGCCTCCACGCCCATCCTCGAGGACGCGCCGCTCGCCCCCATCAACACGTACGGCGAGACCAAGCGAACCTTCGAGGGGGCGCTTCACTGGTACGGCGCGGCCTACGGGGTCCGGAGCGTGATCCTGCGCTACTTCAACGTGGCGGGTGCCACGGAGCGCCTGGGTGAGGTCCACCGCCCCGAGACGCACCTGATCCCCAACGCCCTGCTGGCGGCTGAGGGCGGCCCTGCCCTCACGCTCTTCGGTGAGGACTACCCGACGCCGGACGGCACCCCGATCCGCGACTACATCCACGTCGGGGACCTCGCGGCGGCGCACCTGGCGGCGCTTGAGGCGACGGCGCCGGACGATCCGCGGACGGGTGCGAGCGACGGGGCCACGGAGCCGCTGGTCTGCAACCTGGGGACCTCGGCGGGTTTCTCGGTCCGCGAGGTGTTGGCGGCGGCGGCCGACGTGGTGGGCGCCCCAATCCCGCACGTCGTGGGTCCCCGCCGCGCCGGCGATCCGCCGGTCCTGGTCGCCTCCAACGAGCGCGCCCGCGAGATCCTGGGCTGGATCCCGAGCCGGTCGACCCTGCCCGAGATGATCGGATCCGCCTGGGCGTGGCGGCGGGCCAACCCGGCGGGCTACGGGGATTGAACCGGGAGGCCAGTGCTGTTCCCCGGCCGGTGCGCCACGTGTAGTACTGCCCCGGACTTCCTGTAAGGTGGAATGTCAGGTTCGCGGGCGTAGACTGCGGCGGCCCAAGGCGCGGAAGCCCGTTCCGCGTCGCCGAGGTGTCTCCTCATCCGGGGGAACGGATCGTGAACCTCTTCCGTCGGCGCTCCTCTGCGGGGCGACGACGATCACAAGGCCAGACGCTCGTCGAGTTCGCGCTCGTCTTCCCGATCTTCATCGTGATGCTCCTTGCCATTATCGAGTTCGCGTTCGTGTTCAACGCGGTGCTCAGCGCCAACTACGCCACCCGTGATGCCTCGCTGATCGCCGCCGAGGCCGGCTCGAGCGGCGGCGCAGACTGCGTCATCCTCGCGAAGGTGCTGGAGGACATGCGCCCGCCGGTGGACAACAGCAACATCTCCGAGGTGATCATCTACCGGGCGAAGCCGTCGGGCGCCCCCTGGAACGGCAGCTACTCCGGGTCGGGCAACGTCTACACTCGTTCCGGCACGACGGACTGCAGCTCATATGGCGGCTCGGCCGCGGTGCCATTCGCCCGCATCACGACCAACTACCCCGAGGGCCTGCCGAACCTCCAGACCGGTGTCGGCGGCAGGTGCGACTTCCTCAATGGCTGCCCGACCAACGCCCAACGGACACGCGACGCCATAGGCGTGCAGGTCACCTACGGCTACACGTGGCACACGCCCCTGCGCAACTTCATCCCCGCGAGCGGCGGCGGCTACACCATCGTCCGCTCCAACGAGATGCGAATGGAGCCGATCCTGTGACGCGACGGCGGCACGGCCCCACTGCAGCGAGGGTCTCCCCGAGGGCAAGTGAGCGTGGCCAGGGCCTGGTCGAGTTCTCGCTGCTCGTCCCGGTATTCATGCTCCTGCTGTTGGGCATGCTGGAGTTCGGCAACGCCTTCAATCACCATCTGACGCTGGGCTACGCAACCCGCGAGGGTGCCCGTATCGGCGCGGACCTGGTCAACGGCGGCGGCAAGCTCGGCTGCAACTCCGGCCAGTCGCCGAACGCCGCCAACGTGGACCCAGTCATCATCGAGGCGGTGGACCGCGTCCTGAGCTCCGCCGGCTCGCCGGTCCCCCTCAGCCAGGTCGTCAGGATTCGGATCTTTCTGGCGAATTCGAACGGCTCGGACTCCGGCACCGGCAACAACTGGACCTACACGGCCACGAAGTACACCCTGCCGGATGGCACCCAGGTCAACTTCCAGCCGAGCGGCTCGGGAAGCTGGTCTGCATGCAGCCGCTCCAACCTGCCTGTCGGTAGTGGTCCGCCGGCTTCGATCGGCGTCTCGATCAGCTACACGTACAGGGGGTCGACCCCGGTCGTGTCGAACCTCCCGATGAACGACGTGACCGTCATGCAGTTCAATCCGACGAGCGTATCCAGCTAGTGAGTACGACCATGCAGGCGACCGACCTCGTTGGGACCGAGAAGCCCTCCGCAAACGAAGGCCCAGTCGATCGTTCGCCGTCGCCCAAGCAGACGAGGACGATTGCCCAGCGCGGCCAGATGCTCGTGGTCTTCGTGATGTCGATCTTCGTGATCGTCGGCCTTGTCGGCATCGTCATCGACGTCAGCTGGTATTGGACCAACACCCTGCGCGTGCAGCGCGCCGCGGATGCCGCGGCTCTGGCCGGCGCCGTCCAGCTCCCGTCAAGGCCCGCCACCGCCAGGAACGACGCGCAGGCGCAGGCGGGCAAGAACGGCTACCCCTCGCTCCCGTTGGGCTGTTCGAACGGGAACCCGACGGCCGTGCCGGGCATGTGCGCCCAGCAGGACGCCACCAACCGCAACCAGATGAACGTCTCGATCTCCGCGCCCGTCGGCACCTTCTTCATGCGGGTCTTCGGGATCGGGAGCATCACGGCGAGCCGGTCGTCGAAGGCGCTCTACACCCTGCCGGTGCCGATGGGCAGCCCGGAGAACTACTACGGCGTGTTCGGCGACGTCCGCAACGCGACGATGACCAACGTCCCGCCGCCGGAGACCGATCCCGTTGCCTCGACCACCCTCAAGGTCGCGACGACGTCGCCCGGCACGGCCGCGTGGTCCGTCACGCCCACCTCCCCCTCGAGGACCCTGGTCCAGGCACTCGCCACCAACGAGACGGTCGCCCCCATCTACTACGCTCGCAGCAGCACCGTCGGCCAGTCCCAGCAGTGGAGCGGCTTCGGCCTGACGACGGGAGCCGGCTCGCTGCCCGCGGTGGGCACGTCCGGCAACACCACGACCTCGGTCGCCATCGTGGGTCTCCAGGTGCAGATCGATGACGCGCTCGTGTCGGCGGCCTGCGGCGGCGCGAACCCCAACTCCACGATCGGCGTAAGCCTCTCGTGGAACGGAGGCGGGACCTGGTCGTCCATGGTCAACACGACGACACCATGGGGCACGCTCACCTATCTCCCCACGAGCGCGACCACGGGCGACTACACGATCGGCAACACCAACAACACCACGCCCTGGGGCGCACACGCGTGGACCAGGGGCGAGTTCACAGACACGAACTTCCGGGTCCGGCTCACGGCCAACAAGGGCAGCTCGTGCGCGGCAGCAACCTTCCTGTACGTGGACCAGCTCCAGGTCCGGGTCCACTACCAGGTCACGAGGACCTACGGTGCGGTCACGACGACGGCCACGTACCAGCTCGAGGGTCCCGGCACGGCTTGCGCGAACGGGGCGGCCGACTGCTACGTTGGCGATGGGCAGGTGCTCAACCCGCGCGGCTTCTGGGCCACGATGAACACCTATGGTGCGGCGAACGTGAACGGCGACGCCTACCAGCCTCGCTACGACAACCCGACGTCCGTGCTCGCGCCGACCTGCCCGTCCGGCGGCAACGCCTGCTATGACCCGATCAACTACTACAACTACGCGGTGAAGATGCCGGTCGGCACGTCGAATGGCAGGATCTTCATCTTCGACCCCGTCTTCTGCGCGACGGTCAATAACAGAGGCACCGGAGACCGGTGGTTCAGTGGCAACGGTGCCGTGAGCAGCTGGTACGAGGTCTACACGGACCCCAACAACACGCCCTACGACGTCAGCGACGACAGCCTGTACACCACGTCCGGATCCAGGTTCCAGAGCATCGCGGCCTCGGACTCGACGATGGGCGGCCCGGCAGTAGGCGGGAGCGTGTCCGAGTGCCGGCAGCGGAGCGACGTCCAGTACGGCGATGGCCGTGACTACCACAACTCGTGGTACCTGCTCGCCAGCGGCCTGGCCGGCGGAACCACCTACCGCGTCCATACGACGCAGTCCGGCCCGGTCAGCCAGGTGAACACGAACGGCGAGCAGAGCTTCGCGATCTTCGCGGACAACACGGGGGGGGCGCTCCCGCAGGTCTACGGCCTCGGCGCCATGCAGATGTTCACCCCGCTGAGCAGCGCCGTCTCACCGTCGAGGTTCTACCTGGCCCAGGTCCCGGAGTTCTACGCGGGGAAAGTCCTCGAAATCAACCTCTGGGACCCCGGCGACACCGGGGACCTCAGGGCGACGCTCTACATCGAGAGGCCGACCTCCGGCGGTTGGACGGACGCGAACTTCACCTACACGGCGAAAACGGGGACGACCGGCGGTGCGAACAGCGCGTGCAACAGCAACTCGAACAACTCCCCATCCAACACGTCCGTCCTGACGAACAACGGCGGCGGCTCGACGGGCAACTTCAACGGTTGCTGGCTGACGCTCACGATCCCGATCCCGACACCCCCAACTTACGGGGACTACCAGGACGGCTGGTGGAGGATCAGGTACGAGATGAGCGGGAGCGGGACGTCCAACGACGTCACGACCTGGACGGCGGCGATCAAGGGCAACCCGGTCCACCTGGTGGTGCCGTAGGCGGTGGTGTCGGCGAGGCGACCCCTGGGCCGGATTCGGGTCAGAGGTGGTCTCAGACCGCGAGTGCGGGCGCGAGCCAGTACATCCAGACGGCCACGATGATCGCGAACACCATGACCGCACCTGTCAGGACGAGAGCGAACACCAACGGGCGTCGGCCAGCCTGACGCGATCCAGCGGCCGGCTCCGCGTCGAGTCCCCTATCGGGGGCCACGGGGTCCCGCACGACCGCGGGTGCCACGGTCTGCTGTACGCCATCGCCGGGTGACGCCGGGGCGGCGGCGGCGCCCGTACCCCCCGTCACCTGGCTCGTGTCGAGATCGCCGGTCCTGCCATCCATGTGTCTCTGACCCTGCATCAAGCGTCGTCGCCCGGGATCACCCGTGGGCTGAGGCCCTGAAACGGTACACCCCATGTGTCCGTGGCGGCACGCTCGCCGCGGACGAGGCGCCGCGGGCCGGGCACGGCGGATCACGGACCCGGCCCGGATCCTGGTTCTAGCCCCGATCCTCGAGCGGGGCGCGATCGGGCGCCAACCGGGGCGGCGGGGCGCTCGAGCCGCCGTTGCCCTCGCCGCCGTCCACCTCGCCCGACCCGGACCAGTGGTCGCTCACCGGCCAGACCAGCCACAGGCCCACGCCCATCGTGGCCAGCAGGCTCAGGATCGCGACCTGGTAGGCGCCGTTGCCCAGGTTGTCGTAGAGCAGGAACAGGATCAGCCCGTAGAGCAGCTGGCCGATGACCTGGGAGCCCTTGCCCACCAGCCCGTACAGGCCGAAGAACTCCCCGAGTCGCGCCGGGGGTGAGAGCCGGATCATGAACACCCGGTCCGCGACCTGGACCCCACCGAGGCCGCTGCCCAGGATGGCGCCCGCCACCACGAACAGGGCCATGCCGGGCGTGGTCCCGGACAGTCCGAGCGAGAACGTCCCCAGCAGCAGCCCCACGACCCACGAGAACAGGACGGCGATCAGCGTCCGCTTGGGCCCGAAGCGGTCCACCAGGAACCCCCAGCCGAAGCTGGCCACGATCGCCACGACCGTGAGCAGGATCGAGGTCATCAGCCACTGTTGCTGGGTGAGCCCGACCGCCCTCACCGCCACCACGCTCATCACGACGATCAGGGTGTTGACGGCGTCGCTGTAGAAGAAGCGGCCAACCAGGAACCGGCCCAGTCCGGGCACGAGCCGGGCGTGGGCAATGGTCTCGCGCAGCTGGGTGATCGACCGCCTGGCATCCGCGCCGGTGACCCGCGGGACGCCGGCCTTCGGCTGGTCGCGGACGACCAGGAAGATCGGGATCGCGAACACCGCGAACAGCACGCCGGCCACGAAGAAGATGGGATCGGGGCTCTCGGTGATGCCCAGCAGGAGCAGCGTGACGGCGGCGAAGATCGTGCCCATGTAGCCGACCCCGACGCCGATCCCCGACAGGCGGCCGCGAGTCTGCGGGCGGCTGACCATGGTGAGGGTGGCGTCGTAGTAGATCAGCGCGGACTGGTAGCCGAAGTTGGCGATCGTGAACAGGATGGCGCCAACGACCGCCGGCGTGGGACCGATGATCGCGGACGGGACGATGGTGAGCACGGTGAACAGGAACAGGAACGGCATGCGCCGGCCGTCCCGGTCCGACAGCGCGCCGAGCAGCGGCGAGACGAGGGCGTTGATGCCGACGCTGACGGCGATCGTGATGCCCTGGACCAGCTGGCCGAGACCCGGGCCGAACCGGTCGTCGGACGTGAGCCAGAGGCCGATGGCGGTGGACACGACGGCGTACGAGAAGATCGTGTTCGCGAAGTCGTAGATGGTCCAGCCGCCCTGGGCGACCTTGCGCTGGTTGCGCGGGTCGGGCGGGATGACCTCGGGCTCGGGGTCCGGATCGGCGGAGACCTGCATGGCCGGATCATAGAGACCCGGTGAGGGGGCGTTCCGCCGGTAGCGCGGTGAACCCCCACCGCCGCGGCGCGGTACGATCCGGTGATGGCCGTGGACGCAGACCTCCTCGAGCTCGCCGCCGCATGGCAACCCCAGCGCCCGGGAGCGGCGCGCCCAAGACCATCAAGGACGCCCTCGTGGAGCCGGATTGGGACGGGCTCAGCGTGGTGGTGGCGCTCTCCGTGGACCAGGCGGTCTTCGTCCACGACGGCGAGGCGATCACGGTCCCGGCGGAGCTGCCGCCCGCGCTGGTGGCCGCCTTCGGCGCGGTCGATGCGCTGGTCGAGGGCAGCCTCACCACGATGGCCCTCAAGAGCGGCGAGGGCTCCCTGCCGTCGATGCCGGGCGTCGAGCGTCCGCCGCTCCTGATCCCTCGCTCCGTCCGCGGGAACGTCAAGGACGACCCCTTCGTGCGCGCCCGGGACCACGACAAGCGCGAGGCGGCTCGGGCGCCGCTCATCCTGGGCGCGCTGGAGCGCGGCGAACGCCACGCGTTCGTGGCCACGGACCTCCTGTACCTCGACGGCACGCCGCTCTGGGACATCCCCCTGCTGGAGCGCAAGCGGTTGCTGGACGGCGCGCTGGAGGCGTCATACCTCGTGCGGATCTCGCCCATGGTGAAGCCGTCGGCGATCCTGACCCAGGTGACGTGGGGAACGCTGGGCTTCAGGGAGCTGCACTACCGCGCCGCCAACAGCCGCTACATGGCAGGGCAGGAGAACCCGGACTGCGCCGTCAGCCGGCCGCCCGAGGGCCCCCACGGCCCGACGAAGGGACCCGCCTCGCCGCGCTGAGGCCGGGGTGGGGCGCCACCGGGACGTCCTCGGGCATCGACGGCGCCCGGCAGGGGGTCGACCTCCGTGCCTCGCCTCCCGGCCCGGGGTGTCGCCTGCAGGTCGACCAATCCCGGTGTCCACCCGCGATGCGGAGGCCCGCAGCCCGTCAGGCGGGTCCCGCGTCGCCGTCATGGCGACACGGGGCGGCGGTGGGCGAGGGAACGACGGTTCTTGTCGACACGGTGGCGACACTCTGGCCTCGAGCAGCCTGGTATGGGTTGCGATGCCGACCGTCGTCGACATGTGGGCGACGCGGCGACGCGGGCAACGACACACCGGGGGACCCGCCTCGCCGCGCTGGGGCCGGGGTGGTAGGGTGAGGACGTGCCCGCGACGACCCTGACGCCCGCCATCCGGGATGAGATCGCCCGCCTCGGCCGAGCCGACATCATGGTCGGCATCCCGAGCTTCAAGAACGCGGCGACCATCGGCTATGTGGTGCGCGCCGCGCATGCGGGCCTGGTCCAGTACTTCCCGGATCTCAAGCCCGTGCTCGTCAACAGCGACGCCGGCTCCCCGGACGGGACCCAGCGCGTGGTCATCGAGACCGAGCCGCCCGACTACGTGGAGGAGATCCTCCTCGTCCGGCCCACCAACAGGCTCGACCGGGTCACGCTCACCTACCCCGAGATCGACGGCGTCGGCGGCAAGGGCGCGGCGCTGCGCACGATCTTCGAGATCGCGGCGGCCCTCGAGGTCCAGGCGCTGGTGGTGGTGGACAGCGACCTGCGAAGCATCGTCCCCGAATGGATCGAGCTCCTGGCCGGGCCGATCCTCAAGGGCGGCTACGACTTCACCGCCCCCCTGTACGCCCGCTACAAGTACGACGGCACGATCACCAACACGGTCACCTACCCGCTGACGCGCGCGCTGTACGGCCACCGCATCCGCCAGCCGATCGGTGGCGACTTCGGCGTGTCGGGAGACCTGGTCCGGCACTACCTCGAGCTCGACGACTGGACCGACGACATCAGCAAGTTCGGCATCGACGTCTGGATGACGACATCGGCGCTCACCGGCGGGTTCGCGGTCTGCCAGACGCGCCTCGGGGCCAAGGTCCACGATCCCAAGGATCCCGGCGCGGATCTCGGGCCCATGTTCCGCCAGGTCGTGGGCACGATCCTGCGCCTGGCGGCAGCCCATCCGGACGCCTGGCTCAACGTCCGCGGCTCCCACGACGTGCCGGCCTACGGGTTCGAGCGGATCATCGACCCTCCGCCGCTCGAGGTGAACTCGGTCCGCCTCCTGTCCGAGTTCCACACCGGCTCCCTGACCCTCGCGGACACCTGGGGCCGGATGCTGGATGGGGCGAACCTGCGGGCCGTGATGGCTCTCGCGGACGAGGCGGGCAGGCTCGCCGAGTCCGCGTCGCGCCGGTTCGGCATGGGCGGCGAGGATGCCCCCCGCGTCGGAACCCTGGAGATGGCCGAGGCGCTGGCCGCGTTCCACTTCCCCGACGACCTGTGGGCGCGCCTGATCTACGACCTGGTCCTGGCGGTCCGCCGGGGCGACCTGGAGACGGGGACGATGGTCGCGGCGCTGGTGCCGATCTACTTCGGGCGCGTCGGCAGCTTCGTGATCGAGAACCGGAACGTGACGACCGCCGACGCGGAGGAGCGGGTGGAGCGCCAGGCCCGCCAGTTCGAGCTGCTCAAGCCGTACCTCGTGGACCGCTGGACCGCGCTCGACGACGCGGAGGCGGCGCGTGGCCCCGGGTGCGGCACACGGCACGGCGAAGCGCGAGCGGGCGGCCGGGCGATGAGCGGCGAGCCCCTGCCGTCCCGCGTCCTCATCCCGGTCGCCAACCCGCTGACCGCGGAGGAGCTGATCCGCATCGGATCGGCGCTCATGGACGAGCGGACGGGCGAGCTCACCGCCCTGGGCATCGTGGAGGTGCCCGAGGGCATGCCGCTGTCCGAGGGAGCGACGCGGGCCCGCCAGGCCCGGCGCCTCCTCCAGCGGGTCCTGGACTACGCTCCCGAGGGAACCGTCATCCACCCGCTGGTGCGCATCGGGCGCCACGCCGCCGCCGGGATCGTGGAGGCCGCCGCCGAGCAGGAGGCGGACCTGATGATCTTCGGCTGGGGCGGCAAGTCCGGCGGCCACCGGGAGCCGGGCGCATCGGTCATCAGCCCCACGATCGACGAGGTCGTCCGGGAGTCGCCCTGCGACATCGCCGTCGTCAAGCAGCGCGGCGCCCGCGATATCCGGCGGATCCTGGTCCCCGTCCGCGGCGGTCCGCACGCGGAGCTGGCGCTGCGGATCGCGGACGCCCTGGCGCACCGGCACGACGCAACCGTCGTCGTCATGCACCTCGTGCCGGACGGCGTCACCGAGGCGGTTCGCGCCCAGGCCGAGCGCGCCCTCGCGTCGTTCTCGCGTCAGTTCGTCACCGCGCGCTCCGAGCCGCTCCTGCGCGAGACGGCCAACGTCCGCGCCGCGATCCTGCGCGAGGCCGAGCGCTCCGACCTGGTGGTGATGGGCGCCTCCGCACCTCCCGGCGAGGTTGGCGGGTCGCTGTTCGGGTCGCTTCCGGAGGCCATCGCCCAGCGCGCGAAGCCGACCGTCATCGTGGTCAAGACGCGCGAGCCCATCGGCCGCCAGACGTTCGAGCAGCTGGCCCAGAAGGCAGAGACGCTGGTCGCCGCCGACCGGGCCGCCGAGGAATCGCGCGCCGTCCCGGCGCTGGTGGACCGCTGGTTCGCGGAGGCGAACTTCCACCACAGCGAGTTCGCCGACCTGGCGCGCCTGACCGCGCTCAAGGAGAAGCAGGGCGTCACCGTCAGCCTCGTGCTGCCCACGCTCAACGAGGAGGACACGATCGGGCCGATCGTGCGGCGCGCGATCCGCGAGATGCAGGAGCGCTACCCCCTGCTGGACGAGGTCCTGGTCATCGACTCCGCCTCCACGGACGCGACCCGGGCGATCGCCGCCGCCGAAGGCGCGCGCGTGGTCCAGCATCCCGACGTCCTGGATCGCTACGGCTCGTTCCGCGGCAAGGGGGAGGCGCTCTGGAAGTCCCTGTACGAGACCTCGGGCGACATCGTGGTCTGGGCCGACACGGACGTCCGCAACTGGCATCACCGGATGGTCTACGGGACCCTCGGGCCGCTGCTCGTGGAGCCGCGGCTGCAATACGTGAAGGGCTACTACCAGCGCCCGATCGTGGAGGGCGGCGTCCTCAAGGAGGGCGGCGGGGGACGCGTCACGGAGCTCGTTGCGCGGCCGCTGATCAACCTGTTCTATCCCGAGCTGTCCGGCCTCATCCAGCCGCTGTCCGGGGAGTACGCCGGGCGCCGGGCGCTGCTCGAGCAGATCCCGTTCTTCACCGGCTACGCGGTCGAGATCGGGCACCTCATCGACGCCTCCGAGAGGGCTGGCCTTGGTGGGCTCGGACAGGTGGACCTCGAGCGCCGCGTGCACCGGAACCAGGAGCTCGAGGGGCTGTCCCGGATGTCGTTCGTGATCCTCCAGGCCGTGATGAAGCGGCTCGAGGAGCGGCGGCGGGTGCGCCTGTTCGCGGAGCTGGGCTCGACGATGAAGCTCCCGCGGTCGGGCCGGGGCAGGCTGTCGCTGGAGGTCATGGAGCTGGCGGACCACGAGCGGCCCCCGATGATCCGCATCCCGGAGTACCTCGAGAAGCGGCGGCTGGTCACGGGCGACGCCGGCGGCGGCGAGCTGGGCGACTGACCCGATGCGCGAACCCGGGCGCCCGCTGCGCCTGCTGATCGCGCCCGACTCATTCAAGGGCTCCCTCACCAGCGTCGAGGTGGCGCGGGCGATCGCCGCCGGGTGGCTCCGGGCGCGCCCCGGCGATTCCGTGCGGCTCGCTCCGCTGGCCGACGGCGGCGAGGGGACGCTGGTGGCGATCGAGGCGGCCGGGGGCTGGGCATGGCGTGAGGCCGAGGTCCAGGACCCGCTCGGCCGGCCGGTCAAGGCCGCTTGGCTGGCTCGCCAGGATGGGGCAGCGGCCTTCGTCGAGATGGCGACGGCGAGCGGCCTCTCGCTGGTTGGGGCGGCGGAGCGCGACCCAGTCCGGGCCACGACGCACGGGACCGGCGAGGTCCTGCGCGCGGTCCTGGACACCGGGATCCGGGACATCGCGCTGGGGATCGGCGGGTCCGCCACGACCGACGGCGGGGCCGGGCTGCTCCGGGCGCTGGGTGCGGAGGTTGCCGACGATCTCTCGGCGGTGGATCTCACCGGCCTGGACCCACGGCTGGGCGAGGTGCGGCTGCGCATCGCCTGCGACGTGACGAACCCGCTGCTGGGTCCGGACGGGGCCGCGGCAGTGTACGGACCGCAGAAGGGGGCGACGCGGGAGCTGGTCGCGACGCTGGATGCGCGGCTCGCCGGGTTTGCCGACGCCCTGGAGGCCGCGACCGGCCGTCGTGAGCGCGACACCCCGGGTGCCGGGGCGGCGGGTGGGCTGGGCTTCGGGCTGCTGTGCCTTGCGGACTCGTTCGCGTCGCTGCGGCTGGAGCCGGGGATCGACCTGGTCATGGCGGAGGCCGGTTTCGACGCGGCGCTCGCCAGCGCCGACCTCGTGATCACGGGCGAGGGCCGCATCGACAGCCAGACCGCCTTCGGCAAGACGGCGATGGGCGTCGCGCTGCGGGCACGGGCGGCCGGAGTCGGGTGCGTGGCCGTGGGTGGTGGCGTGACGCCCGAGGGGATCGAGGCGCTGGCACAGGTCGGGGCCACGGTCGTCGCCGTCCATGACGAGCCGATCACCCTGGAGGCCGCGATCGCCCTCGGCGTGGCTCCCATCGAGCGCTGCGGCGAGCGGGTCGCGCGTCTGACGGACGTCGGGATCGGCTTGACCTAGTCCACCGGTTAGTCCATCATCGCAAAGATGGCCGAGACGTTCAACATCCACGATGCGAAGACGCAGTTCTCGCGGCTGGTCGAGCGCGCGCGCCTCGGCGAGCGGATCACCATCGCACGCGATGGGGTGCCCGTCGCGATGCTGATCGCGATCGAGCCTGAGACTCACCCGCGTCGACCGATCGGCATGGATCGCGGCAGGATCGTGATCCACGACGACTTCGACGATCCCCTCCCGGAGTTCGACTTCATGGGCGAGGACGATGACGATCTCCTCGGGCCGGCCGCTGGGTGAGGATCCTGCTCGACACGCACGCGCTGCTGTGGGCGGCGCTGGGAGACCCACGGCTCTCGCCGGCGGCAGAAGCCATCATCGGCGACGGTTCGCAGGAACTGCTGTTCAGCGCCGTCAGCGCCATGGAGATCACGATGAAGCACGCCGCCGGCCGCCTCGAACTGCCGGACGAGGCACGCACGTGGATCCGCACCCGGGTCGCCACGTTCGGGCTCATCGAGCTGGCGTTGACCTCCGAGCATGCGATCGAGGCCGGTCTGCTGCCGAGGCACCACCGTGATCCATGGGACCGACTGCTGGTCGCCCAGGCCAGGGTCGAGGGGGTCAGCCTGCTGACGGCGGACGCGGCCATCAGCCGGTATGAGGTCACGACGATCTGGTGAGCACCCCGTCAGCCTCTCCGAAGAAGCCGATCAAGCCCACGCGCAAGCCCGCACGCAAGCGCTCCGACCCTGTCAAGGCCTGGGCGAGCTACTTGCGCCGCTACCGGCCCGGGCTGCAGGGCTACGTGCTCGAGCAGCTCACGGCCACGTACGGGCCGCAGACCTGGGAGTCCCGCCTCGATCCCACCAGCGAACTCGTCCTCACGATCCTCACCCAGAACACCGCGGACGTGAACGCCGAGAAGGCGTACGAGGCCCTGCGCACCGCCTACCCCAGCGACCGGGCGCCCGAGGAGCACAAGCACGGCATCGGCTGGGGCGGCGAGGGCCTGACGACCGCCCCACCGCCGGACTGGACGGCTGTCGAGAACGCACCCCTGCCGCAGCTCGTCGACATCATCCGACCCGGCGGTCTCGCGCCCCAGAAGGCGCCGCGGATCCAGGCCACGCTGCGCCACATCCGCGAGCAGCGCGGCGACTACTCGCTGACGTTCCTGGGCGAGACGCCCGTGCTGGAGGCCCGTGACTGGCTGACCGCCATCGACGGGATCGGCAAGAAGACGGCCTCCATCGTCCTCGCGTTCTGCTTCGGCGCGCCGGTGATGGCGGTGGACCGCCACGTGGAGCGCGTGTCGAAGCGCATCGGCCTCATCCCGGAGAAGGCGAGCGCGGACCAGGCCCACGACCTGTTCCTGGGGATCCTGGAGCCGGACGACTGTACGCCGCCGACGTGCTCCTGATCCATCACGGGCGGCGATCTG
>CAWDHT010000022.1:0-63465 GCA_963802165.1 uncultured Chloroflexia bacterium | reverse complement strand
GACGGGACCGCCGATGGACGACGGATGCATCTTGCCCGCGCGCCCCGCCGGTCACACGATGGGGCGACTCGCAGGCGAGGCTGGCATGGATGTCGTTGGCTTTGCGTTCGCGACCGCGTTCCTGGTCGCCGCGTTCGCGGTGTTCGCGGCCCTGGGGCGGCTGCTGGATGCCGTATCGGATGGAATCGGCTCCACGGTGGCGCCCGCGATGGTCAGCGGGTTCCGTGCGTGGAGGCCGGCGGAGGATGCCTCCCGGACGGAAGACGACGCCCCGGAGGAGGACGGACGGGACGGACGGGTCGCCGGGACCGGCACCGATGCCGGGCGCCGGCCGGATCCGGGTCTCCTGGTACCCGCGACGCGCCTGACCGGGCGCCACCCGCGCTGGCTGCAGGCAGGCGACGCGGCGGGCACGGCCTGACGATCGCTCAGCGACCGATCGGCGCGAGCCTCCGGACGGGCGCCGGGGGACGGACGGACGGGCGCGCGACCCGAGTGAAGATCCGGCCGTAGTCCGCCCCGATGGCCGACCAGACCACGTCCCGCGTGTCGGCATAGGCGCGCTTCCCGATCGCGTCGCGCAGCTTGCGGTCACCCAGCAGTCGCAGGATGGCGTCGCCCAGCGCCTCGGAAGAGCCGGGCGCCACCAGGATGCCGCGACCCCGCGTGAGGCGTTCGCGCGCATAGGCGAACGATGTCGCGACTGCGGCCTTGCCGGCCCCCATGGCGAACGAGAGGGTCCCCGACGAGACCCGGTCGAGGTCGAGGTAGGGGGCGACGAACACATCGGCGGCCTCCACCCAGGTGGCCAGCTCCACCCGCCCCATGAACCGGTTCTCGAACCTGACGTGACTGGTCAGCCCCAGGCGCTCGACCTGCGCGACGAGCCGTTCACGATAGGCGTCGTCGCCGTCCGCGAGGCCGTCGGCGTGGGTGGCCCCGAGGATCACGTAGAGCGCCGCAGGGTCTGCCGCGACGATGGCGGGCATGGCCTCGATCGCCGCCTCGTAGCCCTTCTCGGGGCGCAGGAGCCCGAAGCTCAGGATCACGCGCCGGCCCTCGAGGCCGAGCCTCGGCTTGATGGTGTCGGGGTCCACGAGCGGCAGGTGCGGCACGCCGTGCGGAACGACCTCGATCTGCTTCGGGTCCACGCCGTAGGCACGCGCCAGCACGGTGGCGGCCGTGGCCGACAGCACGACGGTGGCGTTGCTCGCCCGGACCAGGCTCGTGGTGATCCGGTGCTGCTCCGGCGTCGGGTGGCGCGGGACGGCGTGCAGGGTGGTCACGAGCGGGAGGCGGAGCTCGTCCACCAGCGACAGCACGTACGAGCCGTCGGCGCCGCCGAAGATCCCGGGCAGGTACTGGAGCGAGACCACGTCCACGCCGGAGCCGTTCATCGCATCCGCGATGAACCCGTACTCCTCCTCGGCGTCGCGCCGGATCCTGTGGCGGACCTCCGCCGGATAGGCGTCCGGTCCGGAGGGCGGGTGGATGGCCACGATCTGACGGGGGAACGCGGCGGTCGCGAGGTCATAGGTGAACGTGGCGACGCTGCAGGGGTGCGGCATGTACGTCGCGACGAAGGCCGTCGTGGGGATCGCGTAACTCCGATCGATGGACCGGCCGGCCACGAGGACCGGCCGGTCCGAGCGAGACTAGGCCTCGGTCACCTGGATCGCACGCGGCCCCTTGGGGCTCGTCTCGATCTCGAAGGAGACCCGCTCGCCGCCGACCAGGCGGTCGAAGTCGAGCGGTGCCGTCAGGGCGCCGCGGTGGAAGAAGTAATCCTTCCCGTCCTCGGCAGTGATGAAGCCGAAGCCGCGATCGGCGACGACCTTCTTGATCGTACCCGTGGTCATGGGCAGATCCTTTCCACTTCCCGAACCCGAAAGCAGACGCACGGCCCGTTCGAGAAGCAGGGGTCGACCACGCGGAGCATCGCCACAAGAGGCGGCAACAGGCCCACGGTACTCGTTTCGGGCCGATTCGGCCAGCGGCGGAGTTGGGGCGCCGGCGCCTGCCGACCTCGCCGGCGGCCTCGCAGCGTCCTCGAGGCGAGCCGTTGGGCCCGCGAAACCATGGCCGGTTGCCCCCGCCCGAGGAGTTCCGTTCGGGCGACGATCTGCTGGCCATGTCCAGCACCCCTCGACCCGCCCCCGGCCTCACCGTGGTCGCGTGGGCGGTTCTCCTCGCCGCGTCCCTGCTGCCAGTGATCGTCGCCCGGGAGCTCCTTGGATCCACGATGGGCTGGGCCGAGCGGGGTCCCCTTGCCTGCGTCGTGATCGTGGCGGGCCTGGTCGTGACCTCGGCAGTGGTCGCATGGCGTCCGCTGCGGCCGTTCCTCGTGGTGCTGCTGGCGCTGGTCGGGGCGCAGTGGCTCGTGTTCACGCAGCTGGGCCGCATGCCGGCGGTCCGAACCATGACGGGCGACCCCTCGTTCGGCGTCTACATGCTGGCCGAGCAGGCGCTGAACCTGATCGTGACGCTCATCGTCGTGGCGGTGCTGTTCACGATCCACCGGGACCGCCACGCCTTCTACCTCGCCAAGGGCGACCCGGCCGCGCCAGCCGGACCGATCGGCTGGCTGGGCATCAGGCCGGGCGACCGGTGGAACGCCGTCGGGCGGAACCTGACCATCGGGATCAGCCTCGGGACGCTGGCGTTCCTCGTCCTGTCCGGGCAGCCGTCGATCGACCTCGTGGTCCGGGCCCTGCCGCTGCTCCCGGTCGTGCTGCTGGCGGCCGCCCTCAACGCGTTCAACGAGGAGGTGACCTACAAGGCCTCGCTCCTGTCGGTGCTCGTGGGTCCGATGGGTCCGAGGCAGGCGCTGTGGATGGTCGCCGCGTACTTCGGGATCGCCCACTTCTACGGCATCCCGTACGGCCTCATCGGCGTCGCCCTGGCGTGGTTCCTCGGCTGGATCCTGGCCAAGTCCATGCTGGAGACGCGGGGCCTCGCCTGGGCCTGGTTCATCCACTTCGTCCAGGACGTGCTGATCTTCTGGTTTCTCGCGCTCGGCGCGATCACACCCGGCGGCAGCTGAGCGGTACGCTCAGGGGGTTCCTCCTCACGCACCCCGAAGGAGCGCTCCGCCGCATGGCCGATCCCCTCGCGCCGCTCATCGACGAGCTCATCGATGTTGGCCACGACGCCGCCCGGCGCGGCCTGGTCCTGGCCTCCGCCGGCAACCTCTCGGCACGGCTGCCCGGTGGCGAGGCGTTCGCGGTCACGGCCGCCGGCACCTGGTTCGACCGCCTGGCCCCCGGGGACTTCTCAATCCTCGCCCTGGACGGGACCGTCCTCGACGGCAACCCGCGACCCTCGACCGAGTGGAAGCTGCATGCGCGCACATACGAGGTCCGGCCGGACGTCACCTGCGTCATCCACCTCCACCCGCAGGCGGCGGTCATCCTGGACGCGTGTGGCCACCAGGTCCGGCTGATCACCCTCGACCACGCCTACTACCTGGGGAAGGTGGCGCGCGTCCCGTTCGCCCACAACGGGAGCGACGAGCTGGCCGACACCGCCGCCGAGGCGGCCCGGGGCTGCAACGCGATCATCATGGGCAACCACGGCTGCTCCACCCTGGGCGACACGATCGCGATGGCCTACCGGCGGGCGCTCCAGTTGGAGGACGCGGCCGAGTCCACGTTCCGCTGTCTGGCGCATCGGGAACACGGACGCCACGTTCCCGCCGGAGGCGCTCGAGGGCCTGCGGCACCTGTAGTCGGCCTCGTGGTGCCGTTGCGCATCCCTCCGCACGAGGCGGCCCGCGCTGGGCGCCAGCGCCGCCGGCGGGCCCGCGACTCGACCCGGCTCCGCCGCCCGGCCCGCGACTCGACCCGGAGTCATCCAGGGCTGCGGGAAGCAGAGGTGGGCCTCGGAATCGCACGAATCGGGCCTGAGCTCCTCACCAGGCAGGGCGATCTGACACGTGGCGGAGTCGCCGGCCCGGATGAGCGACCGGAGCATGATGGGGCCGTTCGCCAGCTGCCCGCTCTCAGGGAACTCTCAGAAAGACCCGGCAGCATGACGGTTCGACCGCGCCGCCGGAGGGTGCCGCGCGGCTCCCGATATGACACGACCAGCCCGGGCCCACGGGCGCAGGAGGTCTCATGACCGACTTCACCCGTGGGTCCAGCGCGCCCGTCGCGACGATCGACCCGCTTCCCGATCCCCGCGCCACCGCCGAGGCGGTCCTGTTCGAGATCCGCCGCGTGATCGTGGGCCAGGACCAGATGCTGGAGCGCGTCCTGGTGGCGCTCCTCGCCGGCGGGCACCTGCTGCTCGAGGGCGTGCCGGGCCTGGCCAAGACCCTGACGATCCGGACGCTCGCGGACGCCCTGGACGCCTCGTTCCGGCGCATCCAGTTCACCCCGGACCTCGTCCCCGGCGACCTCGTCGGGACGCGGATCTACCGCCCGGACTCCGGGACCTTCGACACGGAGCTCGGCCCCGTGTTCTGCAACTTCCTGCTAGCCGACGAGATCAACCGTGCTCCGGCCAAGGTCCAGTCCGCGCTGCTCGAGGTCATGCAGGAGCGCCAGGTCACGATCGGCCAGGAGAGCCACAAGGTCCCGAGCCCGTTCCTCGTGATGGCCACCCAGAACCCGATCGAGTCCGAGGGCACCTACCCGCTGCCCGAGGCGCAGGTGGACCGGTTCCTGATGAAGGTCGTGGTGGGCTATCCCGACGCCGGCCGAGGAGGCCACGGTCGTCGAGCGCTCGTTGCGCCCGGCCGCAGAGGTCCGACCCGTGCTGGATGCCGCCGGTCTCGCCCAGCTGCAGGCCGCGACCCCGGGCGTCTACGTGGACCCGGCGATCGTCGCCTACGCGGTCGCGATCGTGGGCGCGACCCGCGAGCCCGCGCGCTACGGTCAGGCGGCCCTCGCCCAGTACATCGGGTTCGGAGCCAGCCCCCGTGGCTCGATCAGCCTGATCCACGCGGCGCGCGCCCTGGCGCTGATCCGCGGCCGCCGCTACGTCATCCCGCAGGACGTGGCGGAGCTGGCCCGCGACGTGCTGCGCCATCGCATCGTGCCCAGCTTCACCGCCCTCGCGGAGGGCGTCACCCCGGACCGGATGCTCGACACGATCCTGCCGGCGGTCCCGGCCCCGCGGCTCATCACCGCGGAGGAGCGGTCGGCGTGATCGCGACGACACCGGCTCCCGGGTCCGCCCTCGCTCCGGCCCCCCTCACCGCGATCCGCACCCCGGCCCGCCCCGGCCCCGGCCCCACGCCCGAGGCCCTGCTGCGCGCTCTCGACATCACGATCGGGCGGCGGATCCGGGGCCTTGTGCCCGGCGAGTTCCGCGCCCACGAGCTGGGCGGCGGCACGGAGCTGGCCCAGGTCCGCCCCTACGAGCCCGGCGACGACGTGCGCCGGATCGATTGGAACGTGACGGCCCGCATGATGGTCCCCCACGTGCGCGTCCACGTTCCTGAGCGCTCGCTCACCACCTGGCTCGTGCTCGACGAGTCGCCGTCCATGGCCTTCGGCACCGCGGACCGACGCAAGGCCGACGTGGCCGAGGGGGTCGCGCTGGCCCTGGGTCACCTGTCCACGCAGCGCGGCAACCGCCTTGGCGTCCTCACCTTCGGCGCCGCCGAGACACGCCGGGTCCCGCCACGCGGCGGGCGTGCGGGCCTCCTGGCGGTGCTGGGCGCCGCGGCCTCCGACGTGGACGGGCCGGGCGATGCGGCCGATCCCTCGCCCGTTGCCGCCCTGCGGTTCCTTGCCGGGACCGGGGCCCGTGGTGGCCTCGTGGCGCTGGTCTCCGACTTCCGCGGACCGCGCGACTGGCTCCCGAGGCTGGCGCCGGTCGCGGCCCGTCACGGGCTCCTCGCCGTCGAGATCCGCGATCCCCGCGAGGACGAGCTCCCCGACGTGGGCGACCTGACGCTGGTCGATGCCGAGACGGGTCGCGAGGTCCGCGTCGACACCTCGTCCCGACGCCTGCGCCACCGGTTCGCGGAGGCCGCCGCGGCCGAGCGCGCTTCGCTGGCCACCGAGCTGCGGCGCCTCGGCGCCCGGCACATCGTCCTCTCGACATCCGGCGAGTGGCTCCGCTCGCTCGCGGTGCAGCTGCGGGCCGGGGGGTCCGTGGCTGCATGACCTTCGCCTCCCCCGAGCTCCTGCTCGTCCTGCTGCTCGTCCCGATCGCGCTGGTCGCCTACCTGCTGCTCCAGCGCCGCCGGGCCCGCTACGTGGTCCGGTTCACCAACGTCGCGCTGCTCGAGAACCTGGTTCCCCGCCGGCCCTCCTGGCGGCGCCATGTGCCCACGGCCTTCTACCTCGCCGCGATCGCCGTCCTGGGCATCGCGCTCGCCCGGCCGTCGATGGTCGTGCCCGTCCCCCGCGAGGAGGCAACGGTGGTGCTGACCATGGACACCTCCCGCTCGATGCTCGCGACCGACGTCTCGCCGGACCGGCTGACCGCCGCGAAGGCCGCGGCGTCCGACTTCATCGCCAGCCTGCCCGAGGGGTTCCGCGTGGCCCTGGTCGCGTTCTCCACGGAGGCACGCCTGGTCATGCCGCCCACGACGGATCGGGCACAGGTCCTGGCCGCGCTCGACGCCCTGCGGGCCGACGGCGGCACGGCGCTGGGCGATGCGATCGCTCTGTCGCTCGAGGCGGCCGACCTCGGGACGGGTGCGGTCGGCGCACCGGCCCTCGCTCCATCCTCGCCCGTGCCCGGTTCCGGCACCCCCGGGCAGCCGGCCCCGGCGCCCTCGACGTCTCCCGACGGGACGGTCGTGGAACCACCGCTGGTCGCCGCGGTCCTGCTCAGCGACGGCGAGAACTCGACCGGCGCGCTCGAACCCCTCGATGCCGCCGGCGATGCCGTGGCCCGGGGCGTCCCCGTGTACACCATCGCGCTCGGCACCAAGGACGGGGTCGTGGACGTCCCCAACGGCATGGGCGGGACCGAGACGCTTCCCGTCCCGCCCGACACGCAGACCCTGGGCCAGATCGCCGACATGACCGGCGGCCGCTTCTTCGAGGCGCCGACGTCGCAGGACCTGGCGGCGATCTACGAGAGCCTGGGTTCACGTGTCGGCGTCACGATGCAGGAGCAGGAGGTCACGCAGTGGTTCGCCGCGGCTGCCCTGCTGCTCGTCCTCGGCGGTGCCGGGCTGGCCGCTTTCTGGTTCAACCGGATCCCCTGACCGCGCGGTCCGCGCCTGCTCGGTAGCCCGGCCGTCCCGCGGCTGGTCACGTCACGGGGCGACCGGGAGGCCGGAAACGTGGGACCAATGGCTCCCTGCAGCGCGTGTCCGGCTTCCTATGCTCAGAGGTGCGGATACCGTCGGGCCTCGGCCCAGGTGCTGCCGAATGTCCCATCGGGAGCCGGCGTCGGAAGACAGCCGGCCCCGTCCGGTGCGCCGGCAGCGCCACGAGGTGCGCTGGCAGGCCGTAGAACCTCCATTCCCTCGGCTGGGCTGGCCGCGGATCGGCCCCCAAGCGCGCATTCCGGTAGGTGGTCATGCACTGCATCGTCCTCGTGAAGCAGGTCCCGGATGTGAGCAACATCCCCGAAGACGCCTGGGATCGCGAGAAGGGCACGCTGCGTCGCGGGCTCCTCGACAGCATCCTCAACCCCCTGGACCTCCACGCCCTCTCGTTCGCACGGCGGATCACCGCGGGGGATCCCGACGCGAAAACGATCTACCTCACGATGGGCCCGCCACAGGCCCGGGAGGTCCTCGCCGACTGCATCTCCCGCGCCCCGGGCGAGGCGGTCCTCCTGACGGACCGGGTGATGGGCGGTGCCGACACGGTCGCCACGGCCTACTCGCTGGCCCTGGCGGTCAGGCGCATCGAGCGCGACCTCCTCGGCGGCAGCCGCGACTACCTCATCGTGACCGGCATGCAGTCCGTGGACGGCGACACCGCGCAGGTGCCGCCGCAGCTGGCGGAGGACCTGGGCATCGTCCAGGTCGCGTATTGCCAGGACGTGCACACGGAACCCGAGCTGACGTTCCGCCGGATCGGCGCGGAGGGCACGGAGGACGTGACGCCGACGAGCTTCCCGGCACTGGTCACCGTGACCGCTTGCACGGACACGCTCTACCGCGGGTTCCATAGCGCGCGTGCCGCGCGCAACGCCGTGATCCACACCTGGAGCGCGGCCGACGTGGACGCCGCCCCGGACAAGGTGGGCATCAAGGGCTCGCGCACCACGGTCTACCGCATCTTCTCCCCGTCCGAGGACCGGGCCAAGACCTGCGAGATGCTCAGTGACCCCGCGGACCTGCTGCGCAAGCTCCAGGCCAAGTACCGCCTCGCGTCCGGCGGCCCCGCGGTCCACGAGGAGGGCGCCTACGCGCTCGAAGGCCGCGAGCCAACGTACCGCGGCGGGTTCTGGATCCTCGCGGAGCGCGAGGGGGACGGCATCAAGACCGTCTCGCTGGAGCTGCTGGGCAAGACCCACGAGCTCGCCGCGTTCCTGGGCGAGAAGGTGGCCGCCGTGCTGCCCTGCGCCGACGCGGGCGACCTGCCGGCCGAGCTCATCGCGCACGGCGCTGACGTCGTGTACGCGATCGAGCACCCGCAGCTGGCGTCGTTCTCGCCCCTGCCGTTCAAGACCGCGATCGCCGGCCTGGTCCGCGAGCACCGGCCGCAGGTGATGCTGTTCGGCGCCACGCCGATGGGCCGCGAGCTGGCCCCGCGCGTCGCGTACGCGTGCGACTCCGGGCTGACCGCCGACTGCACCAAGCTGGAGATCGGCGACTACGCCAAGGGCGGCCAGAACCTGGTCGGGATCCTCAAGCAGACCCGGCCCGCGCTGGGCGGCAACATCATGGCCACGATCATGACCAAGGACTCGCCGACGCAGATGGCGACGGTGCGCCCGGGGGTGTTCAAGGTCCCGCCGCGGGACGAGTCGCGCACCGGGCGAGGTGGTCCGCGTCGTGCCGGACCTGGGCGATAGCGCGGAGGGCGTGCAGATCACGCCGGTCGAGTCGTTCGTGTCCAAGGTCAGCATCCGCGACGCCAAGATCATCGTCGCGGGCGGCCACGGGATCCGCAACAAGGCGGAGTTCGACGGCCTCCTCCAGCCGCTTGCCGAGGGCCTCGAGCACCTCCTCGGCGACGGGGCCAAGGTCGCCGCCTCGCGCCACGCGGTCGAGGACGGCTTCACCACCCACGACTACCAGGTCGGCCAGACCGGCCAGACCGTCGCGCCAAAGCTGTACGTCGCCGTGGGCATCTCGGGCGCCGTGCAGCACATCTCCGGGATGCAGATGTCGGACACGGTGGTCGCGATCAACAAGGATCCGCGGGCGCGGATCTTCAACTACGCGGACTTCGGCGTCGTCGGCGATCTCGAGACGGTCGTTCCGCAGCTCGTCAGCGCGGCCAAGGAGGCCTAGTCATGGACGGCATCGACATCCTCGTCGTCGGCGCCGGCCCGGCCGGCCTCGCTGCGGCGCTCCGGGCGAAGCAGGGTGCGACGGCCGCCGGCCGCGAGCTCTCCGTCGTCGTCATCGACAAGGCCCCGGCCGCGGGCAACCACACCCTGTCGGGTGCCGCCTTCGAGGCCGCCTGCCTGGACGACCTCGTCCCCGGCTGGAAGGACCTGCGCAACCCGTTCGTCACGGGCCTCGTGCCCGTGGAGCGGGACGACATGTACTTCCTGCGGGCGAAGGCCGCCAACCGGATCCCGCCCCTGGTGGTCCCGTCGCGGATGCACCACGTCGGCGACTACATCATCTCGATCTCGCGCCTGACCGCGTTCCTGGCCGAGCAGGCCGAGGCCGCCGGCGTGGAGGTCTACCACGGCTACACCGCCCGGACGCTGATCGTCGAGGACGGCGCGGTCAAGGGCGTCCGGCTCGCCGAGGTCGGGCTGACCCACGACGGCGCGCCGAAGGGCAACCACCTCGCGTCGGAGGAGATCCGCGCCCCGATCACGATCCTCGCGGACGGCACCCACGGTGTCATCTCGAGCGAGTTCACCGAGCGCTTCGGTCGCGGCGTGAACCCGCAGGTCTACTCGCTGGGCATGAAGGCCATCGTCCAGTTCCCCGAGGCCAGCCCGTTCGGCAACAACCGGGTGATGCACACCCTGGGCTATCCGATGCCGCCCAGCGTCTTCGGCGGCGGCTTCATGTACTCGATGGGCGAGAAGACCGTGGCGGTCGGGCTGATCCTGGGCCTCGACTACAAGTACGGCGACCTCAACCCGCAGCGCGAGTTCGAGACGTTCCGCGCCCACCCGTTCATCAGCCGGCTGCTCAAGGGCGGCACGACGGTGGCGACCGGCGCCAAGACGATCCCGGAGGGCGGCCTGTACGCCCAGGGCGCGCTCGTCGGCCCCCGGCGCGATGGTCACGGGCGATGGCGCCGGCTTCGTCAACATGGAGAAGATCAAGGGCATCCACTACGCGATCCGCTCCGGCATGGCCGCGGCCGACACGGCGCTCGAGGCGCTGGGCGCCGACGGCACGGTGGGGTCGCTCGACGGGTACCGTGACCGGCTGGAGGCGAGCGGGATGCTCGACGACTTCCAGCACGCCCGGAACTACCGCCAGGTCTTCAAGTACGGCCTGTTCGTCGGGACGCCGCTGTCGCTGGTGCAGTCGTACGTCCCCAAGCAGATCGGGATCCACCGCGACGGCGAGGCGACGAAGAAGGGCGCACGCCTGGACCGGCCGGACCCGGGCGCATGGACGGGGCGACGTTCGTCGCCCTCACCGGCACGCTCCACCGCGAGGACGAGCCGTCGCACATCACCATCACGGACCCCAGCAAGTGCGTGTCGTGCGAGGCGGACTACGCCAACTCGTGCACCCACTTCTGCCCGGGTCAGGTCTACCGCTGGAGCGGGTCGGAGGTGGTGCTCTCGCCCTCCAACTGCCTGCACTGCATGACCTGCACCGTGAAGTGCCCCGAGGACGTCATCCAGTGGATCCCGCCGGAGGGCGGCGAGGGGCCGCGCTACAAGCAGCTCTGAGCCCGCAGTCCTGAGCCCGCGGCGGCCGGGCCGGCCAGTCAGCTCTCTGGACCCGGCCGGCCAGCGCCGGGACGGGTGACGGCTCACGCGCCTGGCAGGGCGACGGCTTCGGCCGGTTCCCGGGTCACGCGGTGCCCGCCACCACGGATGAGGCTCGTAGCGATGCCGACGGCGCACACGGCCGCGGCCACCACGAAGGCGTCTCCGATCGCGGCGGCCAGGGCCGCGCTCTCCTGCGCGGCTGATGGCGTGCCGCCGGCAGCCCCGAGGTAGACCGGCAGGCGCGTCGCCACGATCGCCGCCGAGAGCGCGATCCCGAGCGCCTGGCCCGTCACGCGCATCTGCGCGAGGACGCCCGACGCCGTCCCAACCCGTCCGCCCGGCACGGAGCCCAGCACGGCGCTGCTGTTGGGGCTCATGAACATGCCCTGGCCGACGCCGAGCAGCACGAGTCGCCAGACGAGGTCCGGTGGGGAGAAGCTCGCGGGCAGCCTGGTCAGGCTCAGCAGCGCCAGGACGATCACGACCATCCCGGTGCTGGCCGGGATGCTCGGCCCCCAGCGGTCCGAGGCGGCGCCGCTGAACGGCGCGACAAGGGCCATGGAGATCGGGACCGACATGAGCAGAAGCCCGGCCTCCACCGGTGCGTACCCGGCCCCCTGCATCAGCAGGAACGGCAGCAGGAACGTAGCCGTGAAGATCCCGCAGAACGCGACCACGACGCTGGCGAGCCCGGCGGCGAACGGCCGGATGCGGAACAGGGCGAGGTCGATCAGCGGCTGCGCCGACGCGCGCTCGACCATCGCGAACGCCGCGCCCAGGACGAGGAACACGGCGACGAGGCCCAGGTCGCCGGGCTCGTCCAGCCCCAGGCCTGGCCCTCGCTCAGGGCGAGGAGCAGCGCGAACAGGGCGCCCCCCGACAGCGCCGCCCCACGCAGGTCGAAGGTCCTGCCCGTGCCGGGCGTCTCGGCGGGCAGCACGCGGGCCGCCCACACGATGGCCAGGATCCCGATCGGCACGTTGATCAGGAAGATCGCCCGCCACGACGCCGCCTGGGTGAGGATGCCGCCCAGCACCGGGCCCAGGCTGAGGCCGAGCGAGACGCTCATGCCGTTGAGCCCGAGGGCGCGCCCGCGCTCGCCGGCCGGGAAGGTGCGGGCGATGATCGCCGGCCCCATCGCCATGATCATGGCCGCGCCCACGGCCTGGACCACCCGGAAGCCGATCAGAGTGCCCTCGCTGGGGGCGGCCCCGCACAGCACGCTGGCCGCGGTGAAGATCGCGAAGCCCACCAGGTAGACACGCTTGAACGTCTGCACCTCGCCGAGGCGGCCGACCGGCAGCAGCAGGCTGCCCAGGACGAGCAGGTAGGCGACGACGACCCACTCGACGGTCGTCAGGTCGATCTCGAAGTCCTGCTGGATCGCGGGCAGGGCGATGTTGACGATGCTGCCGTCCAGCGTCGACATCAGCGAGCCCAGCGAGACCGCCGACAGGATCAGCCACTTGCGCTGCATGGAGGAACCACGCTACCCGAAGAGACGCTGGGTCCGAGGCTCTGTATGCCGCCGGCCCAGCCGCCAGCCGCCGCCGCCGCAGCCTGCTCAGGCGCCCGCCAGCAGCTCCCTGATGACCTGCTCGCGGACGTCGTAGCTGCCCTCGCCTCCGGTCGCGTAGCGGAGCCTGCCCTCGCGGTCGATGAAGTGGAACGCCGGCCAGGCGCCGTTCTCGAACGCGGTCCAGGTCGCGAAGCGAGGGTCGAGCGCGACCGCGAAGCGGACGCCGGCGCGGTTGACCGCGTCGCGAACGCTGGCGACCTCGCGCTCGTAGGCGAACTCCGGCGTATGGACGCCCAGCACGACCAGGCCCGCGTCGGCGTACCGCTCGTGCCAGGCCTCGACGTAGGGCTGGACGTGGACGCAGTTGATGCAGCCGAAGGTCCAGAAGTGGACGAGCACGACCTTGCCCCGCAGCGACTCGATCGTCAGCGGGTCGCTGTTGATCCAGTCCGTGATGCCCACCAGCTCCGGCGCGGGCCCGAGGTCCTGGAGGCGCACTCTCGGCCGGCAGCGTCGTCCGCCAGCGGGGCAGGCAGCAGTCGGCCGTCGACGTTGCGGAGCGGGTCGCCGGCGGCTCCGGGACGGCTCCGCCGGAGCGTTCGACTCCTCCGCTCGCGTCTCGGCCCCGTTCCCACGGCCGCGATCGCGGTCCTCCAACCGTCCGGGAGCAGCGACGCCACCCGCGCCTGGAAGCGGCGACGTCCAGCCCGGTCACGACCAGCAGGCCCGCGGCCATCGTGAGCGCACCGAAGGCGCGCACCAGCCCAGAGCGCCGCTCGGCCGATCCCAGGCGCCGCGCGGCTCGCCGACCACCGAGCGCGATCGCTGCGAGTGGCACCGAGGCCCCGACGACGTAGGCCAGCGAGATCGTCACGGCCTCCGGTGTCGGCCCGACGCTCACGGCCGTGGCGATGACGCTGGCCATGATCGGCCCGACGCACGGCGACCAGATGAGACCGACGGCCACGCCCAGCACCATCCCGCTCCCGAACCTCCCGGATCCAGGACGGATCGCCGCCACCCGCGGCGCGGTCGCCCGGCTCGCCCAGCGCTCGACGCGCCTGCCCAGTGCCGGGACGGCGAGGGTCGGCCCCGAACGCCACGAGGAGCAGTGCGCTCGCCACTCGCAGCTGGCTGGTCGTGACGCCGACGGCGGCCAGCGTGGAGGCGAGCACGACGGTCGCCGCGATGAAGGCCGCCCCGAAGCCCACGATCAGGCCGGCGACGCGCCGTCCGCCGCGGTCCGTGGCGCCGCCCGGTCCGGTCGCGGCTCCCACGAGGAGGGGGATGACCGGCAGCACGCACGGGCTCAGGACGGTGAGCAGACCGGCGAGCGCCGCGAACAGCAGGGTGGCGAGCATCGCCGGAAGGTATCTGCCTGCCGGTGACACGACGATGACGGGTGCGTGGATGACGGTCGGTCCCGTCCGCGGGGCAGCCCGCCTTGCGAGAATCGAACGACCGTCCGCGATGATCGTGCCGCCCCCCACGAAAGGACCCCATGCCCGCCGTCCTGTCCGCGCGTCGCCCATGAGCCTGTACGAGCCCCTGCGCGACACCTGGTCCACCTCCCTGAGCGTGGCCCAGCAGCGCCTCAGGTCCGGCGGACGCCGGCGTCTGCTCCTCGCCTGGATGCTCCAGGCGCTGGCGCTCTACCTGGTGGGGCAGATCGTGCCCGGGTTCATGGTCACCGATCCGCTCGGCGGCGCTCCTGGGGGCCGTGGTCGTGGGCCTGCTCAATGCCCTCGTCCGGCCCGTCCTGGTCCTGCTGACCCTGCCCCTGTCCGTGCTGACGATGGGCCTCGTGTCGCTCGTCATCAACGCGATCATGCTCACGATCGCCGCCCCGCTGGTGCCGGGCCTCGAGGTCGAGTCGTTCGGCGCGGCCGTCCTGGGCGCCGTCCTGATCACGATCTTCACCACGTTCATCTCCGTCATCCTCGCCTCGGACCAGGACGACACGTTCTACGCGGAGCTCGCGCGCCGCCTGACCTACAGCGAGTCGGAGCGCGTGACCGGCGGCTCGGGGCTGATCGTGGTCCAGATCGACGGCCTCGCCGCTCCGATCCTGCGCAACGCGATCCGCGTGGGGATCACGCCGCGGATGGCCAACTGGGTCCGCTCCGGGCAGTACCGCCTGGTCGAATGGGAATGCGTGCCGCCATCGCAGACCTCCGCGAGCCAGGCCGGCATCCTCCACGGGAACAACGACAACATCCCGGCCTTCCGCTGGTTCGAGAAGGAGACCGGGCGCCTGCTCGTGTCGAACCGCCCGGCGGATGCGGTCGAGATCGAGCGCCGCGCCTCGAACGGGCGCGGGCTCCTGGCGGCGGGCGGGACCAGCGTGGGCAACCTGTTCAGCGGCGACGCGACCAGGACCCTGTTCACGATGAGCCGGATGGGACCCGAGAACGCAGCCGACGTCAGCGCGTTCTCGCTCTACTTCGTGGACCCCGCGGCGTTCATCCGGACCGTGGTCCTCACGATCAGCGAGGTCGTCCGGGAGTCGATGGAGGCCCGCCGCCAGGTCGCCAGCGACATCCAGCCGCGCGTGCACCGGGGCGCGACCTTCGCCGTGCTGCGTGCCGTCAGCAACGTGGTGCTGCGCGACCTCAACGTCACGTTCGTGATGGACGCGATGCGCCGCGGGACGCCGATCGTCTACGTGGACATGGTGGACTACGACGAGCTGGCCCACCACGCGGGTCCCGAGCGGCTCGAGACGCTGCGCTCGCTGGCCGGCGTGGACCAGGTCCTGGGCTCGCTTCGTCGGGCGGCGGCGTCGGCGCCGCGCGACTACCGGATCGTCGTCGTGTCCGACCACGGCCAGAGCCAGGGGGCGACGTTCAAGGACCGCTACGGCACGACGCTCGCCGAGGTCATCGAGGACCTGATGGGCGACGGCAGCGCGTCGTTGGGCGGGTCGGAGCAGGGCGAGGGCTGGGGGCCGGTCAACGCCCTCCTGTCCGAGATCCAGTCGCGCCCGGGTGTCGCCGGTCGGGTCGCCTCCTCCGTGCTCGAGAGCCGGACCGTGGACGGCGCCGTGGACCTCGGCGCGAAGAAGGCCGCCAAGGCGCCGGCGCCGGCCGACGCGAGCGTCATGGTCCTCGCGAGCGGCAACCTGGCCAACGCCTACTTCACCGAGCTCGCAGGCCGGGCCAGCCTCGAGCGACTCGAGGAGACCTATCCCGGGCTGCTCACGGGCCTGGCCGCGCACCCGGGCATCGGGTTCATCCTCGTCCGCTCCGAGACGCTGGGCGCCGTGGCGCTGGGCCCGGTCGGCGCCCGCTACCTCGACGACGACCGCGTGGAGGGCGTGGATCCGCTGGCGCTCTTCGGGCCGAATGCCGCCGACCACCTGCGGCGGCTGGACGGGTTCACCAACGTGGGCGACCTGCTGGTCAACTCCAGCTACGACGCGGAGCTCGAGGAGGTCGCCGCGTTCGAGGAGCTGGTGGGGTCCCACGGCGGCTTCGGCGGCCCCCAGACCCGCCCGTTCCTGCTGGCCCCCGCGGAGCTCGAGTTCACCGACGAGCCCATCGTCGGCGCCCCGGCGGTGCTACCACCAGCTCGTCCGCTGGGCGGACGGGTTGGGCGTGGGTCCGGGATCGGGAGCAGGGGACTCGCCAGTAGTCGAGGACCACCACCTCCCGGAGCCCAAGGGCATCAAGTGGGTCGCAGCGCTGCTCGTGGTCGCCAGCGTGCCGGCGATCCTGGTCGCCGGGGCCATCCTCGATCCTCGAGATCGTGTCGGCCGATGTCGACCCGCTGGCCACCGCGGCGATCGTTGTCGCGCTGCTGATTGCCTCGCTGAGCATCGGGTTGGCCGTCGGCCTGCTGAAGCGCCGGCGGTGGGCCTGGTTCGCGACGCTGATGCTCGAGGGGATCAACGTCGTTGCGATGCTGATCGGGCTCGCGACGCAGGGTCTCGGGGCGGTCGCCAGCTACGGGGTCATGGGCATGGTCGTCGCCTTCACGGTCTTCTACTACCTGACCCGACCGCACGTGGCTGCCGCGTTCAGGCGCCACCCGCCAAACCCTGACCCGGCCCGCCGGCCCGCCTGCTACTTGACGCTGCCGGCCGTGATGCCCTCGACGATCTGGCGGTTGAACACCACGTAGATCACGATCATCGGGATCGTGACGATCGACAGCGCCGCGAACAGCAGCGAGTAGTCCGTCACGTAGCGGGTGGAGAACGCCAGCAGGCCGGTCGGGATCGTCTTGAGCGCGTCGTCCTGGATGTACAGCAGCGCGAGCAGGAACTCGTTCCAGGCCGACAGGGCGGAGAAGATCGCCACCGTCGCGAGGCCCGGCCGCAGCAGCGGCAGCGCCAGCTCGCGGAAGACGCGCCAGTCGCCCGCCCCGTCGATCCGGGCCGCGTCGAACAGCTCCTCCGGCAGCGCGTCCAGGTAGACCTTGAGCAGGTAGACCGCCAGCGGCAGGCCCATCGCCGTGTACGGGATGATCAGCGCGAGGCGCGTGTCGGTGATGTCCAGCTGGGTGAACAGCGTGGACTGGGCGATGAAGTACGACTGCAGCGGGAGCAGGAGCCCCAGCGCGAACAGGGCCATGAACGGCCCCCGGCCCCGGAACCGGTAGCGGCTGAAGGCGAAGGCGGCCGCTCGCGCCCAGCAGCAGGATCGCGGTCACGGACACGAGCGTGGTGATGGTGCTGTTGATCGCGTACTGGCCGATGTTGCCCACCTCCCACGCCTCGGACCAGCGGGCGAAGTCGATGCTGGTGGGCGGCGCGAACGGGGTCGAGAAGATGGACGCGTTGGTCTTGAAGCTGGACAGGATCATCCAGATCAACGGGAAGAAGAAGAACAGCGCCAGCAGACCCAGGGCCACCGACACGAGGAGTCCGGGCACGCGGCTCGGGGCGCCGTGGCGGGTACGCACGTCCGCGCTCACGCCGGGTCCACCCGCCGGCCGCGGGCCTGGAGCCGCGCATAGACGATGCCCACGCCCAGCACGATCGCGGTCAGGATCACCGCCATCGCGGAGCCGTAGCCCACGTCGCCGTTCCGGAACACGGTCTTCACGAGGTAGGTCGTGGGGATCTCCGTCGCCCCGTACGGCCCGCCGTTGGTGAGGACGAAGAACAGGTCGAAGCCCTGGAAGCCGCCCGTCACGCACAGCAGCACGGTCACCCAGACGACGCTGCGGATCATCGGCACCTTGATCCGCGAGAACAGGGCCCACTCGCCGGCCCCGTCGAGGCGGGCGGCCTCAACGGCCTCGGACGGGATCTGCCGGAACGCGGCGTAGAAGATCATCATGTAGAAGCCGGCGAACACCCAGCCGGACACCAGGCTCACCGCCAGCAGCGCCGTCGAGGTGTCGCCCAGCCAGACCCGCTGGAGGCTCCTCGAGGCCCACCGCCGCCAGCCCGGCGTTCACGAGGCCGAAGTCCGGGTTGTAGACGAACGACCACAGGACGGCCACCACCACCATCGGCAGCATGACCGGCGTGAAGATCGCCACCCGGAACCAGAGGCGCCCGGGCCGCATGTGGACGAGCCCCGCGAGCCCCAGGCCCACCAGGACCTCCAGGAACAGGGTGGCCAGGATGTACAGGACGACGTGGATGAACGAGTCGCGGAACGTGGGATCCCCGACGGCCGTGGCGTAGTTGTCGAGGCCCACGAAGGTCATCGGCCCGAACCCGTTCCACTCCGTGAAGCTGTAGCCGATGGTCAGGACCATGGGCAGCAGCACGGCGAGGCCGAAGACGGCCAGCGCCGGGGCGAGGAACAGGTACGGGCTGACGGCGCGGGTGGGCTTCACGTGCTGGGTCACGCGGGTCAGATCAAGGCGGGCCGGCCGCGGTCGGGGAGACGCACGGCCGGCCCGGTGGTTCCTAGCGGCCGAGCTTGCGGTCGATCTCGGCGAGGGCCTCGGCCGGGGTGGCCTGCCCGCCCAGCACCGCGGCGATGCCCTGGTAGAAGGCGTCCGCCATCTTGAGGTCGTAGCCGGTGTCCGGCGGCAGGACGATGGCCGGTGCCTCGTTGAGCATCTTGTTGAGCTCCGTGGTGCGCGCGTCGACCTCCGCGCCCGAGGATGCCGACTTGGCGAGCGGGGTCACCTCGGCCTCGATGAAGGCCTGGACGTTCTCGGGGCTGTTGAGGAGGGCCATGAACTCGGCGGCCTCCTTCTGCTTCGGGCTCTTGTCGTTGATGACGTAGCCGGTGGCGACGCCGATGACGCTGCCCGCGTCGCCCTTGCCGTCCGGCATGGGCGGGATGTTGACGTAGTCGAAGTCCAGGTCGGGAGCCTCGTCGATGGCCCAGGAGACGAGCCACGACCCGATGGCGTGCATGGCGGCCTTGCCCTGGAAGAAGAGCTGGGCGCCCGCGTTGTCATCGATCGCGTTGGCGGAATCGTTGACGCACTTGTGGTCTGCCAGCTCCTTGATGTAGCCGAAGGCCTTCTCCCATTCAGGCGTCGAGAACTTGCCGGTCCCGCCGAGGACCGTCGCGTAGGCGTCCTCGCCCACGACCCGGGACGTCTGGTGGGCGAGCCAGTTGCCCGCAGCCCACAGGTCCTTGTTGCCGGACGCGATCGGGATGATGTCCTTGGCGTTGAGCGCGTCGCAGGTGGCGAGGAGCTCCTCCCAGGTCGCCGGGGGCGTGACGCCGTTGTCGGCGAGCAGCTTCTTGTTGAACCAGAGCACGTTGGTCACGTCGGCGGCATAGGGGACCATCCGCGTCTTGCCGTCCAGCGTGTACGGCCCCAGGACGGCGTCGTCCCAGATACCGGCCAGCGGGCCGGTCTTGAACTGGTCCGTGATGTCGGCCGCGAAGCCATCCTTGACGCGCTGCTCGAGGCGGGCGCCCGTCCACTCGAAGTAGATGTCCGGGGCGTTCTTGCCGTTGAGCAGGCTCTGGAGGCCGATCGTCTCGTACAGGTCGTCCTGCTGGTAGTTGATCTCCACCTTGGTCTCGGGATGGGCCGCCATGTACTGCTTGGCGACGTCGTCCCAGACGCGGATCTGCGCCTCGCCGGGCGAGCCCATGGCGATCCGCAGGACGTGATCGTTCTCGGGTGTGCTGGTGCCTCCACAGCCCGCGATCGCGAGCACCGCCACCGTGGCGAGCGCGACCAGCCGCTTGGCGTTGTTCATGCGCTGTCTCCTCCTCGTTCAAGCTCGAGCATACGACCGGGTCTGACGTGGGTACCCGTGAGATCCGCGAGGGCCATGTCCAGCGCGTCGCCGAACACGCGGACGCGTGCCCGACGCAGCCGCGCCAGGTAGGGGATGAGCTCCGTCCGGGCATCGACGTCAAGACGGTCCTCGGCCGCCAGGTCCGCGATCCGGCGGATGGCCTGCGCCCCGAGCTCGAAGGCCTCGATCCAGGGGCGGCAGTCGTCCACGAGCGCCGTGTTCTCCACGGGCCCGCGGAGCAGGTGGTGCGCGGCTGCCAGCAGCCCGTCCGCGAGGGCGGCCAGGTCGGCGGCCGCGGCCCTGCCCTCGCCCCGGTCCAGCCGGAAGGCGAAGGCATCCAGGCCCTGGCTCACGCCCGGCGCGTCGGCTTCGCTCAGGCAGGACGAGCGCACGTTGTCGGCGAACACGGCGAAGGCTGCGGCGTCAGCGGGCCCGGCGACGGCGAGGATTGCGGCCGCCCAGCTCGCCTCGGGGTCGTAGGCCACGGGGTCGCGGACGTAGTCCGCGATCGTGGCCAGCGGGATCTTCGACGCCTCGAACAGCTCCATCGAGTTGGCGATGATCCCGCGCGAGGCCTCCGCGAGGCGCGGGTCCCGCCCGAGGTACGGCCCGATGTGCAGCTCGAACGTCATCGCGACGTCGTTGACCGGGTAGTTGTCCCAGTACAGCGGCGGCCGTCCGGTCGCGGTCTCGAACCGGCGAGCGTCGTCCAGGTCCAGGGTCGGCGAGCAGATCGCCCGTCCCGTCCAGAACATGTCCACGGTGCCGGGGATCGCGGCACCCAGCCGGGTGACGAAGTCCTCGTCACCCCGGCCCCGGTACACCGTGGGGCAGACGGCCAACTGCGTGCCTGGCCCCAGCCAGCCCACGAGGGCGTCGATCACGCGCCGCGTGGGCCTCGACCAGGTCGCCGAAGGCGGCCCGGTCCGCGGCGTGCTGGAGGTCCATTGGGATGTCGTCCAGGAGCAGGCCGAACGCGCGGACGCCGAGACCGGCCACCGATGCCAGCTTGGCCACCAGCGCGTCCATGTCGTCGGGGCTGGAGTAGCACATCGAGAGACCGGGCGACACGCAGTACATGAGCTGGACGTCGCGCTGGTTGCAGCGGCCCACGAGCTCCGCCAGCCGCTCGAGGGCCTCGCCGTCGTAGGGATCGTGCCAGCGCGTGCGCGTGAGCGGATCGTCCTTGGGGCCGTAGACGAAGGTGTTCAGCCCGCGGTCGGCGATGAAGTCCACGAGCTCGAGGCGCTGCTCGTGCGTGTACGGGTTGCCGTAGAAGCCCTCGATCACGCCGCGCAGGGCGAACGGGGATGCTGCGGCGCCGCTCACGCCTGGTCCTCCGGTCGGCCGAACCGGGCATTGGCCGCGTCGCCGCCGTCCAGGTTGGCGCTGGTGTAGACCTCGGGTGGCGTGCCGCGCTCCACGAGGATTCCCACGGCCTCCGCGACCATCGCGTTGAGGATCGCGGCGCCGGTCACCGTGGAGGTGGGCGCGACCCGCGTCGCGAAGCCGTCGATGACAACCGCCGCGTCGCCGACGCAGCCCCCGTTGTCGACCACCACGTCGGCGATGGCGTCCAGCAGGGGCACGTCCTTGTGGCGGCGAGCCTTGGAGGTCGCGTGGGCCACGCTCTCGATCGCGATCACGCGCACCCCGCGGCCACGCGCGCGCTGCGCGAGGTCCGAGCCCACCACGTTGCCGCCGGAGTTGGACGCGACCACCAGCACATCGCCCTCGGCCATCGGGTGCTCGTCGAGGATCGCCTCGCCCAGCCCCGGCAGCCGCTCTAGGGCAGTGGACAGCCGGGCGCCCGCGTGGAGCATGAGGCCCTCGAACAGGATCGGCTCCACCCGGACCAGCCCGCCGGCGCGGTAGAACAGCTCCTCGGCCAGCATGTGCGAGTGGCCCGTGCCGAAGGCGTGGATCACCCCGCCGCGGGCGAGCGTCTCGGCCATCAGCTCCGCGCCCGCCCGGATCCGCGGCCACTCGTCCACGAGGAGCCGGTCCACGAGGCGGCCGGCCTCGATCAGGTAGCGCATGCCGGGGGAAGCGTCGGCGGTCACTCGGTACCTCGTGGCCATCGATGGAGGAGGGGGGCATACGACGGGTCCGCCGAGAGCCCGATCAGCAGTGCGCCGTCCAGCGCGGATCCGTCAGCGGTGCGGACGACGACCGGCAGGCGGGCGTGGTCCAGGGCGTGGTCGAGGCGCGCGCGGAGGGGCGAGCCTGGGTCGAGCAGGCGACCGCCGAGCCCTGTGGGCACGTCCTCGGTGGTGTCTCCGTGCGGTCCGTGGACGTGGGCGACTCCCGCCGCGATGAGCAGCACGAGCTCCTGGACGGCACGGTCCGCGATCCCGGTTGCGACCGGGTCGCCGTCAGCGGACGCTCCGAGGACGTCGGGTGCGAAGCGCGCGATGGCGTCCACGGGCCTGTCGGCGTCGTGGAGGCGGACGTGGAGGTCCGCCACGGGTCCGAATCGACTGACGGCCGCGGTGGTCAGCGCCGTGGCGTCTCCGCGGCCGTCGGCGGCGCGCAGGACGGCGTTGAGCCCACGGCTGGCGATCCAGAAGGCGCCGCCCTCGTCGCCCAGGAGGTACCCGTGGCCACCGATGATCCGCGGCTCACCGTCCCGTGGCAGCGCGAGGCAGGCGACGCCGGTGCCGGCGACCACGCTGACGCCCGGGCCCATCGACAGCGCGCCGGCGTGGGACGTGACCGCGTCGTCGGCCACCCAGACCTCCCGCGCGCCGGTCGCCGCCCCAACCATCGCCGCGAGCCGGTCCGCCTCGGCGGGATCCGACGGCGCGGTTGTCAGGCCCAGGACGACGCGGTCGACGGCACCGAACCCTCCCTCGCGCCAGCCATGCGCGACGGCTTCGGCGACGGCGGCGATCACGTCGCCCTCGCCACGGCTCACACCCTCGACCTCGACCAGGCGTTCCCCCGCGGAGTGGCGAAGCCGGATGCCGGACTGCCCGCCGTCCACGCCCAGCACGCGCATCAGCCGGCCCTCCGGTCCTGCATGGACGACAGCGCCGCGCCCGCGATGTCCGCGCTGAGTTGGTACCGGTCGCCGCGGTAGATGCAGTCGGCGACCATCACGACCCGCCCGCGCGCGTTCGAATCGATCATCCGCAACCGCAGACAGGCCTGCTCGTCGGGGATCGCCAGCAGGCCACGGGTCCGCGAGTCGGGGAGGACGGGCTCGATCGTCACGCTGGCCGCGCGCGCGGCAATCCGGTACCGGCGCGCCAGCAGCTCGTAGAGCGATCCGTCGAGGTCCGCAGGCTCGAGGCCGGGCACCAGCGACGCCGGGATCCAGACGCTCTCGATGGCCATCGGCTCGCCGCTGCCGAGCCGGAGGCGCGTGAACGAGACGATCCGCTCACCGGGTTGGACCCGCAGCCGGCTCGCCAGCGTCTCGTCGGCCGGGTTGACGCCGAACGCGAGCAGGCGGCTCGTGGGGATCAACCCGCGCTCACGCATGTCCTGGGTGAAGGACGTGAGGCCGAGGAAGCGGACCATGGGCTGGGGCGCCACGTACGTGCCAGAGCCCTGGCGACGGACCACGAGGCCTTCGGCCACGAGCGTGTCCATCGCGTGGCGGACGGTCATCCGCGCGACGCCCCACCGGGTGGACAGCTCACGCTCGCTCGGCAGGCGGTCGCCGGGACGGGAGCCCGCGATGAGCTCCCGCATCCGTGCCCGCAGCGCGTTCCTCGGCGACTCGTCCAGCTCGACCACGGCAGGAGTCTAGGGCCGGCGTGGCCGCGTGGCAAGGCTGAGCTAGACCACTTTGCGAGCGCGTACGTCGACTGGAGCGGACACCACTCGATCGGCCCGATCAGGGTCACCGTGTGCGCGAATGAGGGTATTCGTCGCCGTGAGGACTAGACCACTTGGCAGCGTCCAGCGGCGGGCTGTTATAGACCACTGGTCGCACGCGGTACTGTGTCGCCATGCCCGTCATCCGGCCCGCCCTCCCCATGGATCTCCCCGGCGCCTACCGGGTCTGCCTGCTCACCGGCGACTCGGGCCGGGACGGGAGCGCCCTCTTCCGGAACCGCGGACCTCCTGGGGCACGTGTACGTGGGGCCGTACATCATCGGCGAGCCCGACCTCGCCCTGGTCGTGGCCGACGCGGAAGGCATCGCCGGCTACTGCCTCGCGGTCGCGGACACCCGCGCCTTCGAGGCCTGGTGCGAGGCCCGCTGGTGGCCGATGCTTCGCGCGCAGTACCCGTTGCCCGCCGACGCCACGCCCGACGGCGAGCTGGTGGGCCTCATCCACGCCCCGGCCCGTGCCCCGGATGCCGTGGTCCGCGACTACCCGGCGCATCTCCACATCGACCTCCTGGAGCGGACCCGCGAGCCTCGGGCTGGGTCGCGCCCTCGTCGAGCGCCAGCTGACCGCCCTCAGGGCTCGGGGCGTCCCGGGTCTGTACCTCGACGTCGGTGCGGACAACACCAACGCCATCGCTTTCTACGAGCACCTCGGGTTCGCCGCGGTCCACCGTCTGGACACGTCGATCCTGATGGCGCGGCGGCTCACCTGATGGCGCGGCGGCTCGCCTGATGCCGCACGGGCCGGCCTGATGTCCACGGTCGCGCGCATCGGCGTCACGCCGCTCAAGGGCACGCGCCTGCTCCACCCGGCCGCGGTGGAGCTCACGCCGCTGGGCATCCCCGGCAACCGGCGGTTCCACCTCGTGAACGAGCGGGGCGAGCTGTTCAGCTGCGGCGACTTCGGGCCGCTGATGCGGGTCGGCGCCGCGTACGACGCCGCGACGGAGACGCTGGCCCTGGACTTCCCGGACGGGACCTCGGTCAGCGCCGGCCCGGCCGATCTCGGTGCCCGGCACGTCACGGACTTCTACGGCCGCCCGGTGCCGGGCCGGTTCGTGGAGGGACCCGCGTCGGACGCGCTGTCCGCGTACGTCGGGCGTCCGTTGCGCCTCGTGCGAGCCGATACGGAGGGCGACGGCCCCGACGAGCACCGCCTCTCCCTGGTCTCGCTGGCGTCCGTGGCGGACCTCGGGGCGCGCCACGGACGGCCGGATCTCTCGCCCGGCCGGTTTCGGATGAACCTCGAGCTGGACGGCTGCGCGCCGTACGAGGAGGACGGCTGGTCGGGGGCGGCCGTGCGCATCGGGACGGCCGTGATCCGGATCCTGGGACCGGTCCCGCGCTGCGTCGCCACCACCCGGGACCCCGCGACCGGGGCCAAGGACTTCGACACGCTCAAGGCGATCAGCGCCTACCGGCCGCTCATGTCCAACCCGAGGGGCGTTCCGTTCGGGATGTACGCGGAGGTCGAGACGCCGGGTCGGGTTGCCGTGGGGGACGAGGTGGTGACGCTGGGCTGAGACAGCCCTCGCGGCCAGTCCACCGGCCTGTGCCTAGCGGTAGGTTCCCCAGGCGAGGACCGCGGCGACCGACGAACCCACAGCGGCGACGCGACCCGGAATGCCGGTGCCGGGACGCGACGGGCAATCGCCGGTCCCGACGAGCCCGCCCGCGAACAGGCCCAGCGCCAACGGGATCACCTACGCCCACTGGACCGGGCCCATGACGACGAACACGCACGGCGGCCGCCGCGTTGGCGACACGGCGGCGAGCGTGTTCTTGGCGGCGTTCACGTCGTGGAACGGGCCGGTCGATGATCGTGGACAGCACCGCGATCGACAGGATGCCGCCAGCCGCCCCGAAGTACCCCAGGTACACGACGGTGGCCGGAACGCGATGACGTGACCGGTCGCAGGCCGCCGGGCGCGCGAGCATCGGGCGGTCGCGGAGACTGCGGCTGGGCGAGGAGCAGGAGCGACGCACCGGCGATCAGGACGGGCGCAACAGCTCGAAGAGACGGTCCGGGAGGACGAGCAGCAGGGCGGCCCCTGTGAACCCGCCCGACGACTGCCGCGACGGCCAGGCGGAGAACCAGCGTCTCGGAGCCCCGCGAGCTCGCGCCGGGAGCCGAGCGCCGCGCCGATCCCGGTGAACACGAGCGCGACCGTGTTGGTGACGTTGGCAGCTGACCGGCGGCAGGCCCACGGCCAGGAGAGCTGGGTACGAGATCAGCGACGCGAGGCTGACGATGACGCTCACGATCCCGGCGGCGACGCCCGCCACGAAGAGGGCGACGAGGGTCTCGGGCGACATGCCTCCGATGGTAGCCCCGGCGCGGGGGTCCGTCGCTCAGCGCGCCAGTGTCACGGTTCGGGTCGTGGCTTGATGCCGTGGTTCCGATCCCAGTCCCGGAAGAGATACAGCATCGCCTCGTAGGCGGCCGCGTCCTCGTGCAACTGGGCGGGCGTGGGGTGGCTCGCCAGGATCAGATAGCCGATGACGCTCTCGATCGGCATCTCGACGGCCGCGGCGAGCCACTGCGCCAGCTGCCAGTTGGCCGGTGTGAACCACGTCGTGACCGTAGGTTTCGGTGGCGCGGATGGGCCCGCGATGATGATGGCCACGCGCACGGCGGTGAAGATCGGGTCCAGCGATGACTTGGACGGCTTCTCGTTCCGCCAGCTCACGAACAGCATGTTGCCGTCCGGGCTGACGCGGAACGAGCCCGTGCCGCGGTCCTCGGGATCCGCCTTGGCGAACGACTTGCCCTCCCAGAAGCGGAAGGTTGCGGCGCCCGCCGCGACCGTCCCGCGAACCGGATGCCCGCGACGGACGTGCCGTCGATCCGGTCACCCTTCTGGCTGATGTCGAAGCCACTGGTCCCGGCGACCGCCCAGTGGCCGGTCAGGTCTGCGACGCCTGCACCCGAGCCCCCTATGCCTCCGCCCGCAGGCGTCACCGACGGAGCCGGCGACGCTGCCTGCGCGGATGGCGCGAGCGATGCGGCAACGATCGTGGCGACGAGGCACACCATGACCAGCCTCGCTCGGCCACGGATCGACACCTGGACCATCGCGCAATGAACCCCCGCGCCTGTCGGAAAGATGGCCGGGCCGGACAGACCCCGACCCAGCGCTGACTGTCGTGGCGGCCGTGATGGCGACAAGGGGCGATCGGCCCGAACGGCACGCGCCGAAGGAGCCGTGCTGACCCCGAGGGTCTCCCCGGATCGAGCGCACGGGCCGTCCGGCACCACCCGTCGACGCTCTTGCCCGCCACGCTGGACCCCACCGCACGAGGAGCCCCGTGGTGCTGAGCGGCCCGCACATCGACCTCCGGCGCGCCGAGCGTGCCGACCTGCCCCTGCTCGCCTCATGGAACAGCGACGAATCCGTGAACGGCGAGTTCGAGAACTTCGACCAGACGTCGTTGTCGCAGATGGAGAAGGAGTTCGAGGCGGACGCCGACGAACGCTGGTACATCGCGCAGGACAAGGGCGGGACTCCGGTCGGCTTCCTCGCCCACGGCAAGTGCGGCGGCGGCTGCTGGATCGGGTATGTGCTGGAGCCCGGGGCCCGTGGCCACGGCTACGGCACCGAGGCCGTCCAGCTGATGGTGGACTACCTGTTCCTGCACAAGGACATCGGCCGCATCCAGGCAGAGACCCACCCGGCAAACGCGGCCTCGAAGCGGGTGCTGGAGAAGGTCGGCTTCTCCTTCGAGGGGCTCATCCGGCGCTCGTTCTTCACCCGTGGGACGTGGCGCGACACCGCCATGCACAGCATCCTGCGCGACGAGTGGGGCGGCCCGAGGCTGTTGCCGACAGGGCATCCGCCGGTGGCCTGATCCGTCGCTCCCGGGCCGTACAATCACGTCTTGGGCGTCCCGCCTCCATCCCCGCCGCCGGACGAAAGGTTCCTCCGTGACCGAGATCAACCCCGAGAACGTCCAGGATGGCCTCGACAACTATCCCGTGGCCTTCCTCCAGCACCTCATCGACAACGGCGAGGGCTGGAAGGTGCAGAGCGACCTCGCCAGGGCGATCATGAAGGCGCTCGAGGACGGCACCTGCGTCCTGGGTCCGGTCGCCCACCGCGACTACAACAACCACGTCGTCCCGGCACGCTCCGAGGTGGAGCCCGGCGCCAAGGGCAGCCTGGCGTACGCGAACCGGCTCCGCGCCGAGCGCGGGGATCGCCTGCTGGTGGAGGTCGGGGACGGGACCGTGAGCGAGAGCGGCGGGGCCGGCGGAGCGTTCTGAACCGGGTCGCCCGCGCGGCTGGTCCGGCTTGACTCGTGCCGGGTTCAAATCGGGGGTGCTGGCGAGGAGCTGGGGCCCGGAACCGACAGCATCGAGGGCGAGGTCAGGGGCAGACCGGCTCCCATGACTCGTGGCAGAGTCGCCGCTGCCCCTTGACACGCGGCGGAGGCGCGGGAGCCATGCTGCAGCCACGAGACGCTCCCCTCCGGGCTCCCCGCCGCGCTCAGTCGCCCAGGCACGTCCCCACGTTGCGCGCGGTCGCGACCATCGAGTGGTCCAGCGGCACCGTCTTGAGCCGCCCGCCGACCAGCTCCAGCGGGACGGTGCGCGTCCCCTCGCCCTCGCTCGCGACCATCACC
Organism: uncultured Chloroflexia bacterium; assembly: GCA_963802165.1. GTDB lineage: Bacteria > Chloroflexota > Limnocylindria > Limnocylindrales > CSP1-4 > CAIXZV01. The sequence goes on along the minus strand of CAWDHT010000022.1, from coordinate 35,306 downwards.
CCGAACGTCCCCCCGGCCACGAGGTCCGCCCCGGCGTTGCCCAGCCGCGCGGCCAGCACGCGGTCGATGGGCGAGGGCGTCCCGCCGCGCTGGACGTAGCCCAGGATCGAGACGCGGGACTCCAGGCCCGTGAGCGCTTCGAGCTGCCGCGCAAGGCGCAGCGAGTGCCCGGTGTGGTCGGCGTCGAACGCCGCCAGCTCCGCGTCCGCCGCCGCTCGATCTGGGGTCCCGGAGGTGGCGGCCTTGCGCCGCGCGACCATGCCCAGGTACCGCCGGTTGGTCTCGACGTCCTGGGCACCCTCGGCCACGGCGATGATCGAGAAGTTCGTGCCCGAGGCCGTGCGCCGCTTGATGGCGTTGACCACGGTCTCGATGCGGTACGGGATCTCGGGGATCAGGATCACGTCTGCGCCACCGGCGATGCCCGCCGCCAGCGTCAGCCAGCCGGCCCGGTGGCCCATGACCTCGGCCAGGATGATCCGGTGGTGGCTGTGAGCGGTGCTGTGGAGGCGGTCGATGGCCTCCGTGGCGATCGTCAGCGACGTGGCGAACCCGATGGTCGCGTCGGTCTCCACGACGTCGTTGTCGATGGTCTTGGGCAGCATCACGATGTTGAGCCCGGCCTTGACGAGGCGGAGGCTGTTCTTGGCGGTCCCGTTGCCGCCGATGCACACGAGGGCGTCCAGCTGGTGCCGCTGGTAGGTCTTGACGATCTGCTCGGTCATGTCCATGACCACGCCGTCCATCGGCATCCGGTGGGGCTTGTCGCGGCTGGTGCCCAGGATCGTGCCGCCCACGGTGAGGATCCCGGACAGCGCCCGTGCGTCCAGCCGCACGGTGCGGTCCTCGGCGAGGCCGCGGAAGCCGTCGCGGAAGCCCACGAGACGCATCCCGTGGTGCCCGATCGCCGCCTTGCCGAACCCGCGGATGGCCGCGTTGAGGCCGGGGCTGTCGCCGCCCGCCGTCAGGATCCCGACTCGCTTCACCCGGGCCATCGACCGCTCCTCGTTGGCTGGGGCCACCGTGTCTCGGCGACGAAGGCCGGCCAGCGCAGGCATTATCCGCCGACGGCGCCGGTTCGCTACCGTTATCCGGGCATCGACTCCGAACCCGCACATCGCCTGCACGCCTGGAGACACCGTGACCTATCAGCCAGCGCACGACCGCTACGACTCGATGGTCTACCGCACCTGCGGCCGGAGCGGCCTCCAGCTGCCGGTCCTCTCGCTGGGGCTGTGGCACAACTTCGGTGACTCGACGCCGATGGACACCCAGAAGGCCATCGTGCGGACCGCGTTCGACGCGGGCATCACTCACATGGACCTCGCCAACAACTACGGGCCGCCCTACGGCAGCGCGGAGATCAACTTCGGGCGCATCCTGCGCGAGGATCTCGCCGCGCACCGTGACGAGCTGATCATCAGCAGCAAGGCCGGCTGGGACATGTGGCCGGGTCCCTATGGCCAGGGCGGCGGCTCGCGCAAGTACGTGCTCGCGAGCCTCGACCAGAGCCTGGCGCGGATCGGCGTCGACTATGTCGACATCTTCTACTCCCACCGGTTCGACCCCGACACGCCGCTGGCCGAGACGATGGGCGCCCTCGCCCACGCCGTCCGGGCCGGCAAGGCCCTGTACGTCGGCATCAGCTCCTATTCGGCCGCGAAGACCCGCGAGGCGGCGGCGCTGCTCGCGGCCGAGGGCATTCCCCTGCTCATCCACCAGCCGGCCTACAACCTGTTCAACCGCTGGGTGGAGCCCGAGCTGCTCGACACCCTCGAGGACGTCGGCGCCGGGATGATCGCCTTCACCGCGCTTGCCCAGGGGCTGCTGACCGACAAGTACCTCGACGGCATCCCGGCCAACGCCCGGGTCAACCGGCCCGGCGGCGATTCGTTCCCCCGCGAGGCGCTGTCCGAGGAGAACCTCGCCCGTGTCCGCGCGCTCAACGAGATCGCGAAGGGCCGCGGGCAGACGCTCGCCCAGATGGCCTACGCGTGGGTGCTGCGCGATCCCCGCGTCACGACGACCCTGATCGGCGCCAGCTCGCCCGAGCAGGTCCGCGAGAACCTGGGGCTCATCGCCAAGCTGGAGTTCACCGCCGACGAGCTGGCCGAGATCGACCGCCACGCCGAAGAGGGTGGCGTCCACCTCTGGGAGAAGCCCAGCACCGACCAGCGCCCCTAGCAAGGTCGCCGTCACCCTTCGCGCGGGGTGATCCGCGACCGTCGTGAACGGGTTGCGAGCGCGCGTTCGGGGGCTCTCAGAATCCTCACAGGTTCGCCGCGCACCATCTGACCGACAGAGCAGCGTCAGATGCTCCGGCTTGATCTCCAGTCCCCGGGAGGCCGGCCCGAGCCAGTCCGGAGAGCGCATCCATGAACGTCAAGGCCATCGCGGCCGTCGCGCTGATCGCCGTCGGCGCGGGCGCCGTCGCGATCACCGTCCTCGGGGTCGGCGGCAGCCAGGGCGAGGCGGTCACCTACCGCACCGCGCAGGCCACCGTGACCAACGTCCAGCAGACCGCCGCCGCAAGCGGGAGCCTCGCCGCCGCCACGGTCTACGACCTGGCCTTCGGCGAGACCCCGATCGCGACCGACGGCATGTCTGCGACGTCCTCGTCGACGTCGTCGGTCGCCAACGCCGCCACAGGGAGCACGGATTCCTCGGCGACCGGGACCGGTGGCGCCACCGTGACGGTGACCTGGCCGGTGACGGCGGTGAACGTCTCGGTCGGCGACCTCGTGAAGGCCGGTGCCGTCCTTGCCGTCGCCGACGACACGAGCGCCGAGCTGGCCGTTCGCCAGGCGGAGGCCAACCTTGCCGCCGCGAAGGCGCAGAAGAAGACCGATACCGCCGGTGGCACCGCGACGTCGCGGGCGCAGGCCAAGGACCAGGTGACCTCCGCCAAGACCCAGCTGTCGAATGCCCGGTCCTCGTATTCCAGCACCGTGGCGCAGAACAACCTCAAGCTCAAGCAGGCGAGGCGGGCCGTCACCGACGCGAAGGCGCAGTACGCGCCGACAAGGCGGCGGGCGCCCCAACCCAGACGCTGGACCAGGACAAGAAGGCCATCACCGCGGCCGAGCAGAACCTGGCCTCGACGAAGCTCCAGGCCGCGGCGGGCAACCGCCAGGCCGCCAACCAGGTCACCAGCGCGAAGCAGTCGCTGTCGAGCGCGAACCGCGGCTACAAGACCGCGACGACCTCCGCCGACGACGCGACCATCGTCGCCGACGACGTCGCGATCGCCCAGGCCGAGCAGGCGCTGGCAGACGCCGAGACGACGCTGGCCATGGCCACGATCACCGCTCCCATCGACGGCCGCATCACCGTCGTGAATGCCGTCGTTGGCCAGGAGAGCACCGGGACGGCCATCCAGCTCCAGTCCACCCGCATGGCGCTCGCGGTCAGCGTGACCGAGGACGACATCCTCGACCTGGCCGTGGGCCAGCAGGCCACCGTCGCCATCAGCGCCACCGGGGACACTGCGATCGGGACGGTCACCTCCGTGAGTCCCGTGGCGTCCACCTCGGGTAGCTCGACCGTCGTCAGCTACACCGTGGTCGTGACCCTCGACGAGTCGACGGGCACGACAGCGGCGACCGGATCGGACGCCCCTGCCGTTGCGTCCGCCGCGTCCTCGCCGACCCCGACGAGCGCCGCGCCCCTGCCCGGCATGTCCGCCGAGATCACGATCGTCATCGCGGAGGCCGACGGCGCCCTCGCGGTGCCGGCCATCGCCCTCTCGGGCACGTCCGGCAGTTACACGGTGCGGGTGCTCAACGGCGACGGGAGCGTCGAGGCACGAAGCGTCGACGTGGGCCTCATCGCCTCTGACTACGCGCAGATCACGGGCGGCCTCGCCGAGGGCGAGGCGGTCGTGACCGGCAGCTCCGCGGACCGGACCTCGACCTCGAGCTCCACCACCACGAGCGGCCGCGGCGGCTTCCGCGGTCTCGACGGCGGCGGCGGGTTCCAGCCGCCGGCCGGCGGCTTCCCGGGGCAGCCATGAGCGGCATGATCATCGACCTCACCGGGGCGACCCGGACGTACGACCTTGGACGAGTCCAGGTCCATGCGCTCGAGGGCGCCAGCCTGCAGGTCGCGGAGGGTGAGTTCGTCGCCATCATCGGCCCGTCAGGATCCGGGAAGTCCACCCTCATGAACATCCTGGGCTGTCTCGACAGGCCTACGTCCGGGCAGTACATCCTCGACGGCGTTCCCGTCGAGGAGCTCGACGACGACGGGCTGGCGGCGATCCGGAGCAGGATGATCGGCTTCGTCTTCCAGAACTACAACCTCCTGCCGCGGACCAGCGCCCTGGAGAACGTGGCGGCTCCGCTGCTCTACCAGGGGGTGCCCAAGAAGGAGCGGCTCGCGCGCGCTCAGGCCTCCCTGGAGCGGCTGGGGATGGGCGACCGCCTGGACCACGAGCCGTCCGAGCTCTCGGGCGGGCAGCAGCAGCGGGTCGCCATCGCCCGGGCGCTCGTGACCAATCCGCGCCTCATCCTGGCCGATGAGCCGACGGGCAACCTGGACTCGCACACGGGCGAGGAGGTGCTCCAGCTCTTCCACGACCTCAACGACGCGGGCGCCACGATCGTGCTGATCACCCACGACTCCGACGTCGCGGTCCGGGCGACCCGCCAGGTCCACGTGCGGGACGGAAGGATCGCGGCGTGAGCGTCATCGAGCTCATCCGGCTGGCAATCTCGCGCCTCGGCACGAGCCGCGTCCGGTCCGCGCTCACGATGCTGGGGATCATCATCGGCGTGGCGTCCGTCGTCGCCCTCGTGGCCGTTGGCCAGGGCGCCTCGTCGGGTATCACCGACCGGATCACCAGCCTCGGGACGAACCTCCTGACCATCAACGCCGGGGCGACGTTCTCCGGCGGTGCGCGCGGGGCCGCCGGCTCCGCGACGACCCTCACGCTCGAGGACGCGGCAGCCGTATCCGCCGTCGACGGGCGTCGCCGCGATCTCGCCGGAGCTCTCGACGTCGCAGTTCGTCGTCGCCGGCGACCTCAACACGACAACCACCATCCTGGGCACGACCGAGGACTACCCGACGGTCCGCGCCTATGAGCTCTGGCAGGGCAGCTTCCTCACCGACACCGCCGTGGAGCAGGGACTGCGCGTCGCGGTGCTGGCCTCCACCACGGCCGACGACCTGGAGCTGGGCGCGGACGCGGTCGGCTCCGAGATCGCCATCGGCGGGATCCCGTTCGAGGTCGTGGGGATTCTCCAGGCCAAGGGCACCACGACCAGCACCAGCGCGGATGACCAGGTGCTCATCCCGGTCACGACCCTCAAGCGCTACTTCACGGGCTCGTCGTCGTCGGGCGTCCGCTCCATCGGCGTGTCGGTGGCCAATGCGGACCAGATGAGCACCGTGAAGAGCGAGATCACGGCGCTCCTCCAGGACCGGCACGAGATCGGCGCCGATGCGTCCAACGACTTCAGCGTGGCGGACCAGACCCAGCTGCTGTCGACGGCGACCTCCGTCTACACGCTGCTGACGGTGCTGCTCGCGGGCGTCGCCTCCATCTCGCTCATCGTGGGCGGGATCGGGATCATGAACATCATGCTGGTCTCGGTCCGGGAGCGGACCCGCGAGATCGGCATCCGCAAGGCGATCGGGGCGCGGAACCGGGACATCCTCCTGCAGTTCCTCGTCGAGGCTCTCGTCCTGTCGCTGCTGGGCGGCCTGATCGGGGTCCTCGTGGGCCTGGTCGCATCCGCCGTCATCGCCGCGATCGCCGGCTGGGACTTCACCTTCAACCCGATCACCATCGTCGTCGCGACCCTGTTCAGCCTGGTCGTCGGCGTCGTGTTCGGCGTGTGGCCCGCGCGGCAGGCGGCCCGCCTCAACCCCATCGCCGCGCTGCGCTTCGAGTAGGAGATCCATCCGACATGACCGATCCGAACACGACCTGGGCGCAGCCGGAGGGCACCGCGGAGCCGGCACCTGTCGGGCCCGTCCCTCCTGTCACGCCCACGCCTGTCGTCAAGCCGAAGGGCAAGAGCGGCGGCCTTGCCAACGCACTGCTGGTGGTCGCGGCGCTGATTGCCGTCGGCGGCATCACCTTCGCCATCGGGCGTGCCACGGCCCCGGCGGCCGCCTCGAGCGCCGTCACGAGCGGGTCGGGCCGGTTTGGCGTGGGGCCGGGCGGGAGCTTCGATCCCGGCACGCTGCCGGCCGGCGCAGGCGCCGGAGGGTTCGGCGACCGGACGATGACCGTTGCGGGGACGGTCAAGAGCCTGGACGGAGCGACGCTCGTCATCACGACGTCGTCAGGTACGGAGACAACCATCGACGTGTCCGGGTCCACGTATCATGCCCAGTCGCCCGCCACCGCAGGCGACGTGACCGCCGGGACGGAGGTGTCCGTCTCGGTCACGGGGTTCGGTGGGAGGCGCCGCCCCGGCGCCAGCGCCGCGCCCGACGCGAGTGCGGCCCCCGGAATGGGGTCGATCACGGCCACCGACGTGACGATCACGTCCAGGTAGGCAGGCTCCTCGCCCCCGTCTGCCCAGGACCCCACTCCAGCGCCAGGCGGCGCCTTCGCCAAGCCGCGAGCCGTCGACTCTCAGGCGACACGCCGCCGCTGGGTAGGCCTGCAGCGCCTTCCCGGCCGAGAGTCGTCGCCTGTCAGGCGCCAGGGCATGCGTGCGATCCTTGGCCGGTCAAGCCAGCCGCCGCCACGCACCGGAGCCCGCCCGTGTCTCTCGCCGACTTCCCCCGCGAGCCGCTCCTCTTCGGTCCCTCGCCCATCCAGCGCCTGGACCGCCTGACGAGGCACCTCGGCGGCGCGACCGTCTGGGCCAAGCGCGAGGACTGCAACAGCGGGCCTCGCGTTTGGCGGCAACAAGGTCCGCAAGCTGGAGTACCTGCTCGCGGATGCGCTGGCGCAGGGCTGCGACACGCTCGTCTCCATCGGCGGCGTCCAGTCCAACCACACCCGACAGGTGGCGGCCGTGGCGGCCCACGCCGGCCTCGGTTGCGTGCTGGTCCAGGAGCACTGGGTGGACTGGCCGGACGTCACCTACGACCGCGTCGGCAACATCCTCATGTCGCGGCTCATGGGTGCCGACGTCCGCCTGCACCCCGCCGGCTTCGGCATCGGCTTCAAGGAGAGCTGGGAGCAGGCCCTCGCGGACGTCGAGGCCGCGGGCGGCACAGCCCTACGCAATCCCGGCCGGCGCGTCGGACCATCCCCTGGGCGGTCACGGCTTCGCCGGCTGGGCGTTCGAGGTCGCCGAGCAGGAGCGGGAGCTGGGCGTCTTCTTCGACACGATCATCGTCTGCTCCGTGACCGGGTCCACGCAGGCCGGCATGATCGCCGGCTTCGCGGTCCTCGAGGATGCCGGCGAGCGACCGCGGCGCGTCATCGGCGTCGACGGATCCGCGACCCCGGCGGAGACCCGCGACCAGGTGGCCCGCATCGCCCGACGCACGGCTGCTGCCATCGGCCTGGGGCGCGACCTCCGCGACGACGAGATCATCCTGGACGACCGCTACCACGCCGGCATCTACGGCATCCCTGACGCGGGAACGCTGGAGGCCATGCGCGTGGCCGCCCGCCTCGAGGGCATGATCACGGACCCGGTCTACGAGGGGAAGTCGATGGCGGGCCTGATCGACCTGGTTGCCCGCGGCGAGATCGCCCGCTCGACCTGCCGCGGCGAGATCGCCCGCGACTCGAACGTGCTCTACGCCCACCTCGGCGGACAGCCTGCGATCAACGCCTACGCCTCGCTGTTCAGTTGAACCCAGCGCCCGGTCTCAGAATCGCCGAAGATTCCCGGCCCACCATCGATCCTGCGCCAGCGTCGCCCAGCCCGGAGCCGAACCCATGCCGCCGTCCCGTCGCCTCCTTCTCGCGCTTGCCTTCGGCCTTGCGATGATCGCTGCCGCCTGTGGGTCGACCGCGCCGGTGACGAACAGCGCGACCGTGGCGGCACCGGCGGCGACCGAGGGGGCGGCTTCGACCGCCGGCTCCGCGTCCGCGCCTGCCTCGACCGCCGGCCCATCGGAGTCCGCGGCAGCATCCCCAGCCATCTCCGACATCGACTGCGCCGCCCCGGCCACCCCGACCATCGCCCAGACCGAGGGCCCCTACTACACGCCCGGTGCCCCGGAGTCCGCAAACCTCGCCGCCGACGGCATGCCGGGCACGCGCCTGACCCTCACCGGGTACGTGGTGGACACGTCATGCGCACCCACGGCGAACGCGAAGGTCGAGATCTGGCAGGCGGACTCGACCGGGACCTACGACAACGCCGGTTACGCGTTGCGCGGGTGGGTGACCACGGACGCATCCGGCCGGTTCACGATCGGGACCGTCGTGCCCGGCGAGTACCCGGGCCGGACGGAGCACATCCACGTCAAGGTGACGCCGTCCGGTGGTGCGACGCTCACGACCCAGGTCTACTTCCCGGGCAGTACGGCCAACGGCGAGGACGGGATCTACGATCCGTCGCTGGATCTCGTCGTCACCCAGGACGGCGATGCGCTCACCGGGACGTATACGTTCGTGCTCGAACAGCGCGCCGTTCAGCCCGTCGCGGTCGCCTCGAGGGCAGCGTCGATCGCGTCCAGCCCCTCGCGCAGCTCGGTGAGCGTCGGCCAGCCGTAGCCCAGGCGGAAGGACGAGCGCGGCTGCTCGAACCAGTGACCCGGCCCCAGGATCGTGCCGTGCTCCTCGAACAGGACCCGGTAGAACGCATCGGGATCCACGGGCACCCCCGGGCGGATGCGCGGGAAGCCCACGACCCCGCCGCGCGGTGGGACCCACTCGAGCCGCTCGTGGCCGTCCAGCCAGCGCGCCGTCATCGAGAACGCCTCATCGATCCGGGCGCGGATGACCGGCAGCCAGGCCGGCCGCCGGCGGAGCGCGTGGAGGGCGATCGTCTCGTCCACGAGCGACCCGCTGATGAGGATCTGCTCCTTGGCGGCCAGGAACCGGTCGCGCAGCACCCGGTCCCGCGTCACCAGCCAGCCGATGCGGATCCCGGGCAGCCCGTACGTCTTGGACAGGCTGCTGACGGAGATCACCGACGGACTCAGGGACGCGGCCACCGGCAGCGCCTCGCCAAAGGTCATCTCGCGGTACGTCTCGTCGAGCAGCAGGCGGGCGCCGCGGGCCTCCACGAGGGCGATGACCTCGCGCAACGTCGCCTCGTCCAGCGTCGTGCCGGTGGGGTTGTGCGGCGTGGTGAGGCTGACCAGCTTCGTGCGCGGCGTCATCAGCGCTGCGATCCGCGCCGGGTCCACGCCCCAGCCGTCCTCGAACGCGAGATCGAGGTAGGTCACGTCCGCCCCGATGGCCCGCGGCGTCTCCACGTTGGTCGCGTAGTTGGGCCGCGCGACGACGATGTGGTCGCCGGGTTCCAGGAGCGAAGTGTGGATGATGAACAGGGCAGCGACGGCGCCCGGGGTGACGATCACGTCGTCGGCCACCGCGCCCGGGGCGTCCGCAGCGATCGTCTCGCGCAGCTCCGGCAGGCCCAGGTGGTCGCCGTACTGGAGGACGAGGCCGCCCAGCTCCACGCCCAGGCCGGGGCCCACGTCCGAGAGCGCCGCGTCCGAGACGGAGCTCTCGGCCAGGTTCCGCCGGATCCGCCCGTAGCCCAGCTGCTCGGGCGACTCCTCCTCGATCGGCATCCGCCGGTAGCGCACGTGAACCTCCATTCCGCCTGGTGACCAACGGAGGGTATCCGGCTGCCCCTGGTCCGTGCCGATCGTGGCACCATGCGGCGCATGGATTTGCACCATTTCCGCGACGCGCTCCGGCACGGCGACCCGATCATCCTCGACGGCGGGCTGGCAACCCAGCTCGAGGCGCAGGGCGCAGACCTCTCGGACCGCCTGTGGTCCGCCCGCCTGCTGGTCGAGCAGCCGGACGAGATCGTCGGAGCGCACCTGGCGTTCTATCGGGCCGGCGCCCAGGTGGCCACCACGGCCTCGTATCAGGCCACCTTCGAGGGCTTCGCCGCACGCGGGCTGGACCACGACGCCGCCGCGGACCTGCTCCGCCGCTCCGTGGAGCTGGCCGACCGGGCGCGGGCACAGGCGCTCGAGGAGGGGGTCGCGGAACCGCTGTTCGTGGCCGCGTCCATCGGGCCGTACGGCGCCATGCTCGCCGACGGGTCGGAGTACCGCGGCGGGTACGGGCGGACCGTGGCGGAGCTGGCCGACTTCCATCGGGAGCGCTTCCGGGTCCTCGCGCGGACGGGCGCGGACGTCCTCGCCGTGGAGACGATCCCGGAGATCGAGGAGGCCAGGGCCGTGGCGATGCTCCTGGGGGAGCTGCCCGGCATCGCGGCCTGGATCAGCTTCTCCTGCGCCGACGGCGGGCACCTGCGCGGCGGCGCGCCGATCGAGGCGGCGGTCGAGGCGATCAGCGACGCCCCGGGCGTCGTGGCGACCGGCGTCAACTGCACCGCCCCGGAGCACGTCGACGAGCTCATCGAGCGCATCCGCTCGGTGTCGTCGTTGCCCATCGCGGTCTACCCCAACAGCGGCGAGGGCTGGGACGCGGTGGCAAGGCGATGGACCGGGACCGGGGCCGGGCGCGTGGACGGCGAGGCGGCCGTCCGCTGGCGATCCGCCGGTGCCCTGCTGATCGGCGGCTGCTGCCGGGTGAGCCCCTCCCAGGTGGGCGCGATGGGCCAGGCGCTCGCGATCGCCGCCGACGGGCGACAATGAGCTCTCGTCCGGTCCAGCCCCTCCCATCGCCCTCCCGGAGGTCTGCCAGCGTGATCCGCGGCCTCAGCGCGTTCCTCCTGCTCCTGGTCGTCACCGCGTGCGGCGGCGCCTCGCTGCCGCCGGCCCAGGCGAGCCAGCCGGCCGTCACGCAGCCCCCGCTGCAGGCCCTGCCTGCCGGCACGTACACCTCGTCCGGGTTCCAGCCGCCCGTGACCTTCACGGTCCCCGAGGGCTGGGTGCAGCCCGCGGACACGCAGCTCTACACCTACCTCCGGCCGATCGAGAACGAGGCGATCGGCGTGCACCTGTTCCGCGATCCAAAGGCCGCGTCGCAGGACGCGACCTGCGCGGCAGCCCCGGAGCCGGGCGTGGGCGGCAGCGCGGCGGAGCTGGCCGCATGGATCCAGGGCCGGCCGGGTCTTGTCGTGAGCGCCCCGACCATGGCGACCGTGGGCGGCCTGAGCGGCATCCAGCTCGACGTCGGCCTCAAGTCGGACTGGACGCAGGCCTGTCCGTTCGCCAACGGCATCCCGTCCGTGCCCCTGTTCAACAGCCCCGCCATCGACCACTGGGTCGTGGTGGGCAACGAGCGCCTGCGCCTGTTCCTGCTGGACCTTCCCGGCGGCGGCACGGTCGTGGTTGACCTGGACGCGTTCGATGGCGACCAGATCGAGGACCTCATCGCGCGGTCCGCCGGCATCGTGCGCAGCCTCGCCTTCGACACCTCGGGCGCGCCCGCCTCTGCGCTCCCCTCGCTGCCCGTCCCGTGATCCCGGACGAGGGCTCGACCGGGCCGCGCATCCTGGCGCTCGTCCCCGGCTACGAGGAGGGCCCGCGCATCGGACGGGTCGTGGAGGCCGCGAGCCGCCACCTGCCGGTCCTCGTCGTGGATGACGGCTCGACCGACGACACCGCCGTCGGTGGCCGAGGCCGCCGGGGCCCGGGTGATCCGCCAGGTCCCCAACCAGGGCAAGGGTGCCGCGCTTCGGGCAGGGTTCCGGCTCGCGCTCGACGAGGGCTGGGACGCCGTCCTCACGCTGGACGCTGACGGTCAGCACGATCCCGACGAGATGCCGCGGTTCGTTGCGGCCTTCGGTTCCGAGGGGGCCTCCGGGCCGCGGCCGGAGCTGATCATCGGCCGCCGCGACTTCGCCCGGATGCCGGCAGTCCGACGGCTGTCGAACACGATCGGGACGGCGGCCTTCTCCTGGGCCGTGGGCGAGCACGTGCCCGACAACCAGTCCGGGTACCGGCTGCTCGGCCGACGCCTGATGGCGGCCACCCTGGACAGCGCCGAAACCGGGTTCGAGTTCGAGGTGGAGATGATCGCCGTCTGCCTGCGCAGTGGCTGGACCCTGGCCTGGGTGCCGATCTCGACGATCTACGCCGGCGAGCCCAGCCATGTGAAGCCCGTGGCGCATCTGCGGCACTTCGTCCGGGCGACGCGGGCGGCCCGGCGGCTGATGCGAGAGGGCCGCTAGCCGGGGCGTTGGCATCCGCCGGCCCCGCCCCCGCGAAACAAGAATGCATAAGGCAACTTCATCCGGCATCCACCCGCTCTGAAGGTGGACCCGGCACACTTGGCACCGCCGACCCTGTCTCGGCAGATGTCCCCACGACCACGAGACCAATGACCGACCCCAACCTGAACCCCGATCCATCGGCCGCCTGGGCGGTCGATCCTCAGCCCGTGGCCCCGCCCCCCGCACCCGACCGCCCCAAGCCGTCCGGCGGCTTCGGTGGCGGTCGTGTCCCGGGCGCGCTGGTCCTGGTCCTGGCCCCCGTCCTCGCGGTCGTCATGTTCGCGGGCGGCGTGTTCTCGGAGCGCTCCGGGGTCCTCGGATCGCCGACAACACCCGCCGTGAGCGCCGGTCCGGCCGCGAGCCCGGCGGCGGGCCTGAAGCTCGTCGACGAGGCGTGGCGGACGATCCAGGACAACTATGTCGACCCCAAGTCGCTTGACGACCAGGACCTCTCGTACGGCGCCATCCGGGGCCTGACGGAGGCCGTGGGCGACGAGGGCCACACTTCGTTCATGACCGCCGAGGAGGCCAAGGCCGCCGACCAGTCGCTGTCCGGGTCCTTCGTCGGCATCGGCGTCCAGGTCAGCGAGGACGATGCGGGCAACATCACCATCGGCACCGTCTTCCCGGGCACCCCGGCCGATGAGGCCGGGCTCAAGCGCGGCGACCACATCAGGGCCGTGAACGGCAAGAGCACCGAGGGCGAGACCGTCGATGAGACCGTCTCGCGCGTCCGGGGCCCCGAGGACGAGCAGGTGGTCCTGACCGTCGGACGCGAGGGCACGGCGGACTTCGACGTCACCATCACCCGGCGCAAGTTCGATCTGCCGCTGGTGAGCTGGGCGATGGTGCCGGACACGAGCATCGCGATGATCCGCCTCGACCAGTTCGCGACGGGCGCCACCGACGCGCTCAAGGAGGCCATCGGCGAGGCCAAGGACAAGGGCGCCACCGGCATCGTCTTCGACCTCCGCTCCAACCCGGGCGGCTACGTCAACGAGGCGGTGGGCGTCGCCAGCCAGTTCGTGGGCGACGGCATCGTCTACCAGGCCTTCGACCGCAGCGGCAAGCAGAAGGACGCCAAGGTCCAGGAGGGTGGCCTCTGGACGGACCTGCCGGTCGTGGTCCTGGCCAACGGCGACACGGCCAGCTCCGCCGAGATCGTCTCGGGCGCCATCAAGGACTCGGGCCGGGGCAAGATCGTGGGCGAGAAGACGTTCGGCACGGGCACCGTGCTGGGTCGTTTCGACCTCTCGGACGGCTCCTCCATGCGGATCGGTACGGAGCGCTGGTTGACCCGCGGCGGGCACGAGATCTGGCGCGAGGGCCTGGAGCCGGACATCAAGGTGGAGCTCCCGGAGAAGGCCGAGCCGATCCTCCCCGAGACCCTGCGCGACATGACCGCCGCCGAGTTGGCGGCCGCCACGGACGAGCAGCTGCGCACCGCGGTGGAGCAGCTCACCGGAAGGAACTGAGCCCGGGGAATCGAAACGGCCGCCGGCGGTGCCGGCGGCCGCAGGCCGCTGGATGGCGAAGGGGCGGTGTGCCCGGGCGTTCAGCCCTGGCCGTTGCGCCCCGCCGTCACGTGGCGGCTCCAGTCCGAGGTCCGTCCGTCCGGCGACTCCGAGCTGCCCACCCAACCACAGACGCAGGTCACCTGCTGCGCAGAATGCCGGTACTCGGCGATGACGTGCTTGCGGGGATCGGGCTCAGGGGAGGGGCGCCTCGAGGGCAACCCGTTGCCGGGACGACGGACGTCGGTCATGGGCTAGGCGCGGCGCTGGGCGAAGCAGGCGCTGCAGTAGACCGGCTTGCCGGACGTGGGGCGGAAGGGGACCTCGGTCTCCTGGCCGCACGCCGAGCACGTGGCCGTGAACATCTCGCGCGGGCCGCGAGGGGCGCCGTAGCCACCGCCGCCACCGGAGCCGTAGCCCCCGCCGCTGCTGTAGCTGCCGCCGCCGGAATCACCACGCTGCGCCTTGCGGGCGGCGCGGCAGCTGGGGCAGCGGCGGGGCTCCGTGAAGCCGCGCTCGGTGTAGAAATCCTGCTCGCTGGCAGTGAACGAGAACGACTGGTTGCAGTCGCTGCAGGTCAGCGTCTTGTCGACGTTCATGGATGCGATCCACTCCTGTAGTGGCGACGGTGTCCGCGATCTGGCCTCTGCGGAAACCGGGAGGTGGTGGATCGAGTCGGCCGCGCTGGGCTGATGCGCCCTGCGATGGGGCGTCGCGGGACTATACGCCATTCCTGCAGGAACGCAACTCCGTGCTCAGAATTGGCGCCGCCGGCGGCGAATTGCCTCGAACGCGGGCTCGACCCTATCCGACCGATGCGACCTTGGCGGCGATCCGCTCCAGCAGCGAGGTCCAGGAGCCCACGAAGGACTCGGCGCCCTTGCGCTGGAGCTCGCCGGCCACCGCGTCGATGTCCACGCCGGCCTCCGCGAAGCGCGCGAGCTGGTCCGGCGCGTCTGCGGCGAGCGGCGTCACGGCCTCCTCGGACGCGCCGGTGGCCAGCAGCGTCTCCTCGGGCATCGTGTTGACGGTGTCCGGGGCGGCCAGGCCCGTGATGTACAGCGTGGGCGGCAGCGACGGGTCCTTGGTCCCGGTGCTGGCGAACAGCAGGCGCTGCGGGCGCGCACCCGCGGCGATGAGCCGCTGCCAGCGCTCGGACGCGAAGAACTCGCGATAGGCGACGTAGCTCTGCCGCCCGATCACGAGGCCCAGCTCGTTCTGCATGTCCCCCGGGAGCTGCTTCGCGGTGGCCGGGTCCCAGCGGCTGATGAACAGCGACGCCACCGACGCCACGTACGCGGGCAGGCCCGCCTCGACGCGGCGCTCGATGCCCCGGGTGTAGGCCTCCGCGCAGGCCAGGTACTGGGCCGGCGAGAACAGCAGGGTGACGTTGACCGGCACCCCGGCGGCGATCGCCTCCTCGACGGCCGGCAGGCCCTCGGGCGTGCCCGGGATCTTGATGAACAGGTTCGGCCGGTCTCCCTGAGCGTGGAGGCGCTTCGCCTGGGCGACGGTGGCCTCCGCGTCGTAGGCAAGGAGCGGGGACACCTCGAGGCTCACGAAGCCGTCGACGCCGTCCGTGCGGTCGTGGACCGGGCGGAACAGGTCCGCGGCACGCCGCAGGTCGGAGAGCGCCACCTCGAAGAACGTGTCCTCGCCCGTCTTGCCGGCGTGCGCCGCCTCGGCGATCTCGGCGTCGTAGGCATCGGTGCCGCCGATGGCGCGGTCGTAGATCGTCGGGTTGGAGGTCAGCCCGGTCACGTCCAGCTCGTCGATGTAGCGCGCCAGCGTCCCGCTGTCGAGCAGCGGCCGGGTGATGTTGTCCAGCCAGAGGCTCTGGCCGAGCTCGGCGAGCGCGCGGGTCGTCTTCATGGAGGGGCTCCGATCGAGGGTCGCG
This sequence comes from uncultured Chloroflexia bacterium, assembly GCA_963802165.1. Taxonomy (GTDB): domain Bacteria; phylum Chloroflexota; class Limnocylindria; order Limnocylindrales; family CSP1-4; genus CAIXZV01. The sequence goes on along the minus strand of CAWDHT010000022.1, from coordinate 19,662 downwards.
CCCGGGTTCTGGAGGAGGAGGCGGACCCGTCGGCCACTGTACCAGCGCGGCCGTGTCCTTCGACGCGGCACGAGCCTCAGTCGAGACCCGCGCGGATCGGTCCCGAGGGCACCACGAGCACGTACTTGCCGGCGAGGCGGGCCATGCCGGGGAGGCGGTTCCACGGGCTGCCGCTGACGGCGTTCCGCCGCCGCACGAACTGCTCGCCCACTCGCGAGACGGGGATCGCCGTCCCCGGCTTTGGGCTGGCACCCCACTCGTCCGAGCCGTGCGGGTAGAGCGGATCCAGGATGTAGGCCCTGGTGACCCGGAAGCGGCCGTCCACGGGATCGCCGGTCGCCTCGAACCCGCTCATGACCCAGGCGTGACGGCCCTGCCAGACGAGCAGGCCCACCGGCTTGCGGTACTCGCGGATCGCGGTTGCGGCGATGCGCATCGCCTCGTCCAGGGTGCTCGCCCCCACCACCCGGTACGCGCCCGCCCGGTTGATCCTCAGGGCGGCGGCCCAGCCGGTGACGCCGGCCCCCTCGCGCACGCGTCCATCGGGCCGCGGTCCGCTCCAGGATCGCGCCAGGCCCTGGAGTTCGCGCTGCGTGCGACGGGTACGGTCCGCGCCTGGCTCGATGATGTTGAGCATCATCTGGACGCTTGCACCCACGCACTGGACGAAGTTCGTCTGGGCCACGTAGTCCGAGCGCTCGGCGAGGTTGAGGCGGTACGGCTTCGCGGCGGCGGGCCGGCCCTCGGATGCGCGGGGCGGGTCTCCGGCGATGGGTCCGCGCGCGACCGCGACGGGCACGGGCAGCAGGACCAGCGCCAGCGAGAGCGCGGCCACGAGGCGGATGGGGCGATGGGGAAGGGGGAACGCAGCCATCGGTCGCCGGAGGATACGCCTCCGCGCCGGATTCGGTTCTCGGCCGGGTGCAACCGGCCGTTCGACGCCCCCTTCGACTCACCCTGGGGCGGGTCGCCCGTTTCGACTCCCGGGCGTGTCAGGACCGCATGGTGACTCGTGGCGGGGTCGAATGGGGAGCCCGGTCGAGGAGCTCACCGGAGATCCCGTCGATTCCGGGGGTGACCTCTGCAGCAGCATGCCCGTTTCGACTCCCGGGCGTGTCAGGACCGCCCGGCGACTCGTGGCGGCGTCGCGCAGGAACCGCGGGGACCTCCCTCAGCCCCTCGCGTCGTCCGCCAGGTTGGGCCCCAGCCAGCGCGCCGCCTCGGCCACCGGCATCCCCGCGCGCCGGGCGTAGTCCTCGAGCTGGTCCGCGCCCATCCGTCCCACCCCGAAGTAGCGCGCCTCGGGGTGCCACAGGTACAGCCCGGACACGGACGCCGAGGGGAGCATGGCCATGGACTCCGTGAGGTGCATTCCGGCGCGCTGCCTCGGCCCCCAGCACGGAGAACAGCACCCGCTTGGCGAGGTGGTCCGGCGTGGCCGGGATAGCCGGGGGCCGGCCGGATGCCCTGGTACCGCTCGGCGACGAGCTCGTCGTTGGAGAGCGCCTCGTCGGGCGCATAGCCCCACAGCTCGCGACGCACCCGCTCGTGGAGGCGCTCGGCGAAGGCCTCGGCCAGGCGGTCCGCGAGGGCCTTGGCCATGATCGCGTTGTAGTCGTCGTGGGCGGCCTCGAACTCGCGCACCAGCCCATCGACCCCGTGGCCGGCGGTGACCGCGAAGGCCCCGACGAAGTCCGGGACGCCGGTCGGGCCCACGTAGTCGGTCACGCACAGGTTCGGCCGCCCGTCCGCCTTCGCCATCTGCTGGCGCAACCCGTGGATCCGGGCGCAGCTCCGTGCTCCGCGCCTCGTCGGCCCAGAGCACGATGTCGTCGTCCGGGGTCGCGTTGGCCGGCCAGAACCCGACGACCGCGCGCGCCTCGAGCAGATCCTCATCCACGATTCGGGCCAGCAGCTGACGCGCATCGTCGTACAGCTCGCGGGCGTGCGGGCCAACCACGGGGTCGGACAGGATCGCCGGGAACGCGCCGCGCAGCTCCCAGGTCGCGAAGAACGGCCCCCAGTCGATCCGGTCAACGAGCTCCGGCAGCGGGTAGCGCTCGAACGCCCGCACGCCCAGGAACGACGGCCGCGGCGGCGTCATCGACCAGTCCACCGCGGGCCGGTTGGCTCGGGCCGCCGCCAGGGACAACCGCTGCTCACGCCCGGCTCGCCCCTCGCGCTCGCGGCGCGCTGCCTCGTACTCGTCGCGCACGCCGGCCGCGAACGCCTCGCGCCGGCCGGGGTCCAGGAGCGCCCCCGCCACCCCCACGGCACGCGAGGCGTCGGCCACGTGGATCACCGGATGCGAGTAGCCCGGCGCGATCCTGACCGCCGTGTGGACGCGGGACGTGGTCGCTCCCCCGATCAGCAGCGGCGTCGTCATCCCCTCGCGCTCCATCGTCGCGGCGATGTGGACCATCTCGTCCAGCGACGGCGTGATCAGCCCCGACAGCCCGATGAGGTCCGCGCCGACCTCGCGCGCCGTCTCGAGGATCCGCGAGGCCGGCACCATGACCCCGAGGTCGATCACCTCGTAGTCGTTGCAGCCCAGCACGACCCCCACGATGTTCTTGCCGATGTCGTGGACGTCGCCCTTGACCGTGGCCATCACGATCGTGCCGGCCCGCTGCCGGCCGCTCCCGGCCGCCGACCGCTCCGCCTCCAGGTAGGGGATCAGCACGGCGACGGCCTTCTTCATCACCCGGGCGCTCTTGACGACCTGGGGCAGGAACATCCTGCCGGCCCCAAACCGGTCGCCGACGATGTTCATGCCGGCCATCAGGGGGCCCTCGATCACGTCCAGGGGCCGCGCGGCCAGCAGCCGGGCCTCCTCGGTGTCCTGCGCGATGAAGGCGTCGAGGCCCTCGACCAGCGCGTGGGTCAGTCGCTCCTCCACCGGCAGCTCGCGCCACGAGAGATCATCGCCGGTCCGCGTCACGGCCGCGCCTCCCGCGTAGCGCGGGGCGATGTCCAGCAGCCGGTCGGTGGCGTCCGGGCGCCGGTTGAGGACGACGTCCTCGACCCGCTCCAGCAGGTCCGGGTCGATGTCGTCGTACTGCGGGATGACGCCCGCGTTGACGATCGCCATGTCCAGGCCGGCCCGGATCGCGTGGTACAGGAAGACGGCGTGGATCGCCTCGCGGACGCGGTCGTTGCCGCGGAACGCGAACGACACGTTGGACACGCCGCCGCTCACCCGGACGCCAGGGAGCATCGCCTTCAGGCGTCGCGTGGCCTCGAAGAAGGCGACCGCGTAGTTCCGCGTGCTCCTCGATGCCGGTGGCGATCGCGAAGATGTTGGGGTCGAGGATGATGTCGGCGTTGGTGAAGCCCGCCCGCTCCGTCAGCAGCCGGTGGGCCCGGGCCAGGACCTCGATCCTCCGCTCGACCGAGTCGGCCTGGCCCTGTTCGTCGAAGGCCATCACCACCGCCGCCGCGCCGTACCGCCGGCACAGGCGCGCCTGGCGCAGGAGCTCCTCCTCGCCCTCCTTGAGGCTGATCGAGTTGACGACGCCTCGGCCCTGGAGCTGGCGCAGGCCGGCCTCCAGGACGGACCACTTGCTGCTGTCCACCATCACGGGCACGGCGGCGATGTCGGGCTCCGCGGCGAGCCTGCGCAGGAACCGGGTCATGGCGGCGACGCCGTCCAGCATCGCCTCGTCCATGTTGACGTCCAGCATGACCGCGCCGTTGACGACCTGGTCGCGCGCGATCGCCACCGCCTCGTCCTCGCCGGCGCGGTCCTCGCCCAGGGCCCCGGCCATCAGCCGCGCGAACTTGCGGGAGCCCGTGACGTTGGTTCGCTCGCCCACGTTGACGAAGGCCCCGCCGGGCATCGGGATGGTCAGCGGCTCCAGGCCGGCCAGGTGCGTGGCCGTGCCCCGCCGCGGGATGGGGCGTGGCGCGACGCCCGCGACCGCCGCCGCGATGGCCGCGGTGTGCTCCGGGGTTGAGCCGCAGCAGGAGCCCGCGACGTTGAGCAGGCCCGCGCGAGCCCACTCGCCCAGGGCCTGCGCCATCTCCTCCGGCGTCTCGTCGTAGCCGCCAAGCTCGTTGGGGAGGCCGGCGTTGGGGTAGGCGGAGAGCGCCACGTCGGCCAGTCGGGACAGCTCCTCGACGTGCTCCCGCAGCTGCTTCGGGCCGAGGGCGCAGTTGAGGCCGACCAGGAGCGGGTCCGCGTGCCGGATGCTCGCCCAGAAGGCCTCCAGGGTCTGCCCGGAGAGCGTGCGACCCGAGGCGTCCACGATCGTCCCGGAGATCACCACCGGGAGGCGGAAGCCCAGGTCCCCGAAGAGCCCGCCGATCGCGAAGATCGCCGCCTTGGCGTTGAGGGTGTCGAAGATGGTCTCGACCAGCAGGAGGTCCGCGCCGCCCTCGACCTGTCCCTCGGCGGCCTCGCGGTACGCCTCGGCGAGCTCCTCGAAGGACACGTTGCGCGCGGCGGGGTCGTTGACATCCGGGCTCAGGGACGCCGTGCGGTTGGTGGGGCCGAGGGCGCCCGCGACGTACCGGGGACGGCCGTCCCGGGCCTCCGCCTCGTCGGCGGTGTCACGGGCCAGGCGGGCCGCCGCCTCGTTGATCTCGCGCGCGAGGTGCCCCAGGTTGTAGTCCGCCTGCGCGATCCGGGTCGCGGTGAAGGAGTTGGTGCTGACGATGTCGGCGCCGGCGGCGAGGTAGGCGCGATGGACGTCGCGCACGGCGTCGGGCTGGGTGAGGCACAGGAGGTCGTTGTCGCCGCGCACGTCCCGGTCGTGACCCGCGAGACGCTCGCCCCGGAAGTCCTCCTCGGAGAAGGCGTGGCGCTGGAGGAGCGTGCCCATGGCCCCGTCCAGCACGAGGATCCGCTCGCGCAGGAGCGCCGGCAGGCGGGCGAGGCGGGTCTCGCGGGTGAACGGGGTGGCGGCCGTGGGGCGCGAGATGGTCATGGTGCGCCCGACTGTACCCGAGGCGGCCCGACCGGCCCCGAGGGCCCGACCGGCCCCGTGCCCCGCCGGAGTTCACTCCGAGTGAAATGGACGGCCCGACCGAGCGGCCTGGGCCATCCGGGGGAGGGTCGGCCTGAACCATCCGGGGGAGGCCGGAATGGACCATCCGGGGGAGGGCAGGATCCAGTCGCGTTGGGTAGCCTAGGGTCACCCAATTCGCTCCATGCCGCCGCCATCGCCGGCAGGCAGGGCGTTGTCCGTTCGTCGCGGCCGGTCGTCCCGGTCTCGTCAGGTAGTGAGGACCAGACCTTTGCAGGCAATCCACCCCGGCGCCCAGCGGGCGTCCCTCAGCTCTCGACTCTCCCTGGTGCTCGCCGCGAGCCTGTTCGCCTCCCTGTTCGCCTTCGGCACTTCGGCCGCCGCCCCTGCCAGCGTCTCCGCCGCCACGCCCCCGTGGTATGCCGTCGAGACCTACTACCTCCGCCTCCTCAACTGCACCCGCACCGGCGGCTGGGTGCTCAAGGATGGCAGCTGCAGGGGGTACGGGACCGGCCGTTACTCGCGCTACGTCGCGCCCCTCAAGCGCAGCGCAGGCCTCTCCGCGGTCGCGCGCTCCTGGGCCAGGAAGATCGCGATCGCCGGCGCCTGCCGCCACGGCGATCCCAGTGCGCGTCTGCGCGCCGCAGGCTACCGGGGCACCTCGTGGGGCGAGAACATCGGCTGCTGGGATCTGAAGAGCGCCTACAAGTCCGTGCTGGCCAGCCACCGCGCATTCCAGGCCGAGAAGGCGTCCAACGGCGGCCACTGGAAGAACATCAAGAACGCCCGGTACAAGTACGTCGGTATCGGCGTGTGGAAGGCGAACGGCCATACCCGTTTCGTGACGGACTTCTACCGGCCGTAGTCCCACCCTTCGCTTGCGCCACCAGAGGCCGCCGGCACATCTGCCGGCGGCCGTTGCATGTGCCGCGACGGAATATGGCCCATGCCCACCGGCCCTTGCGTTGGACCCGTGCGAGGTGGTCCGATCGCCCGCAGGTCCGACTTGACCCGCGAGTTCGATTTGGGTGAGGAGGGTGAGGGATGGCGAGCGTGGTCTCCGCTCCGGAGATGTCCGAGGAGCTGACCGGCGAGGGATCGCCGGGTAGCAAGGGCCTCAAGACCGGTGCCCTGGGGATGGCCGAGAACGTGGTCATCGGCGTCGCGTCCACGGCCCCGGCCTACAGCCTGGCGGTCTCGCTGGGCCTCGTGGCGGCCGCCGTCGGGCTCGCAGCGCCCGCGATCATGTGGGTGGCGTTCATCCCGATGTTCTGCATCGCGATGGCCTACTACTACATGAACCGTGCCGACCCGGACTGCGGTACCAGCTTCACGTGGGTCACCACTGCCGTCGGCCCACACCTGGGCTGGTTCACCGGCTGGGTGATGATCGTCGCCCAGGTCATCGTCATCGCCAGCCTCGCCGAGGTGGCGGCGCAGTACACGTTCAGCCTGTTCGGGATCAACGTCTTCGAGAACCCGGTGATCCCCCTCCAGGTGGGCGAGGTCACGTTTGACGTCGGGGTCGTCGCCCTCGGTGTCCTGTTCGTCGCCGCCATGACGTGGATCTGCTGGCGCGGCATCGAGCTGTCGGCGCGGTCGCAGGCCGTCCTGCTGACCGTCGAGCTGTTCACTCTCGGACTCTTCGCGGTCGTCGCGCTGGTCAAGGTCTTCGGTGGCCTCGAGGGGTCGGTGATGCCGACGCTCGAGTGGCTCAACCCCCTGTCGATCGTGGGCGAGGACGGTGGCTGGGACAGCAGCGCCTTCGCCGCCGCCCTGCTCGTCACGCTGTTCATCTACTGGGGCTGGGACACCACCGCCTCGGTTAACGAGGAGAGCGGCAACCCTACCGAGCAGCCGGGCCGGGCGACCATCTACTCCGTGCTCATCCTCGTGGGGACGTACCTCCTCGTCACGATCGCCGCGCAGGCGATCCGCGGGGCCGAGTACCTGGCCGAGCAGGGCGAGAGCGACATCCTCGCGAGCCTGGGTGCCCAGATCCTGGGCGAGCCGCTCGACGTGCTGCTGATCATCGCCGTCCTGACGTCCGCCGCGGCGTCCACGCAGACGACGATCCTGCCGTGCGCGCGCACCGCCCTGTCGATGGGGGCGAAGGGTGCGGCCCCGAAGTACTGGGCCCAGGTCCACCCGCGCTACCTGACGCCCGCGAATGCCACGATCTGGACGGGCATCCTGGCCATCCTCTGGTACATCGGGCTCAAGCTCATCTCGGAAAACGTCTACTGGGACGCGCTCACGGCGCTGGGCCTGATGATCGCCTTCTACTACGGCATCACCGGCTACGCCTCGGTGATCTACTACCGGAAGGTCCTGTTCCGCAGCGTCAAGAACTTCGTCGGGATGGGGCTCCTGCCCCTGTTCGGCGCGGTGGTCCTCACCTGGGCGTTCTGGCAGTCGGTCATCGACCTGACGAGCCCGCTGAGCTCCTACACCTGCACCGATCCCGAGGATGTCGACCACCTGCGCCAGCCTGTTCGGCCTGGGCGTCCCGCTGGCGCTCTCGATCCTGCTCGGGATCCTGGGCGTCATCCTGCTGGTGGCCTGGCGGCTGAAGGCGCCGGAGTTCTTCCAGCGGAAGCGTGAGGTCTTCCAGCCCGAGCCGGAGGTCGCCGCCTGATCCGTTCGCGCGCAACAAGCAGGGAGACCGGGGGACAGAGGTGATCGACCACATGCGCATCCTCGTCGTCGGCGCCGGCGGCGTCGGCACCGCGGCCGTGGCCATCGCGGCCCGGCGCGGCTTCTTCGAGCACATCGTGGTGGCGGACTACGACCCCGCCCGCGTGGAGCACGCGCTCGCGCAGGTGACCGGCGACCCGCGCTTCAGTGGCGCCCGCGTGGACGCGTCGGACGTGGCGTCGGTCGTCGCGCTCATCCGTGAGCACGGCATCACGCACGTCCTCAACGCGGTGGACCCGCGCTTCGTCATGCCCATCTTCGACGCCTGCTACGAGGCGGGCGTCGACTACATGGACATGGCCATGTCGCTGTCCCGCCCGCACCCGGACAAGCCGTTCGAGCTGACGGGCGAGAAGCTCGGCGACCGCCAGTTCGAGATGGCCTCCCACTGGGAGGCCGCCGGCAGGCTGGCGTTCGTGGGCATGGGCGTCGAGCCCGGGCTCTCGGACATCTTCGCCCGCTACGCCCAGGACGAGCTGTTCAGCGAGATCGACGAGGCCGGCGTCCGCGACGGCGCCAACCTGGTCGTGGACGGCTACGACTTCGCCCCGGGGTTCTCGATCTGGACCACGATCGAGGAGTGCCTCAACCCGCCGGTCGTCTGGGAGGAGGACCGGGGCTGGTTCACCCTGCCCCCGTTCTCCGAGCCGGAGGTGTTCGACTTCCCCGGCGGCATCGGTCCCGTCGAGTGCGTCCACGTGGAGCACGAGGAGGTGCTCCTGATCCCGCGCTGGGTCAAGGTCAAGCGCGTGACCTTCAAGTACGGCCTCGGCAACGAGTTCATCAACGTGCTCGAGGTTCTGCACAAGCTGGGCCTCGACAAGACCGATCCCGTGACCGTGAAGGGGGTGCAAGGTCTCGCCGCGTGACGTCGTGGCCGCCTGTCTGCCGGACCCGGCGGGCCTCGGTGACCGGATGCACGGGCAGACCTGCGCCGGGACCTGGGTCACGGGCACGGGCAAGGACGGCCGGCCGCGGCAGGTCTACCTCTACCACGTGGTGGACAGCGACTGGACCTGGAAGGAGTACGGCTCGCAGGCCGTCGTCTGGCAGACGGCGATCAACCCGATCGTCGCGTTCGAGCTGCTGGCCCGCGGCACGTGGTCCGGCACCGGCGTCATGGGCCCGGAGGCCTTCGAGCCCAAGCCGTTCCTGGACCTGCTGGTCGAGTACGGGTCGCCGTGGGGCATGCGCGAGGAGACGCCTGCCGGCTGACGGACGCTCCTGACGAGCCGGGCGGCTCGGCCGAGTCTCGGCCGAGCCTTCGGCCTCTAGAGGTCCGCGATCCGGCGCGCGCGCGAGCCGGGGGCCGTAGCGCGGTGCCTGCGTGCCCGCCAGTTCCAGTAACCGGATCACGCGACCGCGCTGGCCCCGGTATGGCTCGAGCAGTTCCAGCATCCGCTCGTCGCTGCCGCGCGGCTCGCCTGCGAGTGCCCACGCCACCATGTTCGGGACGTGGACGTCGCCGACGCTCACGGCGTCCGGGTCCCCGAACGCCCGGATCCCGACCTCCGCGGCCGTCCACGGCCCGATCCCCGGGAACGCCCGCAGGGCCGCATAGGCGGCAGCCCGTGCCGGCTCGTCCGCCCCGGGGCCGGCCGCCGCCTCGCCCAGGCGTTCCAGCCGCGCCGCATCCCGGCACACGGCCCGGACCAGCTCCGCGCGCCGCCGTTCCAGCCCCAGCGGGTGGAACGCGTGGTAGGGCAGCGCAGCGAGGATCCCGGGCTCCGGCTGGAGCCGTAGGCCGAAGCCGCCGGGCGCCGGCTCGCCGTACCGCGCGATGAGCCCACGGTACGTGCGGCTTGCCTCGGAGCCGGTCACCTTCTGCTCGAGGATCGCGGGGAGCAGCGCCTCGAGCACCGCGCCGGATCGGCCGATCCGCAGGCCGCGGACCCGGCGCACCGCCGCGGTAACCGCATCGTGTTGCGGGACGAGCGCTACCGGGATCGTCGTCCAGGCCCAGGATCGCCTCCAGGCGGTCCAGCACCCACGCGGCGCCGGGGCCCCAGGCACGAGCGCGTGCGGCGCCGTCCCGGAGCTCCACGAGCAGCGTCACCGGCCCGTCCGGGGTTCGAGTGGCGCGCCACGTGCTGCCCGAGACCTCGAACCGCAGCGTCGGGTCACCGGCGCCGCGACCGTGGATGCCCAGCGTCCGTCGCAGGTCCAGCGGCACGTCCACGGGCACGGACCGCTCGGCGTCGGGCGCGGGGCGGATCGAGGGCCGATCATGGCCGCAGCCTACCGCTCCGTGCCGCCGTATCGCGCCCCAGTCACTGTCTCGATGGGCCGTCTCGGCCGGGATTCGACTCCCGGCGGAGTCACCGCCAGCCCTGACCCGCCCTGGAGTCGAACCGAAGACCGTGTCGCCGAGGTGACCATGGATTCGGCCGGAATCGCCGCCCAGCTCCTCGTGCGACTGCCCCTGCTGACTCCCACCGGAGTCGAACCGGGACCCCGGCGCTCGCGCGCCCGATCCAGCCCCCCGACCATCCGGCCGCCCCGTCCCATGGCGCGGTCCGGATTTGACATGCCCGGGTAGGCTTCGAGGGCATCGTGCGAACCAGGCTCATCGTCGCGTTCGCGGCACTCATGGCCGCTGGCGCCCTGGTCGCCGTACCTGGACCCGCGGGCTCGCGCCCACCGAGCTCCGCCCGGACGATCGACTCGGCCACGTTGACGGCCGTGACGATCGCTCTGCCCGTCGGTTCAACGGCGACGTCGATTCAACCGACCGACCTCGCGCAGGACTCCGCCGCAAGGCTGGGGTCCGTCGCGGCGTTCCCGGATCCCGCTCCCGGGGTCGAGCCGCCTGCCCGCCCCGCGATTGCCCAGCCCGCGCCCAGAGTCGGCGTCGTCAAGAAGAACTACTGGCGCTTCGACCCGGACATCAGCTGGTACGGCCCGGGCTTCTTCGGCAACGGGACGGCATGCGGACAGACGTACACGCGCACGATCATGGGTGTCGCCCATCGGACCCTGCCCTGCGGCACGCTGGTGACGTTCCGCAACCCGAAGAACGGCCGCCAGGTCACGGTGCCGGTCATCGACCGCGGACCGTACGTGGCAGGGCGCACCTGGGACATGTCACGCGCCCTGTGCGACTACCTCGACCACTGCTATACCGGGTCCATCCAGTGGCGCTTCGGGGGCCGGCGGGGCGGCTGACGCGACGTAGCGCATCAGGCGGACGCGGGCACCTCCCCGACGCAGTCCACGCGAAACCGCCAGTCCGCGGGACCCTGCTCCAGCCACGTCCAGGCGAACCGGCCGGGATGCTCCTCCTTCAACCGGTAGGACAGGCCGGACGGGTCGTGGTCGTTCGTGACCTCCATCGATTCGCCGGGCTGGAGGCCGAACAGCGTGCTGAACAACAGCGCGTGGCGCGGATCCATGGGCATGCCGCGCAGGTCGATGCGCTTCGTCTCGGTCATCGTGGGCTCCGTGTCTGCGTGACGTCCGAGGGAAGGGGGCCCTACGCCCCGCTTCCCTTCGCGGGCTTGAGCAGGAACTGGCCCCTTGGGATCGCCGACTAGGCAGGGCGCGGCGCGCACCCCGTCCGTCCAGGCCTTCTCAGCCGGCACCGCGACCACCAGCTCCAGCGAGGAGCCGTCGACGGGCCGCCCGACATAGGCCTCGAACGCCGCCTCGCAGGCGGTCTGGTTCCGCTCTCGCAGGACGCCCTGGCCCGGGTATGCCGTCCCGGCGGGATCGGGGAAGACCGTCTGGAGGATCACCTCGTGGCTGTGCGAGCCGTCGCAGGGCGCCTCCTCGGCCCCCTGGGCATAGAGGGCGGCAACCGCGGACGACGAGCTCCCGACCGGCCGTCCGGTGGGGGAGTCCGTGTCGGCGTCCGCGGCGTGGATGTACAGGCAGTCGCCTGCCTGGAGGTTGCCCACCCGGACGGCATCGGGCGTCCACAGGGTCAGCAGCACCCCACCTCCGAGGACGAGAACCATGACGAGGACGAGCCCCGGGCTTCCGCGCAGGCTCTGGAGCGCATCCCCGGCCTGCTCCCGGAGCGAGGCGCGGGCGTAGCGATCGCGCTCGCGACCCTCGGGCATGGCGGACTCCTCAGCCGGCGTCGCGCCGGAGGTGATCCACGATCGCCTCGAGCGCCAGCACGTACCCGCGCGGTCCCTGCCCCACGACGCTGGTCACCGCGATGTCGTGGAGCAAGTTGACGCGCCGGAACGACTCTCGCGTGGACGGGTCCGACAGGTGGACCTCCACGAACGGCCGCGCGACACCCAGCAAGCGCATCCCGGAGGGCCACGCTCGTGTGCGTCAGGCCGCCCGCGTTGACGATCGTGCCGTCGAAGTCGCGCTCGTGCAGCCGGTCGATGATCCGGCCCTCGTGGTTCGACTGGAAGAAGTCCACCGACACACCAAGATCGATCGCGCGAGCGCGCACCCGGCCGTGGATCTCGTACAGGGTCTCCGAGCCGTAGATGGACGGCTCGCGCGTGCCCACGAGGTTGAGGTTCGGGCCGTCGACGACGAGGATCTGCACGGGGGCGCCTCCGTCCCTCAGCCCAGCGGGGCGAAGGTCGCCGTGAAGTGCCGAAGCTGCGCCGGCTCCTTCACGATCCGGTAGCCGCGGAGGCTGGACGCCCGCGCAACGACGTCGCGGGCCACCTCGATGACGTAGTCGACGTGGCTCTGCGTGTAGGTCCGGCGCGGGATCGCCAGGCGGACGAGGTCCATCGGACCCTCGGTCTCCGTCCCGTCCGGGTGCTTGCCGAACATGACCGTGCCGATCTCGCAGCCGCGGATCCCGCCGGTCCGGTACAGCTCCACGGCCAGCGCCTGCCCGGGGTACTGCAGCGGCGGGATGTGGGGCAGCATCGCCCGTGCGTCGATGTAGACCGCGTGGCCGCCGAACGGCTGCACGCACGGCATGCCGGCCGCGACCAGGGCCTCGCCGAGGTACGCCGTGGAGGTGATCCGGTAGCGCAGGTAGTCCTCGCTCACGACCTCCCTGAGGCCCTGGGCGATGGCCTCGAGGTCGCGCCCGGCCAGCCCGCCGTAGGTGGGGAAGCCCTCGGTCAGGATCAGGAGATTGCGGCAGCTCTCGGCGAGGGCGTCGTCGTTGAGGGCCAGCCAGCCGCCGATGTTGGCCATGCCGTCCTTCTTGGCGGACATCGTCATGCCGTCCACCAGCGAGCCGATCTCGCGGATGATGTCGATGACGGGGCGGTGCTCCTGCCCCGGCTCCCGGGTCTTGATGAACCACGCGTTCTCGGCGAACCGGCAGCCGTCCAGGAACAGCGGCTTGCCGTACCGGTCGCAGACCTCCCGGACCGCGCGCAGGTTCTCCAGGCTGACCGGCTGGCCGCCGCCGGAGTTGTTGGTGATCGTCATCACGACGACCGGCACCGCGTCGCCCCGCTCCTCGAGCAGCCGCTCCAGCGCCACGATGTCCATGTTCCCCTTGAACGGGTGGATCAGCGACGGCTGGCGTCCCTCGGCGATGACCAGGTCCACGGCCTCCGCGCCCGTGAACTCGACGTTGGCGCGGGTCGTGTCGAAGTGGGTGTTGTTGGGAATGACCCGGCCCGGCCCGCCGATCGCCGTGAACAGGATCTTCTCGGCGGCGCGCCCCTGGTGGGTGGGGATCACGTGCTTGAACGGGAACAGGTCCTGCACGGCCTCGAGGAACACGAACCAGCTGGGGCTGCCGGCGTAGCTCTCGTCGCCGCGCTGGATGGCGGCCCACTGGTCGCGGCTCATCGCACCCGTGCCGGAGTCCGTGAGGAAGTCGATCAGCACGTCGTCGGCGTGCAGGCTGAACAGGTTCCAGCCGGCGGCCTCGAGCGCCCGCTCGCGCTCGGCCTCCGTGGTCAGCCGGATGGGCTCGACGGCGTGGATGCGGAAGGGCTCGATGATGGTTGTCCAGCGGTCCATCGCCGGAGGATACGCCGCGGCGGTCGGTGTGCGGGGGGCGCGGGCACCGGTCGCGCGCACGTTCTCCGTCCTCACGAACCGCCGACCCGTGCGACACTCCGGGCATCCGACCCGCCGCCACCTGGGCGTGGCGGCCGGCGCCCGTCCCGCGCCGCGTCGGATCCGAGCCTGACGAGGGGAGCACCACACCCGTGACCAATTCCGCGAGCGCCGGCGGCGCCGCCATCTCCGAGCAGGGGCGCGGCCGCTGGCTGGGCTTGGCCATGCTCAGCCTGGGCGTGTCGATGATCATCATCGACACCACGATCGTGAACGTCGCGGTCCCCTCGATCATCCGCGATCTCAAGATCGACTCCACCACCGCCGAGTGGATCAACACCGTCTACGCGCTGGTCTTCGCGGCGCTCCTGGTCACGCTTGGGCCGCGTGGGGGACCTCCTGGGCCGCCGGGCGATGTACCTCGCCGGCCTGGTCGTGTTCGCGGTCGCATCCGTGCTCGCGGGCGCCGCGCCGTCGGGCGAGCTCCTGATCCTCGCGCGCGTCATGCAGGGCGTGGGCGGGGCGATGATCCTGCCCTCGACGCAGTCCATCCTCAACACCAACTTCCGCGGCCGGGACCGGGCGATCGCGTTCGGGATCTGGGGCGCCACCATCGGTGGCATGGCGGCGGTCGGCCCGCTCATCGGCGGCTGGCTGACCACCTACCTGACCTGGCGCTGGGCCTTCTTCATCAACATCCCGATCGCGGCGATCGCGTTCTTCGGCACGCTCCACTACATCAAGGAGTCGAAGGACGAGAACGCCAAGGCCGGCCTCGACCCGGCGGGCTTCCTGCTGATCACCCTCGGCCTCGGCGCGTTCGTCTTCGGCCTGATCGAGGGCCGGACCTATGGCTGGTGGGCGCCGACCAAGCCGTTCACCCTGTTCGGCTGGACGTGGCCGTTCGAGAACATCTCGATCATCCCCGTCGCGATCGGGTTCGGACTCGTGGCGCTGGTGCTGTTCTTCATCGTGGAAGGCCGGCGGTCGCGGGCCGGCAAGTTCTTCCTGTTCGACGTGGAGCTGTGGCGCTACAAGGCGTTCCGCTATGGCAACCTCGCGGGCAGCATCGTCTCGCTGGGCGAGTTCGGCCTCCTGTTCGCCCTGCCGCTGTTCCTCCAGGCCGTCGTGGGCTACTCGGCGTTCGAGACCGGCCTGGTGTTCCTGGCGCTGGCGATGGGCGCGTTCGTCGCGGCCCCGCTGGCCGCCCGCGCCTCGCATCGCTGGGGCCCGCGACGGGTCGTCACGCTGGGCATGTCGCTCGAGGCGATCGGCATCATCGCCACGACCCTGCTCATCGCGGTCGACGTCACCGGGCTCCAGCTCGCGATCCCGCTGTTCGTGTACGGCATCGGCGTGGGGTTCGCCACGGCCCAGCTGACGTCCATCGTGCTGTCGGACATCCCGGCGGAGCGGTCCGGGCTGGCGTCCGGCGCCAACTCCACCGTGCGCCAGGTCGGCTCCGCGCTGGGCATCGCGATCCTGGGCACCGTGCTGTTCGTGTCGTTGGGCAACGGCGTGCACGAGAACCTGTCCGATGTCCCGGGGCTGTCGCCGGCGCAGGTCGACGGGATCGCCCAGGCGATGGAGGCATCCGCCGGCCAGGCCCTGGTGGTGTTCAAGGAAGACCCGAAGTACGACGCGCTCGTGCCCGGCATCGAGCAGGCCTTCGTGGACGCGACCAAGCTCGCCGGCTTCGTGGCGACCGGGTTCGTGCTGCTCGGCGTGCTGTTCAGCCTGCTGCTGCCGAAGACGCAGATGCACATGGGGCCGGACCACGAGCCGGTGCCGGTGGACGAGGACGCCGAAGCGGACGCGGAGCCCGAGGCCGGCCGGGAGGCCGAGCCGGTCCCGGCGTGAGCTAGCCGGTCGTCGGTGGCAGCTGTCGCGGTGGCAGTTGCCGCCCGGCCCACGCGGCCCACGCGGCCCACGCGGCGAGCGGGCCTCGGCATCCAGCGCGGGACTGTCACCCGCGCGACATCCCGCTTGCTCCCTCGCGGACATGTCACACGTCGCTCCCGGGGCTGCGCGCGTGCGAACGGCGACGGACGATGGGCCGGCGCGACGAGGGGGTCATGGCGCTCCCCTCGGCGAGCAGAAGGAGCACCACGATGACCGCAGGTCAGCTCACCACCCAGCACCACGTTCGTGTTCCCCACGTGCCGCGCCGGACCGCCCTCGCGGTCGGCGTCATCGTCGTCGCCGTGATCGGCGTGGCCACCGTCGCGCTCGTCGCCCGGCCCGGCCCGACGCCCGCCCCGGCGACCCCGTACACCCGCGGGCACGCGGATCTCGCCGTTCCCGGCGAGTTCGTCCTCGGCCCCGGCAACCTCGCCCCGATCGGCATCGCGGTCGCGGTGCCACCCAGCGTGGTCCCGATGCGCGGCGAGTTCCGCCTGGGGCCCGGCCTGGCCCAGCCGCCCGGGATCACCAGGCCGCTGCCGCCGCCGATGTCGCGCGTCGAGCCCCTGTACGCGGCCGGCGAGTTCATCCTCGGTCCCGGCAACCTGGCCCCGCTCGGCATCGTGGTGCCGCTCCATCACGCCGCTTCCCCGCGAGGCCTGGCACCGGTTCCGCAGTGACCAACCGTGACCAACCGTCCGGCGTCACGGGCCGTTGACCGCCGAGAGTGATCGACGGCATCGATATCGACCCTGGCGGATCGTGGACGCGAGGGCTGCCCGCCGTCGGAGGCTCGACCGGATGAGGGTTGAGCGCCGACGGCGGGTCGGTCATCACGAAGCGCTGCTTGGACCGGGTCGGCGCCTGCCTGGCCACGGGTTCGTGCCCCGGCGCTGGACGACCGGCCGGAGACACCGGCTGGAGCGGAGCCCGGCCGGAGGGGGTTGACGCCGGCCTCACACTCAGCGAGTGCGCGTCCCGAAGCCTGCGTTCTACCGTGTCGTCCTCGCGGCTGCCGCGGTCGCGATCCTGCTCGTCGCGATCGGCACGCGGATGCTCGCCGTTGGCGAGCTCAACCCCGACTTCGACGAGGACGACTACCTCCGCGCCGGACAGCTCTATGCGACGGGGCTCCAGGCCGGCGACCCCGGCGTGTTCCTGCGCGAGAACTACCGGCCCGAGCACCCACCGTTGTCCAAGATCGTCACCGGGCTGGTGCTCACGCCGCTTCCCCCGGCCGCCGAGATCCCGGATGCGCCGATCACGGCCGGCCCCAACAACGACCTGCCCGAGCCACACCTCACCGCGGCCCGCACGGCCAACGCGGTCTTCGGGGCACTGACGGCATTCCTGTTGGCGCTGGTCTCGCCGCTGGGAGGCCTGTGGCTCGCGCTCCACACCTGGAGCATCAAGTACTCCTCGCAGGTGATGCTCGAGGCGGTCCCCGCATTCTTCGCCCTGCTGGCCGTGGTCCTCTCAACGCGTGCGTGGCGGCCGGGCGTGGCTGGGCGCCGCAAGGGTGCATGGCTGGCGGCCGCCGCGGTCGCGTTCGGGCTCGCATGCGCGGGGAAGTACCTCTATGGCGTGGTGGGACTCGCGATCGTCGTCGACTGGGCGCTGCGGGTGCGATCGACGGAGGAGGGCGCCGGTCCGCGGCTCCGCGCCCTGGTGCCGGTCCTCGGGTTCGTCATCCTGGGGATCGTGGCGTTCCTGGCCGCCAACCCGTACCTGTGGCCGGACCCCGTGGGCCGGCTGATCTCCTCCATCACCTACCACGGGGGCTACGTGGGCACGGACGCCGTCCAGGAGACAGGCTGGCCCATGTGGCAGCCCCTGGTCTGGCTCATGGGCTCCGTGCCGGCGGGCTGGCAGCGGCCGGAGACCTTCGTCGTCGCGATCGACGTCCTGATCACGGCGCTCGCCGTCACGGGCCTGCGCCGCCTCTGGGGCGAGCAGCGGGTATACGCGCTGTGGCTGCTCCTTGCGTTCCTGTTCCTGCTCGCTTGGCCGTCCAAGTGGCCGCAGTACATCCTGGTGCTGTCCGCCCCGCTGTGCCTCGCCGCGGGCCTCGGGGCGGAGAACCTGCTGCGGCCTGCCTGGGGGCGCCTGGTCGCCGCGTTCCGTCGCCGCGGCACGCGCAGCGGGGCGGCCGACGGTACGGCGCGCGACGTGGCGCCCGACGTCGCGCCAGGCACGTCGAACGGGAGGTGGCGCCGGTCACTGCGCGACCTGCGCGGGGCGCTGCCCTGGCTGGCCCCCGGGATCATCGCGCTGCTCCTCCTGGGCGTCGTGCCGCTGGTCTACGAGGCGCTGCTCTCGACCACCGACATGCAGCTCAGCTCGCTGCGGGACGGCCTCAATGGAGGCGTGATGCGCGAGTCCATCGGCGGGCTCACGGGCCAGATCCCAGCGACCGCGTTCGACTTCGACTTCGGCGCGCGGTCCAAGGAGGTCAGCTACGTCGGCGCGGACGCTGCTGAGCGGCCGCAGCAGGGCATCTGGTATGGGCTTCAACTCCACGGCCACGTACCTCGCCTTCTCGCTCCTGTGGATGGTCCTCGCGGTCGGGCTCCAGGCGGTCGTCGGCATCGCCGTGGCGGTCGTGATGGAGCGCCCCGGCATGCGCTTCACCTCCGCCTGGCGGACGTTGTTCATCCTTCCCTGGGCGATCCCCGAGGTCGTGGGGGCCATCGCCTGGCAGGACATCTTCCACCCCCAGCAGGGCCTCGTCGCCCAGCTCCTGGGCGCCGACTTCCCCTACCGGGACTCCCCCGAGCTCTCGCTGGTCGTGCTCCTTGTCGCGGCCACGTGGATGGGCTGGCCGCTCTGGATGCTGGTCGCCACGGCGGGCCTGCGGACGATCCCCCGCTCCGTCACCGAGGCGGCGGAGCTGGACGGTGCCGGACCGCTGGCGGCGGTTCCGGAGCGTCACGCTGCCGCTCCTCCTGCCGCTGCTCAGCGCCGCGTTCGTCGTCCGCGGGATCGCAACCTTCAACCAGTTCTACCTGTTCTGGGTCATGTCACCCAACGACAACACCACGACCGCGGCCACCTGGAGCTATCAGCTCATCCGCTTCGAGCCGTTCCTGTACTCCGTGAGCGCCGCCGTGAACGTCGTCACGGTCGTCGCGCTCGCCATCGTCGTCGCCTGGTTCCTCCGCTGGCGCTCCCGCGTCGAGCGGGTGGCGTTCGCCTGAGGTCCGAGATGCGCAGCCTTTCGCTCCGTGGCCAGCTCCTCCGCCAGGGGATCCTCGTCCTCGTCGGCCTGTTCGTCATCGCGCCGATCTGGGTCATGGCGACCATGGCGACGGACAGCTCGATCGTCGGGCTACCCGGACGGGTTCCACCTGTTCCCGGTGGAGTTCACGCTGGACAAGTTCGCCGAGGCCCTGCGGTCCGAGTTCGTGGAGATGGGCTTCATCGGGCTGTTGTGGAACAGCCTCGTCGTGGCCGGGTCGGCGGCGCTGGTGTCGGTCGTGTTCGGCGCGACGATGGCATACGCGTTCGCGCGGCTGCGCTTCCCCGGCAACCAGGGCGGCCTGGTCCTGGTGCTGCTGGGGGCCTTCCTGCCGGCGATTGCCCTCGCGCTACCGCTGTACGTCCTGTTCATCACGCTGGAGCGGAGCGTGCCGGCCATCGACGCGTTCGGCCTCAAGGACTCCACCCTGGCCCTGGCGATCCTGTACGCGTCGTTCGCCTTACCCCTTGCGATCTGGCTCATGCGCGCCGCGTTCCGAGCCGTTCCTGCAGATATCGAGGAGGCCGCGTTCGTGGACGGGGCGTCACGGTTCACGGCCTACCGCAAGATCACCCTGCCGCTGGCGATGCCGTCGATCCTTGTCGCATCCCTCGTCGCCTTCCTGCTCGCCTACTCCGAGTTCGCCCTGGCCTGGATGTTCATCGAGTCCGAGCGCAACGCGACCCTGGCGATGGTCCTCGCGATGGAGACGACCGGCTTCTACACGGCCAACTGGGGCCTGACCGCCGCCTACGCGCTCCTCATGGCGCTGCCGGTCGTGATCGTGTTCGTGATCCTGCAGCGAGCGCTGCTCCGCGGGGCGCTGGCCGGGGCGGGCAACGACTGAGGAGCGTGCCGGGGCATCGCGGTGCCTTCGACCCACGGACGGTCGCCCCCTCTCACTCTGAGCGAAGA
>CAWDHT010000021.1:0-35224 GCA_963802165.1 uncultured Chloroflexia bacterium | reverse complement strand
CCTTGACGCGGGCGTACTCGACCAGACCGCCCTGATCGTGGACGTTGTACCGCATGCGCGGCGAGAGGAGGTCGAGCCGGCTCACGGTGCACACGAGCTCGCGCTCGTCGTTGACCTCCATGAAGTGGATCAGCGGGTTGTACTGGAACACCATCGGCAGGCGCGGGTCGTCGCCGAACAGCTCGGCGCGGATGTCCGGCCGCGCCCGGGCGAGACGCCGGAGCGCGACGCTGACAGGCAATTCGCCGGCCATGCCGATCTCGATGTCCGTGGCGCCGTACCCGGAGTAGACGGAGGTGAAGCGCGTGAGCAGGAGGTCACGCAACTCCTCGGTCATGCCCTCGCCGCCCACGAGGGCGTGCAGCTGGTACTCGCTCCAGGGGAAGCCTCGCGCGTCGCCTTCGTCGAGGAGATGCTTGAGGAACGGTGGATAACCCGAGATGAGGAACCGGAAGCCGGGTCCCAGGCGCCCGAGCGTCGAGAGGATCTTGTCGAGATCCGGGCCGGTGGACTTGACGATGCCGTGGCGCATCATCCCGAGGCTCATGTTGAAGCCGGCGGCCCAGGCGCCCATCGAGAAGGCGTTGATCGTCACGAGGGGCTCCGTCCCGAACGCGTAGCGGGCGAAGAAGCCGATGTTGCGGTGGGCGACCATCCGCTCGCGGGAGCCGCGGATCCAGTCGTAGGGCATGCCCGTCGAGCCGCTGGACTCGTCGATGGTGGTGCCGGCGAAGGGGACCTTGCCGCCGACACAGCGCTCGAGCATCCCGAAGCGGTCCACGTAGCTCCGCTTGTCCGTCTCGGGGAGCCTTCGCAGGATCCCCAGCGGGAACAGGGCGTCGGGCTCGATCCCCAATTCCTGCAGGAAGAACCGGTACGCGGGCACCCGGCGGGCCGCCCGCCATGCCGCGCGCTCCGCACGCAGCTGGCCGATCGACGCGAGGAGCCGGGGCGGGGCCATGCCGAACAGCGCGCGCAGCCAGCCGTAGCGGAGGCCCACCGTGCGGAAGGCGATGTCCAGGGGCAGGAGCCAGAGTCCACGCCCCACGCCGATGACCCACGCGGCCAGGCGGGACCCGCCGGAGAGCGCGGAGCCGGTGTGCGGGCTCGCGATCGGGGTGGTCATGGCCGGGTCCTCGTGTGGTTCCATCACGGCAACCATGAACCCCGCCCCCTGCGGTGCGACTACGGCGATCCTGCGGGTCGGTCGCGGGCCTGGGCACGGGAGCCTGCGGCACCGCAATCCGCTGGAAAGTCGTCTCCGTCACACTGACGGACATGGAGGTGCGCTGACATGTCGAGACGCGGTCCCACGATCGCCGAGACCGTCCTGGAGCTGATCCGCGAGCGCGGTCCCATGACGCTGGATGCGCTGGTGCCCCTGGTCGTGGCAGCCGGGCGGACGCACGCCAAGAACCCGCACAATGCCGTGCGGGCGGTGATCGCCTACAACCGTGCCTTCATCGAGAGCCCGGACGGCCGATGGCATTCGCTGGCCCACCAGCTGGAGGGCGCCGTGTTCACGGCCCGCCTCACGTCGCTCGAGCGGCGGGAGGAGATCGTGCTGATGCGGGACGACCTGGCCCTCGTGGAGCGGCTCGCACCGCACGCGCACCAGGTCAGGAGCGAGGACACGGTCCACCTCGACTACCTCGGCGACTATCTCGACCTGCCGCTTCTCGACGATGACGATGTCCTGGACCTCCGGGCCGAGCTCGACGAGGAGACGATCGACATCCTCCTCGCCTTCCTCGACGAGCTGGGCATGCCACCCGGCGACGACGACGAGCGGCTGCGTGACCTGCTGTGGGAGACCCGCTTCACCCGGGTGCTCCACGGGCCGCCCGGGTGGCTGCCCGCGCTCGGCACGCGCCAGCTGCTGGGGATCAATGTCACGGGCGGCGCGATCACGGCGGTCGCCCTGGACAAGCGCGCGGTGACGGGCGTCCACGTGGACGCGGCCGGCATCCGGCTGGCCCGGATCGCGCAGCGCGTGATCGGGCCGGACCCCAGCTGGTTCGGGCCGCCGGTCATCGCGCTCGAGGAGCTGCTCGAGCTCGTCGCCACGGAGGCCCCGGAGCTCTTCCACCGGCCGCTGCCGCCGTTCGCCGAGGTGGTGCGCCGTGGCGGCCTCGAGGTGGAGGACGGCCTGGTCGGCCACCCGGGCACGGACTGGGAGCAGGTGCGCTGGGCGGAATCGCCGGACCCCGAGGACGCCTGGGGCTTCGAGCCCCCGGACGTCGTGCACTGACGGGCGACCGGACGTGGTTCGGGTGGCAGTTCCACCGGGAGGGCACGACGGCATGAGTCGCATCACCATCACATTGGATGTCGGAACCAGGCAGCGCCTGCGGCAGATCGCGGCAGACCGCGGCGTGTCGATGGCGGCCCTGATCCGCGAGGCGATCGACGCGACCATCGAGCAGCACGCACCGCGGCCCAGGAGCCTCGGCGTTGGCGCCTCCGGGACGGCCGACACCGCACGTCGGGCGGGCGACGAGCGTCCGGACCCGCACGCGCGACGTTGAACCCCCCGCTACGGGCGGGCTGTCAGCCTGGGTGGACCGCGCCTAGCGGGCGCGATCCGGGTCGACGACCGTGAACAGCGGGGCGCCGAGGCCGGCCACGTCCACCTCGATGCCCAGCCCGGGGCCGTCGGGGACCGGGCCGAGCCCGCCCCGCGACCGTGGCTGGTACCCGGCGATGTGCTCCATCGTCCAGTCGTTCATGAACGACACCGCGAACAGTGCGTCGGGGGGCGTGCCGGCCGCGAGATGGGCCACCGCCGCGGTGACGATGTCGCCGCCCCAGCTGTCCTCGATCATGAGCCGAATCCCGAGGCTGACCGCCGTGTCGCGCATCAGCCGCGCCGGCATGAGCCCTCCGACGCGGCCGATCTTGAGGTTGACCTGGTCCATCGCGTCCAGGCCCGCCGCCCGGACGAGGGTCGGCAGGTCCACGATCACCTCGTCGAGGACCATGGGCAGCGTGGTCAGCCGCCGCACGGCGACGCACTCCTCGAGCGTCGGGCAGGGCTGCTCGAGCCGGAAGCGCCGGGCGCCCTCGAGGAGCCGCGCCGCCATGATGGCGTCCTGCCGCCGCCAGGCCCCGTTGGCGTCCCCGGTCACGGCATCGCCCGGCCCCGTCGCGTCGAGCACGGCTAGGACCCGCTCCGCGTCGTCGGTCGGGTCTGCGCCCAGCTTCGCCTGGAAGTTCCTGATCCCGGTCGCGCGCTCCCGGGCCACGAACTCGGCCATGCGGGCGGGAGGGCCGAAGGGGATCGCGACGTACAGCGGCAACTCGTCCTGGAGCGCCCCGCCCAGCAGTGCCGCGACCGGCTGGCCGGTGAGCCTCCCGAAGGCGTCCCAGCAGGCGACGTCGAGCCCGCTCTTGGCGTACTCGTGACCGCGCAGCCGGCCGTCCATGCGGCGATGGACCTCGGCGAGGTTCGTGGCGTCCGCGCCAATGAGCGCCGGCGCCAGCTCGCGGAGCGCGGCGCGAGCGCCCTCGCCGAACGCGGGCAGGTAGGTG
The DNA here is from genome assembly GCA_963802165.1 of uncultured Chloroflexia bacterium. Classification (GTDB taxonomy): domain Bacteria; phylum Chloroflexota; class Limnocylindria; order Limnocylindrales; family CSP1-4; genus CAIXZV01. Next base: position 31,693 of record CAWDHT010000021.1, on the reverse strand, counting down.
CTGCCAAGCGGGCAGACCTCCCCGAAGCCCTGGGCCCCGTCGCGCGTGGTGATCCGCACCACCGTGCTGGGCAGGCGCGTGACCTCGCGGCCCCCGGACATGACGTAATCGCCATGGGCGTAGGTCAGCTCGTAGCCGAAGACGTCGATGCGCTCGATCGTCGCCGCTGTCACCGCGGTCACGGGCTCACTCCTCATCCGGTGGGTCTCATCGCGGGAGCTGGGGAGGCGGGTTGCTGTGACGATACGCCCCGAGGTCCAGCCCCGGCCAGCGCCCGGGCGACTGGGTCGAACCCGGTCGCGCGCTGCCCTCGATGGACACGGATGATCCCGAGGCGCATGCTGGTCCTGCCCCGATTCCGCGGCCCTCCTGGCCCGGCCGCACGGGGGAAGGCAGGCCATGACGACGACCACCACGGTCCAGCCCGGCGGCGCACCAACCCCATCCCGGCGGATCGGCTTCGTCTCTACCCGGTTCGCGGGCACCGACGGCGTGTCGCTGGAGACCGCGAAGTGGGCGACGGTCCTGGAGCGGCTCGGCAACGACTGCTTCTACTTCGCCGGCGAGTGCGACCGTCCCGCGGAGCGGAGCCACGTGGTCCCGCTGGCCTTCTACCGGCATCCCGACATCGCCGCGCTCAACGAACTTGCCTATCCCTCGGAGACCGCGGCCGCGGCGATGCCCGCGAGTCCCGTCGGGCAGGACCGGTTCCCCAGACCACCGTCAGCGCGTCCGGCCGCCATGACCGACCGCATCCACGCCCTGCGGGAGCACCTCAAGGGCGAGCTGCGCGCATTCGTCGCCCGGTTCGACATCGAGCTCCTGGTGATCGAGAACGCGAGCTCCATCCCGCTCAACCTGCCCCTGGGCCTGGCGATCGCCGAGCTCGTCGCGGAGACCGGGATTCCCACGATCGCCCATCACCACGACTTCGCCTGGGAGCGGCAGCGCTTCCTGGTCAACTGCGTTCCGGACGTGCTGGCGGCGGCCTTTCCACCGAACCATCCGGCGATCCACCACGTGGTGATCAACTCGGTGCAGGCCCGGGACCTGGCATCCCGGAACGGGTTGACGGCGAGGGTCATCCCCAACGTGATGGAGTTCGAGGTGCCGCCCGGGGCGCCGGCGATCGCGGTGGCCAACGTCCGCGCCGACCTCGGCATCGCCCCGGGCGACCTCCTGCTCCTCCAGCCCACGCGGGTCATCCCGCGCAAGGGCATCGAGCACGCGATCGAGTTCACCCGCCGGCTGGGCCGGCCCGCGAGCCTCGTCGTCTCGCACGCCTCGGGCGACGAGGGTCCGGAGTACGAGCAGCGGGTGCGGGAGTACGCGGAGTTGCTCGGGGTGGACGTCCGGTTCGAGGCCGAGGTCATCGGCGACCAGCCGGGCACCACGGCGGACGGGCGCCGGATCCACACGCTGGCCGACGTCTACCCGGCGGCGGACTTCGTGACCTACCCGTCGGTGTTCGAGGGGTTCGGCAACGCCTTCCTGGAGGCCGTCTACTTCGGCCGTCCGATCCTGGTCAACAACTACTCCACCTACGAGGTCGACATCCGGCCCCGTGGCTTCCGTGTGGTATGGCTGGACGGCTTCATCAGCGAGGAGGCGCTCGTCCTCGCCAGGCGCCTCCTCGACGATCCGGCCGAGGCGGCCGCGTGGGCGACCCGTAACTACGAGCTGGCCGCCCGTCACTTCTCGTTCACGGTCCTTCGACGACACCTGGAAGACCTGCTGCTCGACTGCTTCGGCGTCGAACCCTCGGGCTGACGGCGTGCCAGTGGGCAGCTGATGGGCCTCACGATCGGGCTGCTGCACTTCACCTCGCCACCCGTGGTCGGCGGCGTGGAGACGGTGCTCGGCCACCACGCCCGGCTGATGGCGGACGCGGGACACGCGGTCCGGATGATCACGGGGCGAGGCGGCCGGCCGGATCGCCGGGTGGAGCTGGTGCGGGTCCCGCTGGCGGACGGGCGACACCCCCAGGTCCGGCTCGTGCAACGGGCGCTCGACGCCGGATCCGTCCCACCTGGGCTCGACGACCTCGTGGACACGCTCGTCCGGGACCTGCGCGCGGCGACGGCCGGCCTGGACGTCGTCATCGCCCACAACGCGTGCAGCCTCAGCGTCAACATCCCGCTCACGGCGGCGCTGCGCCGTCTCGTCGAGGACCGCGCGATCCGGCGGCTGATCACCTGGAACCACGACGTGGCGGCCGCCTCAGACCGGTACCGCACGCGGCTCCACCCGGGCTACCCGTGGGACCTGTTCCGGCAGCCGTGGCCGAGCACGCTCGCGGTAACGATCTCGGAGACCCGGCGCACGGAGCTCGCCGCGGCCACGGGCATGCCGGCCGGCGAGATCCGGGTCGTGCCCAACGGGATCGATCGCGGCCGGTTCCTGGGGCTGGCCCCCGCAACCCTCGGCCTCATCGACGCCCTGGACCTGCACACAGCGGCGCCCGTGCTGCTCACGCCGGCCCGCGTCATGCCGCGCAAGAACCTGGAGCTCGCGATCCGCGTGGCCGCCGAGCTGCGTCGGGCCGGCGAGGACGCGCGCCTGCTGCTCACCGGGGCCCCGGACGCGCACGACCCCGGTGCGCGCCACCAGCTCGACGCATTGAGGACGCTCGCGAAGGCCGGTGGTGGTGGCGGCCAGCGTGTCGATGGGGGCATCCACCTGCTGGTCGATGGGCGGCCTGCCTGGCGTTCTGCGCGGGTCGTGGCGGACCTGTTCCGGGTTGCCGATGCGCTCTTCCTGCCCAGCCGCGAGGAGGGCTTCGGGCTGCCGGTCCTGGAGGCTGGGGTGTCCCGCCTGCCGGTGATCTGCACCGACATCCCGGCGCTGCGCGAGCTGGCGGGCGATGACGCCACGTACGTCGACCCGGATGGGGATCCGGCCGTGGTTGCCGCGCTGGTCCGGGGGCGGCTGGACGCGGATCCCACGTACCGCCTGGCGGCTCGCAGCCGGGCGTCATTCGACTGGAGTGCGGTGTTCGAGGCGCGGATCCGCCCGCTCCTCGAGGAGGCTGCGGGCTGAGGCAGGCGCGGTCACCCCATCTCGGGCCCAACGACCCTAGGCCCGCCCATCCACCAGCGCCAACGATCGTGCCCAACGAGACGCGTTCCACGGATGGGAGACCACGGTGACCGAGCGCAAGCGCATGACCCTGCCGGCGTTGATCGAGAAGGCGGCCCAGGGGGTCCCGATCACCTGGCTCACCTGCTACGACTACCCGACGGCCTACCTCCAGGACCAGGCCGGGATCGACATGATCCTCGTCGGCGACAGCCTGGGCATGACGATGCTCGGCTACGACTCCACCCTGCCGGTGACGATGGACGACATGATCCGCCACACGGCGGCCGTGCGGCGCGGCGCGCCCAACGCGTGGGTCGTGGGCGACATGCCGTACATGAGCTACCAGCCCAGCGTGGAGACGGCCATCCGCAACGCCGGCCGGTTCATGGCCGAGACGGGCTGCGACGCGGTCAAGCTCGAGGGCGGTGCCGAGATGGCGGACCGCGTCACCGGCATCGCGCGGGCCGGGATCCCGGTCATCGGCCACCTGGGGCTCACCCCGCAGAGCGCGAGCGCGCTGGGCGGCTTCCGGCTCCAGGGCAAGAGCGCCGCGAAGGCCAAGAAGATCGTGGACGACGCGCGGATCCTGGAGGAGGCCGGCGCGTTCTGCATCCTCCTAGAGCTGGTCCCGGACCGCGTGTGCGGCCTGATCAAGGAGCGAGCCCAGGGCGCCATCATCATGGGCCTGGGCTCCGGGCCGGACGCCCACGGCCAGCTGCTGATCTACCACGACGCGTTCGGGCTGTATCCGAAGTTCACACCGCGGATGGCCAAGGTGTTCGGCGACGCGGGCGCCGTGATCCGGGAGGGCCTGGCGGCCTACGTCGGCGAGGTCACCGAGCGGACCTTCCCCGCGCCCGCGAACTGGTTCGGCATGAAGGACGACGAGTACGACGACCTGGTGGCGCTGCTCGACTGAGCCCGCGATCCATCACGCACCCCACCGTGACGCGCCCCCACGCACACGAGGAGACGGTCGTGACCACGACGGCGACCACGAGCCCGACCGCGGACCTGCGGGATCGGCTGGCGATCCCCGGCAGCCGGCTGGACGATCTCAACGCGTTCCTACTGGACCCGGACGCGCGGATCGTCAACGACCTGCTGGCCGTGGTGGCCCGCTACGGCACCCCGGACGAGATCAACCGCAAGGCCCGGGAGGCTGGCGCGCTGCCCGCGCTGCTGGACCGGGTCCGGGAGACCCGGCCGGACTACCTGGGCGACCTGGAGTGGCTCGAGGAGCAGCGGGAGCGCGGCGTCTTCGTGAGCGTGGCCGACTTCCGCCGGGGCGTGCTTGGTGACCGGGCCGACACGATGACCTTCCGCGACGACATGGCCGTGACCCTCGAGGTCAGCTCGCTCCAGTACTTCCCGTGGGTGATCGCGGCGGCCCGCCGGGCGATGGCGGACCAAACGCTCATGCCGGGGCGCTGGATCCGCGTCCGCAAGATGAAGGAGCAGGAGGCCGACGGCGACCTGGCCGCGGTGGCCGCCGCGATGAAGATCATCGGCGCCAGCGTCGTGGAGACGCTCGACACCAAGGGCACCGACGGCTCCAACGTCCACCTCGACGGCCCGGCGACGATCACCGGCTACTTCGGCGGGGTCGGGCAGCCCAACGACCATCCCCTGCTGTGGGTAGACGAGTACCTCCGCTACTACACGACCTACGGCGTGCGGCAGGTGCTCAACCTCAACCCGGGCACGGTCCTGGCGGGCTACCTGCTCCACCGCCTAGGCGTCGATATCGAGTTCAAGATCTCCGTGTTCATGGGCAACGACAACCCGTTCGCCGGCCTGTGGACCCTCCTGGGCGCCAAGCTGTTCGCCCGCGAGGACGGCACGACGCCGCTCGTGGGGTTCAACTGGAGCAACTCCGTCGACAACGAGACCCTCGAGATCGCCGCGCAGATCCGGCGGGCGCTCGGGTTCGAGGACACGGTCCGCTTCGAGCACCACATCACCGAGACCCAGAAGAGCATCGTCCGCCAGCCGTACGACCGACGCGAGGAGCTGATCGAGCTCGCGGACCACGTCCCCAACATCTCGGCCAAGCACGAGGGCGGCGACCCGGCGGTCGATGCCGCGCACCCCCATCCCTCGGACATCCTGGACTACTTCCGGGACAAGTCCGAGGTCATCGCGAGCGGCGACTGGGACGCGCTGGCGGACGACTTCACCGACAAGCTCGACGCCACGAACCACACGGCGCGCGCCCTGACCGAGCACGGCCTGAGCTTCGTGGCGGCCCAGCACCTGCACCGCTGAGCTCGGAGCCGAGCCTCAATCGCCGCGACGAGCCTCGACCGATGACCGAGCTTGTGTTTCCGCCGTCGTTCCTGTGGGGCACCGCCACCGCGGCCCACCAGGTCGAGGGCGGCAACACCGACAGCGACTGGTGGGACTGGGAGCAGCGTCCGGACACGCCGTGCGTGGACCGGAGCGGCGTCGCCATCGACCACTACCACCGCTACCCCGACGATGTCGCCATGCTCGCCGGGCTAGGGCTGAATGCGTACCGGTACTCGGTCGAGTGGGCGCGCATCGAACCCGAGGAGGGCGTCGTCGCGCAGGGCGAGCTCGACCACTACCGCCGGATGACCGACGCCGTGCGCGAGGCCGGCCTGACGCCGATGGTGACGCTGCACCACTTCACCCTGCCCCGCTGGGTGGCGGCGCGCGGCAGGCTGGATGGACCCCGGCACGCCGGCCCGCTTCGCCCGCTACTGCGAGACCGTCGTCCGGGCGCTCGGTGACCGCGTCGACTGGTACTGCACCATCAACGAGCCGGGGGTCGTGGCGTTCGGTGGGTACCTCGGAGCGCTCGGTTTCCCGCCGGGCACCCACGACGCAGGTTCGTGGAAGCGGGCGACCGCCGGGCTGATCGCCGGCCAGCGTCTCGCCCTGCCCGCGGTGAAGGCGGCGAGGCCGTCGGCGAGGGTCGGCGCCACCCACTCCATGCAGGAATGGGACGCGGACGAGGGTGGCCTCCCGATGATGGAGTACATCCGGCGACTGAACGAGGACGTGTTCCTGGAGGCGTCCGACGGGGACGACTTCATCGGCGTCCAGACGTACACGCGGGTCCCGATCCGGCTCGGCACCGCGACGTCGGCCATGCTCCGGCTGGCCCTGCGCAGCCCGCGGCTGATGCGGCGCGTCCTGCCGCCGTTCATCCGCCGCTCCGCGCAGGACCCCGAGGGCACGTATCCCACCGGCACCCGCCGGACGCAGATGGGCTACGAGTTCCGGCCCGAGGCCGTCGCCGCCACGATCCGGCGGGCTGCCACCCTGCTGCCGGGCAGGGACATCATCGTGACCGAGCACGGCGTGGCGACCGACGACGACACCGAGCGCGTGGAGTTCATCGACCGCGGGCTGCGGGCGATCCATGCCGAGCTCGAGGCGGGCCTCCCGGTCCGCGGCTACCTCCACTGGAGCGCGGTCGACAACTTCGAGTGGGCGAAGGGCTACTCGATGCGCTTCGGCCTGATCGGGGTGGACCGCACGACGCTGGAGCGCACCGTCCGACCGTCGGCGCGCTACCTCGGGGAGATCGCCCGGACCGGGCGGCTGGCCGGCCGGCCCGGGTAGATGCCGCGCGCCGGTGAAGGGCGCCGCCGGACCCGCGGCCTAGGACCCGAGCGTCTCCCGCAGCAGGTCCCCCATGCGCGTCATCCCGGTCAGGATTCGCTCGTCGGACACGCCCGAGAAGTTGACCCGCGCGTGGTTCGGCTCCTGGACCACCGGGTAGAACGTGGCGCCCGGGACATACGCGACCCTCGCCTTCGGCAGCAGTTCGTCGCGCATGAACGCCGTCGTGTCGAACCCGTCCGGGAACGTCAGCCACGTGAACAGCCCGCCGTCCGGGCGGGTACAGGCGATGGACGAAGGGAAGGACGCAGCGATCACGCCGAGCATGAGGTCGCGCTTGCGCCGGTAGGCGGACCGGATGCGGCCGATGTGCTCGTCGAGGTCGAAGCGGTCCAGGTAGGCGGAGGCGGCGGCCATGTTCAGGGTGCTGCACTGGGTGTCCGCCGCGAGCTTGAGCAGCCCGAGCTTCGCGATGATCTCGCCACTCGCGACCGCCCACCCGAGCCGCATCCCGGGCGCCAGGGTCTTCGAGAAGCTCCCGAGGTAGACGACCCGGCCCTCCGTGTCGAGGCTCTTGAGCGACGGAAGCGCCTCGCCCTCGAACCTCAGGTCCCGGTACGGCGTGTCCTCCACGACCAGGACGTTGAACCGGTTCGCCAGCTCCACGAGCCGACGCCGCCGATCGAGGGCCAGCGTCACGCCCGTCGGGTTCTGGAAGTCCGGCATCGTGTACAGGAGCCGTGCCCTGGGCGTGCGCTCCAGCACGCGCTCCAGGTCGTCGACGTCGATGCCGCCCTCGTCGCTGCGGACGGGGGCGTAGGCGGGTTCGTAGGGGTTGAACGCGATCAGGCCGCCCAGGAAGGTCGGGTTCTCGGTGATGACGACATCGCCGGGGTCCAGCACGAGCTTCGCGGCGAGGTCGAGGCCCTGCTGCGCTCCCTGGAGGATGAGCACGTCCCCGGTGGCACACGCGGTCCCGTCCCGGGCCATCCGAGCCGCGACCTGCTCGCGCAGCCTTGGCAGCCCGTCCGAGACCGTGTACTGCAGCACCCCGGCGTCGCCGCCGGACAGGAGCTCGTCGAAGACCTGGCGCAGCTCCGCCACGGGGAAGAGGTCGGGGTCGGGGTAGCCGCCCCCGAACGAGATCAGCTCCGGATCGGCGCCCAGGCGCAGCAGGTCACGGATGGCCGACGGCCGGACCTCGGCCATGCGACGGGCGAACCGGACGTCCATGGGCGGGTCTCCCTACTCCCCGCCGAGGAAGTCGAGCGCGGCGGCCGCGTACAGGGCGACGCCCAGCGCCATCGACGGCTCGTGGAACACGACCCGGTTGGAGTGGTTCCCGGGCGCCGTCGCGGGATCCTCCTCGGGCGGGCGCGCACCCAGGAATGCCATCATCCCGGGCACCCGTTCGGCGACGTACGAGAAGTCCTCGGCACCCATGATCGGCTGCGGCAGGTCGATGACGCCGTCCTGGCCCGCGAGGTCCTCGGCCAGCACGCGGATCCAGGCCGTCACCTCCGGGTCGCACATCGTGACCGGGTAGCCCGGCACGATCTCCAGCTCCACGGTGGTGCCGTGGGCCGCGGCAACGCCCGCCGCCACCCGCGCGACCAGGGCCCGCATGAGCTCGCGCGTCTCCGCCGACACGGTCCGGATCGTTCCCTCGATCTCGACGGTCTCGGGGATGATGTTGTTGGTCGTGCCGCCGCTGATCCGCGCGATCGTCAGGACCGCGGGATCGAAGGGGTCCACGGTGCGGGTCGTCGCGGCCTGGAGCGCGAGGACCAGCTCGGCGGCGGTCGGGATGGGGTCGAGGGCGAGGTGAGGGGCGGAGGCGTGGCCGCCGCGGCCACGGACGGTCGCGCGGATCGCATCCGCGGAGGCGAGGAGCGCACCCGGCCGCAGGGCGATGGTGTCCGCGGGGTATTCGGTGCCGATGTGGATCGCGAACGCCCGGGCCACGGGTCCGGCGCCGTGGGGGCCGTCCTCGAGCAGGCCCTCCTCGATCATGAACCGGGCGCCGTGGTACCCCTCCTCGCCCGGCTGGAACATCAGCAGCACGCGCCCGGCGAGGTCGTCACGCCGCTCGACGAGCAGGCGTGCCGCCCCCAGGAGCATTGCGACGTGCGTGTCGTGGCCACAGCCGTGCATCGCGCCGGCGTTCTCGGATGCGAACTCGAGGCCGGTGTCCTCGCCCAGGGGCAGGCCGTCCATATCGGCCCGCAGGAGGATCGTCGGGCCCGGGCGGGCGCCCTCGATGACCGCGACCACCGAGTCGGTCGACTCGCCCGGCCGGCCTTCGAGGCCGATCGCGCGCAGCGCGTCGATCACCATCAACTGCGTCCCCGGGAGCCGGAGACCGATCTCGGGGCGCCGGTGGAGCCGACGGCGCATCTCGACGACGCCGGGGAGCGCATCGCGGGCGGCGTCGAGGAGCGGATGGGGCTGGTTGGCTGCGGTGGTCACGGTGGCTCCTCAGGTCGGCGCGGGTGTCGCCAGACTGTCGCACACCCGGGATCCGTTGGGCGGCGGCGGATGGCACAATGCCCCGACTCGTCGACCCGCCCGAGGTCGATATGGAGGGAGGAGCAGGTGAGCGAAGCCCACGAGGATGACGGCGCGTCCCTGTCATCCGTGGCCGGGGTCGATGAGCCGGAGGTGAGCGAGGCGGTCACCGCCGCTCGGCCGGTGCATCCGTACGTGCACGTCGTCGTCGTGGCCGCGATCGGCGCGGTCTCGGTGCTCGCCTGGCTCGTCGTGTACACGGAGGTGACCAAGCTCCTCTGGCAGAACGACTTCGTCACCTCGAACCCGTGGATGTTCCCGGTCATCTGCCTGCCGTTCTCGCTGCTGGTCGGCCTGCTCGTGAAGTACCGCAACGCGCCGACGAATCTCGGCGAGTCGATGCTGGACAGCCTCGCCGGCGACGTCTCGAAGATCGACTGGCGGTCGCTGCCGATCAACGCGCTGATGGCCTGGGTGTCCCTGTTCTCGGGCGCCGTGCTGGGACCCGAGGGCGGCATCGGCGGGATCGCGTCCAAGATCGCCGCGCTCTACGGGGAGAAGGTGGCGATCCCGGTCGAGCACCGGTCCCGCCTCGTGTTCTCCACGGTCTCGTCGGCCTACAACGGGCTGGTGGCGAACCCGTTGTTCACGGGCGTCCTGGGCTCCGAGCTGATCAAGGATCCCGAGGCGAAGGCCCGCAACCTGCCCGCGACGCTGATCGGCGGGTCGATCGGCTATCTCATCTTCTTCGCCGCGGGGACCAGCGGGCTGGACAACTACCTCCACCTGGATCCCACCCAGGCCTTCCAGCCGATCGACGTCGTCCTGGTCGTCGTGTTCGGGCTCCTCGGCCTAGGGCTCGCCCTGCTGGCGGGGGGCCTGTTCCGGGCGTCCGCGGCGGTGTTCGGGCGGTTCGAGGGCCGCGAGGTCGAGCGGGCCCTCGTCGCTGGGGTCGTGTTCAGCGTGATCGGGGTGTTCGCGCCGATCCTGCTGTTCTCCGGCGAGACGCAGATCCAGACCGTGGTCGCCGGCGCGGCAGGCTACGGGGCGCTGACGCTCCTGGCGATGGCCGTGGTCAAGCTGGCCCTGCTCAGCGTCGCCTTCAAGAGCGGATTCCTGGGTGGCCCGACCTTTCCGGCGATCTTCGCCTCGGTCTGCGTGGCCCTCGCCATCGGTCAGCTGCTGCCCGGTGTCCGCGTGGACGTGATCATCGGCGGGATCATGGCCGGCTTCCTCGTCGTCCTGTTCAAGGCGCCGTTCATGGTCATCCTGCTGACCGCCGTGATGCTCCAGGCGGGGCCCGAGCTGACCGCGCTGATCGTCCTCGCCGTGGCGGCTGTGATGATCGTCCTGCCCTACGTGATGGCGGCCGTGGCGAGCCGACAGGCCGCCCGCGGCGCGACCCCGGGCGCCACCGCCTGAGGAGACCGCAACGCCTGCCGCGACGGCGGGCCGGGAGGTTGGGGCGACGGCGCGGCAGTCCGTCATCCAATCCAACCATGGGGCCGGAGCGAAGGATGGTCGGAACGGTCAGATGGCGCGGAACCCCCCGACGCAAGCCGAGTCCCGTCACCTCCCCGGAAGGACACCATCACATGAAGCGAACCATCCTGCTCTCGGTCGCCGCCGTCGCCCTCGTGGTGTCGGCCTGCTCCACCACCGCGGCGACACCCAGCCCGGCTCCCGGCTACCGCCGCCCCGTCCATGGCCGCCGAGATGGGCGACATCGTGGACGTCGCCACCGAGGCCGGCTCGTTCAAGACCCTGCTCGAGGCCGCAACGGCCGCGGGCCTCGTCGACACGCTCAAGGGCGACGGCCCGTTCACCGTCTTCGCCCCGACCGACGAGGCGTTCGCCGCCCTGCCGGCCGGCACGCTCGACGGCCTGCTCAAGGACCCCGAGGCCCTCAAGCAGATCCTGCTGTACCACGTCGTCAGCGGCAAGGTGATGGCGGATCAGGTCGTCGGCCTCACCTCCGCCGACTCGGTCGCGGGCCCCGCGATCAAGATCGCGGTCAAGGACGGCAAGGTCATGCTGAACGACAGCGCGACCGTCGTCACCACGGACATCGAGACCAAGAACGGCGTCATCCACGTCATCGACCAGGTCATCCTGCCCCCGGCAAGCTGACCTCGAGCGGGCCCTCCTGGGTCCGCACACAACCGACACGAACCGAAGGCGGGGCCCACGTGGGCTCCGCCTTCGTGCTAGGTTCGGGTCATGCCCAGCCGCGCCTTCGACGCCGTCGTCTTCGACATGGACGGCGTCCTCTGCGATTCCGAGCCGCTCATCGCCGCGGCGGCAGCCGAGGCGCTCCGGCGCCGCTATGGGATCGAGGTCACGACGCGAGGACTTCCTCCCGTTCGTTGGCGCCGGCGAGGACCGGTTCATCAGCGGGGCGCGGCCGCGCTCCACGGCGTGAAGGTGGACCTGGCGGTCGACAAGCCGCTGACCTACGAGATCTACCTCGAGCTGATCGTGGCCTCGCTGCAGCCTGTCGCGGGCGTGCACGCGTTCCTCGCCGACGCTCGAGCGGCCGGACTCCGGCTCGCGATGGCCACCGGCTCGGACCGCCCCAAGCTCAACGGCAACCTGGCCGCGATCGGCGTCCCCGAGTCCACGTTCGACGTCGTGATCTCCGCCGAGCACGTCACCCACAAGAAGCCGGACCCGGAGACGTTCCTGACGGCCGTCCAGCGGCTGGGGCTGCCGGCCGCGCGCTGTCTCGTCGTGGAGGATGCACGCAACGGCGTGCGCGCCGGCCGCGCCGCTGGCTGCGCCGTGCTCGGGATCACGTCATCCCAGCCCGCCGAGGCGCTCCTCGAGGAGGGGGCCTTCGCCGTCGCGCCCGACTTCACGGCGGTACCGGCGGAGGTTCGGGAGAAGCTTGGAATGGGGCAGGCCAGGGAGCCCAAGTCGGCCTGAGTCCGCGCTCAGTCGAGCGAGGCTGCTCCTTCGGCTCCCCCGGCGTCCGCCTCGGCCTGCCGCGCCCGGCGCCGATGCCAGGGCACGACGCCCTCCAGCTCGATCTCGAGCGAGAAGCTGAGGAACGTCCGGACCAGCACGATGATCCCGAGGGTGGCGGCACTCTCGATCGTGGGGTCGATGGTCACCGTCTGGACGATGTCCGCGATGATGAGGACCTCGAGGCCGAGCAGGATCGCCTGTCCGACCTGGACCCGGGCCCGCTCGTAGACGCCCTTCCGCTCGCCCCGCGCCAGGGCGGCACCAGCCGTCACCAGCGCGCGCAGGGAACCGATCGCCAGGATCGCGATCCCGGCCAGCTCGAAGGCGACGACCACCGCCTCCATCGCCGCCTCGAACGTCATCCGCAATCACCCCAAGGAGTCGTGCCGGTCGACTCCGCCGTAGCGCGGTCAGTCGCCGTGTGCACGCGGAGTGTGACACGCGACCGACCGGCCAACAGGCGCGTATCGCAGGTGCTTGTCGAACGCAAGCCGCTGGTAAGCGGGCTCCCCTACGGTGCTCCACGGGGCTGCCGGACCGCGAGCCACGGATCTGGACGGGCGGGAGCCGCGGGCGGGCGCGTGATGACGTTCGACTTGCGCGACTTCGGCGTGGTGGCGGCCCGTCAGGCGGTGGTGGTGCCCGCCGCGTCGAAGGTCATCGCCCGCTGGAGAGCCGCCGCGCGCATCGCCTGCGGGATCACGACCGGACCTCCGACGGCCGCGGCGTTGATCGCGGCCTGGGCGGCCTCCTCCACGACGCCGCCCACCAGCAGCGCGAGCTCGGCGGTCCGGTGGAACACGAGGACGCCGTGGTTAGCCAGCAGCACAGCCGGCGTGCCGGGTCGCACGGCCGCCCTGATGTTGGCGATGGCCTCGTCGGAGCCGCGGGGCCCGTAGCCCGCGACCGGCACACCCTCGGGGAGTCCGAACATCGCCAGGGCCTCGATCCAGCAGTCGATGGGCCGGTTGGCGACGGCGAACGCGGTGGCGTACGGCGAGTGGGTGTGGATCACGCAGCCCACCTCCGGGCTGTCGGCATACATCGCCGTATGCATGGCCACCACGGCGCCCTGGATCGGCGGCAGCGAGCCCTCGCGCAGCGTCCCATCGAGACCGACGCGGACGATGCCGTAGGCCGTGAGGCCCTTCAGGGACGGAGCCGACGTGTAGTACATCTCGTCGCCGCCGGGAACCCGGATGCTGACGTTGCCGTGTCCGTTGGTCGAGATCGCACCGCCGGCGACGATCTTGGCGGCGGCCTCGAGCACCTGGTCCACGAGCTGCTTGTCCACGTTGATCTCCCCTTCAGCGAACGGGTACGGTACGCGCGGTCGGGTGAGTATGCGAGACCGCGTCAAGTGGCACCCTTACCGCCAAGCGTCCCAACCGCACCCAGGAGCCACGATGACCATGCGCGCCGTCGTCCACTCGAAGTTCGGCCCGCCCGAAGTCCTGCATCTCGCCGAGATCCCGCGCCCCGTGCCCGGGCCGGGCGACGTCCTCGTGCGCGTCCACTCGACCACCGTGAACCGCACCGACTGCGGCCTGCGGAGCGCGACGCCCTGGATCGCCCGGTTCTTCACCGGCTGGCTGCGCCCGAAGCACCCGGTGCAGGGAACCGAGTTCGCCGGCGTCGTGGAGGCGGTCGGCGCCGAGGTCACCGGGTTCGCGCCCGGCGGCCGCGTGTTCGGCGTCAATGCCGTCGACATGGGGGCGCACGCGGAGTACCTGTGCCTGCCCGAGGGCGCCCCGATCGCCCCGATGCCGGACAACGTGACCTTCGACGAGGCGGCCGCGGTCTGCGACGGCATGGTTCTCGGTCTGATGCTGTTGCGCTCGGCGGAGGTTGGCCCCGGCAGCCGGATCGTCGTCTACGGCGCGTCGGGCTCGATCGGCACGGCGGCGGTCCAGTTGGCGAAGGTCCTCGGCGCGCATGTCACCGCGGTCGTGGACACGAGGCACGTCGAGCTCGCACGCGACCTGGGCGCCGACGAGGTCATCGACCGGCTGACCACGGACTTCACGCGGCTCGGTCGACGGTGGGACGCGATCATCGATTCGGTGGGCAAGCTCACGTTCTGGCGCTGCCGGGGCTCGCTCGTTGCGCGCGGCACCTACGTCTCGAGCGATCTCGGGCCGCTGTGGCAGAACCCGGTCCTCGCGCTCGTGTCGCCGCGGACCGGCGGGCGCCACATGCACTTCCCCATCCCCCACTACCGCAAGGCGGACGTGGCGTGGTTCCGGGAACTGCTGGAGCGGGGCGAGGTCCGGGCGGTCATCGACCGCCACTACCCCTTGGACGACATCGTCGAGGCGACGCGCTACGTGGAGACGGCCCAGAAGACGGGCAACGTGGTGATCCGGGTCATCGATCCTGAGGGGGCGACCGCCAAGGCCTGAGCAGGCGCCCCGGGGTCAGTCGCCGAGCGCCTCGGCGAGCGCCGCGCGCAGGACCGCGAGATCCGCAGGTCGGCCCGTCCACAGCTCGAAGCCGATCGCCGCCTGCCAGACGAGCATCTCGTTGCCGTGGACCGTGACCAGACCCCGTCGCGCGGCCTCGACCAGGAGCGCCGTGGGGCGCGGCGCGATGACCACGTCCGCGACCAGCGCGCCCGGCGCCAGCGACCCGAGGTCCACCGCCGGTCGCTCGTCCGGGTCCAGCATCCCGACTGACGTCGCGTTGACCAGGATGTCCGTGTCCGGCGGCACCCGGTACGTCCCGGACCACGGCGCGTAGCTGGCGGTCGCCCGGCCGATCGCTGCCACCGCGTCCACTAGTGAGCGCGCCGGCGCTTCGGTCCGTCCGACGACCATGACGTCCCGGGCTCCCGCGAACGCCATCTCCACCGCCGCCGCCCGCGCCGCACCACCGGCTCCGAGGACGACGACCCTGGCGCCCTCGATCGTGCCCGCGCCCGCGACCGCCCGAGCGAGACCACGCCCGTCGGTGTTGTCGCCGACCAGCGCCTCGCCGTCCCGGTACACGCAGTTGACCGCGCCGATCGCCGCGGCCGCCGGGGTGAGACGGTCCACGAGCGCCGCGGCCTCCAACTTGAACGGCTTGGTCACGTTGAGACCGGCGAAGCCCAGCGTCCGGGTCGCGTCCCATGCTGCCGCGAACCAGTCGCGCGGCACGGCCAACGACACGTAGCTCCAGGGGAGCCCGGCGGCGGCGAAGCCCGCCTCGATCATCTCCTGGGTGGGATTGCCATCGACGATCTCGCCAAGCAGGGCGAAGGTGCGGCGGTCGGAGAGTGCCATGGCGGGAGCATGCCCCATCCGGGGTCCGCTCGCCGGGCTGGCGGGCCTACTCCAGCGCGGCCTCCACGTCGTAGCCGGCCGCCAGCGCGACCTTGGGTGCGGCCGACAGGACCCGGGCGGAGCCGACCGTGCCCGCGATCGCGACGAGGACCGCGAGCAGGTCCTCCAGGTCGGCGCCGGACCGCTGGGCGGCCTCCACGGTCGAGCGATACGAGGCGGCGGGCCCGTCGATGGCGACCAGCACCCCGAGGCACAGCAGGGCCTCCGTGCGGGCGTCGAGGTGCCACGCTCGTGCGCCGCCTGGCCACGCTCACCGGACGGATCGATGAGCGACGCCTCACCGATCGTCAGGCGCCTGAAGGCTTCTTCGGCCGACACCGTCATGCTCGACGCTCCAAGGCAGGCGAGACGGGGACTCGCGGTGTCTCGCCTCCCGATTCAGCACCGGACGAAGCGCCCGCGCATCACCTCGTGCGGGTGATGTCGGCGTCGATGACGTCCTGCTTCACTGACGGTGGCAGTATCGGCGTCCCGTGAGGGGTGACGACCGGTCGCTTGCCGGCCCAGGTCATCCATCACATCACACCTGCATGGAGGGAGTTGCACCCGTGAAGAATCCGCCCATCCTCATCTCCGTCATCGGCTTCTTTGCCGTCCTGGCCGGCTTCGGCTGGCTGTTCTTCGGCCTTGCGCCTGCTCGGCTTCGACTGGTTCAACGTCCTGGGCGACCTTCCGGCCCTCGAGATCCGCGGGGATCTGGGGCTGGCTCGCGATCCTGGGCGGCGTCCTGTGGCTCGCCGCGGCCTTCGGCCTGTGGTCGATGCGCCCGTGGGCCTGGATGCTCGCCATGATCGTCGCGGGCCTTCGCGATCTTCGAGGCGTTCCTGTACATGCTCTCGTATCCGGGGACCGGGATCGGCATCGCGATGATGCTCATGCCGGGCCTGATCGCCCTGTACCTGATGTCGGCCGACGTGAAGGCCGCCTTCGGACTGGGCACCGAGCCCAGGGCCTGACCCGGGCGCCACGCGCCAGACTCGACCGAGACCCCGGCCCTGCGCCGGGGTCTCCTCATGTCCGGGCCGCTACCGGTTCGTGCCGTCGTCCCTGCCGAACAGCATCCGGAACAGGACCCAGAAGCTCACCAGCAGCGTGACGCCGAAGGCGATCATCGCGAGGTAGGCAAACCCGATGAACTGGCTGAGCGCCGGCTGGAGCAGGATGATCATCGCGATCGCCGTGCCGATCAGCTGCCCGACGACGATCAGGCCCGTCGTTGCCTGCTTGCCGAGGCCGCCGACCTGCTCGACCGCTCGGCTCAGCTGCGACGTGTCCACCTCGACCACGATCTTGCCCTTGTTGAACAGGTCGAGCCACTTGAGCGCGGCGGTCTCCAGGGACGGTGCTCGCTGGGCGAGCTCCTTGGAGACACGGACGGCCGTGCGCTGGACCTGCTTGACGACGCGGTCCGGCTCGAGCGACTCGAGCAGGGCGGCCTGTGCCTCTGACACGGCAGCGTCGGCCAGGTTCACCTTGGGCGATAGCGCGGTGGCCGTCTCCTCGGCCTGGATCGTGGCCTTGATCGCCAATGTGAGGCTGCTGTCGAGTCGCAGGCCGTTGTTGAACACCGCGCCCATGAAGCCCGAGATGGCCGCGCCGACGGAGGTCACCCCACCGTAGACCAGGTACTGGCGTGCGAGGCGATCCACGTCGCTGCGGAACTGCACGTCGTCGAACAGGGGGCCGGGCGTGCCGAGTGCGATGAAGCCGTCGGCGATCGCCGGGATGTCCACGTCCTTGAGCGCGTAGATGAGGCCGAGCAGGTTGACCCGCTGCGTGGAGTTCAGCTGGCCGACCAGGCCCATGTCCAGGAAGACGAGGCGCTTGTCGTCGGGATCCGCCAGCAGGTTTCCAGGGTGCGGGTCGCCGTGGAAGAAGCCGTCGATCAGGATCTGCTTGATGACCGCATGGATGAACACAGAGCCCAGCTCATCGGTGTCGAACCCCGCGTCCCGGAGCGCCTCGGCCTTGGAGATCTTGATCCCGCTGATGAACTCCATGGTGATGACGCGGGTGCCCGACAGGTCGTCGTAGATCCTGGGCACGGTGATCTCGGGGAAGCGGGTCATGTTGTCCGCCAGGCGTTTCGCGTGGTACGCCTCGTTGCGGTAGTCCAGCTCCTTGAGGACGCCGCCGGCGAACTCGCGCACGATGGCCGCCACGCCCACCTTGCGCGCGAGATCCAGGCGCCGCTCCGCGATCTCCGAGAGCTGCGTGATCACGCCCAGGTCAGCCTTCGTCTTGGCGACGATCTGCGGCCGCTGGACCTTCACCGCCACGACGGTCCCGTCGTGGAGGATCGCGCGGTGCACCTGGGCCGTGGATGCGGCCGCGAAGGGCTCGTGCTCGATGGATGCATACAGCTCCTCGGGGGGCTTGCCCAGCTCCCCGAGGATCATCTGGCTGGCGTCTTCCCAAGAGAACGGGGCCGCGTCGCTCTGGAGCTTCGAGAGCTCGGCGATCATGTCGGGCGGCAGGATGTCGCTGCGGCTCGCCATCATCTGGCCGATCTTCACGTACGTCGGGCCCAGCTGCTGGAGGAGGTCGCGGAAGCGCTCGGACCCCGTCCCGGTGTCGAAAGACTCCGGCTCGCCGAGGATCTTGCCGGGAACCAGCGGCGGAGCCTCCCGATCGGCGTGGTGCGCAGCGTCTGGTCGAGGGCCTCCGCGTACACCAGGTCGTAGACCTGCTGGAGGCGCAGGTTCTCGATGATGAAGTTGCGGTTCGGGGTGGGCAGCGACTCGAGGGCCCGCCAGATCTTCTCGGACCCGCTCGCCAGCCCCAGCCGGGGGCTGTTGAGGCCGAGCACGGCATCCAGCACCCCGCCAAGGACCGTGTACAGCGCGGCGAACACCAGGAGCCACAGCTGCGACGGCTGGGCCACGGTGGCGACGCTCGGGGCGACGATGGTGGCGACCCAGATGACCAGCGCGTTCACGATGACGAGCCACAGGCCCATCGTGGACAGCAGGAGGCGGCCCGTGAAGGCCACGATCACGGGCCGGACGAACCGCTGGCTGAGGACCAGGATCGCGGCCGTCACGAGGAAGGGGAGGAGCCCGGCGCCGCTCAGCTTCATGATGGGCGCGGACTCGAGCCCGAACGGGAACGGCTGGGCCACCTCGAACAGGCCCAGGACCAGGATGATGACCAGGATGATGACCGCATCGACGACGGTCTCGACCACGAAGCGCCGCATCAGCTCAGGTTCCTCGTCACAGGCTCGAATGGGCTTCGCGGGCACGCGGACCGGCCACGCGAGGCAGGGCTAAGACTACGCGTTCGCATCCGCCTCCATGACGCGATCGGCGGCCTGCGCGGCCCCCGCGGACGAGGGCGCCGCGTGCCGGAACCGTTCGGCCAGCAGGCCGTGACGGAGGCCCCGGTCGCTGACCGTGAGCGCGTCCTGACCCAGCTTGTCCATGACCGTGCGCACGATGCAGGCCCCGGCCAGGATGATGTCGGCACGCGCGGGCTGGAGGCCGACGATGTGCCGACGCGTCTCGAGGTCATGGGTGCGGTACAGCTCCACCTGGCGATCGAGCTCGGCACGGCCGAGGACGGTGCCATGCACGACGTCCGGGTGGTAGCTCGCGAGACCGTGGCTCACCGCCGCGATGTTGGTGATGGCGCCGCCCATCGCCACCAGCGCGTCCACCGGGGGCCGTCCGTCGAGGCGCGCGAGGTCAGCGGAGATCGTGGCCAGCACCGCCTCGAGGGTCGCGTCGTCCACCGCGCGGGCCAGGCCGAAGCGCTCCGTGTAACGCACCGCGCCGACATCGATGCTGAAACGCTCGTCCACCCGGTCCCCGTGGCCGAACGTCAGCTGCGTGCTCCCGCCGCCCGTGTCGAACACCGCTAGCGCTCCCGCCCCCAGCCCGACGCCGGCCTTGACCGCGAGATACGCCAGGCGGCTCTCCTCCTCGCCCGGGATCACCTCGACCCGGATGCCGGTCCTGGATTCGATCGCGGTGACGACGGCGTCCCGGTTCCGGGCCATCCGGAACGCGGCGGTTCCCACGGCGGCGACGGCCAGCGCTCCGTCTGCCTCCGCGTCGGCCGCCATGACGGCAATCGCGTCGGCGGCACGCGCGGCGGCGGCGGGCGAGATCTCGCCGCTCTCCGTGAGGCCCTCACCCAGGCGCGTCACATCGGCGCGGTCGCGGATGGTGATCCAGCGGCCTCCCCGGGCGCGCTCCGCCACGAGGAGCTTGACCGAGTTGGTCCCAACGTCGATCACCGCGTAGCGCACCGGGACGCCTCGGTTGCGCGGCGTGTTCAAGGTCAAGCAGGCTCCTGGATACGTGCTCCCAGTTCACCACGTGATGAATGGGGGCGCCTCCCCCACGCGGGGTGATGGGCCGATCAGGACCCGGGCTGCGCCGGGATCCGGCCGGCGGCCCACGCCTCGGCCGCGACCTTGACCTCCTGGGAGGCGCTCGGCGGCCGCGACGAGGATCACGTCACCGGCGTCCACGACGATGATGTCGCGGAGCCCGATCGTGACGATCGGCCGATCCGCGGCGAGGACGAGCGTGCGCTCCGAGCCGCGGTCGCTTCGCGGCCCGCGGCCCACGACGCCTCCCCGCCGTCCGTGCCCGCACCGACGCGGGCCGCCAGGGCGTCGCGCAGTGCGCTCCAGCTCCCGAGGTCGCTCCAGCCGACGGCCGCGCTGAGCATCGCGACGCACCCCGTCGAGCGGCCGGCTCCAGCACCGCGTAGTCGATCGAGGTCGCCCGCAGCCGCGCGTAGGCGGCCTCGAGCCGCTCCGGCCCGCCGGCCACGCCGGCCTCGACATCGGCGAGGATGTCAGGGGAACCGGCCTCGAAGGCAGCCCGCAGCGCGTCGCGTCGCCACAGGAAGATCCCCGCGTTCCAGGCCACCGGCGTCGGGCCGGCGAGCATCGCCCGCGCGTCGTCCACGGAAGGCTTCTCCACGAACCGCGCGACGTGACCGCCCCGTCGTGACCGGGGATCGGGGCGCCGGCGACGACGTAGCCGTAGCCGGTCTCCGGTCCGGCCGGCGCAATTCCGAGCGTGACCAGGCGACCCGGTCCTCCGTCGGGCGCTTGACGACCGGCGAGCGCTGGCCGCCCTTCGCAGGATGTCTCGGAAGCCCGGCTCGTCCGCCACCAGGTGGTCGGCGGGAAGGACGAGCATCACGTCGTCGTCGGATCGGTCCAGTGCGGCCGCCGCGAACGCGACCGCCGCGGCCGTGTTGCGGCCCACGGGCTCGGCCAGCAGCATGTCCTCGCGAAGCCCCGGCAGCTGCTGCCGGACGATGTCCACGTAGCGGCGATCGGTCACGACGGCGACGTCCCCGGCCGCGACGAGCTCGGGCACGATCCGGTCCCAGGTCCGCTGCAGCAGCGTCCGGTCCCCGATCAGCGGCAGGAACGGCTTGGGGCATTCCGGGCGGGAGAGCGGCCAGAGGCGCGTGCCCCCGCCGCCGGCGAGGATGACTGCGTACATCGCGAGGTGATCCTTCCTGGTGCGGGATGCTGGCCCGGGCGGATGCTGTCCCTCCGGCCGACGCGCAGTTCGGGCTGGACAACTGGTGTCGTTGTGGTAACGTTACCACGCCAGACACCCACCGCCTGAAGGAACCGCGATGATCACCGCTTTCACCGACACCATCCCCGGCACGACCGTGACCCGCGGCCTGGCCAAGGACGACCTGATCGTCATCGCGGGCGCCGGCGGCTTCATCGCCGGGTCGCTCACCCGCTACTTCGCGGAGCAGGGCTACACCAACATCCGGGCGATCGACCGCAAGCCGCTCCCCGACTGGTACCTGCGCGTACCGGGCGTGGAGTCCATCTCCATGGACCTCAGCCACGAGCAGAACGCGATCGACGCCGTCAAGGGCGCCGTCGAGGTCTACAACCTGGCGGCCGACATGGGCGGCATGGGCTTCATCGAGAACTTCCGCGTCGAGTGCCTGCGCAGCATCCTCGTGAACACCCACCTGACCGAGGCGTCCTACCGCGCCGGCGCCTCGCGCTACTTCTTCTCCTCCTCGGCCTGCGCGTACAACACGGACCTCCAGAAGTCGCCCGAGGTCATCGCGCTCAAGGAGTCCGACGCCTACCCGGCGATGGCCGAACGCGGCTACGGCTGGGAGAAGCTGATCTCCGAGATGTTCTGCGAGGAGTACTGGGCGGAGCGCGGCCTCGAGACGCACATCGCGCGCTTCCACAACATCTACGGCCCCAACGGGACCTGGTTCGGCGGCCGCGAGAAGGCGCCGGCGGCGATGATCCGCAAGGCGCTCGAGGCCCAGGACAGCGGCGACATGCGGATCGAGATCTGGGGCGACGGCAACCAGACGCGCTCGTTCTGCTACATCGACGACTGCCTGCACGGCATCGACCTGATCATGCACACCGACGACTGATCGCGACCCCGATCAACCTCGGCTCGAGCGAGCTCGTCTCGATCAACGAGCTGGTCTCGATCGTCGAGGACATCGCCGACATCAGGCTCGAGCGCTCGTACAAGCTGGACGCCCCCAAGGGTGTGGCGGGCCGCAACAGCGACAACACGATGATCCAGCAGGTCCTGGGCTGGGAGCCCAACACGCCGCTGCGCGACGGCATGGCCGAGACCTACGCCTGGATCGCCGAGCAGTTCGCCGCCCGCAAGGCCGGCAAGCGCGTCGTCGAGGGCTGACCGAGATGACCGGGCCGGCAGCGGCCACCTCCCCGGCGGCCACCGCCCGGGCGACCGACACGCCTCCCGCCCTGCGCGGGGCCATCGGGAGCCTCCCCTATCGGCTGCAGATGGCGGGCGGCTGGATCGATCAGCCGTTCGTCTAGCTCGCTCAACCCCGAGCCGCCCGGGTCCATGGTGGTGGTCTCCCTCCTGCCCACGGTCCGCTACATGGACCGCTGCGGGATGGCGACCGGGACGCGGATCGCGGCGCAGGCGCTGTGGGGCGACACGCTTCCCGCAGGCCGGACACCGGCCAGTCTGGTCCGCGAGCTCTACGCCGTCGAGAACGCGAACAAGACCGAGCCCTCAGGGTCGCAGGACATGTGCGGCCTCATCTATCCGGGCATCAGCCGGCTCGACTACGACGCGTCCGTCGACGGCGGCTGGTTCCCGGCGCACGTGGAATCCACCTCGGACCCCGAGGTCGTCGCGTGGCTGGAGCGGGTGCTCCACCTGGTCCCCGTCATGCAGCGGCCGCCGGGCTACGGTCCCCTGGGTGTCAAGCGGCTGGACCCCGCCTGGATCGCCCGGCTGGGTGCCAGCGGCCGGGCCTGCTACGACGCGATCGTGGCGATGGATCTCCGGGCGCTGGGCGAGTCGCTCAACGAGTGCTCGCGAGCGTGGGACGCGATCCTGCCCCAGGTCTTCGAGCACCCGACGATCTCCGTGGACCTGCGCGGCCTGCTGGCAGCCTACGCGGCCGAGTACCCGGGCGCGATGCTCTCCGGCTGCGGCGGCGGTTACGTGATCGTCGCCTCCGAGACACCGCCTCCGGGATCCTCGCGGATCGCGGTGCGCGCATGACGCTGACGGAGACGGCTGGTCGCGCACGCGTGATCGTGGAGACGAGCCTGGACAACCTGCGCTCCGACGACGTGCGGTTCCTGGAGGAGGCCGCCTCCCTCGGGCCGCTCCGGGTCCGCGTCCCGTCGGACGAGCTGGTCGCGGAGCTCACGGGCGCCGCGCCCGTGTTCCCCGCAGCGGAACGCCTGTTCCTGGCCGAGTCGCTTCGCTGGGTGGAGCACGCCGAGGTGGTCGACGTGGCGCTCACGCAGGCGCCCGACGCCCTGGCAGCCCTCGCGGCCGCCGGCGCGTCGATCGCGGTGCGCGAGGAGGACGAGGATCCGGTGCTTCGGTCGGCCGCGAACGCGGCGGGCGTGCCGTACCGGGTCATCTCCGCAGCCGCCCGCGCCGGGCTCCCGATCCCCGACCCCGCCCCGCCGCCGCCCGGCGCCCCCCGGGTCGTGATCACCGGCTGCTACGACTGGCTCCACTCCGGCCACATCCGGTTCTTCATGGACGCCGCGGCGTACGGCGCGCTGTACGCCGTCGTGGGCAGCGACCGCAACGTGGAGCTCCTCAAGGGACCGGGCCACCCGCTCCAGCACGAGGAGGAGCGGCGCTACATGGTCGGCGCGGTGAAGAGCGTGCACCAGTGCCTCGTCTCGTCCGGCTCTGGCTGGATGGACGCGGAACCCGAGATCGCCGAGATCGGGGCTACCCACTACGTGGTCAACGAGGACGGCGACCAGCCCGAGAAGCGCGAGTTCTGCCGGGCGCACGGGATCGAGTACGTCGTGCTGCGGCGCGTGCCGCACGCCGGCCTGCCGGCGCGGTCCAGCACCGAGCTCCGGGGGTTCTAGGCGCGCATGCCCAACCTGCTCGACGTCGCGCGGCATGCCGGGGTCTCCCCGATGACCGTCTCCCGGGTCGTCAACGGATCCGGGCCGGTCAGCCCGGCGCTCCGCGCCCGCGTCGAGCAGGCGATCGTGGACACCGGCTACATGCCGAACACCCTCGCCCGCAACCTCCGGGCCAGGCGGACCGACACGATCGCGCTCCTCCTGCCCGACATGACGAACCCGTTCTTCACCACGCTCGCGCAGGGCGTCGAGACGGCTGCGCGCGAGGCGGGCATCTCGCTCCTTCTGGCCAACAGCGACGAGCGTGAGGACGAGGAGCGGCGGCTGGTCCCGATGCTCCTCCAGCGGCAGGTCGACGGGCTCCTGGTCGTCCCGGCGGGCACGGGCGAGGAGACCATCCGGGCATGCCGCGAACGAAACGTCCCGCTGGTGGTCGTCGACCGGCGCCCGCAGGCCGAGGGCGCGGACGTCGTCCGGGCCGATTCCGAGGGCGGTGCGCTCGAGCTCGGCCGGCTGCTGGTGGGCCTGGGGCATCGGCGGATGGCGGTGCTGTCGGGTCCCGAGACGGTCCCCACGGCGGTCGACCGGGTCTCCGGCTTCACGAGGGCGCTGGTGGACGAGGCCGGTCTCCAGGCGCCCTCCGTCCTGTACGGGGCGTTCTCGATCGAGAGCGGGCGCGCGATGACCCTGTCCGCGATGGCACTGGTGCCGCGCCCGACCGCCCTGTTCGCCGCCAACAACTTCATCGCGATCGGGGTCCAGCACGCGCTCGCGGAGCTCGGCCTCGTGGTGCCCGACGACGTGGCGGTGGTCGGCTTCGACGACCTGCCGCAGGCGATGGTCACGTTCCCGTTCCTGACGGTTGTGGCCCAGCCCGCCGTCGAGATGGGCCAGCGAGCCGTCGCGGTGCTCCTCGAGCGCCTGGCGAACCCTGACCGCCCCTCGCAGGACGTGATGCTCCCCACGGAGCTCGTCATCCGCCGCTCGAGCGGCGGCCCGGTGGCCGGCGTCGCGGAAACCTGATCCCCTCGGGAACGAACAAGACCCCCGCCCCGTCGGTGACGGAGCGGGGGTCCAGGCGGAGGAGCCGGGTCGGGTCGGCGGGCTACTTGCGACCGTACAGCGGGCCGAAGTTGGCGCAGGCGCGGAAGTCCGCGCCCTCGAGGTCGGCGGTGCCCAGGTTGGCCCACGCGGAGGGCCGGAAGAGGTCCTCCTCGGGCACGTTGTGCATGTGCACGGGGATCCGCAGGATCGCGGCCAGGCTGATGAGGTCGGCGCCGATGTGGCCGTAGCTGATGGCGCCATGGTTGGCGGCCCAGTTGGCCATCACGGTATAGACGTCGCGGAACGGCCCGACGCCGTTGGTGCGCGGCACGAACCAGTGGGTGGGCCAGGTGGGATTGGTCCGCTGGTCGAGGACGTCGTGGACCTCCTTGGGAAGCTCCACGGTCCAGCCCTCTGCGATCTGCAGGACGGGGCCCACGCCGCTGACGAGGTTGATGCGTGCCATCGTGACGGGCATGCCGCCCTTGGACACGAACCCGCTGGAATACCCGCCGCCGCGGAAGTAGCCGCGGTCCGCCGGATACCAGGTGGTCGCCGCGAGCGCCGCCTCGACGTCGCCCTCGGTGATCTCCCAGAACGGCTTCATCGAAGGCTTGCCGTCGGCATCGGTCATCGCACCCGTGGCGTCCAGGGTGGCCGCGCCGGAGTTGATGAGGTGGATGAAGCCGTCCGCCGCGAGGCCATCGGGCCGGTAGCCGGTGACCCGTTCCACCGCGTCCGCGCTCCAGAACGTCCGCACGTCGGCGAAGATCTGGGCCCGGTTGGTGAGCAGGTAGGAGAGCAGCATCGTCGCGCCGTTGAGCGAGTCGTTCTCGGTCGCGAACATGTGCGGGGCCCGGATGCCGTTCCAGTCGAAGCTGGAGTTCAGCATCGCCTCCATGAAGTCGCCGTTGGGGCTGTGGTCGGTCCAGTGGCGCTGGCCCTGGAAGCCGCCAAGGATGGCGTTGCGGCCCAGTGCCTCCTCGGGGAACCCGAGCTCGGCGAGCTTGGGATTGCCCACCAGCAGGTCGCGGGCGATGAGGAACATCTTGACGACCGTCTCCCAGTCGGCGTCGAGCTCCTCGCGCGTCTTCTGCTTGGAGGGAACGTTGATGTCCCGGCCCTCGGTGCAGTTGGCCCGGGTCCAGGCGAGGCCCTGCTCGAACTCGACCGGGTCGTAGATCCCCTCCTCGAGCCTGCGGTAGATCTCGGACATGTCGACGGCCTCGACCCGCATGCCCAGGTACTTCTCGAAGAACGGCTGATCGACGATGGAGCCCGCGATGCCCATCGACACGCCGCCCAGGGACAGGTACGACTTGCCGCGCAGGATCGCGGTCGCCAGGCCCGCCTTCGCGAAGCGCAGGATCTTGGCCTGGACGTCGTCGGGGATGGTGCCATCGGATGCGTCCTGGACGTCGCGCCCGTAGATGCCGAAGGCCGGCAGGCCCTTCTGGGTGTGCGCGGCGAGCACCGCGGCCAGATAGACCGCGCCAGGCCGCTCGGTGCCGTTGAAGCCCCAGACCGCCTTGGGCGTCAGCGGGTCCATGTCCATCGTCTCGGAGCCGTAGCACCAGCAGGGGGTGATCGTGAGCGAGACGCCCACGCCCTCCATGCGGAACAGCTCGGCGACCTTGGCCGCCTCGTACACGCCGCCGATGTTGTGGTCTGGGACCACGCACTCGACCGGCGTGCCGTCCGGGTAGCGCAGGTTGTCGCTGATCAGCTTCGCGGTCCGCAGCGCCATGTTGCGGGTCTGCTCCTCGAGCGACTCGCGCACGCCGTGCATGCGGCCGTCGACGGCGGGACGGATGCCGATCTTGGGCCAGTCGCCGACGAAGCGGCCGGAGGTGTTGACGGTGGCCATGCGCGATCCTCGTGTTCCTGGGACGCCAGTCGGGTTCCTGGGCAGGTTGAGCGGGGGCTTGGGGTCTCGCGTGGTCGCCCTACTCGGGCATCACCACGCCGATGGTGAGCAGGATGTTGGCGTAGATGCGCTGCTCGCCCGTGGCGATCGCCAGCGCCGTGTCCGGCCCGCGGGCCATGTCGTAGAACTCGAAGCGACCGAGGCGCTCGAGCTCCGTGTCGGGGAGCAGCCCCCGGAAGTCCTCGTAGATGGACGGCTCGGAGCCGTCGTCCGGGCCCATGACGTAGGCCGCCTCGACCGGGATCGCCTCTGCGATGACCGAGAGGACGTCGGTGACGGTGAGCTTGCCCGGCTCGAGGTTGAGGAACACCCGGTAGGCATCGGGGTTGGAGCGCGTGGCCAGCGGGTAGTTGCCGTCCGCGATCAGTACCTGGGCGCCATGCCCGGCCTCGCCGAGCGCCGCCAGGATCTCCGGGTGGAGGAGGCGGGTCTTGAGCATGCGGTCTCCTTCAGGCGGTGGCGGGGAGGGCAGCGGAGGGCACGGCGGGGCCGCCAGCGAGGACGGCGGCGGCAGTGGACCGGACCGGAGGCGGCCCGCTCGACCGCCGGATGATCAGCTCGAACGGCAGCACGATCGACTGGCCCGAGGGCTCATCGGCAGCCGCGATATGGTCCAGGAGGAGCGTCACGGCGCGGTGGCCGATCTCGTACGCGGGCTGGGCGGCCACGGTCAGGAACGGCTCACTGACCCACTCCTCGGGCAGGTCGTCGAAGGCGACGACGCTCATGTCGTCCGGCACCCGCAGGCCTGCCTCGCGCAGCGCCCGGATCGCCCCGAACCCGATGAAGTTGTTGGCGCAGAAGATGGCCGTGGGGCGCTCGCCATCCGCGGCCAGGACCTCCTGGGCCATGCGGTGTCCATCGGCCTGGTTGAGCTTGCCGAAGTTGAACCCGCCCCAGTGGACCAGCTCGTCGGGAAGGGACAGCCCGGCCTCCTCCAGCGCGCGGCGGCAGCCGGCGACGCGGTCGATCGAGGTGGAGATGTTCCGCCGACCGGTCAGCACCGCGATCCGGCGGTGGCCCAGGTCCACGAGGTGCTTGGCCAGCGCGTACGCGCCGGCCTCGGAGTCGCACCGGACGCTGTCCACGTTGCGGGCCGCGACACGGCGGTCCAGCACCACGACGGGCATGCGGTGATTGGTGAGCAGCCGGAAGGATTTGCCGGAGCTGCGGGCAGGGACGAGGAGCACCCCATCGACCTGGCGCTCGATCAGCATGAGGAGGTACTGCTCCTCCTCGACCTCCGACTCGTCGGTGTTGCAGTACATCACCGAGAACCCATGGCCCACGGCGTAGTCCTCGACGCCGCGTGCGATGGTGGTGAAGAAGGGGTTCGAGATGTCCGAGACAACGAGCGCGATGGTCTTGGTGCGCTTGGACCGGAGCTGGCGGGCCAGGGCGTTGGGCACGTAGCCCAGCTCCTCGATCGCCGCCTCCACGCGGGTGCGGGCCTCGGTGCTGGTGTACCCGGTGCCGTTGACGACCCGCGAGACGGTCATGGCGGACACGCCGGCACGCTTCGCAACGTCGTTGATGGTGCTCATGGAATGGATCCAGTTAGGTCGGTACGGACTGGGCGGGAGCGAGTTCGGGGGCTGTCCGCGGTGCGGGCAGCCCCCGAGCGATCAACCTGACTCAGGGAGCCGGGTGGTCTACTGGTAGAGGACCGCCTGGATCTCGGGGTTGTTGATGTTGGTCTTGTCGTACCAGTAGAAGCCGGTATCGATGACCTTGTCCATCGACTTGCCCGCGATGGCGTCCATGGCCGCGGAGACGCACTTGGCGCCGATGCCGACCGGGTTCTGGGTGATGGCGCCGGCCTGGGTGCCGGCGTTGATGGCGTCGATCTGCTGCTGGCCGGAGTCGTAGCCGATCGCCACGACCTTGCCCTCCTTGCCGGTCTCCTTCAGCGCGTTGAGCACGCCCTTGATGGAGCCCTCGTTGGCGCCGAAGAAGCCCTTGAGGTCCGGGTTGGCGGTCATGATGGCCTTGGCGAAGTCGGCGGACTTCACCGGGTCGCCGGCGCCGTACTCGATCGCCACGACCTCGATGTTCGGGTGCTTGGCCTTCATCTGGTTGACGAAGCCGTCGCGGCGGTCCTGGCCGGTCTTGGAGGTCTGGTCGTGAACGATGACGGCAACCTTGCCGGCATCGCCGATGAGGTTCGCCATCTGGTCGGCGGCCTCGCCGGCGGCCTTGGCGTTGTCGGTGGTCACGGTGGTGACCGGGATGTCGCTGTCAACGCCGGAGTCGAAGCCGACGACCGGGATGCCAGCGGCCTTGGCCTTCTCGAGCAGCGGCGTCGCGGCCTTGCTGTCGAGGGCGGCGAAGCAGATCGCGGCCGGCTTCTTGTCGAGCGCCGTCTGCAGCATGGTGAGCTGCTTGTCGACCTCGGACTCGGATGCCGGGCCCTCGTACGTGATGGTCGCGCCGAGCTTCTTGGCCTCGTCGGTCGCGCCCTTCTGGACGGCCTGCCAGAACTGGTGCTGTGAGCCCTTGGACACGATCGCGATGTACGGCGCGTCGCCGCCGGCCGCGGCGCTGGCCTCGGCAGATGCCGCAGGCGTGCTGCTGGCGC
The DNA here is from genome assembly GCA_963802165.1 of uncultured Chloroflexia bacterium. Lineage (GTDB taxonomy): Bacteria > Chloroflexota > Limnocylindria > Limnocylindrales > CSP1-4 > CAIXZV01. Next base: position 2,315 of record CAWDHT010000021.1, on the reverse strand, counting down.
CGCCGCAGGCTGCGAACAGCATCGCGGCTGCCATGAGTCCCGCCGCCGGGCGGATGATCCCTGTGAGCTTCATGCTCCTCCTCCGTGAGAGTGACTGACCTTGGTGCCGGGGCCGCCAGGAGGTCGGCCGACCGGCGCGTGGTCCGGATGGTTGGGGCCCGGAGGGCCGTTGCTAGCCGCGCCGGTTGCGGCGCAGGATGTCGAGCCAGACGGCGCCGATGACCACGAGGCCCGTGATCACCAGCTTGTACTGGTCCTGGACGCCGGTGATGGACAGGCCGATCCCGAGCGTGCTGATGATCAGCGCGCCGATGATCGTGCCGAAGATGCTGCCCTCGCCGCCGGAGAGCGAGGTGCCGCCGATGACGGCAGCGGCGATGGCGTCGAGCTCGTAGCCCATGCCGACGGACGGCTGGGCGGAGTTCATGCGGGCCCCGATCAGGGTACCGGCAAGGCCCGCGTACAGGCCGCAGACCGCGTACACGGCGATCTTCCAGCGGTCGACGTTGACACCCGAGAGGCGGGTGGCCTCCTCGTTGGAGCCGAGGGCGAAGGTGTAGCGGCCCAGCGTGGTCTTGGTCAGCACGAGCGACGCGATGATCGCGGCGCCGAACATGATGAACACGACGTTGGGAATGCCCAGGACGTACTTGCCCATGAACAGGTCGTAGAAGGCGGGCGTGCCTTCGAAGTAGATGGGCTTGACGTCCGAGAGGACCTGCGCCATTCCGCGTGTGATGCTCATCATGCCCAGCGTGGCGATGAACGGCGGGATCTTCGCCTTGGCGATCAGGGTGCCGTTGATGGCGCCCACGAGGGCGCCGGCGAGCGAGTGCGGCCGGGAGGCCGATGAACAGCGGAAAGCCCGCCTGCGTCACGACCAGGCCCAGCACCACCGTGCAGAAGGTCATCGTCGTGCCCACGGACAGGTCGATGCCGCCGGTGATGATCACGAACGTCACGCCCATCGCGAGCACGCCGTTGACCGCCGTCGCGACCAGGATCGAGATGTAGTTGTCCGGGGTCCGGAACGGCGTCGAGATCACCGAGAAGAAGGCCAGCAGGATGACGAGCGCGCCCAGCGCGAGCAGGCGCTGGACCGAGTCGCCGCCTGCCACGGATGAGAGCCGCGACTTGGTCGCCCCGGTTGTCACTGCCATCGGAATGCCTCGTGCGTGGCGCTGGGCCGTTGGGGGTTGAGGTTGCTCATGCGGCGGCGACCGCCTCGCGCTGCGTGGCGAAGGTCATGATCCGCTCCTGCGTGGCCTCGGCGGCCGTGAGCTCGCCGGTGATCCGGCCCTCGCACATCACCAGGATCCGGTGGCTCATCCGGAGGATCTCCGGGAGCTCGGAGCTGATCATGATGATCGCCCGGCCCTGGGCGGCGAGCTCGTTGAGGAGCTTGTAGATCTCGCTCTTGGCGCCGACGTCGATACCGCGGGTGGGCTCGTCGAAGATCAGGATCTCCGTCTCGGCGGTCAGCCACTTGGCCACGACGACCTTCTGCTGATTGCCGCCCGACAGGTTCTTGGTGCGCTGGCCGACGCTGGGGGTCTTGATCGCGAGGCCTTCGACGTGCTCGAGGGCCTTGGCACGCGTGCTCCCGAACTGGATGCGGCCGAGTCTGCCCGTGAACTTCGCCAGGCTCGCCATGACGACGTTGGCCTCGACGTCCATCGGAAGCGCCAGGCCGTAGCGCTTGCGATCCTCGGACAGGTAGCCGATCCCGTGGCGCACGGCATCGTCGGGCGACTTGATGGCGACGGGCTCGCCGTGGACCAGGATCTCGCCCGAGTCCCGCGGGTCCGCGCCGAACACCGCCCGCATGACCTCCGTCCGTCCCGCACCGACGAGGCCCGCCACGCCCAGGATCTCACCCCGGTGGAGCTGGAAGCTGACGTCGCGGATGACCCGGCCGCGGTTGAGGTTGCGGACCTCGAGCACGACCTCCTCGTTGGGCACCTCCGGCAGCTCCGGGGCCTCCTCGAAGATCGTCCGGCCGACCATCATGCTGATGATCTCCTGGATGCCCACCTCGGCCGTGTTGACGGTGTCGATGTAGCGGCCGTCGCGCATCACCGTGACGCGGTCGGAGATCTGCTTGAGCTCCTCGAGCCGGTGCGAGATGTGGACGACACCGGCGCCACCCTCGCGGAGGTGGCGGATGATCCGGAACAGCTCGTCGATCTCGGTGTCGGTCAGGGCCGCCGTGGGCTCGTCCATGATCAGGACGTCCGACTTGAACGAGAGCGCCTTGGCGATCTCCACCATCTGCTGCTGCGCGACCGCCAGGCCCGAGACCCGCGCCCGCGGGT
>CAWDHT010000020.1:0-89849 GCA_963802165.1 uncultured Chloroflexia bacterium | reverse complement strand
TCCTCAAGGGGCTCGACTTCATGGTCGGCAGTGAGATCTTCGCCGTGCTGGGCGCCAACGGGGCGGGCAAGACCACCCTGCTGGCGACGCTGGCGCGCCTGATCCCCCTCATGGCGGGGTCCATCCGGTTCCAGGGCGAGGACGTGTCCACGCTGCGCCCGTACGAGACCGCCGGCCGCGGGATCGGGTACGTGCCCCAGGAGAAGGGGGTCTTCGCCGACCTGACCGTCCTCGAGAACCTCACCGTGGGCGGCATGATCGGCTCGCGCTCGCGAGACGAGCGGATGGCCGAGGTGTTCGACCTGTTCCCGAACCTGCAGACCCTCAAGGCGCAGAAGGCGGGGACCCTGAGCGGCGGTGAGTCACGCATGGTGGCCTGCGGGCGGGCCCTGATGCAGGACCCCAAAGTGCTGCTCCTCGATGAGCCCACGGCTGGTCTCTCCCCGCTCTACGTGGATATGTTCTTCGACAAGATCCAGGAGATCCACGAGACACGGGGCGTCGCCATCGTCCTCGCCGAGCAGAACGCCACCAAGGCACTCGAGGTCGCCGACCGGGTGATGGTGCTGAGCCTCGGCCAGGCGTCCGCCGTGGTGGACGCGACAGAGATGACCACACAACAACTCAAGGAGGGCTACCGGATCTGAGACCCACCCTTCCAGGGCAGGACACAGGAGGAGATGCAATGAGGGTCGTTAGCACCACGGCGGGCCGTACCGTCGTCGCCATCGCTGCGCTCGCGCTGCTCGTATCCGCGTGCAGCAGCGGCAGCACCGCCACCACGGCGCCCGCGGATTCGGCCGGAGCGCCGGCCGCCACGTCGGAGGCTCCCAGCGCGGCGGCCGAGTCGCCCGCGGCGGGACCGGTGACGGTCTGCGAGCTCGCCTACTACACCGGCGCATTCGCCGCGTATGGGAAGGCGCTCACCAACGACGTTCGCTTCCCGATCGAGGAGGTCATCAACCTCGACCCGCCGCTCGGCCGCGCCTGGGAGCTGATCTCCGAGGACATCGGCGATGACAAGGAGGGCCAGGCGGCCAAGATCTGCCTCGAGCAGCACAAGGCCGAGATCCTGGTGAGCATCGCCCACCAGTACCGGACCTACCGCGACTACATGATGGAGTACTGGCAGGAGAACGATTCGCCGCTCGGACCGTCGGTCCACGGCGGCGCCATCCCGGGCAACCTCGGTGGCAAGCCCGCAGAGGCGATCTTCCGAGCGCAGGGCCTGGACGAGGCCCTCGGGACCTACGGGAGCCTCTACGCCTCCGAGCAGGGCCTCAAGAAGATCGTGATCTTCGCCACCCAGGTCGAAGGCTTCCAGCTGGCAGCCGACGCAGCCGAGGAGGCCGCCGGCCTCCTTGGCCTCGATGTGCTCGCCCGCCTCGACGTCCAGCCCTCGCAGCCCTCCTACCGCGCAGAGGCCCAGAAGATCGCCGACCTCAAGCCCGACGCGGTCATCGTCCAGGCGGGCTCGGTGGAATCCGCCGCCATCATCAAGGGTGCCGCCGAGGCGGGCCTGTCGCTCAACTGGATCGGTGAGACCGGGTGGGCCGAGGCGGAGTTCATCGGAACGCTGGGCACCGACCCGATCGCCTCGCAGAAGGGGATCGGCTTCCCCTCGTTCGCCCCCAACAAGACGACCCCGGCGTGGGCCTTCTTCCAGCCGCTGTGGGACGCCCAGCCGGACAAGGCCTATGACGCGACGGGCCAGTACGCCTTCTCCACCTACGACCTCATGGTCCAGACGGCGCTGGCCGTCGAGGCCGCAGGTTCGTACAAGGCGAGTGCCTGGGCACCGGCCATGTTCGAGGTCGGCCAGGGCGGTGAGGTGTGCTACACGTACGCCGACTGCCTGAAGCTGATCCGGGAAGGCAAGGACATCGACTACGAGGGCGTCACCGGCCCCGGCCTCTACACGGATGGCGGCGTCAACGCCGTGACCCCCGCGTACATCCCATTCAAGGCGGACGGGACGACGGGCGAGCCCGTGCTCCTCGATGCCGCGAAGGGCCTCGAGATCCTCGACCAGGTCGTGACCAAGGCGACCTGCAACCCTGAGAACCCGCCCAACGAGTGCAAATGGTAGCCGTCTGACCCCGTCAGACCCGGCGCAGGGGGTCCTCACGCCAACTGGCGGAGGGCCCCCTCTCCACGCCCGGGCCCTCGCGGATCCAGGGTTCAGGCGTCTTGACCCAGCCACCGTCGGCCCGTATTATCGATTATCGATTGTCACTCCGCCGGGGGTCACTCCAGCGGCCCGCACGCCTGAGGTGCGCACCATGATCAAGCGGATCGCCCGCGAAGACGCGGAGATCGTTCCCCTTCCCGGCCGGAACTGGCATTCCTACTTCGGACCCAAGGACGGCGTCTCGAGCCTGATCTCCCTGGGCGTCTCCCTGTTCCCCCCGGGCTCGAAGCCGGAGGGCCACGTCCACCCCGCCGAAGAGGAGACGATCTACTGCGCCGCCGGCCGCGGCCGCATCGTCACCCCGGATGCCGTCGCCGAGGTCTGGCCCGGTGTCGTCGTGCACGTGTCGCCCGGCACCGTCCACGCCACGGAGTCGGACGGCCCCGGGATGCTCGAGCTGATCTGCATCTTCACGCCGCCCGTGGTCTCGGGCTCCTACGAGAAGAAGGATCCCCAATGAGCGGGGCGACGATCGGCTCCTCCGTCGACGCGGTCGAGCTCGACCACCTGCGGGAGGCCGCGCGCCGGATCCGGGTCGAGGTGATCCGGGCCGTCTACCATGCCCGCGCCGGACACCTGGGCGGCCCACTGTCGGCCGCCGATTTCCTGGCGGCGCTGTACTTCCACGAGCTCCGGATCCGTCCCGACGAGCCGTCCTGGCCCGACCGTGACCGCTTCGTCCTGTCCAAGGGCCACTCCTCCATCGGCCTGTACGCGGCGATGGCGCTGCGCGGCTACTTCCCGGTCGACGAGCTCCTGACCTTCGACGGGGCCAACTCGCGGCTCCAGGGCCACCCCGACATGACCCGGCTCCCGGGCCTCGACATGTCGACGGGCTCCCTCGGGATGGGCATCTCGGCTGCCATGGGCATGGCGCTCGGCGCCCGCCTTACCGGCAGGGACGTGCGGGCCTTCGTCATGCTGGGCGATGGCGAGTGCCAGGAGGGCGAGGTCTGGGAGGCCGCCAACGCGGCGCCCCACTACGGGCTCGACAACCTCGTCGCGATCATCGACCACAACAAGCTCCAGCAGTACGGCTGGCCGGGCGATGGGCCCGATGGCCGCATCCCGCCGCAGGTCGCGGGCGAGATGGCCGCCAAGTGGGCGGCCTTCGGCTGGCGGGTCCTCGAGGTCGATGGCCACGACATGGCCGCCATCCTCGACGTCCTGGCGCAGGTCCGCGTGGGGGACGGACGTCCCGTGGCGATCGTGTCCAACACGGTGAAGGGCAAGGGCGTGTCGTACATGGAGGGGCGCTACTACTGGCACACCCGCGCGATCCAGCCCGACGAGTACGCGATCGCGATGCGCGACCTGGGCGAGCCGGAGCCGGTGGAAGGAGCAGCCCGATGACGCTCGAGGTGGGCCGACCGCAGCGCGTGATCTTCGGCGAGACGGTCGCCGCGCTGGCGGATACCGACCCGCGCATCTACGTCCTGGACGGGGATGTCGGCTCGTCCACGCGTGCCGACATCGTCGAGAAGGCCCACCCGGATCGTTACCTGCAGATGGGGATCGCCGAGCAGAACATGCTGGGCGTGGCCGCGGGCATGGCCACGATGGGCCTGATCCCGTTCATCAGCACCTTCGTCTCGTTCGCCGTCGTGCGGCCGCTGGACCAGGTCCGGGTGCTGATCGCCCAGACCGGCGCGAACGTGAAGATCACGCCGAGCTACGGCGGCCTGTTCACCGGCCAGACGGGCATGAGCCACATCATCGTGGACGACTACGCCATCATGCGCGCGATGCCGGGCATGGTGACCGTGTCGCCGTGCGACGACACCGAGGCCGCCGAGGCGCTCCGCTGGGCCGCCGCGTACGAGGGTCCGTGCTACATCCGGCTGGGCCGCGATGCCACGCCGCGCGTCTTCGGCGACGACCACGAGTTCAGGATGGGCAAGGCGGAGGTCGTCCGCGAGGGCAGCGACGTGACGCTGATCTCGACCGGCGCCCAGACCGCGCGAACCCTCCAGGCCGCGGACCTCCTCGCCGCCGATGGCGTGCAGGCCCACGTGCTCCACGTGGCCACGCTCAAGCCGCTGGACGTGGAGGCGATCGTCGCCGCCGCGGAGCGCACGGGGCGCGTGATCACCGTCGAAGAGGGCACGGTGATCGGCGGGCTCGGCGGCGCCGTGACCGAGGCGCTCGCCGACCACCGGCCCACGTGGGTCCACCGGATCGGGCTGCGCGACGTCTTCGTGCAGTCAGGCCCGAACGACGAGCTGCTCGAGATCTACGGGCTGTCGGGGGCGCGCGTGGCGGACCAGGTCCTGGAGATCCTGCGCGGCTCCTGAGACTCGGTACCCCGCCAGGCATCAGTGAGCGGCAGCAGGCTCCTGCCACTCACTGGCGAGGCGATCCGCCGCCGCCTGGAAGTGATGCCGCAGGGCGGCTTCGACAGCCTCGACGTCGCGCGCCTGCAGCGCTCGGAGGATGGGCGGGTGGAGGCTGGCGGTCCACTCCGCGTTGGCTCCCGGCGAGACCAGCGTGATGTAGGTTCGCGAGAAGGGCTGGAGCGTCTGCCACACCCGCTCCAGGGTTGCGTTGTCGGCGAGGTGCATGAGAAGGGCGTGGAACGCCGCGTCCTGGACCGCCACCTCGTGCCGGTCCCCGGCCCGGGCGGCCCGCTGCATCGCACCATGGAGCGCCTCAAGCTCGGCGAGGTCCGCGTCCGTCATCGTTGGGACGGCGAGCCTCGCTCCGAGCGACTCGAGCTCGGCCCTGACCTCGTAGGCCTCCAGCAGCTCCGCGATGGTCGGGCGCTTGACCCTGGCGCCGCGGAATGGGAGGATCTCCACGACCCCCAGCGCCTCGAGCCCCCGCAGCGCCTCGCGGACCGGCGCCTGGCTGGTGCCGAGCTCCCGGGCCACCCTGGTCTCCACGATCCGCGAGTCCGGCGGGTAGCGGCCGGCGAGGATGTCCTGGAGCAGGCGGTCCTTGACCTGCTCCGCGAGGACGCTGCGCGAGATGGAGCCGTCGTCAGTCATCGAAGTCCCTGGGGCACTGGACGCTGCGCAGTCTAGCGCGAAGGCCTCAGTCCGTGGTCGACATCCCGATCGTCACCCGGGCGTGGCCGAGCGTGCCGGGGCATGGGACTGGACCCACGCGTCGACGACCGCCGGCAGGTCCGCGTCCAGGCGCCGGATCTCCGCGGCGGAGATCGGTGCGTCGGCGACCGCTCGCGGCTCTGCGGGTTCCGCGAGGAGCAGCGCGTCGGCCAGTTCCCGGCCGGGCTCGAGCCGCGCGAGCGTGACCTGCTGGCTCCGCCACGTGTCGATGTTCAGCGCCCGTCCCGAGTGGCTCAGCGTCGGCCGGTCCATCGGCGTGTGACCGAAGACCACCCGGCCGATGCCGGCCTCGCGGTAGGTCGTCCACGCATCCGCCTCAGGGAACGGGTCGGGTGAGGCGAAGAAGACATCGCGGATCCAGAGTCGCTCGGCGCTGTGCCGGAACCGGTCGAGCTCCTGGAACGGCACAGGTCCGCCGTGCACGAACAGCACATCCCGCCAGCGCGCATACGGCGCGAATGTCCACAGCGTGGGCACGAGGTCCGGGGCGAGTTCCTCCACACGAGCAGCGATCTCGCCCGGTGAGCGCCCTTCCCACTCGTCGGGACGCAAGCCGGCGGACGTCAGGGTCGCCCCGCCGCCGAATGCCATCAACGCCTGGAAGATGTCCGGCTCGCCGCCGAGGCCACCCAGCACCTGGGCCTCGTGGTTGCCCTCGAGGAGCGCCACCAGCCCGCCGGCGGGCCCGGCCTGGGCGCGCAGCGACGCGAGGCGCCGGACGAGCCCCAGCGAATTGGGGCCCCGATCGACGATGTCGCCGGTCACGACGAGCGCCGTGCCGGCAGGCGCCGTCCACCCGTCCGCTCCGTCGGAGAGGCCGGCGGCACCGAGCAGCCGGTCGACGGCAGCCAGCTGCCCATGCCAGTCGCTGGCGGCCCAGACGGTGAAGTCGTCCGGGATCTGGATCGGCTGAACGTCGGGCGCGGCCATCGCCGGCGAGGCTAGCACGAAGGGCGTCTGACGCCGGTCGGTCAGCCTTCCGCGCCCAGCCGGTCGGCCAGCACCTCGGCGAGATGCCGCGCGCGGCGCCCGCCCAGGAACCCGATCTGCGCCCGACACGAGAAGCCGTCTGCCAGCACCTCGGTCCCCTCTCCTGTCGCGCGCAGGGCCGGCAGCAGCGCCAGCTCCGCCACGTCGCGTGAGATGCGCTCGTGGCCCGCCTCGGCGCCGAAGTTGCCGGCGAGGCCGCAGCACCCCTCGAGCACCTGGGTGGGGCGGATGCCCGCGGCGGTCATGAGTCGCCGGTCCGCCGCCGTGCCCAGCACCGCCTGCTGGTGGCAGTGCGGCTGGACGAGGGCCGCGATCTCGTCCCCTGCCGGTGGCGCCCAGCCCGCGGTGTCGAGCAGCTCGGCGAGGGTCGTCACGCGGCGGGCCAGCGAAGCCGCCGCCGGGTCGCCCGGCAGCAGTTCGCGCAGGTCATGGCGCAGCGTGGTGGCGCACGAGGGCTCCAGCACCAGGATCGGCTCCTCCCCCGCCAGCTCTGGAACGGCCAACGTGCGGCGCAGCTCGGCGCGGGCGCGGTCCAGCTGGCCGGTGGTGACCGCGGTCAGGCCGCAGCAGACCGGCGAGCGCGGGACCACCGCCTCGAAACCTGCCGCCGCGAGCACCCGCAGCGCCGCGTGACCCACCTCGGGAGCGAGGTGGTTGGTGAACGTGTCCGGCCAGACGATGACCCGGCCGGGCGGGGTGCCCGCGACGGCCGCCGGCACCGGCGACGCGGCGCTGGCGGCGAACGTCCGGGCCGCGATCCGCGGAATCCGTCGCTCCCCCGCGATCCCGGCGACCAGCCCGAAGGCACGCCGCGTCGGCGCGAAGCCCATGACGGCGTTCGCGACGCGCAGCCCCGCCGGGACGCGGCGAACCAGCCGCAGCCACGTGGGCAGCCGCCCCAGGGAGTAGTGCGACCGGGGGCGCAGCCGCCCGCGGTAGTGGTGGTCGAGGAATTCGGCCTTGTAGGCGGCCATGTCCACGCCGGTCGGGCACTCGGAGACGCAGGCACGACAGGAAAGACACAGGTCGAGGGCGTCGCGGACTTCGGTCGAGCGCCAGCCGTCGGCCGCCAGGGAGCCGGCGGCCATCTCCTGGAGCAGCCGTGCCCGGCCGCGGGTCGAGTTGCGCTCCTCGCCGGTGGCCCGATAGCTGGGGCACATCGCCGCGCCCCGCTGGCGGGAGACGCACTTCCCCACCCCGATGCACCGCTCCACGGCCTGGCGCAGGTCGCCACCATCGGCCCCGTGGGCGAGCGACGGCTCCAGGGCCACCAGGGTCGGGCGGGGCCGGCGCAGGTCCTGGGTCAGGGGCAGCGGATCCACGAGGATCCCGGGGTTGAGCACATTGCCCGGGTCCCAGGCGGTCTTCCAGGCCCGGAACGCCGCCAGCATCGCCGGCGAGAACTGGCGGTCCTGCAGCGCGCCGCGGGCGCGGCCGTCGCCGTGCTCCCCGGACAGCGAGCCGCCGTGGGCCACCACGAGGTCCGCCGCCGCGCTCATGAAGGCTCCAAGCCGCTCCCCTCCCCCCGGCCGGTCCAGACCGAAGCCCACCCGAAGGTGGATGCAGCCCTCGCCGAAGTGGCCGTACGTGACGCCGCGCAGGTCGTGGTCGCGGAGCAGCGCCCGGAGCTCGCCGAGGTACGCCGCCAGGTGGTCCGGCGGCACGACCCCGTCCTCGAAGCCCGGCCACGCCGGGGAACCGTCGGGGAGGCGCGCCGCGCGTCCGGCTCCGTCCTCGCGGACCCGCCACAGGACCCCCTGGGCCGCTGCGTCCTCGAGCAGCGAGGCGTCCGGGGCACCCACCTTGGTCCCAGCGGCGGCCGCGAGGCGCGCGGCATGGTCCCGGAGCTCGGCCGTGGTCTCGCCGCCAGCCTCGACCAGCAGCCACGCGCCGCCCGGGGGCAGCAGGCCCGGGTCCCTCCAGCCGGAGAGCAGCTCCGCCGTCAGGCTCTCGACGGTGAACGGCCGCTCGGGCAGCAGGCCGGGGACGACCGCCGCCGCGGCGATGTCGTCGGCGAACGCCAGAACGAGGAGGCCGCGCAGCGCGGGCGGCCGGACGAGAAGGAGCGTGGCCTCGGAGACGACGGCGCAGGTCCCCTCGCTGCCGACGAGCGCCCGCGCGACGTCCGCGCCTCGCTCCGGCAGGAGCCAGTCCAGGGCGTAGCCGGAGACCCGACGGGGCCACGGCGGCAGCTCGCGGCGGATGGTGCGGCCGTGGGCGTCGAGGAGGCGAGCGATCGAGGCGTCGAGCCCCGCTCCCAGCGCCCCAGTCCGCCGCCTCGAGCCATCCGCCGTGACGACCTCCATCCCCAGCGTGTTCTCCGCCGTGGTGCCCCACCGGACCGAGCGCGACCCGCAGGCGTTGTTGCCGAGCATCCCGCCGACCGTGCACCGGCTATGGGTGGAGGGGTCGGGGCCCACCCGCAGGCCGTGGGCGGCGGCAGCCCGGTTGAGGTCGTCGAGGACCGTGCCCGGCAGCACCGTGGCGGTCCGCGCCTCCGGGTCCAGCGCGAGGACGCCCGCGAGATACCGCGACAGGTCCACCACCAACCCCGGCCCGATCGCGTTGCCGGCAATGCTGGTCCCGGCGCCGCGCATCGTCAGGGGGACGCCGGCCTCCGCGGCCAGCGCCACCACCGCCGCCAGATCGTCGCGGTCGCGTGGAGTCACGACGGCCGCGGGCAGCACCCGGTAGTTGGACGCATCGGAGCCGTACAGCGCGCGCGTGCCGGCGTCGGACGCCACGGACCCACGCAGGGCGTGGCGCAGGCGCGCGAGGAGCTCGCCGGTCGCCTCAGCGGGGGATGCGACCGGCCGGCGGGCGGAGCCTGGCTCGACAATGGTGGCGATGGGACCCTCCGGGCGTGGCGTGGACGCGCTGCTCACAGGGTACGGGGCCGACATCTGCGGCGAGGGACGCTGTGCGTCCCTGCCCATTGACGCGCGGCCCGCAAGGTGAGATAGTTGCCCACGCAATCATCCGCACAGGAAGCGTCCACCATGCCCGCCGTCACCGTCGACGACATCACGATCCTCCCCCGCGTCCCCGTCCCCGACCCCGTCGTCGCGCGCCAGCGCCCCGTGCGCGCCCTGACCACGGCCCCCAAGGGGTACGAGGGGGAGGGCTTCCCGGTGCGCCGCGCGTTCGCGGGAGCCCTGCTCGAGGACCTGGACCCGTTCATCCACCTCGACCAGATGGGTGAGGTGGAGTACGCCCCCGGTGAGGCCAAGGGCACGCCATGGCACCCACACCGCGGCTTCGAGACGGTGACCTACATGCTCGACGGCGTCTTCGAGCATGCCGACAGCAACGGCGGCGGCGGCGTCATCACCAATGGCGACACGCAGTGGATGACCGCGGGCGCCGGGATCCTGCACATCGAGAAGCCGCCCGAGTGGCTGGTCGCCCAAGGCGGGCTGTTCCACGGCTTCCAGCTGTGGGTGAACCTGCCGCGCGCCCAGAAGCTCGCCGCGCCCCGCTACCAGGACATCCGCGCGAGCGAGGTCGCCCTGCTGGCCTCCCACGACGGCGGCACGCTGGTCCGGGTGATCGCCGGTGAGGTGGCCGGACACGCCGGACCGGGCTCCACCTACACGCCGATGACGCTCGTGCACCTGACCCTTGCGCCGGGTGCCAGCGTCCAGCTCCCCTGGCGGGCGGACTACAACGCACTCGCCTACGTCCTCGCGGGCCGGGGCACGGTGGGGACCGAGGCCAGGCCGGCGCAGCTGGGTCAGCTCGCCGTCTTCGGGCCGGGCAACACCCTGACGTTCGCGGCGGACCAGGTCCAGGAGAGCCGGGCGCCGAACCTCGACGTCCTCGTCCTCGGTGGCCGACCGATCCGGGAACCGGTCGCGTGGGCAGGCCCGTTCGTGATGAACACCCGCGAGGAGGTCATGCAGGCCTTCGAGGACTACCAGGCGGGGCGCCTGGGGCAGATCCCCGCGGTCCACGGAGCGCCGACGACCCTCCAGGAGTCCGGCACGCAGGAGATCTGACCGTGGCGACCATCCGGCGACGGCGTCGCTGGCGGCGGTGACCTAACCCGCTCGGTCCAGCCGGCCCCGGTGGTAGCGCTCCATCAGGACCTCAACGGCCTCCCGGGCGGCCTGCCATTCCTCCTGGTCGCCCATGACCCGGGCTCCCGGACCCCAGCGCTGCACCTGGGTCATCGCCGTGACGAGGGCGTTGTGCAGTGCCAGCCGGTTGCGGCCCGCGTCCACCACCCCGGTCACGAGGTAGCGACGGACGAGGTCGAACGGGGCCGACCAGCGGTCGATCCGGATCCTCTCGTTGTACCGGAGCGTCTCGAGCCAGGCGTCATCACCCACGGGGAAGCGCTCATGCTCGTCGATGTGCTCGTTGATGTCCAGCCGGAATAACGGGTGCGCGAGGGACGGGAGACGCCCGTCCGCCTCGGTCTCCCGATAGCAGACGGGGCACGAGGCCAGGCGCGCGGATGCCGGCGGTGCCTCGCCGAACGGGATGCCACAGCGGCGGCACATGCGCGCGGCGGCGCGGCTGGACACTGTCCCGCACTGCAGGCAGGTGGAGGCGACGGGGGGCGAGACGGGCACGAACGAACTCCAGCGAGCGCCCAGGGACAGGACGCTGTCGATGGCTCAATGCTCTCCCGGCGGCAACCGATGTGCCAGCGGGCAACAGGTCCCGGTGGCGGCAGCCGAAAGGATCAGACGGCGGCGTCCACGATCGCGCGTGCCTCGTCGAGGATCCGGCCCAGGTGCACCTCGCCGCGGAAGGACTCCGCGTAGAGCTTCGTCACGTTCTCGGTGCCCGACGGGCGCGCGGCGAACCAGCCCTGGTCCGTGGTGACCTTGAGGCCGCCGATGGGTGCGTCGTTACCGGGGGCGCGGGTCAGCTTGGCGGTGATCGGGTCGCCCGCCAGCGTGGTCGCGGTCACGTCCCCCGGCGAGAGACGGCCGAGCGCGGCCTTGACCTCGGGTGTGGCCGGGGCGTCGATGCGCCGGTAGGCCGGGGCGCCGAACCGCTCCGTCAGCCCGGCGTAGGTCTCGGCGGGGTTCTTGCCAGTCTTCGCGGTCAGCTCCGCGGCCAGCAGGCAGGCGATCAGCCCGTCCTTGTCCGTCGTCCATACCGTGCCGTCGAGCCGCAGGAACGAGGCGCCGGCGCTCTCCTCCCCGCCGAAACCCACGGACCCGTCCACGAGACCGTCCACGAACCACTTGAAGCCGACCGGGACCTCGAGCAGGCGGCGGCCGAGGCTCGCGGTGACCCGGTCGATGATCGAGGAGGAGACCAGGGTCTTGCCGACGGCGACATCGGAGCGCCACGAGCGCCCGCCGCCGAACAGGTAGTTGATCTCCGCCGCGATGACGTGGTTGGGGTTCATCAGGCCGACGCCCGGGACGACGATCCCGTGCCGGTCCGCGTCGGCATCGTTGCCCATGGCGAGGTCGAACCGATCGCGCAGCTCCACGAGCCTGGCCATCGCGAACGGCGAGGACGGGTCCATGCGAATCTTGCCGTCCCAGTCGAGGGTCATGAACCCGAACTGTGGATCCACGGTCTCGTTCGTCACGGTGAGGTCGAGACCGTAGCGCTCGCCGATGAGGCCCCAGTAGGCGACGGCCGCACCACCCAGCGGGTCGACGCCGAGGCGGAGCCCTGAGGCCCGGATGGCCTCCATGTCGATGACGTTCTCGAGGTCCGCGACATAGGCGCCCCGGAAGTCGTACGCACCGACCTGCGCCCGCGCTCGCGCGAAGGGAACGCGCCGGATGCCGTCAAGGCCATCTGTGCCCGGTGGCCTCCAGGATCCGGTTCGCCTCGTCCTGGATCCAGCGCGTCACGTCCGTGTCCGCCGGGCCGCCGTTGGGCGGGTTGTACTTGAAGCCCGCCATCGTCGGGCGGGTTGTGCGACGGCGTGACCACGATGCCGTCCGCGAGACCGGTCGTCCGACCCCGGTTCGCGACGATGATCGCGAGGGACAGCGACGGCGTCGGCGTGTAGCCGTCCTCCGCATCGACGCGCACGTCCACCCCGTTCCCGACCAGCACCTCGAGGGCCGTCCGCCACGCCGGCTCCGAGAGCGCGTGGGTGTCGCGGGCGATGAACAGCGGGCCCGTGGTGCCCTGGGTGGCACGGTAGCGGCAGATGGCCTCGGTGGTGGCCAGGATGTGGGCCTCGTTGAACGCCGCGCGGAACGCCGACCCACGATGGCCGGACGTCCCGAACGCGACCCGCTGGGCCGGGTCGGACGGATCCGGGTGGATGTCGTCGTACGCGCGCAGGAGCGCGGGCACGTCCACGAGCTCGGACGGGAGGGCGGGCTGGCCGGCGCGCGGGTGCTGGCTCATCGGTACCTCGGGATGGTGGCGGGCTGGTCGTCGGGTTCACGATACCCGTCGAGCCACCACGACGATGGTGTCGTCGGATGGCTCGGGCGTCGACCGGTGTACGGGCCCTCGACCTGCACATCCTCGAAGCCGGCCTCCTCGAGCATCTCGCAGAGCCGGCCGGGCAGGTAGTACGTGCACAGGAGGCTGCCCTCCTCCTCCCGGACGAGGCGGTCGCCCCGCCACAGTCGGGCCCGGATCTCGAGCGCCTGGCAGCGCAGGTCCGCGTCGTAGCCGGCCGCGCGGGAGAGCAGCTCCAGCTCGTCGCCGTCCGAGAGGGTGGCGCGGGTGCCGGCCGCGGGCCAGGGAGACGGGTACGTCCGGGCGGGGTCCGCCATGCGGGCGTGGTCCGCCTCCGTGGCCACCTCGTAGCTCAGCAGCACGGTGCCCCCGGGCAGGAGGTGGTCGTGGATCTGGCGCAGCGCTGCCGCGTCCCGCTCGGGGCTGCCACCAATCGCGAACGAGCCGATCGAGAAGATCGTCGCGTAGCGACGCGGCCGATCGAGGCCGTCGAAGGCCTGCGCCGCGAGGCGTCCCGCCATGTCGATGCCGGCCGCGTCGCCGGTGTCGCGCGCGTAGGCCAGCATGTCGGCCGAGATGTCGGTGCCGTCGATGTCGACGCCCTCGGCGAGCAGGGGCAGTAGCAGCCGGCCGGTCCCGCAGCCGAGGTCGAGCGCAGGCTCGCCGAACCGCGCGATGGCGGCCCGCAGGTACGCGAGCTCGGCCTCCTCCGGCTGGTTGACCTCTGCCCACCAGCGCGCGATGAGGCCGTAGTGCCAGGTTCCGGTGGACGACCGTGCGGCATCCTCGCGGCTCATGACGTTGGCGCCCCATCGCCCGTGTCCAGCCAGGCACGCTCCTCGGGCGTCAGCGGCGTCTCGAGGGCGACCCACGCGCGGTCGATGCCGGTCGGATCGCGCACGCCGAACGCCGCGAACGGCGCCGAGGGCTCCGAGAGGACCCACGCCAGCGCCACCTGGGCGGCGTCCCAACTACGTCGCGCTCCCAGCTCCGTGGCCCGTGCCCGGCGCGCCAGGTTCTCCTCGGACAGGTAGGAGGACACGACGTCCGGGTTTGCCGTCGCCGGGTCGAAGGTCGGGGCAAAGAACCCGCTCGCCTGCGACGACCAGGCCAGCAATGGCAGGCCGCTCGCGGCGTGCCACGCGAGCGTCTCGTCTTCGCGGGCGCTCTGGCAGCCCGGCCACGGGAACTCGACCGCCGCCGCGAGACCCAGGTAGCTGCTGCTGACGACGATCGAGGCCCGATCGTGCGCGGCCGCCCAGGCCACGGCCTCGCGCAGCCGGGGCAACCGCCAGTTCGAGACACCCACCGCCCGCGTCTGGCCGGTGCGGACCAGCGCATCCAGTGCGTCCACGATCTCGCCGACCGGGACCGCCTCGTCGTCGCGATGGACCAGCCAGGCGTCCACCGTTGCCACGCCCAGCCTGCCCAGGCTCGCCGCGACATCGACGGCGATGGCCTCTGGCGTCAGTCGGCCGCGCCACGCCTCGTCCGGATGGGCGCCCTTGGTCAGGACCAGCACCTCCCGCGCGACCGCGGGTCTCGTGCGCAGCCACTCCCCGATCAGGCGCTCCGCCGCGCCGCCGGTGTAGACCAGCGCAGTGTCGATGAGCCGGCCACCACGCTCCACGAAGGCGTCGAGCACGGCGAGTCCGGCGTCCGGCCGATCGTCGGACAGGTTGAAGGAGCCCAGCACCAGCCGCGGGATCGGCCCGCAGAGACCGGGAATGGCGCGGTCGGTCGGAGCTGGGGTGTCGGTCATGGGCGGACGGTACAGCGCCCGCCCGTGGACCGCTCGGGGCAGATGCCGTGCCGTCATCCCGCTCGACTCGTTTTCTCGTACGATGCGCACAGCCCGAGCCAGCACCTCGTATGGGGCTCGTCCGAGTCCGTCCCTTGACGGCCGGATACATGAGCCCGCGATGACCTGGACGGGATTGGAGGTTCTCGCATGGCGACCGTGACGTTCGATCACGTGTACAAGCGATACGGCGACGTGACCGCCGTCTCGGACTTCAACCTCGAGATCAAGGACGGCGAGTTCATGGTGTTCGTCGGGCCGTCGGGATGCGGCAAGACGACCAGCCTGCGGATGATCGCCGGCCTCGAGGAGATCTCCGAGGGCGAGCTCCGGATCGGCGACAAGGTCGTCAACGACGTGGCTCCCAAGGACCGCGACATCGCGATGGTCTTCCAGAGCTACGCCCTCTACCCGCACATGTCGGTCCGCGACAACCTTGCCTTCGGCCTCAAGCTGCGCAAGGTGCCCAAGGCCGACATCGAGAAGCGGATCAACGAGGCCGCCGGCATCCTCCAGCTGGAGAAGCTGCTCGACCGCAAGCCCAAGGAGCTCTCCGGCGGCCAGCGGCAGCGCGTCGCGCTCGGCCGGGCCATCGTCCGTGAGCCCGCCGTGTTCCTGATGGACGAGCCGCTGTCCAACCTCGACGCCAAGCTGCGCGTCCAGACCCGCGCGGAGATCGCGCGCCTCCACCAGCGCCTCGGGACCACGATGGTCTACGTGACCCACGACCAGGTCGAGGCCATGACGATGGGCCAGCGGATCGCCGTCATGAGCATGGGCCTCCTCCAGCAGGTGGGCTCGCCGCAGGCGCTCTACGACACGCCGAGCAACCGGTTCGTCGCGGGCTTCATCGGCAGCCCGTCGATGAACTTCATGGAGCTGCCGCTCGTCGACGAGGGCGCCAACCTCGGCCGCGGGTCCGTGTCCTTCGGCCTTCCGGACGAGTGGCGCAAGGCGGTCCGCGACGCCGGCGACACCGTCGTGGCGGGCTTCCGGCCGGAGCACCTGGACCTGGGCGACATCGCTGGACCGTTCGGGACCGTCCAGGGCACGGCGGACGTCGTCGAGTACCTGGGCAACGAGGAGCTGCTCCACGTCTCCGTCAACGACACGGACATCGTCGCGATCGTGGACTCGGCCTACCGCGTCCAGCCCGGCGACACGGTCACCCTGAAGATGCCGCTCGGCAAGCTCCAGCTGTTCGCCACCGACGACAACGGGGACGCGCTGCTGCGCCACGAGGACGCGGCTGCCTGAGCCAGACCACGAACCCGCCACCACGACGGCCGGCGCGCCCACTCCGGGCGGGCCGGCCGTTCCACGTCCTGGAGCCCCGATGACCGAGCCCCGGATCACCCGCCTCGACCCGCAGCCCTTCGGCGACGACCCGCTCGAGGAGCACGTCACGGCGCGCGAGCTCCTCCACCGGGGCCGCTACCTGGAGTTCCGCGTCGACACGATCGTGCGCGCCGACGGGACCACCGGGACGCGCGATGTCGTCGGCCACCCCGGAGCGATCGCCGTCCTCGCCGTGGACGACGGGCGGGTCCTGCTGGTCCGCCAGTGGCGCATCCCCGCCGAGCGCGGGGTGTTGGAGATCCCGGCGGGCACGCTCGACGTCCACGACGGCGTCACCGAGGACCCCGACGTGGCCGCGCGACGGGAGCTGGAGGAGGAGACCGGCCGGCGGGCGACGACCTGGCGCAAGCTTGCGACATTCTGGACGGCACCCGGATTCGCGACCGAGCTGAGCACCTCTACCTCGCCACAGGACTCACGCCGCACCGGGACGAATCGCCGCACCCCCGACGAGAATGAGCGCCTAGAGCTCGCCACTGGCGATATGGAGACGCCGTGGCCATGGTCGAGTCCGGTGCAATCGCCGACGTCGAAGACCATCCTCGGGTCCTCTGGCTGGACCGCCTCGCCCGGGCCGGCGGGTCTGACCGGCGCTGGCCCGTTCGACGGGCGAGCCCGACGCCGCGTCCGCGGCCTCAGGGTTCGCCGCGATCTCCGGGTGACGGGAGTCGCGACAGGGCAGCCCGGTACATCGCCGTCGTCGGTGAGAGCGCGACGGCCAGGCGCAGGTGGGTCCGCGCCTCATGTGGACGGCCGAGGTTCTTGAGACTCCGGCCCAGGGCGTAGTGCCCGTAGTGGGACGACGGATCCACCTCGAGCAGCGCCTCGAACGTCTCCCGTGCGCGCTCGTACTGGCCGGAGGTGAAGCAGGCGCGCCCCAGTGCCTCGAGGATCGAGCCCCTGCCGGGCTCCAGGCGGGCAGCCCGCTCCAGCACGACCGCTGCCTGGGCGTTGTGCCGACGGCGCATCAGGGCCGTGCCGCGCTGGAGGAGCTCGTAGGCGGACTCGGGCTCGTCCGCGCGAGGCGAGACCTCGTCGGGCCGGGGGGCGGGGTGCGGAGCGTCGTCGTCGGTCACCACACGATGCTGGCACGAATGATGGGAGCGCGCCGGTAGGATGGGTGCCTACCGCCGAGGCGCACGGCGGAGCACGGCCCGGCGCATACCCGACCGGCTCGCCCAACCGGCCTCGCGGCCAGGAGCCCCTTGACCATCCTCCGGCTGTCCATCGCGGTGTTCCTGGTGCAGATGGGTTTCCAGGCCTACACCGCCTCCATGCCCCTGGCCCTCGCCCGGGCCGGGGTCGCGGACGCCGCGATCGGGCTCGTCATGGGCGCGGCCGCGGCCGTCCAGATCCCGGCAGCCCTGGTCGGCGGACGCCTCGTGGACACGTTCGGGGCACCGCGCCTGTTCACGGCCGGGGCCATCCTGTACCTGGTCGCGTCGGGCGTCCTGCTGCTGCCCGGCGTGGACGTGGGCGGCAGCCTCGTCCCCTTCGTGCTCGTGCGGATGCTGCAGGGGGCGGGGATCGCCATGGTGCTCCCATCGGCCCTGTCGCTGGTCCCCCGCATGGTCGTCGCGGCGCGCGTCGCGCAGGGCCTGTCGATCGTGGGGGCCGCCCAGAACCTGACCCTGGTCCTGGCGCCCCTGATCTCGATCGCGATCCTGAACGCGACGTCCCTCGACGGGGTCGCAACGGCGGTCGTGGGCGTGGTCGTCGTCGGCATCCTGCTGGGCCAGCGGCTCCCGCTCCGGCCTGCTGCGCCCCTCCCGGCGACCATGGCCGCCGCCGGCCGGCGCTTCGGGATCACGTTCCGGCGCGAGTGGACGTCGCCCCTGCTGATCATCGTCACCTACGTCGCGCACTGGGGGGCGGTCACGGCCTACCTGCCCATCCGGGCCGAGGAGGCCGGCGCCAACATCGGGCTCTACTTCGCCGCCGACGGGATCGCGATCTTCCTGATGCGCTTCCCGACTGGCTGGCTGGTGGACCGCGTCTCGTCGCGCAACCTGATCCTCACCGGGGCCGGGATGACCTTCGTGGCGATCGGCATGCTCCTCCTGCCGCTCACCACGCCGCTGCTCGTCGTCTCGGGGCTGATCGGCGGGGCGGGCGGCGGCATCGTGATCACGCCGATCACCGTCGAGCTGTCCCGCCGCTCGAGCGACGCGGACCGCGGTTCCGCGTTCTCGCTGTTCTCGGGCGGCCTCGCCGCCGCCATGGCACTGGGCAGCATCGGCGGGGCACCGGTGGTCGCGGCGCTGGGGATGTCGGCCGCGCTCGCGATGGGCATGGCGCTGATCGCCGTGTCGATGGCGCTCACGGTCGCGGACCGCTCGCTGGCGGGGCGGGGACGAGCGGACGGAGGGGGCACCGGCAATCCAGGCAGGCGCCTGCCCTGCCACCCGCCTCTGATCCCGGAGTGGTCGCCTCCTAGATCTCCCGCCAGGCGGCCAGGTCCATCGCCTTCAGGCGTGGGCTCTCCGTGCGCCCGGGGATCCGGCCCCGCTTCGCGATCGGCGTGCCGTCGATCTCCTTGATGTCGCCCGTGAAGTCGATCGGGGTGGCGCCCGAGATGTGCGAGCCCACGGCGAACGAGTCCACCGGCGCACCCTGGTCCTTGAAGTAGCGGATGCGATCGGGCGTCAGGCCACCGGACACGGTGATCGTGACGTGGGAGAAACCGGCCTGGTCGAGCCGGGCCCGAACCTCGGTCACGAGCGCCGCGGTGACGCGCCCGCGCTCGGACGGCGTGTCCAGCCGGATGCCGTACAGCCGGTCGCCCAGGGCGTGGGCCACGCGGAGGGCTTCCTCGGCCTCGTCCTTGAACGTGTCGACGAGGACGATCCGGGGGACGTCCGGGGGCATGTCGCGGTCGAATGCCTCGGCGGCCCGAACCGTGTCCCCGAAGATCAGCACGAGCGAGTGGGGCATGGTGCCCGTGGGGTTGAGGCCGGCCAGCCGGGCACCGGCCGGGGTCGATGCCCCCACGCACCCGCCGACGATGGCCGCGTAGTCAAGCACGTCCGTGATGTCAGGATGGACGTGGCGTGCCCCGAAGGAGATCACGGGCTGCGGCGCGGCCGCCTCCACGCACTCGCGGGCGGCCGTGGCCCAGCCGGTGGACTGGGAGAGCATGCCCAGCATCGCCGTCTCGTACAGGGCGAAGGCGCGATAGCGGGCACGGATCCGGAGCACCACCTCCTTGGGCGTCACGAGGTCACCGTCCTCGAGCGCCTCCACGATGGCGCCCGGCTCCTTCGCGAGCACGTGGCCGATCAGGTTGGTGGCCTCGCCCATGCCGCACAGCACGGCGTCCTCGCGGCAGAACACCTCCATGAGCACGACGGGGTCGAGGCCCTCGCGGTCAAGGATGCTGTTCGCGCGGGCGAAGTAGACGTCGGCCGTCGCCCCGGACAGGATCTCGTGGGACGGGCGGATGCGCTGCAGGCCCATTCAGGCGCGCCCGCGTCCCGGGGCGGCGTGGATGGTCACGATGGGTCCGCTCCTTCGTCTCCGGATGGCGGCCTGCCGGGAGGCTCGGCCGGGGGTCCCTCCGGCGGGAGTGTAGCGTACGGCCGGGACGCGGCCGGCGGGGTTCCTGCGCCGGACGAGGCCATCGCCACCGCGCGCCCCGTGCGGGCCGCGACGCTCCGGCGGCGCACCAGGAGCACGGCGATGACAGCGAGGATCGTGATGGCAAGCACCAGCCCACCACCGATCGCCAGGACCTTCGTCCGGCCCTCCTCCGGGGCGGCCCGGAGCCGGTCGACGGCACCGGAAGCGGCGATCTCGGCCCCCTCCAGGTCGCCCGACTCCCAGGCAGACCGCGCCACCGCCACCTCGGACGCAGGATCGGCCTCGTCGAGACCAACCTCGGTGAACCAGTCCCTCGGGGCCTCCACGACGTCGGACGCCCCGGCGACCTGCCTGAGCACTGCCAGGCTGCGTTCCGCATCCTCCATCGCCACGGCGAGGTCGGCGACGCTCCCCGCGTCCTGGTAGTCCGCCTCCGGCCCAGCCGGTGGCTCCAGGTCCTCCACCGCGGCCGACTCGGCGATCTCGTCGCGGACCTCGAGGACAGCGGCCGCGCGGTCCATCGCCTCCGTCGCCGTGGGGAACTCCCAGCGGTCCATCGCCATCCTGACGACGACCGGTGCCGCCCACTCGCCGCCCGCCCGGACCAGGTCCGCGAACGATCGCCTCGCGGACGCCCGGGCCGGGAGGAGCGTGCGGTCGGCCTCGTCGAGCACGACCTTCGCCACCAGGTCGGTCACCTCGGCCTCGTCCGTGACGACGGCTCCGCGCTGGGCGAGATCCAGGAACCGCCGCCAGTCGCTGGGCAGGCGACTCCTCTCGGGCAGCGCCTCGCCCGGATAAGCCGTGGTGCCCGCGGCAGCGGCCGCGAATGCCGCTCGCATGCCATCCTCGCCCACGAGCTTGACGATCTCACGCACGAGCGCCCAGCTGGCCGCATACCCGTAGGACTCGCGGTCCTGGCTGTCATCGTCGCGGATCGCGGCGGGCGGCGGCCAGTCCGACAGCGGGAACGCCGCCTTCTCCTTGCGGTTCGACGCCGGCGGCCCCGGGTAGCCGCGGTCCAGGCCTCGCAGGACGCGTGCCGCGTACTCGTCCGCGAGCCCTTCGGTGATCCAGCGCTCCGTGAACAGCGACTTGTTGAACCAGGCGTGCGACGCTTCGTGGATGATCGTGAGATCGTCGAGATCCTCGCTGATCGTGATCTCGTCGGTCTTGGGATCGTAGAAGCCGGCATAGCCCTCGAGCAGCGGCGTGTGCACCTCGGAGATGACGAGCGAGCCGTCCACCGGCCAGGGGAGCCCGATGCGGTCTGCAAGCGCCGGCACGCCGTCGCGCAGCAGGTCCCGGACTCGGCTCCGCCAGCGCGTGTCCTCGGGCCAGCCACGGATCACCACCTCGTCACCGCCGGCCAGCGCCAGACGATCCCGGGTCAGCGCCTCGTCGTTGGTCGCGGTGACCCACGCGTACCAGTCGAGCGGCCGCGCCGTGGTCGCCGACCAGGCCTGGAGCCCTTTCGCGCCCGTCTCCGGCTCCATGTCCGCGCCCGCGATCTCCACCCGGAACGCCTTGGGCACCTCGACTCGGACGGACCCCCGGTCGCCGAAAGCCCAGGCGGTGAACGTCGCGAACGCCGACCCCACGCGGATATCGCTGTCGGATCGTGGCGCGCCCCCCGGCAGGTCGAAGGTGAGCCGGACGCGGGCCGTCTCCCCGTAGTACAGGTTCTCGCGGAACAGGACCGTGGCCAGGCGATAGCCGTTGCGCTTGGTCAGGTCCACCTTGATC
Organism: uncultured Chloroflexia bacterium; assembly: GCA_963802165.1. Lineage (GTDB taxonomy): Bacteria > Chloroflexota > Limnocylindria > Limnocylindrales > CSP1-4 > CAIXZV01. The sequence goes on along the minus strand of CAWDHT010000020.1, from coordinate 68,719 downwards.
GGCTTGTCGTCCTGCGTGGCGCGAACGGCCCGGGCCTCGGGCTGGATGGCCAGGCTGACGCCGTCGTAGAAGTAGCGGGTGACGTTGCCGCCTGCGACCCGGTTGGGCTTCTCATTGGTCGCCGTGATGTCCACGATGACCCGGACCCGTCCAGCCTTGGGAGCCACGGTGTACCGGGTCGCCGTTCCGATCGAGATGTCGTCGGCAGCCAGCACGACCCCCGGACCCAGGGCTGCCGGGAGGGGCATCCCCGGGGCGAGCACCGGCACGAGCCCCGCGCCGACGGTCAGCAGCAGGGCCAGGAGGACGGCAGCGGGTGCGCGGCGCATGCGGGCGGCGGCTCCCTCCGGGTGTGGCGAGGTCGAACGCTGGCCCATGGTCGCATGGGACGGGCGATCCGTCTGCAACCTCGGCAGGCGGGGATCCGTCAGGCCGGGGCGGCACCGTCGCCCGGTGACGCGGGCCGGGTCGACCCGTCCGACCCTGCCGCCCGACGGGACCGGCGGAAGGTCCCGACGACCGCAGACCCCAGCACCACGACCGTCGCGAGGGTGGCCAGCGCCATCAGGAGGCGGCGGCGGCCCTCCTCCCACGCGACGGTCCAGGAGCGCAGGGCCCGGTCCGACGCGGCAGCCGACCCCTGGAAGTCGTCCTGCGCGAGCAGCAGCCTCGCCTCACGGAGGCTCTGCTCCGGGTGCTCGCCGAGCATGCCGATCCGGCTCAGGATGTCGTCGTCGACCGAGCGAGCGGCTCCCGCATCCTCGATCGCCTGCATCGCGTCACGCTGAGCCGCGGCGAGGGCGCTGGCTTCGGCCATGGCGCCGCCTTCGAATTGCGACTGCATCGTGGTGGTGAGGGCCACGCCGTCACGCTCGGCCATCTCCGCGACCGCCTTGCGCTGGGCGAGCACGGTGCGCGCGTCGGCCATCAGCGTCTCCGCCCTCTCGAACTGCCAGCTCCGGAGTGCGTCCCGGATCGCGCGCGGCAGCTGCCAGCCGTCGGCCACGGCAAGCGTGCGCCCGTACGATGCCCGGGCTGCGGCCCGTGCATCGAGCAACGCTGCGTCGGCCGGGCCCACGACCCACTCGCGCCAGAGCGGGGTCAGGTCCTCGCCGGAGCGGGCCTCGAGCAGGTCGAGCAGTGCACGCCAGTCAGGGGCGCCTTCGACGCCCTCCAGGGTCGTCGCACCCGTGGCCGTTCCACCGCCAACATCGGTGTCCAGTGCCGGCGGCTGGTACGCCCCCGTTCCCGCGGCCGCATCGGACCAGACCGTGGCCAGGACGTCCGCGCCGACCTGGTCGGCCAGCGCGTTCGCGAGCGCCAGCGATGCTGCGTACCCGTACGTGTCGGCGGCCGTCGTCGTCGGTCCCTGGCCGTCGCTCGCGGCCCATGCGTTGAGCGGGAAGGATGCGGCCCGTGCCTCGTCCGTCACCTCCGGGCTGGCTGCGGGCACCCCAAGCTTCGCGGCCGTGCGCAGCGCGTAGAACGTGGCGAAGCCCTCGTTCGCCCAGCGATCCGCCAGCAGGTCGCCGTTGAACCAGCCGTGCGCCGCCTGGTGGATCACCACGCCGCGGTCCGCCCAGTACGCGACGTCCATGCGCTTCAGGGCCGGGTCGTAGACGCCGGCCGACGCATCAGGGTCCCGACCGGCGGTCTCATGGATCACCAGCGGATCCTCGATCGGCCACGGCAGGCCGATGTCCTCCCGCAGCACGGGGAGCGCATCCGCGAACAGCGAGCCGGTCCGGTCCGCCCATTCCGGATCGTCCTCCCACGCCTGGAGCTCGAGCTCCACGCCCTGACCCGCGACCGGGACGGTGAGCGACCGGGCAACGTAGACCGCGGGGCGTTGGGCGGACACGAAGGCGAAGAAGTCGAGTGGTGTCACAAGCGGGCCGGCCGAGAGCACGGTCCATCCGTCGGCGGTGGCGGTGCGGCGCGCAAGCTCGCCCGACTCCACGGCGACGTCCCAGCCGGGCGGGAACCGCACCTCGACCGAGCTCCCACGGGCTCCGTTGGACGCGAACGCCCAGACGGGCAGCGTGACGAGGCCGCTTCCCACCCGGACCTGCGGGGCGGCGCCGTCCCCCTGCCCGGGCAGGTCGAAGCCCAGCTTCATCGTCGCCGCCTTGCCGCTGTACAGGCGTGACCCGAAGTCGATCCGCAGGAGCGTGGCGTCCGCGGTCCTCCGGGCCACCTTGACGCGGGCCCCCTTGGCACCCGAGATCCGAAGGTTGGTCGCCCCGGGCTGGACCGCGAGGAAGGCGTGGTCGAAGAAGAACCTGCGGGTCCGCGACTCGGACGTGCGGTTGCGCGCCGTCATTGCCAGGGACACCCCGACGTTGCCCTCCTCGGGGTCCACGGTGTAGGTGGCATCCGTGACGACCGTGAGGTCCGTGTCGGCGGCGCGGACGGCCGCCGGCGCCACGCAGACCCGCGGCGGGCGCCGCGACGCCGAGGACCAGCGCGATCACGAGGGCCGTCAGGGCCGCCCGGATGTGTCCGGACGTCACGCGGTGCCCTCGGCGGGGTCCAGCAGCTCGGCCAGGTCTGGCGCGTAGCGGGCGACGAGCCTGACCCCCGGGCCATCGACCTGGGCCGCGGTGGACGGCTCCGTGGACCAGCCGCCGGCCTTGAGCCACGCGACGGAGTCCGCGTGGTACCGGTCCGCGACCGCCAGGTGGCGGGCGAGCGCGAGCCCCAGCGCGTCCTCGCTGGCGTGCGCTACGGGGATCTCGGCGACCAGCAGGGGGCGCTCGTCCTCGCCGATCGAGAACTTCACGAACGGCAGGTCGTCGTTCCAGCGCAGGAGCTTGCGGTACGACACGCGGAAGCTGTCGTTGATGGGCGGGGCGTAGTGGGCCCAGCAGATGAGCGCCAGCGACGGATCCAGGATCAGCGTGATCCGGAGCCGGGCACGGCGACGCCCGTCGAGGACGAGGTCCCACGACGTGACGCTCTCGCGATCGGCGCGCTCCGTGGGCGCCAGGCCCAGCTCGCCGAGCCAGGCCTCGACGTCGGCCGGGGCAGAGACCGACGTCCCGGGGGCGAGGACATGGCGGGCAGTCTACCCGAGACCGCGGCGCAACCCCTCGTGGCGGATCCGCGTAGCCGGACCCGGACTGCGGCCCCTTGCCTGACGTCACCCGGGCCGGCGGCTCGTCGGCATCACTGTCGGCGTCGGTGCGCGAGGCACGCGGCTTGCGGTCCACCGTGCCGCCGGAGCGGACGGTGCGGGCGTGGAAGTCGGTGGACTTGACCCGCTCGCCCACCTTCACGTTGCGGCCCAGCCGTGTCCCGCGTGGCACCACGGACTGCTTGCCCACCACCGTGATGCCCGTGTTGAGGCGGCCTGGCTCCTGCTTGTTCGGGGTGTCGAAGTCGGGGCCGTCGCCCACGATGGCGCCCTGTCCGACGACGACCTCCTTGTCCAGGATCGCCCGGTCCACGACCGCGCCCGACCGGATGACGGTGTCGAACATCACGATCGAGTCGCGTACGACCGCGCCCACATCGACTCGCACGCCCGGCGAGAGCACGCTGTTGACCACCGTGCCGTTGATCACGCAGCCGTGGGAGATCATGCTCCGGTGGACCTGGGCCGTCGGGCCGATCTTGGCCGGTGCCCGTTCCTCGGACCGGGTGTGGATCAGCCACTCGCGGTCATAGAGGTCCAGCTCGGGATGGTCGTCCAGGAGCGCCATGTTGGCCTCCCAGAACGACTGGATCGTGCCCACGTCCTGCCAGTAGCCGTCGAACCGGTAACCGAAGACGCGGGCCCCGCCCTCGAGCATGGCCGGGATCACGTTGGCCCCGAAGTCCCGCCGGTCCTCCGACAGCCAGCGCTGGAGCGCCCGCTTGCTGAATACGTACACGCCCATCGACGCCAGATCGCTCTTGGGCTGCTTGGGCTTCTCCTGCCAGTCCGTGACGCGGTCCTGTTCGTCGAGGGCCAGGACGCCCATCCGAGTCGCCTCGGCCAGGGGGACGCGACGGACGGCGATGGTGACGTCGGCCCGCTTGCGGCGATGCGCCGCGATGAAGGGCTGGTAGTCCATCTTGTAGATGTGGTCGCCGGCGAGGACCAGCACGGTGTCCCCGGCGCGCTCCACCACGTTGAAGTTCTGGAGCACCGCATCGGCCGTACCGCCGTACCACTCCGCGACGCGCCCGCGCCGGATGTACGGCTGGAGCATCCGGACGCCGCCGGTGGTGCGGTCCAGATCCCACGGCCGGCCCACGCCGATGTGGTCGTTGAGCGACCTGGGGTTGTACTGGGTCAGGACGACGACGTTGTCGATGCCCGAGTTCACGCAGTTGGACAGCGTGAAGTCGATGATCCGGTACTTGCCACCGAAGGGGACGGCGGGCTTCGCGCGCACCGACGAGAGGATCGACAACCGCTCACCCTCGCCCCCGGCGAGGATCACGGCCATGACCGGCTTGACCAAGCGTCGTCCCTCCGTCGGGCTATGCGGCGAGTCGCCCCGATGCTAGCACCGGAGGGTTGCCGCAGGGTTTCGGTGCGGTGAACGGCGGGTTCCGGCCTGCCGGCCGCTCCCTAGGTGAACAACCGCGGGTTCACGAAGCTCCCCTTGAACTGGACCATCCAGTGCAGGTGCGCGCCCGTGGAGCGACCCGTGTTGCCCTCACGGCCGATGACCTGGCCCTTCTTCACGACCGATCCGGCGCGGGCGGGGCATCCCGCGCTCATGTGGGCGTACCAGGTGGAGAGCTCGGACGAGTGGGCGATGATCACGATCCAGGCCGGATCCGCGCCGTCCGCGTAGTTCCAGCCGCAGTACACGACGCGGCCGGCGCCTGACGCCCGGACCGGCGTGCCGTACGGCGCCACGATGTCGATCCCGTTGTGGAAGTGGGCGCAGCCGTTGCCCGGCCCGTACCACGCGAAGGAGCTGCAGCCGTAGTCGCCACTGATCGTCCCGGCCATGGGCCAGGCGAGCGTGCCGTTGTACGCGGATGGGATGTTGCCGTACTGGAACTGCTTGTAGATCAGCTTGTCGATCTTGCGCTGGAGCTTCTTGCGGGCCGCCGCGGCCGAGGCGATCGCCCGCTGCAGCTTCTTCTTGTCGGCGGCCAGCCTGGCGTAGTCCGCCTTCTCCTTGGCCAGCGCCGCCTTGGCCGCCTTCTCCAGCGCCTTGAGGCGCGCCTGTTGCTTGCGCAGGTCCTCCATGCGCCGGTCCAGCTTCTGCTTCTGGACCCCGGTCTCCTGGCGGAGCACGTCCGTCTCCGCGCGGGTCTCGTCCACCGTCTCGTGGAGCTGGAGGAGTGTCGCCCGGTCTTGGGCGATCTGCTGCGCCAGGACGCGATCCTGCTCGGCGGCGTCCAGCTGGGTGCTCATGACCGCGAGCATGTCCGTGAACGAGGCGCCGGACAGGAAGGTCTCCAGCATGGAGGTCCGCTCGGCCTCGTAGGCCTGGCGGATCCGGTCCGCAAGTTCGGCCTTCCGCTGGCGCAGCTGTTCGCGCTTGTCCGTCTCCTGCAGCTCGATGCGGTGGAGCTGGAGGCCCAGGTCGCCGAGCGAGTTGACGAGGCCCTGGTACGCCTTGCGGATCTCGCCGATGTCGGCCTCGAGCGCGGCGACGCGCTTGCGCGTGACGCTCAGGTCCTCGGCGATGTCCTTGATCTCGGACTTCGTCTTCGCGATCCGGCCTTCCAGCCGGTCCTGGGAGACGTTGATCCTGGCCACGAGCGCGCGCTGGCTCTTGATCTTGCGCTCGAGGTCCTTCTGCTGCGCCTTCGCGTCGGCCAGCTCGTCGCCCAGGACCGGGGTGGGTGCAACCGCGGGCACGGCGATCACGCCGACCATGAAGGGGACCATGAGCAGGGCGAGAAGGAAGCGGGTCCGATGGCCTCGGCGAGACCTCGGGAAGCGCTGCGCGACGTCGTGGCGGGTCAACGAGCAGGCGTCCTCATCTGCGGCGGGGGAGCGTGTGGCCACACCCTCCACCGGGATTGGCGCCGCCCCGGAGGGCACTCCCGAGACGACCTGAACCGGCGTTCGGCTCGAGTGTACCAAGGGGTCGCAAGTTGGCCACGAGCAGGAGCGACCCTACGTGATGACCAGCACCGCCCAGATCGCACCGATGATCAGGAAGGGCCCGTAGGGTACGAACGTCTTGAGCGTGATCCGCCGGAGCAGGAGCAGCACCACGAGCACCACCCCCGCCAGCAGCGCCCCATAGATCGCGCCGTAGACGAGGCGGAGCGGTCCCACCATCAAGCCGACGGACACGAGGAGCTTGAGGTCGCCCTGCCCGATCGCCCCCGCCCCGAACGGGATCGAGACCAGCCACAGCAGGAGCGGCAGGCCGATCGCCACCGCGATGGCGATCGGGAGCACGCCGGCCGGCACCAGCGGGTTGAGCCCGGACAGGCTGAACACGAACGCGAGTGGGATCGCCGGCAGCGTGATGACGTCGGGCAGCAGCCGCTGGTCAAGGTCCGTGGCCAGCAGCAGCACGAGGGCGACGAGATAGGCGCCGAAGGCGGCAGCCGGCACCGGGTCCGCGAAGCGGAGTGTCAGCGCGCCCAGCGAGAGGGCACCCACGACCACCACGACCGGCGTCCGCCAGTCGATCGCCCGAACCGTCCCGTCGTCGTGCGCCGGCCAGCGCGCCGCGATGCGATCGGCGGCGAATCCCCACGCGCCGCCGACGAGCGCAAGCACGATGACCAGCGGCGTCAGCACGCCCGGAGTCTATCGGGGACGACGATCGGCGACCTGTGCCCGGCGTGCGATACGCGTGGGAGTCGGCCTCGGTACCCGGTCGATGGCTTCCCCGTGCAGCAGACGAACGAGTCCTGCCCCGGTGCAGCTCCGAGCAACTCCCGTGCAGCGGTGGCGACATCAAGTCGACGAAGCCCGGGAGTTCGCAGTGTCATCCATCTGCAACCGCTGCGGCCGTCGACCCACGATCGCCGCGAAGCGGCATCGAGACGGTCCGGCCGGCGCGACGCCGGGCTTCGTCGCCTAGCAGGCACCGGCCCGCGGCACTCCCTGCGCCGGGGCGTCGGGACGCCTGGCTTCGTCGCCTGACAGGCGCTGGCCTGCGGTGGCAAGCTGGTGCGGATGCCATCGAGCCGGACGTCGTCGCCTGGGAGGCGCCGCCGGGCGTCACCCCAAGCAGGAGGCAGAGCCCGGGTTCAGGCCTTCGGCGCGCCAGCCAGGGCGAGCTCGACCAGCGTCGCGTGCGTGACGCCCGTGGCACCACGGGTCGCGAACGGATAGGCCTTGCGGAAGTAGGCCGTCCCGCCGATGTCGAGGTGCGCCCACGGCACCGTCCGGAACTGCTCCAGGAACAGGCCGCTCTTCACGAGCGAGCCGTCGTTGGTGCCCGTGTTCTGGAAGTCCGCGTACCAGCTGTCCATCTCGGACATGTAGTCCTGGACCAGCGGGAAGCGCCAGTAGCGCTCGCCGGCTCGCTCGGCCGCGGCCTCGACCTCGCCCCACCAGGGGTCGGGAGTGGCGAACACGCCCGTGACGAGGTTGCCGATGGCCCGTCCCACGGCGCCGGTGAGGGTGGCCACGTCCACCATGTGGGTGGCGCCCAGCTGCTCGGCATAGGTCATCGCATCGCCCAGGATCAGGCGGCCCTCGGCGTCGGTGTTGATGAGGTCGACCCACTTGCCGTTCAGCGCCCGGACGATGTCGCCAGGCCGCGACGCGTGCCCGCCGGGCATGTTCTCGACGGCGGGCGCAACGGCGAGGAGCGGCAGCCCGGGGGCCAGGCGCGACGCGGTGGCGATGGCCGCGATCACGGTGCACGCACCGGTCTTGTCCATCTTCATCTCTTCCATCCGGTCGGCCGGCTTGATGCTGATGCCGCCCGAATCGAAGCAGACGCCCTTGCCGATCAGCGCCAGGTGGCGCCCGAGCGCGTCCTTCTCCCCCTCGGCGCCGGAGCGCATGACGATCATCCGCGGCGGGTTGTCACTCCCCTGCCCCACGGCGAGGAACATGCCCATGCCCAGCTCGGCGGCCCGTACCTCGTCGACCACGTCGATCCACAGCCCGTGGGCCTCCGCGATGGCGCGGGCCTCGTCGGCCAGGACCTGCGGCGACACGTCGTTGGCAGCGCGGTTGGCCAGGCGCCGGGCGATGTTGGCGCCCTCGCCGATGATCTGGCCGCGTTCGGCACCGCGCTCGGCGTCGGCCGTCGCACCGTCCGGGACCAGCAGCACCAGCTCGTCCAGGGCCGGAGGCGCCGCATCGCTGTCTTCGCGGTAGATGGTCTTGGGCTCGAAGCCGCCCTCGACGACGCCGCGGGCGACCAGCTCGGCCGCCAGGGCGACGTCATTCCCCAAGGCTCCGGCGATCGGCGCAAGCCAGACGGCGACGGAGCGCACCTCGCGCCCGATGAGCCGACGGATCGCGGTGGCGGCGAGGCGCCGGGCGGTCTCGCGGTCGAACTCGTCAGCAGGCCCCCCGGAGACGACGAGGACCCGCGTCGACGGCACGTCGCCGGGCGCCGCGAGCGCCGTCGAGTAGCGCTTGGACTTGAGCTCACCGAACGCCGCCAGTGCCCGAAGCTCACCCTCGGTGCGCCGGTCGAGCTCATCGAGCTCCCCCTCGAAGGCGGGCTCGCCGATGATGGGAACGACCAGCAGCTGGGCGGCAGCCTCCCACGGCTGCGCGACGACGACGCGGATCTGCACGAGGACCTCCGGGTGCTCGAGGCCGCGCGACGGGCGGCCAGGAGATGGCTCAGGCGAACGTTACGATCGAGTGTAGCGCCGCCCCGCTGTCTGATCGGGCGCTGTCTGATCGGGCGACGTCTCCCGGTGGTCGGGCGCCGTCAGCCAGGGGGCTCGATCCCGGATCCATCTTGAAGCTGCTGCTGGATCTCGAGCGCATCGGCCAGCGACCCGCGCGCCTCCTCGATCGCGATGACGGCCTGGTTGAGCCCACCCTGAGCGATGTCGGACATGATCACGACCATGGCCCGCGTGTCGCCGGGGAGCTGTGTCCGCGCCTGCTGCTCCAGGTCGAACGCCTTGCGGACCTCGGCGTTCACGCGCGCCTTCGACTCGATGAGGGCCGTGTACAGCACCCGCAGCGCCACGTCGTAGTCGGCGTTGCGGCCGATCCACGCCCTCAGCGTGCTGACGTCCGTCGTCGCCGCCAGGCGGTCGGCCAGCGCACGGGCATCGGCGATCGTGGCGTCGGAGGCATCGAGCTGGGCGATGGCGGCCTTGTACTTGCCCTCCGATCCCAGCTTCGCCGCTGCGGCCGTCTGCTCGTCGTGGTTGGCCAGCAGCGCGGACACGCGAGCGGCGTCGATCGAGCGCCCGGTGAGCGCTGCCCACTCGTCGCCGACACCCTTCGTCACGCCCGCGGTCGCGGCGAGCTCGTCGAAGCGATACCTCGACTCCGCCGAGACGTGGAGCGCCCAGTCCTCGCCCGCATACGGGACCGCGGCCAGCGATCGCTCGAGCTCAGAGCTCAATTCCTGGATCTCGGCGACGCGCAGCGTCCCCGTCGAGATCGTCCGACGCAGCGCATCGGCGTCACCGGCGACCACCTGGCTCAGGGCAACCCGCGCGGTGGCTCCGAGCGTGTCAACCTCGGCGGCCAGCGCCTCGAGGTCCGCCATCGCGGCGTCGAGCGCCGACGCCATCTCCGCGTCCCCGGCCCAGGTGAGCTCGGGACGGGCGGCCGTGCCCGGCACGTGGCTCATGGCGGCAACGATGCCGGCCGAGCCGAACGCGATCAGCAGCGCGAGGGTGACCCAGACGACCCGGGTCGCGACGGTCCGCAGGATGTTCACGACGCGGAGGGTAGCGGGTTGCGGGTCGGACCGCGATCGAAGGGGCTCGCTGCGCGATCGAGGGACCAGCGTCAGGCCGCGGGGGGCTCCTGGTCCTTGAGCTTCTGACGCAGGTGCGTCAGCTCGCCCTCCATCGGTCGGGGCTCGAACCCGAACCCGTCCAAGACACCGCCCAGGGGCCCGATATTGTCGTGCTTGAGCTGGCGGAGCTGGTCCGTGGCGACCGGGAACGGCAGGCGGATCTTCTCGGCCACGGTGGCGACGAGGCGGATCAGCGCCACAGGCATCGGCACGAGGGCGCGCCGCTTGCCCATCCCGCGCAGGACCTCCTCGACGATCTCGCGATAGGTCCAGTAGCGCGGCCCGCCCAGCAGGAACTCCCTGCCGACCGTCGCCTGGTCGCCGAACGTCAGGACGGCGGCGCGCGCGAGGTCGGCGATCGCGAGTGGCTGGAACCGGGCGTTGCCCTTGCCGGTGATCGGCACGATGCCCGGCGACATCCGGACCAGGTCGCCCAGGATGTTGAAGAACCCGTCGCGAGGCCCGAACAGCAGCGACGGCGAGAGGATCGTCCAGTCGAGGCCGCTCTCGCGCACCAGCGCCATGCCCTTGACCTTGGAGCTCCCGTAGTGCAGGTCGGGGTCGTCCACGACGCCCAGTGCGCCCAAGTGGACGAAGCGCCGGACGCCCGCCTCCGACGCGGCGCGCAGGACGTTGCGGGTTCCCTCGGTGTTGACCAGGCGGAGCGTGGCACCGCCGTCCCAGTCGCGGGGCACGGCGACCAGGTGGAGGACCGCGTCCGCGCCGGCGAGAGCGGCGGCCAGGGTGTCGGGCTTCGTGACGTCGCCGACGCGGATCTCGACGGCCGCGCGCTGGGATGGGGTCAGGCGGCGGTTGACCTGGGCCGCCCCGTCGTCGTCGCGGACGAGGGCGAGGACGCGGTGGCCGGCATCGACCAGGGCGGGGAGCATGTGGCTGCCGACGAATCCGCTGGCGCCGGTGACGAGGATCGTGGACATCGGTGTGGGCTCCGGATGTGCAGTCGCGGTCTCGGACGCGATCACCCATTGTTCGCATCTGGTGGGGCGGCGGATGGTCGATCGTGCACTCGACTCGCGCCAAATCGGCCGTCGGCCCTACCATCGCCCCATGACCAAGCTGGATGCCCGGACCCTGCGCAGCCTGACGCACGCCATGCCCAAGGCGGAGCTCCACCTGCACCTCGACGGCTCCCTGCGCGTCGACACGGCGCTCGACATCGCGCGGACCCGACGCGTCGAGGCGCCCGTCACGTTCGCGGGCATGCGCTCCGTGCTGGTCGGCCCGGAGCAGGTGAACGATCAGGCCGAGCTGCTGCGTGCGTTCGATCTCCCGATCGCCCTGATGCAGGACGCCGAGGCCGTGGAGCGTGTCGCGGCGGATCTCGTCGAGGACAAGGCCTGCGACCACGTGCGCTACATGGAGATCCGCTGGGCGCCCCTGCTCCACACGCACAAGGGCCTGACGGGGCGGCAGGTCGTGGAAGCGGTCTGGCGCGGTGCCCACGGGGCCGCCCGGCGGCTCGGCGTGGACGTCCGGCTGATCGCCACGCTGATGCGGTCACATGCGCCCGAGGCCAACCTGGACTTCGTGCTCGACATGGTCCAGGAGGGCATCCCGGACGGACTGGTCGCCGTGGACCTCGCCGGGCCGGAGGAACGCTACCCGGACCCGGAGCGCCATCGCGGGGCGATCGACATGGCCCGGGACCTCGGTCTGCACGTCACCCTGCACGCCGGCGAGTGGGGCGGCGCGGGGCAGGTCAGGCGCGCCCTGGCCCTGGAGCCGGAGCGGATCGCGCACGGCCCGCTGGCGATCGACGATCCGGAGCTCGTCCGGGAGCTCATCGAGAGGGAGGTCTGGCTCGACCTCTGCCTGACCTCCAACTACCAGGCCCGGATCGTCCCGACCTTCGCCGAGCACCCCTTCCGCCGGCTGCTCCAGGCGGGCGTCAGGGTCACCCTCAACACCGACGACCTGACGGTGTCCGACATCACCCTCTCCGAGGAGTACGCGCGGGCGGTCGAACAGCTGGGCGTCACGCTGCCCGAGCTGTGGGCCGTGAACACCGCGGCCATCGAGGCCGCGTTCTGCGGCGAGCCCACCAAGGAGGACCTGCGCGAGGAGTTCCTCGCCTGGAGCGCCGGCATCCCGGAGCTGATCCACAGGTGAGCCGGCGGTGACGCCGCAGAACATCGTCCTCGCGCTGCTGGTCTTCGCGCTGATCGCGACGCGCCTCTGGGAGGAGAGCCTGTGGCGGGCCGGCCGGATCTCGGATCGCACCTCTGCCGTCCTCGTCGTGGGCCGGCTGCCGTTCCTCCTGTTCGGCTTCACGCTGTTCACCGGCCAGGAGCTCTACGTCGTGGCGGCAGGTACGGTCCTCGGGATCCTGGCCGCCGCGGCGCTCTACCCGTTCGTGGTGCGGCGGCTGCGCAGGCTGGCGAGCCGCCCGCGGTCTACCCCTCGGCCGCCAGCTCCGCCAGAACCGCGCTGAGCTCGACGGCGTCCGCGGCGATGCGCGTCGGACGCTCGGCATCGGGGATGGCGTCGGCCATCTCGCGGGTGGTCACGCCGGTCAGCATCAGCACCGTGCGGGCACCCACCGCGCGACCCGGCAGCGATGTCCGTGAGCGCATCGCCGATCATCACGGCCCGCCGCACGTCCGCCCCTACGGACATGGCCGCCGCCAGGAGCAGGTACGGCTCGGGCTTGCCGATCGTCACGCGCGCCGTCGTGCGGGCCGCCGTCTCGATGGCGGCCACGACGGCACCGGCACCCGGCCGGAAGCCGCGCTCGGTGGGGTAGAGGGGATCCCGGTTCGTGGCCACCAGCACCGCACCCGCCCGGATGCAATCGGCGGCGGCGGCAATCCGCAGGTAGGTCAGCTGCGGGTCCAGGCCCACCACCACCACGTCGGGATGCTCCGCGGCTGCCCAGCCGTCGATCCCCTCCTGGCTCATGCGGGTGGCGGCGTACGCGGCGGTCACCACGTCGAACCCGGCCTCGCGAAGCTCGCGCTCCAGGCCCGCGGCACCCACGGCGAGCACGCGCCGGACGCCGGGCATCGCATCGCGCACGTACAGGGCGCTGGCCCGCGCGCTGGTGACGACCCGGTCCAGCCCCACGGGCGCACCGTGGCCCGCCAGCCGGGGGAGGTAGTCGCCGTGGTAGTGCATCGCGTTGTTCGTCACGTAGACCACGATGTCGCCCAGCGCCGCGCGGGCGGCCAGTGCCGGCCCGACGCCGGGCACGCCCTCGGAGGCGCGGTAGACGACACCATCGAGATCGACGAGGAGGAGCACCGCACGATGCTACCGTCTGCGCATGCCCCCGGCCCCCCGCACCACGCCCTTCGACGGCACCGACCGCCTCATCATCGACGGCACCAACCTGCTCTACCGCCTCGGGACGGGGGCTGGCGGGGCGGCCCCGCCATCGGCGATCGTCGGGCGGATCCGCGGAGCGGTGCCCCTGCCGATCACGATCGACCTCGTGTTCGACGGGGTCGGCCACGGCGTCTACGGCCGCCTCGCCCAGAAGATGGTGGTCCGCTACTCGGGTCGGAGGACCGCCGATGACACGATCCTGGACCTGGTCTCCGAGGCCACGATGCACGGCGGCGGGCCCGCGGCGGCAGACCGGGTGCTGGTGGTGACCAACGACCGTGGGCTGCGCGACCACCTCGCGGCGAAGGGCGCGCGCACCGCCCCCCTCCAGTGGTTCATCGGCAAGCTCAACGTCCCGGCCCCATCCGTCACGGCCACGGGGTCACGCCGGCCCGGGATCGGCGCGGGCCGGCCCCCCGGGACGGCCAGCCAGGCCTCGAACGCGTCCGGTGACGAACAGCGCAAGGGATGGAAGCCGGGGCGCGGCGCGACCACCAAGTCCGGGACGCCCAACAAGGTCGCCCGCCACAAGCGCCACCCGCACGCACCCGGCTGACCCCTCGGGCCGCATCCCCCCGGCCGCGCCCCTGCGCCGGCGTGACGCCTCCTGTTAGCATCTGCGCGTGATCGAGACGCTGCAGCAGATCGTGGCCAACCTCCTCGCTTTCTCCGAGTCGTTCATCGTCCCGGACTGGGCGCAGCTGGTGGGCCTCCTCTCGGTCTTCCTGCTGGTCTTCGTCGTGGGGCCGCTGCTGACGCTGCTCCTTCTGCTCTGGGTGCGGTACGCCATCCTCAAGCCGCGGCCCAAGGTGGCCTACGCGGATCCCCGTCGGGCCGCACCGCTCGACGCCGCCGGCAACCCCGTGTTCCCCGTCGGGGAGCCGTACAGCCCACGCGAGGGCGTCATCTACGAACCGGGCATGACCCGTTCGCCGTCCGGGGAGGTCCTGGTCGTGGCCTGCCCCAAGTGCTCGCTGGTCCGCACCGCGGCCGACGACACCTGCGGCAACTGCGGCCTCTCCTTCACCCTCACGCCCACCACCCGCTCCCTCCAGCCGGCCGGACCGCCGCCGGGCGGGCGCGCCGCCGCCTGAACGACTGCTGAACAACCGGCGGGCGGCCGCCGGCGATCCCACGGGCCCGCGGAACCATCCGCCGGGCCCCCAGCGTCCCGGGACACGACATGGCACAGGCCTCCTCGCTGCTCTTCGTCCTCGGCGTGATCGCGACCGCCATCGGCTTCGCGGCCCACGTCGGTCACGCCGTGCTCCTCGCCAACGGGCGACGGGCGGTCGTGCTCGCCCCTGCCGTCCGACCTGCCTTCGCGACGGGCGGTGTCACGGGCTCGTTCGTCACGGCGCGGGCCTCAGCTGCCGCCGCACCCGTCGAGCTGGCCGCCTCCCCCACTCCGCTCTCGAGGGCGGCAACCTTCATCACCGTCCTGGCCTTCGGGCTGCTCGTGGCGTCGCTGGTGTTGCGCGGGATCGTGGTCGGGCGCGGGCCGTACGGGAACCTCTACGAGTTCAGCGTCGCATTCGCGGCCAGCATCCTTGGCGGGTACCTGTTCCTGGCACGCCGCTACCCGATCCGCCAGATCGGGTTCATCCCGCTGGGCGTGGCGCTCGTCATGCTGCTGTACGCGTCGTCGCTGCCGTCCGAGATCGAGCCACTCGTGCCGGCGCTCCAGAACGCCCCGCTGCTCACGATCCATGTGGGGATGGCGGTGATCTCGTACGGGATCTTCGCGACGTCCTTCGCCGCGGGCATCGGGTACCTCGCGCAGGGGACCGGCGACCGCTTCGCCTGGCTGCCCTCGCACAAGACGCTCGACGAGGTGGCCTACCGTTCGGTGATCATCGGCTTCCCGATCTTCGCGACGATGATCATCCTGGGATCCTGGTGGGCGTCCATCGCCTGGTCACGCTACTGGGGCTGGGACCCCAAGGAGACGGCGGCCCTGGTCACGTGGCTGATCTACGCGGTCTACCTCCACGCGCGCAACCAGCGGCGATGGGCCGGGCGGCCGGCGGCACTCCTGCTGGTGATCGGCTTCCTGATGGTGCTGGTGACCTACTCCGGCAGCCTCTGGTTCAGCGGGCTCCACGCGTACTCGGGGCTGTAGGCCGGGCTGCAGCGCGGGTTGTGGTCGCGACCCGTCGGCCGGGCGGCGGCGTTACGGTCCCCGACGTCCGCCACCTGTCGGCCCTGTCAATCGCCAGCTGCGCGAGGCACGATCCTCAACGGATACGCGGGAGGCCGCGAAGGACCGTCCAAATCCCTGCCGCCGGGACGGTCCCGAGCCACTGGCGAGACGGGCCCGCGGGCACCAGGAGGTGCCGCGATGGCACTGCACGTTCCAGCCCACCACGCCGGCGTCACCGGCGATCACCTGTTCCGCAACTTCCTGATCGCGGTCGGCGTCGCGATCGCGCTCATCGTCGTCGTCGGCGTCGCGATGACCGTTCGCGTCAACGTCGTGCCGACCGTGACCCCGATCGAGGAGGTGCAGTCGCTGATCCAGTACCGGGCCGCCGAGCGCACCGACTGGGTGGTCGGCGTGCCGACCCAGGGCTCCTCGCTGATCGAGTTCCGCGCCTCGGAGCGTGAGGGCCGGTAGCGTCCCTGGGATCATGCGGCGGTCCCGCGCCCGGGGCCGATCTCGAGGTCGGCCCCGGGTGTCGTCGCTCTCGCGCGATCCGCCGCGGGCTCCCGCTCGTTGCAGGCTTCGAGGTTCTGCCCGATCCTTGGCGGATGCTCTCCTTCATCGACCCCGATCCGGCACATGCGCTGCTCCTGATCCTCGGCGGCGTGGGGATCGTCGTCCTGTCCGTCCTGCTGTGGGTCCAGCTCCAGCACCGGTCTCGGCGGTACGGCGGCGGCAACATCGCCGCCGCGCTGATGGCG
This sequence comes from uncultured Chloroflexia bacterium, assembly GCA_963802165.1. Taxonomy (GTDB): domain Bacteria; phylum Chloroflexota; class Limnocylindria; order Limnocylindrales; family CSP1-4; genus CAIXZV01. The sequence continues at coordinate 52,598 of CAWDHT010000020.1, read as the reverse complement.
ATCGCGATCGTGGGCCTCCTGGTTGCGATCTCCCCCAACTTCCTCCCGTTCGACATCGGCATCTTCGTCCTCATCCTCTCGCTGATGGTGATCTACCGGCCCGACCAGGTCATCAAGTTCACGGGCGGGCCGTCGCTCCGGTACCGCGCGCTCCACGAGGGGCGAGAGCTGCAGCTGCTCGTGCGCGAGCACGGGGGCTGGTCCGTGGCCGGGCGGAACGAGGAGGTCGCGGAGCGGATCGCGGGACTGGCCGCGTTCAAGGGGCCGGAGACGGAGCGGTACATCGGCCTGCTGCGCGAGACGCTGCTGGCGGACCCCGAGGCGCCGGGTGTGGCGGAGCGGCTCGCCGAGCTCGCGGAGGCCGACGCGGAGCTCAGGGCAGCGCTCAAGGCGAAGCCGATGTTCGAGCGGGACCTGGCGAAGCGGGCGGCGGCGCTCGACGAGACGCCGGCGGCCGAATAGGGCGACCCGCGGCCGAGGCGGTCAGCGGCGGGGCGTGAAGTCCCAGGCGATGGGAGCGCCCAGCCGCGCGTCGAGGGCGAGAGCCGCTGCGCCTGCGGCGGGCTCCGTCTCCAGGTGCACGATGCGGGCGCGCGGCGCTCCGGCGAGAACGGCCACACGGATGCGGTTCGCCAGCCAGGGCGAGGCGTCCCCGAGCCCGCCGTAGACGACGACGGCCGGCTCGTCGCCCAGCCCCAGGCGCCGGACTTCCTCGCGGAGGGCACCGGTGACCCGGGCGCACCAGCGGTCGACCAGGCGCCGTGGGTAGGGATCGCCCCGCTCGGCCGCACGAGCCACCGCCACGCCCAGGACGGCGGCCTCCGGACCGGGCCTGCGTCCCCGCCAGCTCAGGCCGGCCGCGTCGATCTCCCGGGCGAGCTCCTCCCCCACCCGCCCCCTGCCCGCGGCCCGCGCCGCGAGCGCGCCCAACACGTAGCCGCCGCCGAAGATCCCGTGGCCGCGGTCCGTGACGCGACCGTCGCCCGCCCGGCCGATCACGTTGCCGCCGGTCGAGACGGGCACCGCGATGCCCACGGCATCGGGCGTGCCGGCGCGCAGCACCGCGAGGGTGTCGTTCACGACGATCACGCGCTCGTCCTCGTCACGTCGGTGGCGCAGGGCTCCCTCGAGTGCCCGGGCGTGCTCGGGTCGATCGATGCCCGCACCGGCGACGAAGAGAACGGCGATCGGGCGGCCGCCGGCGACCCGGCCCGCGAGCGCCGAGATCCGGTCCGCGGCGACGTCCAGGCCGTGGCGCTTGGGGTTGGCGCCGGGACCCTCGGCGCGGGCGAGCCGTTCCCCGTCCGTGGTCACGGCGATCGCGACGGCCTTGGTCGCACCCGCATCGACGCCGACGAGGATCGGTGAGGCCCATCGCTTGTCCTTCGTCACCATCGCGAGCAGATCATCGCCGACCCGCGTAAGCCCCGCGTAAGCCACGGCAGCGATCCTTGGCGCATGGACGATGCTGCCCTCGGTCGCGTGTACCGCGCCGTCCGAATCCGCAAGCGGCTCCGGCAGGTCGATGTCGCCCTCGTGGCAACGACCTCGCAGGACACCATCTCGCGGCTCGAACGCGGTGCAATCGGCGGCATGACGGTGGCGCAGATCCGGGCCATCGGCGAGGCCATCGGGATCACGCTGGACCTGGTGCCCCGCTGGCGTGGAGGCGAGCTGGATCGACTCCTCGGTGCGCGGCATTCGGCCTTGCAGGAGGCGGTCGCTGCGCGGTTCGCGACGCTGCCCGGCTGGCGCGCGGTCCCCGAGGTCACGTTCTCCATCTACGGTGAGCGCGGGGCGATCGACGTGCTCGCCTGGCACGAGCCCACCCGCACGCTCCTCGTCATCGAGCTCAAGACCGAGATCGTCGACGTCCAGGAGCTCGTCGGGACGCTCGATCGGAAGCGTCGCCTGGCCCCGAAGATCGCCGTGGAGCGCGGTTGGCGGCCGGCGGTGGTGGGCACGTGGGTCATCCTCGCCGGGGGACGGACCAACCGCCGCCGCGTCGCGGCACACCGCACCCTGCTGCGAGCCGCGCTCCCGGCGGATGGGCACGCGATGAACGCGTGGCTCGCCGCGCCGTCCGGCCCCATCGCCGCGCTCAGCTTCTGGCCATCCACTGGTGGAGTCGTTGGTACCAGGAGCCCTGCCGCGGTCAGGCGCGTTCGCGCGGCTCGTGCCGCAGGGTGACGCACGGTGACGGGCGCCTTCGCCCCGAGGTCGCGGCCTTCCACTGATGCCACCGGTGGTAGGCCAGCAGGTCCTGGCCCACCACGCGCCGCACCGGTGGCTGGCCACCAACCGGCGGTCAACGCGGGCGTACGACGCACTCCACCGGTGGGTGGCCGTGAACAGGGCGGAGGCGGCGGGTTACCGCGCTTGGCATCGGTACCTGGCCGCGAGAGGGACGGCGGCGCGGCGACGCGCGGCACGGCGGCGGCCTCGGCGCGCGGCACCCCGCACCATCCACAATAGAACGCCCGTTCTGTGGACAACCACCGTGGCGATGGTGGACAGGCACCGCGATCCGTGTGGACGAGGAGCCTCGGGGTGTGGACGAGCGCCTCGTCGGCGTGGACCGACGAGGCAGCTGGACGTGTCCGGCGGGCCACCGGGCGTGAATCGGCGCTCCAAGGGACGAAGCACAATATGTTGCGATGCGAACCACCGGCCGACCACTACATCTTGTGGTTTTCGGCTTGACCACGGCCCATCAGCGGCGTACAGTTCACCGGTCGCTCCGCCGCCGGACGACCCCCGGAACGCCAGGGAACGCGGGCCACAAGCCCCGCGGAACAGGGCCCCGGGACCAAGGCGGCAGATCGATCCGGTGAACGGCCCCGCAGCTACGCGTCACCCCATCTACGTGACCGCGGGACAAGCCACCCGGACGGAGTCCGTGCCCGCATTCCGCAACCCGCCTGGCACCCGGGAAGCGAACGCCCGCACGGACCCCCATCCGGACCGCCGGCCGTCATGGCGTGGTCCCGCGGTCTGCGGGAACGGAGGAGAGAAACGGCAATGGCCCAGGCTCGCGAGGTTGTCCCGGTCATGGATGAGAAGGTTGCGCCCAAGTCCCGCGGGGGCAGGACCGGGACCAAGTCGGCGTCGGCCGCGCGCAAGGGCCTCGGCGGCCCGTACGGTGCCAGCTTCAACGGCGAAGGGACCCGCGGTCTCACGTTCGAGCGCCGCTGGACGCGCCCCGGCGTCCACCCCTACGACGAGATCACGTGGGAGTACCGGACGGCCGGCATCTCCAGCGAGACCGGCAAGACGGTCTTCGAGCAGAAGGACGTCGAGGTCCCGGCCTTCTGGAGCCAGCTCGCCACCAACGTCGTGGTGAGCAAGTACTTCCGCGGCCACGTCGGCACGCCGGAGCGCGAGCACAGCGTCAAGCAGCTCATCGACCGCGTCGTCAACACGATCACCGCCTGGGCCGACACCCAGCGCTACTTCGCCACGGACGAGGACCTCGCCGCGTTCCAGGCCGAGCTGACCCATCTCCTGGTCCACCAGAAGATGAGCTTCAACTCGCCGGTCTGGTTCAACGTGGGGATCGAGGCGAAGCCGCAGTGCTCCGCGTGCTTCATCAACTCGGTCCAGGACAACATGAGCAGCATCATGGACCTCGCCAAGACCGAGGCCATGCTGTTCAAGTACGGCTCCGGCGCCGGCGTGAACCTGTCCCCCATCCGCTCGTCCAAGGCCAAGATGTCGGGCGGCGGCATCGCCAGCGGTCCCGTCAGCTTCATGCGCGGCTACGACGCCTTCGCGGGCGTCATCAAGTCGGGCGGCAAGACCCGCCGCGCGGCCAAGATGGTGATCCTCGACGTCAGCCACCCGGACGTGATCGAGTTCATCGACAGCAAGGCGCACGAGGAGAAGAAGGCCTGGGCCCTCATCGAGCAGGGCTACGACCCCTCCTTCACCGGCGAGGCCTACGGCAGCGTCTTCTTCCAGAACGCCAACCACAGCGTCCGCGTGACCGACGACTTCATGAAGGCCGTCGAGCGCGATGCGGAGTGGCAGACGCTCGAGGTCAGCGACGGCCAGCCGGCCGGCACGTACAAGGCGCGGGACATCTTCCGCAAGATGGCGGACGCGGCCCACCTGTGCGGCGACCCGGGCATCCAGTACGACACCACCATCAACGACTGGCACACGAGCCTGAACACGGACCGGATCTACGCGTCCAACCCGTGCTCGGAGTACATGTTCCTCAACGACACGGCGTGCAACCTGGCCTCCCTGAACCTCATGAAGTTCGTGCAGGCGGACGGCGAGTTCGACGTGGACGCCTTCCGCTTCGCGGCCAAGGTGACGATCACGGCGCAGGAGATCCTGGTCGACAACGCCAGCTATCCCACGCAGAAGATCGAGGAGAACAGCCACCGCTACCGGCCCCTCGGCCTGGGCTACGCGAACCTGGGCGCGCTGCTCATGAACCGCGGCCTGGCCTACGACTCCGACGAAGGTCGCGCCTACGCAGGCGCGATCACCGCCCTGATGCACGGCGAGGCGTATCGCCAGAGCTCGGTCATCGCCCGGGACCACGGCGGCGCCTTCGTGGACTACGACACCAACCGCGAGTCGTTCCTGCGCGTCATCGCCAAGCACCGCGACGCGGCGTACGCGCTGCCCGAGACCGGCGTCCCGCAGGCCATGCTGGCCAACGCCCGCGGCCTGTACGACGAGGTCCTGGAGCTCGGCACCGCCCACGGCTTCCGCAACGCGCAGGTCACCGTGCTGGCCCCCACCGGGACCATCGCGTTCATGATGGACTGCGACACCACCGGCATCGAGCCCGACATCGCGCTCATCAAGTACAAGAAGCTCGTCGGCGAGGGCTACCTCAAGATCGTCAACCAGACCGTGCCGGCGGCCCTGCGCAAGCTGGGCTACTCCCCGGCGCAGGTCGAGGAGATCATCGCCTACGTCAACGAGCGCGAGACCATCGAGGGCGCGCCGGGCCTGAAGAACGAGCACCTCCCCGTCTTCGACTGCGCGTTCAAGCCGGTCAACGGCGAGCGGTCCATCCACTACATGGGCCACATCCGGATGATGGGCGCGGTCCAGCCGTTCCTGTCGGGCGCCATCAGCAAGACCGTCAACATGCCGGAGAACGCCACGGCCGAGGAGATCGAGACGGTCTACCTCGAGGGCTGGAAGCAGGGCCTCAAGGCCATCGCCATCTACCGCGACGGCTCCAAGCGCTCCCAGCCGCTGTCCACCGGCAAGAAGAAGGACGAGGGCTCGGCCGAGGACAAGGAGACCATCGAGGGCCTGCGCCGGCAGCTCGCGTCGGCCCAGGTCGAGGCCACCCGCCCGCACCGCCGCCGGCTGCCGTCGGAGCGGACCGCGGTCACCCACAAGTTCGAGATCTCCGGGCACGAGGGCTACATCACGGTCGGCCTGTACCCGGACGGCCAGCCGGGCGAGATCTTCCTCAAGATGGCCAAGGAAGGCTCCACGATCAGCGGCCTGATGGACACGCTCGCGACCTCGGTCAGCCTGGCGCTCCAGTACGGCGTGCCGCTGCGGGACGTGGTGAACAAGTTCGCCCACGTGCGGTTCGAGCCGAGCGGGTTCACCGGCAACCCGGAGATCCCGATCGCCAAGTCCCTCGTGGACTACATCTTCCGCTGGATGGGATCCCGCTTCCTGCCCAGCGAGGAGAAGGGCGCCCTCGGGCTGATCGACCGCTCCGCGGTGGTCTCCGAGGCCCCGGCTGCCTTCGGCGCGTCGGCCCTTCGGCCGCGCGCGGACGAGGGCATCACCGCCCAGTCCGAGGCGATCGCGCCGGAGGTGACGCCGGCCGTGGCCCCGGATCCCGCGCCGGCTCCAGCGTCCGACGACACGGCCAAGGGTGCGGTCGCGTCCCCATCCGTTGCCGCCACAGCGCCGGCAGCCCCCTCGATCAGCGTTTCCGTCGACAAGCGTGAGCTCGCGACCGTCGCCAGCAACGGGGCGGCCAACGGTTCCGCGGCGGCGAACGGGAATGGGAACGGCAAGCGGACCCTTGACTCGTTCACCGGCTCCCTCGGCGGCGGTGTGAAGGTCGCCTTCGCGGCCCAGGCGGACGCCCCGTCCTGCGCCGAGTGCGGCTCGATCATGGTCCGCAGCGGCAGCTGCTACAAGTGCCTCAACTGCGGGGCGACGTCCGGCTGCAGCTGATCCTCAACCGGCACCTGAATTCAGGGCCCCGGGCAGGCGCTCGGGGCCTTGTCTCACCACGACCAGCCTCGTCTCCGGGAGCGGCGCAGGGGTACAGTCATCTCTCCGGCCGACGTGAACACGAGGGTGACTTGGCGAAGCAGGAGTGGGGCGGCCTCTCGGAGTCCCAAGTGGCGAAGCGACTGGGCAGGATGCTCGGCGTCAAGTTCGCCGGCAACGAGATCGTGGGCCTGGGCGGGGTGGCAGGTGGGCTGGCCGAGGTCGGCGACCACGCGTGGGTGGCGCTGCAGGTCGAGGAGAAGCACACGCACCCGGCCGAGAACGTCCTCCAGTACTGGCCGTGGCTCGAGCGGAGCGGGCGACGCCTGGTGCTCGTCCACGCGATCGCCCCCGGCGCACGCAAGCGCACTGGCCATCGCACGGACCTCACGAACTGGCTGGGCGCGATGATGGAACGCGTGCTCCCCGGCCGCTTCACCTACTGTCGCCTGGACCTCGGCACGGGCGAGGAGGCCGCCCAGCTCGCGGCCGCGATGGCTGCGGTCGAGCTGCTCCGTCGTCCGCCCGGGGAGCGGACGCTGGTCCCGATCCTGTAGCGCGGCCCGGTCGCCTGCGCCTGTGGTCAGGGGCAGTACGCGTCGGCGAGATCCATCCCGAGCGACGGGTGCGGGCCACGGATGACCGGCGGATCACTGAACACGACGCGACCGGCGTCCAGCAGGATGATCCCCTCGCCGGGTCGCCGGAGGCGGATCGGTGAGCCGTGGTCGGTCTGGACGCCATTGGCATCCCAGTACGACATCCCGGCGCCTTGCCCGATCGGCAGCCTGGGGTCGTCCGACTCGAACGTGCGGATGTCGCTGAAGCGTTGCGACCCATCGGCATAGGTGGTCAGCGTCCAGTGCTCCGTGACGGTCGTCATCGTCTTGATCCCGCACAGCTCGAGGATGAAGTCGTCCGCGAACGTCTCGACGACACGACCGCTGCGCTCCGTCGACGGCTTGGCACCGAGGACCGTGGTCGCACCTGCGGCGGTGCCGGCAACCGCCAGCGCGAGGCTGACGGCGGTCAGGCGGGCGATTCTCATCGGGTGGCTCCTCTACGGTGGTGATGCTGCGCTGAGCGTGGGCCCACCGGGCAACCGGCCGATCCGCCAAGCGAGCCAGCCCCGCCGGAAGACCGGGGTCTTCCCGGGTCACGGGGCGCTGCCGATGTGCCACGATCCACCACCATGGAGTCGCCCGTCCCGGCCTTGCCCGCAGCCGCGCGTGCCCGGTCGGCCGGCGTGCGTCCAGGGAGAACCCTCGTCGCTGCCACGGTCGGCGCAGTTTCGTTCACGGTCCTGACGCTCGCCGTCGGTGTGGCAAGCGGCGCGCCACCGGAGTTCCTCCTGCTCGACACCACGATCGGGCTGTCTACATCGGCGCCGGCGTCATCACGTGGATGCGGCGGCCGGAGGTCCTCACCGGGCCGCTCCTGCTCGCCTGTGGCGTGCTCAACTTCGTGGGCAGCTACGGTCCGACCGGCCGGCCGGTCGTCACCTACCTCGGGTTTGCGTTCGAGGGGTACTACGACGTCGCCCTGGCGGTGCTCGTCCTCGCCCTTCCCAAGCGGCTGCCGACTGGCCTGGGGCGGTGGCTCTCCATCTGCATGCTGGCGGCGTTCGTCACCCGGAGCGCGTCGCGCCTGCTCCTACCGGAGCCCGCGATGTTCGGCGCACCGACTGCACGCCGAACCCGTTCGGGATCCCCGGATGCGACGGCGTGCATCCGGTCGAGACGGCGGCCACGCCACCCTCTGCGTCCTCGGCTTAGGTCGCCCGCGTCTGCGCCCGGCGCCTCGTGCGAGCCGGCCGTCGCAGCCGTGAGGAGCTCCGCATCGGTCACCTCGGCGAGCGCCAGGTACGCAGCGTCATAGGCGGTGAGGCCGTGACGCGCCATCAGCTCCAGGCCGTGGAGGATGGCCGGGCGATCCAGGGCGACGGTGACCAGCTGCATCTCGTCCAGCTCGCGCAATGCCGCCACGACATCGTTGGGCTTGCAGGCGTACCGGCGCACGAGGACGTTCGTGATCTCGAGCCAGAAGTGCTCGGGAACGAGCAGCTCGCCGCCCGCCGCACCTGCCAGGCGACCCTGCACCGCCTCGGAGCCCGGTTCCCGCAGCAGGATTCCGACCGCGACGGATGCGTCGACGACCAGCCGGTCACCGCCACACCTGCGTTGCTCGAGGACGACGGGCCGCCGGCGGCCGTTTCCGCTCTCGGTCGCCGCGCCGGCGTCGCCGTCGAGGTCCGCTGCGACCTGGCCCGGCGGCTGCCACGGCACATCGAGGCGACCGCCTACTTCACGGTGGCCGAAGCCCTCGCGAACTCGTCACGCACGCCACCCACCCGGCATCGTCCCGATCCCGATCTGCGCGGATGGCGTCGACGGCCGAGGGACCGCCCGGATGCCCCCGGCGCATCTCGTCGCCCAGCGCCTGGAGCCGGTCGAGCGCAGCCAGCGCCCGTCGCCGTCGCTCCTCCACATCGTCCTCGAGGCGCCGGCCGTCCTCCACGGAGACCAGGACGGCGACCGGACGATGGTCGCGCTCGATGAGGAACCGCTCACCGGCGGAGGCGGCGTCCAGGATGGAACCCAGCGACCGGCGGAGGTCGAGGGGCGTCACGGTCTTCATGCTGGATATCATACCCGACCATACTAGGACGCCTCGATCCTACGTGGTGGTTCCACCAGCTGCTGACCAACGATCCGCCGGTTCGGCATCCTCGACTAGGATCGCCCTGCGCCAACCGGCGCCCACCACCCGCGAGGACCTGCCCAGCGTGCAAGCAGTCCGTACCCGGCCGCCGATCGGCTCGTCGGCACGCCGCGACGCGGTGACCGGCCAGCCGATCCCGCCGACGCTCGCCGTGCGCCTGGCGCCGTTGGTGGTGTTCGCCGTCTCGCTCGCGCTCTACCTGCGGACCCTCCTGCCCGGCATGGCGTTCGACGACTGGGGCGAGCTGCAGACCGTGCCCCACGTCCTCGGCATCTCGCATCCCACCGGCTACCCCACCTACATCCTCACGGCCTGGCTGTTCGAGCTGCTGCCGATCGGCTCGGTCGCCTTCCGGGCGAACCTGCTCGCCGCCGTCTGCGTCGCCGTGGCGCTGGCCGCGATGACGTCGACGACGCTGCGCCTCGGCGTCCGCCCGGCGATCGCCGTGGCAGCGTCGGTCGCGACGGGCGCGATCGGGACGGTCTGGGCGTCAGCGGTGGTCGCAGAGGTCAACGGGCTCCACCTCGCGTTCATCGCGCTGATCGTGGACCGCTCGCTGGCGTGGGTGGACGAGCGGCGCACGCGGGACCTCGCCCTCGGCGGCCTGCTCGTCGGCCTGTCCCTCGGCAACCACCTCCTCACGGCGTTCGTTGCCCCGTTCTTCGTCCTGTTCGCCCTGTGGGAGGGCCGTTCCACGCTGCTGGAGCGGAAGCGCCTGATCCTGGCACCGGTGCTGGCTGGGCTCGCGGGGCTGGCCGTGTACCTGTACATCCCCATCGCGGCGAGCCTCTCGCCGCCCCTCGCCTACAACCACCCGACGACCTTCGAGGCCTTCCGATTCCTGGTGACCGGGGAGCAGTTCCGCGGCCAGTACGGCGGGCTGTTCACCGTCGCAAGCCTTGGCGTCCTCGCTGACGGCCTGCCCGAGCTCTGGTCAACCGCGCTGTCGGCAGCGACGGCCCTCGTGCCGGTCCTTGGCCTTGTCGGCCTCGCGATCCTCGTTGTCCGCCGGCCGGCGTTCGGGCTGGCCTGCGCGGGCACGCTGCTGGTGGGGATCTACGTCTGGGCGAACTACCTGCGCCTTCCGCATTACCTGCTGATCCCGTGGCTGTTGCTGGGCATCGGCGCCGCCGTCGCGCTCGAAGGGGCCGCACGCGCGGCCGAAGCACGCCTGCCGGGCCGGGCCGGGCGCGCCGCCGGTCCGGCGACGGTGATCGTCGCGGCGGTGCTGGCGGTGGCGCTGGTCGCGCTCAACCTGCCGACGGCGGACCGGAGTGCCGACACCTCCGCCCGAACCTACGTTGACGCGATGTTCGCGGCCCTGCCGGAAGACGCCGCGATCCTCTCGTTCTGGGGACCGTCCTGGCCCCTGTTGCATGCGCAGCTGGTGCTCGGCGAGCGGCCCGACGTGCTCATCGTGGACGACACCAACATCGTCTACGACGGCTGGGGCACGCGCGAGGCGCGGATCGCCTCGCTGGTCTGCTCCCGTCCGGTGTTCATGCTGCCGCTCAAGGAGCCCCACATGGAGGCGATCCGCGAGCAGTACACCGTGACCAGGGCGCTGACCGTTGACATCGGCGCACTCGCACCCACCGCGGCGTACCGCGTCCCGGTCTACCGCATCGACGCCCGGCCCGGGACCTGCCCCTAGCCTTCGCGGCCCCGGGTCGGGCCGGGTCAGGCCGGCCCGAGCGCCTGCGGCATCGGCACGTTCCACCCGATCAGCTCGCAGCCCAGCAGGTGCGGGGACCGCTGGCCCGGGGTGCAGTCCGGGCAGCCCCACGGCGTCAGCCCGCCTTCGTCCGCCAGGTAGGCGACGTCGCAGGCGGCCTCGGTGGGGTCGCAGGAGATGCCGTGACAGTCACAGTTGCAGTGGATCGAGTGGCTGCAGGTGCAGGCGGCGTCGGTCGAGGGGGCCCGCAGGACCGAGGCCGGGAACGGGGACACGAGCATGGCGACTCCGGGACGCGACCACGGCGCTCCGGTCGAGGGACCGGGCCGGTGCGCTCCATCGTCCGCCATCGGTCAAGGGGCCCAGGCAGGGTCGGCTGCGAACGCCCGCTACGACGTTGCGAGCAGCGCGTCCAGCTCGCGGTCCTGGTCCCGCTCCCACGACCGCCGCGCAGCGGACCCGGCCGCTCGCCAGGTGCGGGCACGCGACCGGACTCCCTCGACGATCTCCGGTCCCGCCAGCACCGCGAGGTCCAGCGTGGCTCGCAGCGGCTCGAGCATCGAACCCGCCGTCCCGCCGTCCGCCGGCGAGAGCCGGTAGACCAGGTCCAGGAGCGCCGGCAGGTCCGTGATGTCCCGCTGGCGGGCGAGGCCTGACGCGGCGCGGCTTGCTTCGAACACGTCATCTGACGCCAGCAGGGGCCGCAGCGCGGGCGGCACGAGCGGATCGGGGTCCCAGCCCGCGAGTCGCGTGATCGCGGCGTGTCGGTCCCCGACGCGGCCTTCCGCGAGTGACGCAAGGAGCGAGTCCCGCAGCTCCGGGGTCTGGAGGCTGCTGGGCATCCGCCGCGGGTCCGCGGCGAACTCCGCCGCGAGCTCCGGCGTGATCTCGAAGCCGAGCGGGCTCATCTGCGGGAACGCGGTCTTGCGCACCGCATTGGGCTCAGGCTCGGACTCGGCTTCGGGCTCGGGCTCGGTCTCGGGCTCGGCTGACCCGTCGGCATCGCCCGGCTCCACCGGCGCCGTGCCGAACCCCTCCCCGGCATCGCCCGGCTCCGACGATGCCGCGCCCTGCTCGATCGCCGCGAAGGCAGTCTCGGCCCGATGGACGTGGACCTCGGTGCCATCGGCCGTCATCGGGGCCTCGCCGTGCGGGGCGGGCAGGCCGACCACGGCGCGCTGCGGGTCCCAGACCGCGACGCCCGCCTCGAAGGCCGCCTCGCCCACGGCGGTCACGACCTCCTCCACGCCGATCCACGGGATGCCGATGAACACGTGCGAGCGGACGACGTCGAACTCGAACGGCGGCGTGGCATTGAGCCCGCGGAGCCGCCCGTACCGGCGCTCCATGGACGCGATGAACGGGTCAAGGCGCTTGTCGTGGCCGAACCCGAACGGGAACCCGCCCGAGCGATCGACGATGGCGGCAGCCTCGTCGACGGTGAGCGCTCGGTCGGCCGGCAGGATGAAGAGGTCGTAGGTCACGGCCGTAGTATCGGTCCTCTCGGGCAATCGCCCCAAATCGGGGGCGGTCGAGCCTGATCAGCCGGGTTTCCTGAGCTCCACGCGCCGTGCCAGCGCCCACGGCCCGATGCCCCTGCACGTGCTGGTCTCGGGAGCCTCGAACACGGCGAGGGCTCCATCGGTGCCCGTCGATCCGGTCTCGAAGCGGTGGTGGGCCGAGAACGAGGTCACGACGAGGTCGAAGCCGGTGTCCCAGAACGGCAGCCCCGCCACGTCGGCGAGGGCCAGGTTCTGGCGCCTGGTTGTCATCCTGCCACTGTCGCGCGGCCCGCCTCCGCCGTTCCGGCGAGGTAGCCCCCGAACCCGGTGACCCAGAGCACGATCGGATACACGATCCAGCGCTCCACCCCGCCGGTGCCGAGCACGGCGAGTGGCGCGGCATCCTGCATGACCATGTAGCTGGCGAGGGTCAGCAGGGCAACCACGCCACACACCACGGAGAGCCAGCGGAACGGTCCGTGGGTGACCAGCCCGCCTGAGACGCACGCGACCCCGCCGGCGATGAACGTGGCCATCGCGAACAGCGCATGGGGGGTGCCGGTGTTGCCGGGGAAGACGCCGACGCCCAGGGCGCCGACGCCGAGCACCAGGAGCGGGATGGTGACCGCCCGGCGGCCGAAGCCCCGGTGAACCAGCAGCGAGGCGGCGACGATCATCGCCCCCACGACGATCATCGACAGGTCGAAGATCGTTGCGGACGGCTGCAGCACCAGCCCCTCCGGGGGCCGGGTGCCGCCCAGGTCGCTGATCTCGCTGCCGCCGGTCGTGTACGGGGCAGGGTAGAGCGCCTCCGCCGTGATGATCCCCATGAGGATGATCGCGCCGGCCGCGAACATCAACGCCCCGGCACCACCTAGGGCGGTCACGCGTCCGGACGCCGACCCGCCAAGGCGCGTGCCCCGCGCGTTCAAGCAGGGCTCCACGGACCGGCGAGCGCCAGCCAGATGAGCCCGATGTCGATCAGGATGCCGAGCAGCAGCATCGGCGCGAACCACACCGCGAGCATGGCCAGTGACGCCAGCGAGGATGCCACGACCAGACCTTGCCACCAGGCTGCCGGAACCAGGATCCCGGCCGTCGCGAGCGCGGCAAGGATGGCCAGCACGAACGTCACGACCGCGACCACCCGTCCCACGGCAGCGAACGCCCCGGGCCTGGACCCGACGCGGGCGGTAAGCCAGGAACCCCGGAGGTCGAACGGCCAATCCACCGCGGGCTTGTCGCCTTGGGTGGCGCCCGGCTTCGGGAACAGGAACATGAGGTGCACCCAGCCGTGGCCGAACAGGATGGCCGCGAGCAGCCAGCGGCCGACACCCGGGTTCGTCTCCAGCAGCCAGAGCGTCACGGCCCCGACCACGACGGCGACGATCGCCAGGGGTCCGAGCTCCCGGATGATGCGCGTCATGTCGCCTCCATGGGCCGGGGCCGGCACACGCCGGCCTCCGCCCGCATCGGGAATGGTGATGACGGGAACGGATCCCGCCATAGGGCCGCCCGGTCCGTGACGGGGACCAGTGGGCAAGGCCGTCCACGACGCCCGGCCCGCGCCCCCGAGCCGGCTGGCACTTCACCGGTCCACACGCGCCACCGGGGGCCGGTCGAGGGACGGGGAGGAGCCATCGCCCGGGATCCACGCCGCGATCCGGCACCGAACCCTCCACCGGGAGTCGTATGCTCTTGGTCCCACGTCACCGGAGGACCCACCTTGGCCAGCGTCGCGATCCTGACCGACTCAACCGCGGACCTCACGCCGGAGCAGGCCGCCTCGGCCGGGATCACCGTGGTCCCCCTCTACGTCCGCTTCGGATCGGATGAGTACCGCGCGGGCGTTGACCTCAGCACGGAGCAGTTCTGGCAGAAGCTCCTCGCGGCCGGCGCTGCCTTCCCGACGACGGCGGCACCCTCGCCGGGCGACTTCACGAACGCCTTCAATGCCGCGTTCGAGGCGGGTGCGGCGGCGATCGTCTGCCCCACGATCGGCCAGAAGCTGTCCGCGACCTTCCAGAGCGCCACCCTGGCGGCGCAGGCGATGCCGGACCGCGACATCCATGTGATCGACACCGGCTCGACGTCGATGTCCACGGGCGTTCCCGCGCTCATGGCGGCAGAGATGGCCGGGGCCGGCGTGTCGGCGAAGGAGATCGCGGACGAGGTCACCCGGCGCCTGCCGGACATGGACCTGTTCGTGGCCGCGGATGGCCTCGAGTACCTGCGCAAGGGCGGCCGCCTCTCCGCGACGCGGGCCGTGGTGGGAACGATCCTCTCCGTGAAGCCGATCATCACCGTGACCGACGGTCTCGTCGTGATGGCCGACAAGGAACGCAGTCGGGCCAAGGCCCGGGCCACGGTGATCCGGAACATCGCCAAGGCGCCCATCGAGCGCCTCTCGATCCTGCACACACCGACGAGCACCGAGGAGGAGGTCGCGGACTTCCGCACGCAACTGCTCGCCGCCATCCCCGGCGGCGTGGACGCGGCCAAGGTCACCGTGGGGATCATCGGCGCGTCAACCGGCCCACACCTGGGTCCGGACCTGATGGGCGCCTCCTTCCTCCGCGCCCGCCCGTAGGGACCCGTCCCGCTCGCGGGCTCCGAAACGGCCATCCGGCCCTGTTCCACTTGTATCAGAGTGATATCATTCTGATCGCGCCCTGAGTGATCGGCGCGAAGGAGTGCAGGGTCGATGAACAAGGAACGAGCCGCCGGGTCGCTGCCCGGCATCCCCATGCTGCTGGCGCTGGTCGTCGCGGTGATCGCCGTCGCTGTCGGGATGATCTTCTACATCGGTGCCGTCCTCGTGCCCGCCGGTGAAAGCGCCACCGGGCTCGACATGCTGGGCCTGCTGCTCCTGGTCGGCCTGCTGGTCGTCGTGATCGTGGGCTTCGTCGGCCTCACCCCGGTCAACCCCAACGAGGCGCGCGCACTGGTGCTGTTCGGCAACTACCGTGGCACGCTCCGCAAGCAGGGGCTCCAGTGGGTGAACCCGTTCACTGATCGCCGCAGGATCTCGGTCAAGGTCCGCAACTTCGAGACGTCCAAGCTCAAGGTCAACGACCAGACCGGCAATCCGATCGAGATCGCGGCCGTCGTGGTCTGGATGGTCACCGACACGGCCGAGGCGCTGTTCGAGGTGGACGACTACGAGAACTTCGTGCACGTCCAGGCCGAGTCGGCGCTCCGGAACCTCGCCACCTCCCACCCGTACGACGCGCATGTCGAGGGCGACCTTGCGCTGCGCTCCAGCCAGGGTGTCGATCAGCGACCAGCTGCGACAGGAGATCCAGGACCGGCTCGAGAAGGCCGGCGTCACGGTGATCGAGGCCCGGATCAGCCACCTCGCGTACGCCCCCGAGATCGCCAATGCGATGCTCCGCCGCCAGCAGGCCAACGCCGTGATCGCGGCGCGCACGCGGATCGTCGAGGGTGCCGTCGGCATGGTGGAGATGGCCCTCGAGATGCTGTCCGCGAAGAACGTCGTGGAGCTGGACGAGGAGCGCAAGGCGCAGATGGTGAGCAACCTGCTGGTCGTCCTGTGCTCGGAGCACGAGACGCAGCCGGTGGTCAACGCCGGGACGCTGTACCAGTAGCCGCGACCGACGGCGGAGCGGGTTCGATGGGCCGGGAGCCACCACGATGGCCGAGCGCAAGCCGTTCCTGCTCCGCCTCGACCCCGAGACGTACGCGGCCCTCCAGCGCTGGGCCGCGGACGACCTCCGGTCGGTCAACGGCCAGGTGGAGTTCATCCTCCGCCGGGCGTTGGTCGATGCCGGGCGCCTGCCGGACCGGGTGAACCCGAAGGACAAGCGCTGACCACGGCCCGCGATCAGGTCGTGGGACCCCGCCGCTAGTCCCGATGGCGGTCCGCAGGCCGGCCAGGTCCTCCGAGCCCAGCACCAGCCGGCCATCCAGCGTCGTGTACATGAGGTCAAGGCTCACGCCGGCGTCGGTGATCCGCCGGAGCAGTGCAGCCCCGGCCCCTGGCCGGTTCTCGACCGGTATCGCCAGGACCTGGCGCTGGGCGAGGATGTCGAAGCCGGCGTCGACGAGGGCGCGCGTGGCGTGCCCGGATTCTGCGACGAGGACGTGCAGTGCGGGTTGGCCGTCGATGACGGTACCGAAGGCCCCCTCGATGTTCACCCCGGCGCGGCCGAGGGCGTCGCACGCGGCAGCCAGCGTGCCGGGCTGGTGGGCCATCCCGATCATCAGGTCCGTGGCCATCGGTGACCTCCCGCGCTACCCCTGCCCGTGATCCGGGCTGCCCAGAGCATGACGCCATCTGGACCCGCGGTGAAGGGTGCAATCGGGACCGGACGTGGGACAGCATCGGGCACCGTCACAACCGCCGGCGTCAGGTGGTCTCCGGCGAGACCTTCGAGAACCGGTTGAGGTACGCGTCGAAGTCCGGCGTCGCGCGGACGTAGCTGCCCGTCATGAGCGGCGACGACACCAGGAAGTCCGCGGTCGCCCGGTTGCAGGCAACCGGGATGTTCCACACGACCGCCAGCCGAATGAGCGCCTTCACGTCGGGGTCGTGCGGCTGCGCCTCGAGCGGGTCCCAGAAGAACACCAGCAGGTCCACCTCGCCCTGGGCGATCAGGGCGCCCAGCTGCTGGTCGCCACCGAGCGGGCCGCTCTGCAGGCGCCGGACCGGGTGCTGCAGCTCCTCCTCCAGCAGCGTGCCGGTCGTCCCGGTCGCGACCAGGTCGTGGGAGACGAGGAGCGCGCGGTTGTAGTGGCACCACTCGATGAGGTCGGCCTTCATGTTGTCGTGGGCCACCAGGCCGATCGTCTTGCGGGGCTCGAGCACGGGGTCCATGGGACCGTTCTCCTGCGCTTGGGGGTACGGGTCCGATTGTGCGCCACGGCCGGCGAGCGTGCGGCGGGCCCTCGATGTCAGGGCAGCGGCGTCGCCGGCCCCCAGAGTCCCTCGCCCGCATCTGCGCGCAGCCCGCTCGGCGGCGCGCAGCTCGTCGGTCCAGCGGACGTCCGGCGGGTAGGTGGCCGCCTGCGCATACCCCCGGCGGACCAGCTCCAGGTTGACCATCAGCCACGTATCTCGCTCGCGGAGCCAGGCGTAACGCAGGAGCCGGCCGTACTGGTCCGTCTCGGACACGTCGCGCTCGAGGACGAGCTCCTGCCCCTCCACCAGGGCCGCGTTGGCCGCCGATGCCTCCCTGCCCATGAACTCGACGGGCGAGTCCGGCTTCACGCTCTCCGGCGCGTCCATGCCGATGTACCGGAGCCGCTCGTTGCCGAAGCCGCGGTCGACGACAAGCGTGTCGCCATCCACCACCCGCACGACGCGGGCCGTCTCGGTGGCGCCGACGGGGCGCAGGGCCGTATCGGCAGGCGGGATCGAGGAGCCTGCCACGGGCGACGGCGCGCGCGAGGACGAGGGCGTCGAACACGTCGCGGCGACCAGCGCCACGGCGACGGCAGCGACCAACCTGATCGTCCTGCGTGGGCGTCCCTTCCTCCACATCGGCACACCGTACCGGAGGCGGGTGCTACTCGACGGGCTCGATGCCTCGCGGCGCAACGACATCGAACAGCGCGACGGCCGGAGCGCTGCCGAGCGTCGCGTATGACCCTGCGACGTCGTCCACGATGTCGATGACCAGCGCCCAGCGGCCGACATCCGTCGGCACGACGAGGGTCTCGCGGATCCGCTCGAGCGCCCCGGGCGCCAGCGGCACCTTCCGCAGCTCGATCGTGAGCGGGACGGCGGCAGTGACGCCAGTGGCCGTCGCGGCGTCGGCGGCAGGGTCGGCGGGCGCCGGTCGCTGCGCCTGCGGATCGAGGCGCACCCACGCAGCCACCACGCGTGTCGCCCGCGTACGAACGTCGCCCTGATCCCCGTCCGGGCGGACGGTGTCGGCCCAGGTGTCCTCGCCGGAGTTGGCCACGGACAGGTTGACCCGGACGTCATCGCCGGCGATGAGGACCGTCCTGGCGACGTTCAACCGCAGCTTCGCCTGCCGGGCTCCGGACACGAACACGCCCATCGGCTCGCTCGCGACGACCGTCTTCCCGAAGCGGCGGTCGGACAGCGACAGGCGTGCGACGTAGGCGCCGGGCTTCGCGGGCAGCGCGGCGGACAGGCGCAGGGTGTGCCCCGTGACACCGGCGACAGGAGCCTCCGGCGCCGGGTCGGCCGTCGTGCGCGGATCCACCGCTGCCGCCGTGATGGCGGCCGCGATCGGGTCCTCGGCAGGGAGGATCGACACGTGGACATCGCCGCCCTTCCACGCCCAGCCCCTGGGCGTGCGCAGCTTCCAGGTCGTCGTCAGGGCTTCCTCGGACAGGCCCACCTTCGGCTGCCCGAGAACCACGCCGGCGAACGGAGCGGGTGCTGCCGTAGGCGTCGTCACGGCCGCGACCCGGCCGCCCTTGAACCAGGCGAAGCGCCGCAGGGCGGCGACACTGATCCACTCGCCGCGCCAGTCGCCGCGGGCCAGCGGATCCATGATCCAGACCCGGCCGCGCTTGCGGTCGTAGCGCTCGACGTAGACCGCGTGGTTGTCCTCCTTGCCCTTCTTGCGCCAGAAGCTGCGGTCCCAGCGGGCGTGCCAGCGGGGCATATCACCATAGTCGCCCAGCACCACCGCTCCGGCGCCGTTTCGCAGCCGGCCCAGCAGCCCGCCCCAGGTGAGCGTGCTGTCTCCGGAGGCGTCGAGGGGGACGTCGAACCCGAGCTTGCGGAAGGCGACCTGCAGGTCCTCGAGCGACGAGCCCCCGCGGTCGCCGGACAGGCGGCGAAGCTTGCCGTGGGTGACCCGCACATCACCGTTCGTCCACTTGTCCAGCAGCATCGCCGCCGATGCCCACAGGCAGTCGACCCAGGGCCGGGTGTCCGTCTCGGTGACGAACTCGGGTCGATGGTCCGGCAGCGGGCGAGGCGGCTCGAGGGCGGCTGCGGGACGCGGGGCCACGACGAGGAGCGTCACCAGGACGAGGCACGCGGCGGCGAGGGTACGGGCAGAGCGAGGGATCGGCATTCCGGACGTTGCAGCGGCGGTGGCATCGCCGGCACCGTGCCGGGACGGGGAAGACCGCGAGAGGTGGCCTCAGACTGCGGTGCGGCGCGTGGGCGCACCATGGATCGGCGGTCCCGGCGCACCCGAGACGATGGTCCGGTCTGCGCCGGCGCACCCAGAGCGCCGCTCCTCTGCCCGCGCCCTGTCAGGGCCAGGCGATCGTCGCGTCCAGCTCGGTGGGCCCGAAGCCCCCGCCCGCGTTCCGGAGGACCACCATCCAGGGATTGGGCGCGGTGATCGGCAGCGTCTCCGCCATGCGGGTCGCCGGGCCCTGGTCGGCCATCAGCACCGAACCCGGGCCGCCCTTCTCGCGGAGTTCCACCTCGTACGGGAACGGGTGGCCGCCCCAGTCCGCGGCCAGCGTCACGTCGCCGTTGCGGCGGGGCGTGATGGTGGCAGCGATCCCGTTCGTGTCGGGGTACAGGGTGCCGTCGAACCGGGCACCGGCGATGATGACGGCGGGAGCGGTTGCGGGGAACGTGATCGTGACGTCGACGACAGGGGCCTCGATGCCCTCGCCGCGAAGGGTCAGGACGACGTCGCCGCCGCCGTCCGGCGCCACCGCGGTCAGCGCGCCGCTCGCGTTCGGGGTGCAGTCCGGCTGGCCGAGCTCCTGGGCGACGCCAAGGCACATCACCACGTTGCCCTGCGGGGAGAGGACGGTGACCTGCGCCGTGACATCCCCCGTGCCGTCGGTGCGGAAGCCGATGGAGCGGTCCTTGCCGTCCGGGTCGTCCTTCGCATCCAGCTTGAGGCCGGACAGGACGATGGTGGCGGGCTCTCCAGGGGTAAGGCTGGAACCGGGCGTGGCCGACGGCGCGGCGGACGGGGACGGCTCAGGGGACGCCGGCGCCGACGGCTCGGCCGTGGCAGACGGCGACTCGATCGGTGGCGCGGTCACCGGGGGCGTCGGCGTGGGGCTGGCACTGGCGATGGCGACCGGGCTCGGCGTGGCGGCCGCATCCCCTCCCCCACCGAGGACGCTCATCGCGAGGATGCCCCCGCCCACCAGGGCGATGACGAACACGGCGGCGATGAGCAGGCGTTCCTTGTTCGTCATGCTCGCATCGTAGGCGCGTCAGCCCTCACGAGGGGGAGCCGGGCTCGCCAGCCCTTCGACCACCTCCGCGTTCGGCAGCGTGAGCAGGATCGATGCGGGCGCGATCACCTTCCAGCTGCGGCTGCCGCCGCCGAGGACGATCCGCTCTCGGGTCATGACCGCCGCATCCACCCAGACCGGCAGGTCCGCCGGCAGGCCGAACACCGTCACGCCGCCGATCTCGTGGCCAGTGATCGCCCTCGTCTCCTCGGGCGCCGCGAACGACGACTTGCGTCCGAAGCGGGCCTTCACGGACTGGTTCACGGCCAGGCGATGGGTCGCGAGGACCACGCAGGCGGCGTACACGGGCGGCGTGCCCTTGCCCACCACGATGATCGTGTTGGCGGAGTCCGCAGGATCGAAGCCGTAGGCGGCGCAGAACGAGGCGGTGTCGGCGAGGGCCGGGTCGCAGGCGAACAGCTCGTACTCCCCGCGTCCGGCCAGGGCGGCCTCGAGCGCGTCGCGGTCGGCATCAGGCGTGGAGACGGGCACCTCTGCAGTCATCGCTGACAACGGTAGCCGGGTGCCCCATCGGATGTCCACGCGTCGTCGCCGGTGCACCAACGCACCACCAGCCCCGGCGGTGCCCCGCGGGCAGAACGGGCGCGGCCCGCGCAGTACGGTCGGTGAGCGTGTCGCCGAGGACTCCGGTCCCATCGTGACGCGACCGTCGACCACCGGCGTGCTCCGGGATGCAGGCGGGTTCGCCCGGCCGGGGCCAGGCAGGTTCGCCCGGCCGGGCCCAGGCACGCCGGGCCCGGCACCCGGTTCGGGGGTCGACCGAACCGATTCTCCGTAAGTCTCGGTAGACCCCGAGGCCTATCGTGAGACCAGTCTCAGGCGAGACGCGGAGGCGTCCGACCTTCCCCCCAGGTCGGGCGCCTCTCCGCGCCCTCGCCCGGTGGTGCGCTAGCCTGACGGCCATGACAGCCATCGATTTCGGCCGGTTCGACGTCCTCACCTTCGACTGCTACGGCACCCTCATCGACTGGGAGGCCGGCATCCTCGCGGGGCTGCAGGAGCTCCTTGCGCCCGGCGGCGTGGACGCCGACGACGACGACCTCCTGGAGCGCTACGCGGCGGCGGAGGCGGAATTGGAGTCGGGCCCGTACCTGCGCTACCGCGAGGTGCTCGCCCGGTCGGCGGACCGCGTGTGCCGCGAGCTGGGCGTCGTGGTGGGGCCGGATGGACTCTCGGCGTTCGGTGGCTCGGTGGCCGCCTGGCCGGCATTCCCGGACTCGGCGGACGCTCTCGCCCGCCTGCACGAGCGTTTCCGCCTCGCCGTCATCACCAACTGCGACGACGACCTGTTCACCGCGTCCAGCGCGCGGCTGGGCGTGGCGTTCGACCACGTCATCACGGCGCAGCAGGTCGGCGCCTACAAGCCAAGCCTGCGAACCTTCGAGGTGGCGTTCGAGCGCATCGGCGTGCCCCGCGAGCGCATCCTGCACGTGGCCCAGAGCCTGTTCCATGACCACGTGCCCGCCAAGCGGCTGGGCATGACGACGGCGTGGATCGATCGCCGCCACGACAGGCCGGGCAGCGGGGCGACGCCACCGGCGGACGCGCGACCGGACCTGGCCGTCAGGTCGATGGCGGCGTTCGCGGACCTGGCGCTCAGCTGAGGCTGGCCCCGGGCAGCGTCGCCGGGGTCAGGACCCTGCGAGCAGGTCCACCACGCGCGGCTTCGCGCCCTCGACCAGGTGGGCGTCCAGCATTCGCGACGCGGCCTCGACGTGGGGGCAGACGCCGCTCGTCCGGAAGAAGTCGCAGTCGCACGTCCAGGCGCCGTCGGCCAGCCCGATCACGTGGGTCCCACCGCCCGCCTCGAAGGTCGCCTCGATCGCGGTGATGCGGAGCCGGTCGGGCTCCAGCGCGTAGCGGTGTGCCTTCTCGGCCTTCGTGACGATGGTGCTCTGCATGACGGGCTGGAACCTCGGGTCGGGTGATGGACGCCGCGGGATGGGGCGGCGGGCAGGACGCGTGGGACGGCGGAGGACGACCCCTAGATGGTCGAGCCGATGAGGTCCGAGGTCAAGCGCCACCCCCCGGCGAAGGATTCCCGTGCGCCCGGGCGACCAACAGGTAAACACGGAGCGTGGAGGGATACGTCATGGACGGCGGACGCACGGGACGCCGCGTCACGGTCGTCGCGGCCATCACCCTGGGAACGGTGGCGCTACTCGTCGGGACCGGCCCTGACGTCGCCGCGGGTCGGCCGAAGCCGACCCCACCGCCGGCCCCGGACAGCTGGATCTACGCCTACGAGCGGGCTGTGCCCACCGGCTCCTGGGCCATCGACGCGGACGGCTCGGACACACGCGTGGCGACGTGCGCCGGCGACTGGCAGCACCGTGCGACGGGCCGACGGGTGATCACGAGCGACGTGCCGGGCGAGTCGTACCCGATCGTCATGCCGAGCGGCGTCATCCAGGTGGCGCGGCAGCGCCTGGTGACCCGGACCGAGGCGTGCGAGGACACTCTCGTCGCCTGAGAGCTGCCGACCGGCCTCAGGGTGGACTACCGGACCTGGTCCCAGGACGGCACCCGTGTTGCCGTCAGGGCCATGCAGTACGACCCCGCCGGGGTGGCCACCGCCCAGGGCATCTGGGTCGGTGACGTCAACGGCAGCTGCGGGCCCGGCGTGTGCGGCATGCACCTCGCGGTCCCGTTCCCGATGGTCCAGGCGGGGACCGGCCCCGGCGCGGAGCCGCTGTACCGGAACCTGACCGCGACCCCGCGCTGGTCCATCGACGGCCACACGGTCGTGTATGGCAGGCCGCCCGCCGACGGATCCTCGGGCGGCGAGCTGTACCTGGCGGACGTGGGTGGGCCCGGGTCGGCGGCCGTAGCGGCAGAGGGCCGCATCCCGGTGGATGGCGTCGGCGTGTCGCCCGTCTTCTCCCCGGTGGACGACCGGATTGCGTTCGTGCACCCCAGCCGGACCAGCGCCTGGCGGCTCGACGACCTGCTCATCACGACGCGGACCGGCGAGATCACGCCGCTGATCGTCGACAACACGATCGCGGCCTGCGCCATCGGAGGCATCTACTGGTCGCCGGACGGGGCCTCGATCGGGTTCAACGCCAGCGCCAAGGCCATGCGTCGGGATGACATCTGGGCAATCCGGGTCGGTGCCTCCAAGGCGTCCCTCGTGCTGTCGACGCCGGGCGCCTTCTACTGGGTGACCGGCTGGAGGTAGGTAGGGCGGGCGTCGCCACCGCGCCCGTCTTCACGCCCGCTACGGGATTTGCACCAGTCCGGACGGGCCGTCGGCGGGCCGGTCACAGGCCCGATGGCCCGTCCCCGGGCCAGGGTGCAGACCCGATCGTGTGCCTGGTCAGGCCACCTACCCCCCGGTGACCGGACACGGCGGCAGGGCCACGGGCAGGGTCCGCGCCACCAGCGGCACCCGTGTCGCAAGACGGAACAGTGATCCCGCGGAGGCTCTCCCCGAGCCGTGGGGTCACGGTTCCGCTCCTCCCGGGACCCGGCGATCCGCCATCCTGACCATCGGCCCTGTCGGACTGTGGCCCGCCGTCGTTAGGCTCCCGGTCGACGCAACAGACGGAGGCGAAGGCACATGGCAACGGTGGCCGAGGCGACGGCGGACTTCCTGGCCCAGAAGCGGATCGCGATCGCGGGCGTCTCGCGCAATGCGAAGGCCCACAGCGGCAACGCGGTCTACGACCGGCTCAGGAGTCGCGGCTACGAGGTGTTCGCGGTCAACCCCAACGCGGACGAGATCGACGGGAAGCCGTGCTTCCGCAGCCTGGC
Organism: uncultured Chloroflexia bacterium; assembly: GCA_963802165.1. GTDB lineage: Bacteria > Chloroflexota > Limnocylindria > Limnocylindrales > CSP1-4 > CAIXZV01. Next base: position 28,553 of record CAWDHT010000020.1, on the reverse strand, counting down.
CGCGATCCCCGGCGGCGTGGACGCCGTCGTCATCGCCACGGCACCCGACGCGGCTGCGGACGTCATCGCGGACTGCGAGCGCCTGGGGATCACACGCGCGTGGATGCACCGCTCGTTCGGCGGCGGGAGCGTGTCCGAGGAGGCCGCGCTGATGTCGGCCACAAATGCATGCGCTGGGTCATCAGGTTCACGTCAGCCAAGCCGACGGCGGGCTGACGAACCCCCGGCCCGCTACTGCGGGTCCTGGGTGAACACCCACAGGGCCTCGGGGCCCAGGCAGATGTAGTAGCCGGCCAGCCGGTCTCCCACGCGCAGCTGGTCTCCGTCGCGGACCACGATCACGCCTGCCGGATCCCGGATGACGCGCTCGTCTCCAATGCCCGCCGTGAAGCCGGGTGCCCAGGAGGTGCGGAGCGTGACGCCCGTGTTGGTGAGGGCGGTGACCTGCTCCTCCGCGGCCGGGTCGATCTGCCAGGTCAGGCTCTGGTACTCGACCCCGATCGCGTCGCACCCACCGGTCGCGGTCCCGGCGCGCAGGGCGAACCCGGGCGACGGGATGGGCGAGGCGGAGTCCGGGGCCGTGTCCGAGGCTACGACCGCAGCCTCTGACCGGGTGGGGAACGGCGCAGCGCCGTCCGCGCACGCGCCGAGCGCAATGGCCAGGACGGCGGAGATGAACAGCTGGCGGCGCATGTCGCACCCTCAATTCGTGATGTCCTCCGGTCGGTCCCGACCGGTGGAGGTACTTGAACCCGCCGATGTGACGCCGATCCGGCGGTCGCGTTGTGCCCCACACTCTCGACCGGGCCGGGCCGCTCACCGCGCGGTCGGGCCGTCCGCGCCTTGCGGTGGCGACCGCAACGCGGGAGGGTAGGTGGCGTCACATGGGCGTGGATCCGACGGCCTTTCCTCCCGAAGCAGTGGATGCCAGTTCCGCGCGCGCCGCGACCCTGGCCGACGAGGCCGTCCTCACAGCGTGGGCAGATCACCACGACGAGATCCGTGCCTTCCTCGTGCGCACGACGCGCGACGTGGCGACCGCCGAGGATCTGCTCCAGGAGTCCTTCCTCCGGTTGACGCGCGAGACGCGCGCCGGCCGGACGCCCGACAACGTACGAGCGTGGCTCTACCGGGTCGCGACCAACCTCGCGACCAGCCGCGCTCGACGGATCGCCGCATCACTACGGGGGTTCGCGCGGATCGCAGTCACCCCCATCGTTCGGCGCACCGAGGAATTGCCCGAGGCACGCTATCTCGAGCAAGAAGGTCGAGCGGCCCTCGTCGCGGCAGTCGACCACCTATCCCCGGATGCACGCGCGGCACTCCTCCTGAGCAGCGAGGGGTTCGGCATTCCCGAGATCGCCGCGGCCATCGGGCGCACGCCGCTTGCGACCAGGACGCTGCTGTGGCGGACGCGAGTGCGCCTGCGGGCCGATATCAGGTCGGCGGAGGGCGTCCGATGAAGCCGCACGAGACCTACCTCGCGCTCGCCGCCATGGCGATGGACGAGCCGCTCGCCCCGTCCGACCGTGCGCGCCTCGAGCAGCACCTCGAGGGATGCGGCGCATGCGCCCGCGAGGTCGCGCGGATGCGGGGGGATGCCCGGGAGTACGCCGAGCTCGCCGTGCCGCTGCTTCCGGGGCGCCGCGGCGACGAGATCCTCGCCGCCGCACTGCGACCAGGCGTCGCCATTCACCCGGCACGCATCCTGGCTGTCGCCGCCCTCCTCGGCCTGCTGCTCATCGGGTCGCTTGCCGCCGGCTCGCAGCTCCTGCGTCGCGACGACGACCTCGCGGTCGTGCCGCCCATGTCGAGCGAGACTGCGGTGACCTCCGAGACGCGGATCCCGAGCATGCCGCCACCCACGGCGTCTCCGATGACGGAGCCCACGCCCTCGCCCATCCCGTCGCCCGGGTTCGCCCTGCGCGCCGGGACCGCGACCGGTGGGTGCGACGCGATCGGGGTCGAGTACCAGAGCCTGACCTGGCAGATCGACCCGGCCGCGGAGGAGCAGGTCACCGCCCTCACCAACACGGGCGTCACGCTCCGCACCTCCTGGGCACCCGGCTTCACGGCGGGCATTGGAGACGAGCGCGTCATCCGGGATCCGGCGGGCGTGATCGTGGTCCGCGACGGAGACCAGCTGCGCGTCGGAGACCGGCTGGCCGGCTACTACATCTGCCTGGGCCCCGAGGCCCTGTGGGTGTTCACCCAGGACCCGCAGTAGCGGGCCGGGGGTTCGTCCCGGAGGCTGCACCCAGCCGGCCCACCTGAACCCGCTGATACTCCCCGCGAGTATTGGTTTGGGGGGTTGTCAACGCCCGCTCAATGGCCTAGACTTCTGGTCCAATGGCGTGTCGCTTGACACGCCACTACGTGTGTCGGGTGGCGTGGACCCGGCGCAGCGCCCGTCCTGCGGGTCGGGCGAGTGGTTCGTCATCCACGAGCCGCGCGGTCGGGTGCGGTTCGTTTCAGCTGGAGCGTCGTGATTTCCCTCGATCCGTCTACCCCCGCCTCTGATCCGGAGGCCGAGCTCGCCGTTGCCGCCATCGAGCTCGATCCCGTTGCCGCGGAGCTCGAGGCCGAGGCCGCCCTCGTGATCGAGGAGCCGGAGCTCGCGAAGCCAGTTGCGCCGGTGGCCAAGCCGGAACCCGAAGCGGAACCGGAGCCCGTCGCAGCCGAGGTCCTGGACACCGACGACTCCGTGCGCCTCTACCTGCGCGAGATCGGCCGGGTGCCGCTCCTGACCGCGGAGGAGGAGGTCATCCTCGCCAAGGGCATGGAGCTCGGCGCGCAGTCCGAGGAAGCCCCTTGGAAGGCCATCCTGTCCATCCACGAGTGGACGCTCCACCGCACCGAGCCCGTCGGTCGCGCCAAGGACAAGCGCTACGTGCTGCCGTTCGAGGCCGAGTCGCACCGCATCGTCGAGGGCGCCATCCGCTCCGACGACGCGCTGGACCTGCTCGTGACTGCGCCGGGACTCGGCCTCGCCGAGGCGCTCAAGGCGGTCGAGACGGACGCCCTCAAGGAGCGTCTCGTGCAGGCCGGGGACCTTCGCTCCGTCTATAACGAGCGCCTGGACGCCGACGCGTTCCTCGACCTCCTCAACTGGGTCGAGGGCGAGCTGGGTCGCCCGAACGCCGAGATCCGAGCCAGTGTGGCGCTCAAGGACCTCCGCACCTGGGCGCGCACCGAGATCGCCTACCCGGCGATCCAGCGCTGGCTCGATGCCGGCAACGACGCCGAGACGCTCGACGAGCTGGCGCCGACGCTCAAGGTGCTCGCGAAGCACTCGCGGGATCACCTGACCTCGGCCAACCTGCGCCTCGTCGTGTCGATCGCGCGCAAGTACATCAACCAGGCGGGCATGGGCCTGCTGGACCTCGTCCAGGAGGGCAACGCCGGGCTGATCCGGGCCGTGGACAAGTTCGAGTACGAGCGCGGCTTCAAGTTCAGCACCTACGCCACCTGGTGGATTCGCCAGGCGATCCAGCGCGGCCTCGCGGACCAGAGCCGGACCATCCGGATCCCGGTCCACATGGTCGAGACGATGGGCCGCGTGGCGCGCGTCGTGCGCGAGCTGTCCACGCAGCTAGGCCGCGAGCCCACCAACGCCGAGATCGCGGCGGCGCTCCCCGACGAGACGCCGACGATGACCCCGCAGCGCGTCGAGGAGATCCGCAAGCTCGGCCGGGAGCCCGTCTCCCTGCAGTCGCCGGTCGGCGACGAGGGCGACGCGGAGCTGGGCGAGCTGATCCCGGACGAGGACGCCGTATCCCCGCTGGACGTGGTCGCGGACCGCATGCGCCGCGAGCAGATCGAGCACGTTCTGGCGAGCCTCGACGGCCGCGAGCAGCGCGTCCTGCGCCTCCGCTTCGGCTTGGATGACGGGCATGCCCGGACGCTCGAGGAGGTCGGCCGGGAGTTCGGGCTGACGCGCGAGCGCATCCGCCAGATCGAGGTGCAGGCGCTGCGCAAGCTGCGCCACCCGTCCCGCAGCCGCAAGCTCCGGGAGTTCGCCGCCTAAGTCACTCGCCCCGGCGAGTCCTTCCGCCCGCGTCGCACGCCGACGCGGGCGGTTCTGCGTCTCAGGCCCCGGCGACCGGACGCTACCCGAACGTCGCGCGGTTCCAGGTCACGGCGAAGGGCGCGCCGTCGACGGGCGAGCGGTCCACCGCCCATCGGCCGCCGGTCGCGCGCACGATCGCCTCGCCGATCGCGAGGCCCAGCTCCGCGCCGCCGACCTCGGAGGAGGTCGCGACGGAGCGGTGGAAGCGGTCGAAGATGCGCGCGGCGTCCTCTTCGGCGACGCCCGGTCCGGAGTCTGCGCAGGACCGGCTGGTCCACGCCACGCGGGCGGCGCTGGAGGGCCCGGACCCGGGCGAGCAGCTCCCCGAAGTCGAAGGGCTTGACGAGGTAGTCATCCGCACCGGTGTCCAGGCCCCGGATCCGGTCCGCGGGCGTGTCGCGGGCGGTCAGCATCAGCAGGGCGGTCGGCCGGTCGTGTGTGCGGGCCCAGGCCACCACAGCGATGCCCTCGGCGCCCGGCATCCGTCAGTCGATCACGGCCACGTCGTAGTCATACCACTTGAGCATGTCGATGGCGTCGTCGCCGCGGCCACGGCGTCCACGTGGTAGCCGGCATCGGTCAGACCCAGGACCAGGACCTCGCGCAGGCCCTCGTCATCCTCGGCCACCAGGATCCGCATGCCGTCAGCCTCCGTCGGCGGTCGTGAGCCGGGTCTTGCCGGCCCTGTTGATCGTGCCACGGGGGGGATGCGCCACCCGGGGCGGACGGCAACGGCCACCCGGCACGCGGGGCGCCGGCCGTGGGGCTCGTTGTGGAGCTCGCTCATGCCGCGCAGCGTGCCGTGGCCATCCTTTCGATCGGGTGACGTCCGTCCTGCCTGGGTTGCGGCGAAAACCGGAGGACCCGTGGGCGGCGTACGGGTCCATGTCCAGCGTCCCGAACCCGACCAGACCAGGAGTCCATCGATGCGTACCCATCTCAAGACCGTGCCGCTGCTCGGACTCGCCGTGCTCCTCGCGGCGTGCGGGGCTGGGGCTTCCTCGCCCGCGGCCGCGCCCACATCGGCTGCCGCCACCGCGGCCCCGACCGAGGCCCCATCGGCGGCCGCGGGCGGCGTCGCGGTGAACGTCGCGAGCACGAGTCTCGGCGACGTCCTCGTCGACGGCCAGGGCATGACGCTCTACATGTTCACCGCGGACGCCGGCGGCAAGTCGGCCTGCTCCGGCGACTGCCTGGGCACCTGGCCGGCGCTCGTCGGCGACGGGGCAGCGCCCGGCACGGGCCTCGACACCGGGGACTTCGGCACGATTGTGCGTGACGACGGCGCCACGCAGCTGACCTTCTTCGGAATGCCGCTCTACCACTTCGCCGGCGACAAGGCCGCAGGCGACGTCGCCGGCCAGGGTGTGGGCGGCAAGTGGTACGTCCTGAAGGCCGATGGGACCGTCGTGAAGTAGCTCCCCGCCGCGCGGCCGCTACTGGGTGACCTTCACGAGGCCTGGGTCCACGGGCCCCGCGAAGGTCAGCCGCACGACCCGGGGAAGGCCCATCGCGTCGCACGGCATCCCGTTGTCCTCGATCGCCACGGCAACCTCGAGGGCGGCGCCGAGCGAGTCGATGTCCACCGTCGTCGTCGCGTCGCAGGCTCCGCCGGTCCAGGCGACGTCGAGGGCGTTGGGCCTGTTCGGGGCGACCGTGACGGGTTGGAACAGGTTGGCATCGGGCGGGGCGAACGCCACGTCCACGACCCGGCCGCTCCGGTCCGTCACGGTGATGGCGTGCTCCGTGCCTGCCTGGTTGCTCTCGGCCATCGACCAGCTCCGCGCACCGACCTGCCTGACGACGTCGCACCCGACCAGCAGCGCGGCGGGGAGGATGAGGATCGCGAGGACATGGCGACGGCCGGGCATCGGGCAACGCTCCTGGGGAGGACGACCGGGTCAAGACGCCGTCGGCCGCCATGGGGTTCCCCGCCGCGAGACCTGGCGCCAGACGTGTCCACGCGGCCTGTCGTTCGGGACGTCGGGCTCTGGCGGGTGGCCGCGAGGGACCGGACGCTTCCTGTCGACACGACGCGACACCCTGGACGGAGGACTCGCATGGACGCGAAGGCTGGAGACCGGATCCTCATCGAATCCGAGCGCGTTGGGCAGCCGGAGCGAGGTGGAGTGATCCTCGAGGTTCTGCCGTCGTCCACCGGCCGCCACTACCTGGTGCGCTGGGACGACGGCCGCGAGAGCGACATCAGGCCGTCGGCCGGCAGCGCACGGATCGTGCCCCCCGAGCAGCCCGTCGCCCACTGATCGGGCCCGGCGCAACGGCACGGGCACATCGCGGGTTCCCCGATGATGTGCCCGTGTTCATTCCCGCGCTGACCCAGACAGACCTCCCCGCCGCCGTCGCGGTGCTGGCCGCGCGAGATCCGGGCCTCGCTGCCATTGCCGCCCGCTTCGGCGTGCCGCCGCTGTGGGCGCGCGAGCCCGGGTTCGCCACGCTCGTCCACCTCGTCCTCGAGCAGCAGGTGTCGCTGGCATCGGCGAAGTCGGCCTTCGACCGGCTGGTCGCGGCGACGGGCACGGTGACGCCCGCGGCGCTGCTGGCGCTCGACGACGCGGAGATGCTGGCCATCGGGTTCAGCCGCCAGAAGGCTCGCTATGCGAGGGCGCTTGCCGTGGCGGTGGCGTCAGGCGACCTTGATCTCGATGCGCTCCCCGGCGTGGATGATGACGAAGTGGACCGGCGGCTGACTTCGGTCCCGGGGATCGGGCCATGGACGGCGACCATCTACCGGCTCATGGTGCTGCTGCGTCCAGACGCATGGCCGGTCGGAGACATCGCCCTCGCCCAAGCCGTCGCCGAGACGCGCGCCATCGATGGCCGGCCGACGCCGGACGAGCTCCAGGTGATCGCCGAGGCCTGGCGACCATGGCGCGCGGTCGCGGCCCGGATGCTCTGGCACCACTACCTGTCGGTGCGGGCCGAACGCCGCGCGGCCCGGACCTAGGCGGGGCGGCTCCGTCAGGCGGTCACCAGCTCCTCGCCGGGCGGTTCGGACGTCACGACCCAGCCGCCGAACAGCGCGATGCCCTCGAGGCGCAGCGTCGGCCCGCCCTCGGGCGGGTTCCCGTCCAGCCGCGCATCGCTGACGCCGCCGAAGACCGGCAGGATCCGGGACTCGACGCGCCAGTCGTCAGGCACCAGCAGGCTGCCGCCGCCGAAGGCGGTCTGGGTCCGGAGGGTTGCGCCGGCCGGGTCTGGCCGCGCGCCCCGCAGGTCGAGCGTCCCGCCAGCGAACCACGTCGTAGCCCGGCCGCCGCGGAAGGACTGGGCGGTGCTCACGTATTTCAGCTCGCCGAAGGTGGTCACGAGGTCGATCTCGTCCTCGTCCGGCTCCGGCGTGGTTGACTGGCGACCCCTGATGGCCGCGTAGGCGACGGCGCCGAGGACGAACACGAACCAGCCGAGCAGGATGACCGAGAGGACGCGGAACAGGCGACCGAGCATCGCGGGTACTCCGGATGTGCGGGCGGCCGGGCGGCCACCGAAGGGTCCCAGCATGGCCCCGGCGGCCCCGCGACGTCCAATGCCTCGCGGCCCGTCAGCAAGGGGCGATTCGCCATGCCGCCCCGGCGCCGGTATCGTTGACCGCGCAACTCGTGTTCGATGGACGCCCCCGGTCGGCGCCCCGGTCCTTCAGCCGACCGCTTGATCCCGACTCACCACATCGCCCTGACCGGAGCCCGCCCAGCGGGCCAGGGGCCCGTCAGGAGCGTCTCTCCGTGTCATTCAATGGTCTCGGGCTGTCGCCCGAGCTGCTTCGAGCCGTCGCCGACCAGGGGTACGAGACCCCCACCCCGGTCCAGAGCGCGGCCATCCCCCTGGTCCTCGAGGGCCGCGACCTGCTCGCCGGCGCCCAGACCGGCACCGGCAAGACGGCCGCCTTCGTGCTGCCGATCATCCACCGGCTCCACGAGACCCGGCGCGACGCCGGGGCGGCCCGCCACCAGGTCCGCGTCCTCGTGGTCGTGCCGACCCGTGAGCTGGCGATCCAGGTCGAGGAGTCGGTCCGCACCTACGGCACCCACCGCCCGATCCGCTCCGCCACCGTCTACGGCGGCGTGGGCTTCGGACCCCAGGTGTCCAAGCTGCGCGCCGGCCCGGAGATCGTCGTGGCCACGCCCGGCCGCCTGCTGGACCACCTCGGCCAGGGGACGATCAACCTGTCCGGCGTCGAGGTCCTCGTCCTCGACGAGGCCGACCGCATGCTGGACATGGGCTTCATCCGCGATATCCGCAAGATCCTGGCCGTGCTGCCGCCGAAGCGCCAGAACCTGCTGTTCTCGGCGACCTTCTCGGACGACATCAGCCAGTTGGCCGACGGCCTGCTGACCAACCCGGCGCACGTCCAGGTCACGCCCCGCAACACCACGACCGAGCTCATCGACCAGCTCGTGATCCCGGTTGACCGCGAGCGCAAGCGCGACCTGCTGCGCGAGCTCGTCGCCCTTGGCCGCGTCAAGCAGGCCCTGGTGTTCACGCGGACCAAGCACGGCGCCAACCGCCTCGCGGAACAGCTGCGCAGGGACGGGATCGAGGCGGCCGCCATCCACGGCAACCGCAGCCAGTCCCAGCGCGTGAAGGCCCTCTCGGACTTCAAGGAGGGCCGCGTCGCCATCCTCGTCGCGACCGACATCGCCGCACGCGGCCTGGACATCGAGCAGCTCCCCCACGTCGTCAATTTCGAGCTGCCGATGGTCCCCGAGGACTACGTCCACCGCATCGGTCGCACCGGTCGCGCCGGCATCGACGGCCAGGCGATCTCGCTCGTGTGCGTGGACGAGGCGCCGCTGCTGCGGGCGATCCAGGCCCTGCTCAAGCGCGCGATCACGTCCGAGACCATCGCCGGCTTCGAGCCGGACCGGCACATCCGCCCTGAGCCGATCCGCCTGCGATCCACGCCCGCCGAGCGCGCCGAGCGCGCCGCCACGCTCCGCCAGGCGGGCCCGGCACGCCACGCCGGCGCGGCACGCCACGCCGGCGCGGCTCGGGAGGAGACCGCCGCGACCTCCGCGCGCGGCATGGGCGCCGCGCACCCCGGCGGCCACGGCGCCGCCGGGGATCCGGGCGCGGTGCACCGCAGGGTGACCGCCGCGAGCGACCTGCCGGCGACCGTCCCCAGGAGACACGTCGTCGCGAAGAGTCGTTCGTCGCCCGTCCGGCCCGCCCGGGTCCGGACGCGGGTCGGGGACACGGCGCCCCGGGCGCGCGACCGGGCGGCGGGCCCAGGCGATCGGTTCGAGGCCAAGGGACGGCCGCGCCGGGGACCGGGTTCGGCAACGTCTCATCGGCCAGCGCGCCGGTGCGCACGACCGCTCCAGAGGGTCGCATGCGCGATCCGGTGGCGGCCACGCCCGACCAGCCACCGGACACGGCAGGCCTGCGGCCGGAAACGGGGCCCAGGGCCAACCGCGAGTCCTCCCGGGCGAACGCCTGAGCAGGACGGGCGGCCAGGGAGGCTGAGCCCGGGCGGCCTCCTCCCCACTGCCCTCAGCCTGAGACGATCGCGGGTGGCGTGCCGATCGATGCACCCTCACCGCGCCGCCATGCCCGCAGGCTGGCGCGCCAGATCGCGCGCTCGTGGTAGCTGCCGTCGGGCTTCAGGCCGTCCAGCCCGCCGGTGCGCAGGAGCGTCTCCAGGATCGGCGCCAGCTGCGAGCCGTACACGTGCATGCACGGCTCGGGGCGCACGCCCGGCCACGAGTAGCACGAGACCACGACGCGACGGTGATCCGTCGGGACCCCACGCGGCAGCCTGTCCCAGGCAGGGTCGTCCGGGGCGAACTCCCACTGGTCGAGGTTGCCCTGCGGGATCCCCTCGATGCCACGCACCACGGGCGGATCGTTGTCCGGCAGGTACGGATCCACGACCAGGTCGCAGATCACCGCGTGCTCGGGCATGAGGCCGATCCACGCGTTGGGGATCAGGGGAACCGACGCGTCGTGACGCTGCGTGGCGTCGACGAGGATGTCCGTCATCGTCAGGCGGCCGCGCAGGTACTCGGGGTCGCGGGTGAGGTTGCGGCCCGTCGTCGCGACCTCGACGCCCGCGAGGCCGCTGCGCATGAACGCCTCGTTGCGCGCATCGTCGCCGTACTTCGTCGCGAACTCCACCGCGTGCTTGCCGACCGTCCCGGCGCCCATGATCGTGACCCGGATCGGCGGCCGGCCCTTGATGGTCATCGCCGGCCAATGGCGCTCCAGGGCCTGGAACGCCGAGCCGATCCCGTTCCACGCGACGCTCCGCAGGTTCTCGATCAGGCGGTGACCGTCGTCGTCCACGATCGTGTCGAGGCTGATCGCATCGATGCCCGAGGTCCGAGAGGAGCTGGACGCGGGCGGGCCGGGTCGGGAAGTGGAGCATCGAGATCAGGATGGCGCCCCGCCGGATCCGCTCGTAGTTGCCTTCCGGTGCCCGCAGCGAGACGACGATGTCCTGGCGGTAGGCGGTGTCCTCGTCGGTTGCGTGCACCTGCGGCGAGATCGAGGTGTAGTCCGTGTCCGAGTAGCCCATCGCGGAGCCGATACCGGACTCCACGTACACCTCGGCGCCCAGCCCCGCCAAGAGACCGATCAACGGCGGCAGGAAGTCGCGTCGCTCTCCGGGTTCCTTGTGCATCCTCGGGAAGCCGATCGTGATCCGGTCAGACGTGCTCGCCATGGTTCCTCCCTGGGTGGGCCCCAACCTTGGGCCCCAGGGTGTCGGCCGCGACCCGGCCGAGCGGCCCGATCGGACCGGACCATCGGCCCGACCGCGCTCCGGGCGCGAACTCGGGGGCTGGGCCGTAGACTGCCGCCATGCCGCTCTACCGTCTCGAGGAACCGCGCCCCGACCTGACCGAGCCCGTCGTGCTCGCCGCCTTCGACGGCTGGGTGGACGCGGGCTCCGCCGCGACAAGCGTGCTCGACATCCTGGCCGAGGATGCACCGGTCGTCGCCCGCTTCGATCCGGACGAGCTGTTCGACTACCGGTCGCGCCGGCCAACGCTGGAGATCCGCGACGGCCGGCTGGCATCGCTGGACTGGCCGGAGATCACGCTGCGTGCCGCCCGCTTCGGGGGTCGGGACATCCTGGTCCTCACCGGTGCCGAGCCCGACGATCGCTGGCGGCGTTTCGCCGCCGACGTCGTGGATCTCCTGGGCGTGCTGGACGTCCGCGAGTGGGTCAGCCTCGGGGCGATCCCGGCCGCCGTGGCGCACACCCGGCCGGTACCGATCCTGGGCACGGCGTCTCGCGGTGGCCTGCTGCGGGGCGGCGTGAGCGCAGGGCCCACGGGCCTGCTCAAGGTGCCGTCGGCGGCGCTGTCGATGCTGGAGATGGCCGTGTCCGAGGCGGGCATTCCCGCCGTCGGCTACTTCGCCCAGATCCCCCACTACGTGTCCGGCTCCTACGCACTTGCCGCGCTGGAACTTGTGAAGGCCGTGGAGCAGCACCTGGACATCTCGCTGCCGCGCGGGGACCTCGTGGAGGAGAGCCGTCAGCTGCGGCTCCGCCTCGATGCCGCCACGGCGGCGGACGAGTCGACGCGATCCTACGTGGAGCGTCTCGAGTCGATGGTGGACGAGAGCCGCCAGCCCGCCGGCGACGACCTGATCGCCGACATCGAGCGCTTCCTGCGCGACCGGAGCGGCGGGGAGTCCTAACTGTGGTTCCCCGGGTCTGTGATGCGCGGGGTCACACCGCCAGGAGTCCGGCAGGGCGCGCGGACAAGTAGATCCATAGGGTCTCGTCAAGCCGTGACCCCGTGATGGGGGTCGAAGTCGGTCTCGTTGCGCCAGACGCCCCTGACGATGGCGAGTGCCTTGCGCATGCAGTGGCCGATGGCGTTCATCTTCGACTTGCCGGCGGCGCGCTTGCGGGCGTAGTCGGCGGCGATGACCGGGTTGTGCTGGGTACCGACCAGCGCGATCCTGTAGGCCGCTGCCCGCAGGTGGGTGTTGCAGCCCGTCGGCCTCTGCATCGAGCGTCAGGGTGGATCTCGCGCCTCGTGAACTTGGCCGCCCGGCGCCTGCTGTTCCTGTACATGTGCAGGCGCTCACCGATGCCCGCACCGGCACCGGGCCGCGCGGTCGGGCGCCGTTGCAGACGGACCTCAGCCATCTCCCGCGACGCCATGTCGCGCGTCGGGCCGCGGTGCGGACCATTCGTCGCCGGTCATCGACACCTCGTCCTCCTGAGTAGACCGGAGACCACCGATCCGCCCCGCTGGGACCTTCCCGGCCGGCCACGCGGACAGTGGGTCGGACGTCGGCGACGAATGGTCCGCCTGGCGGCCGCCGTAGTCCGCCGTCGCCCGGCGGGGGCCGGGCGGCCATCGCCGCCGCCGCGGCATGGGCGTCGTAGCCTGTCGGGGCCGCCTCCGAACGCCGGGCCCTCCCGGCACACGCGGCGGAGCAGGCGGCGATGCGGCTCGGCACGGCTCTTGATGGGGAGCTCGTCCATCGCTGCACCCCAGAACGGGCTCCCTCCCGATGGCTCACCGATCCCGGGGACTGCACCATGGGAAGTGGTGGGGCAACGGAAGACGCGAACCCATCGGATGGCGCAACCGCAGGTCATGGCCCGTCAGCTCGATCGTCGTGGATTCAAGGGACTTGACGCCGCAGCGCCGACTTGACGCCAGCGCACCGGGGACTATTGTGCTACTCACGAAGCGCAAGTAATGGCGGGACCCATGAACCGGCTCCTTCTGTGGATCACAACCGCGGTCCTGGGAGCGGTCGCGACTCTCATGACCAGCTTCGGCCTGGTCGCCGCCGCTGTTGTTCCTGCTGCTGGCACGTTCCCTTGATCCTTCGAGGCGACCGCGTTGTGGCGCTGTCTGGACTGCTCACCGGGTTCGGTGCGTTCTGGTCCTTCCTCATGGCGCGCCAGTTCGCCTCCGGCGGGACGACCGACAACGCGGCCTTCTGGATCGCAGTCGGCATCGTGCCGCTCGTCCTTGGGTGCGCCTTGATGGTGCTACCGCGAGCGCCAGTCCCAGATCAGTAGCGCTCGCGGCGGACCACGACCTTCTGGCCCCGGATCGTGGCCTCGCGCAGCGTGCGAATCACGTGGTCCGCGGCTCCCTCGGGCACCTCGACCAGCGAGAATCCGTCCGCGATCTGGATCGCGCCGATGTCGCCACCGCGGAGGCCGGCCTCGTTCGTGATCGCGCCGACGAGGTCGCCCGGGCGCATACCCGCAGCACGGCCCGCTCCCACGAACACGCGGGTGATCCCACCGCCTCCGGAACCCACGTGGGGCGGTCGCATCACGGCGCGGCCCTCGACATCGCGCCAGCCGCTGGCGCGGTAGCCCTTGCGCGGACCCGCGGGCATGGGACCGCTCGCGGGTCCGGCACCCGCCGGGTGACCGGGTGCTCGGCCCTGCGGGACCCATGGCGCGCCCTGCGGGCTCCCCTCACCCCGGAACTCCGGGGGAGGCGGCGCGCCGGCAGGACGCGGCGGGCGGACCGGATGCGGCCGCTGGATGTACCCGCCGGACGGCTCGCCGTAGCGCGGTCGGGTCCCCGCACCGCGGACCGGAGGTCGTGACGGCCGGTCGAGGCTGGGCAGCGTGGCGGGCACCAGCTCCGTCGTATCCTCGGCGCCGCGGACACCGGCGTCCGCCTGGCTGATCGCCGCGAGCGCGATGTCCACGAGGTCGAACTCGTCCGAGAGTGCCTCAACCACGGCCCGGTAGCGCTCGTAGCCGCCGGCCACGAGCGCCTCGCGGAGCGACCCCCGGAGCAGGTCCAGGCGGTGTTCGCGCATGTCGGACACTGTCGGCAGGCCGGCGATCTGGAGCGGCTGCTTGATCGTGCGCTCGATGTCCCGCAGCAGGCGGTGCTCGCGCGGCTCGACCAGGGTGATCGCCACGCCCTCGCGCCCCGCGCGTCCAGTTCGCCCGATGCGGTGGACGTACGTGTCCGGCGAGGAGGGCACGTCGTAGTTGACGACGTGGCTGATGTGCTCGATGTCCAGGCCGCGGGCCGCCACGTCGGTCGCCACGAGGACGTCCAGGGCGCCCTCGCGGAAACGGCCCATGATCTTGTCGCGCTGCTCCTGGGAGAGCCCGCCGTGGAGGGCCGCGGCATCACGGCCGCGGCCGCTCAGGGCCTCGGCGAGGTCGTCCACCTCGCCGCGGGTCCGGGCGAAGACCAGGGTGGCCGCGCCGTCCTCGAGGTCCAGGATGCGGCCCAGGGCGGCGAGCTTGTCGGCGCGCCGCACGACATACGCCACCTGCCGGACGCGGGCCGGCTCGCCCTCGGCCGCCTTCTCGGACTGGACGCGGACCCGGGCGGGCTGGCGGAGGTGTGCCTCGGCCATGCGGGCGATGGGCCCGGCGATCGTCGCGGAGAAGAGCGCCGTCTGGCGGTTGAGGGGCAGCGCCGACAGGATCTTCTCGAGGTCGTCGGCAAAGCCCATGTCGAGCATCTCGTCGGCCTCGTCGAGGATCACCACCTCCACCTCGTCGAAGCGGATCGTGCCGCGATCGAGGTGATCCACGCAGCGCCCGGGCGTCGCCACCACGACGTCCACGCCGCGGGCCAGTCGGTGGAGCTGGGTGGTGATCGGCTGGCCACCGTACACGGGCACCACGCGCACGCCCAGCTCGCGGCCGTACTTGTGCACGGCTTCCGCTACCTGCATCGCGAGCTCGCGAGTCGGCGCGAGGACCAGCGACGTCGGCCTGCTTGCCCGGGTCCCCTCGCGCGGGATGCCGCGACCGTCCGCGGGGCGGCCTGCCTCGCGATCCGCGTCGAGGCGCTGCGCGAGGCGCTGGAGCATCGGCAGGGCGAAGGCCGCCGTCTTGCCGGTGCCGGTCGGCGCCTCGGCGAGCAGGTCCCTGCCTTCGAGCAGGGGCGGGATCGCGGCCAGCTGGACGGGGGTGGGCTCCTCGTAGCCGAGGGCGGCGAGCGTCCGGAGAAGACGAGGGTCGAGGGGGAGGGCGTCAAAGCCCGGGGCATCGGCAGAGGGTTCGGTCACGGTTGCATGCTAGCCCCGATCCGCCACTCGCCACGCGAGCAGGGGGGCCAGCCGCCGAGCCACGAGCAGGTGCGGCACACGCAACCTGCCGATCGAACGATCAATGAGCCTTCGCCCGGCACTGGACGTCGACTGGGCTCCGCCCGACACTCGGGCCGCCGCCCAGGGGTTCCGCGGTACGGTCCGGAACCAGGACGGCGTGAGCGTGCACTCGGCACGGGAGGGTGACGTGGAAGTCCGGGGTCGCGGGCGACGTGATGCCGGTGGGATCCTGTTCGGGGCGATCCTGTTGCTCGTCGGCGGCTACTACCTCCTCCAGCAGACGTTCGGGCTCAACCTGCCCGACCTGAACTGGGACCAGATCTGGCCGTTGCTCGTGATCGCCCTCGGCGCGGTCGTGCTGTACGGCGCCTGGTCGAGGGGCAAGCAGGCCTGATCGACGGCCCGGAGCCGGGCACGGCCCGCTAACGCGTCTCGGTGACCTTGCGCAGCCCGCGCGGCCGCTCGGGGTCCAGGCCCCGGGCGATCGCCAGGTGCATCGCGTGGAGTTGCGCCGGGATGATCGCCGCGATCGGGCCCAGCCATTCGGGCAGGGCCGGCACGGCCAGCGACCAGCGACCGACGGCGCGCGCCTCGGGATCGTCGGACAGAACCAGGACGTCCGCGGTTACCTCGCGGATCAGCGCGCGGACCGGGTCGAGCAGCGCGTCGCGGGCCGGACCCGTTGCGACGTTCGCGAACACCGCGGACCCCGGGGCCAGCAGCGCCACCGGCCCGTGGGCGAAGTCCGCCGCCGAGTACGGGTCCGCCCAGAGCTGCGCGACCTCCTTGAGCTTGAGGCTCCACTCGCGGGCCGTCGCGTACCCGAACCCCCGGCCCAGGACGACGGCGCGGTCGAGCCCGGCCTGGTCGGCCGCGATCCGCACGGCGTCACCCTCTGCGTCAAGCGCGCGTGCCAGCGCATTCGGGACGCCAGCGAGCTGCGCCCGGGCCCCGTCGTCGGCCAGCGCGGCAGACAGCATGGCCACCGCCAGCAGCTCGGCCGTGTAGGTCTTCGTCGCAGCGACCGACCGCTCCTCGCCCGCCACCAGGTCCATCCGGTGCTCGGCGGCCATGGACAGCGGCGACGCCGGGTCGTTGGTGATGGACAGCGTCAGCGCACCCTGGGCCCGTGCCGCCGCCATGACGCCCACGACGTCCGGGCTCCGGCCCGACTGCGAGAGGCCGATCACGAGGGCGTTGCCGTATTGCGGCGACGCGCCGTACAGGGTGACCAGCGAGGGGGCGGCGAGGGCGACCGTGAGCCCGTTGCGCGCGCCGAGCACGTACTGCGCGTACACCGCCGCGTGATCCGACGTGCCGCGCGCCGCGATGACCACGAGCCCGATCCCGCGCCGCCGGACCTCGGCGGCCACGGCGTCCAGGACTGGCGGGCCGGCGAGCAGCAGGTGGGCGGCGACGTCGGGCTGCTCTCGGATCTCGGCGCGGAGGCGGCCGCCGGGCGCCGCTGCATGGGTATCGGCCATGGGTCCATTGTCGCCCGGACGCGGCGTCCCGCGGGGTTCCCATGGGCCGGCCCAGCGCGGGATACTGGGTGTGATGCGACGAGCCGAGGCGGACGCACTGGTCGGTGCGTCCCGGGACGAGGTCTGGGAGCTGTACGACGACATCGCCGGGATGCCCCGGTGGGTGCCGTCCGTGCGGGAGATCCGCTACGTCTCCGGGCCCGCCCGCGTCGGGACGATCTACCGGGAACGGACGAGGGTCGCCGGGGTCCCGGGCACCGCCCGGTGGGAGATCACGGAGCACCGGCGGCCCGTCCGGCAGGTCCACGTCAGCACCGGCGAGTCACTCGGCCGCCGCAGGGTGATCACGTTCGAGGCGCGCGGCTCGGGCACGTGGGTTCACCAGGTGATCGAGGTCCGCTCGTCGCTGTGGGGTCCCGTGGCCTGGCTGCACGAGCTGCTCGCGGTGTTCCCCGCAGGCTGGATGGTGCGCTCGACGGTCGCGGGCGCCAAGCGCGCCTTCGAGGGCAATCCCCGCCGCTGAGGGCGGTCACCCCGACCCTGTCCGGGCGGGACCAGGACCCCAGGGAATCGAGAACGGACCGCCTGGGGGAACAGGTTCGGGGCTCCGCCGCCGCCCGGCATCCCGCCGGAGGAACGACGCGCCGCCCCATGTGGTCCGAATGTTGGCGGTCCGTTCGATGGCGGCACCGTACGACCACGATCCAATGGCCGGTACCGGCCAAGAGTCACATCCCGGCGAGGACCAATGCCGGTGGCGGCAGGGTGCCGCCTAGCCCACCGGACGCGCTGACTCCCGGCTTCGCTCTCTAACGGACGAACCGCCCCAGGAAGGAGCGGATCCGCCCGGCAAGGGTGAGCGGACCGTCGGCTTGGGGACCCGCGATCTCGGCGAGGGCGACGCGGAGCAGCTCGGTGTCGACGATCGCTCCCGCGGAGCGCGGGGCGAGGCGCGGTTCGGTGTCGGACAACGGATCTCCGTGGGCTGGGCGGGCGCGGTGCGATGACCGACGACGGGCATCTGGGGAATGCAACGTACGCCGCACCGCCCGTAGCCGTCATGGCCCGGATGGGCCATGCGGGTCCTGGTTCTTCGCGACCCCGTCGGTATCCGCGCCCGACCGTGGCGTCGGGGATACCCTTGGCCTCGATGACGACGACCGATCCGGCCCGCCACCTCGCCCTCGACGGCACCCGCAACGTCCGCGACGTCGGAGGCTACCCGGCGCTCGGCGGGCGTCGAACCCGCTGGCGAACGCTGCTCCGTTCCGACGAGCTGACCCGGATCCCGGAGGCCACGCGCGTCGCCCTCGAGGAGCTGGGGCTGCGCCAGGTCATCGACCTCCGCTGGCCCGAGGAGCTGGTCACGGCGCCCAATGCCTTCCGCCGCTCCGGGGTGATCCGCTACACGAGCATCCCGCTGCTCGCCGACGACCCGACGCCCCACTCGGGCCTGGCGGGCATGTACCGCCACGTCCTCGACGCCCGGGGTACCCAGCTGGTCGATGTCGTGCGCGCCCTCCTCGTGGACGACGGCCTGCCCGCGATCATCGGCTGCGCCGCGGGCAAGGACCGCACGGGGGTGACGATCGCGCTGCTGCTGGACCTGGTCGGCGTGCCACGCGACGTGATCATCGACGACTACTCCCTGTCGGCCCGCTACTTCGCCTCCCCGGTCGCCCACATCGAGCTCGACGACTGGCGAAGCGGGAGCCTGGTGGTGGACAGCCCGCCCGAGTTCATGGCGAGCGCCCTGGCGCACCTCGACGAGCGCCACGGGGGCGCCCGCCGCCTGCTCCACCGGCACGGCGTCACCGACGAGGAGCTCGACGGGCTCGTTGAGCGCCTGACGGAGCCGGACCCCGCCGCGTAGACCGGTCGCGCGGTCGCCACCCGCCGTGCCGCCCGCGCCCGGCGCGCCGCTTGCGATCGCCGCCGATCGCAACCAACGTCACGCCCGATGAGGCCGTCGGCCCGCTGCGTGCGCCCGATCCCCGGCCCAGCATCGCCACAGCCGGATGCCCGGTGCCCGCCCTTGCCGAGGTCGCCCCGCGATGACTGCCCCGATCTCCCCCGACCGCCTCGTCCGCCACTGCGACCCCGCGGCGTTCCCGTTCGAAACCACGGCCGACCTGCCGCCGCTGGACGAGATGGTGGGGCAGGATCGCGCCGTTGAGGCCGTGGCCTTCGGCGTCGCCATCCACCAGCCGGGGTTCAACCTGTTCGCCATGGGCCCGGAGGGCATCGGCAAGGTCAGCCTCCTGCGCCAGGTCCTGGAGACCCGTGCCGCCGGCGAGCCCGTTCCGGACGACTGGTGCTACGTCCACAACTTCTCCGACCCGCGCCGGCCACGCGCCATCCGCCTGCCCGCCGGCGAGGGGCGGCGCTTCCGCGACCGCATCGCGCAGCTGGAACGGGAGTTCCAGACGGCGATCCCGGCGGCCTTCGAGTCGGATGAGTACCGGAACCGGCGCGAGGCCCTGGAGGCCACGCTCAAGGAGCGGCGCGAGGCCGCCCTGATGGACTTCGAGCGCCTCGCCGCCGGCAAGGGCATGGCCCTGCTCCGCACGCCGGTCGGCGTGGGCCTGGCACCGCTGCACGACGGCAAGGTCCTGGATCGGGACCAGGTGGCCGCGCTGCCGGAGGAGGAGCGACGGAGGCTCGCCGAAGCCAGCGGCGAGTTGGAAGCCAAGCTGGGCGACCTGATCCAGCGCCAGTTCCCGGCCTGGGAGCGCGAGACCCGGACCGCGATCCGCGAGACGGGGCAGGAGGTGGCGCGGCGGGCTGTGGGCCACCTCATCGACGAGGTGCGCGCCGGCCACGCGGACCACGACGAGATCGTGGAGCACCTCGCCGCGCTCGAGGCGGACGTTGTCGCGAACGCGGAGGAGTTCCTCGCGGCCGCCCAGCCGCGGGAGCTGCCGTCGCTGCTGGCGGCGCGGCTCGAGGACGGGGCGCTGTTCCGCCGCTACGGCGTCAACCTGCTGGTGGATCACGCGGACTCGTCGGGCGCGCCAGTGGTCTTCGAGGACCTGCCCACGCAGCCCAACCTGCTCGGCCGCGTGGAGCATACGGCGCACCTCGGGGCCCTGGTCACCGACTACACGCTGATCCGGCCCGGCGCCCTGCACCGCGCCAATGGCGGCTACCTGGTCCTCGACGCGCGCAGGCTGCTCACCCAGCCGTTCGCGTGGGAGGAGCTCAAGCGGGCGCTGCGGGCAGGCGAGATCCGGATCGAATCGCTGGGTGACCGGCTGGGGCTGTCCACGGTGTCCATCGAGCCCGAGGCGATCCCGCTCGAGGCCAAGATCGTGCTCGTGGGCGACCGGCCCATCTACTACCTGCTCGCGGAGTTGGACCCCGACTTCCTCGAGCTGTTCAAGGTGCAGGTCGACTTCGAGGACGAGGTTCCGCGCTCGACCGACGCGGAGGCCCGGTACGGGCGGCTGCTCGGCACGATCGCGGCCCGCTCGGGACTGCGACCGCTGGAGGCCGGCGCGGTGGCGGCGATCGTGGAGCGCGCGTCCCGCCTCGCCGGTGACGCAGAACGGCTCTCGACCCACATGCGCCGGCTCACGGACCTGCTTCGGGAGGCTGACGACCGGGCGGTCAAGGCGGGGCGGGAGGTCGTGGCTGTGGGCGACGTTGCGGGCGCCATCGAGGCGGCCCGGGTGCGGTCGTCGCGGCTGCAGGAGCGGGCGCTCGAGGACATCGCTCGCGGCACGGTCCTCGTGACCACCACCGGGTCCGCCGTCGGCGTGGCGAACGGACTCTCCGTCGTCACCTTGGGCGAGTTGTCGTTCGGGCGGCCCGCCCGGATCACCGCGAGCGTCCGTCTCGGCGACGGCGAGGTCGTGGACATCGAGCGGGAGGTACGGCTGGGCGGCCCGATCCACAGCAAGGGTGTCCTGATCCTCGCCGGGTTCCTGGGCGGCCGCTACGGACGGACTCGGCCGCTGAGCCTCCGGGCGAGCCTCGTGTTCGAGCAGAGCTACGGCGGCGTCGAGGGCGACAGCGCGTCGCTCGCCGAGGCGTGCGCACTCCTCTCGGCCATCGGCGAGGTACCGCTGCGGCAGTCGCTCGCGATCACCGGGTCGCTCAACCAGCACGGCGTGGTCCAGCCCATCGGCGGGGTCAACGAGAAGATCGAAGGGTTCTACGCCGTCTGCGCCGCCAGGGGACTGGACGGCTCGCAGGGCGTGGTGATCCCCGCCACGAACCTGCCGAACCTGATGCTCGCCGACGACGTGGTCGAAGCCGCGCGGGCCGGCCGGTTCGCCGTCTGGGCGGTCGCGACCCTTGACGAGGCGCTCGCGCTGCTCACCGGGCTCCCGGCCGGCGAGCGAGGCAAGGACGGGTCCTACCCCCCCGACTCTGTCAACGGGCGCGTGGAGGCCGGCCTGGACGCCCTCGCGGCGCGGACCCTGGACTTCATGACCCGGAACGACGGGCGGGTCGCGAACGCGCGATCAGCGGCTCGACGCAGGAAGGCTTCCGCCCCGTAGCATTGGGCCATGGGCAACGTCACCGCCGCCATCGACCTCTCGTATGCCATCGACGACGTCTTCCGCGTCGCCACGCGGGTGCAGGACATGCCGCGCTGGCTGCCCGAGGTCGTCGCTGCGGAGCTGCTCGACCCGGCGCTGGTCGCGGGGGCTCGGATCCGCCTGCGCCTGGGGCCGGGCACCGGTAACGCCGAGATCACCGGCACCATTGCGGACCTGCGACCCCCGACGCTGCTCGAGATCAGCGGCTCCGGGGGACCGCTGTCCATCAAGGTGTGGACCGTGCTGGAGCCGCGGGGACCCGCCGCCACGCGCGTGTCGCTGGAGCTGGAGCTGAGCACCCCGCCCTTCCTCGGGTTCATCGCCAAGGAAGCGGAGCGGCGGATCAACGCGGAGCTGCCCGCGTCCCTCGAGCGGTTCCGGACCCTGATGGAGGACGATCAGGCCGGGTAGCCCGGGACCGTCACCTCCATCAGGGGGCTGTGCTCGACCATGGCGTCCACGTCGGTGCAATTCCAGTTGCGGGCCACGCCCTCGATGAGCGCTCGGCGCTCCACCGCCTCCGTGACGACGCGGGCCGTGCCCTCGACGTCCGCGACGGCGAGCTGGCCCTTGAGATGGAGCGTCACGGCCGGGTTGTCGGCGACGTTGCGCAGCCAGGCACGGGTCTTCCCGGCGACCGGCATCCCGCTGATCACGAGGCGCCCATCGAGATTGTGGATGAAGATCTCGATCCGCCGGGGCTCGCCGGTCTTGCGGCCCGTGGTGGTCAGATCGATGACCTGGCTATGGTCGAGCGCGTTGCGGACGGTGGCGTCCATGGGTCCTCCAGATAGTTGCTTCATCAACTATAGGCGAGCCCGGCGCGGGGCGCAAGAGGATGCCGCGGCCCTACACTCCGCGTGATGCTGCGCACCGTCACCGCGACCCGCTACGTGACGCCCCTCCGCGAGGGCGGGTCGGTGCCCGCGCTCGTGGAGGCGGACGACGACGGCCTGTACGTGGTCAAGCTCCTGGGTGCCGGTCACGGCCGCAAGGCGCTGGTGGCAGAGCTGCTCGCCGGCGAGCTGGCGCGGCACCTGGGGCTGCCCGTGCCCGACCTCGTGCTGGTGGAGCTTGACGCCTTGCTGGCGAAGGCCGAGCCGGACAGCGAGATCCAGGACCTCCTCGAGCGCTCCGCGGGGACGAACGTGGGGCTCGACTTCCTGCCGGGAGCGCTCGCGTTCGCACCCGCCATCGGGCCCGCCCCGGAGCCGGAGCTAGCCGCCGCCGTCGTCTGGCTGGACGCGCTCACGACGAACGTGGACCGGACGGCCCGCAACCCCAACCTCCTCGTCTGGCACCGGCGGCTCCACCTCATCGACCACGGGTCCGCGCTGTACATCCACCACAGCTGGAAGGACCCCGGAGAACACGCCCGGCGCCCGTTCATCCAGGTCCGGGACCACGTCCTGCTGCCGTTCGCCTCATCGATCGCGGAGGCGGATGCCCGGCTGGCGCCGCTCGTGGACCGTGCGCTCCTCGAACGACTCACCGCCGCCATCCCGGACGACTGGCTGCCGCCCGAGGACGGCCTGCCGGACGCCGATGCGCACCGTCGCGCCTACATGGACTACCTCGCCGCCCGCCTGCGGGCCAGGGACGCGTTCGTGGAGGAGGCCGACCGTGCCCGAGTCGCCTGACGTGCCGGCTCGCAGCCCGTTCGAGTACGCCATCATCCGCGTCGTCCCGCGCGTCGAGCGCGGCGAGGCCTTCAACGCGGGCATCGTGCTGATGTGCCGGGCCCGGCGCTACCTGGGCGCCAGGGCCGAGCTGGACGAGTCCGTGCTCGTCGCGATGGCCCCCGACTGCGACCCGGAGATCGTGCGGGAGCACCTCGCGGCCATCGAGGCGATCGCCGCCGGGGATCCCGACGCCGGACCCATCGCCGCACTCTCGGCTCCGGAGCGGTTCCACTGGCTGGTCTCGCCGTCCTCGACCATCATCGGGACATCCGAGGTCCATACCGGGCTCACTGCGGACCCCGCGGCGACCCTGGAGCACCTGTTCCGGACCCTCGTCCGCCGCTGAGCGCGGCGGTGCCGAGGACCGCTACCGCGTTCCGGGAACGAAACGCCAGAGCTCCGCAATCGCGGTCGGGCAACCCGGAGTGTCGTTCAGCGGCCGCTCCGACCAGCCGGCCCCGACGAGCACCGAACCGTCGTCGAGCAGGACCGCCGAGGCGTCGTTGCGCCCGTCCGGGATCGCCGTCGTGGGCGTCCACGTGGCCGATGTCGGGTCGTAGACCGTGGCGTACGTGCCGGCCAGGACGAGGACGCGGCCATCCTTCATCGCGACCGTCGTGGCCCGGCCGGGAGCGGTGCGAATGCCAACGTCGGTGGTCAGCGTCCACGTGCCGCTCACCGCGTCGAAGCGCTCCGCTGCGAGCACACCACCCGCGTCGCGCCGGACGGCCAGGGCACCGCCGTCCGGTAGCGCGACGACCGACAGGCCGCTCGGTGGGGTCGTCAGTGTGCCCGCCGGCGTCCAATCGCGCGTCGCCGGGTCGTAGAGCTCGGCTGTCGGACGCTCTTCGTCGGCTCCGTTGCTCGGGAATCCGCCGACGACGAGCACCCGGCCGTCCACGAGGGTGATCGCAGCGGGACCCACTCTCGTGACGGACAGGTCCGAGGTTCGCGACCACCTCCCGGTCTTCGGATCCCAGATCTCTGCCGTGTCGAGGTCGGTCTGTTCCTGCGATCCGCTGATCAGGAGCCCACCCGCGGCGAGGACTCGTCCATCGGGCAGCGCCGCGACCGCAGGGTAGATGCGGGCGGTGTTGAGCAGGCCGGAGCTCGACCACGTGCGCGTCACGGGGTCGAAGACGACCGTGCCAGACTTGGCGACATACTCACCGGTCGCACCTCCGGCCACCAGCGCACGGCCGTCGGCGAGAGCGACGAGCACCGGCATGTTCCGCGGGCTCGGGAGTGAGGCAGCCATGCTCCACGTGCCCGCCCGCGGATCCCCGATCTCGATCGTGTCGCTGCCGGCGCTCTCGACGCCGCACACGTTGTCGGCCCCGACGGCCAGGACCTCGCCCGTTCCAAGGAGGGCGAGTTGCGTCACGACGCGGAAGTCGTTGAACGCACCCGCCGACACCCACGCGTCGGCGGAAGGCGACGGGTCGACCGAGGCGGTGCGGGTTGGCGCGTCAGACGGTCGCGTCACGGCAACGCAGTCGGCACAGGGCGAAGGAATGGGCGACGCACTGGTGGCAGCCGTCTGCGTCCCCATCGCAGGCACCGAGGGAACTGCCTTCGTCGTGCAGGCGGCGAGGAGGACGAGGATGCCGAAGATCGCAGTCAGTCGTCGCATCTCGAGCCCACCTCGATGGAACGCACCGCTACGACGGCTCGCCTTCGGTCACTGTGATTGCCCCAGCGAGCCGCTACGCGCCGCTTACCGGCTCCTCGCCCTCGGCGGCCGCCAGGCGCCGGAAGTACAGCGCCACGCCGATCGTGATCAGCATGAAGGTGAGCGACGCCGTGTTCGAGATCATCATCGGCAGGTTCCACAGCGCCACGCCGTAGGCGAGCCACAGGACGAACCCGACGCTCAGCAGGGTCGGATAGCCGATCGAGAAGTCCCGGCTGGACCGGGTCTGCATCATCCGCCGGACCTGGAGGGCCGGTGAGACCGCCATCAGCAGGCCTGCGATCAGGGCCGCCGTGCCCAGCACATCCGTGGTGGTCATCAGCCCCTGCCCTGGGCCTTGAGCTCCGCCTTGCGGGCGCGTTTGCCGGCCTGGTACTCCGCCAGCGCCTCCGGCGAGTCCACGTCGCCCAGGGTCGGGTGGTCCGGGATCAGCGCCTCCCAGCCCTCGGGCCGGACGCCGAACCGCTTGGCGAGCAGCGCGATGATCGTCCCGGCCTTCATCTCGCCGATGCCGGGCAGCGCGATGAGCCGGGCGTGGAGATCGCGGGCATCGGCGGCCCCGGCCCAGACACGGGAGGCGTCGCCGCCGTAGCCGTCCGCGATCGCGGCGCACAGGTCCCGCACCCGCTTGGCCATGTTGCCCGGGAAGCGGTGCAGTGCGGGCGGGGTCCGGAAGGCGGCGTCGAGGGCCTCCGGGTCCATCGTCGCGATGGCCTCGGCATGCAGCGACCCGATCCGGTTCCGCAGCTCCAGCGGCCCGGCGAACGCCTTCTGGACGGTGACCTGCTGGTCGAGCGCGAACCCGATGAGCAGCGCGAGGGGGTCCTCCGCCAGCAGGCGGTCGGCGTCGGGGTTGCCGGTGAACGGGAGGTGATCAGGGGGGACGGGCAGGCTCATCGGCGCATCCTACGCGTCATCGCCCACCGGGGCCGTCCCGGGCGGCTAGGATCGACGCCATGACCAAGCCCGCCCCCTTTGCCGACACCCACGGCACCCTCGCGGTCCGGGCCGGCCGTCTCCTCGACGTCGAGAGCGGCGAGGCGACGCCCGACCGCGTCCTGCTCGTGCGCGACGCGCGGGTCGAGGCGGTGCTCGGTCCCGAGGACGGCCTGCCGGACGGCACACCGGTCGTCGACATGACCGGGCTCACGGTCCTGCCCGGCCTCATCGACACCCACAGCCACCTCGTGGGCGAGGTGCAGACAGCCGGCGTCCCCGCGACCACCACCACGGGCGCCCAGGAAGCGCTGCTCAGCGTCAGGAACACCCGGGTGACCCTCGAGGCGGGCTTCACGACCGTGCGGGACCTGGGCGCCTTCCGGGGCTTCACGGACTTCGCCCTGCGCGACACGATCAACGCGGGCGAGCTCGAGGGGCCGCGGATGCAGTGCGCCGGTGCCTTCATCACCGTCCCCTGGGGCGGCGGCGACGTGGTGGGCCTGGCACCGGACATCCGCCTCCCCGAGGACCTCCGTTTCGGGGTCGTCACGTCGCCCGCGGAGGTGCGCGAGCGGGTGCGGCGGCTGCTGATCGCCGGCGCGGACGTCATCAAGTGCATCGGCACCGGGGCCGTCCTCACACGCGGCGGCGTCCCCGGCGCCCCGGAGCTGTCCGAGAAGGAGATCCGGGCGGCGGTCAAGGAGGCCGCGCACTACGACCGCTTCGTGGCCGTCCACGCGCACGGCGCCGAGGGCGCGCGGCGCGCGATCCGCGCCGGGGCCCGCTCCGTGGAGCACGGCTCGATGCTGGACCGGGACACGGTGACGTTGCTCGCGGACTCCGGCACCTACCTGGGCGTGGACCTGTTCGACGGCGAGTGGGCGCTCTCGGAGGGCAACGCCGTCGGCTGGCCCCTCGACACGATGCGCAAGCTGCGCGAGACGATGGAGACGGGGATCGCCGCCTTCCGCTGGGCCGTGGACGCGGGTGTGCGGATCACCTACTCCACCGACAGTGGCGTGTACCCGCACGAGCTCGTCGCGAAGCAGTTCGACACGTACGTGCGCCTCGGGATGGCGCCGTTGGCGGCGATCCGCTCTGCCACGACGGTGGCGGCGGAGTGCCTGGGTTGGGCGGACCGGGTGGGGACCCTGCGGCCCGGGCGGTTCGCGACCTGGTGGCGGTGGAAGGCAACCCGCTGGAGGACGTGCGCCTGCTCGAGGCCCCGGTGGCGGTCATGAAGGGCGGGCGGCTCGCGGTCGACCGACGGGACGAGGTGGCCGGAGCCACGCCGGCAATCTCGGGCGGCTGACGCCGGTGCTGCTCGGGATCGACCACCTCGTCATCGCGGCGCGCTCGGTGGAGGCCGCCGCGGACCTCCTTGAGCGGGATCTCGGGCTCGCGGTCACGGGCGGCGGGCGCCACGAGGCGATGGGCACCTACAACAGGCTGGTGTTCCTGGGCGACACGTACATCGAGCTGATCGGGGTGTTCGATGCGGCGCTCGTGCGCTCGTCCTCGTCCTTCGCCGTGGGCAATGCGGCGCTGGCGCAGCTGGAAGCGCGCGGCGACGGGCTGGCAACGTACGCCCTGGCGACCGGAGACGTGGCGCGCGACGTGGAGCGCCTGCGGACCGCCGGATCGCCCATCGGCGAGCCGGTCACCGGGTCCCGCGTCCGCCCGGACGGCGAGGTCGTGCGCTGGGTCTGCTCATTCCCGGAGCTGGGGCCCGAGCGTCCGCCGTTCCTCATCGAGCACGAGACGGTCGGAGCGGAGTGGGGCGACGAGGCCCGCGCTGCACGGGCGGCGTTCCGGCACCCGGGTGGCGGCCGGGTTCGGCTGACTGCCCTGGAGATCCCGGGGGCAGACCGCGAGCAGGTCGCAGGGAGTACCGCGCGGTCCTGGGGCTGACGTTCGACCATGGGTGGCGTGCCGTCGTCGGCGAGCAATCGATCGTGCTCTCGGACGAGGCCGGCGTCGAGCCGGTGGTCGAGCTGGCCGGGGAGGCCGGCACTGCGCCCCAGGAGGTCGTCCGCCTCGGGGTGCGCTGGCGGCGGGTCCCGGCGTCTGCCTGACCCCGGCCGCGCTCTCGGGCGACAGCTCACGACGGCGTTCACGACGGCGCTCGCGCGGACGGCTACCCTCCGCGGATGCCCGACGCACGCGACATCGCCTTTCGGACCACGACCACCGGCCGCCGCCTGCCCGCCTTCCTCGCCCGCCCCGACGGCGATCTCGCGGAAGCCAGACCGGCGGTCCTCGTCGTGCACGAGATGATGGGCCTCAACGACGACATCCGGAGGATCGCGACGGTGTTCGCGGACCACGGGTACGTGGCGCTGGCGCCAGACCTGCTCGGCGCCGGCTGGAAGCCGCTGTGCATCGCACGGTTCTTCCAGGGGCTGGGCAAGGCCGGGACCGGCCGGCCCTACCGCGAGATGGCCGCGTTCCAGGACTGGCTGGCGAAGCAGCCGTTCGTCGACCCGGAGCGGATCGGGATGGCGGGGTTCTGCGCCGGCGGCGGCTTCGCGATGCTGTACGCGGCGCGCGGCGGGCGCGACCTGCGCGCCATCGCCCCGTTCTACGGCGCCCTGCCCGCGGACGAGTCGATCATCCCCGACCTCTGCCCCACCGTCGCGTCCTACGGCGGCCGGGACGCGTCGTTCGGCGCCAACGGCACGCTGCTGGAGGCGGCCCTCGACGCCGCCGGCATCCCGAACGACGTCAAGACCTACCCGGACGCCGGGCACTCATTCATGAGCCAGCACTCGGGCGTCATGGGCGCGATCGGGCCCCGGATGCCGATGCACGCCGGGTTCGACGAGGCCGCGTCGACCGACGCCTGGGCCCGGGTGCTCGCGTTCTTCGGAGAGCACGTGGCCCGCACTACGACCTGACGGTCAACCTGTCACCGGAGCCGTTGGCTCGCGCCGCGGCACGAGCCGCCACCGACATCGCGATCCGGTACGCGAACAGGAATAGCACCGGGCGGCCGACGCCCAGGTAGATCGCCTCGGCCCACGGCGCGTTGCTGTCGGAACCGGCCGCGATGCCGTGGACGGTCACGCCCACGAACACCAGGAACGTCGCGTAGTGGAACGTCCGCCA
>CAWDHT010000019.1:0-23609 GCA_963802165.1 uncultured Chloroflexia bacterium | reverse complement strand
TCCGCGGCCAGGCGCCGCGCCTTCTCGATCGCCAGCAGGCTCTTGCCGGCACCCGCGCAGCCCAGGATGGACGCGCGCGGCTTGCCCTGGAGCGTGCGCAGGACGCTGAGCTGCATCTGGGTGGGGGCCCGGAGCTCCCGCTCGCCCTCCTCGATGTCGCTTCGGAGCAGGGCGCGCAGGGTCACCTCGGGCTCGATGACGTCGGAGATCACCTCGACCTGGTGCTCCGTGAGCGCTCGGTCGCGGGCGCCGACACCTGCCCAGTAGCGGGTCACGCGTTCGAGCGCGGCGGCCGCCGCCTCGTCGGTCGCGAAGTCGGACCGGTCCAGGATCAACTCGGACGGGGCGTCCGGGCCAAGCGCGCGTCCGCCCGGCCCGAGGCTCACACGGTCCGTGTCCGGAAAGGCGACCGCGTGGTGGACCGCCAGCACGCCCGCAAGCCACCTCGGATCCGCCTCGATCTTGTGCGCCATCGCGCGACACGAGGTCTCCGCCTGCTCGAACGGGGTCGGCTTCAGCTGTCGCTCGCCCGCGAACCACAGTCCGGACCGGGTTCGGGCGATGAGTCCACCCTTGGTTTCGACGACCAGGATGCCGAGGCGGGGCAGGACGAGCAGCAGGTCGATCTCGCCGTTCCGGGCCGCTCCGCCGTCACTCGTGGGCGCCAGCCAGCGGACGTTGGCGAAGCAGCGGGCCCCATCGGGCAGGGCCGCACGGATCCGCGCCTCGACCTCGCGCTCCGCGCGCTCGCCAAGTTCCCCCAAACGGTGCCTCCTGACCCCCGGGCCCTCGTGGGGACGCTAGCAGAGCGTCGTGCTGCGGGGGCCGGTCCGTCCGTACTGTCGGAAGGCGCCGTCCGGCACGATCACGCCCGCGGTGCCCCCGTGGCGGCGGTGCCTCAGTGGGTCAGGCAGGCGTTGATGCGGAAGAGCTCGTCCTGCTCGTTGAACTGCAGCTCCAGGGAACCGTACTTCTCGCCGCGGTACATGTAGATGAGCGTCGGGCGTCCCGTACATGTCCGTGATCCGGCGAGGCTTCCCGAGCGAGTCCGTCGACCTCCGTGATCGTCTGCCCCCAGTGGAGGGACTGCGGCAGGGGGCCGCGTGTACTCGTCGATCACCGGGTTGCCGGCCGCGTACAGCGAGACGACCTTCGCCGTGCTGTCGCCGTTGGTGATGGCGGTCCAGTCCTCGCAGACCACGAACTCGCCCTTGCCGATGCTCAGCGCAGCGCTCTGGCAGCCGCTGTGGTCGAACGTGGACCCGAGGTAGGCCACCGGGTCGACGTCGCTGCCGCCAACGGCAAATGCGATCCCCCGGCCGGATCCCCCGCCGAGGTTGGCGGCGACCATGCCCACGATCAGGAGGTCGATGCAGACGACGATGACCCCCATGCGCTGCCATGGCCCCCGTCGCCGCAGCCGTGTCCCCCGGACTTGATCTTGCATCGTCGTATTCGTGTTCATGTTGCACCCCTCGGTCCAGGCGAAGACCGTGACGTGATCATCTCGCCCGCCTCCGTGCACGGCCAAGTGCCGTGCGGGCCGACTTCGGGTGCACTGCAGCCCCCCGCAACGCTCGTGCAACCAGATGGGCCGTAGCGGCGTCAGGGCGACGTGGACCCGGCAGACGTCATGCCGGTCCACCCGAGACGAGAGGCCCAACGCCATGACCAGCACCGGTTCCACCTCCCTCACGCCCACCCGCCTGGCGATCGTCGTCGGGGTGGGCGCCCTGCTCGTGGGGCTTGTCGCCGGCCCCGTCCTCGCCGGGGCGCTGGCCCCGCAGCCCTACCAGCCCGTCAACGGGGCCACGGACCAGCCGCCGGAGCACACCATCTCGGTCGCCGGCTCGGGCAAGGTCGTGGTGGTCCCGGACCTCGCCACGGTCCGCCTCGGCGTCATCGTCGAGCGCGACACGGCCAAGGCCGCCCGGGCGGCCGCCGCGGAGTCGATGACCCGCGTGGTCGCCGCGATCAAGAAGCTCGGCATCGCCGACAAGGACATCGCGACCGCCAACGTGTCGCTGAGCCCCGTCTACAACTACCCCAACAACCAGGCCCCCAAGATCCGCGGCTACCAGCTCCAGAACATCGTCACGGTGACGGTCCGCGACCTGGACAAGCTCTCGGACGTGCTCGACGACAGCGTCGCCGCCGGTGCCACCTCGGTCGAGGGGATCAGCTTCGACGTGGCCGACCGGCCTGCCGCCGAGTCCAAGGCCCGCGAGGCCGCCGTCGTGGACGCGAAGGCCAAGGCCGACGCGCTGGCCAGCGGGCTGGGCGTCCGGATCTCGGGCGTCGCGAGCGTGTCCGAGTCCGTTTCGACCCCGATCTACTACGAGAACATGGCCGGTGCCGCGCCCTCCGCCGACCGCGCCGCCGCCGAGACGCCGGTCCTGCCCGGCACCACCGACGTGGTGATCACGGTCCAGGTGACGTTCCTGATCCCGTAGGGGTCTGGCTGGCGGCGTCAGCCGAAACAGCGAAACGGCCCCGGGGGCGCACCCTCCGGGGCCGTTGCATGTCGTTGAGCGGCGGCGATCATCCGGTGAGCGTCACCGATCCTTGGGGGGCTCGCCCGGGTAGACGACCCCGATGATCCTGCGAACTGCTCCGTCGACTCCTTGGTCGACTGCTTGTAGTAGGTGTAGCCGTCGTAGGCGCCGCTGCCGGTGAGCCAGCAGGACCAGGCGAAGCCGTCGCCCACCGCCCAGGCTGCACCCGTGCAGGGACCTTCCCATGAGCCGTCCTTGTTCTCGACCGTCATCGCCCCCCACTCGGACGCGGCCGAGTCGTAGGCGTCGGCGCTGAATGGGAACGTCACGGTCCCGTCAACGCGGGGGTCGTTCATCTTGTCTGTGAACGAAAGCACACCGCCGCGATACTGCGCGACGTCACCGACCTTGGTGATCTTGTAGTCCTCGAGCGTCCCGCCAAGACTTCCAGCCCCCGGACGATCTCCGCGCCCTGGCCGTCGGTCGTGGGCATCGGGGTGGGCGTCGGGCTGGCCGGCGGCGGGGTGATCTCCTTCGGCGTGGGTGCGGGTGTCGCGGCCTCGAGCGCTGCCGCCTGATCGGCCGCGGGGGCCCGGGGTGCCGCCGCTCCGCTGCAGGCCGCAACAAGCACACCTGCAAGCGCGAGGCTCAGCGTTGCGCGAGTCGAGATTCGCATGTCGTCTTCCTCCAGGACTAGGGCGACGGGAGCGGGCCGGGAACGATGACGCCGCGGACGTCGTCGATGCCCTGATCGCTCGTTGTCGCCGAGAAGAGATAGCTGTAGCCGTCGTAGGCGCCACTGCCGGTCAGCCGGCAGGACCAGGCACCGCCGCTGCCCGTGTCCCATGCCGCACCGGAGCAGGTGCCGTCCCAGGCACCGGCCGCGTTCTCGAGGCGGTACGTCCCCCATCGGGGGCCGGTGGTCGGGTACAGGTCGGCACTGACGCGCCACGTGCCCGTCCCGCTGACACGCGGGTCGGACATCCGTGTCGTGACCGTGATCACCCCGTCGCGCAGCTGTGTGGTGGCCCCGGCGCGCGTCTCCATGTAGGGCGTGGTCAGCGTGAGGGTGGCCCCTCCACCGACGACCTCATCGCCCTGGCCGTCGCGGCGAGATCGGACGTAGCAGCCGGGGGCGACGCCGCAGCCGGCGACACGGCGACGACCGGCAGGGCGGCGTCCTGGCCGCGCCTCGGGGCACCGATCCCGAGCGAGACCACCAGGGCCAGCACGAGGAGCGCCAGGACGACAAGGATCGACACCGGCACGGGCACCGCGATGCCCAGCCACGCGAGCGGGCCGTGGTGCCGCTGGCCCATCGCCCGCTCAGCCGTCGCGGCGGCGTCAACGCTCGTCTGCGCACGGTCCGCGAACAGGTGGACGGCGGCCTCGAGGCGGGCGTCGAAGGGCATCGAGCTCAGGCATCGGAGAGCTCCTTCCGAAGCTTGGTCACCAGTCGGGCCAGCCGCCAGCGGATGGTCGCGGAGGGTCGGCCCATGAGCGAGCCGATCTCCGACGAGTCCAGGCCGGCCTCGTAGCGAAGGGCGAGGAGTGCACGCTCTTGGGGCGCAAGGTGCTGCAGGGCGTCGTCGAGGTCGAGGACGTCGGCGCGGTCGGCTGGGTCGGGCTCGTCCGGGTCCACGACGCCGAGGTCCGGCAGGCCAACATCGAGGTGGACCAGCGACCGGGACCGCTCCCTGCGGCAGAGCTGCCGCGCCTCGTTGGCGGCCACCGCGACGAGCCACGGCTTGAGGCGGTCCGGGTCTCGCAGGGAGTCCAGCTTCTGCCAGGCGATGGACCAGGCCGCCTGCGCGGCGTCATCGGCGACATCCTGGTCGCCGCCGGACACGACGTAGGCGACGCGGATCATGTCGGCGTGGTAGGCGGCCACGATCCGGGCGAACGCCACCGTGTCCCCGGCCGCCGCCAGCTGCACGATCGAGGTTGCCATCGCGGCGTCCCGCGCGAGCCCTTCCATATCCAGTAGATGCCGGGGCGCGGGCAGGTGTTGGAGGGATTCGCCCCTCGGCGCGGAGTCTGGGCTGCGATGGTGGCGCGGGCCAGTGCCGGAGCGCCTGCGCCAGTCTCCGAGTCCACCGGCGTCAGCGTGAGCGGCGTGATCGCCGCGAGCCTGCGCAGACTCCTGGACGAAGTTGAGCAGGCCCGCATCGACCAGGCGCTGGAGGAGGATCGGGAGGAGAACCTGGCCTGGGCCCGCGCGACGGCGCCCGTGCATGCCCGCCTGGTGGCCGAGCTGGAATGGTAGGCATCGGTCGAGCCCCAGCACTCACGCGGGGACGCCGAGGCGACATCCACCTCGTTGCCTTCGAGGACATCGGCGGGGCGACCATCCAGGGACCCCACCCGGCCGTGGTGGTGCAGACGGAGCGGATGGCGCGTTCGTCCACGGTGCTCGTGTGCCCGATGTCCACCCGCGGTGGCCGCCGACCCGAACCCAGTCCGCCGTACCTCGCCTGGGTCACTCGTCGCGAGAGCGGGCTGGATCGTGATGGCTGGGTCAAGGTCGACCAGATCTACACCCGCCCGGTCGAGCTGCTTGGGCCGAAGCTGGGACGCCTCAACCCCGAGGCGCTCGCCCGCGTGGACGCATCGCTCCGCTTCGTGCTGGGCCTCACCGACCCCGTCCCACCCTGACGCCGCGGGCACCAGATACCGTCGGGGCCGCCCGGTACCGCCGGAGGCCGCAGCGGGCCGGATGGACATTGGCATCCAGCCGCAGCCTCGGTGCACCATGTGCCGGACATGCGCCGGCTCGTCTCCACTCTCGCGCTCGCCCTCGTCACGGCCCTCGGGCTGCTGGCTGCGGCTCCGCCGTACGCGGCGGCCGACGAGGGCTACCGCCAGACCGCGGCCTCCGTCTACCGGCTGGACCCGGCCAACGGGCGACTCCAGGTCACGGTCACGCTCAAGGTCACGAACCGGACGCCGGACACCCAAGAGCCATACTCCTGCATCGAGTACACGGAGGGCTGGTTCCCGATCCCCTACCCCTCCACCTGTTACAGGACCACCCGCTACTACCTCACGACCACGTCGGCGTTGGTCGAGAACGAGGCCAAGGCCATCAAGGCGATGTCCGGGGGGAAACGGCTCGCGGTGGAGAACGGGGCACCCGGCGCGGCCTACCGTGCCGTCACCGTGACCTTTCCGAAGCTCTACTTCGGCGAGTCACGCACCGTGAAGCTGACGTACACGGTGAAGGGTGGCAAGCCGCGGAGCCCCACGGCGACCCGCACGATGAAGGCCTTCGCCAGCTTCTGCGCCATCGCGAACGGCACGGACAGCAGCACGGTCACGGTCCGCCTCCCCAAGGGCTTCAGCGTGACCCCCAGCGGTGAGAAGCTCAAGGCGAAGGTCGTGGGCAAGGAGCGCGTGCTCTCGAGCGGAAGGATCACGAACCCCGAGGGCTGGTTCGCATGCTTCACGGGCACCAACCGATCCGGCTACAAGACGGACACGCTCGCCGCGCACGACGGCCGAGAGATCAGCCTGCACTCCTGGCCGGAGGATCCCGCCTGGGCGAAGGGCGTGCGCGCGGACATCGTGTCCAGCCTGCCGCTGCTCGAACGGCTGACCGGCACGAGCATGGACGGCGAGGCGAGGCTGAGCGTCCAGGAGGCCGCCACCGGCGCGGAGTACGCCGGGTTCTACGACGCCAAGACCGGGACGGTCACCGTGGGCGAGGACTACGGGCAGCCTGCGCTGGTGGAGCACGAGCTGGCCCACGTCTGGTTCAACCGCACGTCGATCAAGGAGACCTGGCTCAGCGAGGGCCTCGCCGAGTGGGCGGGTCGCGCGGTGAGCGGCGAGTCAGCGAGCTGTACCCGGCCCGAGGCCTCGGCCGGGAGCGTGCGCCTCACCGAGTGGCGCTACCTGGCGCCTCGCTCGTCGCAGGAGGAGCGGGATGCCGTGGCGGCGCAGTACGCGGCCGCCTGCTGGGTCGTGACCGCGGTGGCAAACGCAGCAGGCGACGAGGGCATGACCGCGGCCGTGTCCGCGCTCCTGGAGCGGCGCGACCCGTATGCGGCGGATCCCAAGGCGGACCGGGCGACGCGGGTCGCGACCTGGAGGGACTGGCTGGACGCGGTCGACGAGCTGGCCCTCGCGCCCGCGGGCGCGGACGCGACCCTGGCGTCGAGTCTGCTGCTGGAGTACGGCGTCGCCGGAAACCAGGCCCTGTTCGACGAGCGCGCAGCGACACGGCAGGCGTACCACGAGCTGGTGGCGACCGCGGACGGGTGGGCGGTCCCCGTTGCCGTCCGGGCGCCACTCTCGGCATGGCACTTCCGCGACGCGCTGGCGGCCGTGGAGGCCGCGCGACGGACCTGGGAGCTGACCGGCGAGACGGACGCGACGCTGGCGGGGATCGATGCGCGCCACGGGCCCGCCGCGGAGGCGTGGGCCAGTGCTACCACCGTTGCCGAGCTGGACGCGGCTGCTGACCTCGCCGACCGCCAGCTGAGCGCCGCACGGGACGTCGCGGGCGCGCAGGCGATGCTGGACTCGCCGCTGGACATCGCCCAGCAGGTGGGTCTGTTCGGGACGCAGGTTCCCAGCGTGGACGCAGCCATCCCGGCGGTCCGGGCCGGTGACGGTGATGAGGTGGCGCGGATCACAGCGGACATCCGGGCGACGGTCGCCGGTCTGCGGGCGACCGGCCAGCAGCGGATGGTGGCCGGCGGCTCGGCGGCACTCGTGCTGCTGGCGGTCCTGGCCCTGATCCTCGTACGACGAGCGCACCAGGCGTCCCTGCGGCGCGCCGAGGCCCGCGCCGCGGCGGCCACCGTGGCCGTGGCGGAGGCCCACCAGCGACCCGTCCCGTTCATCGGGCGCGAGCCCGAGCACCGCGCCCCCCACCCCGTCGACGACTCGACCACCCAGGTCTGGATCGTGCCCATCGTGCCGTCGGACGTGGACGCGGACCTCGGCTCGCTGGTGAACAAGCCGCCCAGCCCACCGCCCGGACCCCCGCCGTCGCCCGGCCGCTGACGACGTCGCCGTCCGAGGGCAGGCCTCGTCCGGCCGTGTGACGGCCTCGTCCAGCCTCGTCCCCGGCGGTACCCTTCGGGCGTGACCCCCAGTCCCGCCCCGAGCCCCGTGACGCCCTCCGCCGTCCACAGCCGGAAGGCCGCGCTCACCCTCCTCGTCCTGCTGTCGCTCGTGTGGGGCGTGCACTGGGCGGTGGTCAAGCAGGGCCTGGACTACATGCCACCGCTCCAGTACGCGGCGCTCCGGCTGATCTCGGGCCTGCTCACCATGATCGCGATCCTGGGTCTCCAGGGACGGATCCGGCGGCCGCCGCGTTCCGACGTGTCGATCGTCCTGTCGGTGGGCATCCTCCAGATCGGGGCCGGCGTCCTGATCATGAACCTGGCCCTCCAGGCCGTGCCCGCCGGCCGCTCCTCGGTGCTCCTGTACGCGATGCCGCTCTGGGTCGCGGTCCTCATGTGGCTGTTCTTCCGGACGACGCCCCGCCGCAACGAGATGATCGGCCTCGTCCTCGGTTTGACCGGCGTTCTGGTCCTCGTCAACCCAACGGTGATCGACTGGAGCATCCCCGCGGAGGTCGCAGGGACGCTCGCGCTGACCTTCAACGCCGTCCTCTGGGCCGGCGTCACGATCCACATCCGGCGGCACACCTGGCTGTCGCGCCCGCTGGACCTCCAGCCGTGGATGCTCCTCGCCGCGCTGATCCCGGTGGCGTTAGCCGCGCTGATCCTGGAACCGGACGGCAAGATCATCTGGGGGCTCCCCACGATCCTGATCCTCCTCTACAGCGGGCCGCTGGCGACGGCGTTCGCCAACTGGGCGAGCCAGTCGATCACGCGCTCGCTGGGTCCGCTGACCTCCGCGATGGGCTTCCTTGCGACCCCGGTGGTGGGCCTCATCGCCGGCGCGCTGATCCTGGGCGAATCGCTTGGCCCCATCGACATCGCGGGCTTCGCGCTGGTGCTCGGTGGGATCGCCGCGGCGTCGCTCGTCCCGCCCAAGACGAAGTCCGAGACCCTCGCGGCCGCCGACGTCACCAGCCCCTGAGACCTGGGAGGGGTCCGAAGGTGGGCTCGGGCGCGGGCGCCGCGCGCGGGCGTACAGTCCGGAGCTGGCCTCAGCGGCTGATTCGCGCGCCGCCGCCGCGCATGACCTGCTCCACCTCGGCCCGCGTCGCCATCGACGTGTCGCCCGGCGTGGTCATCGCAAGGGCACCGTGCGCAGCACCATACTCGACGGCCGCCTGCGGGCCCATGCCCTCGAGAAAGCCGAAGATCAGGCCCGAGGCGAAGGAGTCCCCTCCCCCGACGCGGTCGAGGATCTCGAGGTCATCGCGGCGCCGGGCTTCGTACAGGACCCCATCGACCCAGCAGACCGCGCCCCAGTCGTTGCGGGTAGCGGTCCTCGCGTGGCGCAGGGTCGTTGCGACGACGCGCAGACTCGGGAACGCCGCGACGACCAGCTCGATCATGCGCCCGAAGTTGGCCGGGTCCAGCGCCGAGAGCCCGGGATCCAGGCCTTCCCACCTCGAAGCCGAGGGCGGCGGTGAAGTCCTCCTCGTTGCCCAGGAGCACGTCCACGAGACCCACGAGCTCGCGGTTGACCTCGCGGGCGCGCGCCACACCACCGGTGCCCGCCCACAGCGAGGGGCGGTAGTTGAGGTCGTACGACACGACCGTCCCGTGACGACGGGCGGCCTCCATCGCCTCCCGGGCGACTCCCGCCGTCGTGTCCGACAGGCCGGCGAAGATCCCGCCGGTATGGAACCAGCGGGCTCCACCGCCAGAGCCGGCCCCGGGTGCCGGCCCGAAGACCGCGTCCCAGTCCACGTCACCCGGCCGCAGCTGCGAGGCCGCCGTGTGCCCCCGGTCCGACACCCCAAGCGCGGCCCGGACGCCGAACCCGCGCTCCGTGAAGTTGAGCCCGTTGCGGACGGTGCGGCCGATGCCGTCGAACGGGACCCAGCGGACGAGGGACTGGTCCACCCCACCCTGCCGGATGAGGTCCTCGATCAGCCGGCCGACCGCGTTGTCGGCGAAGGCCGTGACCACCGCCGTCCGCATCCCGAAGCAGCGCGCGAGGCCCCGGGCGACGTTGTACTCGCCGCCGCCCTCCCACGCCGTGAACGTGCGCGTCGTGGCGATGCGGCCCTCGCCCGGGTCCAGGCGCAGCATGACCTCGCCGAGGGCGACGAGGTCCCAGCGCGCGGACCCTGCGGCCCGGACCTGGAGCGGCACGGGCGGGGTGGAATTGGCCGGCGACGTCATCGCCCGTCAGACCTTCCGGTCCGACTCGTCGGTCTCGTCGAACCGCTTGTGCATCATCGCGAGGGACGGATCCGGTCCCTTGAAGCCCACCAGGTACTCCAGGCGGATCGGCGCGAAGGCCTCGTAGAACACGACGTCCTCGTCGCCCAGCTGGCGGAAGGCGTGGACCCAGTTGGACGGGATGATGAGGATCGAGCCCGGGCCGACCTCCTTCGCCTCGTCGGCGACCTTCGACCACAGCCGGCCGGATACGACGAGCATGATCTGCTCGGCCTCGTGGCTGTGCTCCGGGATGATCACGCCGCCCTGGTAGACGATGCGCGTGACCATGACCTTCTCGCCGGACACGGTCTGGCGCAAGACGCCCTTGACGTACTCGACGGTCGGGAACTCGTCCCAGGTCGTGATCTGGCTCATGCTGGTCCCTCCGGTGTGGCTGCGCCGCGCGAGGGCGTCGAGCTCGTCGAGCCCACGCAGGATCTTCTCGGGCGTGACCGGCAGGCTGGTCGACCCGGACCCCGCAGGCGTGGTAGATGGCGTTGACGATGGCCGGGATCGGCGAGTTTGCGGTCATCTCGCCGACGCCCTTGGCGCCGTAGGGCCCGTTGGCCGACGGCACCTCGAGGACGACGCTGTCGATGACGGGGAGCTCCGCGGGACCGGGCATCAGGTACTCCGCGAAGTCCTTGGGGCTGTGGTCCCGGGCCGGGTAGTACGGCTCCGTCGTCTCGTACAGCGCGTGCGACATGCCCATCCAGGCACCGCCGCTGATCTGGCCCTGGACCAGCGCCGGGTTCACCTGGCGACCTACCTCGTAGGCGCTGCGGATGCTGAGCACCGCGACCTCTCCGGTCTCGGTGTCGACCTCCACCTCGGCGACCGTGCAGGCGTAGGCCTGCGTGGAGTCCGGGTCCATGGCGCCGGTCTCCGGGTCGACCACGCTCCTGGGCTTCATGTACGCGCCGCGACCCGCGATCGTGCGGCCGTACTGGAACTGGGCCCGCGACGCGAGGTCCGCGATGTCGAGCCGCTTCGTGGGCGACCCGGCGACAAGGATCCCGCCCTCGCCGTCGAGCACGAGGTCGCTCACGGCGACCTCCAGCTCCTCGGACGCAAGCTGGAGGAACGCCTCGCGTGCCTCGATGGCCGCGGCCTTGACCGCGTTCCCGACCCGGTGGGTCCCGCGGCTCGCGAAGGTACCCATGCAGTGCGGCCCCGTGTCGGTGTCGGCGGTGTCGATCACGATCTGGTCGTAGCCCACGCCGAGCGTCTCGGCCGCGATCTGCGCCACGACGGTCTTGAGGCCCTGGCCAAGGTCCACCGACGAGAGGGACACGTTGAACGAGCCGCTCGTGGTGGCGTGGACGAGCGCCTGGGTGGGATCGCCGCCGAGGTTCATGCCGGTGGGGTAGTTGACGGCCGCCATGCCGGTGCCGCGCAGCTTCGCCATGGTCAGCGCCCTCCTTCCTGCCCGGCGCCTGGCGTGGACGTGCCGGCGCGTGGCGCGGACGTCATGGCCCGGAGCTCGGGCGCCAGGTCGTGACCCACCAGCGCCGCGGCCGCCTGCATCGTCTCGATCAGCGTCGCGTCCGCCGTGGCCTTGCGATGGGGCTTGATGTCCCCGTTGTGATGCGCGTTGCGGAAGCGGACGGTCCACGGGTCCAGGCCGACCCGCTCCGCGATCTTGTCCATCTGGACCTCGACCGCGAAGCTGCCCATCGTGACGCCGAAGCCGCGCATCGCCGACGTCGGCGTGCGGTTGGTGTAGATGCAGTAGCCGTCGATCCAGACGTTGGGGATCCGGTAGGGTCCGGCCGCGTTCGCGGCGAACTTGGTGACCGCGTACGGCGTCTGGCGGCTGTAGGCGCCGCAGTCCATGTACCCGGTGACCTTGCGCGCGACGAGCGTCCCGTCGGCCATCACGCCGTCCTTGATCCGGATGATCTCGGGGCTGCGCGTAGAGCTGACCTGCATCTCCTCGGAGCGGTTGTAGACGTAGCGCACGGGCCGGCCGGTCTTCATCGCGCCCAGCGTCGCGAGCGGCTCCACGATGACGTCAACCTTGCCGCCGAACCCGCCGCCAACCATGCCGCCGATGAACCGGAGCCGGTTGGCTGCGACCTGGAGGATGATCGACGTGTTGTCGAGGCTGAAGTAGAGCGCCTGGGTGTTGGTGTAGACGGTGAACCGCCCGTTGGCCTCGGGGACCGCGATGCAGCCGGTCGTCTCGAGCGGCGCGTGCTCGATGGGGCTCGTCCGGTACTCGCCCTCGACGACGTGGTCGGCCTGCGCGAAGCCCGCCTCCACGTCGCCGTAGCGGACCTTGCGCCTGGTGTCGCCCTCGTACATGAACGTGTTGTTGCCCCAGTGGGTCACGATCGGGGCGCCCGGGGCGAGCGCCTCGTCCATGTCGAAGACCGCCGGCAGCTCCTCGAGGTCGAGCCGGACCCGCGCGACGGCCTCGTTCGCGGCGGCCTCGGTCTCGGCCAGGATCGCCACGATCGGTTCGCCCTTGTACCGGACGCGGTCCACCGGGAGGACGAACTCCTCCTCGGGCTCCACGCCGATCAGCCCGAGGATCGTGTAGACGTTGTGCGGCACGTCGTCGTGGGTGAGCGCGCGCACGAAGCCCGGGACCCGCTCCGCCTCGGACAGGTCCACGCCCCGGATCCGGGCGTGGTGCAGGGGGCTGCGGACCATCCTGAGATGGAGCATTCGCGGGAAGGTCAGGTCGCCGCTGAACCGCGCGCGCCCGGTGACGAAGCCGACGCCGTCGCTGCGCTCGACGGACTCGCCGACGACGTGGAGATCGCCCGTCATCGTCCCGCCTCCTGCCCGGCGGCCGCGGCCGCCTCGATCGCCCCGATGATCGAGCCGTAGCCCGTGCACCGGCACACGTTGCCCGAGAGCGCGTCCACGATCTCCTCGCGGCTCGGCGCCGGATTGTGGTCCAGGAGCGCCTTGGTGACCATCTCCATGCCCGGCGTGCAGTAGCCGCACTGGAAGCCGTTCGCGTCGAGGAACGCCCGCTGGATGGGATGGAGGCCCTCGGCCGGGGTGAGCCCCTCGAGCGTCGTGACCCGGCGGCCCGCCACGTCCTCGACGGGGAGCAGGCAGCTCACCATGGGCTCGCCGTCCACCAGGACGGTGCAGCTGCCGCAGCCGCCCTGCCGGCAGCCCTCCTTGACCGAGGTGTGGCCCAGCTGGTCGCGGAGCGCCGACTGGAGGGTGGTCATCGGCGCGACCATCACCTCCACGTCCTGCCCCGACAGCTCGAAGCCGACGATGACCGAGGCCATGCTATGCCTCCCTTCCGGCCGTGGACACGCCCAGCTCCGAGAGGGCGCGCCGGACGAACACGCCGACCATCCTCCGTCGGTACCACTCGCTGGCGACGGCATCGGTGATCGGGTCGCAGTCCTCGATCGCCGCGGTCGCCGCCGCCGCGATGGCGGCCTCGTCGAGGTGCGTGCACGTGATGGCGGCCTCTGCCCGGGTCATCCGGAGCGGGTGCGGGCCGGCGGCCCCGAGCGCGATCCGGGCTCCCGTCACGGTGTCACCGTCCATCGCGACGTGCACAGC
Source organism: uncultured Chloroflexia bacterium (assembly GCA_963802165.1). GTDB lineage: Bacteria > Chloroflexota > Limnocylindria > Limnocylindrales > CSP1-4 > CAIXZV01. The sequence continues at coordinate 10,255 of CAWDHT010000019.1, read as the reverse complement.
GACCGTCACGATCGAGGGCGTGTTCGCCGCCCTGCGCCCGAACTTGGCGAACGCCGTGCGGCCGGCCTCCAGCGGGACCACGATCGAGGTGACCAGCTCGTCGCTGGCCAGGCTCGTCGTCAGGAAGCCCGTCCAGAGATCGGCCAGCGGCAGGGTCCTCTGCCCGGCCGGCCCCGTGACCACGACGCGGGCGTCCAGCGCCAGGAGCGCCGCTGCGATGTCCCCGCCGGGTGGCGGGGTGAACAGGTTGCCGCCGACCGTGGCCATGTTCCGGATGGACCAGCTCGCCGTCCGGCTCGCGGCCCGGCGCAGCAGCGGGACGTCGTCCTGCTCGGCCAGGCGGGTCAGGGTGGTGGTGGCCCCGATGTGGAGCTCATCGCCGACACGCTCGATCCGGTCGAGGCCGGCCCGACGCAGACCCATGACCCGGCGGGGCAGCGAGATGCCCTCGTTGATGAGCGGCATGGCGACCGTACCGCCGGCCATCACCAGCAGCTCCGGGCCGTACTCCGCGAGCAGTCCCAGCGCCTCCGGCACCGAGGCGGGCAGGTAGTAGTGCGAGACCGTCACTCGGAGCCCTCCATGGCGAGACGAGCGTCCAGGGCTCGCAGGCCCTGGTCGATCAGCGATTGGGCGAGCCGCTCGGTGAAGCGGGAGTCCAGCCGGGCCAGCGGCCCCGCGATGACGCCCGAACCCCGGTAATCCATGTCGGTGCCGGCGTGGCCGCTCGGCGCGTCCGATGCCTCGCGCAGCACGAACTCGGCGCGACCCGTGATGGTCCCCATCGAGCCCTCGACCGTGCCGTCCATGCCCGCCCGCTCGGGCTCGACGACGTCCACGAGCGAGACGTGCGTCCGGTAGCTGCCGACAGCGCCGGGAAGCCGGAGCGTGATCTGCCCGTCGTACTGGTCGGGCGCGACCTGCTTCACCGCCTCGCAGCCCGGGATGACCGACATCAGCACGCGCGGGTCCCGGATGGCGGCGAAGACCGCCTCGCGGGGCGCCTCGAACCGGTGGCTGCCGTGGATGTTCATCGGGCCCGGCCCAGGGCCGCCTCGACGTGGTCGAGGTGGGCCACCATCGCCAGCGCCGCGGCGTCGGGATCCGCTGCCCGAAGGGCCGCGATGATCGCCTCGTGGTCGCCGAGCGCCCGGTCGCGCGTCGCGCGCGTGGCGCCGGTGCGTTCCCGGCTGACCTTGCCCAGCGTGTTGATGATGCGCATGAACTGGGCGAGGAGAAAGTTGCCGGCCGCCTCGCACACGGCGTCGTGGAACTCGATGTCCAGGGTGCTGAACCGGTCGGCGTCGGCCACGGCGCCACGCAGCTCGGCGAGGAGCGCCTCCAGGCGCGCGACCTGTGCCGGCGTGATCCGGTCGGCAGCGAGCCGGACGTTGCCGACCTCCACGACGCGCCGGGTCTCGATCACCTGGGCCAGGGCGACGGGATCCTTGGAGAACACGAAGTCCAGGTGCGAGATCAGCTGCTGGGGCTCCAGGGCCGTGATGTACGTGCCGGCGCCCTGGCGGATCTCGACCACGTGCATGATCGAGAGCGCCCGGAGGGCCTCCCGGAGGACCGGGCGGCTGACGTGCATCATGGCCGCCAGCTCGCGCTCGGCCGGGAGCTTGTCGCCGGGTCGCAGGCTCTCCGCCCGGATGAGGTCCAGCAGGCGGGCCGCGATCTCGTCGGGCAGGGTGCTCCGGTTGACGACGGCGAACTGGGGCCAGGCCGGGCCCGCGTCGTCCAGGGGCGCCGTGGACGCTGCGGGCACGTCGGTCACCACCGCTGTGCTCGCCTGTCGTGCTGCTGCCATTGACGGGATGCTAGGCCGACCTGATAAAGTCGTCAACTGGTCAGACCACTTGCGGATAGAGCCTTGCGGCGCCCGAACCGGAGGACACGACAGTGATCGAGCGGCACATCACCTTCAGCGTCCACCCCGACGTGACGGCCGAGTTCGAGCGGTTCTTCAGCGAGGAGTACCGGCCGCCGGTCCTCCTCATGCCCGGCCTCATCGAGTGCTCCCTCCTGCGCGAGGCGGAGCATGCCGACCGCTACCAGATGGTCTTCCGCTGGGAGGAGGCCGAGCAGGCGGTCGCGTGGCGCGTGAGCGAGGTCCACCAGGCGCTGCAGCCCGCCCTCAGCGCCCTGCACGCCGGCATGGAGATCATCGCGTACGTCAGGGTCTCCTGAGCGAGCGGCGGCGGGCTCCCAGCCGGGCCGCGAATGTCAGGAGGCACCACATGACGGACGAGCGGTTCCTCATCACGGGCGGTACGGGCTGCATCGGCTCATGGGTCGTGCGAGGGCTTGTCCGCGAGGGCGCCCCGGTCACGATGGTCAGCACGGGCCGGCGCCGGGACCGCCTGGAGCTGATCCTGTCTGCGGCGGAGCTGGGCGAGGTCGAGGTTCTGGAGGCGGACGTCAACGACCTCGAGGTGATCGAGGCGGTCGCGCGGCGCTCGGGAGTGACGGCGATCGTCCACCTCGCCGCCCTCCAGCTCCCCCTGTGTGCCGCGGATCCCGTGGCTGGCGCGCGGGTCAACGTCCAGGGGACGGCCACGGCCTTCGAGCTCGCGCGACGCCTCGACATCGGCCGCATCGTGTATGCGAGCAGCGCGGCGGTCTACGGCCCCAAGGACCACTACGCAGACGAGGTGGTTGGCCCGGACGCCGAGCTCTCCCCCACCTCGCACTACGGCGTGTTCAAGGTGGCCAACGAGCAGGCGGCGCGCGTGTACTGGCAGACCGGCGGCATCGCCAGCATCGGCCTGCGACCCCACTCCGCGTACGGCCCTGGCCGGGACCAGGGAGTCACCTCGAAGCCCACGCTGGCGATGATCGCCGCCGCCGGCGGGCGCCCCTACCACGTCGACTTCGGCGGGAGCTACCAGTTCCAGTTCGTGGAGGACGTCGCGGCCGCCTTCATCGCCGCTGCGCGCGCGGACCGCCCGGGTGCCGACGTGTTCAGCATCGGCGGGCCGCGCATCGGCGTGGCCGAGATCGTGGACGTCATCGCCGGGCTGGAGCCGAGCGCCCGCGGCCGGATCACGCTTGGTGACCGCATCCTCCCCTTCCCCGCCGCGTTCGACGGCAGACCGCTGGAGGCGGCCCTGGGCGAGCAGCCCTTGACCCCGGTAGGAGACGGCGTCCGCAGGACGATCGAGGCGTACCGGGCGGCGTTCCGCGACGGCCGGCTCGGCGATGCCTACCTGGACCGCGTGCTGGCCTAGTTCGACTCCCCGGCCCGGGAACCTCGCGAGGTGGACGAGGGGCGGCAAGGGGGGCGGACGTCCGCCTGAGTCCGCGAGGCATCCTTCGGACCCCGCTCGGGCCCGCCTGATCCCGCCTCTGAGCCCGCCTCTGAGCCCGCCTGGCCCCCTCCTGATCACCAGCGGTGCTATCCCCGAGGTGGATCCCGGGGGCAGAGGCGTGCGACGCCGGGCGATGCGTGTCGATGGAGTGGGCTGTCCGGCGCGGTATCACCGCTTGTGATCACCAGGCCCGCAACGGCCCCCCGCCGACACGCGCCGCTGCCGGAGTGCGACGGAATAGCACCACTGGTGATTTCGCAGCCCTCAATGGCCACGTGACCGCCCGGCAGGGACCCGGACCCGGCCTGAGACCCGGCCGCGCCCGGGATCCGCCGGCCGACGCCCCGGACCCGCCCGGCACGCGCCCGGCCGGCGCCCGCCTGCCGCCCGCCGGGTCGCAGGCTCCCGGCGGGTCGCCGGGCTCCCGGCGGATCCCCTACTCCCGGGTCATCCGCTCCGCGATCTCCGCCCACGCCCACAGCCGCTTCGGGTCCCGGCGGCAGGTGCTGATGTCCTTGAGGGTGAACTCGAGGGGGCAGCCGTTGGCGCGCGTCGCCGCCAGCACGTCCGCGAAGTCCTTCTCGGCGATCTCCGGGACCCACGTGTCCATCGCCACCATCGCCGGATTGGGCTTGCGGCTGAAGACGAACTCCGAGCCGATGGCCTCCGCGCCCTTCTCCAGCTTCGCCCAGGGGCTCATCGAGATCTTGCGCACGTTCGGGATCTTGCGGACGGAGTCGATCCGGTTGTGGAGCGGGTCGCAGCAGCCGAAGTAGCCGAGGCCGAACCGCGCGTACCAGCGCGCGTAGTAGGGCGGCACGAACTCGTCGAAGGCCGCGTCCGAGACCGACACGAACAGCTGGCTGCGGCCGACGGTCCAGGTGTCGATCGTGCGCGGGCTGGCCGGGTCGAAGCCTTCCTTCGGCAGCTCCGTGGTGTGGGCGCCGGTGCAGTGGATCCGGTCGTTGCCGTAGCCCAGCAGCCCCTTGGCCTCGAGGATGTCCAGCTCGGCGAGGCGGACCTCGGTGAAACGGTCCGCGATGGCGTGGAGGTGCTCGGGCCGGTCGATGAAGTCGTACAGGATCGGCTCCGTGCCGCGGTACTGCTCGATGTCGTCCCACAGCGGAAACGCGAGCTCGTCGCCGTTGAAGCCGGTCAGCCCCTGCATGCGGACCTCGAGCAGCCCGTCGAGGCACTCGTGGGCCCACGCCTCTCGCTCGGCGGTCCGCTCCACGTCCAGACTGGGCTCCAGGACCCGGAACTTCTCCACGTCCTCGGGGTTGGCCAGCTGGTCCGCGTAGTGGTGGCTCTGGATCGCCCCGCCCTGGTCGATCGTGTCCTCGGTGATCCGGATACCCCAACCCGGGCGGTCGATGACCTTCTTCACGTCGAGATACGGCTCGATCACCATGTCGACCCGCATGTGGTTCCAGCGGTACAGCGTTCGGCGGAGCTCGGTCTCCAGCCCGCTCGTGAACGGGTGGCCCGACTGGACCGCGAGCTCGTCGCCGCCCGGGACGTCCGCGGCGAGCTCGTGCCACGGGATCTCGTCGATCATGGCCATCGGCCGCTCGGGACGGAGGCCGTTGAGCGCCTGCCACTCCCGGATCCGGTCCTGCTGGACGGGCAGGGCTGCAAGCTCCGCGACCCGCGCCGCGAGCTGGCGCACGACCTCGACGTCCTTCGCCGGAAGCCCGTTGCTGGTGGTGTCCATCGGTGTCTCTCTCGTTGGTCGGTCCGGGATCGGGACGGGCGTCAGGCCAGCAAGCCGCGGGCGAGGTCGACCGCGGAACCGGCGTCGGGCGCGTAGCCGTCGGCGCCGATCTGCTCCGCGAACTCCGGGGTGATCGGGGCGCCACCGATCACGACCTTGGTGGACAGGTTGGCCGCCCGAACCGCCTCCACGACGCCGCGCATGTTGGGCATCGTGGTGGTCAGCAGGGCCGACACGCCGATCAGGTGGGCATCGTGCTCCTGCGCGGCCGCGACGAATGCCGCGGGTGCGACGTTGACGCCGAGGTCGATGACCTCGATGCCGCCGCCCTTCCACATCATCCCGACCAGGTTCTTGCCGATGTCGTGGAGGTCGCCCTCGACCGTGCCCACGATGGCCCGGAACTCGGGGACCACACCCGCGGCGGCGAGGAGCGGCTCGAGGATCTCCGTGCCGGCCTTCATCGCCCGGGCGGCGATCAGCATCTCGGGGACGTAGAGCTCCCCCTCCTGGAACTTCCTGCCCACCACGTCCATCGCCGCGGTCATCGCGTCGAGGATGGTCTTCGGGTCAACCCCCGCGTCGATCGCCGCCTGGGTCTCGGCGACGGCGGCGGTGCGGTTGCCCGCCTCGACGGCGGCGGTCAGGGCGGCGAGGTCGGCCATGGCGTGGTGCTCCTTGGATCGCGGCAGGGCGGGATGGCGGGATGGCGGGATGGCGGTCGGGTCGGCGTTCAGCCGAGGTGGGTCCAGGACGCCGTGCGGCGCTTGATCTCGGCGAGGTTGTGGAGGCTCGATTCTCGCGCCCGGTCCTCCCACGCGAACACGCACACCGTCATGATCCCGTCGAACCGCAGGTCACCCAGCGTTCCGAAGAACGTGTCCCACGGGACCTCACCCTGTCCGATGTCCAGGTGCTGGTGGACCCGGACGGCGTTGCCCGGCGGGTTGGTGATGTAGCGCAGGCCGGACGAGGCGCGATGGTCGAAGCCGTCGGCCACGTGGACCATGGTCAGCAGATCGCCCGCGTGCTCCATGATCTCGCGCATGTTGCCGCCCTGGTGGAAGGTGTGCGGCGCGCAGTACAGGAACGAGACGTTGGGCGAGTTGATGCCGCGGATCATGTTGACGGCGGTGATCCCGTCCTCGATGAAGTCGTCCGGGTGCGGCTCCAGCGCGAGGTTCACGCCATGGAGCTCGAACACCGGCAGCAGCTCCTCGAGGGACTTCCAGAACTGCCCCTCGGAGATGGATGGGTTCTCCGGCCGGCCGTTGAACTCCGAGTTCATGCGCGTGACGCCCAGCTCGGCGGCGATCTCGATGGATCGCTTCCAGTAACGGACCGCGGCCTGCCGCTCATCCTCGTCCGGGCCGGACCAGCGGAACAGCGGCAGGAGCGAGCTGACCTCGACCCCCGCCGCGTCGAGGGCCCGCTTGAACGCCCGGATCCCGGCCGTATCGACCCGTGGGTGCTTGAAGAACGGGATGAAGTCCTCGCGCGGCGAGAGCTCGATGTACTCGTAGCCCAGGTCGGCGACGAGCCCGGGCAGCTCCGCGAGGGGCGTCGTCCGGAACATGTACGGGTCGAGCGCGATCTTCATCCCGGTTTCCTCCTGGGGCGCTGGGGCCGGCTACCGGTACAGGGCGGGCTTCGCGATGTACTCGATGTCCATCCGCTGGCCGGTCTTCACGGCCTCGACCCCGACCTCGACCACCTTGGTGGCCGCGTAGCCCTCCCAGGCGCTGGGGCCCACGCACTCGCCGTGCTGCAGGCCCGTGATCCAGGCCTGGAGCTCGGCGGTGTAGGCGGTACCGAACCGCTCGCGCCAGTCGGCGGGAACGTGCTCGGCGAGCGTGCCTGCGGTGATGGTGGACGCCAGCGTCGGGTTGACCATGGACGCCGTCCCCAGCGAGCCCACGAGCTCGCAGCGCACGTCGTAGCCGTACTGGCAGTTGGCGAAGAACTCGACCGTGGACAGGATCCCGGTCGCGGTGCCGAACACCGCGAACTGCGGGTCCTGGAGGTGCGGGAACGCCTTGGGGGTGCGCTTGGGCGGGATGACCTGGACCGAGGTGATCTCCTCGCCGAGCATCCAGCGGGTCGTGTCGACCTCGTGGATCATCGAGTCGGTCATCGTCATGAAGCTGGTGTAGGCCTCGCCGACCGCAGCGTTGCGATGGACGTTGTGCATGATCAGCGGGTCGCCGATCGTGCCGGCCTCGAGCGCGCCTTTGACCTGCCGGTACCCGGCGTCGTAGCGGCGCATGTAGCCCACGATCACGAGCCGCTTCCCGAAGGCCGTCTCGGCCGCCAGGATCTGCTCGCACTCGGGGACGGTGGGGGCCAGCGGCTTCTCGCACATCACCGGCTTGCCGGCGGCGATGCAGGCGAGCACGTACTCGGCGTGCGTGGGGCCGATGGAGGTGACGAGGACCGCATCGACCTTGTCGGACTTGATGAGCTCGAGGCCGGTGTCGAACACGGCGGCGCCGCCGAGGACGTCCGCGACCTCCTCGGCGCGCGCGCGGTTGACGTCCGTCACGGCGACGACCGTGGAGCCGTTGATGACGTTGACGAGCTTGCGGCCGTGGTCTTCGCCGATGAGGCCGGTGCCGATGATGCCGACCCGGATGGTCATGGGTCCTAAGTCCTTCCTGTTCCTGCCGGGGTGGGACGCCGTGACGTGGCGTGGCGCGGATCAGCCGAGCGGTCGGCCGGCGGTCAGGCCGCAGCCCTTGAAGTACTGCTGCGTCCGGACGGCGATCGGGAGCGGTGCGTCGAAGTCGCAGGGGTACATGTCCTGCTCGACGATGCAGTAGAGGTCGCGGTCCAGGGCGCCGAGCGCGGCCAGGAGCGTCACCATGTCAGGCTCGCCGAGCGGTGGCTCCACCATCGCGCCGAGGCGGACGGCGGGGGCGAAGCCCAGCTTCTCCTCGCGCACGCGGGCGCGGATCGCGGTGTCGACCTGCTTGAGGTGGACGTACTGCACCCGGTCCGGGTAGTCCGCGATGAGCTTGAGGTTGTCGGCGCCGCAGTAGGCGACGTGGCCGGTGTCCAGGCACAGCTGGACGGTCTCGGGATCCGTGCCGTCGAGGAAGCGCTCGATCTCCGCCTGCGTGCCCACGTGGCTGTCGGCGTGGGTGTGGAACACGAGCACCGCGCCGTGCTTGTCGGTCACGTACTTGCCGAGCTCGGACATGCCGTTGTTGAGGCTGTCCCACTCGTCGTCCGTGAGGGTGGTGGGGCCGGTGATGTTGCCATCGAGGTCGCTGTAGCCCTCGGGCAGGATCACGAGGTGCTTCGCGCCGTTGGGGCCGATCACCGCCATCTCCGTGTCGCAGTCCGCCTTGGCCTTCTCGAGCGCCTCTCTCCCCTTGTGGAGCGCCACGAACACGGTGCCGCCGGTGAGGGTCAGGCCGCGCTTCGCATACTCCTCGCGGATGAGCCCGGGGTCCGTGGGCAGATAGCCGAACGGTCCCAGCTCGCTGTACCTGTAGCCGGCCGCCTGGACCTCGTCCAGGTACCGCTGCCAGGGGGTCTGGAGCGGGTCCAGGCCGGGCATCCAGACGCCCCAGGAATCGGGGGCGGTGCCCAGGTGGAGCCTGGGATAGTCGACGGCGACGTTCACGACGGGGACTCCTCAGGGATGTCGCGACGGCCCTCGCCCGGTGGTCCGCGGGGCCGGCTCCGGTACGTAATGTAATCGATTGCGTAGCACGATGCAAGGGGTCGTTTCGCGCGGGGGTCCATGGCCCATCCGAAGTCGGATCAGAACCGCCTCGCGCCTGCGGAACCGTTGGCCGATGGCCGAGTTTGGGGCAGTGGCCCCTGCGCGGGAAGCCCGGATCTCATCCGATTGAGGATGTCGATCCGCAGATACTGCCCGACGTCGAGCAGGAGCCATCCACCGTCAAGGCCCTGCTCGCCGGGGGCGCCTGCTCGCCGGGGGCGCCTGCTCGCCGGTTTGGCGTCCGGTCACTGGCGGCGGACGAGTCTCGCGGCAGCCTCGGCGTAGTCCCGGTAGGCCGGCGGCCGACGCCTGGCGCCGAGCGTCGTCGGACGCAGCCAGGTCCGCTCGCGCGACGCCGGATCGCAGGTCCCGAGCCCCCAGCGCCTCGGGAAGGGCTTCGCAGAGTCCGACAGCCACGCGGCGAATTCGCCGACACGTTCTGGGAAGACCCGCCGCACCACCTCCCGGTTTTCCGACAGCCGCCGAGCGACCGTCTCCGAGTCGAGCGCGACGACCAGAACGGCGATCCGCGTGGGCTTCCAGTTGAGGCCGCGCGCCACCTCCCACGCCATCGACTGGTAGAAGGACACGCTCCGCTGGAGCCCTCCCATGTCCGGGATGTCCGACTTCGTCTCCTCGACGAGCAGCGACCGGTCCGCCTCGCGGTAGGCGACGAGGTCGATCCAGCCGCGCGGCATAATGTCGCCGATCTGGGCCTCGAGAACTGACAGCCAACACCACCGTTGGAGCCGTCGGGCGATGAACCCGTTCATCACTGAGTGCACCGCGTCGACCTGCCGCTCACGGTCCCGGAGGTGCAGGTCCCGGATGGTCAGGTCACAGGTCATCCCGAGGGCGGCCAGGAACCGTCCCGTGGCATCCATGTCCAAGCGAGCGTTCCGCCCAGTCTTGAGCCGGCTCAGCGCGGCCTGGGAGGCGCCCGCGCGGGACGCGAGCTCGGTCTGGCTCCAACCGACCAGGCGCCGGGCGTCCAGGATGACCCTGGCGAGATCCTGCGCCGTACCCGGCTCGCCGAGCCGGAGGATGCGGTTCGTCATGCGACGGTTGTACCCGGCGCCGCTTATCTGTCGATTACCCGGCCCCACTCCCCGAAACACCCGGCGGCCACTCCCCGGGGTCACGGCCCATCCGCGATCGGATGAGATCTGGCGATCTCGTGCGCGACCGCCGCGCGAAACTCGAGTTTGGGCCAGCGACCCCCGAGGGCGGGGGCTCGAGTTCATCCGGTCTCGGATGAGGCTGCGGCGGCGCGGCCCGGCGGCGCGGCGGCCGGCGGCGCGGCAGCGCGGCGGCGAGCGCGGCGCGGGCGGCGCGGCAGCGCGGCGGCGAGGCAGCGCGGCGGCAGGCGGCGCGGCGGAACGGAACGGCCAGGATCGCAGGACCTCGGCCGGGGCGCAGACGCGGAACCGGGGCCCCGGCGAGGGGCCCCGGTTCGTGAGCTGCGGATGGATGGACCGGCGGACCGGCCCGGGCGCC
>CAWDHT010000018.1:0-52219 GCA_963802165.1 uncultured Chloroflexia bacterium | reverse complement strand
GAGGCGCCCCCGGTGTCCCCCGACGCTGCGGGAGGGGCGGGCGACCTGCGGGCCGGTACGGCATCCTACGAGCGCACGGCGCATCGCGACGGGCGAGGTGGGGGAGGAGGGAGTAGCGGAATGGCACAGCAGACGCCGGTGCTGCGCACGCACGGCAACTCGTACAACATCTTCATCCTCGTCCTGACGGTCTTCTCGCTGGCCATCATGGTCCTGCTCATCATGCCCCTCAACGAGGAGACGAAGACCCTGCTTCGCATGTACGACAACGCTGTCTGTGTCATCTTCCTGGGCGATTTCGTCTACAACATCACGGGCGCGCGCCCGAGGCGTGGCTACTTCGTCGGCCAGCGCGGCTGGCTGGACCTGCTCGGGTCGATCCCGAGCGTCGGCGTCTTCCAGCTCGGTGCCCTGCTCCGGCTTGCACGCCTCAGCCGCCTGGCCCGGATCACCCGCCTGCTGCGCGGCCAGGCCGGCAAGGACCTGGTCCTGGACGTGCTCCAGAACCGCAGCCAGTACGCGACGTTCATCACGATCCTGCTGGCCGGGATGGTGCTCTCCGTGGCGAGCATCCTCGTGCTGCAGTTCGAGGCTGGGGTGCCCGACGCCAACATCAAGACCGGCGGCGACGCCATCTGGTGGGGGCTCGTGACGATCACGACGGTCGGGTACGGCGACTTCTTCCCGGTCACGCTCATGGGGCGTCTCACCGGCATCTTCGTCATGTTCGCCGGCATCGGGATCATCGGCGCTCTCGCCAGCATCCTCGCCAGCCTGCTCGTCTCGCCCGCGCCCAAGGAGTCAGAGCCGGTGCCGGACACCACTGCCGTCCCCGAGTCGGCACCAGCCGGGGTGCCGCCGACGGCCCCCGATGCGATCGTCGGCGAACTGGCCCTTCTGCGGGCGGAGATCGCCGAGCTACGGGAGGCGCTCTCCGCCGATCGGGCCTGACGCCCCCGGTTCGATCCGCGCGGTCTTCGATGCCGGAGCGGTGCCCTCGCTCGGCCACCGACGCTGGAAGTCGATGACCGCCGAGCCGATCGACAGGTAGACGCGGTCTTCTGTCACCTCGTCCATGAGGCCCGTCCTGCGCATCCGGTCGCGGACCGAGCCCTTGACCTGGGCGAGCAGCACCTCGATGGAGCGGCCGTAGAGCTCCCTGACCAGCTCGAACAGCATGTCCGTGGTCGTGACGTCCAGGTCTGCGGTCGCGGCGAGGTCGATGAGCACCCCGTGCACGTCCGGTCCGCCGGCCTCGACGAGGCTCTCGATCTGCGTCCTGGCCACGTTGGCGTTGAAGAAGTAGAGGGGCGCGTCCAAGCGGATGATGAGCAGTCCGGGCACGGGGTGGGCGTCCGGGTGTCGCGACTGGTCGGCGTAGGTGGCCCGGTGCCCGGGCATGCGGCCAAGCGCCGCGACGTGCGGGCGGCTCGCGCGGTACAGGACGAACGCGATCGAGAGCGCGACCGCGAACACCATGCCGATGAGGACGGTGGTCAGCAGCACCCCCACCATGGCCGCCATCGCGAGCATGAAGTCGGTCCGCCGCCAGGCCCAGTAGCGGCGGATCTCACCGACGTCGATGAGGCTCAGCACGGCGGTGATGACGATGGCGCCCAGGACCGCGTTGGGCAGGTTCTTGAACAGCGGGGCCAGCAGCAGCGCCGTGGCCAGGATCAGGGCGGACGTCACCAGCGAGGAGACCTGGGACCTGGCCCCCGCGCTCTCGGCCGTGGCGGTCTGGGACAGGCTGGCATCGGTCGTGAACCCGCCGAACAGGCCCGTGGCCACGTTGGCCGCCCCGAGGGCCACCATCTCCTGGTCCGCGTCGATCTCGTAGCCGTGGCGCCCGGCGTACGCCCGGCCCGCGCCGACGGACTCGCCGACCGCGAGGAAGACGATCCCCGCCGCGCCCAGGGCGAGGTAGGGCAGGGTCGTGAGCGGGACGAACGGGATCGACGGCAGCGGCATCCCGGTCGCGACCTCGCCCACCACGCTGATGCCGTAGCTGGTGAGATCGAGGGCGGAGACCGCCAGGATTCCCAGCACGAGCACGATCAGCGACCCGGGCACGCGCGGCGCGACCCGGCGCAGGACCAGGATCACGGCCAGCGACACCACGCCGACCGCGAGCGTGTAGGGGTTGGTGTCCGGCAGCTCGCCGATCAGCTGGACGACCTGCTCCGGCAGCGAGCCGCTCAGGCTCGGCACGCCCAGGATCTTCGGCAGCTGGCCGACGATGATCGTGATCGCGAGCCCCGCGATGAAGCCCGTCACGACTGACTTGGCCAGGAAGTCGGAGATGAACCCGAGCTTCGCGAGCCCGGCCGCGACGAGAATCACGCCGACCATCAGCGCGAGGGCGGACGTGAGCGCCAGGTAGAGCGCCGGGTCGCCCCCCGCCAGGCCGACGACGACCGAGGCGGACATCACGGCCATGGTGGAGCTGGTGGTCACCTTGAGGTGTCGGCTCGTCCCGAACACCGCGTAGACGGCGAGGGCGGCGAAGGCGGTCACCAGCCCCAGCTCGGGTGGCACGCCGGCCAGCCCCGCATAGGCGAGGGCCACCGGGACCATCACGCCCCACGAGGTCAGGCCGGCGGTGAGGTCGCTCCGCAGCCACTCGCGCGGGTACGTGGGGATCCAGCGCGTGATCGGGACGTAGCGCGCTGCCAGTTCCGCCGCCGTTGCGCGGACGCCAGAGGGCAGCGGGTCCGCCGTGGGCTCCGGGCGGTCCTCGCTCACGCCGGTCAGCGCTCCTGCCGGTCCGCGGTCGAGTCCGCCCCGTCAGCGGACGGATCGCCGGACGGCGCAGCCGGGGGCCGCGCTCAGTCGCTTCGCCGCCTCGACACTCTGCTCCTCGCCGAGCCGCTCCGCCTTGCGGAACTTGGTCAGCTCCGAGGCGAACGCTGCCACGATCCCGATCCCGACAGGATGTAGCCCACGGTGAACAGCTTCGCCGGCACGGTCGTGGGTGTCAGGTCGCCGTAACCCACGGTCGCGAGCGTCACCACGGAGAAGTAGAGCGAATCGAGCAACGACCAGCCCTCGAGCAAGTGGTAGGCCACGGTCCCGACCCCGACCATCGAGGCCGCGCTGACCAGCAGGACCTTGCCCTCGGGGTCGCTGATCACCGCCCGCATCGGCGCGAACATGCGTTGCTCCCTCCGTCTCCGTCCTCGTGCGCTCGATCGGAGTGGTGGCTCGGCCGGGGGATCCACCCGGGCGCCATTATGGATGGCCAATCTCCTTGCATGGAGGGTCGACAATGGGTCAGGTCAACCTGACGTGCTCCGTGATGGCCGCGTCGACCACGAGCTGGAGACGAGTCATGACCGACACGCCGAGGGGACCGACGCACCGACGGGGATCGACCAACCGACCGGCGAGGAAGACCTCGACCCCGCTGACCAACGAGGAACGGCTCCGCGCCCTGACGAGCGACCACCACCGGAAGACCCGCGGCAAGACCGCGTCGGGCCCGGTCGATGCCCAGCGCCGCCCGGGTGACACCGTCGATGCCGTTCGCGAGCGCTCGAACATGGACCCGGGCAGGGACACGCCCTCCTGACGGGGGACGCTCGTTTCTGACGCGTTGCCCGCCTGATCCGCGTCAGGTCCGGCTCGGCGTCAGGTCCCGGCCGGCACCGACACCTTCCCCGCCTTGATCGCGGCCAGGTACGCGGCGTGGTCGCGTGCGTTCACGTCCGCGTATGTCTCCGAGAAGTCGGCGATCGCGCCGTCGAACGTGTCGGAGGTCCCGAGATAGGCGGCGATCGCCACCGCGTCGCCGGTGCTGGCGTGGGCCCGCGCCAGCGACCAGCCGCACAGGCCGCCGTAGAAGCCCAGGCCCGGCGGCTGGAGGATCGACGGTGTCCACCGAGCCCTTCATGTCCCACAGCTGGCGGAGGTAGAAGTCGCGACCGCCCGGGCCCCGCGTCCAGCCCAGGAAGATGTCCGACGTCGCCTGCATCAGCTGCTGGCCGACGACGACGCGTTGAGCCATGGTTGGCATGCCCGCTCGACTCGAGATACGGCTCCATGACCGAGGCGGTTGCCTCCTTCGCCTGGAGGATGAGCGGGTCGTTCTCGTCGCGTCCCTCCAGGACGAGGACGAAGCAGCGGGTCCCGACGCTACCCACGCCCACCACCTTGAGGGCCCAGTCGACGAAGCGGTAGCGCTCCAGGAAATCGCGCCGGTTCTCGGGCATCGTGGCCCGGTAGTCGGTGAAGACCTTCTCGAGCGGCCGCCGCGCCGCTCGGCATCTCGACGTGGGTGATGACGGGCGGATCCTCGAGGATCACCCGGCGCCCGTCCACGATCGTGGTCAGCGACTCGAAGGCGCGCATGCCGTCGCGCTTGCGGGCCTTGGTGAAGATGGCCTCCATCCGGGCGCGGCGAGAGGCTCCGTCACGGCCGCGGGCAATCCCGCTCGCCTCACCCGCCTCGCGGATGTCGGCGTCCGTGATCTGACGTGTACCAGACGTCGATCAGGCGCATGGTCGCGAAGCGGGCCATCCACTGGCGGTAGCCGCGGACGGTCGCCATCGCGGCATCGCGGCTCTGGGCGGCCGTGAAGCCGTTGGCACGCGCCGCGATCACGACGCTCGCGGCCAGGCGCTTGACGTCCCACTCCCACGGTCCTGGGCAGGGTCTCGTCGAAGTCGTTGGCATCGAACACCAGCGTTCGCTCGGGGGACGCGAACAGCCCGAAGTTGGACAGGTGCGCGTCGCCGCTCGCCTGGACCAGGATGTCCGAGCGCGGCGTGGTGGCGAGATCGAACGCCATCACCGCCGGCGTGCCCCGGTAGTAGGCGAACGGCGACTCCGCCATCCGCTCGTGGCGTAGCGGCACGAGCTCCTGGAGGCGGTCCTCCTCCTGGGCCGCCAGGATGGCGATGGGATCACGGCCGGGTGCCGGCTCGAAGGCGGCGTGGCTCACGCGGGGCACGCGCTTCCGGGCGGCCTTTCCCGCGGCGGCGCGTACCACCGGATCGACCCACGGACGAGCGGTCCACGAGGGACCCTGCGCCGGGAGATCGGCCTGCCATGCGGCGTCGTACGCGGCCGCCGTCTCCGCGTCAGGTGCGGACTTCCGCGCAGATCGTGCGCGCTTCGTCGGTTCAGTCATCGTTCCTCGTCCTCGGGACCGGGCGGGGGGGTCGGGCACGACGTGCACGCCTCAGCGACCCATAGGATGCACCCTGGCTCGATCTGCCGTTTCGGCGGCGAGCATCCCATTTCTTGTGTTGGTCCATGCCGCCAGCCTCTGCCCCTCCGGCCCTCCGCCCCGCTGCCTTGAGTGATCCGCCATCGGATGACGGACGGGCTTTCCACGCCGGGGTCGGTCCCCCAAGTCCGAGTTCGCGCAGTGGGTCCCTCGTGGACGGGTCGGACCTCATTCGATCGCGGATGACGCCGCGGACTCGGGCACCGTGGGACGGATGCCGGTCGTCGGTGGGGAAGCTCCTTGCGCAGGAGAGCCTGCACGGAGCAAACTGGGTCGTCCGAGAGGACGCTGACGCGACGGCAGACGATGGCCTGCCAGCACGGTCGAACGAGGAGAGAGAGCGCCCATGTGCCTGTTCGCGATCCTGGCGGGGATGTTCCCGCGCATCGCCTTCGCGGTCTACTGGATCGCCCGGCCGGCCTCGGTGAACGCCGCCTTCGACACGTTCATCCTCCCGCTGCTGGGGCTGATCTTCCTGCCCTTCACGACGCTGATGTACGTCATCCTCTGGAGCCCCGGCGTCGGCGTCACCGGCTCGGACTGGATCTGGCTCGGGATCGCGGTGCTGCTCGACCTTGGCCACTACACCTACAGCGCCTACGGGAACCGGGAGCAGATCCCCGGGATGAGCTCCGGCCAGTAGGCGGCCGGCCCCAACGAGACCCCACAAGGTGACGCCGGCTCACCCTGAGCCGACAAGGAATGGAGGAACCATGACGGACAGATCGCTCGACGAGCTCGGGCCTGTCGATTACCTCATCGTGGAATTCCCGGCGGGAGCCCAGAACTTCACGGGCGAGGGCGCGGCCGAGCTGGTCAAGCTCCATGACGCCGGCATCATCCGGATCATGGACATCCTGATCCTGGTCAAGGAGGATGACGGCTCGGTCGACGCGATGGAGCTCTCCGATGTCGCCGAGCTCGGCGAGCTGGCCCAGATCGAGACGCAACTCGTGAAGACCCTCGCGTCCGAGGACGTCGTTCACCTCGCCGTCGCGATGGAACCCGGCAGCGTCGCCGGCGTGCTGGTCTACGAGAACCTGTGGGCCGCGCCGTTCGCCTCCGCCATGCGTCGTGCGGGCGGCCAGCTGATCGCCAACGGCCGGATCCCCATCCAGGCGCTCATCGCCGCCGTCGAGGCCGACATGGCCCTCGAAGCAGAAGGAGTCTGAGATGCCGCTCGGTCCCGGTCGCGCCGGACGAGGAGTCATCGGTGCCCCGGTCGCCAAGGCGGCCGTCGTCGGCGCCGCGGTCAGCCCCGGCCCGTCCCCCATCGCCAAGGCCGCCGTCGTCGGCGCGGCTGTGAGCCCCGGCCCGTCGCCCATCGCCAAGGCCGCCGTCGTCGGCGCCGCCGTCACCCCCGGTCGCCGCCGGTTCTAGCAGTCCCGATCGCGCGTCGGTGACGCGCCGACAGGCCCCGGCCCGAACCAAGGGTCGGGGCCTGCGGATTCTCGGGGGGCTACAGCCGTGCGACGGCCCGCCCCAGGCTGCGCCGGTAGCGCGACCCGGCGATCGGCGGCCAGGTGGACCGGATCGTTCGCCGCAGCCGCTCAACCTCCCCGTCGAGGTACGTCGCGAACCGCCCGATCGCCTTGAGCTCGGACGGCTCGCCCGCTGCAGACGCCAGGAACTCCCGCGCCAGTCCCGCGGCCACGTGCAGGTCGTGCTGGTCCCCCAGGTGGTCCTGGAGGGCGACGACGGGACGGATCAGCGCGGTGGCCTCGGGCTCGAGCGGCTCGCGCACGAACTCCAGGGTGTAGCGGAGCCACTTGGCGGCGATCCGCAGCTGGTGGAGCGTGGCGAGGTCCGCCGTCTCGAGGTCGCCGTCGAACGCCCAGACGTCGCTGGTAGGCGCCCCAGATCGTGGCGGGCATCCGGTTGCGCACGAGCCCGGGGGTATGGGGCGGGAGCACGAGAGCTGCGCGTCCAGGGGTCCCGACGAGCGCCTCGTAGTCGTCGATGAACGCCGTGAAACGTTCTGAACCCAGCACCGTGACCAGCTCGACGCGGCGCGCCTCTCGTTCGCCGCGCCATGCCGCCAGGAGCGGCTCGAGTCCGGCCCGCTGGCGGGCGCTTCGCGGCTCGCTGTAGCCCACCAGGATCCCGATCAGCACGTCGAGGTCCCGGACGGCCCCCAGGCTCGCCCCGATGCCCCGCAGCTCGCCCCGATAGCGGCGAACCTCGCCGCGCTCGAACCCGTTGCCGAAGACCCGCCAGGCGGCGCGCATCCGGCGGGCGGCGACCCGCATCGCGTGCACGTCCTCGACGTCGTCACCGGCGATGACGCCGGGCACGCGCGCCAGCATCCTTGCCAGGTGGAAGCCCATGACCCTGCGGCCGGCCTCCGCCCACGGATCGTCGGCACGGAGTGTCCCGCTACGGCTGGCGGCCGGGCCTTCGACGGCGACGACCACGGCTGGCTCCGGCGCTGGATCGCCCGGTGAGGCAGCGGGGACATCCGGCTCGGCCGCGGGCAGGGCCGCACCCGGCGCAGGGCTGGTGGCCGGTTGACCGGACGTGCCGGTCCTCGTCATCGCACGCTCTCGGAGGGTTGCGAGAGCCCGGACCGCGTGGCCCGGGCTCTCGCTCGTGTTCGCTCGGGTCCGTGACTCAGCCGGCGGCCGAGTCCCCGGCGGCCGCGGCGGCGGCCTTGACGGCGGCGGCGGTCTCGTCGTCCACCGGTGCGGACTTGACGACCTTCGCGTCCGGGATCTCCGCCTTCACCGCGTCGACCGCGGTGATGGACACGAGGGCGATGATGCCCGAGGTGCCGGGGGTGATGACCCCGGCCAGCTCGTCCGCGACCGCGCCCTTGGCCATGGTGTGGCCGATCTTGCCGACGGCGGCACCGGCGATGCCGACGCCCACGGCGCTGGCGAGAATGGAGGGCGGGAAGATGATCCCGAGGACCACACCGCCGACGGCGCCCCAGAGGAAGCCGTTGCGGGTCCTGTGATCGGTCATCTTCTCGACGTCGATCTTGCCCTGGTAGTCGGCCTTGACGACCAGCACGCCCTCGATGTCGATGGCGCGCTTGGCCTCGGCGTCGATCAGCATGTAGTAGGCCGCCTTGGCCGCGTCCATGTTCGCGAACTGGGCCACGATGAGGGCCTGGTTGCCCTGCACCGCGATCCCGGCCACGGCCTCGACGCCGGCCGCGTCCTCGGCCACCACGACGGCGGCGTCCACCGGCTGCTCCGGAGCTGGCGGCGGTGTCCTTGGTCTCGTCAGTCATTGCTGGTGATCTCCCTATCCCGTTCATGGAGTCGATCCGTTGGTCGCTGATCAGGTCTTGCTCTGGCTCCGGCCTTCACTTCCTTCGCTGCGAGGGCGGCGGCGAGAACCTCGTCGGCGGCCCCGCCCTCGATGATATCGGCGATCGACTAGGCGACGGCCGGGACGATGGCTGCCGCCGGCTCGGTCTCCGTCCTGACCTTGAGCAGCTTCTTCACTTCCTCCACGACGATCAGCGACAGGGCCACGCCGATGCACACGAGCCACTGCTGGCCCGTCAGGCTGGTCATGTCGAGCACGTTCTTGAGGATCCCGAGCTCGGTCGCCAGCACGATGCTGACGACGGACAGCCCGGTCGCCTTGAGCAGCGCCGGGTTGCCCAGGATGTAGCCGCTGAAGACCGAGCGGGTCTCGTCGGCCGTCTCCAGGGACGATGCGATGCGGAACAGCGCAAACGTGGTCACTCCCATCGTCCGCGCGACCGTGTCGTTGCCGAACGCGGTGGTCGCCCATGCGATCACGGCGAGGGTCCCGCCGCCCATCACGAGCCCCACCACCGCCAGCCAGATGGTGAGCGGACGGGGCATGATCGCCTGGTTCTTGGGCCGGGGGGCCTGCTCCATGAGGCCGTCCCTCGGCTTCCCGAAGCCCAGGCCGATCGCCTGGAAGACGTTGACCGTGAAGTTGAGCCACATGGTCTGGAGCGGCAGGAACGGGACGCCGGACAGGATGTTCAGGAGCGACGAGCCCAGGAACACCGTGATGTACCCGTAGCAGGCCGCCATCTGGTAACGGATGAAGCGCAGGAGATTGTCGTAGATGTTGCGGCCGACCCCGACCGCCTGCACGATCGTGGCGTAGTTGTCGTCCGTGAGGATCATGTCGGCGGCGCCCTTGCTGACCTCCGTCCCCGTGATCCCCATCGCGATGCCGATGTCGGCCGCCTTGAGGGCGGGCGCGTCGTTCACGCCGTCGCCGGTCATGCCGACGACGAGGCCCTTCTTGCGCAGGATGTCCACGAGGTGGACCTTGTCCTCGGGCGAAACACGGGCGATGACGCCGATGCCGTCGATCTGGCGCATGGCCTCGTCGTCGCTCATCGCGCGGAACTCCGCGCCCGTGATGGCGCGGCCCTTGATGCCCAAGCTGGGCGGCGATGGCCCCTGCCGTGACGGCATGGTCGCCGGTGATCATCCGGACCTGGATCCCCGCCTTCTGCGCACGTGCGATGGCGTCCTTGGCGGCCGGCCGCGGCGGATCCACGATCCCGACGATCGCGAGCAGCGTGAGGCCCTCGATGGCGGGCAGCAGGTCCGAGCTCGGGTCGAACGTGGCCGGGTCGAAGTCCTTCTGGCCGGTGGCCATGACCCGGAGGCCCTGCTTCCCGAGCCGGTCGTTCTCAGCGAGATACCCGTCGCGCAGCTCGGCGACCGGGACCTCGGTTCCGTCCGGGCCGTGCGCGCTCACCGCCCGGGCGAGGAGCTGGTCCGGCGCGCCCTTGATGTAGCCGCGGATGACGTCCTTGCCATTCGCGTCCTTCATCGCGTGGAACGTGGCCATCATCTTGTAGGCCGCGTCGAACGGCAGGGTCGCCACGCGCGGGTACCGCTCGCGGGTGAGCGCCGGGTCGACGCCGCCCTTCGCGGCGAGCACGACGAGCGCGCCCTCCGTCGGGTCGCCGACGAGCTCCCCGTTGCGGACCTCGGCGTCGGCGCACAGCGCCATCGGCAGCAGGTACTGCTCGAGCGGGACGTCGGGCTGGCCGGCGGCGTGGTTGATCTGCCCGGTCGTCGAGTAGCCGTCACCGGTGATCGCGTAGCGGCGGCCGACGACCGCCATCTGCGTGGCGGTCATCTGGTTGAGCGTGAGCGTGCCGGTCTTGTCGGAGTTGAGCGCCGATGTGGACCCGAGGGTCTCCACCGAACGGAGCTGCTTCACGATGGCGCCGGCCGCAGCGAGCATCTGCGAGCCCTTGGACAGGATCGCCGTGGTGATCGCCGGGAGCGCCGTGGGAATGGCCGCGATCGCGAAGGCGACGGCGGTGAGGAACAGCTCCTGCATCGGCACGCCCCGGGAGATCCCCAGGATGATCGACGCGGTCAGCGCGAACCCGGCGAGGACCAGGATCTGGCGCGTCAGCGCGTCGAGCTGCTTGGTGAGCGGCGTCTGCTCGGTCACCGCGGCCGCGAGCATCCCGCTGATGTGGCCGACCTGGGTGTTCATGCCGGTCGTCACGACGAGGATCGTGCCGGCGCCCCGGGTGACCTGGCAGTTCATGAAGGCCATGTCCACGCGGTCGCCGAGGGCGGCGTCGGCCGCGACCGCGTCCACCTGCTTGGGGGTGGGCACGCTCTCGCCGGTGAGCGCCGACTCGTCGATCTCCAGCGTCGCCGCGGCGAGGATCCGCGAGTCCGCCGGGACGAGGTCGCCGGCCTCGATGTTGACGATGTCGCCCGGGACCAGCTGGTCCATCGGGAGGTCGACGAGCTCGCCGTTGCGGCGGGTCTTGGCCTTGACGGACAGCGTCTGGCTCAAGGCGTCAGCGGCCGCCGACGCCTTGCCCTCCTGGTTCATGCCCATCACCGCGTTGCCCAGCGTGAGGAGGATGAGCATGAGGCCGGTGAAGAACTGTCCGGGCAGGAACAGGCAGATGACGCCCGCGATGAGCAGCACCACCTGCATCGGGTCTGCGTACTGGCGGATGAACAGCGTCGCGCGCGACGTCTTCTTGGCCGCGGCGAACGTGTTCGGTCCGACCTTGGCCCGGCGGGCGTCGGCCTCGGCGGAGGTCAGGCCCTTGTCGACCTCCACGTCCTGCTGGCGCAGCGCTTCCTCGGGACTGAGGGCGAACCAGTCGGTGGCGTCGGCCACCGGGACGGGGCTCGCTGCCGTGGGTGACGCGGCCGCGGTCATGCCTTCTTCCCCTTCTTGCTGGGCTTGGCGGACTTCTTGCCGCCCGCCTTCTCGCGGCCTTCTCGGCCATCTCGGCCGCATAGGGATCGGGCGCGGCGCCGGTCGGTGCCTCGGCCTCGAGGGCGACCTTGGTGGCCCCGAGCGCGTCGCGGGCCTCCTTGCTCACCTTGGGGTACTTCGGATCGACCTCGATCAGGGTGTGGGCGAGGACACCGGCGGCGGCCACCCTCGCGAACGGCTTGTCGTCGGCCGGGATCACGTACCAGGGCGCCCATGGCGTGCTGGTCTTGGACAGGATCTCGCTGAACGCCTTCTGGTAGTCATCCCAGTAGGCGCGCTCCTTGACGTCGTTGGCGCTGAACTTCCAGTTCTTCTCGCCCTCGTCGATGCGGGACAGGAACCGGTCGCGCTGCTCCTCCTTGCTGACGTTCAGGAAGAGCTTGACGAATCGGTAGCCCTGGTCGGTCAGGTAGTGCTCCCAGTCGTTGATCTCGCGGAAGCGCCGGTTCCAGATGCCGCGGTCCTTGAGCTTGGCCGGGATCTTCTGGGCGGCCAGGATCTGGGGGTGGACCCGGACGACGAGGACCTCCTCGTAGTAGGAGCGGTTGAAGATACCGATGTTGCCGCGCTCCGGCAGCTTCTTCGCGTAGCGCCAGAGGTAGTCGTGGTCGAGGTCCTCGGACGACGGGACCTTGAAGCTGCTGACCTGGACGCCCTGGGGGTTGACGCCGCTCATGACGTGGCGGATCGTGCCGTCCTTGCCCGCGGCGTCCATCGCCTGCAGGACCATGACCACGCCGTACGTGTCCTGGGCCGCGAGGCGCATCTGGTACTCGGCGAGCAGCCCGGTGGCATCCGCCAGGATCTCCTTGGCCTCCGCCTTGGACTGCTTCCGGTGCCCGGAGGTGTCGAAGTCCTTGGGTAGGCGCACCCGGCGTCCGGGCTCCACACGGAACGGGGCGATGAAGTCGGCGATCCGCTTGGGACTGAGGTCGGTCATCTGGGCAACCCTTTCGGTGGGATTCATCGCCGGCCTGGACGGCCCGTCGAAGGCACGCGTCAGCGGCGGGCGACAACGCGACAGCCGTACGCAACCACTCTACGCCGCGGCGCGCATCCTACAAAAGGGGCGAACTCGGCATGAGGGGCGAACTCGGCATCGGCCCGTCAGACGCGTCACCGGATCAGCCCGGCCAGGTGTCCCAGGGCGGGGCGAGGAGCACGTTGATGACCTCGGCCGTCCAGCCCGCCCCTGAGGGTCGGAGTGCACCTGACTGTCATCCCGTTTGGGGGGTCACAGCGCACGACCCGGCGCCCATTGTGAGACTGGCATGGGTCACTGGCGCCGGCGGCCGGCGTGATCCCAGGCGCGTGAACCCAGTCCTTTCCCGAACACCCACGCGGAACCGAGGTCCCGATCGGGATGCTGGCGGCCCTGATCGGCGTCCAGAACGGGCTCGACGTCCACATCCTGGACCGGGCGACGGAGGGCGCCAAGCCGAGGCTGGTCCGCGACCTTGGCGCCACGTATCACTCCGGGGCGATCCTCGACCTGGACTTCCAGCCCGACGCCGTCATCGAGTGCACCGGGGCGGGTTCGTTGATCATCGACTCGATTCGCCAGGTGGCCTCCGGTGGGGTGGTGTGCCTCACGGGCGTCGGTAGCGGGGGGAGTGCGAGCGGGCTGTCGCCGGCCGACATGGGCAAGGAGATCGTCCTGCGGAACAACGTGGTCCTGGGCTCGGTCAACGCCAACCGCCGGCATTTCTACAAGGCGGCAGAGGCGCTGGCGGCCGCGGACCGGACGTGGCTGGGGCAGCTGATCTCGCGTCGCGTGGCACCCGGGAACATCGCCGACGCGCTGCAGCGCGGACCCGACGACATCAAGGTTGTCGTGGACTTCGGAAGCTGATGGTGGCGGGGGAGCCCGCGCGAGACGGCGCCGCCGTCGCCTGCACGGCCGAACAGACCCAGCTCGGGGAGGGGGTGCGCTGGGACGGCCGCCGGTCCGAGCTGCTGCGGGTGGACATCATTGCCCGGCGGGTCTACCGCGACCGGGTCCGGGACGACGGGGCCCTGGTCCCTGTTCGGGTCTACGAGCTGCCCTGGCCCGTCGGGACGATCGCCCCCATCGAGGGGGACGAGGGGTGGCTGCTCGGCGCCGGCCGGAGTTTCGTCCACCTGGCGCCCGACGGCACCCATCGGACCATCGCGGAGGTCTCCCCGGCCGGGACCCGGATGAACGACGGTGCCCCCGATCCACAGGGCCGGTTCTGGGGTGGGTCCCTGGCCGACGACCACCACGCCGGAGGCGGTGCGCTCTACCGCCTCGATCGCACGGGCCGGACCGAGCAGGTGCTCGACGGCCTGACGATCCCCAATGGCGTGGGCTGGAGTTCTGACGGGCGCACGATGTACCTCGCGTGACATGAAGGTGATCATCGTTGGTGGCGTCGCCGGCGGCGCATCGTGTGCAGCCCGGCTGCGGCGCCTGGACGAGCGGGCCGAGATCCTGGTCGTGGAGCGTGGGCCGTTCATCTCCTATGCGAACTGCGGCCTCCCGTACTTCGTCGGGGGCGTGATCCCGCGCGAGTCGGGGCTCGTCCTCGCGGATGCCCGGCTGTTCCGCGAGCAGCTCGACGTCGAGGTGCGCACCCTGTGCGAGGCGGTCGCGATCTCGCCGGCGGCGAAGACCATCCAGCTGCGGAACGTCGCGACCGGCGAGGTGTCCACCGAGTCCTACGACAAGCTCGTCCTGTCCCCCGGCGCGGCCCCCGTGCGGCCGGACCTGCCGGGCATCGACCTGCCCGGCATCTTCGGGGTCCGGACCGTGCCCGACGTCAAGGCGATCCGGGAGTGGCTCGAAGGACACGACCCGTACGCATCGGGCATGGACACCTACACCGGGTTCCAGACGATCGTGCCGGCGCGCCGAGCCGTCGTGGTCGGAGGCGGCTTCATCGGCCTCGAGATGGCGGAGAACCTGGTCCATCTCGGCCTGTCGGTGACCCTGATCCAGCGTGGATCGCAGCTGATGGCGCCCATGGATCCCGAGATGGCGCGCTACGTCGAGCGGCACCTCGAACGCAACGGCGTCCGGGTGGTGCTGGACGACGACGTCGTCGGCTTCCAGCGGGCCGCGGGCGCCTCGCTCGAGGTGCTGACCAAGTCCGGCACCGCCGTCCCCGCCGACATCGTGGTGCTCGGTATCGGCGTGCGCCCGGAGACCACCCTCGCGCGGAGCGCCGGGCTCGCGATCGGCGGCCGGGGCGGGATCCTCGTAGACGACCAGATGCATACCAGCGACCCGGACATCTTCGCCGTCGGCGACGCCGTGGAGGTCAAGGACTTCCTGACCGGCGAGCAGTCGCTCGTCGCGCTGGCCGGGCCGGCCAACCGGCAGGGCAGGATCGCGGCCGACGTGATCGCGGGGCGCGAGGCCCGATTCCGCGGCACTCAGGGCACGGCGATCGTCGGGCTCTTCGGCGGGTCGGCCGCCTGGACCGGCGTCAGCGAGAAGACGCTCCGCCGGCTGGGCGACACGGACTACGAGAAGGTCTACATCTACCCCAACTCTCACGCCGGCTACTACCCGGGAGCGAAGTTCCTCTCGCTCAAGGTCATCTTCCGCAAGTCGGACGGTCGTGTCCTCGGCGCCCAGGCTGTCGGCCTGGACGGAGTGGACAAGCGGATCGACGCGATGGCGATAGCCATCCAGATGGGGGCCACGATCCACGACCTCGAAGAGGCCGAGCTGTGCTACGCGCCCCAGTTCGGCACCGCCAAGTCGCCGGTCAACTTCGCGGGGATGGTCGCTGCGGACGTCCTCAGCGGCGACATGCCGGTGGCCCACTGGGGTGCCGAGGGCGCTCCCCTGCTGCTCGATGTTCGTCACCCGCAGGAGCTGGCCGTCGAGCAGGTGCCCGACGTCCTCAACATCCCGCTGCCGGAGCTTCGTGCGCGCCTCGGCGAGCTGCCGCACGACCGCGAGATCCACGTCATCTGCCGCTCGGGCCAGCGGGCGTACTACGCGACGCGCATCCTCAACCAGAACGGGTTCGACGCCCGCGTCGTCTCGGGCGGCATGCTGTCGCACCTGAACTTCGCGGCCCTGTGAGGCGGTAGGCCGCCGCGCCCGGCGCCAACGGGCGGGGAGGGACACGCCCGCGATCGTGCTAGATTGCGGGCGTTTCGACCACGGCACCATGGGTGGCCATGTCGCTCCCGCACAGCTCGCGGCCGTTCGGGTCGGCCCCGTCCCGGATGACCGCATGACGGAGACGGCGAACCGTTTCCATCCCGCCTTCCCGCTGGTCGAGACCAAGATGCAGCCTCCGGCGGAACGGCCTGGCACGATCGAGCGACCGCATCTTGTCCGCCTGCTCAGCGCGGAGCCCGGGCCGCCGGTCGTCTCGATCATCGCGCCGCCGGGCTACGGGAAGACGACCCTCCTCGTCCAGTGGGCCCGGCGAGAGAGCCGCGACATCGCCTGGCTGACGATCGACGACCTCGACAACGACCCCGCCGTCCTGCTGTCGTACCTGGCCGCGGCGTTCGATCGGATCGAGCCGGTCGACGACGCGATCCGCGCTTCGATCGCCGCGCCACGCGAGCGGATCCTGGCCACCGCGGTCCCCCGTCTCGCGTCGGAGCTCCATCGCTGGACGCGGCCGGGCCTGATCGTCCTCGACGACGCTCACCGTCTCGTCGATCGGACGAGCCTCGACGCCCTGGCGATGCTGATCGACCACCTGCCCGCCGGGGTCCGGTTCGCGATCGCGGGGCGAACCGAGCCGGGCCTCCCCTTCGCCCGGCTCCGTGCCCAGCGTGACCTGCTGGAGATCGGGCCGGACCTCCTGGCCCTGGATGCTGCGGAGACGGGCGCGCTCGTCCGAGCCGCCGGCTATGCGCTGGACGAGGATGAGGTCCGGGCGCTGACGGCGCGGACCGAGGGCTGGGCGGCGGGGATCTACCTCACCGCGCTCGGCCGCGAGCGGGGAGGGACGCCGGGTGGTCGGGTGATCGGTGTCCCGGTTCACGACGGCTACGTCGCCGCCTACCTCCGGTCGGAGGTCGGGCGCGGCCTCGACGACACGGACATGGCATTCCTGACCCGGACCTCGGTCCTCGAGACGATCTCGGCACCCGTCGCGGAGGTGGTCACGCGGCATGCCCGGCGGCGAGCAGCGGCTCCGGTTGCTCGCCGCCGGCAACCTCCTGATCCAGGATCTCGGTGGGGTACCGCCGGCGTATCGGTACCACACCCTGCTGCGTGACTTCCTCGCGTCCGAGCTCGAGCGGCGCGAGCCCGGGGCGACGCCCGAGATGCACCGCCGCGCGGCATCGTGGTTCGCCGCGGCGGGCAACTCCGACAGCGCCATCCGGCACGCGATGGACGGCGGCCACGTGGACGACGCGGCGCTGCTGGTGCTGGCGGCTTTCGTGCCCACGTTCTACGGCGGCCAGCCGGCGACGCTCGACGGCTGGCTGCAGGATCTCCCCGCCCCCGTCTTCGAGCGGCACCCACCACTTGCCGTGATCGCGGCCTGGATCCACCTGCTCAATGGACGGCCGGATGCCACCGATGCCATGGCCGACCTCGCGGAGCACTCCTCCTTCGACGGGGACCCGGGCGATGGCTCGGCCTCGTTCGAATCGCAACGGGCACGCCTCCGGGCCGTCATGAACCGGCGCGGTCCGCAGGACATGCTCGCGAACGCGGAGCTGGCCGTCGCACAGGAGCGCGCGGACAGCCCGTGGCGCTCCACTTCGCTCTGGCTCCTGGCGTCGGCGCACCTGCTGCAGGGCGCGACCGAGGTGGCGGATGGCCTGTACGCCCAGGCCATCGCGACTGGGTCGGTCTCGTCGGCGATGGTCTCCATGGGAGCCCGAGCGAGCATTGCCATGGCCCGCGGCGACTGGGAGGCAGCCGCGGAGCACGTCCGGCAGGGCAGGGCCCTCCTCAAGGCAGCGCGATTCGAGGAGATGGTGAACTCGCTCCTGGTGTACGCGGTCGGTGCCCGGGTGGCGATCCACGAGGGCGACGTCGTCCAGGGACGCGAGGACCTCGTCCGGGCCCAGCTGCTCCGTCCGCTGGCTTCCCATGCGGCACCGTGGTTCTCGGTGCAAGCGCTCCTCGAGGGCGCCCGGGCGCACCTTGCGATCTCCGACACGGCCGGCGCCCAGGTACGTCGTCCGGGAGGCCGAGCAGATCCTCCGGCGGCGCCCGGCCCAGGGGGTGCTGGGCGCCCAGCTCGCCGAGATCCGGCGGCGGATCGGGGACACGGCCTCCATGCTGGGCGGGTCATCGACCCTCACCAACGCCGAGCTGCGGATCCTGCCCCTGCTGTCGACCTACCTGTCCTTCCAGGACATCGCCGACCGCCTCGTGATCTCGCGCAACACGGTCAAGACCCACGCGATGTCGATCTACGGGAAGCTGCAGGCGTCGTCCCGTGGCGAGGCGGTGGAACGCGCCGTCGAGCTTGGCCTGCTGGAGCCGCTCCCCACCCTGATGACGGAGCACCGCCCCACGCCCGACTGAACGCCGCACGGCATGCCCACGGCGCCCACGGCGCTACCATGGAGGCCCATGCCTGCCCCCGTGCCCGGGCCCTCTGAGCCGCTGATCCGGATCGACGGATTGACCAAGCGGTTTCCCGGCGTCGTCGCGCTCGAGGGACTGACCCTCGACGTCGCGCCCGGGATCGTCGGCCTGGTCGGGGCGAACGGGGCCGGCAAGAGCACGCTCATCAAGATCCTGCTCGGCCTGCTGGCACCCAGCAGTGGCCGGGTGGAGGTCATGGGCTACGTCCCCTGGACGCAGGGCACGGAGCTCCGGCGCTACGTGGGCTACATGCCCGAGCACCCGGCGCTCCCGCCGGACATCAGCGCCACCGAGTTCGTGGCCCAGGCCGGCCAGCTGTCCGGCCTGCCGGCCAAGGCCGCTCGGGAGCGCACGGCGGACGTCCTGCGCCACGTGGGGATTGCGGAGGAGCGCTACCGGCCGATCGGCGGCTACTCCACCGGGATGCGCCAGCGGGTCCAGCTGGCCCAGGCGATCGTCCACGACCCCCGGCTCCTGCTCCTCGACGAGCCCACGAACGGCCTGGACCCGGCGGGCCGCGACGAGATGCTCGAGCTCATCCGGCGGACCGGGACCGAGTTCGGGATCGCGATCCTCCTCGCCAGCCACCTGCTGGGTGAGATCGAGGCGGTCTGCGACCACCTGGTGGCGATCGACGGCGGGCGCCTCCTGCGGGCGGCGCCCATGGCCGAGTTCACCGCCGAGACCGGGATCCTGACGGTCGAGGTTGAAGAGGGTCGCGACGCCCTGGCGGCGGGGCTCGCGGACCGGGGCCTGCGGATCCTCGCCGCCTCCGGTCCCGCGGACCGGACGGTCCGGATTGCGCTCGGCGGCGGGACGCCGCTCGACATCGTGCGCGACACCGTGGCGGATCTGGGTCTGCCGCTGGTCCGGCTGGAGCGTGGCAGGCACTCCCTGGAGGACCTGTTCCGCGACGACGTGCCCGGCGACACCGCCGCGGCCGATCCAGTGCCGGGGGTGCACTCGTGATGGCGGGTGGCGATCGCCCGATGCCGCCGCCTCCGCCCCCGGCCGGGCCGACGGGCAGCATCTACGACATCGGCTACCGGGGCTACGACGGACCGCGGCTGGGTCGCCGCCACGCGTTCGCGACGCTGT
Source organism: uncultured Chloroflexia bacterium (assembly GCA_963802165.1). Classification (GTDB taxonomy): domain Bacteria; phylum Chloroflexota; class Limnocylindria; order Limnocylindrales; family CSP1-4; genus CAIXZV01. Next base: position 33,136 of record CAWDHT010000018.1, on the reverse strand, counting down.
TCGTGGCAGGCGTCCGGGCCACGTTCGGGCTCGGGCGGTCGGGCCGGGCCAAGATCGTTCCGTGGTTCTGCATCGCGCTGCCGGTGATCACCGCCGTGGTCATCGTGGCGCTGGAGGCCTTCGCCTCCCGGTTCGGCATCAGCGACCTCGGGGTGCTCCCGGGCCATCCCGACATGGCCGGCGCGGTCGGTGTCTTCGCGACGATCCTCGTCGCGGTCCAGGCGCCGGAGCTGCTGGGTCGCGACGTCCGCTACCGGGTCCTCAGCCTCTACTTCTCGCGTGCTCTCCTCCGCGAGGACTATGCGCTGGCCAAGCTGGCGGCACTCGGTGCGGCAGTCCTGGCCTTGCTGCTCCTGCCCCACCTGATCCTCACGGTTGGGGCGGTGCTGCTCACGTCAGACGTCCTGGGAGCCCTCGGCCGCGAGGCGGGTTCCTGGCCGGCGATCCTGGGCTCAACCGTCGTGACCGCCGTGGCCACGGCGGGCGTGGCGCTGGTGATCGCCGCCTTCGTCGCGCGCCGGGCGTACGCGACGGTCACGATCTTCGGCATCTTCCTCGTGCCCACGATCCTCGTCGCCGTGATCCTCGCCCTGGAGCTCGGCCCCGCCACCCAGTACGTGGTGCTGCTCGACCCCGGATCCGTGCTCGATGCCGCCAACGCCTGGTTCTTCGGGGTGGCTCCATCGGCCGGGGTCTGGCCGATGACCGACCTGCCGGTCCTCCTGGGCCTCATCGCCTCGATCGTCGTCGCGCTCGGCACGAGCGCGATCCTCGTCCAGCGCTACCGGACGATCGCCGCATGAAGACGCGGGAGGTCCCGGCGGGCTGGGGTGCGTCTGCGGCCGGGGTCGACGGTGGACCTACCGGTGGACCCGCTCAGCGTCAGCTCACCCCGGGCGCGGCCGTGGAGCTGCTCGGCGTGTCGCGCTGGTACGGCAACGTGGTGGCCGTCAACGATATCTCGTTCGTGCTCGGGCCAGGCGTCACCGGACTCCTCGGACCGAACGGGGCTGGCAAGTCCACGATCCTGCACATGCTTGCCGGCCTCCTCCGGCCATCCGACGGTGTCGTCGCGATCCACGGGTCACCGGCCTGGCGGAACCCCTCCGTCTACCGCGACCTGGGCCTGGTCCCGGAGCGAGAATCGGTCCACACGTTCCTGACCGGCTTCGAGTTCGTCCGGCTCAACGCGCGGCTTCAGCGCCTGCCGGACCCGGACGGCGCGGCCCGCCTGGCGATCGCCACGGTCAGCCTCGAGGACGCCGCGGACCGTGCGGTGGGCACGTATTCCAAGGGGATGCGGCAGCGGGTCAAGATCGCGGGCGCCCTGGTCCACGATCCTTCGATCCTGCTCCTCGACGAGCCATTCAACGGGATGGATCCCCGCCAGCGCCTGCACATGATGGAGCTGCTCGGGCGGATGGCCGACGAGGGCCGGGTGATCCTGTTCAGCTCGCACATCCTCGAGGAGGTGGAACGGCTCGCCCAGAACGTCCTGGTGATCGTCAGCGGCCGCCTCGCCGCGTCCGGGGATTTCCGCGAGATCCGGCGTCTCATGACCGACCGCCCCCACACCTTCACCCTGCGCTCGTCGGACGATCGGCGGCTGGCGGCCGCCCTCGTGGGCCACCCGTCGGTCTTCGGGGTCCAGCTCGACGGCGGGCGGCTCGCCGTCCGCACGTCGGACTACGCCGGCTTCGCCCGTGCCCTCCCGGCGCTCGCCCGTGCCGGCGGCGTCTCGATCCTGGAGCTCCGACCGACCGACGAGGACCTCGAGAGCGTCTTCGGCTACCTGGTGCAGCGATGACCGGCCGGAGCTCCGTCATCGTCACGATCGCCGCGCTGACGGCGCGAAGCCTCCTGGGCCGCCGGCGGAGCCTGCTCCTCGTGCTCCTCGCCCTGCTCCCCGTCGCGGCGGCGATCCTCGTGCGGTTGGCAGGACGGGACGGCGTTGGCGACGGCGAGGTGGCGACCGCGATCATGGATCGCCTCATCGTCACGACGCTGCTACCGATCGTGGGGCTGGTCTTCGGCACGGCCGCCCTGGGCGCGGAGCTGGAGGACGGCACCGCCGTCTTCCTCCTGGTCAAGCCCATCGAGCGCTGGCGGATCGTGGTCGCGAAGCTGATCGTGGCCGTGGGCCTGTCAATCGCCCTCGTCGCCCCGGCATCGTTCATCGCGGGCGCCATCCTGCAGCCGGGTGGCACCGGGCTCTCGGGGGCGGTGGGCGCCGCCGTGGGAACGGCGATCGGGGCGACGGTCTATGCGACCGTGTTCTTCGCGCTCAGCCTCGTGACCGGGCGGGCGCTCGCGATCGGTCTCGTCTACGTCCTCGTCTGGGAGGGCGTCCTGGCCGGCCTGCTCGAGGGGATCGCGGCCCTCAGCATCCGCCAGTACACGCTGGCGATCTCGGCGGCGATCGCGAGTCCCGGGGCGACCGACCCAGGTCTCCTCGACCTCCGGACCGCGCTCCTGCTCTCCGCGGTCGCCGTCGCCGTGGCTGGGGTCGTGGCCGTCCGCCGGCTCTCGTCGTACGAGATCGGCCAGGCCGGCGACTAGGACTCGGGCATGCGCGAAGGCGCCCGGGACGTGCGAAGGCGCCCGGACCGTCGTGGTCCGGGCGCCCTTGTTGCGGTGGAGGGCTCAGCTTGCGCTGGGCGCCACCTGCATCGAGCCCATCGGGTCGGCCGCGGGCTGCCCGGGCTGCTCGGGCTTCAGGACCCGCCACCCTGCCAGGAGCAGGGCACCGAGGCCGAACACCGTCGCGATCCCGGAGACGAACGGGAGGACCGAGGCCAGGGCCAGGACGACGACGCCCAGCACCGCGGCGCGGTACGGCCGGCCGGGCTCGCGCTCGCCGCGGCTGCGGGCCACGAGCCAGTCACCGACCCAGATCGCGGCGACCAGCCAGGCCAGGAACAGGAGGACGGGCAGGACCGCGAACAGCAGGGCGAACCCGATCGGCGCCCCGATGACGGTGAAGATCAGGAGCACGGCGACCAGCGGCAGGCCGATGCTCCCGGCGATGCCCGCCACGAGCACGTGCCCGGGTCGCTGGGAGATCTGCGCCTCCACGTCGCGGACCTGGCGGGCCCCGAACGCGGCGACCAGCAGGGCGGCGACGACACCGGCGATGGCGAAGCCCACCGCGAGCGCGAGGGCCAGCGGGATCAGCAGCAGGGCGAGGGCCGCGAGATCGACGTCGAACGAGGCCATCCGCCCCGTGATCTCGGCGCCGGCCGCCTGGGTGACGGTGCTGCCACCCAGGGTGCTCACGCGGCCGACGGTCGTGCCGGCCTGCAGGTCCGCGCGGCCGTCGATCACGACCAGGCTGTCGACCGTCGCGCCGGTGAGGGTCGCGGTCCCGCCGGCGACGACGACCGTGTCGGCATCACCGCTGATGGTGGCGGTGCCGTCCACGACGACGACGGCCTCCGGGTTCGAGCCCTCCGGGACGTCGACGGTGCCCTGGACGGAGAGGATGACGCTCCCGGTCGAGGTGACCGGACCGGCCGCGAGGGCCGCGGGAGCGAAGAGAGCGAGGAGGATCACGACCGACGTCGCGACCAGGGACAGGCGCCGCACTTGGAATACCCCTTTCGATGGCCGGGAGCCGGCCGGGGCCGCATTGGGCCTGCCCCGGCCGGGTTGCCCCGGCGCCACTGGCTGATTGGCTGTCGACGTTCACGCTACGGCGCGAGGTCTCCGGCTCCCAGCCGGGCAGCGGGCATCTTGGGGGTGGGGCTAGCACCAGTGCCCGGGCGAACTCGGCGACGTAGGAAGCATGCCAGTCATATAGGGCAGAATGGGTGGCATGGAGAAGACGACCGTCTACCTCACACGCCAGCAGAAGGCCGACCTCGCGAGCGCCGCTGCGGCGGAGGGACGCAGCGAGGCGCGATTGATCCGTGACGGCGTCGATGCCGTGACGGCCAGCCACCGCTCCGGCGAGGCTCCCGCCATGCTCGCCGACGATACCCGCGGCCCTTCCCGCGATGCCCGCGGTCTCCCCCGCGCTGTGCCGTCGCTCGACCGGCCCCGCTGGATCGCGCGGGACGACTTCGTCCGGCTGGTCCTCCGCCACCCCGCCGACGCGGGACTCCGCGCGGAGCTCCGGGACCTGGCTCCGGGCACCACCGACGACGAGCCGATCCCGTGACCGACGGGCTTGCCGACACAAGCGTCTTCATCGCCCACGAGAGCGGACGATCGCTGCGATCGGACCTGCTGCCCGATCGGCTCGCCGTCTCGGTGATCACCGTGGGCGAGCTCCGGGCCGGCGTCCTCGCGGCCGCGGACCTCACGACGCGTGACCTGCGCCTCGCCACACTCACGTCCGTCCTCGCCCTCGATCCGGTCCGCGTCGACGAGGACGTGGCCGCGGCCTGGGCCCGCCTGAGGGTCACCCTCCGAGACCTCGGCCGCCGAATGGGCATCAACGCCTCGTGGATCGCGGCGACCGCGATCGCGCTCGATGTCCCGCTGGTGACGCAGGACGACGGGTACGCGGACGTCCCGTCACTCCGGGTGGTCCGCGTCTGACCGATCCCTCGGGCTCCCCCTAGACTCTGGGTGTCCCTCGCCCGCCCGTCCTGGAGGCCCGTTCGTGAAGGCAGGCAACCGGCTGAAGGTCTTCCGCGTCGTGGACGTCCCGCTGGAGGAGGTGTCCGGCATCTGCCTGCGGCGGGGTCCGGGCGGCGAGCTGTCGCTCGTGGCGATCGGCGACCGGGTCGCGGTGGCGGCCTGGTTCATGCAGCCGACGGACGACATGGCGTCGCTCGACTGGCAAACCGCAGACGTCGCCGGCCTCGAGGGCACGCACCTGCCCCAGGACGATCCCCAGATCGAGGCCGTGTGCGCGGACGGTGCGGGCCGGGTCCTGCTCCTGCAGGAGTCGCCGCCGCGAACCGAGCTGATCGACCCGTCGGTGCGCCGCGTCGTCGCCTCGATCGCGCTCGAGATCCCAGGCCATGATCACCTCGCCCGATCCTGGGCGGATCCGGCCGGCTCGCAGGGAGAGGGGGCGGTGTTCCTGCCCGGCGGCCACCTGCTCGTGGCCAAGGAGAAGGACCCATCGGCGCTCATCGAGTTCGGGCCGCCCGGCGCGACGGCGACCGGCCTCGCGCGCGGCGGGGCGTTGCCCCCGGGGCTCCCGTGGGAGATCGAGCCCGGCGACCACCGCTACGTCGCCCTGGCGGCCTGGTGGCCGGACAAGGCCCTGCGCAAGGCGTGCGCGGACTTCAGCGACCTCGAGGTCGGCCCGGACGGGCACCTCTACCTGCTCAGCGACAAGTCCGACTCGATCGCGCGGCTCGCGGAGTTGGCGGCTCCCGGAGGCGAGGCGACGGCCCTCGCGACCTGGCGGCTCGGCGACCTGGACGGCAAGCCTGAAGGGCTCGCCTTCACGCCGAACGGACGCGCCATGGTCGCCCTCGACACGCGCAGGGCACGCCACAACCTGATGCTGTTCGAGCCTCCGATCGCCGCGGGCTGACCGGTATCAGCGCGCGAGGCGCTCGGGATCCTCGTCCACCCTCTGTCTCACAGGGGCCCGGATCGTGGCCGCCAGGGTGCCCCACACGCCGAGGTTGCTTTCGATCCCGCGCCGCCTCCGGATGGCGCCCAGCGCGACCCGTGACGCGTCGTTCGTCAGCCGGAGTCCGATCTCGAGCGCCAGGAGGAAGAGGATCATCTCCGGGGTCAGGTCGGACCTGTCGGGATTGTCGATGAGGCTCCTGATGTTCTTCTCGAGGTTCAACGTGGCCCCGGTGAGCAGGAGGATCGCCAGCGATAACGGAATGGCCTTGGCGAGCTCGTGCGCGGTCTTCTCGCGAACGTAGGCGAGGATGCGCGTCGCGGCCACGATCGCGGCCGATACCAGGGCGACGTTTCCGAGGCGATCCACCGAACCCACCACGACCAGCGACAGCTCCAGCACCAGGGTCCAGAGCAGCACGAGGACCGGGATCCCGACGCCAACGCTGAGCCCATAGGCGAGACCTGGGACCCACCGCCGGCGGGAGGTGCGTCGGGCAAGCCGCATCGTGCGCGCGACAAGGACGTCGCGCATGCACATCGACTCGTAGAAGGCCACGGCGATGAAGAAGCCGAGGGCGATGACGACGCTCAGGAGGAAGAGCTGGGAGACCGTCTCCGACACGTCGGTCAGACCCACCGCTGCGCACCGGAGGTGCGATCGGGGCCCAACACGGGCTGCTCGACGGTTGTGAGGTACGCGAGACCGGGCACCGCGGGCAGCGAGCCCCTGCGCCGTGCGGCGCGCATCACCCGGCCGACGTCCATGTCGCCGGGTGCGAGCGCCTCGTGGGCGAAAGCGACCTCAGGGATCCGGGTGCGCTGGGCACGACGCCCAGGAGAGCCGTGGATTGCCTCTCGGCCATGTCGGACCTTGTCGTTGGGAAGGCGACCGTCGTCCGGATTATGGGGCACGTCGATGAGCGGCCGTCGGCGCTGCGACGTGCGGCGTGGGACGCGGCGTGGGGCGCGCCGCGTTCATGGCCCCACTCGTCGGGTTCGAGCCGCCGATCGCTGCGGCCTGACGATCGCGGCCTCGTCAGCCGGCGTCGACCGCCTTCCCGATCTCCTCGATCATCGCGGTCTCGACCGGGGTCACGCCGCCCTTGGCCTCGGCGACCGCCTGCGCGATCCCGACGACGAGGGCCCGGTACGCGTCGACCTCGTCCGGCGCCTTGGCCGACAGGGTGGCCATCGACGACGTGAGCGCGTCCATCGTCTTCGCCCGGACCTTCTCCGGCGAGGCGGTGAAGCCGAACCCCGTGCCGTGGACCCCGGCGATCTCGCGGATGAGCTGGGTCGGGCCGGCGGTGACCTGGCCGGCCAGGTACTTCGCCATCGCGGTCGACTCCCCGAAGCTGTCGCTCAGGTCGCGATCGCTCAGCGACACCAGCATGCCGGCGCCGGTGACGCCGGTGTGCAGGCTGTCCCACTCGTCAGCGGTGAAGTCCGCCTTCGTGGCCATCGATGCCCTCCATGTGTGAGGTTCTGCATTGGGCCTTGGTGGCTCAGCCCCCGGCGCCGCTCGCCACGCCCGCGGTCGACGCGGCCTCGTGCAGTGCCTGCTCGGCCTCGAGGGCCATCGGCTTGAGGTCGAAGACCACGTTCCGTAGCGTCCCGGTGAACGCGTACGGCGCCTTGTCCTCGTAGGCGTCGTCCACGACGCCGCCGTTGTCGCGGCCCATGTCCATGCCGGCATAGGTCGTGAACAGCATCCCGACGGTGTGGTCGAGACGGCCCTCACCGATCTGCCGGTCGTTGGCCCAGAGGCTGACGCGGCCGCTGGAGCCCGGCCTGGGCTCGTCGATCTCGAACAGCATCTTCACGAGGACGTCGCCGGTCGGAATCGGCTCGGTCGAGACCTGCTTGTAGGTCTCGACGCCCAGGAACTGGTAGGTGTGGACCAGGTGGCCGTCGGGATTGACCCAGAGCGAGAAGCCGCCGATGAAGTCGGCGAAGGCGCACAGGACGCCCTCGGCGCCACCGTCGGGCACGTGGATGTCCGCTTCGATCGAGTACGAGCGCCCGTAGATCCGCGGGATCACGGTCGGTCGACACGTTCTGGACGTCACCCGCGAAGGTGTGGCGCGTGTTCGTCGGCATCGGCGGCAGGACGCCGAAGAACACCGCCATGCCGCCGAGCAGCGGCAGCGCGCGGTTCCGGGCGGCCTCCTGCCAGAAGAGCTCCCGGAGCTCCGCGAGCTTCTCCGGGTTCTCGGCCGCGATGTCGTGCGCCTGCGAGAAGTCGTCCGGCAGGTAGTAGAGCTCCCACGTGTCCTGGTCCGGGTCGTACCCGCTGCCCGGCTTGAACCGGGCCAGGGTCGCCGGCGAGAAGTCCCACGGCAGCTTGTCCAGCCGGGCACATGCCCACCAGCCGTCCTTGTAGATGGCGCGGCTGCCGTACATCTCGAAGTACTGGACGGTGTGGCGGTCCGCGGCGCCCGGGTCCTCGAACGTGTAGCTGAACGGCGTGCCGTCCATGGGCTCCTGCTCGATCCCGTCCACCGTATTGGGCTCCGGGATGCCGACCAGGTCGAGGATCGTCGGTGCGACGTCGATGACGTGGGTGAACTGGCTGCGGACCGCCCCGCCGGCCGGGATGTGGCCCGGCCAGGCGATGACCATCGGGTCGCGCGCGCCGCCGAGATGGCTGGCCATCTGCTTGCCCCACCGGAAGGGCGTGTTCTGGGCGTGCGCCCAGGCCGCCGCGAAGTGGGGAGCGCTGTGGAAGCCGCCCAGGCCCTCGAGGCCGCCGAACTTCTCGATCAACGCCAGCTGATGCTCGGCGTCCAGCACGAGCCCATTGAAGAACGTCGTCTCGTTGAACGACCCCGTGATCGTCCCCTCCATCGAGGCGCCGTTGTCGCCCCAGATGTAGATGACCAGCGTGTTCTCGAGCTCGCCCATCTCCTCGACCGCGTCGATGAGGCGGCCCACATTCCAGTCGGTGTTCTCCGAGAAGCCTGCGAACACCTCCATCTGGCGGGCATACAGCTTCTTCTCGGCGTCGCCCAGGGTGTCCCACGCGGGGTACGCCTCGGGGCGCGGAGCCAGGTCGGTGTCCGGTGGGACGATCCCGAGCTGCTTCTGGCGCTCGAGGGTGCGCTCGCGGTAGGCGTCCCAGCCATCGTCGAACTGGCCCTTGTACCGGTCGGCCCACTCGCTGGCGACATGGTGCGGAGCGTGCGTCGCGCCCGTCGAGTAGTACAGGAACCAAGGCTTGTTGGGATCGTGGGCCCGCACGGCGTGCAGCCACTCGACCGATTTGTCCGTGATGTCGTCGGGGAAGTAGTACAGCTTCCCGTCCTTGCCCTCTGGCACGCCGAGGACCGAGTTGTCCTGGGTGATGATCGGGTCGTACTGGCCGGCGGCCCCGGTCAGGAACCCCCACCAGTGGTCGAAGCCCCATGCCTGCGGCCAGTGCTCGAACGGCCCCGACGGGCCCATCTCGCGGCCCGGCGTCATGTGCCACTTGCCGAAGCCGCCGGTGATGTACCCATTTTCCTTGAGGACCCTGGGCAGGGCCGTGCAGCTGCGCGGCCGCGTCCCCGTGTAGCCCGGGAACGGGCCGGGGAACTCCGCGATCCCGCCCATGCCCACGCGGTGGTGATTCCGCCCGGTGAGCAGGGCCGCGCGCGTCGGCGAACACACGGCCGTCACGTGGAAGCGGTTGTAGGTCAGGCCCATCTGCTGGACGCGCGTCAGGTTCGGCGTGCGCAGCTCGCCACCGAACGTGTCCGGCCCGCCGAACCCGGCGTCGTCGATGAGCACCAGCAGGACGTTCGGGGCGCCCTCGGGCGGCTTCGGGCCGGGGATCATCGACCAGTCGCCCACGGACGCGTCCATGGTCCGCCCGGCCACGCCGCCGAAGGTGCGGTCCGGGATCGGCAGCACGGTCCGGTCCTGGCTGAACTTGCCCATCGCCTCGGCGAGGGAGTCCTTGAGCGCGGCCGTGCCCGACTTCTCCGTCTGGACGACGGAGCGCGCCAGTGCCCCGGCCAGGACCTGCTGCACGGCCAGGGCCTGGCCGTCCTCGAACATGGCCAGGATCGCGGCGGTGCCGGGCTTGAGCGCCTCGCCGATCTTGTCGTGGAGGCCGGTTTCCATCTTGTGCTTCGCGAAACGTCCCGCGAGCCCTCCAGCCGCGGCGCCGATGACCGTCGCCGCCAAGAGCGGGGGAGCGGCCAGGCCCACGAGGAAGCCGACCGAGCCGCCGTAGCCCAGGCCCTTGCGCCCGAGGTCGTCCCCGGTCTGCTGGACGACGACGTTGTCGTCCTTGTCGTGGCTGATGAGGATGGCACCTTCGATCCGGATCGACTTCGCCTTCACCGCGGCGATCAGGTCGTCGAACTCCTTGGTCGCCCGCTCGACATCGGGATAGCCCGCGACGAGGACGTCGGTCAACTGGTCAGCCATGCGGGTGTCCTTCCTGTGGCGTTCGGCGGGGGGGAGGGGGCAGGGCCGATGTCGACACGCGACGAGGGGTCGATCGGATCGCCGACGAGCGCTACTCCGCGACTGTACTCCAGCAGATGCCACGCGTGGTGGCATCACCCAGTTGGGGTGGCCCGGGCGCTTGGGGCCGGGATGGCGGGGTGAGGTCCGCGTGCTAGATTGGCCCTGCGACGCCGCCAGGTTCGGACGCGAGGGGAGGCATTTCAGTCGACAGGGAGGGGTCCGCGGGGCCGGCCGCACCGCCGGTTGCGAGCATGGACCCGGCCATGCGCTTCCGATCCACGCTCCCGCTCGTCGAGGCCAAGCTCCGGCCGCCGATACGACGCCAGGCGACGATCGACCGTCCGCGCCTGGTCAACCTCCTCATGGCCGCGAACGGCCCGCGCGTCGTCGCGATCACGGCCCCTCCCGGGTACGGCAAGACGACGCTCCTTGCCCAGTGGCAGGCACACGAGCCGCGACCGGTCGCCTGGTTGACGATCGACGACCTCGACAATGATCCGGCCATCCTGCTCTCGTACCTCGCCACGGCCTTCGACCGGATCCTTCCGGTCGGTGACTCGGTCCGCTCCGCGCTCTCCGCGCCGCACGAACGGATCCTGACGACCGCGGTTCCTCGCCTGTTGACGGCGCTCGATGGTTGGCATCGACCTGCGGCGCTCGTGGTCGACGACGTCCACCGCCTCGTCGAACGCACGTCGCTCGATGTGCTCGCCACGCTCCTCGACCATATGCCCCCCGCCTTCCGGGTCGTGATCGCCGGTCGCAGCGAGCCGGACCTCGGTCTCGCGCGGCGCCGAGCGGCCGGGGAGCTGCTCGAGATCGGCATGGCGCTGCTCGCGCTGAACGACACCGAGACGGCGGCGATCGCCGAGGCGGAGGGTCATCCGCTGAGCCCGGACGAGGCTCGGGTGCTGACTGCCCGGACCGAGGGCTGGGTCGCGGGGGTGCATCTCGCTGCGCTCGACTCGCCGCGGGAGGGGGATGGCGCGGTCCTGCTGGGCGGCGTCTCGGGCCGGGATCGCTACATCGCCGCCTACTTTCGCTCCGAGTTCCAGCGAGACCTCGCCGATATCGACCTCGCGGTCCTCACGCGAACGTCGATCCTGGAGACCGTCACAACGTCATCGGCGGTCGCCGTGAGCGGGATCCCGGATGCGGGGGAGCGGATCGAAGCCGTCGCGCGCGCCTCCCTCCTGATCCAGGAGGTCGGCGGCAGCGCTGTGACCTACCGATACCACAACCTGCTGCACGACTTCCTGCGGGGAGAGCTGGATCGGCGCGAGCCGGGCGCGAGGCCGGACCTCCACCGACGGGCCTCGGCGTGGCACCTCGCCACCACCAATCTCGACCGGGCGGTCAGCCATGCGATCGCCAGCGGGGACAGGGAGATGGCGGGCCGGACCGTGACCGCCGCCGCCCTGCCCACGTTCTACGGCGGCCACACGGCCACCGTCGACCGATGGATCGAGAGCTTCGACGCGGCGGATTTCGAGCGCAACCCGCCGCTGGCCGTCATTGCGGCCTGGATGCACCTGCTCAACGGACGGGCAGATCCCGCCGATCGCATGGCGGGCATCGCCGATCGCTCTCCATTCGACGGCCCTCCCGGCGATGGGTCGGCGACATTCGAGTCGCAGCGGGCGATGCTCCGGGCCGTCATGGGCCGCCGCGGGCCGGAAGACGTCCTGGCCAACGCCCTGCTGGCCACGTCGCTGGAGCGAGCCGACAGCCCGTGGCGGGTGAATGCCCTGTGGCTGCTCGGGTCGGCCCGGCTGCTGGTCGGGGACGTCGAGGCCGCGGACGTCGCGCTCGCGGAGGCAATCGAGGCTGGGCCGCTTGCCGGAGGTACCGTCACGGTGGCCCTGGCAAAGCGGGCCGGCATCGCCATCATGCGCGGGGACTGGGCAGCGGCGGAGGACCTCGTCCAGCGGAGCCGGGCACAGCTCGTGGCGTCCCACTTCGAGGAGATCCTTCCATCGCTCCTGGTCTATGCCACCGGCGCGCGCGCCGCCATTCACCGGGGCGATCTGGTCCGCGCGCGGGAGGACCTGGTGAAGGCACAACTGACTCGCCCGCTCGCGTCGCATGCCGCGCCGTGGTTCGCGGTCGACGCCCTGCTGGAGGTCGCCCGGGCCTACCTGGCGCTGTCCGATCCGGCGGGCGCCCAGGCGGCTCACCGGCAGGCTGAGCAGATCGCTCGTCGTCGCCCCGCGCTCGGGGTCCTGGTGGCTGAGCTGTCCGCGCTGGGGCAGCAGCTCGGTGACGCCACCACGACCCTTGCCGGATCGTCCACGCTCACGAACGCCGAGCTCCGGATGCTCCCGCTGCTGCCCACGTACCTCTCGTTCCAGGAGATCGCGGACCGGCTCCTGGTCTCGCGCAACACCGTGAAGACGCACGCGATGTCGATCTACGGGAAGCTCCAGGCGTCGTCCCGGGGCGAGGCCGTGGAGCGAGCCATGGAGCTCGGGCTCCTGGAGCCGTTTCCCGGCCTCGATCCCACCCCTCGGCTCCCGTCGGACTGACGCGCGGGCCGCGGCTGATCACTGCCCCACGGTCTCCCTACGGGCGCTCCTCGGGCGGGCGAACGGCCTGGAAGCGGCGGTAGAGCAGCACGTCGTAGACGATCTTGAGCGACCCGGCGATCACGAACGGCGCCCCGATGTACGCGGACCCGATGAGCAGCGGTGCGGCGATGAGCGGTGACGCCGCGACCCCCAGGCTGCGCGCGATCCCCGTGACCCCGGCGGCCGCGGACCGCTCGTCGGGGGCCACGATCGCCATGGTGTAGGACTGGCGCGTGGGCACGTCCATCTGGCTGATGCTGAACCGCACGAGGAGCGCGAGGACGGCCAGTGGCAGCGTCGGCATCAGGGGCACCAGGATCAGCAGCACGTTCGACGGCAGGTGCGTGAACACCATGGTCCGGACGAGCCCGAAGCGTGCCGCCAGGGGACCGGCGGCGAGCGCCGAGACGGCCGCCAGGATGTTCGCCCCGAACAGGATCACGCCCAGCACGGCGGCCTCCACGCCGAAGCGCTCGCTGAACCAGAAGGCGATGAAGCTCTGCATCACGAACCCGCCGGCGAACGCATCCAGCGCGAACAGGGCGGACAGGCGCATCACCACGCCCTGGGACCGGTGGAGCCCGAGCCGCGTCCGGATCGTCGGGTCCACGACCTCCGCAGGGGGGACCTCGACGGCCGGCGAGACGCGCCAGAACACCACCGCCAGCGCCACGCCGACGAGGGCATAGCCCACGATCACGGCCCGGTAGGCGTCGGCCGGCTCCACCACCCGCCCCGCGGCGAGCTGGACGACCGCCCCCGCCGCCAGGGCGCCCACCGCGGTGGCCAGGGAGCCGGCGAGCTGGTAGCGGGTGAACAGGTGCGTCCGGCGAGCCGGGTCCACGAGCTGGGTGAGCGACGCCTGCTCCACGGCCAGGAACGGCCCGACCTCGTTGCCGCTGGGGCTGATGACCCCGATCGTCGCCGCCACCAGCAGCACCGCGAACACGGGCGTGGCCGCGAAGGCGAGACCACCCGCCAGGAGCAGGACGGCGCCTACGAGGAGAACCCGCCGCCGTCCCAGGCGATCGGCGTGGGTGGTCAGCCACAGGGAGATCGCGGCGTCGCCCAGCAGCGTGAGCGTCAGCAGCAGCCCGATCTCCGCGCCCGACAGGCCCACGGCGTCCAGGTACAGGACCACCACGACCGCCAGCAGCCCGTAGCCGAACATGCGGATGCAGCGGGCGCTGAACAGCAGCGCGATGTCGCGCCGGTTCAACGGAGCCTGCCGCGGGATCGTTTCCTGGCTCGGGAGGTGCACCCTGCTGCCCCCTTCTCTCGCTCGTGGACCCGGCCAGTATGCTGCGTCGCGATGACCGCACGAAGCCTGCGAAGGGATCCGTGGACCTGGGTGGGCCTGGCGTGTGCGATCGCGTTCGTCGTGCTCGCGACGCTCGTGGTCCGTCGCGGTGGCCTGGCCTTCGACGAGCCGTTCTCGGCGTGGCTCCGCGGCCTGCCGGTCCCGGCCTGGTTCTGGGAGGCGTGCACCTTCCTTGGCGGTGCGATCCTGATCGTGATCGGGTTCGCGATGGGGCTCGCCGCGCTGGTCTCCCGGCGATACCGGCTGGTGATGGTCATCGCGGTCGTGCTGATCGGCTCGGCGCTCCTCACCGACGCCGTGAAGGACCTCGTGATGCGACAGCGGCCGCCGGACCCGATCACCGGCACCAACGGCTACAGCTTCCCATCGGGCCACACCCTCAACAGCACGGCGACCTACGGGCTGCTCGCCGTCATCGCGTGGCGCAGCCGGCTGTCGCTCGCGATCCGGAGGGCACGCGGTCACGATCGGCGTCGTCGTCCCGATCGTCGTCGGGCTGTCGCGCATCGCGCTCGGCGCCCACTGGCCCACCGACGTGCTCGCCGGCTGGCTGGCCGGCATCGCGTTCGTGGCGCTCGGCGCCGTGCTCATCCGCCTGACCGGGGCGATGGACCGGGGTGACGCCGGGCGATGATTCCCGCGGTAAAGGCTCGCTGGAGTACCATGAATGTTCCGCCCGAACCGCCCAGCCATTGGCGTCCAGCCGTTCGGCGGAGGTCGCGTTGCGCAACGGAGACGTCCTCCGCCCGCACCGGCGAAGGTACGAAGGAGCAGCAACATGGCTGAGAATCAGGTGGTCCTCGGGGTCTTCGCGGACGAGGCTGCCGCCGACGCGGCGGTCGTGGCGCTCAAGGCGTGGGACAAGGCGAGCGACGAGGTGAAGCTCACCTCGATCGGCGTGCTCGTCCTTGACGAGAAGGGCGCGCTCAAGACCAACAAGATGGGCACCCGCAGCAAGGCGAAGGGCGCCGGCATCGGCCTCGTCCTCGCGATCGTGGCGCCCCCGACGCTGCTGGCCGGCGTGGTCGGCGGCGCGGTCCTTGGGGCCTTCCACCACAAGGGTCTCGGCATGAAGACCGAGGACAAGGCTCGCATCGGTGCGGAGCTCACCGGTGGCAAGGCGGCCGTCGGCGTCCTGGCCAAGGGCGACGAGGCAGACCTGATCGCCGCCAAGCTGGCCGAGCTCGGCGGCGACGTCGAAGCCATCGACGTGACCGACGAGGCCCTGGAGGCCGTCGCCGAGGCGGCTCCCGAGGCTCCCGCAGCCGAGGCCTGATCGAGCAGGCCATCGCGCGGGCCAACCGTCCGCGCGCGACAACGAGAGAAGCCGGCCCTCGGGCCGGCTTCTCGATTCTGGCCGCTGGAGCCGCCAGCGGGGCCGGCTCCATGCCCGCCGTCGGCGAGGCACCGCCAGCGGCAGCGGCGGGGTGATGCATCGCGTTGAACAGCGGCACGGCGCGCCGGGCCAGCTGGCCCGGCGCATGAGGCTGACCGATGCCCACGAGGACCGTGAGGTGGGGCACGATCCCGAACACGAGGAGCGGGACCAGCCCGACGTGCAGGGCCCCGGCCTGCGCGTTGGCGAAGAGCGCGATGCCGAGCCCCGGGACGAGCCAGGCGTGCCGCAGGCGGAGCCCGCGAGGCCGGCCGACGCCCACTGATCGAGGTCCGTGCGAGGGTCATCATGGTCAGGCCGTGACCCCCGCAGGCCGCGGCTCAAGGACGACCACCGCCGTCTGGATCGCTCGCTGCGCGGCGACGGCGTCGATGTCGTCCGCCCATCCGGAGTAGTCGCGGTAGGTGGCCCAGAGCCGCTCGCGCTCCTCGCCGGTCGGCGGCGCGAGCGCGGACGTCACGGGGGCCGTCCTTGAGGTCGACGACCGTGTCCGGCCGCGCCTGGAGGTTCAGCCACCACGCGGGCTCCGTGTCGGCCCACCCGTTCATCGCCAGCGTGACGAGGTTCTCGCCGTCCTCGTAGTAGCCGATGATCGCGACCCGCGGCTCCCCCGAGCGCCGCCCGATCGTGTTGAGGCGCAGCATCCCGAACCTGGTGCCGGCCACCGGCCGCGAGAGGCCGAAGCGCCCGCCGGTGAGCCGGTACATGGCGCGGTGCCCCACCCAGGCGATACGGACGAACAACCGGGCAGAGGTCCGAGCTGTCTGCTCGAAGACCGCGGTCTCTGCACTCGCCGCGTCGCGACGGCGATCGGAGACAGGGCGGCCGGCCGGCTGACCGTGTCGCTCGCGTAGGACGGAAGCGCGGCGAGGGCCGCCGGCTTGAAGTCCTTGAACAGCAGGTACAGGCCCAGGAACGCCTCCCAGATGACCTCCGGGATGGTCGCGATGCCCTGCACCGCGCCGCCCTGCGGGATGACGCCCAGGAGCACGACGACCCCGGAGGTGGCGAGCATCGCGCCGCCCACGACGCCGACCAGCGCCATGCGCGCGCCCAACCGCCCGACCGGTACATCAGCCAGCCCAGGATCGCCCGGTCCCGACGCCGTCGGCGAAGCCCGGGCCGAGCAGGAACGTCCAGTTGTGCATCGCGACGAGCGACTTGCCGATCGGGACGACCGATGCCGCATTCGCGCTGGTCGTCTCCGCTGGCCAGGGTCGCGACCGTCAGGAGGCTGAGGAGGCCGACGGCGATGAAGCCGCACTCGACGAGACGAGCCGTGACGTACCCGAGCGCGAGGCCCTCGTTCTGCCGCTTGAGCAGCGGGAACAGCACGACGGCGCAGCCGATGTTGGTGATGATCAGCAGCAGCTCGAGGAACGCCCCCATGAACACGCCCGTGTCGGGGTTGGCACTGAGGATGTAGGCGGGATCGGTCAGCACGGGTCCGTAGGCGAACACCGCTGCGATCGACGTGATGAACGTCAGGATGAACAGCACGCCCACGGCGAGCGCGGTCTTTCGCGAGGAGGTCATTCCGGAATTCCCTTTCGATGCGGTGGGACGCTGGGTACGAGTCATTTCGGGCTCCGTTTCCTGGTTGGCTGAGCTAGCGAGGGATGGCGGGCGGCAGGCTCGCGGCTCGTCCGTATCGACGCTGCGTCACCGAGACGAGGGGCAGGCCGAGGTCGCGGACGCGCTGGAGCAGCCCGTGGAGCGCTGACTGGTCGGCGACGGGACCGCGAATGACCGTGGTCCCGTCGCCCTGGTGGCTGACGGCGAGTCCGTCGAACCAGGTCGCCCAGTGCGCGTCGAGATGCCCGGCAAGCCGGATCTCGTAGCGCCGGGCCTCGGGGCGGTCGCCCTCCGAGGGGTGTCGTTCGGTCATCGCGCTCCTCGTGCGTGGTGCCATTCGGATCTCCTGTCGGCAGCGCCGACCTGGGTCACTGGACACACCGTGGAGGCGGATGTGGTGAGCGCGCATCACCAGACGTGGTGAGCGACGTGGTGATTCGCCAGCGAGACGAGCGGAACCCGGGACCCGTATCCCTGCACGTGGCGGCGACCGGGAGCCCCGTGCGCGAGGTACTACGAGATCGGGTCGGCGGTCCCGCGGTGCGCGAGAGCAGGCCGAGCTCGGCGGCTCGGCGAACGGCTGCCCGACGGCTGGTCACGCCGAGCTTCGCGTAGATGCTCTTGGTGTGCGTCCGCATCGTGTTCAGCGATACCGCCAGCTCGCGTGCGATCTCCGGGCCACCGAGATCGCTTTCGAGGAGGTGAAGGACCTCGAGCTCCCGTTCGCTGAGCGGCTCGATCAGTGACTGCTCGACGGGCGCCCGTCCCTCGGCCACGGCGGCGGCCAGGAGCCGGCGTACGTAGCCCGCTGCGTTGGGCTGCTTCGCCGCCAGCTTCAGCAGCGCCGCCATCGGCGGCCCTTCGTCGACGAAGACGCGGACATAGCCCTCCGGCTCGGCGAGGTCCAGCGCGCGCGCCAACGACGCGAGCGCGCCCGCCACGTCCCCGGATACGCGACGGGCGATGGCCAGCAGGACCAGGATCTCGATGACGCTCCCGTTCCGGCCACCGTCCTCCGCAGCCGTCAGCAGGCGCTCGAGGAGCTCCGCTGCCTCACGGGTCGCTGGCTCGGAGCGATCCTGCGATCCCTGGGCCAGCAGCAACCTGGCAAGGGTCGCGTGCTCGAACTCGCGGACGTAGCTGAGCTCGTCGGCTGCGGAGAACCCGCACTCCCGCGCCCAGCCGGCAGCCTCCGCGAGCATGCCCGTGGCGATCCAGGCCCGTGCCTGTACGGCAGCGACCGGGCGCACGTGCGGGGAGAAGTCGCCGACGTACAGACGCTCGGCCTCGGTGAGCAGCCCGAGCGCCCCGTCCGGGTCGCCCTCGGCAAGCCGGACCGTGGCCATGGCGACGCGCGACCGATAGCGGTTCTGGGGCAGGCCGTTGTTCTCGCCCAGCTCCGCGGCCTGCAGCAGCTGCAGCCGCGCGCCCTCGAGGTCGTTCCGCTCGCGCAGGATGGTGCTGATCCCGACGTGCATGTCCGCCGCGCCCCGCAGCACCGGGTCACCCTGCCCGGTGGCGAGCGCCAACCCGCGCTCGAGGATCCGTCGCGCTTCGCCCAGCCGACCCTGGGCGAGCCGGATGTCGGCCAGGGCGAGCCCGCACCCGAGGACGTCCGAGAGGTGACCGGCCCTCTCCAGGCTCGCCATGGCCACGGCATACCAGCCCGAGGCCGTCTCGAGATCCCCGCGCGCCCAGGAAGCGAGCGCCAGGAGCCCGGCTGCACCTCCACGTGCAAGGTGGTCGTCCTCGGCGACGAGGTCGAGCGCTCGCCGGGCATGGGCCGCGGTGCCGGCCACATCGCCGAGGATCAGGGCCAGGCCGGCCCGGTGGACAGCGATCGAGCCCGGCAGTCGGCGGAATGCCGCCTCGTCGACGACGACCATCGCGTCCCGCTCGCGCAGCGTTGCCCCTCCGCGGCATCGTTCGTGTCCAGCCACCGCTCTGCGTCCCGCAGCCGCCCCTCGACCCCTTCGACCTCGCCCCGCACGAGACGTGATCCGGCAGAGGCGTTGCTCAGCACGGGCCGGACGCGGAGGACCTCGTTGGGGAGTGCATCGAGCCACTGCCGCAGCGTGGCCTCCTGGCGAACCTGGCTCATCGCCGGGATGGCGAGCTCGACCAGGTCGGCCGCTCGCTGGAAGTCCTGAGCCGACATCGCATGGCGGATGGCCTCCGACCGGTCGCCGTGCTCCTGGTGCCACTCGCAGGCCCGACGGTGCAGCTCGGGCACCCGTTCGGGTTGCTCATCGAGGAGGCGCGCCCGCAGCACGTCGGCGAAGAGCTGGTGATAGCGGTACCACCGGCGATGGTCATCGAGCGGGACCAGGAACAGGTTGCCTCGATCCAGCGCCTCCAGCATCGCCTTGCCGCCGTCGTGGCCCGTGACGGCGTCGCAGAGGGGACCTGTCAGCGGGCCCAGGATGGAGGTCTCCAGCAGGAAGCTCCGGACATGGTCGGGCTGACGGTGCAGGACCTCCTCGACCAGGTAGTCGACGATGTACCGGTCGTCCCCCGAGAAGCCCGCGATGAAGCCGGCGATGTCCTCGCGCCCCTGCATCGAGAGCGCCGCCAGCTGGAGCGCAGCGATCCAGCCTTCGGTGCGCATCTCGAGCGTGGCGACATCGGGGGTGGCCAGGTCCAGGCCCATCACCCCATTGAGGTACGCCGCCGCCTCGTCCGGCGTGAAGCGCAGGTCGGCCGCGCGGATCTCGACGAGCTCACCCTGCGCCCGCAGGCGAGCGAGCGGCAGCGCGGGATCGGCGCGGGTGGCGATCACGAGGTGGACTCGCGGGGGCAGGTGCTCCAGCAAGAAACGCCATCCCGTCGGTGATCTCTTGCGCATCGATCTCGTGGTAGTCGTTGAGCACCAGCACGACGTCGCCGGGTACCGCTCCCAGCTCGTTGAGCAGCTTGGCCAGGACCGCTTCGATCGGCGGTGGCTGGGGCGACTCCAGGAGCGACAGCGCACTCGAGCCGGCCCTTGGCGTCGCCACCTGCAGCGCGGCGATCAGGTGGGTCCAGAACTGGGCAGGCTCGTTGTCGCTTGGGTCGAGCGAGAGCCATGCGGTGGACCGTTCGCGGGCGGGAGGCCCTGCCAGCCACTCGGCCAGCAGCGTCGTCTTGCCGAAGCCGGCCGGGGCGGAGATGAGCGTCAGCTTCGACTCGGCCCCACGGTCAAGACGTTCGCTCAGCCTCGGACGTGCGACGAGAAAGCGCCGCGGCCGAGGGGCGTGGAGCTTCGTCTCGAGCAGGGGGCTTGCCATGCCCTGCCAACGTAACAGCCTCCGCGCTATCGCGACACAGCCGGGTCAGTTCACCCGGAGTTCCCGGGCTCGGCGAAGAGGACCGAGGACTTCCCAACGCGTCAGAAGTCGACGGCGTCGCGGATGATCGGGCACGTCATGCAGTGGCCACCACCGCGTCCCCGGCCCAGCTCGGCCCCGACGATCTCGATGACCTCCACGCCCGCATTCCGGAGCAGGGCTGTTGGTCACGGTGTTGCGGTCGTAGGTGAAGACCACGCCGGGCTCCACCGCGACGGCGTTGTTGCCGCTGTCCCACTGCTGCCGCTCGGATGCGTAGGCGTCGCCGCCCGTCTCGATGACCCGCAGCGCCGGCAAGCCCAGCGACTCCGCGACGACCTCGACGAACGGGCCCTTCTCCACGGTGACGTGGATGCCGGCCTTGTCGTCGGGCCGCAGCGAGAACGTGTCGATCCCGTCCACGATCTTCGGGAACAGCGTGACGATGTCGCGGTCCGCGAACGTGAACACCGTGTCGAGATGCATCGCCGACCGCAGCTTCGGCAGCCCGGCGACGATCACGCGCTCGGCGGCCCCGCGCGCGAACAGCGCCGCCGCGACCTGGGTGATCGCCTGGCGCGACGTCCGCTCGCTCATGCCCATGAGCACGACGCCACTGCCCACCGGCATGATGTCGCCGCCCTCGAGGGTCGCCTGGCTCCAGTCGCGCTCCGGGTCGCCCCACCAGACCGTGGAGCCCACGAAGTCCGGGTGGAACTCGTAGATCGCCTTCATCAGGAGCGTCTCGTCGTGCCGGGCCGGCCAGTAGAGCGGGTTCAGGGTCAGCCCGCCGTACAGCCAGCACGTCGTGTCGCGCGTGTAGAGCGTGTTGGGCAGGGGCGGCATCAGGTACTCGCGGACACCCGTCGATTCGCGGGCGAGCTCGACATACCCGGAGCGGTAGTCCGCCGGAAGGTCGGACGTGGCCAGGCCGCCGAGGAGGAACTCCGCGAGCTGGGCGTCGTCCAGCGACTCCAGGAACGCGCGGGTGCCCTCGACCAGCCCGAGACCGACCCGGTTCGGGACGATCTTGCGGTCCAGCAGCCAGGTCCGAGCCTCCGGGATGGCCATCGTCTGGGCCAGGAGGTCGTGCAGCTCCACGACCTCCACGCCCCGCTCGCGGAGCTTGTCGACGAAGTCGGCGTGATCCCGCTGCGCGTTCTCCACCCAGAGGACGTCGTCGAACAGCAGCTCGTCGCTGTTGGTGGGCGTGAGCCTGCGGTGCGCGAGGCCGGGCCGGCAGACGAGGACCTTCCGCAGCCTGCCCACCTCCGAGTGGACGCCGTAGGTCGAGACGACGCCGTCGGTGTTGCTCATCGTGTCCCCTTCCGGGTGCTCCTGCGGGAGCCCATCCCGTCGTTCATGTCCCGAGCTCCCCCCAACCTAGCAGCCTCCGGGTTGCCTCGACACCTCGGTTCACGGTTCCAGGCTGCGACGAAGGTCGTCAGCGCCGATCGACGGCCCGGGCCTGCGGCAGGTCGATCCGAAGGGTCGTCCCGGCCGGCGTGCTCGACTCGATGGACAGCCGGCCCCCGTTGGCCTCGATCAGCTCACGCGCGACCGTGAGCCCGATCCCGGTGCCACCCGGGCGGCCCTCCTGGCGTCCGCGGGCGGGATCACCCCGGTACAGCCGTTCGAACACGTGGGGCAGGTCCGCCGCCGCGATTCCCGGCCCGGTGTCCCGGACCCGGACGATCGCCGCCTGGCCCTCGACCGAGACCGCCAGCATCGCGGAGCCGCCGGGACCGGTGTAGGTCGCCGCGTTGGTCAGCAGGTTCACGATGGCCCGCGTCACCTGGCGCTCGTCGACCTCAACGATCACCGGCACTGCCGCCTCATCGGCAGCCCCTTCAAGCGACACGCCCGCCTGGTCGAACAGGGCCTGGGTCGCTCCTGCCGCCCGGATGGCCAGCGACCGGAGGTCGACGCTCGTCACCTCCCGGCGCAGCGACGCTCCTTCGGCCGCCGCGAGGTCCTGCAGGTCGCCGACCAGCCGTCGGACCTCCTCGGCGGCATCTCGAGCCGCGGCAAGGTGCTCCGGGTCGGGTGGGACGATGCCGTCTGCCAGCGCCTGCAGGCGACCCGCGAGGACGGTGACCGGTGTCGCGAGCTCGTGCGCGAGGTCGCTGGCGGCCCGCCGGCGGAGGGCCTCCGACCGCTCGAGACGCTCCGCCATGTCGTTGAAGGCGACCGCCAGGTCGTGGCTCTCGGCATCCGCCGGGCATCGGGACGCGGACCGCGAGGTCGCCGCCCTCGATCCGTCTCGCAGCGATGGCGAGGGCACCGATCGGCCGGACCAGCCGCCGAGCCACGAACAGCGCGACCAGCATGGACGCCACGACGGCGAGGAGGCCGCCCGCGAAGACGACGGCCGTCGCCGCCTCCCGGAAGGCCGCGGGTGCCGGGGCGTCGGCGTTGTCCGGTCCGGACAGCGGAAGGATCTCGAGCGTCCCCGTTGGGACGCCATCCACGATGATCGGGACCGAGACCGGCGTCCCGGCGGCGTTCCTGGCCGTTCCCTTGCCGAGTCCCGGGAGCTCGTCGAGGCGCGCGACCTCCGCCCCGGTCGCGTCGCGGATCGCGATCGTGCCACCCGCCACGACCGCGAGCCGCCGCAGGTCCTGCTTCTTGATGTCGAGCCCGCCACGTTCGCGGACGAGGTCGGCCGTGAGCGACGCGACCTCGGCGTAGCGGCCCGCGCGGACCTCCGCGAGATACGAATCGAACTGGCCGATCACGCCCATCGAGATGAGCATTCCCGCCGCCAGGATGACGACGGCCACCGCGCCTCCCGTCGCGAGGGCGAACCGGGTTGCCAGGCCGAGGCGATGCACCGGCCTCGGGGCTGTCACTGCGGTTCGTCCCTGGCGGCGCGCCGCGGCGTAGGCGAGTCGTCCTGACGCGCGACCCACCGGTAGCCGACGTCCTGGACCGTCTCGATCACCCATGCATGCGATGCGTCGTCGCCGAGCTTGCGGCGAAGGTTGGCCACGTGGACGTCGATGGTCCGTGTCGTCTCGCTCACCCCGCGCGTCGTGACGGCGAGCAGCCGCTCGCGGTCGAGCACCGTGCCCGGGACGGCCGACAGCGCCAGGTAGAGGCGCGTCTCGGTGGGCGTGAGACGACCCTCCTGGCCGTCGAGGACGTACCGCCGGAGCGCCGGATCGATGGACAGGCGGCCCGAGGCGTACGACTGCCGCTCGGCTTCCGCTCTCGACGGCCCGCCTGGTGCGGCGGAGGACGGCCTGGACGCGGGCGACGAGCTCGACGGGGTTGAACGGCTTGGTCACGTAGTCGTCTGCACCGAGCCGGAACGCGGCCAGGCGGTCGTCGTCGGACCGCTTCGCCGAGGCCACGATGATCGGGACCTCCGACACCTCGCGGATCGCCCCGATCAGCGCCTCACCGGTCAGTCCCGGCAGCAGCAGGTCGACGACGACGAGGTCCGGTGGATCGGCATCGAAGGCGTCGAGGGCGGCCCGCCCGTCGTCGGCCTGGGACACGTCGAACCCGGCCCGTTCCAGGTAGAGGCAGGTCAGCGCCCGGATGCGCGGCTCGTCCTCGACGACGAGGATGCGCGGACGCCGCTGGACCGCTGGCCGGTTGCCGAGATCCGAGCGGCCTCCCATCGCCCCATCGTAGCCGCGTCGAGTCAAGAAGTCGTGAAGAGTTCACGAGGGTCCGGTCCTTGACGCGTTCTTCACATGTCGAACGGAGGATGAACGAACACGGGCCGGACGACGTCGCGCCCGATCACGGTTCAGCCACCGGAGAGAGGCACCATGCGCAGAGGAACCAGGCTTGTCGCGCTCCTGTGCGGCAGCGCGATCGTGCTGGCAGCGGTCGGAGTGGTCGTCGCCGCATCGCCGTCTCCAGATGCGTCGTCGAGCCCCGCGGCCTCCGAGGCGCCCCGGCGCGCCCAGCGCATCGGTGGCACCGCTGGCCGCGCCCTCCTCGGCGCCGACCGCCGCCCCATCCGCCGCCCCGAAGTCCGCGGCCACACCCAAGCCGGCCAAGGCGACCGAGACGCCCGATGCCGATGAGGTCATCACGACGCTCAGCGGCGTCCTCTCGACGAAGGCGGATGCCGACGGCGACGTTGACTACTACCTCGGTGATGTCCGGCTGTCGGTTGGTCCGCCCTGGTTCTGGGGCGACAAGCACCCCCTGACGGGCCTTGTCGGCAAGACGATCACCGTGACCGGCCACACGGAGACCGGCAACCCGGCCAAGGCGAAGGCCAACGCGAAGGCGAAGGACTCCGGCCCGGAGTTCGAGGTCCTGACCGTCAACGGGAAGACGATCCGGGAGCCCGGCAAGCCGCCGTGGGCAGGGGGCCCGAAGGTCGTCGGGCCGAGCCATCCCGGCTACGCCGGCTGGTCCAAGAACCACGGCAACGGGAACGGGAAGGTCGCGAAGCCCACGCCGCAGCCGTAGGCGGCGCGACCGGGACGTCGCGCGCCGCTCGGCCCGCCACGCCGCTGCCTCAGGCGCTGGAGCGGCCCCTCAGGTGTCGGAGCTGACCTGCGCGGGTGCGGGGATCAGCACCTCCTTGCGCGCGAAGACGCCCAGGAAGCGAACCCCGCACAGGAACAGCGCCACGCCGAGCCCGCTGTAGAAGAACGCGATCATCCAGTCCGGCATCAGGTGCGTTGCGCGGAGTGCCATGCCGCCGCCCATCATCACCGCCATCACCGCCCAGGACGACGCGTTGAAGAAGTCCCACACGGGCAGCCGATCCTCCGTCCGTGCCCGGATCCGGTCCGTGTGCTTGCGCACGAGCTGGGAGAAGACGAGGAAGTAGAACGCGAGGAAGACCACGCCGGCGAGCGGCAGCAGGACCAGGTGCTCGGGCGCGAGCTGGAACTCCAGGGGAAGGCCGATCAGGATCACCATCGCGCCTGCCGCGCACCACACCAGGCCGGCGATGAGCATCAGCTGGTTCTTGGGGATCCGTGGGACGCGCACGCGTTCGAGGCTCCTGGCGCACCGGTCGAGGCTGGCGGATGGTACCGTCGGGCCATCGGCGACGGACCGCTGCAATTCGTCCAGATCGTACCGCTCAGCGCGGACGCCGGTCAGTCACGCGTTGCGAGTGATCCCTTCGACCTCGTCGAACCCCCGGTCGAAGCTCAGGATCCGGGTGATGCCCCGGCGTCGCATGATCGCGACGTGCACGGCGTCCCGCGCCGACAGCCTGGTCGTCTGCACCAGGCGTCGCGCCCGCTCCACGTCCTCGCGCTCCACGGAGATAGACCTCGTCCACGACGCCCAGGATCGCGTCCGTTGCCGGTCCGATGGCGTCCCGCCGGTCGATGGCCACGTAGCGATGCAGGATCTCCTGCAGCACCTCCGCGTCGGTCACGAGGACCTAGCCATCCGCGATCGCGCGCTCCAGGAGCGAGCGCGACGCGCCCTTGTGCGGATGGTCGGCACCGACCAGGTACATCGGGATGTTGGAATCCACGAAGATCACGTGTCGTCGTCCAGGTAGCCGCGCTCGATCTCGCCCGCCATCTGGTCGGGATCGGCGACCGGGTAGGCGTGGACGCTTGCCTCGCGCACGGCCTTGAGCTTGCGGACCGCGTCCGGGTAGACGGTCTCCTCACGCGCGCGGCGCAGGGCCTCGCGGACCCACGCCGCGGTCGTCTGGCGCCGGCGTCGCGCCAGCTCCTGGATCTCCGCCAGCTCGTCGTCGTCGAGCAGGACCTGCAATCGCTTGGTCATGGCGTCGAGACTATCTGACTCATCTCATGAGTCAAGATGACGCTACGTGCGACGCAGGATGACGGATCACGTCCCTCCGTCGCCGGCGGGTGCCCGGTTGGCCGCCACCCAGGCCAGTGCGTCGTCGTAGGCGCGCCGGATGGCGGCGCCCACCCGGTGGTCGCCGGCGTAGACGTTCTCGACGCCGATCACCGCGGTGATGCCCGTCATGCCCAGCTGCTCGTCGATCCGCTCGTTCGTGGACACGACGACCAGCTTGCTGTCCACCGCCGCGAGGCTCTGCGCATAGCGCAGGAGCACGTCCATGAACGTCGTCCCGAGGTCGGTCCGGCCTCGCAGACGCAGGATCACGACGCTGTTGCGCGAAGCCTCGGTCACGGCCGGCAGGAGCGTCTCGAACACCGGCGCGGCCGCGAAGAACAGGCTGCCGTACGGCTGGAGGACGACCACCTCGTCGGGCCCGAGCGTCGCCGGCGGGTCGGTCTCGATCACGTGCCCCTCGGCGTCGAGCTCCCAGCGCCGGACCGTGACCTGGTTCGACTGGCGGACGACGTACAGGATCACGGACACGCCCACGCCGGCCATCACCGCGTACTGGAGCGGGATGAGCATCGTCAGGATGAACGTCATGACGAGGACGACCTTCTGGACGTTGCCGGTCCGCCACACCGACTTGAGGTCATCCGGCTTGATGGTCCGGAAGCCGATGAGCATGAGCAGGCCGGCGAGGGCGGGCATGGCGACGTAGCCGACCACCTCCCCGAAGGCGACGATCACGACCGCCATCACGAGGCCCGCGATCAGGAGCGACTGCCGCGAGCGCGCGCCCGCGACCTTGTTGATCGCCGACGCCGAGACCGACCCGCCGACGGGCATCCCCTGGAGGATCCCGGAGGCCACGTTTGCCGCCCCCTGCCCCACGAAGTCGCGCGACACGTCGCCGTAGGTCCCGTCCGGGTTGGGGAAGTTGGCGGAGATGCTCGCCCCCTGGACCAGGCCGACGAAGGCGAGGGACGCTGCGGGTATGAGGAGCGCCGGCACGAGTGCGAGCAGCGGCGTCTCCGGCCGCGGCAGCGAGCTGGCGACGACGCCGAGGTCGTTGAGCGTGGCGACCTGCCACCCGAGGAGCAGCGCGCCGGCCGAGGTGATCACCACCGCCACCACGAGCCCCAGGGCCCCAACCCTCGTCCGCTCGAACAGCAGGATGAGGGCGACGGTGGCGATCCCGATCACGAGGGTCTGGGGGTCGAGCTGACCCGGGTTCAGCAGGGTGTTGACCGCCCGGACGACGCGATTCCCACCCTCCGCGTCGTAGCCGGTGAAGTTGGCGAGCTGGCCCAGGACGATGTTCACGCCGACCGCGTTGATGAACCCCACCATCACCGCGTTGGAGACGAACCGCAGGAGCCAGCCGAGCTTCAGGAGCCCGGCGGCGAGCATGATGACGCCGGTGAGGATCGAGAGCGTGACCAGCGCCCGCTCGGCGTCCGCGGACCGGTGCAACCCGGGGATGTCCGCCACGATCATCGCCATGGCGCCGGTCCCCTGGATCGCCATGAACGAGGAGCTGGTGATCAGGGCGCCCGTGAACGTCCCGACCATGTAGGCGTACAGGCCCGCCAGCGGGTTGACGCCCGCGAGCAGCCCGGTGGCGAGGCCGTCGGGCACGCTCTGCGCGCCGAGCACGAGGCCCGCGACGGCGTCAGCGCGCAGCGTGTCCCTCCGGAACGGAAAGCGGCGTCCCAAGTCCAGTCCTTCGCGTGCGAGCCGTCAATATGGCAGATGACGGCAGCGGCAGGGCCGAGTCGTCGGCGCAGCGGCGTGCCCGCCCCTGCGGATGGCGATCAGGCTCCGGTCACCGCACCAGTGCGTCCGTCAGGCGACGGCGTGGCCCGGCTCGATCTCGATCGTCGCGTGGTGGATGCCGTCGCGGTCGAGGATGGCGAGGTACGGATCGGGATCGAACGACTCCGCCGAGAGGACGCCTGCTCCCTGCCACGCACCCTCGGCGAGCAGCTCCATCGCGACGACCGGGTTGAAGCCGGTCTGCCATGCCACGGCCTGCAGCCCGAAGCGGCGCATCGTGTCCTGCGCGTCGGCCATCTGGTAGCTGGAAGATCTCGCGCGGCTTCCCGTCCTTGAGACCGGTCACGTGGGTGCCCACGATCGCGCGCCCGGTCATGTGGTCACCCAGCGTCGCGGGATCCGGCACGAGCGCGGCCACCACGTTGCGCGGCCGGACCTGCTGGCCGTCCACCGTGATCGGGTCGGTGCGGTCGAGGCCGATGGCGTGGAGCACCTTGAGCGCCCCGATGAACTCCTCCCCGAGCGCGAACTTGAACGTCACCCGGCGCGCGTCCAGCACGCGCGGGATCATCGTGATGTCCTCGTGCTCCACGTGCACGCACTCGACGGGGCCGATGCCCTCCGGGAAGATGAACCGCTCGGGCTCCGAGAACGGCGGCAGGGTGAAGAAGCCGCGCTCCTTCTCCCACACGATCGACGGGTTGAGGCACTCCTCGAGCATCGTCCAGACCGAGAACACGGAGGCGAACGGGTAGCCCTCGATGCGCAGGTCGCCGCCAGCGCGGATGTTGATCTCGTGGACCTCGTCGAACAGGTGCTTGGATGCGTGTGCCGCGAACACCTGGGCCAGTCCGGGGCTGATCCCCTGACCCAGGAGCGCGAGTCGTCCACGGTCGCGCCACGCGGCGTCCATCGCGAACTGCTCGTCGCCCAGCTTGACCCCGGGCTGCGAGTAGGGGTCGGTCGGGTGCGGCGTGGACATGCTGACCGCCATGTCCATGTAGTCCACGCCCGCGGCGAGCGCGCCCCGGAACACGGGCATCACGAAGCGCGGATCGACGGCGTTCATCACGAGGTCGACGCCATGGGCCCGGGCAAGCGCCTCCACCTCCGAGGCGTTCGAGGCGTCGAGCTGCGCGACCGGATGGCTCGCGGCATCTCCGATCGAGTCCGCCACCTCGCGGACGCGTTCGAGGTCGTGGCCGGCGAGCACCATCTGCTCCAGCCAAGGCCGACCGGCGCTCAGGCGCGCGATGGCCTCTCCGACGGTGCCGACTCCAACCAGCAGGACCTTCATGTTCGCGGTGCTCCCGATGCGTGCTGTGACGGGGTACGCGGGGTCGCCGCGGGTCGAGGGTCCATAATCCCACGTTCAAGCTCATTCACCAAGGAGCCCGCCCGTGGCCGAACAGCGCACCGATGTCCTGGTTGCGGCATACCCCGATGTCGATGCCGCACGCGATGACTTCGACGTCCTCGCCGAGCTGGTCCGCGCCAAGAAGATCCAGGTCGAGGGGATCATCCTCGTGACCCACGACGCGGACGGCAACGTCACGGTGGCGAACACGGGCGACCACGTCGGCCGCAAGGGAGCCGGCTGGGGCGGTGGCGTCGGCGTGCTCGTCGGCCTGTTCGCGCCTCCGCTGCTCGCATCCGTCGCCGTGGGCGCAGCGGCGGGCGCGATCGTCGGCAAGTTCGCCAAGCAGAAGCTCGAGTCCGGCATCCGGGAGAAGATCGGCGAGGCACTGCCGCCCGGCTCGGCCGGCATCATCGCGGCCTTCGCCGACGACCAGCGGCTGGCCGTCGAGCAGGCGATGCCCGGTGCCGTCGCGAAGTCGCTCGTCCACTCTGACGAGGCGGGCCTCGTCAGGGCGCTGCAGGGATCGCTCGCGGAGGCGATGGGCAAGTTCAGCCCGGATCGCACGGTGCTCCCGATTCGCGATCCGAACTTCGGCGGCACGATCGGCCGCACCCTGGACAAGTCGGTGGCGGACTGGAGCATCAACCTGCAGCCGACGCCGCCCGACGGAGCGCCGAACGTCCTGCTGGTCCTGTTCGACGACTCGGGCTTCGGCAACCCCGGCACCTTCGGCGGGCCGGTCGCCACGCCGACGATGACCCGGGTAGGGGAGCAGGGGCTGACCTACAACCGCTTCCACGTGACCGCGATGTGCTCGCCGACGAGGGCGGCGATGCTGACCGGGCGCAACAACCACTTCGTCGGGTTTGGCTCCATCGGCGAGTTCCCGGGCCCGTTCCCGGGCTACACGGCGTCGGTGCCCAAGACCTGTGCCCCGTTCCCGCGCGTCCTGCGCGACAACGGCTACGCGACCGCCGGCTTCGGCAAGTGGCACCTGACGCCCGACCGCGTCCAGGGCGCCGCCGGCCCGCACGACCGCTGGCCGATGGGCTGGGGCTTCGGCCACTTCTGGGGCTTCCTCGGGGCGGAGTCGGGCCAGTACGACCCGCTCATCACCCAGGACAACACGATCATCGGCGTGCCCGAGGGCACGGACGGAGAAGCGTTCTACCTGCCGGACGCCATGACCGATCACGCGGTGAAGTGGCTGCACACCGTGCGTGCCCAGGACCCGGTCAAGCCGTGGTTCGTGTACTACTCCACCGGTTGCGCGCACGCGCCGCACCATGTGCCCACCGAGTGGAGCGACAAGTACAAGGGCAAGTTCGACCAGGGCTGGGACGCGCTCCGCGAGGAGACCTTCGAGCGCCAGAAGCAGCTCGGCGTCGTCCCGCAGGATGCCGTCCTCACGCCGCGGCCCGACATCTTCCCGGCCTGGGACACGCTGTCCGACAACGAGCGTGCGCTCTACGCCCGCCAGATGGAGGTCTACGCCGGCTTCCAGGAGAATGCCGACGCGAACGTCGGGCGGCTGCTGGACTCGATCGAGGAGATGGGCGAGCTCGACAACACGCTCGTCATCTACATCTTCGGCGACAACGGGGCGAGCCTCGAAGGCACCGTCACCGGTTCCTTCAACGAGATGACGATGGCCAACGGCATCCCGCTCACGCCCGAGCAGCAGCTCTCGCTGATCGGCCAGTACGGTGGTCTCGACGCCTGGGGGACGGATGCGACGGCGCCGCACTACGCGGGCGCATGGGCGTGGGCCGGCAACGCTCCCTTCCAGTGGGGCAAGCAGGTCGGCTCGCACCTCGGCGGGACCCGCGACGGCATGGTCGTGTCCTGGCCGGAGCGCATCAGGGACCGCGGCGGCCTCCGGTCCCAGTTCGCCCACTGCATCGACATCGGCCCGACGGTCCTCGAGGCAGCCGGCATCCCGGAGGCGAGGATCGTCGACGGCATCGAGCAGGAGCCGATGCACGGGACGAGCTTCGTCTACACCTTCGACGACGCGGGCGCCGCCGAACGGCACACGGTCCAGTACTGGGAGACCTTCGGCAACCGCGCCATCTACAAGGACGGCTGGTGGGCCTGCGCCAAGCTCGACCGCATCCCGTGGGACGGCACGCCGGCGACCATCGCGCGGTTCGCGCCCGGCAAGTACGACCCCGAGCAGGACACCTGGGAGCTCTACTACCTGCCCGACGACTTCAGCCAGGGCCACGACCTCGCGGCGGAGCAGCCGGAGAAGCTCGCCGAGCTCAAGGAGCTCTTCTGGCAGGAGGCTGAGCGGAACCACGTGCTGCCGCTCCTCAGCGGCCTGAGCATCTTCTTCGGGATCCTGCCGCCGATGTCGACGGTCACCCGGACGACGTTCTACGGCGACGTCGAGAACATCGCGTCGGGCATGATCCCGCGGGTCTACGGCCGCTCCTACGCGATCGAGGCGGAGCTCGTCATCCCGGAGGCCGGCGCCGAGGGGGTGATCGTGGCCGAGGCGGACGAGATGGGTGGCTTCTCCCTGTGGGTCGACGCGGACCGCATCCTCCACCACAGCTACTCGTTCATGGCCGTCGAGCAGTACCGGCAGTCATCGTCCGAGCCGCTCCCCACCGGTGAGGTCAGCGTCCGCATGCAGTTCGATGCGGATGCGACGAGGCCCGGCACCGGCGGCGACGTGACGCTCTGGGCCAACGGGAGGCAGATCGGCGCCGGTCGGATGGACCACACCGTGGCGATGCGCTTCTCGTTCTATGCGGGACTCGACGTCGGACGCGACAACGGCTTGACCGTCGATCCCGCCTACCACGACAAGGCCCCGTACGCGTTCAGTGGCACCGTGAAGAAGGTGGTCTTCGACCTGAAGCCGGTGCCGCACGAGGACGAGAAGGCGCTGCACGCGGACGCCCAGCGGACATCAGGGGCAGCGGCGCTCAGCGGCTGAGCTCCGACGGGAGGATCGCGCTCGTGGGGTTCGTGACGGCCCACGTGCGGCCGCACCGCGGCGCGCTCGCCGTGTCCTACGGGGCGGCGGTGATCGAGAACACGTTCGAGCTGCTGTACCCGTTCGCCATCGGCCTCGCGGTCGACGGGCTGCTGAACGGTTCGTGGGGCGGGGTGACCGTGTTCGTCGTGCTCTCGCTCACGCATACCGTCCTTGGCGTCGGCCGCCAGTGGTACGACACGCGGCTGTTCAATCGCATGTACGCCTCGTTCGCGACGGATCTCGTCGAGGACCAGCGTGCCGACGGCGTCGCGACGACGTCGGTGGTCGCCCGGACGATCCTGGCCGACGAGTACGTCGACTTCCTCCGAAGCGGCGTCAACGCTGCCATCACGGCGGCGTTCGCGGTCGTCGGCTCGCTGGTCATGCTGTTCTTCTACGACCTTCTGCTCGGCCTCGTCGCGGCCGCCGTCGCCATCCCGGTCGCCATCATCAACCGCCGGCTGATGCGTCGATCGGCCGGGATCTATCGCGCCCTGAACGACCAGGCGGAGCGCGAGGTCTCGCTCATCGACGAAGGGTCCGTCAAGGATGTTCGGCGCCACTTCGGGGTGATCGCGGGCCACTGGAACCGCCTGTCGGACGCCGAGGGCATCAGCTGGGGCATCGTCGACGTCATCGCGCTGGGGCTCGCGGTCTTCGCGCTCGTGCGAGCGACGGGCACCGGGGAGGAGATCGGGGCGATCTTCGCGACCATCGCCTACGTGTGGGCCTACATCGGCGGCTTCGACCAGGTGCCCGGGGTGCTGCAGCGGCTGTCGAACCTCGCCGACATCCGGCGCCGCCTGGACGGCCTCGACGACGCCGAGGCTCCCGATACCCCATCCAGCGCCACCTGAGGGATATCGCCATTCCTCGCCGGGGAGCCGCGAGGTGTGTCGGATCACATCCAGGAGGCGGCCTCGCGCCGAACATGGGGGCATGAACCTGGTCGTCGTGGTGATGACCGTCGATCGAGGCCTCACCTGGTGCTGCGAGGAGAATGCCCACGTCGGCCGGTCCGCTTGATCTCGCCCGTGACCTGGTCGATGGCGCTCGCCGCGGCCGGCCCGACCCGACCGTCCTCGTGGCGCTTGCTG
>CAWDHT010000017.1:0-310236 GCA_963802165.1 uncultured Chloroflexia bacterium | reverse complement strand
CCCCGGTGGTGACTACGAAGGGATCGAGGCCGTCATCGACAAGGACTTCGCCGGCGCGCTGCTGGCGACCTCGCTCCACGCCGACGCGTTCCTGATGCTGACCGACGTCGACGCCGTCTACACGGACTGGGGAACGCCGGCCGCCCGGCCGGTCCGCAGGGCGTCACCGGGCGCCATGGCCTCCTTGTCCTTCGCAGCGGGATCCATGGGTCCCAAGGTGGAGGCCGCCTGCCGGTTCGTGCGTGCGAACGCCGGGTTCGCGGCGATCGGGGCGCTCGCCGATGCCGGGGCGATGCTCCGCGGTGAGGCTGGGACGATGGTGACCCGGCAGGCGACGCAGATCGAGTGGGGGACCGCGCCGACACCCGCGGGGGTCGCGGCTGGGTAGGGGGCGCAGGCGCGTCGGGCCGCGTCAGGGGCGCGGCTTCGTCCTGGCGGCGATCCGCTCGATCGCGCCGGTCCAGCCCGCGTCGAACGGGAGCCCGGGCTCGTCGAGGTCGATGACGACCGGCGTGTGGTCGGATGGCGTCGGGGGTCCCTTGCGCGCCTCGCGGTCGATCTCCGCCCAGACGACGCGTTCGGCCACGCTTGCCGTCGCGTACAGCAGGTCGATGCGCATGCCCTCGTTGCGGTGGAACATGCCGGCCCGGTAGTCCCACCACGAGAACCGGCCCGCCTCCGGCCGCTGCGTCCGGTACGTGTCGACGAGGCCCCAGGCGCGGAGCCTGGCCAGCGCCTCACGCTCCGCCTCGGACACGTGCGTCCCGCCATGTGCCTTGGCCGGGCTCCAGACGTCGATGTCCGCCGGCGTCACGTTGTAGTCGCCGCCCAGGACCAGCGGCTCGTCCGGCGACCTGGTCTCGGCCAGCCACCGCGAGAGCCGCTCGAACCAGCGCAGCTTGCCCTCGAAGAACGGGGAGCCCACCTCGCGGCCGTTCGGCGCGTAGAGCGATGCGACGCGAACGCCGCCGCAGACCGCGGACACCATCCGCGCCTCGCCCAGGGGGTCGAAGTCGTCCTCGGAGACCGCGACGCTCGCGCCTGCCGACGAATCGCGCACGGGCCCGTCTCCGAAGTTCGTGACCACGTCCTCGAGGCCCACCCGGCTGAGGATGGCGACGCCGTTCCAACGCCCCTCACCGTGGTGGGCCAGCTCGTAGCCCAGCATGCGCAGCGGCATCACCGGGGCGTCCGCATCGGAGAGCTTGGTCTCCTGGATCAGCAGGACGTCGGGTTCCGCGCGGGCGAGCCACTCGCTCCACCGCCTCCTGGCGGGCCTTGAGCGAGTTGACGTTCCAGGTCGCGATGCGCATGCGATCAGTACCGCCGGCCGCGCTGCTTCGCGAGGTCGAAGGTCGCGGTGTCGGCGATCGCCATCACCGCCATCGTGCCGGCCTGGACCGGGTCGCTGACCACGAGGTCCACGTGGTCCGTGACCGACCCTGCCATGTTGAGCGCGATGATCGGGATGCCCACCGCGCGGAGCTCGTCCGCGGCCTTGCTGATCTCGCCACCCATGATCGAGCCCGCCAGGACGAGCATCCGGGCGCGCGGCAGGTCCGCCACGGCGCGCACCGCGAAGGCGATGTTGTCTTCGCCCACGAGTGGGATGGTGTCGACGGAGATGCGCTCGCCGCGGAGGTTGTGGCGGTCGGCCTCCGACACCGCACCCAGCGCGACCTGGGCCACCTGCGCGCCGCCGCCCACGACGATGACCCGCTTGCCGAACACCTTGCCCAAGGGGCGGGTCATCCGGATCGCGAGGACCTCCTGCAGGGGCTCCAGCGCCCCCACCAGGGCCTGCTCGTCGGCGTCCTCGACCTCGAGCTCCACTTCGACCGTCGCCGGGGCGTCCGGCTGGGTGCCGGCTCGGCCTGCCCGGCGCACGGTGGACAGCGTCCGCACCCGCCCACCGACGTCGCCGACGGCGCCCGCGATCGCGGAGACGGCGTCGGGTGAGTCGACGACCTCGAGGCGGACGGCGACCGTCGGCGGGAGGGGCTGGATCGTCCGGCGGGGCATCGGGCTAGGACGCGCGCCCGGCGACGATGTCGGCGATGGACAGCGCGGTGGGCTCCGAGCCGCCCGTGGGGTCGTGCTCGTCGAAAGCGATGCCGAGCGCCGTGAACGCCTCGCGGGTCAGCGCCGCATCGCTGGTCGTGAGCATCAGTGCGCCATCCGTGTCCTCGGCGACGCCGACGATGCCGGTGATGTTGACGCCGCGCTCGGCAAGCGCGTTGGCGACCTGCGCCAGCGCCCCGGGGCGGTCATCGAGCTGAACGGTGAACCAGATCGTCACGCGGAACCTCCTGGCCGCCCATGGTACGCGGGCCGCACGCTACCCTGCGCTCCCATGGCGACCCGCCACTCCGCGCGCTTCTACCGGCTGATCGGGAAGATCGGCACGAGCCGGCTCGTCTCCCGGATCCATCCGCCGCTGTACCGCCTCACCGGCGGCCGATGGCTCGTGGGACGCAATCTCGGCGTGCTCAACGTCATCGTGGTGACAAGGGGCCGGAAGACCGGCAAGCGGCGCGAGATCCCGCTCTACGCCTTCGAGGACGGCGCGCGGCTGGTGGTGATCGGGTCCCGGGCGGGTGACGATCGCGAGCCCGCCTGGGTTGCCAACCTGCGCGCGCACCCGGACGCACGCGTGCTCGTGGGCCGCCAGGAGCGTGCCGTGCGTGCCCGCGAGACCGACGGGCCTGGAGCGCGACCGCCTCTGGTCGCTCGCCGCGCGCGGCTACCCGGGGTACGAGCTGTACGCCACCTGGACCCACCGCCTGATCCCTGTGATCGCCCTGGAGCCCTTGGAGGCCTGACGGATGCCCGCCCCGCTGGGCAAGGTGCCCACGAAGAAGATGCCCAACATCCAGGTCTTCGGCCTGGACGACAACAATGCGACCCGCGCCGCGCTCCGGTTCTTCCGTGAGCGGCGGATCGTCGTCCACTTCGTGGACCTGCGCAAGAAGCCGATCGCCGCCGGCGAGCTGCGGCGGTTCACGGATAGGCTGGGGGCGCCGGCGCTGCTCGACACGGAGAGTCGACCGTACAAGGAGCAGGGCCTGGCCCACCTGTCCACGGACACGTCCGGGATCACGAGCCGGCTCCTGGCCGACGTGCGGCTGATCCGTCTGCCGTTGGTCCGCTACGGCGAGGAGGTCACGGCCGGCAAGGCCGAGGCGACCTGGAAGGGCTGGCTGGCCAAGCACCGGTAGGGGAGGGCGGCGCCGTCGCCCCCGCGCGGGCTGGCGCCGCGCCGGCGACTAGGACGTCCGACCGGCACGCGACGTTGCGCGGAGTGGCATCCTCCTCTCATGACCGACCACGACCCCAACCACCGTCCCTCGCCGCGCACCATGCGCCATGGCCGCGTGTCGATGCGGCCCGGGACGCAGGCCCGCCTCAGCGGCGAGAGCCGCACCGAGGACGAGAAGCTCCTGGCCCCGGACAGGGGTCGCCCCGAGTTCCTCGAGACGGACACGTGGCGGGCGCTGCGGATCCTGTCCGAGTTCGTGGAGGGCTTCGAGGCGCTCGCCGGCGTCGGTCGCGCGGTGGCGGTGTTCGGCTCCGCGCGGACGCTGGAGGGCAGCGAGGGCTACGAGCTGGCCCGCCGGGTGGGCGGGGAGCTGGCGAAGGCCGGCTTCGCCGTGATCACCGGGGGCGGGCCGGGTGCCATGGAGGCCGCCAACCGCGGCGCGCACGAGCAGGGCGGGTTGTCCATCGGCTGCAACATCGAGCTGCCGCGGGAGCAGCACCTCAACCCGTACGTGGATCTCTCCGTGGAGTTTCACTACTTCTTCGCCCGCAAGACGATGTTCGTGAAATACGCGGACGCCTTCGTCATCATGCCGGGCGGCTTCGGGACGCTGGACGAGCTGTTCGAGGCGGTCACGCTTATCCAGACCGGCAAGATCCGCAACTTCCCGGTCGTGCTCATGGGCCACGCCTACTGGGACGGGCTCCTCGCCTGGATGCGGGACGTGCAGTTGCCGATGGGCGTGATCGCCCAGGCGGACCTCGACCTGCTGACCGTGACCGACGATCCCGCCGAGGCCGTCGCGCTCATCACGGCCTACGAGAAGGCGAACGGCCTCGAGCCGTGACCGGCCGCTCGCGAACTTGACGGATCTCGCCGAGCCGCTGACGGGGGTCCCGCCGGCCACCCAACGCCACCCGGCCACCGGGTACCTGCTGTACCTGGTCGCGGCGCTGCTGTTCGCGCTCAACGGGGTGGTCGCCAAGACCCTGCTGCTGGGCGGCATGGAGGCCAGCCGCCTGTCCCAGCTGCGGGCGACGCTCGCCTTCCTGATCCTGCTGGGGTTCGTGGCCCTCACGCGGCGGTCTGCCCTGCGCCTGCGACGGGCCGAGATCCCGCTGCTGGTGGCCTACGGCGTGCTGGGCATCGCGCTGACGCAGTTCCTGTACTTCGCGGCGATCGAGCGGCTGCCGATCGGGGTCGCGCTCCTGATCGAGTTCACCGCGCCGCTGATGATCGCGATCTGGTTCCGGTTCGGCCTCGGCCACGCGACGAAGCCGGCTGTCTGGGGCGCCCTGGTCGCGGCACTCGTGGGGCTCGCCATCGTCGCCCAGGTGTGGGAGGGACTGACGCTGGACCCGCTGGGCGTGGCCTTCGCGGTGGGCGCGGCCGTGGCGCTGGCGGTCTACTACATCACTGCCGACATGCAGGTCCAGCGGCCCGAGGCACGCGATCCCGTCTCGCTCACCATGTGGGGGATGGGCGCGGCCGCCCTGTTCTGGGCGATCGTGGCGCCATGGTGGTCCTTCCCGTTCGACGGGCTCGCCGGCTCGCTCCAACTGTTCGGCGACGGGGGCCCGATGGTCCCGACCGCGGGTCTCGCGGGCTGGCTGGTCGTGCTCGGGACCGTGTTCCCGTTCTCGCTGGTCGTGCTCTCGATGCAGCACCTGCGGGCGTCACAGGCCTCGGTCGTGGGCATGACCGAGCCGATCTTCGCGACGGTGGTCGCCTGGATCGTGCTCGGCGAGGCGTTCACGCCGGCGCAGATGGTGGGTGCTGCGATCGTCCTGCTGAGCGTGCTCGTAGCGGAGCGCAACCGGTAACCCAGGCCGGGGCGAGCCGGCGACGGATCCACACCGCAGCGCGGGTCCCGGACATGGAGGCGGCGCGTCCGCTGGGCGGACGCGCCGGGAGGAGCAGTGCCCGGCCATGTCGACCCGGGACCGGCGCCGGGACCCACGGACGCAGCTGCGAGGGAGCGTCCGGTGGAGCGTGTGGTGGTGTCAGCGTCGACGCGACGTGAGCAGCGCGGCGCCGAAGGTCACGACGGTGAGGGCCTCCGCGGCCAGGGCGACCAGGCCTGCCGGCTCCAGCCAGACCTCGTCGGCCTGACCCGGTAGGCCGATCGTCCGGCTGATCGTGTACATCACGATCGACGCCCCGGCGAGCGCGAGGCCTCCCACGAGACCGAGCCTCGAACCGCGGACGGCGAGCACAGCCGCCATCACCGACGCCAGGCCCTGGGCAACGAACGCGAGGCCCAGGTAGGTCGCATCCCCGAAGGTGTCGGGAGCGTCGGCGATGTGGATGGCAGCGCTGGCGACGAGGCCGGCGGCGCCGAGCAGGACAAGCGTGGATACGGTGATGGCGGTGGGGCGGGCCACCGATCGGGTGGCCGTGGTCGACAAGGACATGGCGGTAAGGATCTCCGGTGAGCGAGGAGCGGCCGCTTGTCGGCCGTCCGAGAACCCTACTGTCGCCCCAGGACCACGTGGACCCGGTGTGCCACGGATGTGAAGGCGCTCATGCCGGCAGCCGTTCGGACGCGATCAGGCCGGGACGGCAACCTCGATCATCCCGTCCACGACGCGGACCGGGTAGTAGCGGAAGCGGCGGACCCGGGTCAGGCGGCGGGCCTCGGCCTTGGGCCCGGGCGGGTCCTCCTTGGGCTCGCGGCCCGGCGGGGTCCACACCGGCTCGTAGGTGCCGTCGGGACGGAGGCCGCCGGTCGTGGGCATCTGGACCGGGTCGCCGGAGGCGAGATCGAACCGGCCGCCGTGGAGCGGGCAGGCCACCACGCACCCGTCGAGGCTGCCGATCGAGAGCGGGGCGCTCATGTGCGGACAGCGGTCGTCCACGGCGCACAGGCCCAGGTCGGTGTGTGCCACGAGGACGTCGGCCTCGCCGAAGGTCACGCGACGCAGGGCACCGGGAGGCAGGTCCGCAAGTGGAAGAGCCGCGCGGAAGGGGACGTCGACGGCGCCCGGGGCGATGAGCCCGGGCGGGAAGGGGAGCAGGTCGGTCACGCGCCGATGGTAGCGCGGGACATGGAGCGGCCCGGCCGGGAGGAGGTCGGCCGGGCCGCGGAGTGCAGCGAAGTGGAGGTCAGTCCAGCGCGGGCTCCGGCATCACGCCGGGGTCGGATGGGACGCCCGCGCCGGCGGCCTGCGACTCCTCGATCGTCTCGGCCACCAGGTTCTGGCGCGGTGCGCCCGCGCGGAGCGGGACCTGGCGCATGAACAGGGTGACGACGAGGAGCGCGCCGATCGTGCTGCCGACGCCGATCAGGAACACCTGGCCGACCGCCAGGCTGAAGGCCTGGTGGATCCCGAACACGATGTTCGGGATGATCGGCTTGACGGCCTCCTGGAACTGCGGCGGGATCGCCGCCAGCAGCGTCGCCCCCAAGTCCTTGCCGACCTCGAAGAAGCTGGTGGCGTTCCCGCCGCCCTGGCTGGTGAACTGCTCGACCATCTGCTTCGGCACGCCGGCGGCCGCGATCTGGACCGGGATCTCGTCGGCCAGCCTCGTGGCGAGCACGGTCCCAAGGGCGGCCAGGCCGACCGATCCACCGATCTGGCGGAAGAACGTGAGGTTCGAGGTGGCGACGCCGAGCGAACGCATCGGCACGGCGTTCTGCACCACGATCGTGAACACCCCGAGCGTCGGCCCGATGCCGATGCCGGTGATGAACATCCACGTCCACAGGACGGGCAGCGGCGTGTCCGCCCGGATGTTGGACATCAGGTACAGGCCCACCGCCATGACGGCCAGGCCGGCCATGATGACCGGCTTGTACTTGCCGGTCCTGGACACGAGGATCCCGGATCCCACGGAGCTGATGATGAGGCCGGCCAGGAGCGCCAGCGTGTAGAGCCCCGAGTCGGTGGGCGTGGCGCCCTGCACGAACTGGAACCACTGCGGCAGGAAGACGGCTGCCGCGAAGAACCCGATGCTCACCAGGAACGTGGCGATGATCGAGGACGCGTAGGTCCGGTCCTTCCACAGGCCGAGCGGGACGATCGGCTCCTTTGCCCGGGACTCGATGAGCACGAACACCACCCACAGCGCGAGGCCGATGAGGATCAGGCCACTCACGGCGAAGGTCCCCCAGTCATTGCTCTGCTTGTTGGTGAGCCCGACCAGGAAGGACGCCACGGCGACCGTGAACACGGCCCCGCCCAGGTAGTCGAAGTTGTGGGACGCGTCGGGGCGCTTGACCGTCGGCAGCAGGCGACCGATGACCACCAGGGCCACGATGCCGATCGGGATGTTGATGAAGAAGATCAGGTGCCACGACCAGTTCTCGGTGAGGAAGCCGCCGAGGAGCGGGCCGAGGATGGCCGCGACGCCGAACACGGCCCCGAACAGGCCCTGGTACCTGCCGCGCTCCTGGGGCGTGAACAGGTCGCCGATGACCGCGAGGCTGATG
The DNA here is from genome assembly GCA_963802165.1 of uncultured Chloroflexia bacterium. Taxonomy (GTDB): domain Bacteria; phylum Chloroflexota; class Limnocylindria; order Limnocylindrales; family CSP1-4; genus CAIXZV01. The sequence continues at coordinate 302,545 of CAWDHT010000017.1, read as the reverse complement.
GGGAACAGCGCTCCGGCACCGAGGCCCTGGATGCCCCGGAAGATGATCAGCTGGGTCATGTTCTGGCTGAGGCCCGAGAGCGCCGAGCCGATCAGGAAGATCGTGATGCCGATCATCAGCAACGGCTTGCGGCCGTACAGGTCGGACAGCTTGCCGTAGAACGGCACCGTGATCGTCGACGCGAGCAGGTAGATCGTGATCGTCCAGGTCAGCAGTGACTGGCCGCCGAGGTCCGTCACGATGGTGGGCAGCGCGACCGCGACGATGGTCTGGTCGAGCGCGCCCAGGAACAGGCCGAGCAGGATGGCGAAGAGGATCTCCATCTTCGCCCGATGGGGGAGGTCGAGGGCGCCGAGGCCGTGGGTGGGGGCCTCGTCGTGCGCCGTGGGCATGGCTTCCAAGTGGGTTCCTTTCGTCAGGCGCCGGCGCGGCCGGGCCGCGAATGGAGGGGGACGTGGCCCGCGTGCGAGCACGGCGCGAGGTCGGCGTAGCGCTCGGCCGAGGCCGCGAGCTCGGTCTCGATGGCGGTGCGGAGGTCGGTGGTCGCGCCGGAGAGCCGTTCGAGCTGTTCGACCGTCATGCGCTCCAGGGCGGACGTGATCACGGCGCTCTTGACGAGCTCCGCCTCGTCCACGAGATCGAGGCCGGCCTGCGTGGGTCGCACGAGGACGATCCGGCGATCATCCGGGACACGGACACGCTCCACGAGCCCGCGCTCCTCCATGCGGTCGATGATCCCGGTGGCGCTCGACATCGAGGCATCCAGGATCTCGGCCAGGCGGCCCATGGGCATGGCATCGTGGTGACGCAGCAGCGTCAGGACATGGAAATGGGTCATGCTGATACCAAGCCGCACGAGGCGCTGTGAGCCGGCGCACCGGAGCGAGCCGACGGCGCGGCCGAGGGCGGCGACGGCGTCCTCTGCCGCCGCGCGGCGGGCGTCGCCGGTTGTGTCCGTGGTGATGGTTCTCATGGCATGAAGTATTTACGTCATACGAATAGTTCTGTCAAGTCGGACTGTTCGTGACACACGGAGGATCACCGGTGCGCTTCGCCCTCATGATCGAGCCCCAGATGGGCCTCACCTACGACGAGCAGCTGGCGATCGCCCATCGCGCCGAGGCGGCCGGCTTCGAGACCCTGTTCCGGTCCGACCACTACGAGAGCTTCCCGGGCGATTCGGGCGGGCACACCACCGACGCCTGGACCGTGGTCGCGGGGCTGGCGCGCGACACGCAGCGGATCGGCCTCGGCGTGCTGGTGTCGCCGGTCACATTCCGGACCCCCGGCAACCTGGCCAAGGTGGTGGCCACCGCGGACGAGCTGAGTGGCGGCCGCGTCGAGCTGGGCCTGGGCGCCGGCTGGCACGAGGACGAGCACCGCCGGCACGGGTTCCCGTTCCCCGAGATCGGGGAGCGGGCGGAGATGCTCGAGGAGACGCTGGAGATCGTTCACGGGTTGTGGGACGAGCCCGATGGCTGGTCGTTCACGGGCCGGCACTACGCCGTGGAGGATGCGCTGTTCCGGCCCAAGCCGGCCTCGCTCCCGGGGCGGGATGGCCGCCACCCGAACATCCTCGTGGGCGGGCAGGGAACGGCGCGCTCGTTCCGGATCGCGGCCCGCTACGCGGACGAGTTCAACCTCTCCTCGACCAGCCCGGACGGCGCGGCGGTCAAGTTCGCGCAGCTCGACGACGCCTGTCGCGCGGCCGGGCGCGAGCCGACGACCCTGGTCCACTCCGTGATGGCCGGGGTGCTGGTCGGCCGAGACGAGGCGGAGCTCAAGCGGCGTGAACGCGACCTGATGGCGGTCTTCGGCGGCGCGGACGACGAGTCCGAGGCGTGGTTGGCGACCCGCCGGCCGCGCTGGGTGCTGGGCACGCCCGACGAGGCGCGCGAGACGGTCTGGAGGTTCGCGGCGGTTGGCGTGGAGCGGCTGATGCTCCAGGACTTCATCCCGCGCGACCTGGACATGATCGACCTGGCCGCGGAGACGCTGCTCGGGCGCTAGGTGTCCGTGGGGTCGTCCGTGGGGTCCGCGAAGGGCGGTCCCTCAGCGGGGATGTTGCCGCCCCGACCCCGTTCCAGCAGGTCCGTGGGTTGGGGTCCGATCCGGCCGACGCGCCTCGCGGGTCCATACCGGAACCACGCCCGCCCCGCGAGCGCCTCGACCGGCACCGGCCCGTACCGGCGGGAGTCGATGGCGCCGCCGTGACCGGCGGCCTCCAGCGCCTCGTCGGAGGCGTCGCCGAGGAGCCAGGCTTCGTCATCTCCCAGCTGCAGCCATCCGTCGGCGAACGGGACCCAGTCGCCGGGTCGCGCGGCGACCCGCTTGATCGCGAGGATGCCCGTGAACGGCTCCCGGAACACCACGACGCACCCGCGACGGGGCCACCGCGTTGTCGTCGGGTCCACCAGGAGCCAGTCGCCCGGCTCGATCGCCGGACGCATGGAGCCCTCCGCCACGACGACCCGCCAGGGACCTCGCACCGGGGCGGCGTGGCCGCTCACCGAGCACCGCCCGGGCACGACGAGGCCCCGTCCTGCGACGGGGCCCCGGGATGGCGCATGGACGGGGGAGATCAGCCGGGGCGGCCGGCCACGCGGGTCTTGCCCTCGCCGCCGGTCGCCTTCCAGGCCGCGTCAACCTCGTCGATCATGTCCAGCAGCGCCTGGGCGTCCGCGAGGTCCGTGCTGGCCTTGACCTTGCTCGCCTGCTTGGTCGCGTTCCAGAACAGCTCGTGCAGGTTGGGGACGGCCTCGAGATGCTCGGGCTTGAAGTAGTCGTGCCACAGGACGTCGAGGTGGTGCTTCACCAGCTCCGCGCGGTCTTCCTTGATCTTGATGGCGCGGGTGCGGAAGGTGGGATCCTGCGAGGCCTCATAGCGCTGGATGATGCGGAAACAGGACTCGGCCTCGATCCGGGCCTGCTCGGGATCGTAGACACCGCAGGGAAGGTCGCAGTGCGCGTGGGCGACGGTCCTGGGGGCCAGGATTCGGGTGAGGAAGGACATCTGGGGCGACCTCCGGGCAGCGGGGTGGCGGGCCATGCCGCCAATGGGGCCGTGGCGTGGCCCCGGTCCCCAAAGTGTCCGGGCGGGACCCGGGGCTGTCAAACACCCGGCCTCGCCATGCGCCCCCGTCAGCTGCCCAGGATGCCGGTCAGGAGGTCGAACCCTTCCGGCGTGCCTCGCCACCGGCGACGAAGGTCGTCTTCGCCCAACCGCCGCCGCACGTAGCGCAGGACGATGACGGCGACGACCACGTCATCGATCGGCCCGAGCACCGGGATGAACTCCGGGATCAGGTCGATCGGGCTCACGAGCCAGGCGAGCAGAGTGACCAGTGAGATGCGGACCCCAAGAGGCACTGCGCGGTCTGCCAGGAGGTCGCGGACGAGCCGCAGCACGTCGGGCACGACGCGCACGAGGTCGGCGGCGCGGACGTCACGCGGGCGGAACACCCAGAGCGCCAGCACAAGGAGCGCCCAGGCGCCGAGGAGCCCCACGAGGACCCCGAGAAGGACGGAGAGGTCCATAGCTGCTGCACCCCGGGTGCGCCAGGGGACCGTTTGATCCGCGTGGACCAACCCACGCCGACGCTCCGATCGTGCGCGAGGCGACACGATCGTGCAAGCCATGCCGGGCGTTCGTGACGCAGGCGAACGCCGTGCACGAGCACCGGCCCGAGCCAGACCCACCGGACCGGGCCGGACGGGACGGGTATCATCGCGCCGATGAGCGAGCGAGGGCTCCCGACCGAGGGCGCGCCGGCCTGCCCGTTCGTGGCGTTCGAGGACGACCGCGACGGCCGGTCCACGGCGCCCGACCACCGGCACCGCTGCTTCGCGGAGCCGCGCCCGGCGCCACGCGCGCTGGCGCACCAGGAGGCGTACTGCCTCTCGTCGGCGTTCCCGGTCTGCCCCACGTTCCAGGACTGGGCCCGCCGCGAGGCCGCCGCCGCCCGTCCGGTGCCCGGGAGCCAGTCCGCGGCCCGAGATGAGCCCCTTGAGAGCCGGCCGGTGCCGCCCCCGGCGCGCGCGGTGCCGCCCCCGGCGCGGGCGCCCTACGAGCAGCAGGCAGGAACGTACCCCCCGTCTCGGCGATCGACCCAGCGTGACTGGGCCGCCCCGCCCCCGTGGGTTGGCGACGAGCCGGACGGGCGCGCGGCTGGAGGTGCGGCCGCGGCGGGCATGGCTGCCGCAGGTGCGGCGGCCTGGAGCAGCGATTCGGGCGGGCTCGCGGGCAGCGCCGCAGATCGACTGGCTGGCCCGGACCCGGACGAGCCCCGCCCGGCCGCGCCGGGCGGCCCCGCCCGCCAGGACGACGACCTGGACGATGCGTGGCCGTCGGGTGCGGCCGCCGCGGGCGCCTATGTCGCCGGCTCGGCGACCGCCCGGCCCGCCAGCGCTTCGCGCGCCGCGCCCCCGCCACGCCGCCAGCAGGCCGCCCCACGTCCGTCCGCGGACCAGGTGAGCAAGCCCGTCGAGCAGGATCCATCGGAGCTGTTCGGACCCGCCTGGGAGCGTCCGCGCCGGTACGAGGCGTATCCGACGCTGCGTACCCGGATGGGTCTGCCCGCGCTGGGTGGCATCCCGAAGGTCGCGGTCTGGGGGTTGCTCCTGCTGCTCGCGGCGCTGCTCGTGTTCCTGTTCGGGCCGTCCTTGCTCGGCTTCGGCTCTGACGATGGCGGGAGTGCCGGCGCCACGCCGACGCCCGCGGCCACGGAGCAGGTGACGTCCGAGCCCGAACCGACGGTGCCGCCGGCGCCAACGCCGCAGGTCTACGTCGTCGCCAAGGGCGACACCATGTCGAAGATCGCGAAGAAGTTCGGTCTGACGGTCGAGGAGTTGATGACCGCCAACCCGCAGATCAAGAACCCGAACAAGATCGCCATCGGTGACCAGATCACGATCCCGGTGCCCGTCGAGGAGGACGGGGCCGCTGGCGGTGACGGGACGGTGGGCGGGGAGTCGCAGGCGCCCTGACCGGCCGCGTTCGGCGAGCCGACTGGCCCCCGAGACGGGCGCCCGCCGCGCCCGCGGCTAGCGGGAGAAGGGCGTCAGGTTGATCGAGGTGACCTTGCCGGCCTCGACCCGGAACTGCGCGTCGAGGTGCTGGCTCGGCGCACCCGGCCGGATGACCACCAGGTCCGCCTGGTAGGTGTTGCCCATGTCGCGTACGTCACCCGGGACCATCTTGAGCCCCTTGTCGGCGCGCAGGAACCAACCGCCGACCTGCTCCACCCCGCGCAGCATCCGCGAGTTGTCGCCCACGTGGATGCGCATCTCGACGCGCTCGTCCATCAGCGCGACGGCGGCGTCCACGTCGCCGTCGTTGAGGTGCTCGAAGAAGATCTCCATCGTGTCGGTAGCTCCCATGGGGCCGAGTGTACCCCGAGCACCCCCTAGAAGCCGCCGCCCGCGCCGCCCCCGCCCCCGCCTGAGCCTCCGCCCGAGAAGCCGCCGCCGCCTCCCGAACCCGACGACGAGGGCGAGTTCCCGATCGTGCCCAAGGCGGCCATCATCCCGCCGAAGTTGGGGATCGGCGAGGAGCTCATCATCCCGGGTGCCCAGCCGCCGGAGCCGGAGTCGCCCCTGCCCGGCAGGCCGCCGGTCCCGTACCACAGCGGCAGGTAGGGCGTCGTGGACCGGCCCGTCGACAGGTCCTCCGCCGACCGCGCGAGGACGCCCTCGACCTCCTCCTGGAGGCCCAGCGCCACGCCCCAGACGACCGCGTCGTCGGGGTCCTCGATCAGCGGGATCGCGGAGGTCTCAACGACCTGGCCCATCGAGCGGGACATGGCCATCGTCTTCTCGAGGGTGCGCCGGTACGCCTCCAGCATGGCCACGATCACCGCCCCGTCCTTCGTGCGCGCGGGCATCGCGGCCGCGACGATGAACAGGCACACCGCAGCGACGATGAGCGCGATGCCGACGAGGAGGATGCCGCTCGACGGGAGGTTGCCGCCCAGGACGATCGCCGCGATGCCGCCGACGAGCATCAGGATGCCGCTGCAGGACCAGCGTCCCGTGACCTTGCTCGGTGCCTCGCGGAACCAGCCCTGGGCGACGAGGTGCTTCTCGAGGCGCGAGTCGAAGTCCCCCACCTCCGTGCCGAGCTTGAGGAGGTCATCGGGCTCGATGTATCCGTCGCCGCCACCCAGGCCCCGCAGGCGCTGGTGGAGGAATTCGGTGGCGTCGTCCATCGGCCGGCGGCGGACGCGCTCGAGCCGTGCCTGCTCGACGGGGTCCTCCGGTCGCGAGTCCCGCGTGTAGATCCCGAGGTCCGGGTCGCCGCCGAGGAGCGCCTCGCTGGGCACGGCCTGGAACGCGATCCGACCGCGGGCCGCGAGGTCCAGGCTGGCCGCGGTGAGGGCCCGGCGCGTGACCTTGCCATCACGAACGGCGGCACCGGCAGCCGGCGTGAGCCCGGGCGGCGGGGCCGGCATGAGGATGGAGGGATCGTCGAGATAGACCGGGTCCTTGCCGCTCCGCCACCAGCGGTACAGCGCGAAGCCGATGACACCGAACAGGATGAGCGGCGCCAGCACCAGCCCGAGGATGGCGTTGAGGACCCTCGCTCCAGGGACGGCCGAGATCTTGTCCATGGCCGCGAGGAGCGCGCCGTCCATGTCGCACTGACGCAGCGACGGGAGCATGTCGTTCTCGAAGATGCGCTGGCGGTCCTCGTTCGAGAGCCAGGCCTCCCGGAACCCGGGACCCGCGTAGAGCTGGACCTGGCCGTGGCACGGGTCGCTCTCGTGGAGGTCGAACAGGATCACCAGCCCGTCATCGACGCCGGCGCGGCCGACGCCCCACTGGTCCATCAGCGCCATCGCCTGCGCCTCGGCCTCACCGCTGCTGATGCCGTCGCGCGCGAGCTGGGTGTAGACGACGATCTCGGCGCCGGTGTCGGCCTCGATCCTGTCGATGGCGGCCTCAACCCTGGTGATGGTGGCGGCATCGAGGACGCCCGCGGTGTCGTAGACGGCCTGGTTCTCGACCGGGTCCGGGAACGGGGGTCCGGCGGCGAGGGCGAGGGCGGGCACGAGGGCCAGGGCCGCGACGGCGGCGGCGAGCGCGAGGCGGATGGTGCGCATGGCGGAATGCTACGCGGGCGCGGCGTCCGCGGTGGCGGGGTGCCGCTCGCGGATCCGGCGGACCAGCTCGGCGGCCTGCTCGTAGCGCCCGAAGCTGGGCATGAGATACGTGCCGGCCATCTCGTGCTCCACGGCGGCCAGGAGCGCATCAGCCATCTCGATGCCGGCCTCGGTGCCCGCGGCCCCGGCCTCGGCCATGCGGGCGCGTGCCGCGTCCGGGATCGTGATCCCCGGGACCTCGTTGTGGAGGAACTCCGCGTGGCGCGAGCTCACCAATGGCAGCACCCCGAGCAGCACCGGGACCGGGAACCCGCGCGGGCCGAAGCGCCGTCGCGCCTCGGCGAGCATCGCCTCGACTTGCGGGACGTCGTACAGGGGCTGGGTCATGACCAGGTGGGCGCCGGCGGCGAGCTTGCGCTCCAGGCGGTCCCACTCGGTCGCGGCGTCGTGGGCGGTGGGGTCGAGGGCGCAGGCGATGGTGAACGCGGCGCGATGGCCGATGGGTGAGCCCGCCTGGTCCTCCCCGCGGTTGAGCCGGGTGAGGATCTCGATCAGGCCGATGGAGTCCACGTCCCAGACACCCGTGCCGGTGGGGTAGTCGCCGACGCGCGGCGGGTCCCCGGTGAGCGCCAGGATGTTGCGGACGCCCAGGGCGTGCGCTCCCAGGAGCTCGGACTCCAGGGCCATGAGGTTCCGGTCGCGGGTCGTGGTGTGGACGACGCACTCGACGTTGACGTCGTGCTGGATGCCGAAGGCGACGGCCATGGCACCCATGCGGACCCTGGCCATCGCCGAGTCGCTGATGTTCACCACGTCCGTGCCGGCGTCGCGCAGCAGCCGCGCCGCCTCGAGCGTGCGGTCGATGCGGATGCTGCGCGGCGGGTCGATCTCCACGGAGACCACGAAGCGGCGCTCCGCGAGGGCGCGCGCCAGGCGAGTCTCGGGCGGGCGCTCGGACGCCTCGACGCCGGGTGCGTCCACGGCTCCTGGCTCCGCGAAGGCGGCGCGGGGACTCGCCCCGGCGACGGGGCTGGGGCGGTCGAGGGCGGTCGCGCGGGCCTGCGATCGGCGCCGGTCCGCGGTGGTGATGGCACCGAGGGCCCCCGCCATGGCCGCGACGTGGGCGGGCGTGGTGCCGCAGCAACCGCCGATCACGGACGCCCCGGCATCGAGCAGCCTCGGGACGATGGACCCGAAGTAGGCGGGCTCCGCGGCGTAGACGAAGCGGCCCTCGAGGCGCTGCGGCAGGCCCGCGTTGGGCATCACGGAGCGGGCCGGCTCGCCCTTGCCGGCGGAACCCAGCTGGGCGAGGGCGTCCAGGCAGGCGAGGGGGCCGACGCCGCAGTTCACGCCCACGGCGTCGACGCCGGCGTCCGTCAGCGCCGCGAGGGCTTCCGCGGGAGTGGTGCCGTCGGCGAGCACCAGGTCCTCGCCGAAGGTCATCGACGCGATCAGCGGCACGTCGGCCGCGCGCCGGGCCTCCTCCACGGCCAGCAGCAGGTGGTGGAGGTCGAAGAAGGACTCGATGACCAGGAGGTCCACGCCGCCCTCGAGGAGACCGTCCACCTGCTCGCGGTAGACCGCGCGGATCGTGGCGTCGTCCGGGTGGCGCAGCTCGCGGGTGGGTGGGCCGAGCGGGCCGATGCTGCCGCCCACCCACGCATCGCGCCCGCTGACGTCGCGGGCCTCGCGGGCGACCTGCGCGGCCCGGCGGTTCAGGCGACCAGCCTGTGCGGCGAGGCCGAAGCCGTCCAGGCGCAGCCGGTTGGCTCCGAACGTGAGGGTCTCGATGAGGTCCGCGCCGGCGTCGAGGTACTCGCGGTGGATCGTCCCGACGAGGTCCGGTCGCGTCGCGGCCAGCTCGTCCAGGCAGGCGCGCTGCGGGATCCCGCGCGAGAACAGGAGCGTGCCCATGCCGCCGTCGGCAAGGAGCGGGCGGTCGGCGAGGCGGGCGGCGAAGCGGGCGCGCGGCTGGCTCATGAGGCTCGCATCCTAGCGGAGGGGCCTGCGTGGCCCACGCGCCCCCGGCGGCGACCCAGGGTAAGCGCCCCGTCGTCCTCGAGCAGGACCTGGGGTGCTGCGGGCCGCCCGTTGTACGTGGAGGCCATCGACGCGGCGTACGCGCCGGTCTCGCCGATCGCCACCAGGTCCCCGCGGCGCAGTGGGGGCAGGTCGTACTGGCCGATGGTGTCGGTGCTCTCGCAGACGGGGCCGTCCAGCCGGACGGAGGACCGTTGCTCGTCGTCGGTGACCGGAGCGCCGAGCGACGTCAGCGCGACGACGGGGTGCTCCGCCCCGTAGAGCATCGGCCGGATGAGCTCCGTCATCCCGGCGTCCAGCACCACGACCCGCCCGGAGTCGCCGCGTGCGCGGACGTGCAGGACCGTCGTGACGATCCACCCCGCCCGGGCGACGAGGAACCGCCCGGGCTCCACCGCCAGCCGCTGCGGCCGCCGGTCCGCGGGGATCGCCGCGAGGAGGCCGGGCAGCTCCGCGGCGAACCGGGCGGGCGTCGGCACGGTGCCGGGGTCGCCCACGGGAAACCCACCGCCGACGTCCAGCGTGTCGAACTCCGGCAGCCCCGCCCGCAGCAGCGCCAGCACCGCGAGCCCCCGGCGGACCGCGTCGCGCCAGGCGTCGACGGCCCCCAGCTGGGACCCCACGTGGAGATGGACGCCGCGTGCGGACACGGGGCCGCCCGGATCGAGCGAGGCGACCGCGGCCGTCAGCTCCGTCTCGGTCATGCCGAACTTGGATGACCCGCGGCCCACCGCCAGGCCGGCGCGGGTCTCGGGCTGGACGTCCGGATTGAGCCGCAGCAGCACGTCGAGCGCCGGACGGCCGGCGCGCCCGCGAGGTCCCAGGCCCGCCCGTGACGCCAGCCCGACCAGTCCGCCCAGCTCCTCGGGGCTCTCCACGGCCAGCCAGCGCAGCGGCTCGCCCGTCGCGCAGGCGCGTACCGTCGCCCGCAGGTCCGCGGTGGACTTGCCCACGCCCTCGAGGGTGATCCGTGCGTTCGGGAGCCCCGCCGCGCGGGCGGCGGCCCACTCGCCCGAGGACACGACGTTCGCGTCCAGCCCTGCCGCGGCGAGCCGCGCGACCACCGCCGGCACGTCGTTGGCCTTGAGCGAGAACGCGCGCAGCCAGGGGTCCGGAAAGGCCGTCTCGAGCTCGTGGGCGGCGGTCTTGAGGGCGCCGGCGGACGTCACGTGGACGGGCGTGCCGAACCGTCGGGCGGCGCGGACCAGCGCCTCGGCAGGAGTCGTCGCGCCGGGCACCAGGTCAGTCGCGGACGACGAGCCCGACCACCGTCGTGATCACCGAGAGCACCATCGAAGCCACTACGGCGCCGAGGATGGTGTCCGCCGTCATCCCGGACGTCGGCCAGCCGCCGATGGTGAGGTCCAGCTTCGCGAAGTTCTGGGCCAGGTAGGCGACGCCCAGCAGGAGCGCGGCGTTGATGACGAAGCCCGCCAGCCCCAGGGTGAGGAAGGAGATCGGGATCGACAGGACGTTCACGAGCGGCTTCACGACGGCGTTCACGACACCCACGATGACGGCCAGCAGGATCAGCTGCTGCGTGCCGCCCGAGAAGGCGATCATCGATTCCGGGAGGATCTGCAGCATCAGGACGAACGCGATTGCGCCGGCCGCGACCGCGAGGATGAAGCCCTTCATGTCAGCCCTCCGAACGATGGACGATGTGGCCGCCGAGGACGGTGAGCCGCACGTCGGTGCCGATGATCGCAGATGGGCCCGCGGCCAGCAGGTCGCGGTCGAGGACCACGAGGTCCGCGTCCAGCCCCGGCCGCACGCGGCCCCGCCGGTGCTCCGCGAAGGCGGCGTAGGCGGAGCCCGCCGTGTAGGCCGCTAGTGCGTCTTCGAGTGGGAGCCGCTCCGCCGGGAGCCAGCCGCCCGCGGGCTCCCCGCCCACGGTCTGGCGGTTCACAGCGCTGTTGAGCGCGATGAGCGGGTCGAACGGGACCACCGGCCAGTCCGATCCGAAGGCCAGGCGCCCGCCAGCCCGGGCGATGGACGTCCAGGCCCATGCCCGGCCCGCCCGTTCCGGGCCGATGTTCCCGGCCCACATACCGATCTGGTTCGGCGACGGGTCGCCGTGGTATGGCTGCATCGAGGCGACCACGCCCAGGGAGGCGAACCGGCCGATGTCGTCGGGGTGGATGGTCTCGATGTGCTCGACGCGGTGGCGCCGCCCGTGGGTTCCGGGAGCCGCCCCCTCTCCAAGCGGGTCGCCGGCCCAGGGCCCGTTGGTGCGCGCCGCGTGCTCGAAGGCATCAAGGGCGAGGCGCACGCCGCGGTCGCCGATGGCGTGCATCTCCACCTGCCAGCCACGCCGATCCGCCTCGGCGACGAACGCATCGAGCTTGTCCGGCTCCCAGGCAGGCAGTCCGCGGCTCGTGTCGTCTTCGTACGGCTCCAGCATCGACGCCGTCCGCGCCTCGATCACGCCGTCCACGAAGCCCTTGAGGATCCCGGCGTCGAGCCGGCCGCCGCCGCGGAGCCCGAAGGCCACCCGCTCGTACTCGTCGAGCCGGTCCCGCCACTCGGCCAGGGTCTGCCCGGGCTCCATGATCAGCGCGCCCCGGAACCGGAGACGGAGCTCGCGGGCGGCGTCGACCCGGCCCCAGAACGCGAGCTCATCGGGCGTCAGCCACGCGTCCTGCGCGGCCGTGAGGCCCCTGGCGTGCATGGCGGCCTGGGCGCTGCGGACGGACGCACGGTCCTCGTCCTCCGATGGGACGGGGATGTGGCGCTCCACGAGGTCCTGGGCGCCCTCCTTGAAGGCGCCGGTCGGCTCGCCGTCCGCGTCCCGGACGATCAGGCCATTGGCGGGGTCGGGCGTCGTGCGGTCGATGCCGGCTGCGCGCATGGCTGCGGTGTTCGCCCAGCCGGTATGGCCGTCGTAGCAGTCCATCCAGGCGGGCCGGTCGGCGACGGCCCCGTCGAGCAGCGCTGCCGTGGGCATGCCGCCGGGGAACGGGGCGTACAGCCAGCCACGCCCAAGGACCCAGGGGGTGCCCGGGGTTGCCTGGGCATGCGCCCGCACGGCGCCCAGGACCGCCTCGACCGTCTGCAGCGGGTAGAGCTGGGCCCTGGTCATCGACCGCGCGCCGCTCTGGACGTGGATGTGGGCATCGTCGAAGCCCGGCAGCACGAGGCCGCCCCGCGCGTCCACGACCTCACCGCCCCGGCCGACGTCAGCTGCGCGGCCCAGCGCGGCGATCCACCCGTCCCGCACTCGCACGGTATCCGCTCCGTCGGCGCCAAGGATCCGCCCGTTGGTGATCGTCAGCTCGTCGGCCATGGTGGAGCGATCGTACGCGCCATCGCGCGCGTCGTGGACCGTTCGACCGCCTGCCGGGCCGGGGCTAGACTCGCCGCACCCTGAATGGAGGTTCCCTTGTCCGCCTTCGACGACCTCGTCGCTGTCTTCCTCGAGGAGCTGTTCCTCCTCCAGCCGGACGTCGCCACCGCCGTCGGCGACCACCGCCACGACGACCGCTGGCCGGACATGAGCGAGGCTGGCCATGGGCAGCGCGTCGCGTTCATCGATCGATGGGAGGCGACGCTGGCGGGGCTCGATACGGCGTCGTTGACCGCCGACGAGCGGATCGACCTGGACCTGGTCAGGGGCGAGCTGGCGTCGTTCCGCTTCGCCGAGACGGTGCTGCGCGAGGAGACGTGGAGCCCGCTGCTCTGGGTCTACCTGATCGGCGGCGGGCTGCACCCGCTGCTTGCCCGCGACTTCGCACCGCTCGCCGTGCGGCTCGCGTCCGTGGCCGGGCGCCTCGAGGGGGTTCCGCGGCTGCTGGACCAGGCGCGAGCGGTCATCGGGACGCACCCGACGCGGCCGGTCGCGAAGCTCCACGCAGAAGTCGCGGCGAAGCGCATCGGCGGCGTGGCGGAGCTCGCGAGAGACGCGGTCAGCCGAGCAGCGGCCGCCGCGGAGATGGACCCCGGCGTGGCCGCGCTTCTGCCCCGCCTCCGCGTGGCCGCCGACGACGCCGTCACGGCGCTCGAGGCGATGGCACGTCACCTCGTCCTGGAGGTCGTCCCGAACGTCAGCGGGCCGGCCGAGCTGGGTGAGCCGCTGTTCTCGGCCAAGCTACGCCACACGCTCCAGGATCCCGACGCGTCGGCCGCGGCCCTGCTGGACAGGGCCGAGGCAGAGTACGCCGCCGTCCGGGCCGAGATGGTCCGCATCGCTCGCGAGATCTGGCCGGCCTGGCGGCCCGGCGAGACCGCTCCGGACGACGACGGCGCGCTGGTCCGGGGCACGCTCGACGCGATCTCGGCAGACCATCCCGCGGCGGGTGATCTCGTGGCGTTCTGCCGCGAGGAGCTGGTGCGGGTGGAGGCGTTCTGCCGGGACCACGAGGTGATCGGGCTGGTCGAGGAGCCGCTCCAGATCGACTGGACCCCGGAGTTCATGCGCTCGTTCGGCGGAGCGATGCTGGACTCGCCGGGTCCGCTCGACCTCGGCCAGACGTCGTTCTTCTCGATCACCCCCGTCCGGGACGAGTGGACGTCCGAGGAAGTCGAGTCCTACCTGCGGGAGGAGAACTCGCGCCAGCTGCAGTTGCTCACCATCCACGAGGCGGTTCCCGGGCACTACCTGCAGATGGTCTACGCCAACCGGGGCTCGTCCCTGGCGCGGCGGGTGTTCCGGTCGGGTCTGTTCGCCGAGGGCTGGGCGGTCTACGTCACCCAGGTCATGCTGGATCGCGGGTACGGCGGCGATGACCTCGCCCTGTGGCTTGTCCACTGGAAGTTCTACCTGCGGGCGGTGGTCAACACGATCCTGGACGTCCGGATCCACACGGTGGGCATGTCGTCCGAGGAGGCCATCTCGCTGATGGTGGATGGCGCGTTCCAGGAGCGTGCCGAGGCCCTGGCCAAGGACGAGCGGGCGCGGCTGACCTCCACCCAGCTGGTGACCTACTTCCTGGGCTCGGCCGGGATGTGGGAGATCGAGGATGCCGCGCGACGGCGGGCCGCGGTCGCGGCCGGGGCAGGGGAGTCGGCCGTACCCGTTCCGAGGGTCGTGGGCGGCTACCCGTCGACGCCCGGGTTCGATGAGCGAGCCCATCTCGAGGCGGTCATCGCCCATGGCGCCCCGCCGATCCCGATCCTGCGCAGGATCCTGCTGGACGAGGACTGAGAACAGGAACTGGCGACCGGCGGACGGTGCCCGCGCTCGCCACCGGGTCACCGGCCGGTCCTGACACACCTCCGGGTCATTCCGGGCTCCCTGTCGAGGTGATCGGCCGCGATCCTGCAGGAAGCGTGCCGCACCTCCTCGACAGCACCGCCAAACCGACCCGATGGTGAGTCGGCGTGCCGCGCTGGGGAGTCGAGACCTGACAGACCCTATGGGATCTACCGGGACTTCCTGGGCTTCTTGCCCTTGCCCGGCCCGGATGACTTCTTGGGCTTCGCGGCCTTCTTGACCTTCCCGGTGGTCGCAGGCGCCGGTTCGACGAGCAGCACGGACTCCAGGTCGGGTGCCGGCGGCCCGGGCTGGCCGGAGCCTCGGGCGGCGTCACCGTCGCCGGCCTTGCCCCCAGGGCCTCACGCAGCCAGTCCACGCGGTAGCCCGAGGCATCGGCCGCGTCGGTGAGCGCCGTCTCCAGCGCCGAGCGCTCGACGGGTCGCGGCGGCCGGGCGCCCTCGGGCGACAGGATCCACTCGAGACGCTCCACCCACGCCAGCAGCTCGTCCCACGACTCGCGGTGGAACCACTCGGCGCCGTCCCAGGCGTTGACCCGGATGAACGGCCGGACCGCCGGGTGCGAGAGCCACGAGTCCACGAGGCGCAGCGGCAGCGTCCCGGCCGGTCCGCCCAGCGTCGACGGCAGCGGCAGGTCCAGCAGGGTGTGGACCCGTTCCGCCGCCCACCAGGCCGCGCCCTCGTCCAGGCCCCGGCTGCGGAGCGCGTCGGCCACGACCGGCGACAGTCGCAGCTCCTCGTACCAGGCCCGGCTCGTCGGCCCCACCATTGCCCCATCCGGCAGTGTGCCGAGCGGCGCGAGCAGGGACCAGACGAGCAGCGCGGCCGTCTCGGACGGGTCGACGACCTCGTCCGCAACCTCGAGCGCTGCCGTGTAGTAGGACAGGATTCGATCCACGACGGCGTCCCGGTCACCAACCGTCCCGGTCGCATCGGCCACGGCGTTCACGACGCGAGCCGCCGCCTCCACGCCGGGTTCCCCGTCCCGCGACCAGTCGACGATGGCCGCCCGCACGGCGTCGTGCACCGGTCCCAGCTGCTGGTAGCGCAGCTCC
The DNA here is from genome assembly GCA_963802165.1 of uncultured Chloroflexia bacterium. GTDB lineage: Bacteria > Chloroflexota > Limnocylindria > Limnocylindrales > CSP1-4 > CAIXZV01. The sequence continues at coordinate 287,138 of CAWDHT010000017.1, read as the reverse complement.
TCCTCCAGCGACGGCACGCCCCGACCCCCGAGGCGTTCCGCCAGGCGGCGCCAGACCCCGGCCCCGTCATGGATCTCCCGCAGGTCCAGGTAGACGCGGGTCTCGTAGGCGTGCAAGTGCACGCGCAGGCCCTGTTCCCGGATCTCGGCGACGGATCGCAGGTACTCCAGCGAGCTGCGCTGCTCCCGGAGCGTGATCCAGCGGTTGTCGGCTGGCCCATCGGCAAGACCCAGCCCCTCGGCCAGCGTCCGTGTCTCGAGCCGCCTGGTGCCGTCCTCTTCCTTGACGGCGAACGGAACGGAGTGCAGGACGCGGCCCGACGTGTCGCCGTACCGGTTGTGGTAGAGGACGAGCGACCGCGAGCCGCCGCTTCCGTTCGAGTACGCGTAGACGTTCTCGTCGATCCCGCCGCCGTCCGTCGCCAGGTCGTACAGCGTGAACTGGTGCGCCTCGGCGAAGTCCCCGCGCCGATGGAGCAGCGGCACGATCTCCCGCTCGTGGCGCGCAACCAGCCACTCGTCCGGACGCTCGTCCAGCGTGGCGCGCCGGAACTCCATGCCGTACTTCTCGGCGAAGCCCTCGAACTGCCCGTGGCCGAACATCGGCAACCCCGGCAGGGTGGCCAGGAGCGTCGCCACGCCGAAGTACTTGTCGCCCTTCCCGAACTGCTCGACCGCGGTCTTCTCGTCCGGGTTGTTCATGAAGTTGACGTAGCGCTTGAGGATCTCCGGATCGAACTCCAGCGTGTCCCGCAGGACCCGCCGGTACTTGTCGTTGTCCTCGTCGCGCAGCATGTGCATGAACGCGCTGTTGTAGACGCGGTGCATCCCGAGCGTCCGGACGAAGTAGCCCTCGAGCATCCAGAACGCCTCGGCCAGGAGGAGGGTGTCCGGCACCTCCGTCGCGACCCGGTCCACCACCTCGCGCCAGAACTCCTGGGGCATGGCGGCGTCGAACTCGGCCGCGGTCATCGAGCCGTGCTCGGCGCGCGACGGGATGGCCTCGCCGCCCTCGCCGGGAGCCGGGAACCAGAGCCGGCGGACGTGGCGCCGGGCCAGGACCATGGCGGCATCGAAGCGGATGACGGGGAAGCGCCGGGCAACCGCGAGGATCGTCTGGATCACCTGCTCCCGGACGGCCGCCTGGCTGAAGTCCAGCTGCGCGGTGTCGTTCCAGGGGAACGAGGTGCCGTCGTTGCCGTGGTAGATGTAGCGGCGCTCGCCAGACCCGCGGTCGCGGCGCTCGAAGACGACGGCGGCGTCCGTGCTGTCCCAGTAGTGGTCCTCGAGGCGGATCTCGACACCGTCGTGCTCGCCCAGGTTCTCGCCGCTGAACTGGTAAGCGGGGTAGGGGGGCTCGGGCAGGGAGATGAACCACTCGGGGTGCTCGATCACCCAGCGCGAATCGACGCCCATGTGATTGGGCACCATGTCGGACGCGAGCCTGACCCCGCGCTGCCAGGCCCGGTGGCGCAGGTCTGCCCACGCTCCTTCGCCGCCCAGGTCCCACGCGATCGCGTAGTCGTCGAGGGAGTAGGCCGACGCCGCCGCGTCCGGGTTGCCGCGCCAGACCTTGATCCGCTGGCTCGCGCTCGAGCGCTCCCAGAGGCCGATGAGCCAGAGCCCGGTGATTCCCAGCCGGGCGAGCCGGTCCAGCTCTTCGTCGGGGATCGCGTCAAGGGTCCGGATGTCCCGCTCGTACCGGCGCGACAGCTGGTCCAGCCACACGTGGGTGCTCTTGGCGATGAGGACCAGGCGCGGCATCCAGGCCGAGTCGCTGGAGAACCGCTCCGGCTCGGCGTCGAGCCCGGTCAGGTCCGGCGCCTCGCCCCCGCCACCCGCGCCGAAGCCCCCGCCGTCGGGGCCCCCGCCACCGCCGCCGAACCGCCGGTGCAGCCCGCGCTCCTCCTCGGCGATGACGTCGAGCGTCAGCAGCATCCGGTCCAGGAGCGCGTCGAGGGCGTCACCCAGCAGCTCGCCCCAGCGCTCCTTCACGTAGCGCAGCTGGCCGGCGAGCGACGTGGGGTGCGCACGTGCCGGGGCCCGTAGCAGCTCCACCAGGGTCTCGCCGTCAGGCCCGATGGGCGCCTGCGCCGCCTGGTAGGCCTCCAGGGAGGCGATCGCTGCCGTCCGCTCCGTCTCGGGCAGGGGCGAGTCGTCCACCAGGACCCGCAGTGGCCGGGCGGCAGGGTTCTCGTTGGCGAGTCGGACGAGCAGCAGCTCCTCCAGGCGGACGGGCTCGGGGTCGTGCTCCAGGTCCGGAAATTCGTCACCCACGGCGCTGAGCAGCCCGTCGAGGCGGGGCTCGCCCATGGCATCGCGGACCGCGTCCGCCGTGATCGTCATCGCCGTCGGCGGCTGGATCTCGGCCGCTCGCTCGATGAGCAGGTGGAAGACCTCGTGCAGCAGCTCGAGGGCGGCCAGCTCGCCGGCCTGCGCGCTCGGCTCGCCGGCCCTCCGCGTGGCGTTGACCTGGGCGACCACCTTCCGGGCGACCGGGAGGTTGGTGGCAAGCCGGGCTGGCCTTCGCGTCGTGACGGGGGTGGGCGCGGCCGTCGCGACGTCATCCAGCCGGAAACGCTCGCGGGCGGTGCGCGAGAGGGGCAGTGCTCGCATCGGGCAAGTGTCGCACCTTCGCACCCGCCGCCGCGACCGCACGTTGACGCTTGGGCTGGGGTGCGGTTTCCTGACCCTGGCCAGGGCCCTGGCTCCGAGCCCGGGCCTCGGCGCCTAGACGCCTCCGGGCTCCAGCGCGGCCACCCGCTCGATCGCGCGCCGCAGCAGCTCGAGGCCCGCCGGGTCGAACTCGTAGGTCCACTCGCGGAAGCGGTCCGGGCGCTCGAAGCGCGACTCGAGGCCCAGCGCCATCGCCTCCCGGGAGAGCAGCACCAGGTCCGCTTCACGGTCCACCCGGTCCAGCTCGGCCTCCGTGTGGGCGACGGCGGAGATCAGCTCCACGCCCGTCGCGCCCGACAGCTGGAGGACCTCCGCGATGTTCTCCACGCCGCGCTGGGAGCCGCACACGACGCCCACCTTGGAGCCCGGCGTCAACGCGCCGATCTCGTGGACCAGCGACATGTACCCGGGCCCCACGAGCATCGCGACCACCGGCACCCGGCCGGCGACATACGCCTGGGCCTCGTCCGCATGGAACGTCGTGGTGGCGACGAGGTCGTAGTGGTACCGGTCCAGGCGTTCCGGGAGCTCGTCCAGGAGGACCGGGATGACCTCCACGCGTTCCGGGAACGCCTCGATGATCCGCTCGGCGTCCACGTTCGCGTCCGCAGTGGTGCACTCGGCGAACAGGACGCGCACGTGCGGCCCGGGCCGCTTGCGCTCCGTCGCCGCCGTGAACGTCGCCTGGGCCACCTCGTCCGGGGTGAACCCGAGCGCGGCGGCCCGCCGGAGCGTCTCGGCCACGATCCCGGCCAGGGCATCCGCTCCGCGACGCACCGGCGGCCGGTCCACGACGCGCGTGCCGGCGCCGTGCCGCCCCACCACGTACCCCGCGTCCGCCAGGCGGCGGTAGACGGCGCGCACCGTGTTGGGGTTGACGCGCAATGCGGCCCCCAACTCCCGGACCGGAGTCAGGCGGGTGCCGGGCTGCATCCGCCCGGACTCGATCTGGTAGGCGAGCTGCCAGTAGATCTGGGTGGAGATCGGCACATCCGAATCGCGCTCGATGTCCAGCTCGTGACCGCCCGGCCCGGTCCCGGCCGGGGTGGGCCGTTCGGCGGGGGAGGACGGGCCATTCCGGCTACTTGACACAGTGGACTAGTCCAACTAATGTTCGTCTTGGCCTAGTTGACTATATCAACCACGGGCGTCATGCCCGAAGCACAGAACGAGCGTACCCCACATGGAACTCCTCCTCATCGTCCTCCTCATGGGTTTCCTGGCGGCGTTCGCGATCACCGCCAACGAGCTCGGCGTGGACTCCCGCGACCAGTCGGACGACCCGCATCGCCCGAACTACCCGGTGGGCATGGCCTGACCGCCGCCGAACACACACGGGCGCCGACCTCCTCCCTCCAATCCGGCGCTCAACCATTCGACCCCTGGCACTGCCGGGGGTCGAATGCGTTTCCGGGGCAACGAGGAGCGGCGGTCGAGGAGGGCCTGCCGTGCCGACCCCGGCTACTCGTGCGGCGGGGGCTGTCCGACCTCGCTGAGCGCGTGGCGATAGATCGTCGCGCCGTCCATCCCGAACCCGGGCGACACGAACGTGGTGAGATCAGCCACGAGCCGGCGCTCAAGGTTCGTGTCCGCAAGACCGTCGATCAGCCGGGCCGTCCGGGCGGCCGACAGCAGCACCTGGCGGGTCTCCGGCCGGACCGGCTCCTCCCAGAACCAGCCGCAGGACGCGAACATGCCCAGGCGCCAGCGCTGCGCCTCGAGGACCGCGAGGAGCAGCCGCCGGTCCTCCGCGGATGAGCGGGCGCCGAGCGTCGAGGCCGCGAAGGCGTCTGGCTCCTGCGCCCCGATCACCACATCGACGTACCGGTCCCGCGCCGCCCAGAGATCGGGTCGACCGGGCAGCTCCCGGACCACCGCCTCTGCGGCGGCGTCGATGCCACCGGCGAGCCGCTCCAGGGCGGCCCGCAGCGGCGCCTTCCAGCGGCCGTCGGTGGCATCCGGACACTCGCCGGACCAGCGCAGCACGCCGTGATGGCAGCTCCACGACGTCCGGTCGCGGATCCGGATCTCGGGATGCGGGTGTCCGGCTGCCGCCTCTGCGGCCGCGCCGAGCGTGACCACGTCGATACCCGCGGTCCGGGGTCGTCTCCGACGGCGCGACGAGGCGGTGGAGGAACAGGTCGCGGAACGACTGGTGGTGGCCGTAGAGCTCGCCGTCGCTCGCGATGACCAGCATCGGTGCGCGCCCGTCGTGCAGCGAGCCCCCGAGGCGCGGCGCGATGCGCTCGCGGGCAAAGCGGTCCGCGTCGGCCGTCATCGACGGCTCGAAGGAGACCGCCGCTGACAGGTCGGCGTCGTAGAACAGGACCGTCATGTGCCGGCCCCCGCCCACGTCGACCCGGTACGGCTGCCGGTTGTCCAGGTGGTGGGAATCGGCCTGCCACGGCGCGAGGATCGTCGCCTCCACGCCAGCCTCCGCCATCAGGCGCAGGGTCGTGAGGTCGGCGGCCGTCTCCGGCAGCCACATCGCCCGTGCCGGTCGTCCGAAGCGGTGCTCGAAGTCGCGCAGGCCCCACAGGATCTCGGTCCGTCGATCGTGGAGCGCCGCGAGCGGGAGGATCGCGTGGTGGAAGGACTGGGCGATGCCCGGGCCGCCCGCAGCGCCACCGCCACGCCGGTCCGACGAGGCGAAGGCCGCGAGCACCTCCGGGGCCGCGTCCGCGAGGTACGCGGTCAGCGTCGGGCCGAGGTTCCAGCTGACGTGCTCGAGCGTGCCCCGCTCTGCGTTGGGGCGGTAGCACTCGGCGGTGACCCGCTCGTTCCAGTCGCGGAACGGGGCGGCCGACGGGTCGGGCGGGACGTGACCGCTGAAGGGATCCGTCCGGATGGGCTGGTAGAAGTGCGCGTGGACGACCAGGCGGGGGCGGCTCATGCCTCCAGCGGGCCCAGGCCGCGGCCGGTGTGCGTCACGATCTCGCGCGTTCCTCCTCGGCCCGGTCCCGCGCCACGGCCACTTGCTGGCTCACGGCGAACCGGCGGGTCTCGCCAGGCTCGATCCTGGCGGGCCAGGACAGCAGCAGAGTACTGCCCTGGTAGACACGCTCGAAGCCCGATTCGGAATTCGAGACGGTCTCGATCGGGCTCCACCAGGCATCGGCCGCCGGCTCGGGTCGTGCTTCGATCGCCACGCCGACCCAGTCGTTGCCGTAGCCGATGGCCTCGACGCCGGCGGCCGTGCCCGTGCCGTCGTGCGCGGAGCGCTCGCCGCGGACGTCGTACCACGCCGACGGGTTGCCGCCGCCGCCGAGAACATGCAGCGAGAACTCCAGGGCCAGGCGTGTCTCGATCGGCTCGCTGCCCCGGTGGTGGAGCTCCATCTCGACGATCAGCCGGGGGTCCAGGCGTCCGCCCGCGAGGCGGATCGTCTTGGAGACCAGGATGGACTGCCCGAGGGCGGAGCCGGCGCGCGAGAGTGAGACCTGCCCGGCGGCCAGGTGGTCCACCTGCCACTCGCCGTCCCGGAAGTCGCCCAGTTCCGCCTCGGCGGCCGTGGCGATGGCCTCTGGGGTGACGTCGGGGGCCAGGAACCGGACGAGGCCCGAGCGCCGCTCGTGGTCGTCGTAGTGGAGACGGTCCGCCAGGCCGTCCTCCTTGACCATGACGATGTCGTGGATCGACGTGACCCCGCCCTCGTCGGTCACATCGCCGCCGGCGACCGCAGTCTCGCCCTTCGCCGCGTGGGCGCGCAGCGTCGCGTGGTACGCCTCCGGTCGACGGCGCAGCACGGCCGCAAGCGCGTGACGCGCGGCCCGGATGTCCCAGCCGCCGACGCCCGCGCCCTCGGAGGGCTTGACGGTGACCACCTGCCCGACGTCGGCGAGCCGGATCTCGTCCCGGCCGTCCATGTCGAGGTCCAGGACCTCGACGGCGCGCGCGGTGCCGAGAAGCATGTCCGCCGCATCCTCGGCGGCGATCAGGTGCTCGTAGGTGGCCAGGCGCATGTGCGAGATGTAGATCCCGCCGAACAGGCCGTGCCAGTAGCAGTCGTTGGACTGGCCGCGATGGAGGTGGTCCAGGGCCGACGTCCGCTCCGGACCCTCCGGCATGGCCGCCACCTTGCGCGACGTCCGCAGCATCTGCTTGTGGAGGTCGTTGATCTCCCGGTACTTGACCTGGAAGTTGCGCCAGAACCCGCCGCGCAGCCAGCGGGCCTCGGGCGAATGTCTGGCCACGGCATCGTGGAGCAGCCTGGTGAACACGACGGTCTCGTCCGGCGGCAGGGCCCACTCGCCCATCTCCGCGTACGAGGACGTCGGGACGTAGACACGGCCGATGGGCGGCTCGCGGTCCAGCCACTGCGAGGGCGTGACGGTGGTCAGCCAGGCCTCGTTGGCCTCGAGCGCCTCGAAGAACCGCTCCACCCAACGCCGCTCGCCCCAGCAGTGCTCGTAGGTCGTGGGCCAGGCGCCGAACTTCTCGCCGTCGTCGCCCATCATGCCCACGCGCTTGCCATCCTCCGTCGCGTGTTCCCGGAGGTAGCCGATCACGTCCTCCACGTTGCCGAACGGGATGCGATAGCGGAGGCCCTGCTCGGTGCCGAAGACCGTGAGCAGGTTGCCCTGGTCCTCCGTCGTGTAGGCGCCCCAGAGGTTCGCCTCCGGGATGGCGGCCGCCCGGAAGTGCTGATCGTCCAGGATGGTCCAGCGATAGCCGGCCCGCGCCAGGGACGTCGGCAGGTCCGGCTCCCAGACTCGTTCCGCGAGCCAGGCGCCGGAGGGTCGGCGGCCCGTCAGGCCCTGGATGGTCGAGGCCATTCGGGTCAGCTGGTCGATGCGGTCCTGCTCGGGCAGAGAGGCGAGGATCGGCTCGTACAGGCCGCCCCCCAGGAGCTCCACCTGGTCGCGCGCGACCAGCACTCCCAGGCGCGCGAGGAACTCGGGGCGCTCCGCGGCCAGCCACTCGAGCAGCGGACCGGTGTAGTGCAGCGAGAGTCGGACCCCCGGGTGGCGCTCCAAGGCCTCGAGTAGCGGCAGATAGGCGCGCTCGTACACCTCGGCGAACACCCAGCCGAAGTTGCCCACGGGCTGGTGATTGTGGATCGCCAGGGCGAGGGAGATTCGGGGAGCCACGAGTGCCGTCCTCTGTGATGGCGATGGGCAGCCACGTGCCCGGGTCGCTACTTGGTCCGGGTCGTCCGCTGCGCGTCGTCGGGGGTTGCCGCCGGCAGGTACAGGCGCTCCACGTACTCGTGGAGCATGCGCGTGGTGGAGAAGCGCCAGATGGTGCTGGCGATGGAGTTGCGCATGAGCTGCGCCCAACGTGCGGGGAGGCCGGCGGCGTCGCGCTCGTAGTAGGCCGGGATGAGCTCCTGCTCCAGGATTCGGTACAGGTCCTGCGCGTCGGCCCAGTCCTGGGCGCCCTCGTCCGGGTTGGTCTCTCGCGTGCCGATGGCCCAGCCGTTGTCGCCCGTCCAGCCCTCGTCCCACCAGCCGTCCAGCACGCTCATGTTGAGCACCCCGTTGGCGGCGGCCTTCATGCCGGACGTGCCAGACGCCTCGAGGGGGCGGCGCGGATTGTTGAGCCAGACGTCCACGCCCTGCACGAGGAAGCGCGCGATCCGGATGTCGTAATCCTCGAGGATGAACACCCGGCCGCGGAGCTTGGCGCTGCGCGAGCGGCTGAAGATGTCCTGGATCACGCCCTGGCCCGGTCGGTCGGCCGGGTGGGCCTTGCCTGCGAAGACAACCTGCACCGGCCGGTCGGCGTCCCACAGGATGCGGGTCAGGCGGTCCAGGTCGCTGAACAGCAGCGCGGCGCGCTTGTAGGTGGCGAACCGGCGCGCGAAGCCGATGGTGAGGATGCCGGGATCCAGGACCTCCTCGAGCTCCTCCAGGGTTCCGGGCGCCTCACCGTGGCGGGCAAACTGGCTGCGCAGTCGGCCGCGGGCGAAGATCGCCAGCTCAAGCTTCTGGCGCTGGTGCGCCTCCCACAGCTCGGACGTGGGGACCTTCGCGGTGCGCTCCCAGAAGCGGCGCTCCTCGGGCTCATCGTCCATGGAGTCGAGGTCCGCGTCGGCGTATCGCTCCAGGATCTCCCGCATGGGCCGGCCGACCCAGGTCGGCGTGTGGACGCCGTTGGTCAGGCCCAGGATCTCGTGGGGCGCCAGGCCGGACCAGGTCCCGTTGGCCGTGTGGGCGTGGAGGGCCGAGACGGCGTTGGCGCCATTGGTCAGGCGCAGCGAGAAGGCCGTCATGTCGAACTGGCTGGGGTCGCGGTCCACACCCCGGCCCAGCTCCAGCAGCCGATCGAGCGGGATGCCGCCAGTGTGCCGGCGTCCATCGCCCTCGAACAGGGGACCCGCGACCCGGCGCACCAGGTCGGTGTCGAAGCGCTCGTTGCCCGCGGAGACGGGCGTGTGGATCGTGAACACGCTGTTGCGGCCGACGGTCGTCCAGGCCTCGTCGACGGAGGCGCCACCGGCCACCTGCTCGCGCGCCCGCTCGGCCAGGAGGAATGCCGAGTGGCCCTCGTTGAGGTGCCAGACCGCGGGCGAGATGTCCAGCTCCCGCAGGGCCCGCACCCCGCCCACGCCCAGCACCAGCTCCTGGTGGAGGCGCATCTCCCGGCCGCGCACGTACAGGATGTGCGTGATCGGGCGATCCGAGTCGTCGTTCTCGGCCAGATCCGTGTCCAGCAGCAGGACCGGCACCCGTCCGACCTGGGCGACCCACACCGCGGCGAACAGCTCGCGACCGGGGAGCTCGATGCTCACCGTCAGGGGACGACCGAGACGATCCTTGGCCCGCAGATCGGCAGCCGCGAGAGCTCGAAGTCCGGGTAGGCGTGCTCCTGGTGTCCGTCCGCGTCGATGGCCTGGCGGAAGAAGCCGCGGCGGTACATGAGCCCCACGCCGACCACGGGCAGGGCCATGTCCGAGGCGGTCTTCATGTGGTCGCCGGCGAGGACGCCGAGGCCACCGGAGTAGATTCCGAGCGACTCGTGGAAGCCGTACTCCGCGCAGAAGTACGCGATCGGCCCGTCAAGCGCATCGGCGTGCTCGCGCTGGAACCAGTGGTCCGAACCGTTCGCCATGTAGGCGTCGAACTCGCGAAGGATGTCCTCGTACTCGGCCATGAACGCCGGGTTGTCGAGCAGCTGTGCCCAGTTCACGGTGCCGGCAAGTAGCGGGATGGGGTTACGGAACCGGGCCCACCTGCCCGCATCGATCCGCGAGAACAGCGTGCGAGCCTCGGGGTGCCAGGCCCACCACAGGTTGTAGGCCAGCCGCCGGAGGCCCTCGAGCTTGGGCGGCAGAGTGAACGAAGCGCCGGGCGCGACGGGAATCTGGACGAGGGGTTCCATGAGGGGGAGATGATAGACGGCATCCCCGGGGCGCGTGAACCGGTTTAGCCAGCCGGCCTGTCGCCAGTGGTGTCCCGCGCAAACAGGCCCCGCGCAAACAGGCCCCGCGCGGGTCTACGGCCCGGTGAGTCGATATCTCCACCGCCCTGTGCCTCCGGACGTCCGGTCGGGGGCACGCGGCCGAACAGCGCCGGGCGCGTGGCGAGGTAGGCGCTCGGCGAACGGACCATAGCGCCGGTGGGCGCCGGGTCAGAGGGGGCCGGTGCGACGCCCCTTCGGGACCCCCGGGCGATACGATCCACCAATGACGATCCGAGTCGCGCTCCTTGCCGCCGAATGTGAGCCGTGGGCCAAGACCGGCGGCCTCGCCGACGTGGTGGACGCGTTGGCCCGGGCTCTCGGCAGGCTCCCCGAGGCGGGCGCCGGGCTCCAAGCCCCCGTCGACGTGTTCCTGCCCCGCTACCGATCGGTGACGGTGCCGCCTGCGGCAGTGGCGGAACCGACCCTCACCATCGCCGATCCCCGTGACGGCGCGCCGATGCCGGTGACGATCATCGACGTCGCGGCCGATGGCTACCGGCTGCGCCTGGTGGACATGCCCGCCGCGTTCGATCGTGACGCGTTCTACGACCATCCCGACGACCCGTGGCGGTTCTCGGTCTTCTGCCGGGCGGCGCTGGCCGCCCTCAGGCGGGATGGCGCCCCCCTCGACGTGCTCCACGTGCACGACTGGCACACCGGCCCTGCCCTGCTGGAGCGGGCTCACGGCGAGGCGGCGGGGGACCCGTTCTTCGCCGGCATGGCGGTGACCCTCACGCTCCACAATCTCGCGTATCACGGCTGGACCGACATCGAGGATGCCGATCAGCTGGGACTCGCCACCGACGATCCGCTGGCCGGGCCCAACCCGGACGGTGTCGACCTTCTCTTGACGGGGATCCGGTACGCCGAGCTGGTCAACACCGTCTCGCCCGGATTCGCCGCCGAGGCGCTGACGCCGGCGTTCGGGATGGGCCTGGACGAAGCGCTGCGCGGTCTCGGCGACCGGTTCATCGGGATCCTCAACGGAATCGACCCGGAGGTGTGGGACCCGGCCACCGACCCCGCCCTGGCCGCTCCCTACGCGCGCGGCGACACCGTCGGCAAGGCTGCCTGCCGAGCAGACCTGCTCGCTCGCGTGGGCTTCGACCCGGACGATGACGGGGTGGTGCTGGGGATGATCGGCCGCATGGATCCCCAGAAGGGGTTCGATCTGCTGGCCGACGGCGCGCGCAGGCTGCTATCGGCGGGCACCCGGGTCATCGTCCAGGGCAGTGGGCACGCGTCGCTCGCGGACCCATTCCGCGCGCTCGCCGCGGCCAATCCGACCCGTGTGGCGCTCATCGAGCGCTTCGACCGGGACATGGCCCGCCGAATCTACGCCGGCGCCGACCTGTTCCTGATGCCCAGCCGGTTCGAGCCCTGCGGCCAGGGCCAGATGATTGCCCTGCGCTACGGCACGCCCCCTGTCGTGCGGCGGACCGGTGGCCTGGCGGACTCCGTCATCGACGCGCGTGAACGTCCGGGGGAGGGGACCGGCTTCGTGTTCGACGCGGCGACCCCGGCGGCGCTCGTAGCGGCCGTCGCGCGGGCGGCGGCCATGCGCTCCGGCGATCCGGTGGCCTGGGAGGCACTGCGCGACAGGGGCATGGCCATGGACTTCAACTGGGTCACGGGTTCGGCGCCGCGGTATCTCGAGGCGTACCGGCGCGCGATCGCCATCCGCCAGGGATAACGGCGGTCGCCACCCGGGTGCGGCCCGCGCGCGGCCGTGCGAGAATCCGGTCCTCGTCCCGACCCAGCCGCGGCAGCCCGCCGCCCGGAGGCCCCGATGCCCAGGCAGTTCGTCGTCCAGGTCACCAACACACCCGGCCAGATGGCCCTGCTCGCGGAGCAGATGGCCGATGCGGGCGTGGACCTGCGCGCCATCGGTGGGGGAGGCCTGGGCGAGGTCGGCCACTTCATCATGACCACGGCCGATGACGACCGGGCCCGCCAGGTGCTGGAGGACGGCGGCTGGACCTTCCTCGAGGGCGAGTCCCTGCTGGCCGAGGTGGACGACAAGCCCGGCGGCATGGCCCGCATCGCACGCGAGCTCTCGGATGCCGGCGTCAACGTCCTCGGTCACCTGTTCCTGGGCCGCTGGAGCGACAGGGCGACGTTCGCGTTCATCGTCGATGACCCGGAGAAGGCGCGTCCCATCCTGGAGCGGCGCTAGGTGTAGTCCGCTCGGATCCCCCTCCAGTGGAGGTGTGAGATGAAGGTCGGGATCATCGTCCCCCAGGGGTGGACGGGCGAGTACGACGGCTGGGACCCGGCTCGCGCGTGGGCGCGCACGGTCGCGGTCGCGCACGGGGCGGAGGCGCTCGGCTTCGACTCGGTCTGGATGTTCGACCATGTCCAGACGGAGCCCGTGCCTACTGACGAGATCACGTTCGAGGCGTTCGTCGGCCTCAGCGCGCTGGCGGCGGAGACCGCACGCGTGCGCCTCGGCCACCTGGTCCTGTGCGCCGGCTACCGCAACCCGGCGTTGGTCGCCAAGATGATCTCCACGCTGGACGTCATCTCCGGCGGACGCGCCGAGCTGGGGCTGGGCGCCGGCTGGAAGGAGGACGAGTACGTCGCGTACGGGTTCGGCTTCCCGCCGCTGCGGACCCGCATGGAGATGCTCGAGGACGCCCTCGAGATCGCCACCCGGATGCTGGGTGGGGGCCGCGCCACCTACGAGGGCCCGGCGGCGCGCGTGCGCGATGCGATCAACGTCCCGCGCGGGCTGCAGCAGCCGCGGATCCCGATCCTCGTCGGCGGCAACGGCCCCAACCGGACGTGGCGGCTAGCGGCGCGCTTCGCCGACGAGCTGAACCTGGACTGGCTCACGCCCGCGGAGGTTGAGGCTGCCCGGCCCGTCATCGCGTCACGTTGCGAGGAGCTGGGCCGGGACCCGGCGACGCTGCGGCTGTCGGTCAACGTGGGTCTGGAGGACACCGCCCGCGAGGGGGACGTGCGGGTGGACCTGCTGCGGCGCTATGCGGACGCGGGCGTGGACCGGGTCATGACCCTGGTCGCCGCATCCGTCGACGACGACGGGGCGCTCGAGCGCTTCGCAGAGGACTGCGCCGCGGCCGGCTGCGAGCTGGAGGGGTAGCACGGGGGCCATCCCCGGTCGGCCATCTCCAGGCCCCCGCCCCACCCGGCCGCAACTCGGCCCGGAGTCAGATCGGCGCCTGGGCCGCAGGCCTCGCCCAGGATCCCGTCGATTTCGGCCATGACCTCTGCGTCAGCCTGCCCAGTTTGACCCGGAGCGGAGTCAGGCGGCACCGTGCCTGCGCACGGCCCACAGGTCGGCGTGTGGCGACTGCATCGCGATCAGGGAGGCAGCCTGGACGACGCCCGGGCGGGGAGGACTGCAGCCGCTTGACAGTCAACCGCAATGCGTAATATATTACTCATCGTGATGGACGACGACGAGATCCAAGCGGCATCGGATGCCTTTGGCGGCATGTTCGTGATCGTGGGGCACCTGACCCGGCTCACGGACCAGGGGCTGGCGGACTGGGATCTCACGACCCGCCAGTGGCTGCTCCTGGCCGTGCTCACGCGCGGCTTCCCGGGCCGCTCACCCTCGCTGTCGGAGGCGGCGGCGGCCTACGGCAGCTCCCGCCAGAACGTCAAGCAGATCGCCCTGGGCCTCGAGACCCGTGGCTACCTCCGCCTGGTCCCGGATCCGTCGGACGCACGCACCACGCGGCTCGCGCTGACCGGTAAGGTCGCCAGGTTCGACGAGCCCGAGGGCCAGGCCCGCGGCCGCGACCTCCTCGAAGCCGCGTTCGGCGGTCTCGCCCGTGACGACGTCCTCGCGCTGAGGCACCTCGTCGGCCGCTGGCTCGCGGCCCTGTCGCACACCTCACCAGCACCGGAACGCGTCCCGGAAAGGCAGCAACTCGCATGATCCGCATCCTCGCGGCCGCCCTCCTGGCGGTCCATGGCCTCATCCATCTCATCGGCTTCGTGGTCCCGTGGGGGATCGCACAGGTCGAGGGCTTCCCGTATCGGACCTCCGCGCTGGCCGGGACGCTGGCGCTCGGCGAGTCCGGAGCGCGCCTCGTCGGCGTGGTCTGGCTCGCCCTGGCGGTCGGTTTCGTCGTCGCGGGCGTGGCCGTCTGGCGCCGAGCGGCGTGGGCCGCGCCGCTCACGGCGGTGCTCGCGGTCGGATCGATCGTCGTGTGCACCCTGGGCCTGCCCGAGGCGGTGTTCGGGATCGTCGTCAACGTGGCGATCCTCGCCGCCCTCGGCTTGGCGGCGGCCGCCCGCGGGTCGACCGTCCGGGTCCCCGGCTGACCGGCCGGACGAGAGGAGAGACCGTGATGGCAGGACGATCCTTCGACGCGCGCTGGGACGCAGCGGTGGCCGCGGAGCTCGCCGCCCAGCCGCTGGCTGCGGCACCAGTCCTCGCTGAGGCCGACCTCGCGCCGTTGCCGGCCCCGGTCCGGCGCTACGTGCTGGCGTCTGGCGCCGTGGGCCGGCCGGTCCCGCAGAACATGCGCCTGGAGATGGACGCGCTGATGCTGCGCAAGCCGGGCGATCCCGGGATGGCGGCGACCTCGACCCAGCTCAACTGGTTCGGCCGCCCGACCCGGCTGTTCCTGATGAAGGCGCGCATGTTCGGGCTCCCGGTCCGCGCCCTCCACATCTACCGCGAGGAGCAGGCGACGTTCCAGGTCCGGGCGGCGCGGTTGATCACGATCGTGGACCAGTCCGGCGAGTCGATCAGCAACGCGGAGACCGTCACGGTCCTCAACGACCTGTGCATCTTCGCGCCCGGGGTCCTCGTGGACCCGCGATTCGCCTGGCAGCCGGTCGACGACCGGTCGGCCGCGGTCGCGTTCACCAACGGGCGGCGGCGCGTGACGGCGACGCTGCTGTTCAACGAGCGCGACGAGCTCGCCGACTTCTGGTCCGACGACCGGCCCGAGAGCGGCGACAACGTCGTCCACCAGCGCCGGTGGAGCACGCCGATGTCGGACTACCGGGACGTTGGCGGCCTGCGCCTGCCGACCCGGGGTGACGCCGTCTACCAGCGGCCCGACGGCCCGTTCACCTACGGCTCGTTCACGCTCCGCTCGCTCGCCTACGACGTGACCGGGGCGGGCTGACGGGGTCCGGTTCCGGGACGGGCGAAGGCCTCGACCGGGGCCGCCGTGGTACGGTTCCGGCCATGCGGGAGTAGCTCAGCTGGCAGAGCGGCAGCCTTCCAAGCTGCATGTCGCGGGTTCGATCCCCGTCTCCCGCTCCACCTTCCCCTTGCGCCAGCACGACTCGCAGCCTGACGGCGCCGCGGCGGACGACTGAGGTGGGCGGGGCACGGTGAGGGCTGGCTGAGCGAAAGTTGGGCGCGGTGTAGGCTGCGAGCCATGGACTTCGGATTCACGCTCAAGCCTGACCACGACATCGGACGCTTCATCGCGCTCACGAGGCAGGCTGAAGCTGCCGGGTTCACCTACGGCTGGCTCTTCGACAATCACGTGCCATTCAGGGAGGTCTATCCGCTTCTCACACTGATGGCCCTGAACACCACGCACATGCGCCTCGGCACCTGCGTGACGAACCCGGCGACGCGAGACCCGAGCGTGACAGCAAGCGCTCTCGCGACGCTCGATGAGATCTCGGGTGGACGCATGGATCTCGGCATCGGCCGTGGTGACTCCTCGGTCCGTTCAGTCGGGAAGTCTCCCACCACCCTGAAGGCGCTGGAGCAGGCGGTGACGGTCATCCGCGACCTCGTCGAAGGCCGCTCGACCGAGTGCGAGGGAGTGAGCCTGGAGCTTCCCTGGGCAGGCAGGTGGCGGCTGCCCGTATGGATCGCCGGCTACGGTCCGATGGCGCTCGCGATGACCGGTCGAATTGCCGACGGCCTGATCCTCCAACTGGCGGACCCAGACATGGTCCGCTGGATGGTCGGTCTCATGCGTGATGCCGCCGAGGCAGCTGGACGCGATCCCGCCTCGATCAGGGTGCAGGCCGCAGCGCCGGCGCACGTCGGCGAGATCGAGGACTGCCGTCAGCGTGTGCGCTGGTTCCCGGGCCTCGTCAGCGGTCATGTGATCGATCTGGTGAACAGGTATCCAAGTGACGAGCTGCCCGAACGGTTGACGGGGTACCTCCGGGATCGCGACGTCAGCGACGATCGCCACGGCGCCGAGTTCGACTCGGCGAGCGCTGCTGTCGCCGGCGACGATGTCGTGGATCGCTTCGCCATCGTCGGCCCGCCCGGGGAACACGTACGGCGGCTCAGGGAGCTCAGCAGCGCGGGCGTGGACCAGTTCAACCTCTACCTCATGAGCGGGGACGAGGAGGCGCAGCTCGAGGCATACGGGTCCAGCGTGATCCCCGCCCTCAACGCTTAGTCCGGCGACATCTGATCGGAACGCGGGCGGAGGCACGCCCGCCAGGAGGCGATCATGCGACAGCGACCGTTCGGGCGCACCGGCCGCCCCGTCAGCGAGCTTGGCGTCGGCATGTGGGGGATGGGCGGCGGCATCGGCGGCTGGAGCGGTGCGGACGACGGCGCGTCGATGGTCGTGCTGCAGGCCGCGGTGGACGCGGGCGTCACGTTCTTCGATTCGGCCCAGGTCTACGGGTCCGGCACCTCGGACCGCCTGATGGGGGAGCTGCGGGCCGCGAACCCGGGCCGCGACCTGTTCCTCGCCTCCAAGATTCCGCCCAAGAACCGCGAGTGGCCCGCCCTGCCGGACAGCCGGGTCAGGGACGTGTTCCCGCCGGATCACATCCGGGCGTCGGTTGCCGGGATGCTCCGCAAGGTGGGGGGGCCGCCCATCGACCTGGTGCAGTTCCACGTCTGGCAGGACGAGTGGGCCCACGACGCCGGGTGGCAGGGTGCCGTGGAGACGCTCCGGCGCGATGGGCTGGTCCGGCACGTGGGCATCAGCGTCAACCGGCGCGAGCCGGCGAACGTGCTCCGGACGCTGCGGACCGGCCTGATCGACGCCGTGCAGGTGGTCTACAACGTCTTCGACCAGTCGCCCGAAGACGAGCTGTTCCCGCTGTGCCGGGAGCTGGGCGTGGCCGTGATCGCGCGCGTGCCGCTGGACGAGGGAAGCCTGGCCGGGGAGCTGACTCGGGACAGCCGATGGCCTGACGGCGACTGGCGAAACACGTACTTCACGCCGGCGAACCTGCGGGAGACCATCGAGCGGGTCGAGGCGCTGCGGCCGCTGGTGCCGGCCGGGCAGTCGATGGCGCAGTTCGCCCTGCGGTTCATCCTGTCGAGCCCGGACGTGACCACCGTGATTCCTGGGATGCGGCGCACCGAGCACCTGGCCGCCAACGTCACCGCGGCCGAGGCGGGACCGCTGCCCGATGAGCTGATGACCGCGCTGCGCGCGCATCGCTGGGACAGGGCTCCGTCGCGGGCATCGCAGTCGTAGCTCTCGGCCAGGGACCTGCCGGACAACCCGCCGGGTTGCGGCCTGGGCGGCGGCAGTTCGGTCGGCGGCAGTTCGGGCGGCCGCGTGGGCGGCCGTTTGGGCGGCGCCTACGCACACCGCCGAGTCACGAGCCGCCCCCGACACACCCCGGAGTCGAGACGGGGCCCCTGTCTGCAGGGTGACAGCAGATCCTGCGTGGATCGCGGTCCAGTTCCTCGTCAGGCCGCTTCAAACGACTCCCCGCCGTGTCACGGGCTGCCTCTGACACGATCCGGAGTCGAAACAGGCACGCTGGTCAAAGGCGCCGGACAAACCCGCCGCCGAACAGCGCCGCCGCCGAACAGTGCCGCCGCCGCCCCCGCGACGCCCAACCTTGCCGACGTCCTTGTGTGGTCCCCCCGACCGCCGATGGCGGATCCGGCGCGGTCAGCTGGGTCGGGCGTCTCCGCCGGGTCCCACCGCCGCGGCGGCCGAGCCGCTCCCGCCGTCCGGATCGTCCGTCGGCCAGGGCAGGTCGGGATGACCCTCGACCTCGGGCGGTGCCGGCCGCAGCCACGACGCCAGGATGGCGACGGTCAGGATGCCGGTCACGACAACCAGCGACAGGATGGGGTCGATCTTGATCCCCAGGTTGATCACCGTCAGCTTCACGCCGACGAACACGAGGATGACCGCGAGGCCGAGCTTCAGGTAGCGGAACCTGTCCTTGAGGTCCGCGAGGAGGAAGTAGAGGGCCCGCAGGCCGAGGATCGCGAACGCGTTCGACGTGTAGACGATGAACGGGTCGGTCGTGATCGCGAAGATCGCCGGGATGGAGTCGACGGCGAAGATCAGGTCCGTGACCTCGACCGAGATCAGGACGAGCAGCAGGGGGGTTGCCACGCGCTTCGCGTTGACCTGCGTGAAGAACCGCTGGCCGTCGTAGGCGTCGGAGAAGGGGAAGTGGGTGCGAGCGAACCGGACGACGGTGTTCTGACTGGGGTCTTTCTCCGGCTTGCCGTGCGAGAGGGCCATCCGCACGCCGGTGAAGATCAGGAACGCGCCGAACACGTAGAGGATCCACTGGTAGGTCTCGATGAGCGCCGAGCCGGCCACGATCATCACGAGGCGCATGGCCAGGGCCCCGACGACACCCCAGAACAGGACCCGGTGCTGGTACTGGCCCGGCACCGCGAACGCCCCGAAGATCAGCGCGAAGACGAAGACGTTGTCGACCGAGAGGCTCTTCTCGATCAGGTAGCCCGTGAAGTACTCGATGCCCTTGGTCGGGCCGAGCCAGAAGAAGACGAACACGCCGAAGCTGACGCCGAGGGCGATCCAGAAGGCGGAGAAGATCGCCGCCTCGCGCACCTTCACCACGTGCGCGTTCCGATGGAACACGAAGAGGTCCAGGAACAGCAGGAATCCGATGAACGCCAGGAAGGCGATCCAGTAGATGAGCTCGTTCGTCGGCGTCATGCGATGTGGCTCTGGGCATCCCTGCGGGAGGCGAGCGCGCCTCCGGGTCGGCGAGGCGGTCCGCCTCCGGGCATGGCCGAGACGTCAGCCAATCATGTTCATCATGACGGAGTTCGGCAGGTGTTGCGTCTTGCTGCCCCATTCCGGGGCGGCCGCTGCGACCAACGATCGCCCTGTCGCTGCCGCCTGCAAGCCGCCGTGGGTGCCGCCTCCGGTGCTTCGGACCGACGGAGCCGTTGGCTAGTTCTCGGGCGGCAGCTGGGTCTCTGGGGCGCGGCGCCGCTGGCCGCGTCGGCGTTCGACGCCGGCGGGCGGGACGGCGACGGCGGACGTCCGGCGATCCGCTCGTCGGCGCTCGGTGCCAGCGGGCAGCCGGGGCAACGACGGCGTGGCCCGGGTCCGCGCCCGAAGCTGCCGCGGCGGGCTGGTCGGTGGTGGCTGCCGCGCCGGTCACCGCGCCGGTCATCGCGCCGGTCGTCGAACCGGTCGTCGCACCTTGACTGGCCGTCCTGATCATCGCGCCTGGTCCGGCCCCGCCCGCCTGCGCGATCACCCCGATGGAGACCCGGAACCCGGCCCGCCGCTGCTTGGGCGGCATCAGCGTGCCCTGCCCCACCGGCGCCGTGTCCGGGAACCACTTCACCCACTCCTCGCTGAAGGACTCGAACTCGGACGGGTCACGCAGGGACCAGTTCGCCCACACGATCCTGTCGAGCGACGACCCCTCGCGCTCCAGCAGGACGCGCAGGTTCTCGAGGCACTGGGCGGCCTGGGCGCTGATCGAATTGCCGGCCAGCCACCCGGTCTCCGGGTTCACGGGGCCCACGGACGACACGTAGATCATCCCGCCCGCGTTCACGGCGGAGCCCAGGCCGAAGGTCAGCCGGGGCCTGGTGTCCCCACCCTGCTCGATGCCGATGGACCGTCCCTTGCCGATCCGCACCTTGACCGGGTGCTCGGGATCCTCGGGCGGAATCCCGAACTCGCCGGGCGGGAGCTGGATGCCGTTCGCCGCGAACTTGGGCATGAACGTGGGACGCTCCCCGGTGGCCTCGAGGGTGCCCAGGATCTTCCCCTTCTCATCGAGGCCGGTCTGCCTGAACTCGAAGATGTCCTGGGTCAGGATCTGGTCGTCCTCGATCCCGTACACCTCGGTGATGTTCACGATCTTGCGCGAGCCATCGCCGAGGCGGGCGGTGTGGACGATCAGGTCCACGGCGGAGGCGATCTGCTCGCGGATCGACCGCAGCGGCATCTCGTAGCCGGACATCAGGATCATCGTCTCGAGGCGCCGCAGCATGTCGGGCGAGCTGTTCGCGTGGCCGGTGGACAGCGAGCCCTCCTGGCCGACGGTCATGGCCTGGATCATGTCCAGCGCCTCGCCGCCGCGGCACTCGCCGACGATGATGCGGTCCGGTCGCATGTGGAGCGCGTTGCGCAGCAGGTCCCGGGTCGTGATCTCGCCCGATCCCTCCAGGTTGGCGGGTCGCGCCTCCAGCGTGATGACGTGCTCCTGGCGGAGCTGGAGCTCGGCGGCGTCCTCGATGGTGATGATCCGTTCCTCCTCGGGGACGAAGGCGGAGATCACGTTGAGGGTGGTCGTCTTGCCGGACCCGGTGCCGCCCGACACGAATAGGTTGAGCCGTGCCTCGACGCACGCTCGCAGGAAGTCGAACATCTCGTCCGTCGCCGTGCCGAACCGAACGAGATCCTCGACCGTGTATGGGCGGGCCGAGAACTTGCGGATGGTGATGACCGGTCCGATGAGCGACAGTGGCTCGATGATGCAGTTGACGCGCGAGCCGTCGGGGAGGCGGGCATCCACCCGGGGGCTGGTCTGGTCGATGCGGCGGCCGAGCGGGGTGATGATCCGGTCGATGATCCGCAGGACGTGATCGTCGTTGAGGAACGACGTCTGCACGCGCGAGATCTTGCCCTTGCGCTCGATGTAGATGTGGTCCGGTCCGTTGACCATGACCTCGGTGATCGTGTCGTCGGCGAGGAGCGGCTCGAGTGGTCCGAGGCCGGTTACCTCGGCGATGACCTCCTGCACGAGGCGCAGGCGCTCATCGCGCGTCAGCGCCAGGCCATTGGTGGTCATGAACCTGTCGACGATGCCCTCGACCTGCGTCCGCAGTTCCGGGCCGAGTCCGGCCGCGAACAGGGCATGCGAGGCGCCGACGACCTCGACCTGGAGCCTGGCGCGGGCGTCCCGTAGCATCTCCTCGCGCGCGGCGAGCTGGGCGGGTGCTCCCACGGGGATGGTGACGACCGCGGTCGCCGTCGGCTCCTGGCGTGAAGTTCCGGCCTGCTGGGCTCGTTCGATGCGAGAGGAAAGGGACATGGTCTCGATCAGGCTCCCCGGTGCGTCGGCCCCCGCGCTTCCGCTGCCTGCGATCGTACGCGGGGCGGGCCGGAGTGGGAAATCCCCCCGGGAGTACTGCCGGTTCCCGGACGTCTCACGATCCCGGCCGCCGCGTATCGTTGACGCGGCAACAACCTCGGGATACGCTCTGCGCATGGTTGTGGCCGCCCTCACGGGCTGTATGGGTCAGTGGTGCGCCTGTCGACGGCGAGCGTCGGCGGGGGTCACGTGCGCGGCTGCCCACCCGGGTCGCCGCACCGGCTGACCCTCCCGGGCCTCGCCTCTCCCCGTGGTCCAGCGCGCGATCGCGCGCCCCGTCCCACACGACCCGGAGTCACCCACGTGTCCCTGACCCCTGCTCCTGCACGCTCTATCGACCCGCGCGGCCAACGCTTCGGCGCCGGCGTGTCCGCCATCGTCCTCCTCCTCGCCTTCCTGCTCGGCCTGCCCTGGCTCGTCGCGCTCGTCGGCCTCAACCTGCTCGTCTCGGCCGCCTTCGGCACCCGGCTGTTCCTCCCGGGCCGCGCCTGGATGCTCGTCCGCGCCGCGTTCAGGCTCGGTCCAGTGGAGCTCGAGCACGAGTACCCACCCCGGTTCGCCCAGGCGCTTGGCGGCACGTTCCTCGTGCTCGCGACGCTCGCGTTCCTCGCCGGCCTGCCGGTCGTCGGCTGGCTGCTGACCGCGGCGGTCGCGGGCCTGCAGGTCCTGCTCGCGACGACGGGCATCTGCGTCGGCTGCCGGCTCTACTTCCTGCGCTGGTGGGTGCCGTCGGTCGTCGCGCGGCTGTTCCGCCGGACCGATGAGCTGCGCCCGCTCCGGGTTCCGGCGATCAACCGGCTCGACTAACCGGCCGCGATCACGGGCGCCCTACGGGGCCTCGAGCCCATGTGCCTCGAGGAGCTCGCCGTCGGCGAGGATCCCATCAGTCGGCCCGTCGGCGACCACCAGCCCGTCGTCCATCACGACGGTCCGCGGGAAGACCTCGGCGACCAGCCGCATGTCGTGCGTGGAGACCAGCATCGTCTGGCCCAGCGTGCGGAGCAGCCGGATGAGCTCACGGCGTCCGCGGGGATCGAGGCCAGCCGACGGCTCGTCGAACACCAGGATCGACGGGTCCATGGACAGGACCGTCGCCAGGGCCACGCGCTTCCGCTGGCCGAGGGACATGCGGTGCGGCACCCGGTGGGCGAACGCGGCCATGCCCACGGCCGCCAGCGCCCGCTCGACGCGCCGGTGCACCTCGTCGGCCGGCAGGCCCATGTGCAGCGGCCCGAAGGCGACGTCGTCGAACACCGTGGGACTGAACAGCTGGTCGTCCGGGTCCTGGAAGACCAGGCCGACCTCCGCGCGGACGCGGCGGATCGTCTCCTTGCCGACCGCGAGGCCCGCCACCCGCACCGAGCCGTGCGCCGGTCGCAGCGTCCCGTTGAGCTGGAGCATCAGCGTGCTCTTGCCGGCCCCGTTGGGACCCACCAGCGCGACCTTCTCGCCGGATTCGATGTGCAGGTCCACCCCGCGGAGCGCCTCGAACCCGTCGGGGTAGCTGAAGTGGACGTGCTCCAGATCGCACGTCCCGCGCTCGCTCCCGCCCTCGGACGCTGCCGCTGGCCCGGAGGGCTCGTGCGCGTGCGGGTGGACATGGGGTGGAGCGTTCTCGTGGACGTGCTCGTGCACGTGCGGTTCGGTGGTCACTGGCGTGGCAGCCACAGGATGGCGATGACCTCGTAGGCGGCGAACAGCGCGAGGAACAGGAACAGCCAGGCGACCTCGGAGCGATGGAGGGCGCGGGCCTGGAGGTGCCGGAACTCGCCCTCGAAACCGCGCGCCTGCATGGCGGCGTAGATGCGCTCGCTGCGCTCGTACGCGCGCAGGAACAGGGAGCCGACCATGCGCCCGGTGACGGTCGCACGCCAGCGGATGGAGCCGCCGGCGTTGCCGGACCCCGCCGCTGAGCGGGCGTCGCGTGCCCTGAGCATCCGCGAGCCCTCGTCGGTGAGGACGGCGATGTAGCGGTACATGAAGGAGATGATCGACACCAGGATCCGGGGCAGGTGCAGCTCCCGCAGGGCGTCGATCAGGTCGTGGAACGGCGTGGTGAACGCCAGCAGGAGGGCGACCTGCACCGACAACCAACTCCCGATCATGATCGTGAAGAAGCGCCGCAGGCCCTCGGCGGAGATCGTCAGGTCAAGCGGTCCGATCGTGATCGTCGTGATGATCTGCTCCTGGACCGTGAAGATCAGCGGGAAGGCGGCCAGCGCAAAGGGCAGCGCGACGACAGCCGAGCGCGACAGGCGGAACGGGCCCAGGCCGGCGGTCGCGGAGCAGGCCACCAGGATCAGCCAGATGATCGCCATCGCCAGGAACGAGCCCATGGGCAGCAGCGAGATCACGAGGATCCCGGCGATCGTCAGGATGAACTTGAGCCGGGCGTCCGCCCGGTGGAACGGGCTGTTGCCATCGACGTAGCGGTCGATCTCCAGGACGCGGCGCCCCTACTCCTGGACGCGGCGCCGTGCGACGACGCGGCCGATCAGGAACATCAGGGCCACCACGATCACGACCCCGATCAACCCCGCCAGGACGGTCGACAGCCACTCGTTGTCGATGCCGGGGATCGCGTAGTCACCCAGGAGGCCCGAGAAGAAGTTCTCGGCCCGCTCGATGAACCCCTGGTCCTCGGCGACTCGCTCCAGGCCGTCGGGATCCGGTGAGGCGAGCGGCGCCAGGACGATCACGACCAGGGCCGCGATGGCGAGGCCGACCGCCCACCACCAGCGGCCGATGCGGCCTCGGGGCTTCGTCGTGACGGGATCGGGCGTCGTGCTCATGTGCTCTCCCTCGACAGTCATGGCCTCAGGCTCCCGCCGGGACCGGGGTCCCGGTTCCGTCCCCGCCACCCGTCGCCCCGCTCGCGGCGGTCCTGGCCGCCAGCGCGGCGGCCCGGTCTGGGCGGAGGTCCAGGAGGTCCTTGCGCGTCGCGGCGATGAACGCCAGGGCCGCCGCGGTGACGAGCGCCTCGCCGATGCCAATGAACGCGTGGACGCCGAGCATGGCCGGCAGCACGATCTCGGCCGGGCTCGTCCCGGACACGATCAGCTCGAGCGACATGAACGCCGCCGCCGCCACGACAGAGGCCCAGCCGGCGATGGCCGAGGCGGGAATACGGGCGCGGTCCTCGCCGCCCAGCACGCGGCACAGGAGCATGTACAGAGCGAAACCGCCGAGCGTGCCCACGACCCCCATGTTGAAGATGTTGGCGCCCATGACGACGAGGCCGCCGTCGGAGAAGACGAGGGCCTGGACGGCAATCACGCAGGCCATGACGAGGGTTCCGGCCCAGGGCCCGAGCAGCACCGCGACCAGCACGCCGCCCAGCAGGTGCCCCGAGGTCCCTCCGGCGACCTGGAAGTTGAACATCTGCGCCGCGAAGATGAACGCGGCCATCACGCCCATCAGCGGTACCGAGCGCTCGTCGAGCGTCCGGTTGGTCTGCCGCACGGCCACCGCCAGCACGACGATGACGATCGCCCACATGACGAGAGAGATGGGGACGGTCAGGAACCGATCTGCCGCGTGCAGGGACGGCTCGAACCCGCTCACGGCGGGAGCAGCGGCGATGGCGAACAGGTCCATGGCGGACGGTCTCCGGGTAGGCGGGTCGGGCAGGGCCTCGGATCGTCATCGTAGTCGCACGGCGTCGCTGTTGCAAGAGGTTGCAACAAGCGTCCCCGCCGCCCTATCCTTCGTGCGATGCCGCCTACTGGGTCTCCCTCCCGTGCCGCCCGTCCCGGACCCCCGGCCGATGGCGCGCCATGGGGTGACGTCCGCGAGCGCCTGCACGCTCGCGGCCTTCGCTGGACACCGCAGCGCCGCGTCCTGATCGAGGTCCTCTCGGGAGCCGATGGCCACGTGACTGGTGCGGAGCTCGTCGAGCGCTGCAGGCAGGTGGACCCGGCCACGACCCCGTCCACCGTCTACCGGACGCTGGACGTGCTCGAGGAGCTGGGGATCGTGCGCCACGCGCACGGTGCCGACGGCCGCGAGGAGTTCCACGTGCTCCCCGAGGCCGATCACGGGCACCTGCACTGCCTGAGCTGCCGTGAGACCTGGGAGATCGAGGCCGGGGAGGCGGCAACCCTGGTGGCGGCACTGAACGCGGATCGCGGCTTCGCGGTGGAGCTGTCCCACCTCTCGATCTCGGGACGCTGCCGGGGCTGCAGGGCCGGTGGCTGACGCGCCCTACCGGTTCGCCGGCCGCGTCCCCCGGGGAGTTGTGCCGGTCGTCCCCGGGCCGGGCCAGGAGTCCGCCTGGGACTACCCGAGGCCGCCTCGGATCGAGCCTGTCACGGAGCGCATCCGGGTCGTCGTCGACGGGATCGTCATCGCCGACACCTTGCGCGCGTTCCGCGTCCTGGAGACCTCGCACCCTCCCGGCTACTACATCCCACCTTCGGACATCCGCATGGATCTCCTCCGGCCATCGCCATCCTCCAGCCACTGCGAGTGGAAGGGCATGGCGTCCTACTGGTCCCTCTTGTCCGGGGGGCGACAGATCGAAGACATCGCGTGGTCCTACGAGCACCCGGCCCCCGGGTTCGAGGCGATCCGAGGCTGCTTGTCCTTCTACGCCTCCCGGGTCGACGAGGCCTGGGTCGGAAGCGAGCTGCGCCACACCCCAGCCGGGCGGCTTCTACGGCGGCTGGATGACGTCCCGGATCGTTGGCCCCGTCAAGGGCGGGCCGGGCTCCTGGGGCTGGTAGGGGAGGGTCCTGGCGCGTCTGGCCTGTCGGTCCGCCGCGCGCATTCCAGCACCGCGTCCGACAGCGCCGGCCATGCCTCGCCTGCCCACGCCCCGAACGGCCGGTCGGTGAGGCACGCCACCGCCAGCCGAGCGACGGGGTCCACCCAGAGGAACGTCCCGCTCCGCCCGAAGTGCCCGAACGTCGCCGGCGAGTTGCCGCCGCCCGTCCAGTGCGGTGACTTCCGCCCGCGGATCTCGAAGCCCAGCCCCCAGTCGTTTGGATCCTGGAGCCCGAACCCCGGCAGCACCCCCCGGAGCCCGGGGAATGCGACGGTCGCCGCCTCGGCCACGAGCCCGGCGGGCAGGACCCGAGGCGCCAGCAGCTCGTGCGCGAACGCGGCCAGGTCCGCCGCCGGCCCCACCAGGCCCTCGGACGGCCGCCCCTCCAGCCGCGTCCCGGTCATGGAGAGCGGCTCCAGCACCCACGCGCCCAGCAGCTCCGCGAACGACTGCCCGGCCGCGGCCTCCAGCGCCTCACCCAGGGTGTCGAACCCCGTGTTGGAGTAGATCCGCGTCCGCCCGGGGGCCGCCAGCACGCCCCCGTCGAAGCCGTAGCCGCCGGCGTGTGCCAGCAGGTGTCGGACGGTCGAGCCGGGCGGTCCGGCCGGCGCGTCGAGCGCCAGCGCGCCCCGCCGCACCCCGACCAGGACCACGCACGCCGTCACCAGCTTCGTGACCGATGCCCAGGGCAGCGCGCGATCCAGCGGTCCACGCGAGGCCACGAGGCCGGCGTCGTCGACGACCGCCACGGCGACGGTCTGCGCCCCCCAGCGGTCGACCGCCTCGAGCACGGACGCGTCGAACGGGCGGCCGGACCGGGGGATCATCCCGCTCCCCTGCGGAACCCTGGACGTGGCACGAGCAGTCGCGTCAGTCCGCGGGCGACGGAACGCCCATGATGCTGAACCCGCCGTCCACGTAGATCACCTCACCCGTGACCGCCGACGAGAGGTCCGAGCCGAGGTACACGGCGGTCCTGCCGCAGTCCTCGATGGTGATGTGCGAGCGCAGCGGCGCGACCTGGTCGAAGGGGCCGTAGAGCTTGCGGAAGCCCGCGATGCCGCCGGCGGACAGGGTGCGGATCGGACCCGCGGAGATCGCGTTGACCCGGATGCCGTCCGGTCCGAGGTCCGCGGCGAGGTAGCGCACCGACGCCTCGAGCGCGGCCTTGGCCACGCCCATCACGTTGTAGTGGGTGACGACCTTCTCCGCGCCGTAGTAGGTCAGGGTGAGGATCGAGCTGCCGCGATGGAGGTATGGCCGCGCCTCCCGCGTGAGCGCGACCAGCGAGTACGCGGACACGTCCAGCGCCAGCGCGAACCCGTCGCGCGACGTGTCGACGAAGGTGCCGTCGAGGTCCTCCCGCTTGGCGTAGGCGATCGCGTGGACGAGGATGTCGATCTCGCCCTGCTCCTCGTGCCACCGGGTCATCACGCGCCGGATGTCGTCGTCGCTGGTGACGTCGCAGGCCTCCACGAACGGGCTGCCGATGGAGTCCGCGAGCGGGCGGACACGGCGTTCGATGAGGCTCTCCACGGACGAGAAGCCCACGACGGCGCCCTCGTCATGCAGCGCCTTGGCGATGCCCCAGGCGATGGAGTGGTCGTTCGCGACCCCGAACACGAGCGCCTTGCGCCCCTCGAGCAGACCCATGCGTGGCTCCTCCCTTCGGTACCCTGAGCATCATGCCCCAGCCGGTCCCGTCCGACGCCTCGCTGCGTGCAGCCCTGCAGGGAGTCCGCGGCCTGCTGCTGGATCTCGACGGCGTCCTCGTTCTCAAGGGCGCCGCGGTCCCGGGTGCCGTGGAGGCGGTGAACGAGCTGGAGCGGCGGGCGTTCCCGTACCTGGTCGTGACCAACACGTCGCTGGTGTCGCGTGGCCGGCTGGCTGGCTGGGGCCGCAAGGTCGGGTTCACGACGCCCGTCGAGCGGTTCCAGTCGGCGCTGTCGGCGTCGGCGGCCATCGCCCTGCACGAGTACGGCGACCGGCCGGTGTTCGTGATCGCCTCGGCCGACGCCCGCACGGAGCTCACGGCCCTCAACGTGGTCACGGGCCAGGAGGTGGACACAGACCCTTCGGCCGTGGCCGCCGTGATCCTGGGCGACTCGCCCGACGAGCTGTCCAAGGCCAACCTCGACCGGGCATTCCGCTGCGTGAAGGCCGGCGCGGAGCTGCTGGGCATGCACCGCAACCCGTGGTGGCTGACCCAGGCGGGCCCCACCCTGGACGCCGGCGCGTTCCTGGTCGGCCTCGAGTGGGCGGCCGGCAGGCGCGCGAGGATCGTCGGCAAGCCGTCGCCCGCCTTCTTCGCGGCCGCGGTCCGGCGCCTGGCCGCCGAGGCCGCCGCGCGCGGCGAGCGGCCGCTCCTGCGTTCGGAGCTCGCGATGGTGGGCGACGACGTGAACAGCGACATCGGCGGCGGCCGGCGGGCCGGGCTGCGGACGGTGTTTGTGCGGACCGGCAAGCACGGCGACGCGGAGCTCGCCGCGGTTGCGGAGCGCAGGCGCTATCCCTACGCGCCGGACGGGGTCGCGCCGTCGATCGCTGAGGTCGTCTCGGCGCTGTTCGCCTGAGCGGCCGCGGGTCCGGGGCGGGCCGGTTCACCCGGGCGGGCGCGTCACCCGCACGTCGTCGACGCCGGCCTCGACGATCGAGGAGGCGCCGCCGTCCACTGCCTCGAACCGGATCCGGATCACCTGTCCGGCCCAAGGATCGAGGCCCACGGACGCGCTCCGCCACGAGCCCGAGGACGCCCTTCGGGACCCGCGCCGCTCCCAGACCACCGTCTGGGAACCGCTCGCAGTCTCGACGATCGCCCGCAGGTGGTCCGCGGTTGAAGACGATCCCTCCGGGTGGGCGAACAGCCATCGGAACGTCAGTCGCTGGCCGGCGGCGGCGGGCAAGGTGATCGGCGCGGACCGCGCGGTGGTCCGCCCGTCGAGGTCGTAGGAGCTTGCCCGGGACCCGGCGGGAGCCCCCGTCACCAGCGCCAATCGACCGGACGCCGCGGCGCCCCGCTGGAGCGCGGTTCCCCCGCGACGACGTCCCGGCCGGGTTCGCCCGAACCCAGCGCGCGGACGCCGGCGCGGTATCGGTCCCGTCCGGGTTCACGGTCCAGCCGCGGGACACTTCCAGATCGTCGTCAAGCGCCCCGCAGCGGGCTTCCTTGACGGTGGCGCCCAGCACCCCCAAGGGGCACCATGCGCGCTCGAGGAGCCAGAGGACCGCCTCCCGATTGCGCAACGTCTCGGACCCGATCGCCGTGTCCTTCGGATAGTCCACCGCGGACATCTCGATGGTGAAGGCGAACACGCGGTACCGGCCATAGAGGTAGTCGGCGGTGGTTCCCGACGCCAGGTACAGGTCGCTGGCCTGCTTGGCCGCATAGCGCGAGGTCGTGGCCATGTGCCGTGCGATCCTCGCGAGGGCTTCATGATCCTGGGCCGTCATGTCGGCCGGGATGTTCGCCATGGTCGCCGCGTACGGCCACATCACCACCCGCCCGTACTCGTGGAACGAGATGGAGGCCCGGATCTGCTGGCGGCCGTGGACCACCCGGCTCGCGACGAAGTCGCGCACGGCGCGCGTCTCCGGGGCCGAGAAGGCGGCACGGCCCCGGAAGCGGGTGGAATACGGGTTGCCGCTCGAGCCCTTGCCGCCCCATCGATAGCCGAAGTTGCGGTTCAGGTCCGTGCCGATCGCGGTGCTGCCCGGCGTGGGCTGCCGATTGCGGCGCCAGTTGCGCAGCGAGCCGGAGCCGTAGTCGTGGGCCTGGCCGTCGGGGTTCACCGCGAACACGAGCCAGGTCTCGCGCGACCGCACGATGGAGGTGATCCGCGCGTCCGTCTCGTAGCCGTCGGTGAGCCAGCGAAGGATCGCCAGCGTCATCTCCAGGCCCATGGGCTCGTTGCCGTGGGTCAGGCCGTCGAACAGGACCTCGGGCTCCAGCTCGTCGGCGCCGACGTTGTCGGACACCTTGGCCGCGAGCAGGTCCCGTCCCTGGTGGCTGCGGCCGATGGAGAACGTCCGGACGATGTCCGGATGTGCCGCGGCGATGGACTGCACCTCCGCAACCATCTCCGCATGGGTGTGGAACCCCCGGTAGCCGGGCGGGTAGTCATCGGCCGCTCGGGCCGGGGCGACGGGTGCGAAGAAGCCGGCGAGCATCGCGGCCATCAGCGACGCGAGGATCGCAGGGGCGGCTCGACGGCCCCGGCTCGGGAGGTGCATGGCGGCAGTCTGCGGGTTCGTCGGCCCGCCGTTCATGGCACGGAGGTCCCGGTCCGCGCCTGCCAGTCCGCCCTCCCACGGGCCCCTTGCGCACCACTAGACTGGCCGCAGACAACCTGCGGAGCCGTCTGGCGATGCGGGGCTCAAGGCTTCCCGGGGCGGGCATTTGAACGGCCCGTGATCGGATGCGACGACCGATGCAAGGATGAGCTGACGATGGATGGTTGGACCGGGCAGATCCTCAGGGTCAACCTGACGAACCGGACGCACCGCGTGGAGACGTTCTCCGAGGACTTCGCCACGACGTGGATCGGCGGCCGCGGGTTCGCCGTGAAGATCCTCTACGACGAGCTGGCTCCGGGGATCGACCCCCTCGGGCCCGAGAACAAGCTCGTCGTGGCGGTCGGCCCCATCTCCGGCATCCCAGCCCCCAACACCGGCAAGACGATCGTCGCCGCGAAGTCTCCGGCAACCGGCGGCTACGGCGATGGGAACCTGGGCACGCGCGTCACCGACCAGATCCGCAAGGCGGGCTACGACGCGCTGGTCGTCGAGGGCAAGGCCGACAGCCCCACCATGCTCTACATCGAGGACGACCGCGTCGAGTACCTGCCGGCCGACGAGGTCTGGGGCCAGGGCACCATCGCGACCAACGACTGGATCTACGCGAAGTACGGCAAGGGCGTCGGCGTCCTGAACATCGGCCAGGGCGGCGAGAACATGGTCCGCTACGCCACGGTCCGCAGCCTGGAGGGGCGGTCCGGCGGGCGGCCCGGCATGGGCGCCGTCATGGGCTCCAAGCTCCTCAAGGCGATCGTGTTCAAGGGCTCCAAGGTCATCCCGCAGGCGTTTCCGGCCGAGATGAAGGCGCTCGGTCGCGACGACCTCAAGGAAGTCCGGGCGATGGACAAGGAGTCCGGGCTGGTCCATCCAGGGCACGGACGGCGTGCTCCCGTGGTGCAACGAGGTGGCGGCCCTCCCGGTCCACAACTTCCGGGGCACCCACCACCCCGACGCCTGGATGGTCGACGGCGAGCGGGCCAACGCGGTGCGGATGGCCACCTACGGCTGCCCCAACTGCACCATGCGCTGCGGCATCGCCATCCCGGACGAGGAGGGGCGCGAGTCGGAGATCGACTACGAGAACATCGGCCTCCTCGGGCCGAACCTCGACATCTACGACCTTGCGGCCGTCGGCACCCTCAACTACCTGTGCGACGACTACGGCCTGGACACGATCTCGGCCGGCAGTGTCCTCGGGTTCTACGCGGACGCGATCGAGCAGGGTGCCGTCGAGGGTGACCTCCGCTTCGGCGATTCGGAGGGCATGAAGCGGGTCCTGGGCATGATCGCGCACCGCGAGGGCGAGGTCGGCGACATCCTCGCCGAGGGCACGCTGCGCGCGGCCCGCGCCTTCGGCCACGGGTCCGAGGCCTACGCCATGCAGGTCAAGGGCCTGGAGATCTCGGCCTACAACTGCAAGTTCATCCCGGGCATGGCCCTCGCGTTCGGGGTGAGCCCGATCGGCGCCCACCACAAGGAGTCGTGGATCATCACCTACGAGGTCAAGCAGACCGAGCGTGGGTCCTACGGGCGCGACAAGGCCCAGAAGATCGTCGACCTCCAGCGGATCCGCGGCGGGCTGTTCGAGTCGATCGTGACCTGTCGCTTCCCGTGGGTGGAGCTGGGCTGGGGCGTGGAGCACTACCCCATCTACTTCAACACGATCACGGGCAAGAACTGGACGCTCGACGACTTCTGGCCGATCTCGGACCGGATCTACGCGCTCATGAAGCTGTTCTGGCTGCGCGAGTTCCCGGACACGGATCGCACCGCCGACTACGTGCCGGAGATCTGGTTCGACCCGGCCAACGCCGACACGGAGGGCCCGATCGCGGGCCTGTACCTCGACCGCGACAAGTACGACGAGCTGCTGGGCCACTACTACGACATCCGGGGCTATGACGACCGCGGCGTGCCCACCCGGGCCACCCTCGCCAGCCTCGGGCTCGAGGCGGAGGCCGCCGCGGCGGAGCCGTTCGCGACGATCACCTGAGGACGCTCACCTGACGATGAAGGTCACCCTCAAGCTGACCGGCGGCTTCGCCCACACCGTGGGCTTCAGCCACCGGGAGCTGGACGTCGAACCGGGCTCGACCGTCGCGGACATCCTCGACGCGAACGCCATCGACCGCGCCCGGCCGATGATCATCGCCCGCAACGGCTGGGCGGTGGAGCCGGACGAGCCCCTGGAGCCGGGCGACCGGATCCTCGTCTC
The DNA here is from genome assembly GCA_963802165.1 of uncultured Chloroflexia bacterium. Taxonomy (GTDB): domain Bacteria; phylum Chloroflexota; class Limnocylindria; order Limnocylindrales; family CSP1-4; genus CAIXZV01. The sequence continues at coordinate 254,521 of CAWDHT010000017.1, read as the reverse complement.
GCCGATCTTCTCGGGCGGCTGACCGCCCGGGGGCGCTCGGCGCAGGGGAGGCTCGCGCGGGGAGGTTCGCACCGCGCTGGACCCGATACGGTCGGGGCCGGTACGCTCCGGGTCGCTCGACCGCGCCCGCGTCCCGCCCCAGAGGATCAGAGATGACCACCACGCCGCGTCCCAAGATCACCTATGCCACCCTGCGCGCCGACAACGAGGAACTGCACGCCCTGTTCGAGGACGGTCTCGAGGGAGCGCGAGCTCGCCTCGGTGGCTACCACCGCAACCTCATCGATGGGGTCGAGCGCGACGGCGACGGGACCTTCGAGGTCCGCTCGCCGATCGATCACGACATCGTGGTCGGCACGTTCGCGCGCGGCATCCGCGACGACGTCCAGGACGCGATCGCGGCGGCACGCCGGGCGCAGCCGGCCTGGTTCCACCTCGGCTGGGAGCGGCGCGTGGAGATCCTCCGCACTGCCGCGGAGCTCATCTCGGAGCGCCTGATGGAGTACGCGGGCGTCATGGCCTACGAGGTGGGCAAGACGCGGATGGAGGCCCTCGGCGAGGTCGAGGAGGTGGCCGACCTCATCCGCTACTACGCGAAGACGGCCGAGGACAACGCCTACTACGACCACGAGATGGACAACCTGGGCGATCCGGCGGTTCACACGCGCTCGATCCTCCGCCCGCACGGCGTGTTCGCGGTCATCAGCCCGTTCAACTTCCCGATGGCGCTCGCGGCCGGCCCGTCGTCGGCTGCCCTCATGGCCGGCAATGCCGTCGTGTTCAAGCCGGCCTCGGTCTCGGCCCTCACCGGGGTCATCCTGGCCGAGGTGTACCGCGACGCAGGTGTCCCGGATGGCGTGTTCAACCTCGTCATGGGACCGGGCAGCCACCGTCGGCGAAGAGCTGCAGGAGAACCCGGGGATCGACGGCATCGTGTTCACCGGCTCCTACGACGTCGGCTTCGACATCTTCCGCAGCTTCTCGAAGACCTATCCCCGCCCGTGCATCGTGGAAATGGGCGGCAAGAACACGGCGATGGTGCTGGCCAGCGCCGACCTCGAGGAGGCGGCCGAGGGGATCATGCGCGCGGCGTTCGGGTTCGGCGGGCAGAAGTGCTCGGCGAACAGCCGCGTCTACGTCCAGCGGCCGGTCCACGACGAGCTTGTGCGCCTCCTCGTCGACAAGACGGAGCGCCTGGTCGTTGGCAACCCGCTCGACCGCGCCGTATTCCTCGGTCCTGTCATCGACCAGCACGCGGTCGATCGCCACCAGCAGGCCGTGGCCGAGGCCCGGCGCGACGGAACGGTGTTCACCGGGGGCCACCGGCTGACCGAGGGTGACCTTGCCCGCGGCACCTACGTGGAGCCCACCGTCGTCGGCCTGCCGGTGACCCACCGCTTGTTCCATGACGAGCTGTTCTCGCCCTTCACGGCGGTTGCCGCAGTGGACTCGGTCGACGAGGCGATCGCCCTGACCAACGACAACATCTACGGCCTGACGGCCGGTGTCTACTCGGAGGATCCGGCCGAGGTCCAGCGGTTCCTGGACGAGGTCCACGCGGGCGTCCTGTATGTCAACCGGCGGGCGGGCGCGACCACCGGCGCCTGGCCGGGCGTGCAGGCCTTTGGCGGCTGGAAGGGCTCCGGTTCCACGGGCAAGTCCGGCCTGTCCATGTACTACGTCGCGCAGTTTCTGCGCGAGCAGAGCCACACCGTCGTCGACTGACCCTACAGTGGCGTGAGGCGGGGCCCGGGCGGCCGGGTCCGCGCCCGAGGAGCGGAGATGCGGTCCCTCGTGCGGTCGATGGTCCTGACGCTGGCGATGGCTCGGTGCCGTGGCCGGCTGCTCCTCTCTCCCGTGGCCGCCGACAGCCCGACTCCCACGCCCGTGACCCTCGGCGTCAAGGTCGTGACGCCGCCCGAGCAGATGCGCCTCGAGGTGTCGAACGGGACGACGATCCCGGTGATGCTGACCGTGAACGGCGCGGCGGGGCGGCCCATCCCTGCCGGCCAGCGCGCCGACCTGGGCCTTTCCGACCTTGGTCCGCTGCCCTGGGTCGCACAGATCAGGACCGGTGCTGGTCGCGTCGCTCGTGGCAACGACCGTCGTCGCCGGTGATGTGTGGTGTCTGCAGAACGCCGACGGCAGCGGCGAGTCCAAGGGCGATGGGTGCACGGGTCGACCTCTCGTGCGGCCGGATCGACATCTGGTCCGGTACGCCGATGATGGGCCCGGCACCCGGTCCCGGCGTCCCCGGCGACTGCGACCCGTAGCGCGCCTCCGGGCCGGAGTGCGGCTCGGCTCGGCAGTTCCTGGTCGGGCCGGAGTGCGGCCCATTCATCGCCCTCGTTCGACGGATCGTCCGCCCGGCGACACCAAGAGGCTTGGCTACGCGCCGCACCGCCGTTGCCGTGCCGCCGAGAGGGCAAGCCGTCGGCCGCTGGCGACGAATGGTCCCCCTGGCGGCCCGGGCCAAGCGTGGTCCCCCGACGTGGTGTCACTTGAGCGAGGGTCCTGCGCGACCCGTGGGCCGCGGCTGCCCGATCGAACCGGCGCCGCCGGAGGCACCCGCGCCGCCCGCCCAGAGGGCGAACGGGCGCCTGCCTTGCTCATCCTGTCCGCCGGGCGAGGCGCTGGTTGCGCCGCTCGCCGTGGCGTGCGACGAATGGCCCGCCACGCGAGCGGAACTACGCTTGGCGTGATCATTGCCCGCCAGGCGGGCGTGCGCGAGCGATGTGCCTCGGGACCCGGGTGCCGGAACCCGGCGCACTGGCCGAACGGCCCATCCCAGCCGCCGAACGGCCCATCGACCGCCCGGGGCGCTCTGGTATATTCACTCTGCATCATTTCTATGCGTTCCAGCCCAGGAGGCCCCGTGACCACCCCGCTCCAGGCGCGTCCGATCCCGGACATCGTGACCGAGCTGCCGGGCCCCAAGGCCCGCGCGCACATCGAGTTCGACCACGCCTGGACGAGTCCCAGCCTCCCGCGCGCCTACCCGATCGTGCCCGTGCGCGGCCTGGGCTGCGCGGTCGAAGACATCGACGGCAACGTGTTCCTGGACTTCGCCGCCGGCATCGCGGTCAACTCCACCGGGCACAGCCACCCGGACGTCGTCGCCGCGATCAAGCGCCAGGCCGACGAGCTCCAGCACTTCTCGGCGAGCGACTTCTACCTGCCGATCTACGCCCAGGCCGCCGCGGAGCTCGCGCGCATCGCCCCCATGTCGGGTGCCAAGCGGACCTTCATTGGCAACTCCGGTGCCGAGGCGGTTGAGGCCGGCCTGAAGCTGGCGAGATACCACACCCGCCGTCCGAACGTGATCGCCTTCCTGGGCGCCTTCCACGGACGGACGATGGGCGCCGTCAGCCTCACGGCGTCGAAGGCCAAGTACCACGCCCACTTCGGACCGCTGCTCCCCGGCGTCTACCACGTGCCCTTCGGCAATGAGGGCATCGAGGAGATCGAGAAGCGCGTCTTCAAGCGCCTGATGCCCGCCGACGAGTTCGCGGCGGTCATCGTCGAGCCCATCCAGGGCGAGGGCGGGTACGTCGTCCCCGAGGACGACTTCCTCGCGAACCTGCGCGAGCTGTGCGATCGCCACGGCATCCTGCTCATCGCGGACGAGATCCAGTCGGGTGCGGGCCGGAGCGGGAAGATGTGGGCCATGCAGCACTGGGACGTGGAGCCGGACATCCTGCTCACGGCCAAGGGGATCGGCTCCGGCATGCCGGTCGGCGCCACCATCGCCCGCGCCGACGTGATGTCCTGGGGTCCCGGCGCCCACGGCAGCACCTACGGCGGCAACCCGGTCTCGCTCGCCGCGCTGATGGAGACGATCAGGCTCCTCGAGGGCGGCCTCATCGCCAATGCCGGCATCCGTGGCCGCCAGGTGATGGACGGGCTGCGACCGCTCATGGACCGGTTCCCCGGCATCGTCAAGGACGTCCGCGGCAAGGGCCTGATGATCGGTGTCCAGTTCGACTCCGGCGAGACCGCGGACGCGGTCGAGATGCAGTCGTTCGACCGCGGTCTGCTCATCCTCGAGGCCGGCGACGACTGCGTGCGGATGTCGCCGCCGCTGGTCGTGACCCAGTCCGAGGCGGACACCGCGATCCGGCTGTTCACGGAGGCCGTCGCCCACGTGGCCGGGCACCGTGCCGAGGACGTGGCCGAGCGCAAGGCGGCCCAGCGCGCCGGGTACGCCACCGAGGGGTTCGGCGCCTCGGGGCGGTAGGGTCAGACCCCGCCCAGGACTACACTCAGCGACGTCACTCGACCAGGAGCGGAGGCCCATGCCCGGCAAGGTCGCCTCGATGCGGGATGCCGTCGCGGATCTCGTCCGCGACGGCGACACCGTCGCCATCGAGGGGTTCACCCACCTGATCGGCTTCTCGGCGGGTCACGAGATCATCCGCCAGGGCAAGCGCGACCTGACGCTCGCCCGCATGACGCCGGACCTGGTCTACGACCAGATGATCGCCGGTGGCGTCGCTCGCAAGCTGATCTTCTCCTGGCTGGGCAACCCGGGCGTCGGTGGCCTCAACGCGATCCGTCGGCGGATCGAGCCCGCGTCGGTGGGGGATGGCACCCCGCTCGAGGTGGAGGAGTACAGCCACTTCGGCATGGTGTCGCGCTACACGGCGGGCGCCGCCAACCTGCCGTTCATGCCGCTCCGCTCCTACTTCGAGACGGACCTGCCGAAGGCGAACCCGCTGATCCGGCCGATCAAGTCCCCCTACTCGGACGAGGTGGTCTACGCGGTGCCGCCGCTCAACCCGGACGTGACCGTGATCCACGCCCAGCGCGCGGACGCCAGCGGCAACACCCAGATCTGGGGCCTGCTGGGCTGCCAGAAGGAGGCCGCCTTCGCCGCCGACCGCGTGATCGTGGTGGTGGAGGAGCTGGTCGAGGAGTCGGTGATCCGGGCGGATCCCAACCGGACGGTGATCCCGGGCCTGATCGTGGACGCCGTGGTGGTAGACCCGTTCGGCGCCCATCCCAGCTATGTCCAGGGCGCCTACGACCGCGACAACCGCTTCTACCTCGACTGGGACCCGATCAGCCGGGACGAGGAGAAGACCCAGGCCTGGCTGCGCGAGTGGGTGTACGACATGCCCGATCGCGCCGCGTACGTCCAGAAGCTGGGCGAGGAGCGCGTGGCCTCCCTGCGGCCCGGCAGCGCCCCCTCCGGCTCGGTCGACTACGGTGACTACCGATGACCGAGCCGACCGAGCGCGTCCTCGCCTTCTCGAAGTCCGAGATGATGATCGTCGCGGCCGCACGCGAGCTGGCGGGCCAGCACGTCTGCTTCGTGGGCGTCGGCCTGCCCAACATCGCCGTCAACCTCGCGAAGCGCACCGTCGCCCCGGACATGGAGCTCGTGTACGAGGCCGGCGTGTTCGGGGCGCGGCCGGCCCGACTACCGCTGTCGATCGGCGATCCCACGATCGTGACCGGCGCCACGGCCGTCGTGTCGATGTTCGAGCTGTTCGCCTTCTACCTGCAGCGGGGCCTGATCGACGTCGGCTTCCTGGGCGCGGCCCAGATCGACCGCTTCGGCAACCTCAACTCGACCGTGATCGGGGACTACGACGCCCCGAAGACGCGGCTGCCGGGCTCGGGCGGCGCCTGCGAGATCGCGATCAACGCGAAGCAGGTGTTCGTGATCATGCGCCAGTCGAGCCGGTCCTTCGTCGAGCGGATCGACTTCCGGACGTCGCCCGGGCAACCTCGGTGGGGCCGAGCACGCGGAGGCCATCCGCAAGGCCGGCGGCTGGAACGGCCGCGGGCCCAGCGTCGTGGTCACTGACCTCGGGATCTGGCACTTCGACGAGACGGGGGAGATGCGGCTGGACTTCCTGCACCCGGGTGCGACCCTGGACGAGGTCCGCGCGACCGTCGCCTGGGAGCCGAAGATCAGTCCCAGCCTGGCTCCCACGCCGGCACCCACCGTAGAGGAGCTGCGCCTGGTCCGCGAGGAGCTCGATCCGGAGGGTGTCTACACGAAGTAGCGCCGCTGTCCTTCAGGCGGCACGGCGGGTCGTGAGGGCGGCGGCCTCCCAGCGGGAGATCGGGTTGCCGCCCGCGCCGAGCGGCACCGGGAGCATCCGCTCCACCGCGTGTTCCACGGTGTCCTCGTAGACCGTCAGGGCATGCCCCATGGGGAGGCGGAGGACGCCGCACGCGGTGACCGCGGCGCGCCGCAGCCGGCGGGTCGCGGCCGGACCAGGCATCGAGTCGAGCGGCAGCGCCCGCAGCTCGACCATCATCAGGTCGACGGCGAGGTTGCGGGCCGCGGCCTCGCGGTCGCCCCCGTGCAGGGCGAGATAGCGCTGCTCGAGATCATCGGCGGTGGGGGATCGGCGGGGACCGGTCTGGGGATTGGCGAACATCTCTGACACCTGGCGGGCTGGGGCACCACCAGCGTGGCGGGCGAAGAGTCGCGCGATCATTGCCCCAACCGTGCAGAACGGGGAGTGAACGGCTGCCAGCCGTCCGGGCGAGGCGGCAGATACCCTGGTCCGGATGGCCGGACGCCCGGCGGACCTCTGATCCGTCGGGCGTCGTGGCGGCGGTGGGCTCGATGGCCGGTCCGCGCGTGCGCGGCACCCGCCACCGTCATGTGGTGCCTAATGCGGCGCCGTCTCCAGCGGCCTGACGACCAGCACCGGGCACGGCGCATTGCGGACGACGTGCTCCGACACGCTCCCCAGGAACAGCCGCCCGACGGCACCTCGGCCGTGGCTCCCCACGAGGACCATGTCCACGCGCTCCGCCTCGGCGGCCGAGACGATCTGGTCGCCTGGGTCGCCCGTCCAGACGAGGAATGACACGTCGATACCGTCAATGCGGCCGCGCTCGACGAGGGCCTGCGCCTGCTGCTCGCGGCGCTCCCGAACCTGGTCCACGCGCGCCCGGAAGCGCCCGCCCGGCAGGAGCAGCGAGCCCGGGTCGATCACGGACACGATCAGCAGCGACGCGCCCAGGCGCGCCGCCAGCTCGAAGGCCTGCTCCGTGGCAGACGAGGACGCCTCCGACAGGTCCGTGGCCAGGAGCAGCTTCATCTTGCCTGTGGACGGCACGGCCGGACGTGCGGGCTCCCCTTCGGAGAGCGCCTCGTGTCGCGGCCGCGACGTCATGACCGTCATTCCCCCTGCCGGCTACGCGAGGAGGGACGCGACGATCGTGTCGACGTCCTCCTTGGTGGGGACCACGATCAGCGTGGTCACCATGCCGAACATGCCGTCGGCGCCCTCGACGTGGGGGAGGACGTGGCAGTGGAAGGCCCAGATGCCGAGCCGGTCAGCCGTGATGTTCACGTCCCAGCGCTCGCCCGGGTTGACGCCCAGCGTGTCGCAGACGAACGCGGCCTCCGTGAGCGGGTAGCCGTCGCGCGCGACGACCTTCATCGGGTATCCGTGGCTGTGCCACGGGTGCATCATGTTCCCCTCGTTCATGAATCGGACGCGGACGGTCTCGCCCTGCGCCGCGAGCACCGGCACCACGGCGGGGAAGCCGTGCCCGTTGATCGTGAAGCCGCCGAGCGCGTCGTTCGAGATCCAGACGTACTCGCGGTCGAACTGGTCGACAGCGGCCTTCTTCTTGGGCTCCACCACGAACCCACCCAACAGGCCACGCCCGACCTGGTCGGTGGCGTTGTGGTGGGAGTGGTACATCAGGGACCCGGGCCGGCTGGCCACGAAGTTGTAGGCGTACTCCTCGCCCGGCGCGAACGGCTTCTGGGTGACGAACGGGACGCCATCCTCGAAGAAGTCCTCGAACTCGACACCGTGGAAGTGGACGCTCGTCGTCTCCTTGAGGTTGTTCTTGAAGATGACGCGGATCTTGTCGCCCTCGGTGGCGCGGATCGTCGGCCCCGGCCACTGGGCATTGAACCCCAGCGCCGCGACGGTCGGCAACTTCTCGTCGATGGGCCATTCCATCTCGTCGACCGTCAGACGGAAGACCTTGACGTCTCCGTCCAGCTCCGGCGTCAGCGGCGAAACGGCGTCCGTGATGAGCAGGTTCTGGACCTGCGCGAAGGACGGCTTCAACTGGAGCTCGGGGTAGTTGTCGGCGGCCCCCAGGATGTCGGCCAGCTTGGCGAACACCTCGGGCGGGTAGATCTCCGCCAGGGCGGGCGCCAGGTTGCCGACGTAGCGGCGGACGACATCACGGGCGGCGATGTCATGCTCGGTCCAGCCGGGCGGGATGCTGGCGGCGGGCGAGGCGGACGGGGCCGCACTGGCGGACGGGGCCGCACTCGCGGGGGCTTCGCTCGCGGGAGCGGCGCTGGGGGCCGCGGTGGCCGCGCCGGGTGTCGCGGGGGCGCCGAAACTCCATGCGGGAGCGGCCGCGGTGGTGCACGCGGCGACGCTGGCGGCGACGCCGGTCAGGCCGACGGCACCGGCGACACGCAGGAAGCCGCGGCGGCTCAGGCCGCTGTCTGTGGCGCCGTTCGGCTCGGGCTCGGCGGGGGATGCAACGTCGGGCTGGGTGTGAACGGTGGGCTCCACGGGCAGGGGCACTCCGGGCTTCGGGGTGGTGAACGATCGGGACATGGTGTGCGCGCATGGTAATCCTGCTAAGGGACCTTTGGCCCGAACGCCGCAGGACCGGCGTCCCGCATCGGGCAAGGGCTGGTAGGCTGCGGCCGATGCTCCCGTTTTCTCGGCCCGCACCGGCCCGGCTCGAACCGTTCCCCCTCGCCGCCACCCTGGAGGCCCTCGAGCGCTGGCAGGATGACCCGTCGCCGGAGCGGCTGGCGGCGCTTCGCGACAGCGTCGATGGCGTCCTCGCTGTGGCCGGTGCACACGGTGCCATCCTCGAGGTCTGCGCGCCGCCACTCACGACGGTCACCGTGGGGGCCGGGTCGCTTGCCGACCTTCCGCCCGAGGAGGAGCGCACCGGGCTTGCCCGGTACCAGCTGGGCTCCCACGAGGGACATACGACGCTCGCGCGCCTGTTTCTCGATGGCCCCGATGGCACCAGGGACCCGGTGGTGCGAGGCCTGGAGATGGTCGTGGAGGCGGCCTGGTCGCGCGCCGAGGTCCACGGACGCGCGGAGCGCCTGGCCGCGCTCGAGGCCGCCACGCGCGCGGTCGCCGCCGAGCTGGACATCGACCGCGTGCTCGGGGTCATCGTGGATCGCGTGCGCGAGCTCGTTGGCGCGCGCTTCTCCGCGCTCGGCGTCGCGGACGCGACCGGTCGCATCGAGCGGTTCATCACCAGCGGCATCTCGCCCCAGGCACGGGCGGCAATCGGTGCCGCACCGCGGGGCCACGGCCTGCTGGGCGCGATCATCCGTGACGGCAGGATCGTCCGCGCCGAGGACATCGCCCGGGACCCCAGGCGATACGGATTCCCGCCCCATCACCCCGTGATGCACTCGTTCCTCGGCGCGCCGGTGATGGTCAAGGGCCGGTCCGTCGGGAACCTGTACCTCTCTGACAAGCTCGAGGGCGAGCCGTTCTCGGGGGACGACGAGCACCTCGTCGAGATGTTCGCGGTCCACGCGGGGATCGCCATCGAGAACGCCCGGCTCCACGACCTGGTCCAGCGCCTGGCGATCGTGGAGGAGCGGGAGCGGATCGGCAAGGACCTCCACGACGGGATCATCCAGGCGATCTACGCCGTCGGCCTGTCGCTCGAGGACGTCCCCGAGCTCGTGGAGGACGAGGACGGGCGCCAGGATGCCGTCGCGCGCGTGGACCGTGCCATCGACGCGCTCAACCTCGTCATCTCCGACATCCGTTCCTACATCCTGCGACTCCGGCCTGCGACGGGCGGGCCCGAGGACCCCGTCGAGGCCCTTGCGCGCCTGGGCGAGGAGCACGGAATGCACGCCATCATCGACCTCGAGGTGGACCTCGACGGCGGAGCTGAGCTGATGCGCGAGCTGCCGCCGGATCGCCGGTCGGACCTGCTGTTCATCGCGCGCGAAGCTCTCTCCAACGTGGCCCGGCACTCGGGCGCGACCCGGACGGCGCTCGTCCTGGCGCGTGATGCGCGCGACCTCATCCTGTGCGTCGAGGACAACGGCCGCGGCTTCGATCCGGCAACGGTGCCCGGCCCGGACGCCTTCGGCCGCCACCAGGGCCTGGGCAACATGCGCGACCGTGCCACCGGGATGGGAGGTACCTTCGCGGTGGAGCGTCCCGATGGCTCCGGCACGCGTATCATCGTGCGCGTACCGGTCCCAGCCGGGTCCGGGGATTCCGAGCGTCCTATCGCCACCACCGGAGATCGATGACCGTGACTGATCTCACCTCGCGAGCCCTGCGCCTGCTCGTGGTGGACGACCACGAGGTGGTCCGCCAGGGCCTCGTGGCGCTCCTCGATCGCCGGGAGGGCTTCCAGGTGGTGGCCGAGGCGGGCACCGCGGCCGAGTCCATCGAGCAGGCACGCCGCTTCCAGCCGGACATCGTCGTCATGGACGTCCGACTTCCCGACGGCTCCGGGATCGAGGCCTGCCGCGAGATTCGTGCCGAGCTCCCGGGAACGCGCGTGGTCATGCTCACGTCCTACCCGGACGAGGAGGCGGTCCTGTCCGCCATCGTTGCCGGCGCCTCCGGATATCTCCTCAAGCAGATCCGCGCGCGCGATCTGGTCGCGGCCCTCGAGAACGTTGGCCGCGGCGAGTCGCTGCTGGACCCGGCCGTGACCGAGAAGGTCCTGGAGCGTGTCCGCCGGATCGCCACCGGCGCCTACACGGACGAGATGGCGCAGCTCACCGCGCAGGAGCAGCGGATCCTGTTGCTGGTCGCGGAGGGCAAGACGAACAAGGAGATCGCGAGCGAGGTCTTCCTGTCCGACAAGACGGTGAAGAACTACGTGAGCTCCATCCTGTCCAAGCTCAACCTCGAGCGGCGAGCCCAGGCCGCCGCCTTCGTCGCCAAGCACCGCCTGGACCGCGGCGGCGGGTAGCCGCTGCCCTGTCAGGCCGGACCCGGCGCGCCCAGGATGGAAGACGACCTTGTCGCCTGGGGCCGCGTGCTGCGGATCGAGACCACGGGCCGCGTGACCGGTCGACCCGCCCGCGCGGTCGTCGGGTTCGTGGAGCGGGATGACGGGAGCATGGTCATCGCCGCCGGCTCGCCCGACGCCTCCTGGAGCCTCAACCTCCTCCGCGAGCCGGCTTGTCGGGTCACCATCGCGGATCTCACCTGGCGCGCCGATGCGCGTCCACTGAACGGCCCGGAACACGCTGCTGCGGTTCGTGACCTGATCCTGCGCTACGGGACCCCTGCGGAAGGACTCGGCGACGGACCATCGTTCGAGATCCGGCGCCTTGGGGGTGACGGGTAGGGCGCTCCGGCTCCGAGCGACGGGCCATCCGGCCGGACGATCGCCCGCACCGGTTGCCTAGACTCCGGGCATGCGTATCGTCAGCCCGGAAGAAGCGGTCGCGGGGATCAAGTCCCGGGACCAGGTCTACGTCCAGATGGCGGCGGCAACGCCGTCGGTCCTCCTGGAGGCGTTGGTCGCACGCGCTCCGGATCTTCGGGACGTCGGGATCACGCACCTCCACTCGGAGGGTCCGGGGCCACATCTCCAGCCCGAGATGGCGCCCCACTTCCGCCACCGTGCCCTGTTCATCGGGCCCAATGCGCGCAGGGCCGTCAACGAGGGGCGCGCGGACTTCGTTCCCGTGTTCTTCTCGGACGTCCCGGCGCTGTTCAGCTCCGGCGCCTACCCGCTGGACGCCGTGTTCGCCAACGTGAGCCCGCCCGACGCGCACGGGTTCTGCTCGCTGGGCCTTTCGGTCGAGGCGATGCACGAGGCGATCGCCGCGGCGAAGACCGTGATCGCGCAGCTCAACCCCTCGATCCCGCGGACCTGGGGCGAATCGTTCATCCACGTGAGCCAGATCGACCTCGCCGTCGAGGTCGACAAGCCCCCGTTCGAGTACCCGCTGCCGGATGTGGGCCCGGTCGAGCACCGGATCGGAGCCTACGTCGCGGACCTCATCCCCGACGGCGCGACGCTCCAGCTCGGCATCGGCGCGATCCCGACCGCCGTCGCCAACCTGCTCTACGACAAGAAGGACCTCGGCATCCACACCGAGATGTTCACCGACCCCATCGTGGACCTCGTGGAGAAGGGCATCGTCAACGGCGAGCGGAAGGTGCACAACCGGGGGAAGCTCGTTGCGACATTCCTCGTGGGGACGCGCAAGCTCTATGGGTTCCTCCACGACAACCCGATGGTCGAGATGCGGCCGGTGGACTACACGAATGACACCCATCTCATCCGTCAGTTCCAGGACATGATCGCCATCAACTCCGCGATCGAGGTGGACCTGACCGGCCAGGTCGTGGCGGACTCGATCGGCTATCGGATGTACTCCGGCGTCGGTGGCCAGATGGACTTCATGCGCGGCGCGGCCCTGGCTCCGCGCGGGCGCGCGATCATCGCCCTGCCGTCGACGGCTGGTGCCGACCGATCCGTGTCGCGGATCACATCGCATCTGCAGGAGGGTGCGGGCGTCGTCACCACCCGCGCCCACGTGCGGACCGTCGTCACGGAGTTCGGCGTTGCCGACCTGTGGGGCAAGAGCCTGCGCGAGCGTGCCCGGGCGCTGATCGCCATCGCGCACCCGGACCACCGCGACCGGCTGGCCTACGAGGCGCGGCAGCACCACGAGCTGTAGGGCGCCGCTACACGCCTCCACCACGGCAGGCGCCGAGCCGGCCCAGGAATCACGAAACCCCCGCCAGCGGGCGAGGGCAAGGTTCGGGTGGGTGCCGGGCGTCCCCTCCGGCACCCACCTCGCACGCAGTCTCGCGTGTCCGGCCCACCGCGGGTGAGTGCCGATCGGACCACCTTGGCGGGACCTGCGGACCCCCATAGGGGGCGATGGGGATGGCGACCGGCCCGGGACGATGGCACAATGGCCCGACGCTGAGGCGGTGGTTCGCCGTGTCCGCCCGCTGGTCCCGAGCGGATCGGCGCGGGTACCTGCGACGCCCCTCACGAAAGGATGATCATGCGCACCGAACGCGTGCTGATCATGGGGGCCGCCGGCCGGGACTTCCACGACTTCAACGTCGTCTACAGGAACGCCCCGAACGTCGAAGTGGTGGCCTTCACCGCGACGCAGATCCCCGGTATCGCGGACCGCCGCTACCCGGCCGCGCTCGCCGGCGAGCGCTACCCCGAGGGCATTCCGATCCGTCCCGAGGGCGAGCTCGAGGACCTGATCAGGGACCTCGCCGTGGACACGGTCGTGTTCGCCTACAGCGACGTGAGCCACGAGCAGGTGATGCATGCGGCCAGCCGCGCCCTTGCGGCAGGCGCGGACTTCAAGCTGCTGGGCCCCAACGCCACGCTGCTGGAGAGCACGCGCCCCGTCGTCTCGGTCTGTGCCGTCCGCACTGGGTGCGGCAAGAGCCAGACCAGCCGCCACGTGGCGTCGCTGCTCGAGGCGCAGGGCCTCAAGGTCGCGGTGGTCCGCCACCCGATGCCGTACGGCGACCTCGTCGCGCAGCGCTGCCAGCGGTACGAGACCTACGCGGACCTGGACCGCCACCAGACGACCATCGAAGAGCGCGAGGAGTACGAGCCGCATCTGGATGCCGGCCGCCTCGTCTTCGCAGGCGTGGACTACGAGGACATCCTGCGGGCCGCCGAGGCCGAGGCCGACGTCGTCCTCTGGGACGGCGGCAACAACGACCTGCCGTTCTACAAGCCCGACCTGGCGATCGTCGTGGCGGATCCTCTTCGCCCGGGCCACGAACTGCGGTACCACCCCGGCGAGGCCAACCTGCGCAGCGCGGACGTCATCGTGATCAACAAGGTCGACTCCGCCACGCCCGAGGCCCTGGTGCAGGTGCGGGCGAGCATCGCCGAGGTGAACCCCGGTGCTGCCATCGTGGAGGCGCGATCCTCGCTGGCCCTCGAAGGCGGCGAGATCCGCGGGCGCACCGTGGTGGTCGTGGAGGACGGCCCGACCCTCACTCACGGCGGCATGACCTATGGCGCCGGCGTCGTCGCCGCGAAGCGCTTCGGAGCTGCCGAGGTGGTCGACCCGCGACCGTACGCGACCGGCGAGCTTGCCGAGACGCTCGCCAAGTACCCCAAGCTGGAGCGACTGCTCCCCGCCATGGGCTACGGCGACAAGCAGATCCACGAGTTGGAGTCCGCCCTCGAGCTGATCCCGGCCGACGTCGTCCTCGCCGCCACCCCCATCGACATCACCCGGGTCCTGTCGGTCTCGAAGCCCGTCGTCCGCGTCCGCTACGAGCTGGAGCCCGTCTCCGGCACGGTCGAGGAGCATCTCGCTCCCGTGATCGCCCGCGCGAAGGCGGCCCAGGCGGCCGGGCGCTGACCTTCGCCCCACACCGGAGGGCAGGTTGCCGCGCGCGCGGCAACCTGCCCTCCGATTCTCGGGGAGCGAGTGCGGACGGGGGATGGCGCATGCCCGGCAGATCACTAGCGTGGCGGTCGTCGGGTCATACCCGGCCGGGGGCGCCCGGCGGCGTGGTTCGGGACGAACGGCAGGCGATGCCCGCCCGTCTCGGGCACCACGATATGCGTGCCACGAGGAGAGCGCCATGCATGGAACATCACCCACCGGATCTGCCGAGCAGGCCACGCTGACCGGCGTCAACGCCGTCGTCTGGATCGAGCCCGGGCGCGCCCTCATCGTGCGTGGCGGTGCTGGCCAACGGCCGACCTCCATGGAGCTGCCGATCCCCTCGACACCGGCCGTCACACCGCCCGCGCTCGCCGAGGTCGCCCACGCGATCGGTGCCGTGGACCGGGTCCTCGTGCTTGGTCGACCGACGAGCTGCGGACCGCGCTCGAGCGCGAGATCGTGGCGATCGGGCACCGGCCCGATTCCATCCGGGACGCCGATGCGCAGGGTCCGATGGACGAGGCGGCTCTGGTGGCTCGACTCGCGGACCTCCGCTAGGCGCGACGCGAGGTCCATGCACCACGGCCCGGATCACGCGGGCCGTCCGGCAGGGTCACGCCGCAGCACGGCGTGCACGTTCCCGCGACCGACGGCACTCCCGCGCGTGGTGCCATCCGGCACATGATCGCGCTGCGGGCCCGGAGCGCGCGAGTCATCGCAGCGATCCGCACCCCGTTGTGAGGTGCGATGCCGATGTCGCTCAATACGCCCCTCGCGTCCCCGGACCTGGTGCCTGCCCTGGCCTCGTCGTGGTTTGGAGGTGGGCTGCCCCCAGAGGCGGTTGCGCGGCTGGCATCGATCGCGACACTGCGCGACGTGCCGGCCGGGACCGAGCTCTTCCACGAGGGTCAGCTCACCGAGGCGATGTCGATCGTCATTGCGGGTCGCGTCGCGCTGCGGACCCTGGTCCCCGAGCGCGGCATGGTCACCATTCTCACCGTGGAGGCCGGCGACATCATCGGCTGGTCGGCGGTGGTGCCTCCGCACCGCGCCACCTCGGCGGGCATCGCGATCGAGGCGGTCACGCTCCTCGAGTTCCCCGGCGAGCGGCTGCGCGGCCTGCTCCGAGAGGATCACCCGCTCGCCGCATCCGTCTATCCGCGCGTGCTCCAGGCCGTGGGCCGCCGTTTGGCGGCGACCCGGCTGCAACTGCTCGACCTGTTCGCCCACGAGGAGTGGGGTCGGCGAGGGTCCAGGTCGTGGTGAAGGACGACTACCTCCCTTACGCCCCGTACCCGAGCCCCGCCGGGACGGCCGTCGCCGCCCCGCCCGCCCACGGTGCGGCCGGGCCATCCAGTGGTCCGTGGTTCCTCGCCAGGGCCAACCTCGGGCTGCTCCTGGACCTTCTCCGCGAGGAAGGCCGGACCATCATCGGCCCAACGGTCATCGATGGTGCCGTGGTCTACGCGGAGATCAGGTCCGAGGACGACCTGCCCACTGGTATCGGAGACGAGCAGGCGCCGGGTCACTACGGCCTGGTCACCCGCGGCGACCGACGGGTCTTCGACTACACGGTCGGCCCGCTGAGCCCGAAGCGCTGGACCTTCCCGCCTGTCGTGGCCCTCCATGTCGGTCGGCGCGACGGCCGGGCCGTCAGCTTCGAGCCGGCACCGATCGACCCGCCCAAGCTGGCTTTCTTCGGCGTCCGCGCCTGCGAGTTGGCCGCGCTGGGCATCCAGGACCGAGTGTTCCTCGGCGGCCCGTACACCGACGAGGACTATCGCGCCCGGCGCAGGAATGCCCTCGTCGTGGCCGTCAACTGCACGACGTCCGCATCAACCTGCTTCTGCACCTCGATGGGCACCGGGCCCGAGGTCCGCGGTGGCTACGACCTTGTGCTCACCGAGCTCGACGAGGGGTTCGTGGTCCGGGCCGGGACTCCGGAGGGAGCGGACCTCATCGCACGGCTCCCGCTCCGCGGAGCCGATGCTGGCCAGATGTTCCGCGCCGCAGAGGAGGTCGGCAAGGTCGCCGCCATCATCGGCGATCCGGTCCCCACCGCCGGCCTGCACGATCGGCTGCTCGCCCAGTTCGACAGCCCGCAGTGGGCCAAGGTCGCCGAGCGGTGCCTCTCGTGCGCCAACTGCACCATGGTCTGCCCCACTTGCTTCTGCAGCAGCGTGACCCAGCGCTCTGACCTCGACGGCGGCGTCTCCACGTCGGACCGGGTCTGGGACTTCTGCTTCACAGCCGGTTTTGCCAGGGTTGCCGGCGGTAGCTTCCGGAGCCGGCCGCGGGATCGCTATCGCCAGTGGCTGACCCACAAGTTCGCGACGTGGGTGGACCAGTTCGGGACGTTCGGCTGCGTGGGCTGCGGCCGCTGTATCGCCTGGTGCCCGGTCGGCATCGACATCCGGGAGGAGCTTCTTGCCGTCGCCCCGCCGCTGGCGGCCCGCCCCGAGCCCGCCCGTCCCCAGCCGATCGCGGCCACACCGGGCTCCTACGCCACGGCGCGGATCGTGTCGATCCGCAACGAGACGGAGGACGTCGCCACGCTCACGGTGGGCGACGTCGACCAGGCGTTCCTCGCGGGCGAGTTCGGCCAATTCGCGATGGTCGCGGTGCCGGCGTTTCCGCCGCTCCCGATCTCCATCTCGCGCTTCGGGCGCGACACCATCGACCTCACCATCCGCGCCGCGGGACCCGCGACTGCGGCACTCATCGGCATGGGGCCACGCGACGAGATCGGCCTGCGCGGTCCGCTCGGGACATCCTGGCCGATCGAGCGGGCCATGGGTCACGACGTGGTCATCGTCACCGGCGGCATCGGCCTCGCTCCACTGCGGCCGCTGATCGATGGGCTGCTCGCCAAGCGCGACCACTTCGACGCCATCCGGCTCTACTACGGCGCGCGGACCCCTGGAGGCCAGCTGTATCGCGAGGAACTGCGGGCCTGGGCGGCACGTGGTGACGTGGAAGTCGAGCTCACCGTGGACCGCGCCGAACCCGGGTGGACCGGTCCGGTCGGCATCGTCACCCACCTGTTCGACAAGGCCACGTGGGACGGCGGGCGTTCGCTCGCCTTCGTGTGCGGCCCGGAGCGGATGATGGAGGCGACGGTCCGCGCCCTCGAGGTCCGTGGGCTCTCGTCGGATCGCATCTTCGTGACGCTCGAGCGCCACATGGAGTGCGGGATCGGCCTGTGCGGGCACTGCCAGACCAGCCGCCTGTTTGTGTGCCGGGACGGCCCCGTGTTCGCCCTCTCGCAACTCGGTGACGTCTTTGGCAGGGAGGGCATGTGATGGCCACCGTGGCTGCCCGACCCAGGCTCTCCGTAGGCGTCGTGAAGATGGCGTCCTGCGATGGGTGTCAGCTGACCCTCCTCGATCTCGAGGATGAGCTGCTGGCCCTCGGGGAGCGCTTCGACATCATCGAGTTCCCGGAGGCGAGCTCGCTCCGCTCGCACGGCCCGTTCGACGTCCTGCTGGTCGAGGGATCCATCAGCACACCCGACCAGGCCGCCGAGATCGTGGAGCTGCGCGCCAAGGCCAGGCTCCTGGTGACCATCGGCGCCTGCGCCAGCTACGGCGGGATCCAGGCGTTGCGCAACTGGAGTGACCACGACGCCTTCCGGGCCGCGGTCTACGCCCATCCTGAATTCGTGGACTCGCTCGCCACGGCCACGCCCGTGTCCGAGCATGTCAAGGTGGACGCGGAGCTCCACGGATGTCCCATCAGCCCCGAGCAGCTCCGAGAGGTCCTGGTGTCGGTGGCCGTCGGGCGCCGGCCCCAGATCCGCGAGGAGTCCGTCTGCATCGAGTGCAAGCGCCGCGGAGCCGTATGCGTGATGGTCGCGCAGAAGATCCCGTGCCTGGGACCCGTGACACAGAGCGGCTGCGGCGCCCTGTGCCCTGCCTTCGGTCGAGGCTGCTATGGCTGCTTCGGGCCGCGGGAACAGGCCAACACCAGCAGCCTGTCACAGACCTTCATGGCGGGAGGACGACAGGGCGAGGACATCAGCCGCCTGTTCGCCGGGTTCACTGGCTGGGCGCCACCCTTCCGTGCCGTCGTCCAGGAGTTCGGGGGCCCGCCAGGAATGACGCCGGCCGGGTCTACGGAAGGAGAGCGCGATGTCCGCGGCTGATGGCACCCTCATCGCCGACGCCCCTGGCGCCGAGCGCGAGTTCAACGTCCCGTACGTCACCCGTGTGGAAGGCGAGGGAAGCCTCGTCCTGAGGGTCCGCGACCGCGAGGTCGTCGAGGCACGCCTGAAGATCTTCGAGGCGCCGCGCTACTTCGAGCGGCTCGTCGTGGGCCGGACCGGTGACGAGGTCATCGACATCGTCGCTCGTATCTGCGGGATCTGCCCCATCGCGTACCAGATGACCGCGGTCCACGCCTTCGAGGACCTCTACGGCGTTGTTGTGGATCCGGCGATCCGGTTGCTTCGACGCCTGCTCTACTGCGGCGAGTACATCCAGAGCCATGCGCTGCACGTGTACCTGCTGCACGCGCCGGACTACCTTGGCTATCCCTCCGCCCTTGCCATGGCCGCGGATCACCGAGCCGTCGTTGAGCAGGGCCTCGCGATCAAGAAGATCGGCAACCAGCTGATCTCCGCGCTGGGCGGCCGGCCGGTTCACCCGATCTCCGTCCGCGTCGGCGGCTTCTCTCACGTGCCCCAGCGACGGGATCTCGACGCGGTGCGCCGGGCGCTCGACGACGCGGCGGTCTGGTCCAAGGCGACCGTCAGCCTCGTGGCATCGTGGGATCCGCCGGCCTTCGAGCACCCGCTGCCGCTCGTGGCCATGCGGCACCCTGACGAGTACCCGTTCAACGACGGGCGCATCGTCTCCTCGGACGGGATCGACCTCGCACCCGGGGCCTGGGGCGAGGCCTTCGAGGAGGTGCACCTCGAGGGCACCAACGCGCTCCACGCGCGCACCCACGAGGGGGAGGTCTACCTCCTTGGACCGACCGCGAGGGTCTCCCTCGCCGCCGACCGGCTCCACCCACTGGCGGCCGAGGCACTTGATGCAACCGGCCTCCGCGACGAGATCCGCACCAACATCCACCGCTCGATCGTGGCCCGTGCCGTCGAGCTGCTCCATGCCTGCGCCGAGGCGCGCGACATCATCGATGGGTATCGGCCTCCGCAGGAGCCGCGCGTCCCGTTCAGCCCACGCGCGGGGATCGCCGCCTGGTCCACGGAGGCCCCTCGCGGCCTTCTTCATCACCGGTACCAGATGGACGTGCGTGGCCACGTGGTCCACGCCCAGATCGTGCCGCCCACGAGCCAGAACCAGGGAGCCATCGAGGCCGACCTCGCGGCATTCGCCCCGAGCGTCCTTGATCTCCCCCAAACCGAGGCCGTCCACCGCCTCGAGATGCTGATCCGGGCGTACGACCCGTGTATCAGCTGTGCGACTCACTTCCTCGATCTCCGGATCGTGGAGGACGGAGCGTAGGAGGGGAACGCATGACCCATCTCGCCCCGCCCTCGGTGCGCCTCCTCGTCTGCGGCAACGCGGACCGGGGCGACGACGGGGCTGCCCTGAGCGCCGTGGCAACCCTGTTGCCGTCGCTGCCCGCGGCGCTGCTCGAGCGCCTCGAGGTCCGCCGGTGCGGGCATCTGCGCGTGGAGGATCTCACGGACGTACGCCCGGGCGAGATCGCCGTGATCGTGGACGCGGCCGTGGGGATTCCGCCCGGCCACGTGGTGATCCTGCCGATCCGCCAGATCCTGGCGGAGGCCGATTCACCGGCGCCGCGCTCCTCGCACGAACTGCCCATCGACCAGGTGCTGGGGCTTGCCCAGGTGTTGCGGCCGGGTGGACTGCCCGACGGCACGTTCGTCGGGATCGGGGGTCGCCGGTTCGGGTACGGCCGGCCGCTCTCGCGGTCGGTCCGGCTCAACCTGCCCGCCTTCCAGGCGGCCATCGCGGCCGAATTGGCGCGACTGGCGCGCGTGCCGGATGGTCCGGCTGCACTGGGGTAGGTGTGCCGGGCTGACGGTCCGGCTCCTGCAAGCCGGCGCCGGGGCGCACCCGGCGCCGCGTCCTGCCTGGCACGCGGGTGTCCGGCGACCAACGGCCCACGCGCTTCGGGACTCGTCGCCCCTCCGGTCCCGGGCATCGCTCCCGCACGCTTGCCGAGGTGGCGCCCCGCAATGCCGCTCGCCACGTGGTCGACCCGTCTCGAAGGAGCCCTGGTGAACGTCGTCTCGCAGAACGCCCCGCGGCTCGTGGGCGACCTCATGGCCCTGGAGCCCGTGGTGATCCGGGCGGATGCCGGCCTGGGCGACGCCGCGAAGCTCCTCGAGCGCCACCACATCTCGGGCCTGCCGGTGGTCGACAGGGCCGGGACACTGGTCGGCGTCATCAGCCAGACGGACCTGTTGCGCGCCCGCGCGACCGAGTACCTGTGGGCCAACTGGGAGGGCCTGCATGTGAAGCACCTGATGACGTCGCCGGCCCTCACGATCCACCGAGATCAGCCCCTGACGGTCGCCGCCCGCAAGATGGAGCGACACCACGTCCACCGGCTGGTGGTGGTCGCGGACAGCGACGAGTCGCTGCCGATCGGCGTGATCTCGACGTCGGACCTGGTCCGGGCGATGTCCGGCCTGCCCGGCGAGGAGCCGCCCGCGCTCCCGCCGGAGTCGATCGAGCCGGCTCGGCCCGGGATGGGTAGGCCCATCGAGGTGCCTGGGCACGGGGCAGCGGGACGAGGAGTCGGTCCCACCGGCGCCCCGGCCGAGCGCTCGGGCGGACGGCTTCACGCTCCGGCTCAGCCCAGCGCTGCCCGCAGCACCCGACAGGCCCGGAGCGTGACCCACGGGCTCGGTCCGCTGGGTGCGTCCACGTCAGCCCAGAGCTTGCCCCGGTATCGCTGCTCGTTGCGCCAGCGACCCGCTCCGTCGGCCTTCGCCAGGACCAGCTCCAGGACGCCGGTCAGCCGGGGGTCCCGGGCCAGGCCCAGCTCCGCTGCCACCTCGGCGACCTGGAGCACATCGGCGACGTAGCCGGACGGAAAGCCGAGGCGGAACCAGGCCCCGGAGATCCTCCCACCCCAGCCGGCCGGATAGGCCGCCGTTGCCGGGTTCGTGCCCAGGAGGAGTTCGACCCCGACCTCGATCGCCCGCTCCACGGCGGCCGTCCGGTCGTCCACGGGGATCGCGGCGAAGGCCCGCAGCGCCTTGGCGGCACCCCAGGCGCACGGGAGCCCCTCGTTGATACCGCAGCGGAAGCCCGGCCCCGAGGTGCCGGAGGCGTACCAGGCCGGGGCTCCAGGCCCGCCGGCTGCGGCCCGTGCCCCCCAGTCGATCGCCGCTGCCACGCGCGGATCGTCCAGGCGCCCGAACGCGATCAGCGCACGCACGAGGTTGCCGTTGAGGCAGTGGAGGACGGACGACGGAGGCGGCAGGCGATCGTCCCGATGCGTCCCGGAGCAGCCGAACCCGCCCGTCGTCGTGCGCGTGTGATCCAGCAGGTAGTCGCAGGCGGCCTGGATCCGGGGAGAGGCCGGGTCCGCCCCCAGCTGCTCCAGGACGATCAGGCTCCAGGTGGTGCCGGTGTACTTGGGCGCGTAGCCCGGCCCCGGCTTGACCCACCAGCCGGCGTCGTCCTGCGCGTCGAGGATCGGGGCGATCGGCGGGGCCCCCATGGCCGCGGCGCGTGCCTTCACGACCTCCTGATCGTCGGGCGGGCGGTCCTCGAGCTGGCGCAGCGCGAGGTGGCGGACCGCCGGGCGCTCCGGATCCAGGAGCCATGGGCGCGGGTCGGCACCGAGCTCGGCGAGCCAGGCTTCGTTCACCATGCCCTCCGGTCCCTGGCGGCTACGCGATGACCGGCTCCAGCCCCGCCTCGTAGCCGGCGTCGAACGCGGCGCAGTCCGCCTCGATCAGCTCCGGCCGCTTGGTCCCGAGCAGGATCGCGAGCGCGCGGTGGACGCTGTCCGGCTCCACGAAGCGCCGGCGTCCGACGAGCGCCCCGAGCGCCACCACGGAGACGAGCTTGTCGTCGCCGGCCTGTCGGGCGAGCGCGGTGCACGGCACCTCGATGGCCTCGATGTCGTCCCGTTCCGACTCCGCCTCGATGAGGGTCGTGTTCACGATCAGCAGGCCGCCTTCGGCCACGAGTGGCGCGTACTTCGCCATCGACGGCGGGTTGAGCACGACGGCGTGGTCGGCGCGGTCCACGATCGGCGACCCGATCGGCCGGTCCGCGACGATCACGGTGCACGATGCGGTCCCACCGCGCATCTCGGGACCGTAGGACGGGAATCCAGAGCACCTCGCGGCCCTCCAGGAGTGCCGCCTCGGCCAGCACCTTGCCGGCGAACAGGATCCCCTGTCCGCCGAACCCGGCGATGATCGTCGAGCGCTCCATCAGAAGCCCTCCGTGATCGAACGTGTCGGCGATCCGGGTTGCGGCAGGCTGGGCGCGATGCCACGGGGCCGATCCACGAACGTGCCGACGGGTAGGCGGCCATGACCTCGGTCGTGAGACGGTGCATGGCCTCCGTGGGCGTCATGCCCCAGCCCACGGGGCACGTTGACAGGACTTCGACGATCGAGAACCCCTTGCCCTCCAGTTGGACCTCGAACGCCCGCTTGATCGCCGCCTTGGCCTTGCCGACGAGACCGGGGTCGCCGACCGATGCGCGCGCGGCGTACTGCACACCGGGCAGGAGCGACAGCATCTCGGTCACCGGGAGCGGGTAGCCGGTGGCGGAGACGTCTCGCCCTCCGGGGCTCGACGTGGTCTTCTGGCCGGCCAGCGTGGTCGGGGCCATCTGGCCGCCGGTCATGCCGTAGATGCCGTTGTTCACGAAGATCGTCGTGAACCGCTCACCGCGGGCAGCCGCGTGGACGATCTCGGCGGTGCCGATCGCTGCGAGGTCGCCGTCGCCCTGATAGGTGAACACGACCCTGTCGGGGCGGTAGCGTTTGATCCCGGTCGCGACCGCGGCGGCCCGACCGTGCGGGGACTCGATCGCGTCGAGCCGCAGGTAGTCGTACGCGAACACGGAACAGCCGACCGAACCGACCAGGAGGGTCCGCCCGCCGACACCGAGTTCCTCGAGCACCTCCGCCAGGAGCCTGTGGACGATGCCGTGACCGCAGCCGGGGCAGTAGCTCGTGGTGTGCGTCAGCAGCGAGGGCCGCTTGTAGATCGTCCGGCCTTCGACGCCGGCGGGTCCCTGCAGCGCGGTCATCGCCACGTCTCCCCGGTCTGTGCCGGCAGGCCCGAGCGTCACGGCCGGCTGCGTGCCAGCCCAAGCGTTCCGGGCGGCGGTCACGACCTCGTCCGGGCTGGGAACCATGCCGCCCATCCGGCCGTGGAGCAGGACCGGGACGGTGCCGTTCAACGTCAGGCGGACGTCCTCCACGAGCTGACCCGCGGAGAGCTCCACGACCAGCACTGCGCGCGCGCTGTCCGCCGCCTCCCGGAGGGCGTCGGCGGGGAAGGGCCACAGGGTGACCGGCCGGAACAGGCCGGCCTTGAGCCCCTGCTCCCGCGCCCGCTCCACGGCGGTTCGTGCCACCCGGGCGGCCGTGCCGTAGGCCACGAGCACGACCTCGGCGCCGTCGAGGCGCTCGCCCGCCCAGCGTGGCTCTCGCGCCGTGATCTCGGCGTAGATCGCCTGCAGGTCCAGGTTGTGCCGCTCGAGGTCATCGGCCCGCAGGTTGAGCGACCGGAGCGACCGGGGCTCACGGCCTGCGGCTCCCTCGATGTGCCAGTCTGGAGCCTGGGGGTCGAGCGTCGGGAAGTCCGGCCGGACCGGCTCCATCGCCTGGCCCAGGATGCCGTCCGCGAGGATCATCACCGGTGTCCGGTAGCGCTCGGCGAGGACGAAGGCATCTCCGACGAGCTCGATCGCCTCGCCAATGGACGACGGCGCCAGCACTGGGACGTGGTAGTCGCCGTGGCCGTGGCCCTTGGTCGCCTGGAGGTAGTCGCCCTGGGCGGCACCGATGCTGCCCAGGCCCGGACCGCCGCGCATGACGTTCACCAGCACGCACGGGAGCTGGGAGCCGGCCATGTAGCTCATCGCCTCGGCCATCAGGCTGATCCCTGGGCTCGAGCTCGAGACCAGGACTCGTGCCCCGGCCGCGGAGGCGCCAAGGGCCATGTTGATCGCGGCGAGCTCGCTCTCGGCCTGGACGAAGACGCGGCCCTCCTCGGGCATTCGGCGCGCCATCCACTCGAGGAGTTCCGCCTGGGGGGTGATCGGGTAGCCGAAGTAGGCGTCGCACCCCGCCGCGATGGCCGCCTCGGCGATCGCCTCGTTGCCCTTCATCAGGACACGGTCCGGGGTAGAGGACGCCTCGCCGCCGGTCCCTGGCGGCGAGGCGACGACATGGGGGCGATCGGCTCCCGCGGGACGTTCGAGGACGGCCATCTGGGGCTCAGGCCTCCTTGGGGCGGGCGAAGACGGTGAGGGCGGCGTCCGGACACATCCGGGCGCACTTGGCGCAGCTGGTGCAGGCCTCGGGGTGCACGAGCACGACGGGGTGGTGCCCCATCGCATTCACCAACGTCTGGTCGAGGGCGAGCGCCGCGGGTTGGCAGACTTCGATGCACAGGCCGCAGCCCTTGCATCGCTCGCTCGCGACCAGGATGGGCCGGAACGAGGAAGACCCGCTCTGCAAACGCCGGAGTGGGGCATCGACCAGCGGAGTGGACATGGCCATTCGTGGCACCTCCAGTGCCTCGAGGATGGTCCGGTCTCGACGGTGGCGCGAGGGCCGAAATGGCACGTTGGTGAGGGCCGGTCCTCCCCTCTGGCGATCCAGCTGGCGTCGTCCCGAGCAACGGCAGGGCTAGCGCCGGACGCTCACGCGGGGGGGCTCGTCGCCCGCGAGCGCGCGGACGTGCGCGACCAACTCCTCCTCGGTCAGCCGCTCGGCCGCGGCCGAATGGACGAGCCGGCGGCGCCCGTGGCGACGATCCTCCGCCCGCAGGGCGCGTTCCAGCCGGCCACGGAGGATGCCGGGGCCCACGACCGTCACGTCGTCGCCCGGCGGGACTCGTGCGGCTACCTCCTCGACGAACCTCCGCAGCTCCTCGCGCCGGGCGCGGTCCAGGGCATCCGCCCCGCCCTCCCCGTGCCGGCCCGGGGCACCCACCGGGCCACTCCCGTTCGTGCGGTGCCGTCCCGGCACCTCGGAGCGGACCCGCTCCACGGCGGCGCGGTCCGCCCAGCGCACGATGATGGCCTCCTCGCTGTCGATCCAGACGAGTGTCGTGGCGCCTTCGGTCGTTTGCGCATGCATGGACTGCTCCGATCATCGGCACGCCAGTGCCCGCTTCCCGTGCCGGTCCCTGGACGCGTGGACCCGGCCACCCGGGGCGGGAGCCGGCTGGTTCCAGACCCGCGGGCAGCATGCGCGAGCCCGCCCGCAGGGGCCAGAGGCATCCGGCGCCCACAATCCGGCCCGATGGTCCCTTCGCTCGACGCCGGTGGGCGTACATTGCCAGCGTGCCGAAGCTCACGCCCAAGATCATCCTCGAGGGGACGCGCCTCACCCACAAGACGGACCTCGCGTTCGCGCTCAACGAGCACCCGCGCATCGTCGGTCCGCGACGCTACCGCTACCACTCGCCCCTGATCTCCGCCGAGTGGTGCGGGTTCACGCCGTTCCCCTGGGGCCGTGGGCCCATCAACTTCGAGCCGGGCGGCGAGGAGCAGGAACGGGCGATGGCCGTGTTCGACGCCTGGGTCAGGCTCATCGAGCTCCAGCCGCACTACTCCTGGATCGTCGACCGGTTCCACCTCTCGGCCCGGGCCTACCAGCTCGCCGAGCATGGCCTGGACCTGGACTTCCGTGCGCTGGAGGAGCGGCTGCGCAGGCTGGACGTGCACCTTGTCCTGTGCACGCGCCGCGAGGGAACCTGGAAGGAAGCTCGGACCGCACGGCTCCTCGTGTCCGGCAAGCCGTCGCAGTACGACGACCTCGACGTCTTCCGGCGGGAGCAGGACCTGCTGCGCCGGCTCGCGTCCGAGTCGATCCTGCCGGTACTCGAGCTGGACATGTCCGACGGCGACCTTGACGCGGCCTGCGATCGGATCGCGGACTGGATGGCGGGAACCGGGGGACTCTGGCCCCGGGTGGGGTAGTGGGTTGCGTGTGACCGGACGGCTCCAGCCACACGCAACCAGCCCGGGCCGTCCCCGGTCGTCCCTGCCCAAGGTCCCGCCCAGTCGTGACACTTGGCACTCATGCGCATCTTCGAATACGTTGATGATTGCACCCATGGACGAGATCACGATCCTGCAGGCCGATGTCCTGAGGACGCTCGCAAACCCCCGGCGGCTGGAGATCATCCACCGCCTTGCCGAGGGGCCGTGCGAGGTCGGCCGGCTCGCCGAGGAGATCGGTGCCAGCCAGCCCAACGTCTCCCAGCACCTGTCGGTCCTCCGGAACGCGGGGATCGTCGAAGCGGAACGCGACGGTCGCGAGGTTCGGTATCGCCTCACCGATCCGGACGTCATCACCGCCTGCGCCGTCATGCGCGGCGTCCTCCAGCGCCGCCTCAGCAGACTCGGCCGCCTGTCGCTTGTCGACCAGGCCGCCACTGAGCTCGTGGAGATCCAGTAGACGCCCGAGGAGGGCACATGGACGAATCGATCAACTTCGTCGCCTTTTCGGGCACGGATGACAAGCTGCAGGCCCTCGCGGTCATGACCGCTGGCGCCGCCGCCCTGGGGAAGCCGGTCAACATCTTCCTCCAGTACTGGGCGCTCGACGCGTTCAGCAAGGCCAAGATCGATGGTGACCACGGGCTCGTCCCCGAGGCCGGCGCCGAGGGCCGCGCCAGGGTGGACGCCATCTCCAAGGCCGGGCAGGCCAGCTGGGCGGACACCCTCCGCATGGCCAAAGAGCTGGGCGGGGTCGACATCCAGGCCTGCTCGCTGTCGATGGACGTCCTCGGTCTCGAGGAGTCCGATCTCGATCCGCTCGTCGACGGCACGGAGGGCGTCACGGCCTTCTACCTCAACGCCGGCGACGGCCAGATCGTCTTCATCTAGAAAGGGAACCACCACCATGGCCGACCAGCAGGTCGATGCCCGCGGGCTCAACTGCCCCATGCCGATCGTCAAGACCGCGCAGGCCGTCAAGGCCCTCGCCTCGGGCCAGACCGTCGAGGTCCTGGCCACCGATGCCGGGTCCGTGAAGGACTTCGCCGCCTGGTCCAAGACGACCGGCAACGCGATCATCGAGCAGTCCTCGGACGCGGGCGTGTTCCGCTTCGTCCTCCAGAAGAAGTAGGCAGCGAACCATGATGCTCACAGAAACGCCAGTCGCCCCCGAGACCCTGCCGGTCCCCGAGCCGGCCGCCGAGCCCGAGAGCATGAACAACGGGCTCGCCTTCATCTGCTACAGCGGCGACCTGGAGAAGACCTGGGCCGCCATGATCCTGGCCTCGACGGCCGGCGCGATGGGCATGCCCACCAAGGTCTTCGTGACCTTCTGGGGCCTCCAGACCTTCGTGAAGCCCGGGAAGCGGGTCACGGGCGACAACTGGATGCAGAAGATGCTGTCCATCATGTCCCGCCCGGGCATCTCCCACCGCAAGCTGAGCAAGATGAACTTCCTGGGCATGGGCCCCTGGATGATGCGCAAGCTCGCCAAGCAGTACAACGTCGCCTCGCCGGCCGAGCTGCTCGAGATGGCCCAGCTGATGGGCGTCGAGTTCATCCCGTGCCAGATGACGATGGACATGTTCGGCATCAAGTACGAGGACCTCATCGACGGCATGGGCGAGCCCGTTGGGGCCGCGACGTACCTGGGGTTCGTTGGCGAGGGCGCCAAGCCGATCTTCATCTAGCACCACCCCTACGCGGGTGGCGTCTCCCCGCCGCCCGCCGCGTCCCGCAGCACACCTGGAGTACCCGTCATGACCGATACCGCTCTCCCGCCCATCACCAGCACCATCGACGCGCGCGGGAGCTTCTGCCCAGGCCCGCTCATGGAGCTCATCCGGGGCATGAAGGAGTCCGAGGTGGGCGATGTCGTCGCCGTCCTCACCACCGACAACGGCTCCAAGACCGACATCCCCAAGTGGGTCGGCAAGGCGGGCCACAACCTGATCGGCGTGTTCGCCCGTGACGGCTACGACGAGATCGTCGTCGAGAAGGTCAGGTAACGACGATGCAGCGCGTCGTCGTCCTCGGTGGCGGCGTCGGCGGGACCCTCACCGCCAACCTCACTGCCCGCAAGCTCAAGCACGAGATCTCGAATGGCGAGGCTCGGGTGACCGTGGTCGACGCCACCGGCGCCCACGCCTACCAGCCCGGCTACATGTACATCGCCATGGGCGGCGAGCATGCCGAGAAGCTCGTCCGGCCGGAGCGCAGCCTCCTCGACAAGAACGTCGAGCTGGTGGTCGACACGGTCACCAACATCGACACCGAGGCTCAGACGGTCACGCTGGGCGCCGGCACGGACCTCGTCTACGACCAGCTGGTGATCGCCACGGGCGCACGCATCCTGCCCGAGGAGCTCCCGGGCTTCGAGACCGAGGCGCATCACTTCTACAGCGCGGAGGCTGCGGCGAAGCTCCGGACGGCGCTCGACGCCTTCGAGGGCGGCAAGATCGTCATCGGCATCGCCGGCATCCCGTACAAGTGCCCGCCGGCGCCGCTCGAGGTCGCGTTCCTGGTCGAGTCCGAGCTGCGCGAGCGCGGCCTGCGCGACAAGACCGAGTTGACCTTCCTCTCGCCGATCAACCGGGCGTTCACCATCGAGAGCGTCTCGGACATGGCGACCCCGATCTTCGCCGAGAAGGGGATCGGGCTCGAGCTCCTGGCGGGCGTCGCCGAGATCGACGCCGAGCGCAAGGTGGTGATCACCGACGCGTTCGAGGAGCATCCCTATGACCTGCTGATCTGCGTGCCGCCGCACAGGGGCGCCCAGGTCGTCATCGACTCCGGCCTCGCCCCGAAGTCCGGTTGGTTGCCGACCGACCGCCACACCCTCCAGGTGAAGACCGTCGCGAAGCCGGCGCCGGGCCAGGCCGACGAGGACATCACGCGCTTCCCGAACGTCTACGCCCTGGGCGACGCGACGGACCTGCCGCTGTCCAAGGCCGGCTCCACGGCCCACTTCGAGGCGCCGATCGTCGCCGAGCGTGTCGCCGCCGCCGTGCAGGGCCGCGAGCCCGAGGGCAAGGACGCGAGCTACACCGGCAAGGTCATGTGCTTCTTCGAGGTCGGCGACGGCAAGGGAACCCTCCTCCAGTTCGACTACGACAACCCGCCGAAGCCGCCCAAGCCCAACCGGATGTGGCACATCGGCAAGGTCGTGTTCAACAAGACCTACTGGCGCACCGTGCCCAGGGGTCGCATCTAGCACTTCGCACGTGGCAGCGGACCCGAGCCCGCTGCCCCGATCCGACGCCCGGCCGCGCTGCGGCTCCCTGCGCGGCTGGGTCGGGTGGCTGCCGCCCCGAGACTACAATCGGTGCGTGACCCACCCCGCACGCCGAGCGCCATCCATGAGCGGCCACGTCTTTCGCCGGTCCACCGTCCCGGACCCGCCCGTCGCCGTCGCCGCGCGCGGCTCAACCATCGTCGATGCCGACGGTCGCGAGTATCTCGACGCGGCCGGAGGCGCCGTGGTCGTCAACGTCGGCCACGGCCGGCGCGAGATCGCCGATGCCTTGGCAGAGCAGGCCGGACGCCTGTCATATGCGCATGGTTCCGCCTTCACCAACGAGCCGCTCGAGCGGTACGCGGCCGAGGTCGGCGAGCGCCTTCCGGTGGACGAGCCGTACCTGTACCCGGTGTCGGGTGGGTCGGAAGCCATCGAGAGCGCCCTCAAGCTGGCCCGCGCCACCCAGCTCGCCCGCGGCGAGATGGACCGCCGGATGGTCTTCGCGCGCTGGGGGAGCTACCACGGCAACACGCTGGGGGCGCTGGACCTGTCGGGCCGCAAGCCACTCCGCCGGCCCTACGAGCCGTGGCTGGGCAGGTTCCGGCACGTCTCCGCCGCGTACCCGTACCGGGGGGGAGAGCCCGGTTCCCAGGCCCTGCGAACCGCCGGTGAACTGGCCGCGGAGCTCGAGACCGCGATCGTCGAGGCCGGCGCGTCCAACGTGGCTGCCTTCGTGGGCGAACCGATCGTGGGTGCCACACTGGGCGCCGTGGAGCCGCCGGCGGGCTACTGGCCGGCCATCGCGGAGGTCTGCCGTCGGCACGGCGTGCTCCTGATCGCCGACGAGGTCATGACCGGGTTCGGACGCACTGGGGCATGGTTCGGGATGGACCACTACGGCGTCCGGCCGGACATGCTGGTCGCGGCCAAGGGCGCCACGTCCGGGTACTGGCCGTTCGGGTTCGTGGCGGCATCCGGTGGTGTCTGGGACGACGTGCGGCGCGGCGGTGGCTTCGTCCACGGCTTCACCTATTCGCACCAGCCGGCGGCGGCGACCGTGGCCCGCGAGGTGCTCCGGATCCTGGAGACCGAGTCACTGGTCGAGGCGTCGGCCGTCAAGGGCCAGCGGCTGCTGGAGCTCCTGCGCGCGCGCCTTGGGGATCACGACGCCGTGGGCGACATCCGTGGCCTGGGTCTGCTGGTGGGCGTGGAGCTGGTCCGCGACAGGGCCTCGAAGGCGCCGTTCCCGCGTGCCGCGAAGCTGATCGAGTCCGTCGTGCGGATCGCGCGCGACCAGGGGCTGCTGCTCTACTCGGGGACTGGGAACGCGGACGGCACGAATGGCGACGTCGTCGTGCTGGGGCCGCCGTTCGTGGTCACGGACGACGAGCTGGCGCGGATCGCCGTTGGACTGGGCGACGCGCTGGATCGGGCCGTCGCGGGCCTGGGCGGAGTCGCGCCTGCCTGACGACCCGGCGGCTCCCGCGGCGGCTTCGCCGCGCCGAGCGGGACCACGGGACCCCGAGCGCGCCGAGTGGCCACCCGCCCGGGTGACTGGCCGGCCTGCCGGGGGGAGGTCGTGTCCCCAGGGGGGAACGGCCGGCCGCCCGGGGGTCCATTTGTCGCCGACGGACGCTGGCATGTCCGCCTGGCGACACGGCCCGGCTCAGGCGACGCAGCTATAGGCCACACGGTGCCACCGGACGGACGATCCATCGATCGCGGGCGATGAATGGGCCGCCCGCCGGACCTGCCGAAACGCGCCCAGGACCCGGCGGCGCCACGGCGCCCAAGATCCGGCGGGTCAAGTCCCAGCACGTGGTGTAACAGCGCGTCGTCCTCGCGCCTGATGTTTCAGCTCGCGAGCAGCAGGGTCGGGATCACCTCCTCGGGTGCTGGGCCGGCGTCGATGAGCGCCATGGTCTCGGGCCGGAAGTAGCGCCGCCCGTCCTGCCACTCGTCGTCCTGCTCGGCGAGGATCATCCCGACGAGGCGGATGACGCTCTGCCGGTTGGGGAAGATCCCGACGACCCCGGTGCGGCGCTTGATCTCCTTGTTCAGCCGCTCGAGCGGGTTGGTGCTCCGGATCTGGCGGCGGTGGGTCTCGGGGAACGCGAAGTGCGCCAGGAGGTCGGGCTCAGCATCGGTGAGCAGGTCGGCGACCCTGGGGAAGCGCGGGGCGACGGTGTCGATCACGGCGTCGAGCTGGCGGCGGGCCGCTTCCTCGTTGGGCTGCTCGAACACGAGCCGGATCGCCGACGCGACCATGCTCCGGGCGCTCCGGGGGACGAGGTCCTGGGCGTTGCGGGTGAGATGCACCCGGCACCGCTGCCAGGAGGAGCCCAGAAGCTGCTCGCGGACGGCCTTGACGAGCCCGGCATGGCTGTCGCTGATGACCAGGCGGACACCGCGCAGGCCGCGCTCGACGAGCGAGCGGATGAACCGGGGCCAGGCAGAGCCCTCGTCGTTGCCCGCCGACAGCTCGAGGCCCAGGATCCGGCGCTCCCCGTTGGCCGCGACCCCGACCGCAACCAGGGCCGCCATCGACACGACATGGCTGCCCTCGCGGACGCGCAGGTAGGTGGCGTCGAGCCAGAGATAGGGGTACGTGGTCTCGTCGAGCGGCCGGGAACGGAAGGCCTGCACCTCGGCGTCGAGCGGAGCGCACATCCGGCTGACCTCGCTGCGGCTGATGCCCTCGATGCCCAGGGCCCGCACGAGGTCGTCGACCCGGCGCGTGCTCATGCCTCCGACATAGGCCTCCTGGACGACCGCGAGCAGGGCCCGCTCGGTGCGCCGGCGCGGATCGAGCAGGGATCGGCCGCCACGGCGCCTAGGACCCCGCGCCGCCCGCCGGACTCCGCTGCCCGGCGGGATCGGCCGCCACGGGGACCACTTGTCGCCCCTGGACGATGGTTCGTCCTCCGGCCGACACGACGACGACGAATAGGCGCACATCCGGGCCGGTTGAGATCGCGGAGCGGACAGCCTGTAGGTCGAGCGCGATGGATGGTCCGATCGCCGGGCCCGGGACAGCCACCGTCACTCGCCCCGGGACCAGTTGGGTCACATTCGGGACCGGCGGACAGCGCTGCGAGTCCTCAGCGCCGTGCGGTTGAGGCGCGGACCAGCAGGAAGCCGCCGAGCGCGACCAGGGTGATCGGCCAGAAGTAGTCGCTGAAGCCAGGGATCACGTAGCTCGACGCCCCGATCAGGGCGAGGATAGCGCCGAGGCCGGCCTGCCAGCCCACGCCGCCGCCGCTCACGCCGCGGACGAGCGCGATGAACAGGAAGGCAAGGCCGAGGCACAGCGTCCCGAGCCCGGACTGGTCCGGGAAACCGGCGGCGACGAGCAGGTCCGGCGCCGCGAGGGCCACGATGATCGACCCGAGGTAGAGCGATCCCATTCCGCGGTTGACCAGCCAGGAGACGAGGAATGCCACGCCCACGGCGAGGAACAGCAACGACCCCGCGGTCTCCAGCGCCGGGAACACGGCCCGCAGCAGCAGCAGGACCCCGAACACCACGAGGAAGATCCCGAACCATGGCAGGCGACTCCGGCTGCGGCCGGCCGGACCCCCGATCTCCGTCCACTCCCAGGCGTAGGCCCGGACCGAACCGTCCTCGATCACGTCACCCGTGACGGGCGTCTCCCGTCGCTCGGTCATCTCGTCCTCCATAGCTGCGCAGCCGAGCGTAGCGCGGGTGACGTCGCGGGGTCGCCACGGAGCGCAGCGCACGGGACTACCATCCTCGCGAGATGCCGCACGTCATGACCGTCCAGGGCCCGGTCGACCCCTCGACCCTGGGATTCATCCTTCCCCACGAGCACACCCAGTGCGCGCTGTGGCACATCCAGGATCGCTGGGACTACTGGGAGCTGACGCCGGACGAGCCGGTGATCCTCCAGGAGCTGGCCTGGTTCAAGGAGGTCGGCGGGACGGCCCTCGCGGACCTCACGCTGCCCGGGATCGGCCGTAACCCGGCCTGGCTCCTGCGGATCTCGGAGCTGAGCCGTCTGCCCATCGTCATGGGCGGGGGCTGGTACCGCACGGCGTACTACCCGCCCGAGGCCCTGATCGAGAAGCGTTCGGTGGACTCGCTGGCCGACGAGCTCGTCCACGATGCGAACGTCGGGGTGGGGGAGACCGGGATCCGGATCGGGATCCTGGGCGAGATCGGGACCGACAAGCCGTGGGTCACGCCGGCCGAGGAGCGGGTCTTCCGTGCGGTTGCGCGCTGCTCGCGCCGCACCGGCCTCGCGATCTCGACGCACGCCGTGCTCTCGGACGTGGGCGCCGCCCAGATGACGATCCTGGAGGAGGAGGGCGTGGATCCGGGGCGCGTGGTGATCGGCCACGCGGACAGCTACCCGGTGCTGGACCACTACCTGTCCCTGATCAACCGCGGGGCGTCGGTCGAGTTCGACTTCCTGGGCATGTCGTTCACGCCGATGGAGCAGTACGGCGAGGCGAAGGTGATGGACCTGCTGCTGGAGCTGCTCCACCGGGGCCACGCAGATCGTGTCCTGCTCAGCCACGACGTGTGCCACAACAGCCAGCTGCGCCACTTCGAGGGCAACGGGTACACGTACCTGTCCACGACGTTCCTGCCGCGTCTCCGCGAGCGGGGCGTCTCCGAGGCGGAGATCGAGCAGCTGACGATCGCGAATCCGCGCCGCGTCCTCACGATCGGGTAGGGAGCATCGCGGGCTCGCCCACCTTGGTGGATCCGCCCCCCGAATCGAACGGCGCCGGACACCCGCGAGGGCGCCCGGCGCCGGATCTGCGTTGAAGACCCGGATCAGGCCAGCCTGGCGTCCACCGCGAGCTCGACATTGCCCTTGAGTGCCGCGGAGACCGGGCAGTTGTCCTTGGCGTCCTCGGCGAGGCTGGTGAAGGTCGCGTCGTCGATGCCCGGGACCTCGCCACGCACCGTGATGTCGCTCCGCGCGATCTTCCAGCCGGCGTCGCCCTTGTCGAAGGTGATCACGGCCCTGACGTCCAGCCGCGTGGCCGGCGTGCCGTTCTTGGCCAGGCGGGACGAGAATGCCATCGAGAAGCAGGCGGCGTGCGCCGCGGCGATGAGCTCCTCGGGGCTGGTGCGCCCGTTGTGCTCGTCGGTACGGGACGCCCACGTGACCGGCATGCGGCTGAACGCACCGGACGAGACGTAATTCAGCGTGCCGCTCCCGTTGAGCAGGTCGCCGTTCCAGGTCGCCTCCGCGAACCGGGTGATCGCCATCGAAGCCTCCTTGGTCAAGTGGGCGGGGTGGTGGGCGGGGTCCGGGCGGTACCCGGACCCCTAGGGTGCCACGGGCCGCACGAGGCCGCCCGTGCCGGTGGCAATCAGGATCAGGCCGGGGCGGCTCCGGCATCGGGGGCGAGGGGAGCCGCCGGCTCGACCGGCGTCGCATCGGACGGGTTCCGGCTCAGCCGGACCTTGAGCCCGTCGACCAGCGAGTAGAGCACCGGGATGACGAGCAGGGTGAGGAAGGTGGAGCTGAACAGGCCGCCGATGACGACCGTGCCGAGCTCCGCGGCGATGATCGAGCCCTGGTTGAGGCCCGCCGCGAGCGGGATCAGGGCCAGGATCGTCGCGATCGCCGTCATCAGGATCGGCCGGACACGGGTCCGCCCGCCCTCGATGAGCGCCTCCTTGGTGGCCATGCCCTGCGAGCGCAGCCGTTCGACCAGGTCGAGCAGCACGATCGCGTTGGTGACCACGATGCCGATCAGCATCAGGAAGCCGATGAGGGCGCTGACGCCAAGGGGACGGCCCGTGACGTAGAGCGCCGTGATGGCGCCGATCGTGGCGAGCGGGAGGCTGAACAGGATGATGAACGGGGTGATCAGCGAGTTGAACGTGAGCACCATGGCGACGTAGACGACAAGGACGGCGACGCCCATCGAGACGAACAGCCCTCCGAAGGCCTCGGACTGCTGCTGGGTGACGCCGGCGAGCCGGACGTCCACGCCCTGCGGGATGGATCCGTCGGCCACGAGGGCGTCGATCTCGGCCTGGACGTCCTGGCTGACCTTGCCGGTGTCCGCGGACGCGATCTCGGCGGAGATCGAGGCCGCGGGGGACTCGTCGATCCGGGTGATGGAGCCCTGCGCGCTGACGTCCTCGACCGTGGCCACGGTCTCCAGCGGCGCCTTGACGACGGTGCCGACGGGGAGCTGGCGCAGGTCCTCGACGGACGCGACGCTCGCCGGGTCCGCCTTGACGAAGACATCCACCGCGTCACCGCTCTCGCCGATCACGATCCGCGTCGCGGTGGTGCCGACCAGCGCCGCCCGGACCTCCTGGGCGACCTGCGCTGCCGTCAGGCCGACGGCGATCGCCTTGTTCGGATCCGGGGTGACCTGGATCTCGGGCGTGCCCTTGGACAGGTCGGTCTTGAGGTTGAGGAGATCGGTGTTGTCGGAGAGAGCAGCCATCACGGCGTCGTTGCCCTTGGCAACGTCGGCCGCGAGCTCGCCCGAGACGATGACGTTGAGGTTGTTCGACGTGAACCCGCCCGCCTGGGAGACGGCAACGTCGAAGCCGTCGGTCTTGACGGGCGCGAGCGAGTCCGAGAGGACCTTGGAGTATTCGATCAGGTCCACGTCGTCCTTGAGGACGACCGTGATCCGGGCGCTGTTCGCCGGGCGCCCGCCCTGGGCGGCGGCGATGGTCTGGAACCCGGCCTCGCCCTCGCCTGGGATGGACGACTGGACGAGCACCACGTTCGGGTCGGCGATGAGGATCTGCTCGGCCTCGCTCGTTCGCTCGAGGACGGCCTCCGTGCTGGTACCGGGCGGCGGCGCCACCGTGACCTGGAGGATCTTCTCGGAGCCGGCGTTGATGAACGCGGTGGGCAGGAGCGGGGCCAGCGCGCTCGTCGCGACGAACAGCACGAGGGCCGCCAGGACCACGCCACCCTCCGTCCAGCGGTTGCGGAGCACGCCCTTGATGGTGGGCGTGTAGGCCTTGATCCAGAAGGAGTTCTTGGGCTCGCCGTCCTCGTCGACATTGATCTTGACCTTGTCGATCAGCAGGTACGCGAGCACCGGCACGACGGTGAGGGCGACCACCAGCGAGGCGAGGAGCGCGAAGGTGACCGTGAGCGCGAAGGGCAGGAAGAACTGGGACACGAGGCCGCCGACGAACCCGAGCGGCAGGAACACGCCCACCGTGGTGATGGTGGCGGCCGTGATGGCGCCCGCGACCTCCTTCGGTCCCTCGATGGACGCGGTGAGCCTGTCCTCGCCCAGGGCGCGGTGGCGGTAGATGTTCTCGAGGACGACGATGGCGTCGTCGACGACACGTCCGACGGCGACGGCGAGGCCGCCCAGGGTCATGATGTTGATGGTGATGCCGGTCAGCTGCATGACGACCAGCGCCGCCAGGATCGACAGGGGGATGCTGACCGCGGCGACGATCGTTGAGCGGATGCTGAACAGGAACAGGAAGATCGTGAGGATGGCGAACAGGGCGCCGAGCCCGCCCTCCTTCACGAGGCCGTCGCGGGACTCCTCGATGAAGGTGGACAGGTCCGAGACGACCGTGATGGTCACGTCGTCGGAGTACTTGGCGCCGAGGTCGTTGAGGGTTGTCGTGACCTCGTCCGCAACGGACACCGTGTTGGCATCCGACGTCTTCGAGACCGAAAGGGAGAGGGACGGCTGGCCGTTCGTGCGCGCATAGCCGGTGGTCGAGACGCCGGTGAGCTCGACGGTGCCGAGGTCGCCGATGGTGACCGGCTTGGGGGCCGGCGGGGGCATGACGGGCGCGGCCGAAGCGTCCGGCGCGGCGGAAGCGCCAGGGGCGGCGGAGGCAGCGGGCTGGCCCGACGCGGCCGGCTGACCGGACGCCGCGGGCTGACCGCCGGGCGCGGTGCCCGAGCCAGCACCCGCGGGGGCACCGCCACCCTGGAACGGCGAGGTGGAGGCCACGCCGACCACCATCGACTCGATCTCCTCGACGCCGCCGATGCGGCCGATCGTGGAGACGGGGATCTTGTCGGTCTCGGTGGTGATCTGGCCGGACGGGAAGGTCAGGTTGTTGGCCGCGAGCACACCGGTGACCTGCCCGACCGAGATCCCGTTCGCCGTGAGCTTGTCCGGGTCGAGCGTGATCAGGACCTGCTGCTCCTCGCCACCGGTGACGTCGACGCTGCCGACCCCCTCGATGCCGAGCAGCGCGGGCTCGATCTCCGTCTTGGTGATCGCCGCCGCCTTGTTCAGCCCGTCCTCGGACTTGGCGGCGATGGACGCGATGATCACCGGGGACGAGTTGATGTTGAGGGCGGTCACCTGCGGACTCACCGTCTGGGGCAGCCCGGCGTTCTGCAGGTTCTGCTCGATGGTGGCGCGGATCTCCTTCACGTCCGACCCGAAGGAGAACTGCGCCACGACCAGCGACAGCGAGTTCGCGGATGTGGACTGCAGCGACTCGAGGCGCGGAACGCCGGAGATGGCACGTTCGATGGGCTTGGTCACCTGCTCCGCGACGTCCGCGGCGCCGGCGCCGGGTAGCGGCGCGATGACGGTGATGACCGGGAACTCGATGTCCGGCAGGAGCTCCTGCTTGAGACCGCCCCAGGCGAGGAGACCGGCGATGAACACCGCCCCCGCCAGCAGGAGCGTGACGCTCCGCTTGGCGACGGCGAACTCGGACAGGCGACTCATGCGGGATCCTTTCGCTGGACAGACGGGGTGCGCTCTGGAGCGGACCGATCGGAGGGAGCAAGGCGGACCGCGGCCCGCGCGAGCGCCGCGAGGGCGTCCCGCACGCTGGCCAGGTCGGCGTCGTCGAGGACGGCGAGCAGCTCGCGCATCTGGCGCGCGTTGAGCTCGCGGAAGCGGTCGACGAACTCGGCGCCCTGCGGAGTCAGGGCCACGAGGACCTGGCGGCGGTCTGCGCGGTCCTCGCGACGGGTCGCGAGGCCGTGGTCCACGACGCGGTCCACCAGACCGCTGACGGTGGACAGGGACACGCCGAGGCGCGCCACGATGTCGGACATGTGGAGCTCGCCTGAGGCGCCGAGAAGGTAGAGGAGCTTGGCCTGGGGCATCGTGATGTCGATCTCCAGGAACTCCGGCTCGTGGCTCTCGGCGAGGCGCTGCATGAGGGCCTCGTAGCCCGCGATGACCTGGTCGACGACGCCCGCGCGATGGTCTTGACTGATGGCTCTAGTTCCTTTGGTGTTGCCAAATTGTTTGGTGTGACCTGATGGTTCGGCGCAGACCATACATCGGATCGCGAGTTCAGGTGGTGAAGCCCACCGGATGCGGGCCGAGCGACGCCAGCCCTGCGTGGAGTAGGATCGCGACGCCCGCGGCTCCGTCACCTCACCGGGCCCGAGCCACCGCCTGGAGGATCCGATGCATCCCGCCACCCGCTACCGGAACGCGAGCCGGCTGGTCCTCGTGCTGTTCGCCGCGATGGCGCTCGCAGTCAGCGCGTGCGGCTCTGCCTCCCCGACGCCAACGCCTGTGCCCAGTGGCCCCCTGGAGCTGGCCGGGACGAGATGGGTCCTGATCAAGTACCTGTCGCCCGACGGGGTCGTCGTGACGGTTCCCTCGTCGGTCACGCCCACCGCGGAGTTCACCGCCGACACGATGAGCGGCCGCGCCGGCTGCAACACCTTCAACGCCGGGTACACCCTCGACGGGGACAGCTTCACCCTGAGCGCGATCTCGCAGACCCAGATGGCCTGCGAGGAGCCGATGGCCTCGGTGGAGACCGCGTACCTGACCGCCCTCGCCGTCCTGGACAAGGCCGCGCTGCTGGCCGACGGCAACCTGCAGCTGTGGGACTCCGGGGGCAAGACGACACTGGTGTACGTCAAGGGGAGCTGAAACACCTCAGGGCAGGGATCACCTGTGGCAGCCAGCCGCCGATGCGGGTGAGCGCCGCCGTCATGGCGCCCCTGGTCTCGATCGGCGGCCGCGCCTGATGGAAGGCCGCGTGCCGGTGCTCGTCCCCGGCTGGCTCGTGCGCTCGGGGGCCGTTGGCTGGCGCGTCCTCGCGGTCGTGGGGGTTGCGGTCGTCGCCGGCCTGGTCGTGGCCACGATCCCCGTGTCGGTGACCGCGACGCTCGTCTCGATGGTTCTTGCGGCCGCCCTCGCCCCCACGGCGCTCCGGCTGCGAGCCGCCGGCCGCTCACGGACGGTCGCCGCCGCGATCACCTTCGGCGCGGCTGCCATCCTGATCGTGGGCGTGACGGTCCTGCTGTTCGTGCTCCTGGTGCCGGACCTGCAAGCCGTGGGAGCCGCGGTCGAGCTGGGGATCGCGGGCATCCGAAACCAGCTGGCGGAGATGGGGGCGCCCGAGAGCGCGTCGCAGTTCCTCGACCACGTCGCGGCGTCCGTGTCCGCGAGCATCACGCCGGATCTGGGCGCCGTCGTCGGCACGCTCGTCACCGTGGGCACCGTGATCGTGCTCGGGACGTTCCTCACGTTCTTCCTGCTCGCCGACGGCGACCGCGGTTGGGCATCGCTGATGCGCTCGCTACGTCCCTGGCAGGTCGAGGCGGTCACCGCCAGCGCATGGGACGGCCTGTACCGCGTCGCCTGGTACGTGCGCAGGACGGCCCTGCTGGCCGCCGTGGACGGGATCGTCGTCGGCGTCCTGCTCGGGGTGGCGGGGGTGCCGCTGGCCGGCGCACTCGCCTGCGTGGCGTTCGTCGCGGGGTTCGTACCCTACCTCGGGGCCATCGTGGGCGGGGCCATCATCGCGCTCGCGGTCTTCGCGCTCGGCGGACCGGTGGTGGCCGTCGCCGTGATCCTCGCGCTGGTCGCCGGGTGGCTCATCACGACGCGCCTGCTCGAGTCCACGGCCATGAACCGGCGAATCGACCCCCACCCCGTGATCGTCCTCGTCGCGATCCCTGCCGGCCTCGCCCTGTTCGGCATCCTGGGCTTGTTCGCGCTGCTGCCCGTGACCGTCTTCGGCCTCGCCGTCTCGCGCTCCGTGGTCGTGGTGCTGGACCTCGGGCCTGCCGGGACCTTCGACGCCGACGCCGGTGCATTGTCTCCGCAACCCGATCTCCCGGAAGGCGTTCCCGTCTGGCTGGACCGTGTCGCCCAGTGGTCGTGGCGAACCCTGATCCTGGCGGCCCTCGTCGGCGTGGCCATCGCGGTGGTCGTCCGCATCCCCACCGTCGTGGTCCCCGCTGTGATCGCCGTCGTCGCCGCGGCCACGCTGCTGCCGGCGGTCGGCCGGCTGGCGGTACGCGGGTGGGGCCGGGGATCGGCCGCGGCCGCCGTCATCGCCGGGTCGACCGCGATCATCCTGGTGATCTGCCTCGCCGCCCTGGCGATGACCCTCGGGCCGCTGCGGGCGGTGATCGACACGGCGGCCGCCGGGGCGTCGAGCCTGGATCTCATCTGGCTCGCCCACCTCGTGGCCGAGGCCGGCGCCTCGCTGCAGGGTCAGCTGGCCGCCCTGTTCCTCGACCTGGCCGCGTTCGCCATCGCGCTCGTGCTGGCGCTCCTCATGACCTTCTTCTTCCTGCGCGACGGGGGTGCCTGGTGGGAAGGGGCGATGGACCGGCTGTCCGCCGGCCGCCGGGCGCCCATGGCCGAGGCGGGCCGCCGGGCAGTGACCGTTCTCGCGGGCTACATGTACGGGACGGCGATCATCTCGGCGTTCGGCGGCATCACCAGCGGCCTGATGATGGTGGTCCTCGGCCTGCCGCTCGCGCTCCCCATCGCCGTGATCGGGTTCTTCTTCGGGTTCATCCCGTATGTCGGCAACCTCCTGGCCACGGCCCTGGCGCTGCTGGTGGCGATCGCGGTCGGGGACACGTCGGACATCGTCCTGATGCTCGTGTACACGGTCGTGTTCAACATCGCCCAGGGCAACTTCGTCACGCCGTTGGTGTACGGCAAGAGCCTGTCGCTCCACCCGGCGATCGTGCTCATGGCGATCCCCGTGGGGAACGAGATCGCCGGGATCCTGGGCATGTTCCTGGTCGTCCCGGTCGCGGCGATCGTGGCGGCGACCTGGCGGCTGGTCATCGCCGCGATCGACGAGGCCGGCCTCCCGCCCGAGCCCGAGGAGGCCGGCGAGGCGCCGGCGGCCGCCGGGGCTCTCGCCGCGGCCACCTGACCATCCCCGTCGGCGCTGGGCCGGTACCCTCCGTCGCGTGAGCCATCATCGATCCGTCTCGGCCGCGACCGCGCGTCGGTTTCTCGTCCGGCGCCACCTGCTCGCGCCGCCGCGCTCGCTGCCCGCCCGAGCCCGCGTCCGTCATGCGCGTGGTCGACCGCCTGGGCTCGCTCCAGTTCGACCCGCTCGAGGTCGCGGGCCGCAACCACGACCTGACGCTCCTCTCCCGCGTCGCCGGCTACCGCCGCACCTGGACCGACGGCCTGCTCTACCGGGACCGGGTCCTGTACGAGACCTTCAACAAGATGCTCTCCCTGGTGCCGACAGCCGAGCTGCCGTGGTACCGGATCACCTGGGACCGGATGCACGCGGAGCACACGGGCGGCCCGTTCGACGAGCACGCGCCGCTCGTGGAGGAGCTCCTCGCGCGGATTCGGGTCGACGGACCACTGTCGTCCACGGACGTGAAGCCGCGGGCGGCCATCGACTGGTACTGGCGGCCCACGAACCAGGTCCGGGCGATCCTCGAGGCGCTCGGGGAGGCCGGGATCCTGGGCATCGAGCGCCGCGAGGGCAACCGGCGCGTGTACGACCTGGTGGAGCGGCTGTTTCCAGCGGACCTGCTTGCGGAGCGCCGCCCCGAGCGCGAGCAGCGGAGACACAAGCTGCTGTCCCGCTATCGAGGGAACGGCCTCCTGGGCGCCACTGGAGAGGGCACCCTCTGGGCGGGGACCGGCGACGCGGCGATGCGGACGTCGCTGCGCGACGAGCTGGTGGCGACGGGGGCGATCGTCCCGGTGGCCGTCGAGGGGCTCAAGGGCTCGCGGTTCGTGGTGGGCGGACGAGGTGCCGCTGCTGGACGCCGTCGAGGCGGAGGTGGCCGCCGGGCTGCCGATGGACGGAGCCGGCGCCGCGTTCCTGGCACCCCTCGACCCGCTGGCCTGGGACCGGGACCTGCTCCTCCGCCTGTGGGAGTTCGACTACCGCTGGGAGGTCTACGTCCCGGCCGCGAAGCGCCGCTGGGGCTACTACGTGCTGCCGCTGCTCTACGGCGATCGCTTCGTGGGGCGCATCGAGCCGCGGATCGACCGCAAGACCGGGACGCTGCGCATTCTCGGGCTGTGGTGGGAGGACGGGTTCGAGCCCCTGTCGGCCGCGAACCCGGGCTTCCCGGATGCGTTCACGGAGGCGATTCG
The DNA here is from genome assembly GCA_963802165.1 of uncultured Chloroflexia bacterium. Classification (GTDB taxonomy): domain Bacteria; phylum Chloroflexota; class Limnocylindria; order Limnocylindrales; family CSP1-4; genus CAIXZV01. Next base: position 211,476 of record CAWDHT010000017.1, on the reverse strand, counting down.
GGCGCACATGGCCTTCGCGGACCTCGGGAAGCTGGCGATGCCCAGGGTCACCCGGCACCGCGAGCTCATGGCGGCGGTCCGGGCGAGGCTCTGAGGCCCGGGTTCTCGTCGGCGGTGCCAGGTCCGGGGCGACGTCGCACGCCCCGGGTCAGCCGCCCTGGTGGGTGCGGCCGATCATCCCCGCGGCGACCGACTTGTTCGAGGCCTCGTCCACGAGGATGAACGATCCCGTCTGCCGGTTCTGGACGTAGGGATCCACGAACAGGGGCTGCGTCACCCGCAGTTGCACCCGCCCGATCTCGTTGAGCGCGAGCTCCGTCGCGGACTCGTCGCGGTGGAGCGTGTTGACGTCGATGCGGTAGTCCAGCTCCCTGACCACGGCCCGCGCCCAGCGCGTGGTGTGCTTGATCGCGTACTTGCGGCCCGGCACCAGCGTCGCGCTCTCGTCCATCCAGCAGACCTGGGCATCGATGTCCTGCGACACGGTGGGCATGTTGTTCGGCCGGCAGAGCATGTCGCCGCGCGAGATGTCGATCTCGTCCGTGAGGGTGATGGTCACCGCCATGGGCGGGAAGGCCTCAGGGACGGGTCCGTCGGCCGTGTCGATGGACGCGATCGTGGACTCGAGGCCGGACGGCAGGGCCACGATCCGGTCGCCGGGCTTGAGGACGCCGGACGCGACGGTGCCCGCGTAGCCCCGGTAGTCGAGGACGTCGTAGCTCTGCGGCCGGACCACGTACTGGACCGGGAAGCGCACGTCCACGAAGTTGCGGTCGGAGGCGACGTGGAGGCGCTCGAGGTGCGACAGGAGCGGCGAGCCGTCGTACCACGGCATCCGCTCCGAGCGTGTCACCACGTTGTCGCCCTGGAGCGCGGACACCGGGATGAACGTCATGTCGCGGACCCGGAGCCGCGTCGCGAACTCCGAGAACTCCTCGCGGAGGGCCTCGAACACCGTTTCGTCGAAGTCCACGAGGTCCATCTTGTTGACGCACACGACCACGTGCGGCACCCCGAGCAGCGTGGCCAGGAAGGCATGGCGGCGGCTCTGCTCGGTGATGCCCTTGCGGGCGTCGAGCAGGATCAGCGCCACGTCCGCCGTGGAGGCTCCGGTGACCATGTTGCGGGTGTACTGGATGTGCCCGGGGGTGTCCGCGATGATGAACTTGCGGCGCGGCGTCGCGAAGTAGCGGTAGGCGACGTCGATCGTGATTCCCTGCTCGCGCTCGGCCCGCAGGCCGTCGGTCAGGAGCGCGAGGTCGGTGTAGTCGTTGCCGCGGTCGCGGCTGACCCGCTCGACCGCGTCGAGCTGGTCCGAGAACAGCGACTTGCTGTCGTAGAGCAGGCGCCCGATGAGCGTGCTCTTGCCGTCGTCGACGGACCCGGCAGTGGCGAACCGGAGAAGGTCCATCGGCATCAGAAGTAGCCTTCCTTCTTGCGGTCTTCCATCGAGGTCTCGCTGGTCTTGTCGTCACCCCGGGTGGCACCGCGCTCCGTGATCCGGACGACGGCGATCTCGTCGACGATCTTCTCGATGGTGTCCGCGTCGGATTCGACGGCGGCGGTCAGGTTGGCATCGCCGACCGTCCGATAGCGGACGCGGAGGGTGCGGCCCGTGTCGCCGTCGCGCAGCGGGGTGAACTCGTTCACCGCGTACAGCATCCCGCCACGCTCCACCACCTCGCGCTCCCGGGCGAGATAGAGCTCCGGGATCTCGATCTCCTCCGCGGCGATGTACGTCCACACGTCGAGCTCGGTCCAGTTGGACAGCGGAAACACGCGGATGCTCTGGCCCAGGTGGACCTTGCCGTTGTACAGGCTCCAGATCTCGGGTCGCTGGCTCTTGGGATCCCATTGGCCGAACTCGTCGCGGAACGAGAAGACGCGCTCCTTGGCCCGGGCCTTCTCCTCGTCCCTCCGCGCGCCGCCGAACAGGGCATCGAAGCGGTGGCGCTCGGCGGTCTCGAGCAGGACCGGGGTCTGGATGCGGTTGCGCGACCCGTTCGGCTCCTCCTGCACGAACCCTCGTTCGATGGCATCGGGCACCGACGCGACCACCAGCTTGAGCCCCAGCTTCTCGATCCAGCGGTCGCGGTAGGCAAGGATCTCCGGGAAGTTGAGCCCCGTGTCCACGTGCATCACGGGGAACGGGATGCGCGCGGGCGCGAACGACTTGCGCGCGACGTGGAGCATCACGATGGAGTCCTTGCCGCCCGAGAACAGGAGGCAGGGACGCTGCATCTCGGCGGCGACCTCGCGGAAGATGTGGATGCTCTCGGCCTCGAGGGCCCGCAGCTGGCTCAGCGAGTGCGTCTTCACGCGGGTGCTCCCGGGGCGTCGTCGAACGCGCCCTCCGCCAGCAGGCTGCGCAGCCGGGCGACGAGGGCAGGGTGGCAGACCAGGAGGTCGGGCGACCAGGGATCGGGCCGGTTGTAGACGAGCGGCGATCCGTCGAGGCACGTCGCGTGGAGCCCGGCCGCGTGCGCCACGGCAACCGGCGCCGCCGAGTCCCACTCGTACTGGCCGCCGGCGTGGACGTAGGCATCGACACTCCCGTCGACCACGGCCATGACCTTGACCCCGGTCGAGCCCAACGCCACGAGCTCCACGTCGCTGCGCCCCGCGAGATGCCCCACGATGGCCGGCGGGCGGGTGCGGGACACCGCGATCCGCAGCGGCCGGGCACCGGCCAGGACGTCGCGGGCGGCGCCGTCCCGCACCGGGTCAACCGTGGCGCTGTCGTAGGCGTGGCCGCTGGCCGGGAGGGTCACGGCGCCGGCGGTGAGGCCGCGCCCCGCCTCCCAGAGCGCCACGTGGACCGCGAAGTCGGTGCGCCGGATCCCGTCCGGGCCCACCTCGGCGAACTCGCGGGTGCCGTCGAGCGGGTCGATGATCCAGACGCGGCGCGCGGCCAGGCGGGCTGGGTCGCTCTCGGCCTCCTCGGACAGCACCGCGTCGTCCGGACGGTGCTCGGCGAGAGCGGCAGCGAGCCAGGCCTGCGACGCGGCGTCCCCGGCGCGGCCCAGGTCGTCGCCGTCACGTGGTGCAGCCCCCAAGTCCGCCCGGGCGCGAAGGCCCATCAGGATCTCGCCGGCTCCGGTGGCCAGGGCGGCGGCGAGGCGTGCATCGTCGGATCGTGCTGCCTGCGGGACGAGGGGACCGTCCATCCGCTCGCTCGTCGTCAAGGCCTGCCTGCCGTCATCCGCCCACCTGCTTCGCCCGGGTTCTCCGCGCCGCGCGACCCGCTGGGGTCTTGGGCGGCGGGAGCGAAGTTATCATCCGCGCATGGTGTTCACCTTCCGAGCCCGGCAGCGCATGCGCGCGCGCCGCTGCCGGCGGCGCGCGCGCGGATCGCGGGCGCTCAGGATGGCAATCGCGCGATCGCTGGCGGCTCGAGACCCGCTGCCGCCCGATCCCTCGCCGTGCCCGAACCTCACCGACATGCCGGAGGCCACCCGATGACAACCCGGACCGTGGTGCTCGACGAAGACGGCCTGGACGTCCTCGAGCTGGCCCTTGGCCATGCGATCCCGGGACTCCCGATTCCCGCGGCCGCGGTAGGGGCGGAGGAGGACGTGGTCTTCACCGACGCCGAGAACACGCCCCTCGCCCTCCTGCCGGCGTCTCGTTCCTCGCTCCAGTTGGAGGCCCTGCAGCCCTTCGCCCGACATGGTGGCCCGCACTGGGACCCCGGAACAAGGATCACACCCGCCGCCTCGCGTGAGCGCCTGGCGGCCGCGGCAGGCGGCCGTCCCGTCCTTGGCGTGGTGGTCGACGACGTGCCGACGCGGGCGGACCTCCATCATGCCGCCGCCGCCGTGGACGCCGCGGGCGCGGGGGTCGTGCTCGTTGCCATCCCGGTGTCGCGACGCCCGCGTGCGCCGGGCACGGTGGGCTGGGCAGGGATGACACGGACGGCCCTCGCCCTGGCGGAGGCGCTGCGTGCACACCGGCCGGCTACCGGCGTGGTGACCGTGGTGGTCCCGTGGCCGGCGTCCTGGGGCGGGACGGAGGTGCCCTTCGACCTCCCGGCGATGCTCGGCGCCTACGGTGCGTCCGGGTCCGTCCGCCTGTCGGGGATGCGCAGCCAGGCCGAGCGAGGCCGCATCGTGTCGCTCGCGGGCCTGCGCGGGTCGGCCGTGCACGACGTGTACCCCGAGGCGTCCGCGGCGGAGGTCCTGCGGATTGGTGTCACGGCCCCGCTCCGTGGCGCCGTCATCCTGTTCACGGGCCTGTCCGGGTCCGGCAAGTCCACGATCGCGCGGGTCCTTGCCGAGGACCTCGCCGACGGCGGACCTCGAGCCGTGACGCTCCTCGACGGCGACGAGGTGCGTCAGCATCTCTCCGCGGAGCTCGGCTTCGACGCAGCCTCGCGCGAGCGCAACGTGGAGCGGATCGGCTGGGTGGCGGCGGAGGTCGCCCGGCACGGGGGTGTCGCGATCGCCGCACCGATCGCCCCGTTCGCCCGGTCCCGGGCGCGGGTGCGGGCGATGGCCGAGGCGCACGGCGCATTCCTGCTGGTCTGGGTCAGCACCCCGCTCGAGATCTGCGAGGCCCGCGACCGCAAGGGGCTGTATGCACGGGCCCGGGCGGGTGAGGTCGCGGACTTCACGGGGATCTCGTCGCCCTACGAGGAGCCCGCGGATGCCGACCTCGTCGTCGACACGGCGACAACGAGCGTGGAGGAGGCCGTCGCGGCGATCCGTTCCCTGCTCGAGGAGCGGCTGGGCGACTGAACGTCCGAGACGCCTGGGCACGGGCCGGATGGCGGGCCGCGCCGCCGCTCCGTAACGCGGCCGATCCTGGGACGTCTCCTCTTCGGAGACCGGGCGTGTCCCGGCAAGGGAGGCAGCGATGCGTCAGAAGACGAGGATGTCCCTCCGGAAGCGGCGCCGACCGGCATCGGTCGCCACGGGCCAGGATCCCGCCGAGTGGCTGCTGGTGAACGAGACGGGCTGGGGCATGCCGCACGGGGGGCTTGCCGTGCTCGCTGCTGGCCTGGTCGGCGCCCGTGCGATCGGGTTCTACCTGAACCGGCGATCGGCGGAGCGCTCGCGGCGGGGCGATCCGCCCGGCTGATCTAGTCGATCGGGTTCGACCGGCGTCGCCGTGGGCCGCGGACCTTCCGCGCCACCGAGCCCTGGGCGCGCCTCGCCACGATCTCGGCGAGTTTCCACGTGGATACGCGCGCAACCTCGACAGGCTCGACCCAGATGGGGCCTGCCGTCGCCCGCGATCCGTCCGCGTGCACGATGCCGCTCGCGATCAGGACGCCGAGGGCCATCTCCGCCGCAACGCGGGGGGGGACCAGCACCGGGCCCACGGGCTCCTGGTCGACCGGGCGTCCCGGCTGTGGCTCGGCCAGCGTCGCCAGGTTTCCGATGACGCGCACACCGCGTGCCGCGATCGCCGTCACCATCTCCTCGCCCACCTGGCGAGCCCGGTCGAGCGCCCACCCGGGCGTGGCGATCCTCGCCTCGTCCGGCCCCGGCTCGCGCTGCTTCATGTGGATGGCCGCCCCGAGCTTCATGGTCTTCGCCTGCACGGCCCGCGTGATCCGGGCCTCCTTCGCGACCACGTTGAAGGCGCGGACCGCCTCCACCTCGGGTAGCGTCATCGAGCGGTTCGACACGTCACGCTCGACCACCAGCGTTCCCTCGCGCAGCCCGAGGAGGCCCTCGAACACCCGCGGCAGCATCGTGTGGTCCCGCTCGTCCACGACGACCGCCGTCACGCGCTCCGGACCGAGGACCGTCGCCCAGCGATCGATCAGCTGGTCGTGGCGGTGGAGGTTCCAGAACGTGTCGCGGGCCTTGCCCGGCCGTTCGCCGAAGACCTGGGCGAGCCACGCCTCGTAGTCCTGGGTCATCCCGCCCTGGACGTTCTGCTGCCACTGCGAAGGGAGGATCCTGCCCAGCGGGCGCAGCGTCACCAGCACGTGGAGCCGCTCCCTGTCGAGGTCGAGGGCGATCCGCTCGATGACCTCGGGGCTCGCCAGCGAGAAGAACTCGGACGAGAGGACGACGCGCGCTTCCTTGGCCCGGCGGAACTCGCCCAGGAGGTCGCGCCAGTACAGCATGGAGTCGGGCTTGCCTTCCGTCGTGGGTCCCGCCCTCCCGGTCAGGGCCCGCACCGCGGCGGCGGGGTTGCGGGTCCTTCCCACGTGGCGGACCCCCTGGGCGAGCATGGGCGCACGGGCGCCGAAGAGGGCGGCCTGAAGGGATGTCGTGCCGGTCTTGAACGGGCCGATGTGGATGAGTCGCGTGCCCACCGGGAGCAGCAACGCCGTGCTGTCGGGCGTCCCGTCCGTCACTGGCGAACCCTCCTGGCGCTCCTCTGTCGTCGGGGCAGTCTACCCCGCAGCTGGCCGGTGCTAGAGTCGGCGCCATGGGGATCGAGATCCGGAATGCCGCGCCGGAGGAGTACCAGGCGGCCATCGACGTCATCAGCACCGCATTCCTCGAGCGGCCGGACCTGCGCGCCGTGGCCGAGTCCGTCGCGGAGAACTGGGAGCCGGCACGGACCTGGGTCGCGTTCGACGGCGACCGCGCCTGCGGGACGTTCCGGTCGTGGCCGACACTCCTGACGGTGCCCGGCGGGGCGGAGCTGCCCGCCGCCGCAGTCTCGGCCGTGACCGTCCTGCCCAGCCACCGGCGGCGGGGGATCCTGACCGGCATGGCTGCGAAGGAGCACGCCGCCCTCGCGGAACGAGGCGAGTGCATCGGGCTGCTCTACGCTTCGGAGTACCCGATCTACGGCCGCTTCGGCTACGCGCCGGGCACCCGCACCGCCGACTGGGTCATCACCACGCGTGCGACCGGGATGCGTGGCACTCCGGCCGGAACCGTGGAACTGGCGGCCGCGGACCAGGCCACGAAGGAGATCCTCAAGGGCGTCTTCGAGGCGTGGCGGCCCCTCCAGGCGGGGGAGATCAGCCGTCGCGACGTCGCCTGGGACTCGAGGCTGGGCCTCCGGGAGGAGCCTTGGGGCGAGCGCTGGAAGGGCTGGGTCCTGCTCCACCGCGACGCGGCAGGTGTGGCCGACGGGTATGCCCGCTACAAGGCGATCCCGAAGTGGGACGGCCACGGTCCGCAGGCCGTCGTCGAGGTCCAGGAGCTCCACGCGCTCACGCCCGACGCATACGCGGGTCTGGTGCGGTTCCTGCTGGACCTGGACCTGGTGGCTACCGTCAAGCTCGAGGGTCGCCGCGAGAGCGAGCCCGTCCGCTGGCTGCTCGCCAACGCGCGGGCGGCCAACCCGGTGGACACCGGCGACGCCCTCTGGGTCCGGTTGTTCGACGTGCCGCGCGCCCTCGAGGCGCGTACCTACGAGCGGACGGGGAGCCTGGTCCTCGAGGTGGTCGACGACGAGGCCTGGGGCGGCACCCGCCGCCTGCTGCTGGACGCGACGCCCGATGGCGCCACGTGCAGCCCGACCGGCCTGTCGCCGGACGTGACACTGCCGGTCGCGGCGCTCGGGGGCGCGTATCTCGGCGGGACGCGGTTGCGCGACCTCGTCCTCGTCACGGGAGCGGATGAGCACCGCGCGGGTGCGCTGGCCGAGGCCGACGCGCTGCTGCGCACGGCCGACGAGCCGTGGTGTTCCACCTTCTTCTAGGGCCGAACGCCCGCTGATGGGAGCCTCGGCCGGCCCGCGCACGGCGATCCCGGCGTGGTGGCCGTGCGCCGTCGTGTACCAGGTGTACCTGCGCAGCTTCGCCGACGCGGACGGCGATGGGGTGGGGGACATCCCGGGTCTGCGGTCCCGGCTGCCCTGGATCCGTGCCCTTGGAGCGGACGCTGTCTGGGTCAACCCCTGGTACCCGTCGCCGATGGTCGATGGCGGCTACGACGTGGCCGACTACCGGGCGATCGACCCGCGCTTCGGGACGTCGGACGACGTGCGCGGCCTGCTCGACGACGCCCACGCGCTCGGGCTCCGGGTGCTGGCCGACATCGTGCCCAACCACACCTCCGCGGAGCACCGCTGGTTTCGCGAGGCGCTTGCTGCCGAGCCCGGCGCGGCCGCCCGTGCCAGGTACCTCTTCCGCGACGGGCGCGGGCCGGGCGGAGACGAGCCGCCCAACAACTGGCTGTCGGTGTTCGGCGGGCGGGCGTGGACGCGGGCGCCTCGGACCGGCGATCGGCCCGCCCAGTGGTACTGCCACCTGTTCGACCCGCTCCAGCCGGACCTGGACTGGTCGAACCCCGAGGTGCACGAGGAGTTCGAGGCGATCCTCAGGTTCTGGTTCGACCTCGGCATCGACGGGTTCCGCATCGACGTCGCGCAGGGCATGGTCAAGGCCGAAGGCCTGCCCGACGTGCCCGACGGCGTGGGTCCGTGGGTGGGCGGCATGAGCCACCCGTACTGGGGCCAGGACGGCGTCCACGACATCCTCCGGGGCTGGCGACGGATCGCGGACAGCTACCCGGATCCCCGCGTGCTCATCGGCGAGGTCGGTCCGACCGAGGACGACAAGCACGTCCGGATGGCGCGGTTCGTGCGGCCCGACGAGCTCCACGGGGTGTTCAACTTCGATCTCATGGCCGCCGCCTGGGACGCGGACGCCCTGCGGACGGCGATCGAGGGACCATTGACGGCGCACGCCGCCGTGGCCGCGCCCGTCGCCTGGGTGCTGGGCAACCACGACACGCCGCGCCAGGTCACGCGCTACGGGCGGGCGACCACCTCAGCGCCGACGCGCGAGGAGCAGGCGATGGCCCTCGCGTCGGACCTCGACCTCGGCACCCGGCGGGCGCGGGCGGCGGCCCTCCTGCTGCTCGCCCTGCCCGGTCCCGCGTTCCTCTACGCCGGCGAGGAGCTGGGGCTGCCGGACGTGGACGACCTCCCGGACGAGGTCATCGACGACCCCGTCTGGCACCGCTCCGGGTTCACCATCCGCGGGCGGGACGGCTGCCGGGTCCCCCTGCCGTGGGCTGGTGACGTGTCGCCGTTCGGGTTCTCGCGACCCGGTGTGCGGGCGTGGCTGCCTCAGCCGGCGGCGTGGGCGTCGATGACCGCCGAGAAGCAGGGCGGGGATCCCGGGTCGATGCTGGCGCTCTACCGCGCGGCCCTGGCGCTCCGGCACGCGCACCCGGGCCTCGCCGGCGGAACGCTCCGCTGGTTGTCCGCGCCCGCCGGCGTGCTCGCGTTCGACCGCGGCGCCGGGTTCACCTGCATGGTGAACATCTCGGGTGGCCCGGTGCCACTGCCGACCGGGTCCCTGACCCTCCTCCGGAGCGACGCTGGCGCCACGCCCGGCGCCCCGCTCCCTGTCGATGCCGCGGCCTGGCTCGTGGCTCGAGCCCGGCTCGGGCACGCAGTCCCGCGCTGAGCGGCGCGACGTGAATCGGCGCTACGGTTCGATCCCCGAACGGGAGAGTCGCTTCGCGCATGCTCCTGTTCGACCCGGGGCCTCGTGCGGCACACCGCAGATCGTGGAGCGGAGCGCTTGTCCGGGGAGCGGTTCGTAGCGCCGCGTGAAGCCGGGTCGGGGCCGGAGGGCGGGAGGCCGTCACCCGTCACGGAGGAGGCGTTGACGGATCGGCCGCTAATTCCGATAATTCCACTAGGGATTAGCGCGGCGCCACGTCCCTGGTCGCTGCGCCGATCCTTGACCACCTCGCAACCCCCGATCGAGCGGCCCGCCGGCCGCGAACGGAGCACTGATGACCTCGACCCGCGACCTCGTCCAGGACGAACGCGACCAGTTCGCCTTCCACGACGACATCGTCTACCTGCGCGAGACCAAGCGCGGCCTGACACGCGACACCGTCGAGGAGATCAGCCGGTTCAAGGACGAGCCGGACTGGATGCTCGAGTACCGCCTGCGTGCCTACGACCACTTCCTCAAGCGGAAGATGCCCGACTGGGGCGGAGACCTGGGCACGATCGACTTCGACAAGATCGTCTACTACCGCAAGCCGTCCGAGCGCGAGGAGAAGTCCTGGGACGACGTCCCGGAGCAGATCAAGAAGACGTTCGAGAAGCTGGGCATCCCGGAGGCGGAGCGCAAGTTCCTCGCCGGCGTCGGCGCCCAGTACGACTCCGAGGTGGTGTACCACTCCGTGCGCGAGGAGCTCAGCAAGATCGGTGTGGTCTTCATGGGCACCGACCAGGCGCTCAAGGAGTACCCGGAGATCTTCCGGAAGTACTTCGGCACCGTGGTCCCGGCCGAGGACAACAAGTTCGCGGCGCTCAACGCCGCCGTCTGGTCGGGCGGCTCGTTCGTGTACGTGCCCAAGGGCGTCGAGGTGCCGCTGCCGCTCCAGGCGTACTTCCGCATCAACGGCGAGAACACCGGCCAGTTCGAGCGGACGCTGATCGTGGTCGACGAGGGCGCCAAGGTCCACTACATCGAGGGCTGCACCGCGCCCATCTACGCCACCGACTCGCTCCACGCCGCGGTCGTCGAGGTGGTCGCGCTGGCGGGCTCCAAGGTCCGCTACACGACCATCCAGAACTGGTCGAACGACGTCTACAACCTCGTGACCAAGCGGGCGCACGCGTATGAGCGCTCCACGGTCGAGTGGGTCGACGCGAACACGGGCTCCCGGCTGACGATGAAGTATCCGGCGATCTACCTCCGCGGCGAGGGCGCCACGGCCGAGGTCATCTCGGTCGCCGTGGCCGGCAGGGGCCAGCACCAGGACACGGGCGCCAAGGCCGTCCACCTGGCGGCCAACACCACGTCCCGGATCGTTTCCAAGTCGGTGTCCAAGGACGGCGGCCGGGCCACGTACCGCGGTCAGCTGCGGGTCGCCCCGGGCGCCACCGGCGTCACGGCCAGCGTGCGCTGCGACGCCCTCATGCTCGATGATCAGAGCCGGAGCGACACCTACCCCTACATCGACATCCAGGAAGACGACACGACGATGACCCACGAGGCCACCGTCGGCAAGGTCTCCGCGGAGCAGGTCTTCTACCTGATGAGCCGTGGGCTGACCGAGAACGAGGCGACGAACCTCATCGTGCAGGGCTTCCTCGAGGTGTTCACCAAGGAGCTCCCGATGGAGTACGCGATCGAGTTCAACCGGCTCGTCAAGCTGGAGATGGAAGGGTCCCTCGGATGACGGAGGTCGCCGAACCCTCGGAGGTCGCCGAACCCGCTCCGGCCTCCGCCCCCGCCGGTACCGCACGGCCCCCTCGCAGGTCCCCTGCGGCCCTGCCGTTCTCGTTCGTGGACCGCGCCCTGGTCGAGGGCATCGCGGACGCCCACGCCGAGCCCGGCTGGCTGCGCGCCGACCGCCTGGCGGCGCTGGAGCGGTTCGACGCACTGCCGGTTGAGAGCAACCTCCTCTACACGCCCTACCTGGACCTGCGTGCCGCCGCGCTCGACGGGGCCGCTCCCTACGTCGCCCACGACGCGTCACTGGTCGGGTCCGCCGCCCTCGACGGGGTCGCGGGGCTCATCGAGATGCGCGAGGACGGCGTCGCCGCCCGCTCGCTTGACGCGAGGGCCGCGGCCGACGGCGTCCGCCTGCTCACGCTGCCGGAGCTGGTGGCCACGGACGAGACGCTCGCCCGCAGCCTCATCGAGGGTGCCCCGCTCCTGCCCGTCGACGAGAAGCTCGCCGAGCTGTCGCGGGCCGCGTGGACGGCCGGGATCGTCGTGCACGTCCCGGCGGGCGTCCGCGTCGAACGGCCCATCGTGCTGCGCTGGTCGCTCGGCGCCCCCCGCACGCTCGTCGGCCGGACGCTGATCATCCTCGAGGACGGCGCCGAGGCCACGGTCGTGGAGGAGCTGGTCGCGAGCGACGCGGCCCTGCCCGGCGCCCAGGCGCTGCTGTCCGCGACCACGGAGATCCGGCTCGGCGCCGGTGCCCGGCTGGCGATGGCCAGCCTCCAGGAGCTGGGTCCGGACCACGTCGTCTTCCAGCAGCGGCGGGCCGACATCGGCGAGGGCGCGGACCTTCACTGGGCGCTGGCCCAGCTGGGTGGCCGTCTCGTGCGCTCCCGCGTGGACAACGTCCTCGCCGGCGACCGGAGCACCGTGGAGCAGGTGGAGATCGTCTTCGGGTCGGACGACCAGCTGCACGACCTGACCTCGTACACCCGCCACGTCGGCCGGGACACGACCGGGCAGCTGCTGTCCAAGGGCGTGCTCCTCGACCGGGCCCGGACGTACATGAAGGGTCTCATCCAGATCGAGAAGACGGCCATCGGCACCGACAGCTTCCTGGGCGAGTTCGGCATGAACCTGTCGCGCAGCGCGCGGGCCGTCGCGATCCCGTCGCTCGAGATCGACCAGCCGGACTGCAGACGCGCGGCGCACGCCTCGTCCGTGGGGCCGATCGACGAGAACCAGCTGTTCTACCTGGAGAGCCGGGGGATCGCCCCCGACGACGCCCGCAAGTTCATCGTCCTCGGGTTCCTGGAGCCGGTGGTGGCCCGGGTGCCGCTCGAGGAGGCGCAGGACCGCCTTCGCGATGCCCTGGAGGCCAAGTGGGCCGCCGGACTCGCGACGACGGGTTCCGCGACGGCAGCCTGAGCCGCGTGGTCGACCTCCTCGGAGCCGATGAGCTCGAGGAGGGGGAGATGCGGATGGTCTGGGTGGACGAGAGCGATCCCGTGCTCGTCATCCACGTCAACGGCGAGTTCCAGGCGCTGCAGGGCACTTGCTCGCACGAGTACTTCGAACTGGACCAGGGATTCCTGACCGCCGGGACGCTGACCTGTGCGCTCCACCTGTCGCGCTTCGACCTGAGCGACGGCGAGCCGCTGGATCCGCCCGCGGAGCTGCCGCTCGCGGTGTACTCGACCGATGTCCGCGATGGCCGGGTCGTGATCGAGGTGGCCGACGGCCCTCTCGAGGTCAACGAGGAGGCGTAGGCCTCCGCGTCAGAGGACGGGACCCGCGTGGGTCTCGACCATCGGCTCCAGGGCGGGCTCGGATCGGAGCTGCAGGACCAGCGCGCCCGCCAGCACCAGCATGCCGCCCACGGCCTGCAGCGGCCCCAGTGCCTCGCCCAGCAGGAGGGCCGCAAGGACGACCCCGACCACCGGCTCGAGCAGCATGAGGATTCCCGTCCGCGTGCCTCCGATCGTCCGGATCGCGGTCAGGAACAGCAGCGAGGACACGCCCGCGGCAAGGACGCCGGCCACGAGGAGGATCGGCCACGGCTCGAGCGACCGGAACGGGGCCAGCAGCTGCTGCCCCTGGCCCACCAGGACGGCGATGGTCGAGGCACCGACCACGGACGCGGCCAGGATCACGATCGTCGCGGCGTCGGCGGGCACCCGCGAATAGCCGCCGCGGCTCACGGTCATGAACACGACCTGGCTGGCGGCCGCCGCGATGCACAGCGCGATCCCGAGCGGGCTGACCGGGTCGCCGTCCGCCATGGCGACGCCGCCGAACAGGACCAGCGCCACGCCACAGAACGAGAAGGCGAGGGCCACCACGCGCGACCGGGTCATCCGTTCGTGGCCCAGGGCGAGGTCCACGACCACGACGCCCGCCGGGTAGAGGTAGAACAGCATCAGGGCGAGGGCGATCGGCACGAGGCCGAAGGCCGTGAACATCGAGACGTTGAGGGTGACGCCCATGATCGCCGCGGTGGCCAGGGCCGCCCGCCCACGCCCGGAGAGACCCCGGATCGCGGCGAACGATGTGCCGGCGGCGCCCCGTGCCATGACCAGGACCGCGAGGAAGGCGACGCCCAGGATCGCTCGCCACGCCGTGAAGGCGACGCCGCCCACGCCTGCCTCCGCGCCGAACCGCGAGAGCGGTCCGAGGGTGCCGAACAGGACCGCCGCGACGACGGCGGCGAGCGTGCCGATCAGCAGGTCGTGATCCCTGGACATGGCGACCCATGGTACCCGCGGCACAGGAGCCGGCCGCCCGCCCCGTTCCTGCACGCCGACGGACCGGAGGCCCGACGCTAGGTCGGCGTCCCGTCCCCGGGCCGACCCTTGCGAGCGGCCAGCCGCTCTGCCGCGAACCTCACGAGCCAGCTGCCGCCGTAGGCGCCCGCGAGCCCGCCGAACACGGCGCCCAGCGCGATCGTGCCCACCAGGGTGGGGCCCGTGAGCGACAGGGCGACCGCGATGCCCGCGACGCCGCCGAGGAACGTGCCCAGGATCCCGGCCACGACCTCCGCGATCAGGCGCGGCCCGACCGTCACGAGGTCGGCTGGGTCATCGCTCCGCCGTCGCCAGCGAACGACCTCCGGCAGCAGCCAGATCGTGCCGGCCGCCATCAGGACGATCCCCAGGCCGGCCAGCCACAGCCCGGGAGCGATCTGCCCGGATCCGCCACGAACCTCCCAGGCGCCGATCTCCCCGAGCGCTCCCCGGTGTCCGTTGAGCCAGGTCGTCACCGCCAGGACCACCAGGATCGCCGGCATCAGGCGCACGGTACGGACTCGCGACGTGGCCGGCGTCCGGTGGAGCGTCAGTGCGCCCACCCCGAACGCCACCACGATGAGCATCACGCCGTCACCGGCGCCGCCGAGGCCGCTGAAGAACACGGGCTCGAACCCGCGCAGCGCCGGTGCCACGCCCTCCGCCCAGGGCAGCAGCCCGGCCATCATCGCGATCGCCGCCCCGACCGCCACGACGACCCGGGCCGGCGTCAGGAGCAGCGACGAGAATCGCCGGGCCTTGACCGGTTCCCAGCGCATCCACTCCTGCATGCCATGCAGTATCGCCCGTGGGCGTCAGGGGTTCGGCGTGAGCACCAGCGTTGCGGCCGCCTCGGCGTCGATGGCCGCGTCCGTGAACGGCAGCGGGACCGTCTCGTTGGCCAGCCACTTGGGGATCCAGTCGTTGGCGTGGCGACTGAACGGCACCCCGCTCTGGCCGGTGGTCGTGATGATCCGACCGGCGTCCAGGTCGCTCATGTCGTACAGCGCCCGCATCGACGGGCCGTTCGTGACCGAGTAGAGCTCTCCCAGGGTTGCCGCCGGCTCGAATTCCGGGTCGTAGGGATCCGGATAGGCGCGCGAGAGGCGGTAGTAATTGTTGTTCACGGCACCGTCGGCCCCGTCCACGGCGGCCCCGGGGGCGTTGAAGTACCACTCCAGCGGGGGGATTCCGCTGTCACCCAGGGTCGACTCGCGGAACTGGACCGTGTGGATGCGGCCCCACGTCCAGCCCGAGGGCTCGCCAAGGTCCCGGCGCAGCTGGGCGCCGGCGCTGTCGAGGGCGGCCGCGACGACCCCGGCAGGGGCGGCCGGCTGCCCGGTGCTGCGCGTCACCCCACCAGGCCGACGCGCGGCCCTCGGGCGTGGAGAGGAGCGTGGCGGCGAGATCGGTCGCGACGTCGGCGCCGACGTAGTCCCGGGCGAGCGTGCCGAGCTCGTTGTCGAAGATCGCCCGCACCAGCGCGTTCTCGAAGACCAGGTACGCGGAGCAGCCCGTGGAGGTCGTGTCGCATCGGCCGTCCCAGCGGGAGATCGCGTCGAGACGGCGGCGCCGTCATCGGTCGCGGGTGCGGGCTTGAGGGCCAGCAGCGCGGTCGTGAGCCGCGCCGCGCGACGCAGGACCGTGTCGCCCTGAATAGCGGCGAATGTGTCGAGGGTGACCCTGTCGCCGGCAGCGTCGATCAGCTCCAGGATCCGGGCCGCGCGGTCGCCGCGGTCGTACTCCGCGCCGATGAACGCCTTGTCGGAGTACACGGCGTTGTTGGCGGTGACGATCCGGCCGGACGGCGGGTCGAACACGGACGGTAGGTCGTCGAAGGGGACGTACGACTCCCACTCGTGCTGGCCGTCCCAGCCGGGGACGGGTCGGTCGCCGATGTCGGTGGCGAGGGTGCGGACAGGGATCGCGCCCGGCAGCTGGTAGCCGATGTGGCCGTCGGCGTCCGCGTAGACGAAGTTCTGCGACGGTGCTCCGAACTTGGCGAGGGCGGCGCGGAACGTTGTCCAGTCGGTGGCCCGGTCGATGTCGAGGAAGGCCTCCGACACCCGGTCCGGCTCGGCGATGGCCGTCCAGCGCAGGGCATACGGGGTGCCCGTGGCCTTGAGCCGGTCGTCCACGTCCGTGATCACCGGTCCATGGCGGGTCTCGCGGACCGTGAGGGTGACGTCGTCCCCGCCGGCGACCCCGATGGTCTCGGTGCGGACCGTGAACGGCTCCGAGCCGCCCTCGGTGAGGTACTTCGCCGGGTCGGCGGGATCCACCTTCTCCTCGACGAGGTCCTGGACGTCGGGGTTGACGTTGGTCACGCCCCAGGCGATGCGGCCGTTGTGGCCCGCGATGACGCCCGGCGTGCCGGGGAAGGTCACGCCCGCGACGTCGAACGGACAGGCGTCTGAAATGGGCCGGCAGTGCAGGCCGTTGACGTACCAGACCGACGGCATGTTGAAGCCGAGGTGTGGGTCGTTGGCCAGGAGCGCACCGCCGCTTGCCGAGCGGGACGGGGCCACGACCCAGTTGTTGGAGCCGACGCCGCCCTTGTCGGCCAGGTCGGTCTCGGGGGTCAGCCCGGCCAGGGCCGGGATGCCGTTGGCGATGCGGGCCAGCGCGGTCCAGGCGCGCGCGTCCGGGACCACCTTCGAGCGTGCGGCACTCGACAGCGCCGGGGTCCGCGGGCGGTCGCCTCCGGGGCCTCCGGGGCGGTCGCCACCGGGGCCTCCGGGGCCGCGATGACCGGCTGGTCCGGGTCGTAGGCGGGGAACAGCTGGTCCGTGAGCGCGGGGTCACCCAGCTGGGCGTCGGCGAGCATCCGGAAGATCTCGCTGTCCAGGTTGCCGCCCAGGCCCCAGGCCTGGACCTTCGCCCAGGTCAGGGTGTCGATCGGTGTCCAGGGCTCGGGACGGAGGCCGGCCAGTCCGGTGCCCTGGCCGGCGAGCGCCCCGGCGACGACGAACGACAGGCCGAGAGCGTTCGGATGGCCCTCGAGGAAGGCGTTGACCCCGTCCGCGTACGCGTCGAGGAAGGCGCGGGTCTCGTCCGACAGGGCGGCGAGGTCGCGCTCGGCGGCGCCGCGCCAGTCGACGGTGCGGATGAACGAGTCGGTGGCGACCTGGCTCTCGCCGAACAGCTCGGCCAGGCGGCCCGCGCCGATCCGGCGCCAGATCTCCATCTGCCACATCCGCTCGGAAGCGTGGACCCACCCCTGGGCGAAGAACAGGTCATGGGAGGTGCCCGCGGCGATGTGCGTGACGCCGCTGACGTCGCGGCTGATCGTCGCGTCGGCGGCGAGGCCCGGGACGTGGATCGTCCCGCTCTGCTGGGGCTGGCCCGACGCCGTGATGGATCCGAGCAGGCCGCCGACGGATACCGCGGCGACGACCACCACGATCACGACGACCACGAGCGCGCCGCGCAGCACGCGTCCCACAGGCTCCTCCTCCGCCGCCCGCGGGGGCCGTGGTCGTCGATGACGGTCCCTCCGGCGTGTCGGGGCGCGGGCGTCAGGCTACCGGCTTGGAGGGGATCGTGTGGCGGCGTTCGCGCATCCTGGGCATCGCCTGCCGATCCGCGGCGCCGCCCGCTGGCCGGGGAAGGGAGCTGCCCTTGGGAATCGGGGCCTCCGCTGGCGACCGGCTCAGCGCGGCAGGATCGTGCCGAGTCCGCGTTCCGTGGCAGCCGCGAGAATCGCGCTCCCGAAGATCACGTCGGCCAGGCCGGTGCCCAGGTGCGTGGCCACGACCCGCCCGGCCGGCCGCGCGCATGTCGCGCGCCAGGGCCTCGCCGATCATCGCCGTCGGCTCCGGGTACCCGTCGAAGTTGCCGATGTCCCGGTTGGCCAGGAACTGCTCGGTGTGATCCACGAGGAACAGATCGGCAGCGAGGGCCACCTCGGCGGCGCAGTAGGTCGCGTAGTCCACGGGAACGACCAGCGCATGCGGGGACAGCCAGTCGTTCGTCATGACCTGGCGATCCGGCGACGGGACGAACGATGCCACCGTGACCACCACGTCCGCTCCGGCGACCGCCTCCCGCGCCGAGGCGGCGACCGACACCGAGGCGATCCCCTCCGTGGCGGCCGCCAGGGCAGCGAGCGATGCCGAGCGTTCCGGATCCGGATCGAAGACGACGAGCTCGACCCCCGGCAGCACGTGTCCCATCACCGGCACGTGGCTCCGCCCCTGGACGCCCGCCCCGATGAGCGCGGCCCGCTGCGCCCCACGCACGTCTGGCGCGAAGGCCCGGATCGCCACCCCGCTGATGGCCGCCGTCCGTTCCGCCGTGATCGGGCCGGCGTCAAGGATCGCGATGGGTACCGTCGTGACCGGGTCGTTGAGCAGCAGGAGGCCGAAGATGCCGGCGAGGCCGGCCGCGTTGTTGGCCGGGTTCCCGGACACCCACTTCATCCCGAGCCGGTCCCCGGAGCCGTCGGGCGCGAGGCCGGGCAGCAGCGCCGGCATCGCATGGGCGAACGCTGCCCGGGGTCGCGGGTGCACCCCGATCTTGGGTGGCAGCTCGGCGCCCTCCGCCAGTCCGCGGAGCGTGGCCTCGGCAAGGGCGAGCCGTTCGGGCAGGGACGGCATGGCGGCGACGACGTCCGCGCCGGTGAGGTAGCGCAGGGGCGGCAGGTCCGTCATGCCAGCAGTGTAGGCCCGGGCACAGGCCGCGCCGCCGGCCGGTGTCTCCAGCGGGCCCCGGGTTCGCTAGTCTTGGCGCGTGATCACCTCGATGCACGTGGACAGCCTGCCGCGCGCTTCTGTCCTCCGGACGCCGTGCGCGTGATCGACGGAGCGGAGCGCCTGCGCGCCGAGGGGCTGGAGCCCGGTGCCTGGTCCAACGGGCCGTCGGACCGGTACCCGCCGCACTCGCACGACTACGACAAGGTGCTGGTGTGCGGGTCCGGCTCGATCCGGTTCGGGCTGCCGGATCGAGGGGTCACGATCGACCTCGAGGTCGGCGACCGGCTTGACCTTCCGGCGGGCACGCGGCACGACGCCGTCGTCGGTCGCGACGGGGTGACCTGCCTGGAGGCTCATGCCCCGGCCGGGAGTCTCGAGGAGCTGCGCCGGCGGGCCGCCGGAACCTGGTAGCTGCCCCGGAACCTGGTGACGCCGGTGCCACCGACGCGCGACCCTCAGGGGAGGCTGCCGACGCAGACGATGCCGTCGGGGGGGCCGGCGATCTCGTAGGCATCGACGGCTGCCGGGACCACCAGCGTCTCGAACGGGACGAGCGTCTCCGACCAGCCGTCGCCGGTCACCTGGAGGGCGCCCCGGATCGCCGTGACGACCTCGCACGTGCGACCACCCGGCCGCCGATCGACGGGCGCACCCAGGGCCGGCAGTTCCAGGCGGAACTCCGGCACCTCGAGGGCCCCTCCGTCCAGCCGGAACCCGGATCCAGCTGGTTCAGCATGGAGCCCCGGCCGGAGCGCGCGCAGCGCCTCCGCAACGTGGAGGGCGCGACCCGTCGGCCTCCCCCAGTCGGAGATGCGGAAGGTGAGGTCGGACGGCTGCTCGATCTCGTACACGAATGCGCCCGGGCCGATCGCGTGGAGGGTTCCCGCCCGGATGAGCATGGTGTCGCCCGCGACTGCGCGTCGCCGCTGGCAGTGCTGGTGCGATGCCGTCCCGGCGGCGATGGCCTCACGCAGGGCGTCTTCATCGACGCCGACGGCCGGTCCCGTCACGAGCTGCCCATCCGGATCCGCTTCGATCACGAGCCAGGCCTCGGTCTTGCCGACGGCTCCGGGCCCGTACAGGTCGCGGGCCAATGCATCATCGGGGTGGACCTGGAGCGAGAGCCAGTCGCCGGCGTCGATCAGCTTCACGATCAGCGGGAACCGGCGCCCCAGGAGGGCAATGCCGCGACTCCCGACGAGCTCCTCGCCCTGCGCTGCCGCCAGGGCGTCCAGCGTTCGGTCGCCCTCGCCGGTCGCCACCAGGGAGTCCGGCCCGGCCAGCCACAGCTCGCCCACCCGGTCCCCGGCGCCACCGAGGCGCGTCCCGGCCCAGGGTCGAATGCTCGGCGCCGGGACCGGCCGGATCGGACGAGCAGGCTGCGGCATGCGGATCGTGGCTCCATGAGCGTGGACGGAGCCAGCATTGTACGGAAAGGACAAGCTCCCCCGGCACTACCAGGGACGGATCTTGCCGTGGAATCACGACGCCCCGGCCGGAGCCGGGGCGTCGTGGGGTAGGCTGTGCGCCGCGTCTACCGGCGACTGAGCGCCGACCAGAGGGCGGGATTGTCTCGCGGATCGCTCGCGCGCTGGGGATCATCGGCGCTCATCAGGATGCTGACGAGCGAGAACAGCGCGAGGAGCGTGAACATGGCGAGAAGCACCATGCGTTTGCACCTTCGCTAGGTGGGGTCGAGGCCGTGGACCACTGAAGGTCCCGCCGGCCATTCCGGCGGGGTCGGCACCCCGGGTACCCATGTAACCGAAACGATACCTAAGATACAAAGGTTGCGCAACCAATCAGCCTAAGGAATAGGTACCAGTGAGCAAGAACGTGCCTCTCAGTGAGAACGATGCTCGTGTCCTGGGCATTCTCCAGGCCCAGGGCCGCCGGTCTTATGCAGACCTCGGTACCGACCTCGGGATGGCCGCGCCATCCGTCCACGAGCGCGTCAAGAAGCTCGAGGCGAAGGGCGTCATCCGCGGCTATGCGGCCGACGTCGACCCTGCTGCGGTGGGACTCCTTGTGCTCGCGTTCACGTGGGTCACCCAGGCTCCGGGCACGGTCAGCGTGGACCTGACGCCGGAGTTCGCGGAGATCCGCGACATCGAGGAATGCCATCACATCGCGGGCGAGGCGGACTACCTGCTCAAGATCCGGGCCCGCGACATGGAGCACCTGGGCGAGATCGTGCGCCGAATCCAGACGACCCCGGACGTCTTCTCGACCGAGACGGACGTGGTGTTCAGCACGGGCTTCGAGGGTCGGCCCCTGTCGATCACGCCCAAGGGCGGCGAGGCGCCGGAAACCAGGCGGGGCGGGAGCGCGTAACGGATGACGGAGCGTCGCGCTGGTGAAGCCGACGAGGCTGCGCTCGTCCGGGCCGTCGCAGGCGGCTCGGAGGAGGCCCTGGCGACGCTCTACGACCGGCACGTCGACGGCGTCCACGCCGTCGCGCTCCGGCTCACCGGCGATCGGGGCATCGCCGAGGAGGTTGTGCAGGAGACGTTCCTCGCGCTCTGGAACCGGGCCGAGCTGTTCGACCCGGCGCTCGCGTCCCTCGGGACATGGCTGCGGTCGATCGCGCGCAACCGGACCGTTGACCGGTTGCGGGCACTCGGACGGCGGCCGACGCTCGTCTCGCTTGGGGGCCACGGGGACCCCGACGAGGCGGATGCCGGGATGGACCGCCTCGGGCCCGATGCAACGGTCCTCGGTGGATCGGTGCCGGATCCGGGCCCCGAGGACGCTGCGGAGTCGGCGTCGGTGCGCGCGGCCATCGCGGCCGCACTCGCCGCGATGCCGGAGGTGGAGCGGACCGTGATCGTGCTGGCCTATCGGGATGGCCTCACGCAACAGGAGATCGCCGAGCGGCTGGCCTGGCCGCTGGGCACGGTGAAGACGCGGACCCGACGGGCGCTCGCGCGCCTGCGGGAGCTGCTCGAGGCGGATGAAGCGCCGGTCGGGACCGGCGTCATGGTCCGCGAGGATGGACATGGATCACGCTGAAGCGCTGGAGTTGATCGAGCTCGCGGCCGTCGAGCCGGACGGGCTCGACCGGCTGATGGCCGGCGACACGCCCGAGTCGAGCGCGGTCGCCGGTCATCTCGCGGGCTGTCCGGCGTGCGTCGCCGAACTGGCGCGCACCCGGCGCACGGCGGCGCTCGCGCGCGAGGTCATCGCCGCAGCGCCGGATCCCGCGCTCCGCGAGCGCACGCTGGCCTTCGTCCGGGAGGTGGGTCGGGATCGATCTGCACCGGCGTCGATACCGCAGTCCGGCGAGGCCCCCGCGTCTGCGCCATGGAGCGAGTCCGCGGCCGAAGATCCGCCGCGGCTCGTCCGTCAGGCCACGGCCAGGTGGCCCTGGGTGGCCATCGCGGGGATCGCGGCAGGCGCTGATCCTCGCCGTCGGGGTCGGCTTCGCCGTCGCCACGGTCCGCAGCCCTGTCGACGACCTCCAGGCCGAGGTGGCCATCCTCCAGGAGACCACGGAGGCGACCTTGCGGCTCGAGGCCGCCCCCGACACGCAGCGGGTCGCGCTCGCCGCGACGGCGACCGGGGCCGGGTCGGCCGGTGATGTCCTCTTCTCCCGCACGAGCGGGAAGCTGCTGGTTGTCGCGACCGGCCTGGCGCCGCTCGAGCCCGGCGACGAGTACCTGTGCTGGATCGAGGCGAACGGCGAGCGCCGGCAGATGGGGGAGATGTACGCCGGTGGTGACCTCCAGTCCTGGGCCGGCGAGGTCGACGGCCTCGCGGACCTGCCTCCGGACGCGGTGTTCGGGGTCTCGCTGGTACCGGAAGGCGCGGAGTCCGGGACCCCGGTCCTGACCGGGAGCCTCTGAGCTAGCCTGCCGTCTCGGGCCCTGCGGCGGTCTCGGGCTCCGCGGCGACCCCTGGATCTCCGCTGGCTTCGCGGTTCTGCTCCATGGCCGCGAGGCTCGCCGGATCAACCAGCGTGTCCGGGGGCGTGAAACCCAGGTACCGGCGATGCGCGCGGAGCACCCGATCCACCTGGTCCGTGTCCATCACGGGATCGTTGAGGATCCGGGCGATCCAGCCGGCCTCCGCCGTCAGTTCCTCCTCCGCGAGCTCGTCCTCGTGACGGCGTGAGTCGGCCAGCACGAGCCACGTCAGCGCCCCGCCGACGACCACGCCGACGACCAGGAGCCACCAGTTGAAATCGGTGCTCATCGCGAGACCCGGATGGAGGTAGCGGCGGGAGAGGCCATCGAGGCCGAGGATAGCCGACGCGGCCCAGGTGCGCGGCCGGGCTACACTCCGTGCGATGCCCCTCCTGCTGTCGCCGTTCCTGCTGCCGCTGATCGCCCTGATCACCGTCACGCCGGATCCCGTCGCGTTCCAGATCGGCTCGATCCCGGTCTACTGGTACGGCGTCTGCTACGCCGTGGGCCTGGCCGCGACCTATCTCGTGATCACGCGCGAGGCACGCCGCCGGGGCCTGAATGCCCGGCTGGTGGACAACGGGATCATCATCGTGGCGATCGCGGCCCTGATCGGCGGCCGCCTGTACCACGTCATCGACCAGTGGCAGCGGTACAAGGACGACCTGCTCGCGATCGTGATGCCGCCCTACACCGGTCTTGGCGTGTACGGGGGGATCCTCACCGGGGTCATCGCGGCGGCGGTCATCCTCCGGCTCTGGCGTCAACCGTTCTGGAAGTGGGCCGACGTCATCGCCCCGGGCATCTTCGTCATGCAGGCGATCGGGCGCTGGGGCAACTTCTTCAACCAGGAGCTCTACGGGCCGCCCACGGACCTGCCCTGGGGCATCACCATCGACTGTGCCCATCGCGTCCCGCTCTACCCCTGCACGATGTACCCGCCCGCCACGACGGGCTTCCATCCGCTCTTCCTGTACGAATCGGTGAGCGGCATCCTGGGCGCGATCACGCTGCTGTGGATCGCGCGCCGCTGGGGCCCACGGATGCGCCCGGGCGACCTGTTCCTGATCTGGCTGATCTGGTACGCAACGGTTCGCCTGCTGCTCGAAACCCTGCGGACGGGCAACTGGACGGTCCTGGGTGTGCCCACCGCCACCATCATCTCGGTGCTGATCATCGTCGGCACCCTCATGGTCCTGGCCGTCCGGCACCGGCCGGGTGCAGCGGACGGCGACCGCTGGGGAGATCCGCCGGATCCCGCGGGAGACGCGGCGCTCGCGGAGGTCGGGAGTTCGGTCGATGCCCCCACCGAGAGCGGCGACGGCGAGGTCGCCGGTCTCGCCGTGGAGACGACGGACGAACCGACCGACGGTGGCGGCGTCGATCGCCCGGGCGATGGAGCCTGACGACCGCGCCTCGTCGGAGGATGCCGAGGCCGCGCTCGCGACCGCCGGGTCAACGCCCACGCCGCCGGTCCGTCGCCGGCCACCTTCCCGCCTGACCCCGGACGTGCTCGAGGCGGGCCGCCAGACGGGCGCTCGCGAGGGCCTCGAGTGGCTGGGGCGGACCCCGGAGTCGAAGGCGTCGCTGCTCTACCGGTTCCTGCGGCTGGTCGCCCGCTTCGCCTGTTTCGGGGTCTTCCGGTTCCGGATCCAGACGTCCGGCCAGGAGCACCTGCCCCGCGGCGGCTACCTGCTCATCGGCGCTGCGCATCGCGGCTGGATGGACCCGTTCGTGGTCATGCACGCGCTTCCCGTGCAGCCCCGCGCCTGGTTCCTGGGT
This sequence comes from uncultured Chloroflexia bacterium, assembly GCA_963802165.1. Classification (GTDB taxonomy): domain Bacteria; phylum Chloroflexota; class Limnocylindria; order Limnocylindrales; family CSP1-4; genus CAIXZV01. The sequence goes on along the minus strand of CAWDHT010000017.1, from coordinate 187,250 downwards.
AGCGGCCCCTCGACCTTCACGTCGCGCTCGCGCGAGCGCCTGATCCACCGTCTCGGCGGCCTGCTGCCGGTCTGGCGCGGCGGGATGGGCGTGGACGGCCACGTCGCATCGGCGCGCGCCGTCGTCGGCAACGGCGGCGTCTTCGTCCAGATGCCGGAGGGCACCGTGTCCGGGCCCCCGGGCCGTATCGGCCCCTTCCGCCCGGGGGCTGCGCTGATCGCGATCCGCACCGGCGCCCCCGTCGTGCCCCTCGTCATGGCCGGCACCGAGGAGCTCTACATCGGCCGCCGGATGGCCACCAGGGTGCTCCCGCCAACGAGCGCCCGCGCGCTGCTGGGCGACGCCTGGGACGGAACGCTGCCCGAGGAGGGGAGCCGCGAGGAGCTCGAGCTGGCCAAGGCTCTCACCGAGCGCCTCGAGGCCCTGCTGGGCCCCGAGGTGGAGGCTCTCCAGCCGGTGACCGTGGACCCGCCGGGGCACCCGCGCCGGCTCCAGAAGCAGCTCACCTGGCTGTTCCTGCGACCCGGACGGCTGGATCGCACCGAGGCCTGATCCGTGCCCCGCGCACCCGAGCCCGATCCGCCCGGCATCCCGGAGCTGCCGCCGGGGCTGATCGGGGAGGCCTCGCCTCGGGCGGGTGTGGCCTACCGGCTGCTGCGGTTCGCGTGGCGGGTCGCGGCGTTCCTGCTCCGGTTCCACGTGGAGGTCTCGGGACTGGAGAACCTGCCACGGGACGCCTCCGGGCGGCTGGCGGGCGGCTGGATCGCGGCCGGGCTGCCCCATCGGACCTGGATCGACCCGTTCCTGGTCTGGGGCTGGCTCCCCGCTGAGCCACGGCTGGCGTTCTTCGGCGACGCGCGGACCATGGCCCGCTCGCCGCTCCGGCGCTGGGTCGTGCGGCGCGTGGGCGGGATCCTGCCGATCCCGTCGCACGGCGGTCCGCGATCCTTCGAGACGCACCTGGCCGCCGCGGGCGAGGTCCTCCACGCGGGCGCCGTGTTCTGCCTCTTCCCGGAGTCCGGGATGCCGGCCCCGGTCGGCACGGCGCGCCCGATCTCGCCGGGCATCGGGTACATCGCCCTGCGCTCCGGGGCGTCCATCGTGCCGGTCGTGATCGGCGGCAACGACCTGCTGTTCCTCGGACGGCGGATCGCGGTCCGGATCGGGGAGCCGGTTGCATGGGCCGAGCTGGCGCTGGCCGCGGTGGGTGGCGGCAAGGCGGTCCCTTCCACCGCGCCCGAGCCCGGTTCCGCCGAGGAGCGTCGTCTGGCCCGGCGCGTGGCCGAGGGACTTCACGCTCACACGGCCGCCGACGTGCTGCTCGCCCACCAGGGGGTCGCGCCACCCCCGGACGCCCGATTGCGTGGGACCCGCCTGACACATCTGTTCCGGTGACCCGGGGGGTTCGCCGCGCCCCGTCGCCTCATCGCGCGATGACGCGTCCGGGAGTCATCCGTCGACCTCGCCGTCGGAGCTCGGGACAGATTCCGTCGATCTGCGCCGTCATCTCCTCGCCAGCACGGGCGGAATGACTCAAGCCCGTGTCGCGGACGCCAGCTGACACGGTGAGGTGTCGACTGTGGACCTGGAGGCCGAGGCCAGGCCCGGTCCCGCGGGTATCCTGCCGCCATGGAGTACGCGTCCTCGATCCTCGACCTCGTCGGCAACACGCCGCTCGTGGAGATCTCGCGCCTGACGGGCGGCCTCGGCCCCGCCGACCGGCGGCCGCTGCTGCTGGCCAAGCTGGAGATGCTCAATCCCGGCGGCTCGATCAAGGACCGCATCGGCCTGCCGATGATCGAGGCCGCCGAGCGCGCCGGTCTCCTGCGGCCCGGTGGGACCATCATCGAGCCCACGTCCGGCAACACCGGTCACGGCCTGGCCATCGCGGCCGCGCTGCGTGGCTATCGCTGTGTCTTCGTGATGGCCGACAAGCAGTCGGCCGAGAAGCAGGCCCTTCTGCGGGCGTACGGCGCCGAGGTCGTGCTCTGTCCGACCAACGTCCCCCCGGAGTCGCCGGAGAGCTACTACTCCGTGGCGACGCGCCTCGCCCGCGACATCCCCGGTGCGTTCAAGCCGGACCAGTACTGGAACCATCGAGAACCCGTCGGCCCACGAGCAGACGACCGGCCCCGAGATCTGGGAGCAGACGGACGGCCGGATCACGCACCTGGTCGCCAGCGTGGGCACCGGCGGCACGGTCTCCGGCACGGCCCACGACCTCAAGGCGCGGAACCCTGCGATCCGGGTGATCGGCGCGGACCCGGAGGGCAGTGTCCTGTCCGGCGACATCGCCCGCAGCTACCTGACCGAGGGCGTTGGCGAGGACTTCTTCCCCGGCACCTACGATCCGGCCGTGATCGACCGCTGGGTCCGGGTCAGCGACCGGGACGCATTCGCCATGGCCCGCCGGATCACGCGCGAGGAGGGGATCCTCGCCGGGGAGTCGTGCGGGACCGCGATGATCGCGGCGTTGGACGAGTGCGCTCGGCTGCTGCGCGACGAGCCGGAGACGGCGAAGGACGCGGTCATCGTCGTCATCCTCCCGGACACCGGCCGCAACTACCTGTCCAAGCTCTACAACGACGAGTGGATGCGGACCCACGGCCTGCTGGCGACGACGGGCGCCGTCGTACGCATGGGCGAACTGCTCGCGGACCGCCACCACGGCCCGGACCTGCCGCCGGTCATCCTGGCGCGGACGACGGACCGCGTCGGGGCGGCGATCGAGACGCTCCAGCGCTTCGGCGTCAGCCAGCTGCCCGTGTCGGAGCACCCGGACGGCGAATTGCTCGAGGGCCTCGTCGGCTCCGTGAGCGAGCGCGGCCTCCTGGATCGGGCCTACCGCGACCCGGCGATCGTTGACCGCACGGTGGGCGAGGTCATGGACCGCCCCCTGCCCGCCCTCGAGGTCACCGCCAGCCTGGACGAGGCCTTCGCGCTGCTCTCGGGCGGGGCCGCGGCGCTGCTCGCGATCCGCGACGGACGGCCGGCGGGCGTGGTCTCGCGCATGGACGTCCTGGAGCACCTGGCCCACCGGGCGTCATAGGATCGAGACGACCGGGACGCCCTGGGATGCGATGATCCGGCGATGCACGACGACCCCGACGTCAACGACGCCTTCGCCACCCGCGCCGTCCACGCGGGCGCCGAGCCGGACGAGCTGACCGGCGCGGTCTCGCCGCCGATCTACCAGACCTCGACCTATGCCCAGGACGGCGTCGGGTCGCCCTCGCGGCGGCTACGAGTACGCCCGCACCCAGAACCCCACCCGGGAGCGACTGGAGCGGGCGGTCGCGGATCTCGAGGGTGGACGGCACGGGATCGCGTTCGCGTCGGGATCGGCGACCACGTCCGCGCTGGCTCAGCTCGCGGCCGCGGGCGAGGAGATCCTGGTCGGCGACGACGTCTACGGGGGCACCTACCGCTACTTCGAGCGGGTCCACCGGCCCGCCGGGGCGGGGGAGGCCCGGTACGTGGACCTCGCCTCGGGACCGGACGCCCTGTGGGAGGGGCTGACCGCCGCGACCCGGCTGGTGTGGCTCGAGACGCCGTCCAATCCGCTGCTCAAGGTCACCGACATCGCCGCGGTCGCCCAGGCAATCGGCGAGTGGACGGCCCAGGCCGGAGGGCCGCGTCCGTTCCTCGTCATCGACAACACGTTTGCCTCGCCGGCCCTCCAGCGACCCCTGGAGCTGGGCGCGGACGTCGTGTTCCACTCCGCCACCAAGTACCTCGGCGGCCACTCGGACACGATCCTGGGCGTCGCGGTGACGAGCGACGACGACGTGGCCGCGCGCCTGCGGTTCCTGCAGAACGCCATGGGCGCCGTGCCCGGGCCGTTCGACTGCTTCCTCGTGCTGCGAGGCCTGCGGACGCTGGCGGTCCGGATGGAGCGCCACTCCGCGAACGCCCTGGCGGTGGCGCGGTTCCTGGCGGGGCGCCCGGACGTCGCGTGGGTGCGCTACCCGGGGCTGGCCGACGGCGAGCACGCTCACCCGGGCGCGGAGGTGGCCGCGCGCCAGATGCGGCTCGGTGACGTGCCCGCGGCCGGCGGCATGGTCTCGTTCATCCCCGCGGCCGGCGGCCCGCACGGGCGGACCGCCGCCGAACGGGCCGTCGCCGTGTGCGAGTCCACGCGCCTGTTCACCCTGGCCGAGTCGCTGGGCGGCGTCGAGTCCCTGATCGAGGTGCCGGCTGCGATGACCCACATGTCCGTCGCCTCCTCCTCCCTCGCGGTGGACCCGGCGCTGATCCGCCTGTCCGTGGGGATCGAGGCCGCCGAGGACCTGGTCGCGGACCTCGCCCGGGCACTGGAAGGGGCATAGCGCGGCGGGCCGTCGCGCGCTGTTGACCGGGGTACAATCCCCGCAACCTGATCGCAACCTTGACTGCGAAAGCCGACTCCCGGGCCCCCACGGGTCCGTCACGCGCGGCCGGTCAAAGCCACTCGCGGGCGTGCGCGCCCGCGCCGCAGCCGAGGTATCCGATTGTGACGTTGACCGCTCCCGACTCCGCCCGGATCGGTGGCACCGTCGTGGCCAACCTCCCTGTCGCCGAGCTCTACGAGCACGCGATCCGCGCGTCCGAGGGCACGATCGCCGCCGAGGGCCCGCTCGTGGTCCGCACTGGCCAGCACACCGGTCGCTCGCCCAAGGACAAGTTCGTCGTCCGCGAGCCGTGGAGCCAGGACAAGGTCTGGTGGGGCGAGGTCAACCACGAGATCAGCGAGGAGCACTACGACCGGCTCCGCGCACGCCTCGTCGAGTACGTATCGGACCGTCAGCTGTACGCCCAGGACATGTACATCGGCGCGCACCCCGATCACCGCCGCAGCCTCCGTGTCTACACGGAGACCGCCTGGGCCAGCATCTTCGCGCGCAACCTGTTCCGCAGGCCGCCGCAGGAGGACCTCGCGTCGTTCGTGCCCAACTTCACGATCATCAACGTGCCCAGCTTCCAGGCGGATCCCGCCACGGAGGGCACCCGGACGGGCACCGCGATCCTGCTCCACCTGCAGCGGATGGAGGTCATCATCGTCGGGACGATGTACGCGGGCGAGATCAAGAAGTCCGCGTTCACCGTCATGAACTACCTGATGCCGGACGAGGGCGTGCTGCCGATGCACTCCTCGATCAACGTGGGCCCCGACGGCGACTCGTGCATCTTCTTCGGCCTGTCGGGCACCGGCAAGACGACCCTGTCGGCGGACCCGCTGCGCAGCCTCATCGGCGACGACGAGCACGGCTGGGGCGAGGGCTACACCTTCAACTTCGAGGGCGGCTGCTACGCCAAGACGATCCGGCTCTCGTCCATGTACGAGCCGGACATCTTCGCGACCACGAAGCGCTTCGGGACCATCCTCGAGAACACGGACATGTTCCCCGAGACCCGCGAGTTGGACCTGGACTCCGAGCGCTTCACCGAGAACACCCGCGCCGCGTACCCGCTCCACTTCATCGGCAACGCGGATCCGACCGGCGTGGCCCCGGGTCCCAGGCACGTGGTGTTCCTCACGGCCGACGCCTTCGGCGTGCTGCCGCCGATCAGCAGGCTCACCCGCGAGCAGGCCGCGTACCACTTCATCAGCGGCTACACGGCCAAGCTCGCCGGCACCGAGATCGGGGTCAAGGAGCCCTCGGTCACGTTCTCCGCCGGGTTCGGCGCCCCGTTCCTGCCGCGCCACCCGGGCGAGTACGCCCACATGCTGATGGATCACCTGGAGAAGGACGACGTCCCGGTCTGGCTCGTGAACACGGGCTGGACGGGCGGCCCGTACGGCGTCGGCCACCGCATGAACATCGCCCACACCCGGAACATGGTCCGGGCGGCGATCAACGACGAGCTCGAGGGTGTCGAGACGGTCATGGACCCGATCTTCCGGGTCGCCGTCCCGGTCAGGGTGCCGGGCGTGCCGGACGAGGTCCTCATCCCCCGCACCACCTGGGCGGACACTGCGGCCTACGACGTGGCTGCGCGCAAGATTGCCGGGATGTTCCACGACAACTTCGCCAAGTATGCAGACGGGGTGTCCGAGGCGGTCCGCAACGCGGGTCCCGCTGCGATGGACGCCGACACCAGCGCGGAGGGCTGATCGGTCATGGCACGCAACAAGGTCACCGTCATCGGCGCCGGCAACGTGGGCGCCACGACCGCCCAGCGCATCGCGGAGGCCGGCCTGGCCGACGTCGTGCTGGTCGACATCGTCGAGGGCATGCCGCAGGGCAAGGGCCTGGACCTCGCCGAGGCGGCGCCGGTCGTCGGTCACGACGCGCACGTCCTGGGCACCAACGACTACGCGGACACCGCGGGGTCGGACATCATCGTGGTCACATCCGGGATCCCGCGCAAGCCGGGCATGAGCCGGGACGACCTGATCGCCACCAACGCCGGCATCGTCGGCGGCGTGGTGAAGGCGGCGGCCGCCGTCTCGCCCGACGCGATCCTGATCGTGGTCACCAACCCGCTCGACGTGATGTGCCATGTCGCCAAGACCGCCTCGGGCTTCCCGCGCGAGCGGGTCCTGGGCATGGCCGGCGTCCTGGACTCCGCCCGGTTCCGCACGTTCATCGCCATGGAGCTGGGTGTATCCGTGAAGGACGTCCACGCGTTCGTGCTCGGCGGGCATGGCGACACCATGGTCCCGCTCTCGCGCTACTGCACCGTGGCCGGCGTGCCGATCACCGAGCTGCTGCCCGCGGACCGCGTGAAGGCGCTCGAGGACCGGACGGCCAACGGCGGCGCCGAGATCGTGGGCCTGCTCAAGACAGGCTCCGCGTTCTACGCACCGGCCGCCTCGGCGTTCGAGATGGTCGACGCGATCCTGGGCGACCGGAAGCGCGTCCTGCCCTGCGCCACGTACCTGGAGGGCGAGTTCGGCGTCGACGGCTACTTCGTCGGCGTGCCGGTGGTGCTGGGCCGCGGTGGCCTCGAGCGGGTGTTCGAGATCACGCTCACCGCCGAGGAGCGGGTGGCCTTCGACAAGTCCGTCGCCGCGGTCAAGGAGCTCGTCGCGGCGCTGCCCGCCTGACCGTCCCGGCGGGCGCCGCTGCCGGTTCGTCCCGTGCGTCGGCACCGCCTTGCGGGCGGTTCCCGGACGCACCACCGCGTGCCCGTCTGAGGGTGGCTGCCCGGGTTCGCTTGGGTTACTCTCGTCGCACTCGCCGGGCGCTGCCGACCCGGTGTCGCATGTCCCGGATTCGCGTGCTGCGGACCCATCCAGGAGGGGGCGCTCGGGCGCCCGAGGAGACCAGGCAATGACCTGGGGGAGGACCATGAACCGGAGACTGCTCGCCGCACTGGCCGGCTCCGCCGTGCTCGTCGCGACTATTCTGCCCTCGACGGCCATCGCCGCCGACCCTCCCCAGCGAGGCCAGCGCGTCGCGCCGGCCAAGCTGGCCGAGATCGATCCGTCGTTCCGGCCCTACATGGCTGACGCCAAGCGCCAGCTCACGGTCGTGCTGGAGCTCGCCGACGACCCGGCCCTCGCGGTCGACGGGCTCTCGAAGGCCCAACAGAAGTCACGCGCCGGCACGCTGCGAACGAAGCAGCAGGGTCTGGACAAGGAGATCAAGGCCGCCGGCGGCAAGATCACCGGCCGCTACCAGTACGCCTACAACGGCGTCCGCGTCCGCGCCTCGGGCAAGCGCCTGTCCGACCTCGCGGCGATCAAGGGCGTCGTGGCCATCCGGCCGCTGAAGACCTACGTCATCGACAACACGAACGCCGTGCCGTACGTCGGCGCACCCACCGCCTGGCAGGCCAGTGGCGCCACGGGCGACGGCGTCACGATCGCCGTCATCGACACGGGCATCGACTACACGCACGCCGACTTCGGCGGCCCGGGCACCTCGGCCGCGTACGACGCCAACAACCCGACGGTCATCGAGTCCGGCTCGTTCCCGACGGCCAAGGTCATCGCGGGTTACGACTTCGCCGGCAACGACTACGACGCCGACGGGGAGGCCGGCTCCGCCACGCCCACTCCCGATCCGGACCCGCTCGACTGTGGCGACCATGGGTCCCACGTCGCGGGCACGGCCGCCGGCCAGGGCGTCCTCGCGAACCACTCCACCTACGCCGGCCCGTACAACTCGTCCACCTACGCCACCAGTGGCAAGTTCGCCGTCGGCCCGGGCGTCGCCCCCAAGGCGAAGCTCGTCGCGCTCAAGGTGTTCGGCTGCGAGGGCTCGACGAACCTCGTCGTGGATGCGCTCGAGTGGGTCGCTGCCTACAACGTCTCGCATGCCGACGGCATCGACGTCGTGAACATGTCGCTCGGAGCCCCGTTCGGCGCCAACACCGACCCCGACGCCATCGCGACCAACAACCTGGTGGACATGGGCGTCGTCGTCGTCGCGTCCGCCGGCAACGAGAGCGCCGTCCCGTACGTCACGGGCGCCCCGGCCGCGTCCACCAAGGCCATCTCGGTCGCGGCGCTGGACGCGTTCCCGGCCATCCCGATGGCCACCATTGACCTGCCCGGCAGCGGCGACGTCTCCGGCAACAACCAGAACGCCGCCCCGGGTCTGCCGATCACCGGCGTCCTGCACGTTGTCGAGGGCACGCACGACGGCCTCTCCTGGGGCTGCGCCCCGGACGACTACGACGCGGCCTCGGCCGGCAAGATCGTCGTGATCCGCCGTGGCTCCTGCGCCTTCGTGGACAAGGGTGCCGCGGCCCAGGCGGCCGGCGCCATCGGCGTGATCGACGTCAACCGCACCGACACCGAGGCCGGCGCACTGCCGACGTTCATCGGCTACAACCCCGAGGAGTTCTCGATCCCGATGGTCGGGACCGCCAAGGAGTCCGCGACGGCCCTCCTGGCCAACGACGGCGCCACCGTGACCCTCAAGTCCGCCGGCACCGCCCCCAACCCGGCCTACCAGCAGATCGCCGACTTCAGCTCGTCCGGCCCGCGCTGGGCCGACGGCTGGCTCAAGCCCGACGTGGCCGCCCCGGGGGTGAGCATGATCTCCGCCCTCAACGGCTCCGGCTGGAACGGCACCACCTACTCCGGCACCTCCATGGCCGCCCCCGTCACGGCCGGCGTCGCCGCGCTCGTCCGCGGGGTGCACCCGAACTGGTCGCCGCTCAGGGTCAAGGCCGCCATCAGCAACACCGCCGACGCCACATCGGCCACGATCGCCGACTACGACCCGCTCCGGGCCGGCGCCGGCGTCGTCCAGGCCGACCGCGCGGTCAGCACGCGCGTCCTCGCCACCACGAGCGACGGCACGGCGAGCCTCTCGTTCGGCTACGAGCAGATCGACGGCTCCTACAGCGAATACAAGTGGATCACGCTCAGGAACACGGGCGACACGTCCGTGAAGTACACCCTGGCGGCGAGCTCGCCGCTCGTGTCGATCTATCCGTCCGTCGTGCGCGTCCGCGCCCGCGACTCGGTCAAGGTCATGGTCCGGGCCTCCCTGTCCAGGAGCCAGGTCGCGGGCCTGCCGTCGGTCGACCAGTTCCTCACCGGCAACATCGGCGGCCTCGACACGCTGTCCGGCGTGATCACCGCCACGCCCCGCCGACGGCCGTCACGGGCGCCTACGCGCTGCGCGTGCCCTACCTGCTCGTGCCGCGTGGCCTCTCCGACGTCTCGGCTGAGTTCAAGGCCTCGATCGCCCTCGGCCGCCGATGCCGTGAGTGGCACCCTCCGCTTCAAGAACCGGGGCGTCCACGTCGGATACGCCGACACCTACGCTCTGGGCCTCACCGATCCCCGCGGCGACGGCGCCAACGGCACGGACGTCCGTGCCGTTGGCGTCCAGACGCTGCCCGGCGAGGTTGCGGCGCAGATGCCTCCGATCGGTACATCCAGTTCGCGGTCAACATGTACGACCGCTTCGCAACCGCCGCGCCTAACGAGGTCGACATCGCGGTCGACACCGACGGCGACGGCCAGCCCAACTACTTCGTGGTGGGCATCGACGAGGGCAACCTGCTGGCGGGCGCCTATGACGGGGTGTTCGTCAGCTTCATCTTCGACGCCACGACGTTCGACATCGTGAACGGCTGGTATGCCGACGCGCCGATGAACGGCTCCACCCTGATCCTGCCGGTGCTGGCCAGCGACCTCGGCCTGTCCGATGGCGACGGGTCGTTCACCTACCAGGTGGCGGCCTTCGACGGGTTCACGGGCGGGGCCGACGAGACCGGCGTGTCGCCGGCGTTCGACGCCTACGCTCCCGCCCAGTCCACCGGCGACTTCGTCCCGGTGCCCGCGAAGGGCAAAGCCAGCGTGCCCGCCTGGGCGAGCAGCAAGGCCGCTGGCGTCAAGGGTTGGATGGTCGTCACGATGGACGACCGCAACGGGAAGAGCCAGGCGGACATCGTCCGCGTGGCGAAGGACGACCACCACCACTGAACGGCTCCGGCCTCGTGCCGGCGCCAGCAACGAGAAGCCCCCGGCCGACGGCCGGGGGCTTCTCGCATCCCTGGGGAGAGGATCAGCCCGGGCCGGGCGGGTTCTCGCACCAGCGGACGTCACCGCCCGCCTGGCTGGCACGGTAGTCGTAGCGCGTCGCCGCCGGCCTCCACCACCACCCGGTAGCCGGGGGTGAGGGCCTGCGTGTACATGACCCCGGCTTCGGGCAGCCGAGGGCGCCATTGGGCCAGGTCACGGACTCGGCCGACACGACCGTCACGGCGGAGGCATCCACGCCGGCCCGGGTCGCCGCGTCGTCCACGGCCGCCTGGACCACCTCCGGCGGCACGCCCTCGCCGCGGAACCGGCGAACCCGGGAGACCCGGCACGCGCGAGACGCCCGGCTTCGGGGTGATGTCCGGGACGGGCGTGACACCCGTGGACGGGACCGTGGGCCCGTGGCGGATGCCGCGGTGCCCGGTGGCGGATGGCGAGGGGCTCGCCGGTGCGGCGCCTCCCCCGTGCAGGCAGCGGCACCGAGCGCCAGGATCGCCGCCACGAGGATGCCGGTGCCGGTTCGGGAACGGGTGCGTGTCGTCATGGGTCCGCGACGCCTCCAGCCGCTCCGCGGTTCCATGCCGCGGCCGGATCATTCCATCACGTTGACCGTCGACTGTCATGTCACCCCGGCACGGCCGTTGGCTCCGCGTCGCCGCGCGGGGCTCGGGCCTGGCCCACGGTCCTGGCACGATAGACTCGGGCCGTCGTGCTGCCCCTCGTCGTCGCCCAGCGCCGTCATCGTGTTCACCTTCGACCCGATCGTCACGGTCGGGGGCCTGAGCGTGCGCCTCGAGACGCTGGGGGTGGCACTCGCGATCTTCGTCGGCCTCGTCGTGGCTGCGCTGATCGCACGGCGCACGCCCGTCGACCGCGACACGCCCACCCGATGCTTCCGGCGAGGAGCCGGACGATGTCAACCACCTGCGTGCCGATGACCTGCTGTACATCGCCATCGCCGCGGTTCCCGGTGCCGTCATCGGTGCGCGCATCGGCTATGCGCTCGTTCACCGTGACTTCTACCAGTCGAACATGGCGGCGCTCCTCGACATCGGCCAGGGAGGCCTGCAGCTTTCCGCTTGGGGTGGTCGGCGGGATCCTGACCGCCTCGATCGTCGCGCGGCTCCTGGGTGCGCCCGTCGGGCGCTGGATGCACGCCCTCGTGATCCCGCTCCTGCTCGTGCTGGTCCTCGGCAAGGGCGCGATGATCCTGGGTGGCACCGGCCAGGGCCTGCTCACGGACATCACCTGGGCCACCGCCTACCTCGGGCCGGGACCGTGGGGCTCGCTCGCACCGCAGCTGCCCGCCAACCCGTCGCAGGCCTACGAGGCGCTGGCGACCGTTCGCCGTCATGCTCGTCGTGATCGTGCTCCTCGCGCTGGGCGTGTTCCGGGGCCGCAACGGCGGGGCATTCCTCCTCGGCCTCGGGCTGTGGGCGATCGTACGCGCGCTGGTCGCCGTCACCTGGCGCGATCCGCAGGTGGTCGGGCCCCTCAACCTGGACCAGGTGATCTCCATCGCGATCGCGACCGTGTCGCTCGCACTCATGGCGCTGATCGGCGGCGTCTCGACCGCGCGTGGCCGGCGCGCTGCGGCAAGCGCGGGCGACGACACCGCGGGCGACAGCGCGGGGGCCAGCGGCGAGCCGACGTGGTCCGATCCAGAGAGTCGGCCGCGGATCTGAGCATGGCTGCGATCCGACGCTGAGGACCGCCTTGTTACGGTCGCCGGAGGGTCGTCGTCGTTCGGCTGCGTGATAGGCTGGCACGGCCCTTGGGCCGGTTTCGGCATGGGTCCCCAATGGCAGGAGGGCCACTCCCATCGAACACGTGGAATCAGTGCGCGGGCGCCGCGTGCTCGTCACCGGCGGATCCGGCACGATCGGCGCCGCGCTCGTCGACACCCTGATCGGCGCGGGCGCCGAGGTCGTCCGCGTGTTCGGGCGAGACGAGACGAAGCACTTCTACCAGCGCCAGCGCGTCGGGGCCGGGCCGCACGTCCGATTCCTGGTTGGCGACGTCCGCGATCGGGACCGTCTCCTGCGGGCCACCGAGGACATCGACACCGTCTTCCACCTCGCAGCCCTCAAGCACGTCGAGTCGGGCGAGTACAACCCGTTCGAGGTGACCCAGACCAACGTGGTGGGCACCCAGAACGTCATCGATGCCTGCCTGGCGAACGGTGTACGGACGATGATCCTCACGTCCAGCGACAAGGCGGCGAACCCGACCTCGGTCATGGGTGCCAGCAAGCTCATGGGCGAGAAGCTTGTCACGGCGGCGACCAACTACAAGGGTGCGCACGAGACGACGTTCGCCAGCGTGCGGTTCGGCAATGTGCTCGGCTCGCGGGGATCGGCGCTGGAGCTGTTCGCTCGCCAGATCCGCTCCGGCGGCCCGGTGACGGTGACCGATCCCGGCATGACCCGGTTCGTGATGACGACGCGGAGGGCGGTCGAGCTGGCCCTTAAGGCCGCGCACATCGCGCGCGGCGGTGAGGTGTTCGTGTTCAAGATGCCGGTCGCGATCCTGTCCGACCTCGTCGCGGCGACCATCGACGTCGTCGCGCCGGCGGCGGGGCTGGATCCGGCGACGATCGACACGCGGCTGATCGACACCAGGCCCGGTGAGAAGGCCTACGAGGAGCTGATGACGGCCGAGGAGTCCACGCGGGCTCGCGACATCGGGGACATGTACGCCGTGCTGCCGGCGATCGAGTCCCACCAGGACGTGCTGGACGCCTACGCCGACGCCCCGCGCCCGGTCGTGGGTGCCTACAGCTCGGATGGCCAGGCCCCGATGAGCAGCGACGAAGTTCGTGCTCTCGTGGCGCAGGCGTTCTCGGAGCCCTCCTGATGCGGATCCTCGTCACCGGCGCGGCCGGCTTCATCGGTCGCTGGGTCGTCGCCGAGCTCCTCGAGCGCGGTCACACGGTGCTTCCCGTCGACAATCTTGTCGCCGGCGACCCCAGGAATCTGGCCGAGTTCGAGGGCCGCCCCGGCTTCCGGCCGCTCGAAGTTGGCGACGTGCGCGATGCCGAAGCGTGTCGTCGCTGGACGGCCGGCGTGGACGCGGTGGCCCATCTCGCGGCGTCGATCTCGGTGCAGGACTCCATCGACGACCCGGCGACGACCTTCGACAACGACGTCGTCGGGACCTTCCAGTTGCTCGAGGGTGCTCGAGCAGCTGGCGCGCGGTTCCTGTTCATGAGCACCTGCATGGTCTACGACCAGGCGACCACCCCCGAGGGCATCGGTGAGGACCACCCGACCAAGCCGGCCTCGCCGTACGCGGCGTCGAAGCTGTCCGGCGAGGCGCTGACGCTCTCGTATTTCCACGCGTACGGCCTGCCCACGACGGTCGTGCGGCCGTTCAACACGTTCGGTCCCTTCCAGCGATCCGTCGGGGAGGGCGGCGTCGTGGCGATCTTCACCCGCCGCTCGCTGCTCGGCGAGGAGCTGAGGATCTACGGCGACGGGACGCAGACCCGGGACCTGCTCTACGTCGAGGACTGCGCGCGGTTCGTGTGTGACGCGCTCCTGTCCGACGCGGTGACCGGCCGCCTGCTCAACGCCGGCACCGGGGTGGACGTCTCCGTGAACCGGCTGGCCTCGACGATCGAGCCCGACGCCTCGCGGATCGTGCATGTCGAGCACATCCACCCGCAGAGCGAGATCGCCGTCCTGCGCTGCGACGCGCGGCAGGCCGCCGAGGTCCTGGGCTGGACGCCCCAGGTCAGCCTCGAGGAGGGGATCGGCCGTACGAGGGCGTGGATGGCCGAGCGTCTCGCCGCCGGAATCCCGGTCGCCTGACATGGGAGGGACGACCGACACGCTCGCGATCGACGGCGGCACGCCGGTCCGGACGGCATTCCTTCCGTATGCCCACCAACAGGTCAACGACGCCGACATCGAGGCGGTCGTCGCGGCGCTGCGCTCCGACTGGCTCACCACGGGCCCGCGGATCCCGGAGTTCGAGGAGGGGCTGGTCGCCGCGACCGGGGCGCGGCACGCGATCGCCTTCTCGTCCGGCACGGCTGCGCTCCATGGCGCCGCCGTCGCTGCCGGCCTGGGTCCCGGGGACGAGGCGATCACCACGCCCATGACCTTCGCGGCGACCGCGAACTGCGTCCTGTACGCGGGTGCAGAGGTCCGGTTCGCCGATGTCGACCCGGGGTCCCTGCTGATCAGGCCCGACCTGGTCGAGGCCGCCGTGACGCCGCGGACGAAGGCGGTGCTCCCGGTCGATTATGCCGGGCAGCCGGCCGACTACGCCGCGATCCGGGCCATCGCGGACCGGGCGCCCGGCGGCCCGCTCGTCGTCATCGCCGACGCCTCCCATTCGCTCGGCGCCACGCGCGACGGGAAGGCCGTCGGGACGATGGCCGACATGACGATCCTCAGCCTCCATCCCGCCAAGATCCTCACGACCGGGGAGGGCGGGGCTGTCCTCACGGACGATGACGACCTCGCGGCCCGCCTGCGACGCTTCCGCAATCACGGGATCTCCAGCGAGCTCCGTGCGCGGCGCGACTGGACGTACGCCATGGTGGAACTGGGCTTCAACTACCGGCTCACGGACATCGGCGCCGCGCTGGGGACGTCACAGCTCACGCGGTTGCCCGAGTTCCTGGCCCGGCGGCGCGCGCTGGCCGCGCGCTACCTGGAGCGGCTCGCCGGCCACGAGCTCGTGGACATGCCCGTGGTGGAGCCCGGTGCGGACTCCGCCTGGCACTTCGCCTTCGCCCAGCTGCGTCTCGACCGGCTGGCGGTCGACCGCGGCGTCGTGTTCCACGCCATGCGGGCCGAGGGCATCGGGGTCAACGTCCACTACATCCCCGTGCACCTGCACCCGTACTACCTGGAGCGCTATCCGGGGCTCTCGTTCCCGGTTGCGGAGGCCGCGTACGAGCGGCTGCTGACGCTTCCTCTTCACGCGGGCATGACCGTGGCCGACGTGGACGACGTGGTCGCCGCGCTGGACAAGGTGACCTCGGCGTACCGCCGCTAGCGGGGCGCGGAATCCTCCGCGATCAGTTCCCAGCTCAGCGGGGTGGCGCGCGCGATGTCCCTGGCCGCTCGCCGTCCGAGGATCTCCTCGTAATGGCGGGTGTGCATGCCGCTCGCCGGCCGGATCGACCGCACGTTGAGGGGGGTGAGCTCCTGGCCCGCCTTGACGTCCTCGACCACGAACAAGGACCGGCGGAACCCGCGGCTCGCCATCTCCTTCGGATCCGGCTCGAACCGCGCCGCCCCGAGGGCAGCCTCCGTGACGCGCACCGCGTCGACCATTGCCTTGAACATGTCCGGCTCCAGCGAGAACGCGGCATCCGCGGTCGGATCGCTGCGGGAGAACGTGATGTGCTTCTCGACGATGCAGGCCCCCAGCGCGACCGCCGCAACGGGGACCATCTCGCCGGTCGTGTGATCGGACAGGCCCACCGGCAGACCCCACCGCTCGGCCATCGCTGGGATCGTGCGCAGGTTCACGGCCTCCGGCGGCGACGGGTAGGCGCTCGTGCACTTGAGCAGCGCGATCTCGGTGGCGCCGCCACCGCCCGCCGCCGCTACTGCTTCGTCGATCTCGTCTGCCGTCTGCCTCGACGTCGAGGCCTCGCGGGTAGGTACGCGGAGGAAGCGTGTTGCTTGCGTAGTCGGCAGCGTGGTCCATGCGCGCGGCGATCACCGCGTCGATCAGGCCGGGGTCGATCAGGGGGCAGTCGGAGGTGATCCGGACGACGATGTCCGCTCGGTGGGTGCGCGCCGCGAGCAGGTACCGATCGAGCAGATCCTGCTCACTTCCACGGACCAGCGACCAGCCCGCCTCCGATGCGAGTCGCTCGATCGGGTCGTCACCGGGCTCGACGGTGGTTGCCACCACGACGCCGTCCAGTGAACGCGCGCGCGCCACCCGGCGCATCACGTGGACGAGCACGGGTTCCCCGAGCAGCGGAAGCAGCACCTTGCCAGGCAGGCGCGTGCTGCCGGTGCGTGCCTGGACGATCGCGATCGTGGTCACGGAGCCGTTCCTCGCGCCTGTGACAGCCGGCTCACGACGTTTGCCCGGCGCCCGCACGTCCCACCTCGAGGACGACGTCCACGAGCCGGTTCGGCGCGTCGCCGGCGAGGAAGTGACGGGCCAGGAAGGCAGTCCGATCATCGGCGGATGGGGGCCGCGGGTCGGCCATGAAGGCGCGCACGTCGTCGACGCACCGCACCGCGACGCCGACCCCTGCGCTCACGTAGCCCAGCGGGTCCGCGTGTGCCTGGCCGAGGGCGACCATGTTGGGAAGACCGGCCGCGACGGCGTCGGTGAGCATCGTCGAGTTGCTGCCGAGATGGGCGTCGGCCGCAGCGAACAGCCGGCCGAGGTCGATGTCTCTCACCACCGAGACCGAGGGTGCCGCGTAGCCACCCGCCCGTGCGAGATCACGGAAGAAACCCTCGTAGTCGGCTGGAGCCTGGTCCTGGGGGTGGACCTTGACAACGAGGTGGACACCCGGGAGGTGACCATCCAGGACTGTGGACAGCATGCAGGCCGTCAGGAGCTCGCCCATCATGCTGTGCGCTGCCGAGATCACCAACACGCGGTCACCCTCCGCCACGCCCAGTTCAAGCCGGACGGCGTCGCGTGCGAGTTTCGGTTGCGGACGGCTCGCGGGGTTGCCTACGCGAGGCGAGCCGACGACCACCACCTCCGCCGGCTCGTAGCCCGCCGTGTCCACCAGCAGATTGCGCTCATACACCCCAAACACGCAGGTCCGATCGGGCCGCATGCTGTGGGTCGGGTCGGTGCGGACGTACTCCGGGTTGCCCGGGTAGATCATGCCGTGCTGGGTGGTGACGACCGGGATGCCGCGGGCACGCGCCGCCGCGATCCATGGGAGGCGCGTACCCTCCCGGTCCAGCAGCACGGCGCTTGGTCGCAGCCGATCCAGGAAGCCTCCTGCGGACCGGGTCAGGCGACGCCGCACCTCCAGCCACTCCCCGGAGTAGGAGGCGGCCAGGCCGGCGACAGCGGGAGCGAGGTCGCAGCCGGCGACATCCATGGCGATCCGCCCCCGATCTGCGATCAGGGCAGCCCGGTCGGACGGATCCAGGCCGGCGTCGTCCTCCGAGCCCCACCTGGCGGTGATGTAGGCCAGTGGGATCAACCTCGGGTCTTCCTGCACCGGGCGCCAGTCGGCCGCCTTGCGGATGTTCAGTCCCTGGACGGCAAGCGTCACCCGCTCACCCCGCCGCCGCAGCTCGTCGATCGCCGGGTCCAGGAACGGATCGCCCCTGCGGGTGGCGTGCCCGTCATCGAGCACCTGGTAGGCGCCAGCCCAGGCGACGACGAGGACGCCGCGCCGTCGGGCAAGGCCGCCCAGTCGATGATCCAGCGCCCCGAGGCGTCGATCGACGGGGATCAGGGGCTGCGGCCCGCGGCCAAGCCGGTACAGGACCCGGCGCCGAACCCCTGACACGACTCTGCGGAGAGCGCCGGGGGCGCTGGCTTGGGCCACGGGATCGCCACTTGTGCCGGTTTGGGCACGATCGTGCCCGGCGGGCTCGGCCTGGATGGCAACCGTGGGTGACGACTCCTCTGGGACCAGGTTGTCCGTGGCAGGGACGGGCCCGTATGGCTTCGCAGCCAGGCCGAGAGCGCTGCAGACGGCGGCAAGGTGGGGTCGGTCCGCGGGCACCTCGACACGGTCGAACCGGTCTCCGGCATCCAGGTCTGCCAACACATTCCGCCATAGGACCAGCTCGTACATGTCCCAGCGGAGGGCCATGCGCACACGATCCCACCAGCCGACGCCGTCGAACAGGAACAATTCCGGCATTCCTGCCTCGATCGCCCAGCGATCGAGCGCCTCCATGGACTGTGTGGGCAGATCGACCCGGCCGAGCACCTGCCCGGCGAGTGGCCGGACCGAGGTGATTCGGGGCCCATCCGATGACCGGGGGGACCACCATGGCGACAACACGACCACCAGGCTGCCCGGCTCAGCGGGACGGGCGTCGTCCGCCGTGTTGACGAAGGCGAGCACTCGGTCCGGCACGGGACGAGTCTGCCATGCCTCGAACGGCACCGTCGGGCATCGAGGTCAGAGCGCCGCCCGCAGCACCTCAGCCAGCTCCGCGTCCGTGAGCACGACCGGGTTGGTCTTCATCGAGCTCCCGCGCCCGTCCGCGACGATCGCGGGTATCCCGGCCTCGTTCAGCCCGAAGCTCCGCAGCCCGGGGATCGACAGCGCGGCCGTCCACGCCTCGAGTGTGCCCACGAGGGCCGCGCGTGCCGCGGTGGCGGGCGTCGTCTCGGGGAGCCGCGCCAGCAGCCGGCCCAGCGTCGCGTATCGCTCGAGGGCCGGAGATGCCGGCGCCCTCGCCTCGAGGGCCGCCACGTTGGCCGCCGTGATCCCGGCCAGGGTCGTGCCGCAGGCGATCCCGTGGGGGATCGGCAGCTGCGCGCCCAGTGGCGAGGCGAGGCCGTGGACGCCGCCCAGGCCCGCGTGCGCGAGGCAGATCCCCGACAACAGCGCCGCATACGCCAGACGCGAGCGCGCGGCCGGTGCCGCGGGACCATCCGGGTCCGCGTGCCAGGCGAGCAGCCCGTCGCGGGCGGCCTCGAGGCCGGCGAGGGTCAGGGCGTCCGTCATCGGCCCCGCCTTGAGGGAGACGTACGCCTCCAGCAGCTGCGTGGTCGCGTCCATGCCGTTGGCGGCGATCCGGACCGGGTCGGCGCCGGCGAGCAGGTCGGGGTCCACCACCGCATCGGCCGCCACCAGGCGCTCGTCGCGGAAGGAGCGCTTGTAGCCCGCTGGCCCGCGCTCGCTGATGACCGCGTTGCGCGTGGCCTCGCTGCCCGTGCCCGCCGTCGTAGGCACGGCGACCAGGGGCACGGCCGGGCCGGGGTAGGGGAGCTCCGGCCCGACGCCCTCGAGATGGTCCGTGACGCTGGTCCCGGTGCGAAGCAGACCGGCGATCGCCTTCGCGGCGTCCAGCACGCTCCCGCCGCCGATGCCCAGCACGACGTCGATTGCCGCCCCGCGGTTCGCGGCCACAGCCGAGTCCACCACGGTCGGGCTGGGCTCGTCGGTCACGAACACCTCTCCGGCGACCGTGACGCCCGCCGCACGAAGGCCGTCGAGGAGTGTGTCGCGGCGCCCGGAGGCGGCCAGCGACCGTCCCACCCGTCACCAGCAGGACGCGTGACCCGTGGGCGGCCACGATCCCGGGAACCCGGGCGAACCCTCCGGCCCCGAAGGCGATGCGCGGGATGCGTCCCAGCACGAAGTCTCGGGATGGACGGGAGCGACGGTGCGGGCTCGAGGAGGGGCTCGACCGCTCACGAGGACGGTGTCTCGGGGTACAGGCCCTCGTAGCGAACCCCGTATCGCGGCTCGACGAACCAGTCGGCGACGGTCTCGCGCCACGAGGCGTAGTGGGGCGTGTCCTTGTGGGCCCGGGCGGCCGCCTCGTCCACGTACCACTCGTAGATGACGAAGCGGGTCGGGTCCTCGACCAGGCGGAGGACGTCGAAGCGGACGTTGCCAGGCTCGCGGGTGGATGCCTCGCTATTGGCGCGACAGGCGTCGGCGAAGGCGTCCGCGTGCTCGGGCTTGACGTGGCAGTGGACGAGGGTGACGAACATCGGCTCTGCTCCCTGCGATGGCGGCGGCGCAGGCTCCAATGTATGCCGATGGGGGACCGATCGGCATAGGCCCCATGGACCCCGGCTGCGCCGAGTGGCCGTCCGGACTTCCCCGGATCGGCACTACTGGGCGCGCGCCGTGTTCCGCACGCTGGGGGCAAGCGGACGGCCGGTCGGCGGCCGACCCAGGCCCGGGCGGAACCCCGCCCCGGAGGAGCGTCCATGGCCCGGCAGTTCGTCGTCCAGCTCGACAACCATCCCGGTGAGCTCGCGCAGCTCTCGCGGAGCTTCGCCCAGCGCGGGGTCCAGATCCACCACGCGGCGTGCGCCGGGACCGGACCGCTGCAGTGCATGTTCGTGACGTTCACCGATGACGATGCGGCCCGCTCCGTGCTCAAGGGCCTGGGCCACCCGTTCATCGAGGGCGAGCCGGTCATGGTCGAGATCCCCGATGAGCCCGGCAGCCTGGGAGTCGTGAGCCAGAAGCTGGCCGATGCGGGCGTCATCGTGACGGGCGTCATCCAGGCCGGCACCAAGCCCGGCAAGCTCGAGATGGCGTTCTGCGTGGACGATGAGTGCAAGGCGCGCGAGGCGCTCGGCCTCCATGTCGAGGACTGCGTCGGCTGCTCGTCGTAGCCGGGAACGGTAGAGGTTCCGGCCGCGCTCTCCGGTCTGAGCTCCCCACCGCGCCCTCATCGCGCCGGCACCGTGCTCGCCGCAGATCCCGGTCATCCCGCCGGCCGCCGGGCGGCCCATTGTCACCCGACATCGACTGCCTGCCCGCTAGGGCCGACAGGACATGGCTGAGAGGGGGCTAGCGGGCCGGATGGTCCGCCATCGGCGGACGATACATCGATCGCGATCCCAGGATGGGCCGCCCGGCGGTCACGCACGCGCCGCCCGGCCTCATGCGCCGCCCGGCCTCACGCCCCGGAACGCAGCCCGGCCGCCCGACCCCGAGGGACCGGGCGGCCGCGGCCGTGCCTGCTGAACGGCTAGGACCGGCGCGGGTAGTCGGCCGTGGTGCGCTTGACGAACTTCCCGTGGCCCTTGCGACCCGTGAACTCTCCGTCCTTCACCACGATGGACCCGCGGCTCATGACGACGTCGGAGCCGCCCTGGACCGTCATCCCCTCGTAGCAGCTGTAGTCCACGTCCATGTGATGCGTCGAGGCGGACAGGACGTGGCTGCGGTTCGGGTCGTACACCACGAGGTCGGCGTCGGAGCCGACGGCGATCAGGCCCTTGCGCGGGTACATCCCGAAGATCTTTGCGGGACCGGTCGAGACGACGTCGACCCAGCGCTCCTTCGTGAGGCGTCCATCGACCACCGCCTGGTGCATCAGGTCGACCCGCTCCTCCACGCCGGGAAGCCCGTTGGGGATCTTGCGGAAGTCGCCGCGGCCCATCTCCTTCTGGCCGTGGAAGTCGAACGGGCAGTGGTCGGTCCCGACAACCTGGAGGTCGTCACGCTTGAGCGCGTTCCAGAGCTCCACCGCGTGGTCCTTGGTGCGCAGCGGCGGCGAGCAGACGAACTTGGCGCCGTTGAAGCCGTTGCCGAGGTCGTCGAGCGTGAGATACAGGTACTGCGGGCAGGTCTCCGCCCACGCCATCGCACCGCGGTTGCGTGCGGCCATCAGGGCGTCGAGCGCCTCCTTGGCGGACATGTGCACGAAGTACACGGGGACGCCCGCGATCTCGGCGAGCCGGATCATCCGGCTGGTCGCCTCGCCCTCGAGGCGCGAGTCGCGCGCCAGGCCGTGGCCGATCGGATCGGTGACGCCCGCGGCGACCTGCTCGGCCGCGAGGATGTCGATCACCGGGCCGTTCTCGGCGTGCATCAGGATGAGCCCGCCGTTCTTCTTCGTCTGCTGCATCGCCCGGAAGATGTGGTCGTCCGGCGAGAGGAAGACGCCCGGGTAGGCGGTGAACAGCTTGAAGTCCGGGACGCCCTCGGCGACCAGCTGGTCCATCTCGGCCAGGGTGGCATCGTTGACGTCCGACATGATCATGTGGAAGCCGTAGTCCGTGACGGCGTTGCCCTCGGCCTTGGCGTGCCAGACATCGAGGCCTTCGTGGAGCGACTGGCCCTTCGTCTGGACCGCGAAGTCGACGATGGAGGTGGTGCCGCCGAACGCCGCCGCCCGGGTGCCGGTCTCGAACGTGTCCTTGGCGAACGTGCCGCCGAACGGCAGCTCCATGTGGGTGTGCGCGTCGATGCCGCCCGGGATGACGTACTTGCCCGTGGCGTCGATCGTCTCGTCCGCGGTCACGCCCGCGGCGGCAAGGTCGGCGCCGATCTGCGCGATCGTCTCGCCGTCAACCAGGATGTCCGCCTGGTACGAGCCGTCGGCGGTGACGATGGTGCCGTTGGCAATCAGGGTCCGCATCGGTCCTCCTTGCGTTTCATGTGCACGCCGGGCGGGGCCGGCATGGGGACGCTCCTGGAGGACATCGTAGCGATGGAGGTGGGCGTCGACAGGGCCGGTTGACGTGGAGCCCGACCTCCAGGACCGGGAACGACAGAGTCCTCCGGCCCGACGACCGCTCAGCCGATCGCCAGCGCCAGCGGGATCCCGAGTGAGGCGGCGAGACCAAGCTCCACGCACCAGGCGAAGGCGGCCGCAGCCACGGCCGCCAGCGCGACCACGAAGGCGATCGTCCCGCGGGTCCGCACACGCCGCTGCTCGCCGCGCGCGGCGGGGCCGTCGACCTCCCAGTAGGGGTCGTGGCGGCGGAACGGGGACCGAGCGGACAAGGGGCACCTCCAGCACGATCAGTGTCAGTCCCGTGGGCCCGCAGCGCGAGGGTGACCTACGTCATCGGACCCCGGCCCAGACCCCACCGGACCGCACCAGCTGTGGACAACCGCTCCTCACTCCAGCGCTGGCGGTGCATGCCGGCACCGGGGGTCAGGACAGCAGGCGCTCGAGGAGCTCGGGCGTGGGCGGATGGACGGCCGTCGCCTCGTCCTCGGCGGCTTCCTCGGCGCGCTGCCGGTCGGACGCCCGACCCTCGGCCAGGATCTCGCCGTGGGGTGACCGGACCCACCAGTGCCAGCTGTGCAGGGCCTCGGCGACGACCTCGAGATCCCGGCCGTGCAGGTGCGCCGCCCACGCCGGGACCGGTGATCCCTCCTCGGGATGCCAGCTGCCGACGATGCGCATGACGATCTCCTCGGATTCCTGTCCGAGGGTGCGCCGGCGGACACGCGCCGCCAAGGGCCGTCGGTCGCTCCTTGGCCGGCTCAGCGGCGGGTGATCCCGAGGCGCAGCGCCGCGACCAGGTACAGGACGCCGATCCCGGCCAGGCGCGCCGGGTCCTCCTGTTCGAGCAGGAACAGGAGGGGATACGCGACGAGCCCGGTGGCGATGGCCACCGGGCGAGCGACACGGCCCAGGAGTCGCGCCATGCCCGCCACGAGCGCCGCGAGGGACAGCGCCACGATGCCCGCGGCCGGCGAGAGGGCGATCGCCACACCGGCGAGCGGCGCGATGCCACGCTCGCCCGGCAGCCGCCCGAACACCGGCCAGCCGACCCCCAGCAGCGCACCGAGCCCCGCGGCCCAGCCTGCCCACCAGGACCACGTGACGACGCCGATCGCAACGGGCAGGAGCCCCTTCGCGAGATCGCCGGTCAGGGCCAGCAGCCCCCACCCCGGCCCGCCCAGCCTCCAGACCTCGTCGCCCGTGCCGGCCTTGAGGCCGCGATCCGGGACGCCGCCCGCCGCCCGCGCGACCATCGTGGACAGCGGGATGGACCCGACCAGGTAGCCGCCGGCCAGGGCGAGTCCCGCGACGAGGAGGTCCACGGTCTGCGGTGCGCGTCGACCGCCGGATCGTCAGGCCCGAGCCGGCGCCACGTCCCGGAGGGCCGGGATGATGTGCTTTCCGTACAGCTCCACCTGCTCCTCCTCGTTCCCGTTCATCAGGTACAGGTTGAACTGGTTGACCCCGGCCTCGGCCAGGGTGCGGAGCCGCTCGATGTGCTGCTCCGGTTCGCCCACGAGGCAGAACCGGTCGACGATCTCGTCCGTCACGAACGACGCGTTGGACGAGCCCACCTCGGCGTGGTGGAGGTAGTCGTAGCCCTCGCGGTCGCGGACGTACGCGGTGAGCTCCTCCGGCAGGTCCTCTCGCGGGTACTTGTTCACGAGATCAACCACGTGGTTCCCCACGAGGGCCGGGAACCAGCGCGTCCGATCTCGCCCGTCCGCGAGGTCCCCCACGTGCGCCGGTGCCGCGGCCATGACCTGGACGTGGTTCGGGTCACGCCCGGCCTCGGCGGCGGAGTCACGCACCTGCGAGACGAACCAGCGGATGAGGTCCGGGTCGCCGATCTGGAGCATCGCCCCGTCCGCGATCCGCCCGGTGAGCTTGAGCGCCACCGGCCCATAGCCGGCGATCCACACGGGCAGCTGGTGTCCAGACGTCCAGGGCAGCTCCAGCATCGTGCCCTCGAACTCGATGCCGCGCCCCTCGACCAGGGCCCGAATCACGTGGACCGCCTGCTCGAGATCCTTCATCGAGGTGGGGGGCTTGCCCAGGACGCGCCTGGCGGAATCGCCCCGCCCGATGCCCAGGTCCATGCGCCCGCCGGACAGCTCGGCGAGGACCGCGAGCGACGACGCCGTGACGGTGGGCTCGCGCGTGGCCGGGTTGGTGACGCAGGTGCCCAGGCGCATCGTCGTGGTGGCCTGCGCCATGAGCGTCAGCAGGGGATAGGGATCCCGCCACAGGACGTGGCTGTCGAACAGCCAGCCGTACTCGAACCCGGCCGCCTCTGCCTGCCGGGTGATGGCGATCGAGCGCTCGATCGAGTGCTCCGGCTTGAGCGTGAACCCGAATTGCATGACGTCCTCCTGTGGGGACCCGGGAGAATCAGGCGGCTCGGCTGCCCTCCTCCTTGGCAGCCGAGCCGCGCGGGATCATAACGGACGAGGCCGGGTTGCCGACCGTGCCGTTCGGCCCTGCCGAGCGGCCTAGGGCTTGACGAGGTCCCCGTACTGGTCGGGGCGCCGGTCGCGGTAGAACTGCCACGTCTGGCGGACCTCCTCGATGAGGCCGAAGTCCATGTCGCGGACGATCAGCTCCTCGTCGCGGGGGCTGCCCACAGCACCCACGAACTGGCCGCGCGGGTCGACGAAGTAGCTCTGGCCATAGAAGTCGTCCGGCCCGATCTCGGCCTCGATGCCGACGCGGTTGATCGTGCCCACGAAGTAGCCGTTCGCCAGGGCGTGGCTGACCTGCTCCACGCGCCACAGGTACTCGGACAGGCCGCGGCTGGTCGCCGACGGGATGAGCACGAGCTCGGCCCCGTTCAGGCCAAGGGCCCGGGCGCCCTCCGGGAAGTGGCGGTCGTAGCAGATGTAGACGCCGACCTTGCCGATCGCCGTCTGGAAGACCGGGTAGCCCAGGTTGCCGGGCCGGAAGTAGAACTTCTCCCAGAAGCCCTGGACGTGCGGGATGTGGGTCTTGCGGTACTTGCCGAGGTAGCTGCCATCCGCGTCGATCACGGCGGCGGTGTTGTAGAAGATCCCGGAGGTGGAGTCCTCCTCGTACATCGGGACCACGAGGACCATGCCCGTCTGCTTGGCGAGGTCCTGCATGCGCTTCGTGGTCGGGCCGTCCGGGATGTGCTCCGTGTAGCTGTAGTACTGCTTCTCCTGCACCTGGCAGAAGTAGGGGCCGTAGAACAGCTCCTGGAAGAGCATCACCTGGGCGCCCTGCTTGGCCGCCTCGTGGGCGTAGCCCTCGTGCTTCTGGATCATCGACTCCTTGTCGCCGGTCCAGGTTGCCTGCAGCAGCGCGCCTCGGACGATACGGGGCATGGGAACAGCCTCCTCGAACTTCCCGCAGCCGCCCGCACGGGCGGCGGCCACCGACGGAGCGCCCGCGGCGGCGAATGGGCGGAGCATAACGCCGCCCGTCGAGGGGTATCCGGCCCCACCGGCACATGTGGGACGGGCCGGATGTCAGTGGCAGCTCCCCGAGCCGCTGTCGGTCCACGTGCTGCCGGCGACGGGCAGGAACCTCCACGTGTAGCCGGTGGTCTTGAGCTCCAGCTTGAGGACCCCGCGCACGCCGGTCTTGCGGACCTCGGAGTTGGGCCGCACCGTCCCGAAGGAGCGCAGCCCGGCACCGCCGGTGCCTGCGACGAACTCGCGGATCCCCGTGTCGGGATCTGCCGAGCCGTCCGGTGCCTGGGGCGCAAAGCGCTCGTAGTCGTGATCATGGCCGTTGATCACCAGCTCGGCGCCCGCGTCGTACAGCGCCTGCCACAGGGGACGGGTTGCGGCCGTGGAGCCGTGCGCGCCCGACGAGAACAGCGGGTGATGCCAGATCGCAGCGACGCACTTGCGCGGGTTGGCGGCGAGGTCCGCACGCAGCCACGCCTCCTGGGCCGATCCCGGCCCGCAGCCGCCTGCCGATGCGCAGTTGGAGTTCAGCCCATAGATCCTCCAGCCGCCCAGGTCGTAGGCGTACCAACCCTGGCCGGGCGTGCCTGCGCGCGAGCCGAAGTAGGCGAAGTAGGGGGCTGCGCCCGCGGACCCGTACTCGTGGTTGCCCGGCACGGGCAGCGTCCGCGACCTGAACCGGCCCCAGGTCGGCGCATAGCAGTTGGCGAACTCGGCGCTCGAGCCCGACTCGTAGACGGTGTCGCCGGCCGCGAACACGGTGCCCGGGATCCGGTCGAGCAGGGATGCCGTTGCGGAGTCACCCGTGTAGGAGCACGAGGCGATGTCGCCCGCCCCGACCAGGACGGGGTACGCGCTTGCCGAATCGACCACGGCGAACCCGTCCACATCCACGCGTGGGTGACCGGCAGTCCCCGATACGCGGATCGTGATCCGGTGCGGGCCGGCGGTCGCCCACGAGTACGTGTAGACCGCGCGTCGCGTCTGAACCGACCGGCTGTACAGCTTCACGGTGGCGACAGATCTGCCGTCGACGTAGACGCGGGCTGAGCCCCGCGTGGGCCCCCGAGCGGCGATCCAGGCCACCTGGCTGCCGGTGAACGAGTAGCTGGCCGTCGCGCCGGGGACGCGGGACCGCTTCAGGGCCCCGCCCAGATACGCGGCGCTCACGCCCGTCTTCCAGGTCCGGGCATACCTGATGGCCGACGAGCGCTCGGAGGCCTGGCGCAGGTGGACGGCTGCGGAGGACCTCCATGCGCCGGCATTGCCGGCCGCGTCCGTGGCCCGTACCTGGTACTGCACCGCGCGCGTCGTCGGCAGCGTCTGCGCGATGCTGCGGCTCGTCGCGGCAGGCAGCGCGATGTCCTGCCAGTCCCCGCCGTCGAGTCGGCGCCGCAGCTCGTAGCGGACAACGCCGGTTCCGATGTCGGTTGCGGCCGTCCAGCTGACGGTCACCGGCACGACGCCCGCGTTCACGGTGGCACCCCGACGGAGGCGCACGACCGGCGCGGAGGCAGTGGGCGGGTAGGTATCGGGCACGACGGTCAGTGCGGCCGTGCCCGCGACGCCACCGGCAGTCGCCGTCACGGTCGCCGCGCCCGGCTCGCGGGCCCGGAAGCCGCCGGTTGCCCCAAGCGATCCGCCACTGCCCGTCATCGACCAGACGACAGGGATTGCGGTCGTGCTCACCCCGTTGAGAGCTGCGTCCACGCCCCTGGCCTGGAGGGCAATCGTCTGGCCGACGACTGCCGTTGCGACGGCTGGCCGGACGATGATGCCCGCAAGCGGGCCGGTCCGGATCGACGACACGACCAGGAGCCCGTTGGCAACCGCTCGCTCGCTGCCGTCCGAGGGGCGGTTGACCACGGTTGCCTCGACGTCGCCCGGGCGCCGGACGAGCGCCGTCGTCGATCCGCCGCCGTCGAGGATGATCGCGTCCGAGACGCCCTGGCCCACGAGCAGGTCCGCGAGGTCGGCGGCGGTCACGCCCACGCTGTAGCCAGGCCGCCGGCCGTCGATCGCCGCCAGCACGAGGTGCCCGTCCGCCCCGATCCCGACCGCCGTTCGCGGGTTGGGGCTCGCGGTGAACGTCGAGACCGGCCTGATGCTCGGCTGGCCATCCTCGACCGCCCACTCGCGCCCGCCCACGGCTTCGGCCACGTCCTCCCATCCGGACGTGATCGAGGTCCTGATCGTGACTGCGGAGCCGATCGCGAGGGCCGCGAGGGCCGTCGCGTCCGTGCCCTGCGCAGACAGGACGAGAGACCCAGTCGCGATCGCGCTGTTGCCTGCCAGCGGGGCGCACCGCGGCCACGGTCGCAGTCCACGTGCCGCTGACCCGGAGCGGCAGCGCTGCGCCGGTCAGCACGACCTCCGTCCCGTTCGCGAGCGTTCGGGTGGCCGTGCCCCAACGCCGGGAGTAGAGGACCAGGTCGCCGCTCCGGCGGGCCTTGTTGATGCGGTCGATGGCCAGCGTCGTCGTGCCGTCGGGCAAGGTCAGCGAGGCCGTGACCGCGACGTCGCCCAGGCGTGGAGGCTGCGCGCCGCCGATGCCCAGCGTGGGCCGCCTCGTCGAGGATCCGGAGAAGAGCTCGCCGCCGTGAACGTGCAGTCCTCCCGGGTTCCGGACACCGGTCGTCGCATCGGTGGCAAAGGTGTCGCCGTTGATCGCTGCCACGACCCGATGCCCGTCGCGGGACACGCGGCCCGCCTGGCTGCGGACCGTCGCGACCGCGTTGACGCCGGCAGCCGGGCCAGAGGCCTCGAGGCTGATGCCCGTCGCGGCCGGATCGACGTCGATGAGCTCGACGACCTGTGGTCCATCATCCGTCGTCCACCTGCCCGATCGCCTGCCGACGCCGTCCGTGACGGGTTCGGTCGCGACCACCGAGAAGGGCACCGTTGTCGCGGCCGGCGGCGCGGTGGCTGGGTTCCTCGCGGGGAGGCCGGTCGCAGCGGCCGGGCTCGGGGCGCCGATGGACGCGATGAGGAGCAGGGCGAGAAGGATCGCGCGCGTTCGGCGGGTCGTGGGTCCGTCCTCGATCTGGGATGCAGGGCCGGTGCGCCGGAGCGCAGCGTTGACGTCATCCTGCCAGTCGGGCGTCGCTTCCCACAAGAGGTCGTGCGTACCGATCCACCCAGCACCTTCGGTCCCACTCGCACCACTGGCTCCAACGGGACGGCCCCGTGTGGTGTAATCAGGATCAGGCCACACTCGTGAGGCATCGCGCGGTTCGCGACCAGCGCGTCGCACAGGCTCGGGCCAGGCCCCAGGCGGCCGCCCGGAACGGAGGATCATGGGCATCAGCGCAGCGCCGGGCATGACCAGCGAGGAGATCGTCTCCCTCTCGCGGGCCCACACCCTCTTCTCGTGGTCCGTGCAGGGCGCGCTCGATCCGATCGCCATCGACCACGCCGAGGGCGTCTACCTCTACACGCCCGAGGGCAGGCGGATCCTGGACTTCAACAGCCAGCTGATGTCCGTGAACATCGGCCACGGCAACCCGCGGGTGATCGCGGCGATCACCGAGCAGGTGACGAAGCTCCAGTTCGTGCAGCCGGCGTTCGCCACGGAGATCCGCGCCCGTCTCGGCGCGAAGCTGGCCGAGATCCTGCCCGGTCGACCTGAACAAGGTGTTCTTCACCCTCGGCGGCGCAGAGGCGGTGGAGAACGCGATCAAGCTCGCCCGCCACGTCACCGGCAAGCACAAGCTGCTCGCCCGGTACCGCGCGTACCACGGCGCCACGGCCGGTGCGATGACCCTCACCGGCGACTACCGCCGCTGGGCGAACGAGCCGGGCATCGTCGGTGTCGTCCGCTACCCGGACACCCATCGCTGGGGCGAGAAGGAGCCGCGCTCCGCCGACGAGTCGCTCAACGGCCTCGAGGACGTGATCAAGTACGAGGGCGCCCAGACGATCGCGGCGATCTTCCTCGAGACCGTCGTGGGCACCAACGGCATCCTGATCCCGCCCGACGGATACCTCAAGGGCGTCCGGGAGCTGTGCGACAAGTACGGGATCATGATGGTCGCGGACGAGGTCATGGCCGGCTTCGGGCGGACGGGCCGCTGGTTCGCCGTCGATCACTGGGACGTCGTGCCCGACCTCCTGACGATGGCCAAGGGCCTGACGTCGAGCTACCTGCCGCTGGGCGCGGTCGCGATGCGCGACCACATCTCCGAGGCGATGGACTCGAAGATGTTCTACGGCGGCCTCACCTACAGCAGCCACCCCGTCAGCCTCGCGGCCGCCCTGGCCACGATCGAGGTCTACGAGGACGACGACCTCATCGGCAACGCCGCCCGCATGGGCGAGGTGATGCGCACGGCATCACGAGGACCTGGCGGCGACGGCACCCGAGCGTCGGCGCGCACCGCAACATCGGCCTGTTCGGCATCCTGGACCTCGTCCGCAGCCAGGACCCGTGGACGCCGATCACCCCGTTCAACGGGACCAGCGACGAGATGAAGGCCATCGGCAAGTTCTTCCGGGACAACGGCCTGTACGTGATGATCGCCAACAACTCGATCCACACGAACCCGCCGCTGTGCATCACCGAGGACCAGCTGGCCGAGGGCTTCGCCGTCATCGACAAGGCGCTGGACATCGCCGACCAGGCGGTGACCGGCTAGCCCGCGGCTCCCGCAGCCGCAACACCAGCGCCCCGCGACGAGGACGACAGCGCGTGACGGCCGGCCCCGCCGACCCTCCGCCCATCGTCAGCGTCCGCGGGGTGGACAAGGTCTTCACCGGCCACGCCGGCCGGATTGTCGCGCTCGAGGCCGTCGACCTCGACATCCGGCCCGGTGAGCTGGTCTCGCTCATCGGGCCGTCGGGCTGCGGCAAGTCCACCCTGCTGCGCGTCATCGGCGACCTCGTCCAGCCGTCCCACGGCGAGGTCCTCGTCAACGGCAAGACCGCGGACGAGGCGCGCCGGGACCGCGACTACGGCATGGTCTTCCAGGCGCCCGTGCTGTTCGACTGGCGGACCGTCGAGGACAACGTCAAGCTGCCCCTGGAGATCCTGGGCAGCGACCGCGCATGGCAGGACCGGCGGGCCGCGGAGATGCTGGAGCTCGTGGAGCTCGGCGACTTCGCGGCGCACATGCCCTACCAGCTCTCGGGCGGCATGCAGCAGCGAGTCGCGATCGCCCGGGCCCTCTCCTTCGAGCCGCGGATCCTCCTCATGGACGAGCCGTTCGGCGCCCTGGACGAGATGACGCGCGAGCGCATGAACGACGAGGTGCTGCGGATCTGGGAGCGGACCGGCACGACGATCGTGTTCGTGACCCACTCGATCCCGGAGGCCGTCTACCTGTCGACCAGGGTCGTGGTGATGAGCGCCAGGCCCGGGCGGATCACGGCGGTGGTGGACATCGACCTGCCGCGCCCGCGCGACGTCCTGACCCGTGAGAGCGAGCGGTACTTCGCGCTCGTCACCGAGGTCCGCGAGCTGCTGCGGGCCGGCGGGGCGCCGGTGGGGGACAAGGCCCTGGCCTGATCGGTCGCCCGGCGAGGTCGGTCCGTTTCGCCCTTGACCCTGCGAAAGCGGCGACGCTGTTCGCGCATCGCGGTATCGATCGCGGTATCGTATGAAGCATGGTTCATGAAGCAGGGCGCGAGCGCCGCTGGACGTTCCTCACCGGCCACGGCCATGCCCTGATCGTGATCACGCGCGACCCCAGCGTGCGCCTCCGGGAGATCGCGGCCGAACTGGGCGTCACCGAACGGACGGCCCAGACCATCGTCAATGACCTGGTGGACGCTGGCTACGTCGCACGGACGCGCGTCGGCAACCGCAGCCGGTACGAGGTCCGCACGGACCGCCCGTTCCGCCACCCGGTCGAGCGGGAGCACGCCGTGGGCGAGCTGCTCGCGGTCCTGGTCTCGGACGCGGCTGCGGGGGACGAGCCGGCCGGCTGATCCACGTTCCTCGGGGCTGCTGGGGATGCGAGACCGACTGGACGGCGTCCGGCCCACTTGACGGAATGGCCCGCTGGGTCGATGGTGGGGGTTGAGTCGCAGGCGCCGGGGTCCCATCTGGTTCGTCCGCTGCGCGCGGCAGATCGGATTCCCATGACCCGCAGATCCTTCCCGTCGTCCGAGACGACCATCGTCGTCTCCACGGACGGCTACTTCGACGTCTACCCGCCGGTGCCCCGCACCGACGGCGACAAGCCCGCCTACCGCGGCCGGCTCAACGAGCTGGGAGCCGGGATCCGCGGCGCGGACGACCGTCTCGCCGTCCGCCCGTCCTCGGTGGCCCTCGCGGACGCCGTCGCCATGTGGTCGGCCGTCAACGGCGCAGCCGCCGTCCAGGGCACGATGGGCCGCGGTCGCGACGGGAACGAAACCCAGGCCTGATCGCCGGGCCGGGCTCGCTCAGCCCGACGGCGGAACCTGGCTCAGGCGGACGGCGGCTCGATGCCGCGAATGAGCATCCGGACCGCGGATGCGACTCGGACGGGGCTGGGGCTCTCGACCCCGATGGCGGGCATGGTTCCCAGGGCGAACAGCATCCCGAGGAGGATCCCCGCGGCCTCCATCGGGTCGACGTCCGCGCGGATGCGTCCGAGCCGCTGCTCGGCGGCGAGATAGGCGGCCACGGCCGCGGGCGGGCCGGGTGGCAGCGAGGTGCCGGCAGCCGCCATCGCCTGCCGGCGCTGCGCCGCGAGCTCCGGATCGGCGGCCATCGCCAGCTCGAGCGGCAGGATCTGGTCCCGCAGGCCCACGAGCTGCACGGCGGCGTCGGTGAGGTTCTGCTCCACCGTGCCCTCGCCCGCACGTGCGGGCAGCGTGGTGACCCACGCGACGACCGGGGCATTCGACTCCAGGAGGGCGGCGAAGAACAGGGACGCCTTATCCGGGAAGTGGCGGTAGATCGTCCCCTCCGCCACGCCGGCCGCCTCCGCGATCGCCCGGGTCGAGGCGTGGGCGTAGCCAACCTCGCGGACCACGGTGACCGTGGCCTCGATGAGCCTGGCGCGCGTCGCCCGTCCTCGAACCGTCATGCGTTGCTCCTCGTCAGTCCGTGACGTCCCGCCGGATGTACACGGCGCCCGAGATGGCCAAGCCTAGCGTGACGTAGGCGAGCGCGAGCGCGAGCGCGGTGCCGTAGGCGATGGCGTCGGTGCCGCCTTCCGCGACGGCGTTGAGCGTCGAACCGAGCAGCCAGTCCGACGGCGCGTCGCCCACCATCTTGATCAGCGACTCGAAGACGAGGACGTAGCCGACGCCGATGGAGATCGCCACGGCCGCCGAGCGGGCCAGGACGGCGAGCACGAGCCCGAGCACGCCCCAGACGCACAGGCTGAGGTAGAGGTTCAGCCAGGCCCCGCCAACGACCTCGAGCAGGTCGGTGCCCCACGCGGCCGTGGAGATGCCGGCCGGCACGGCCATCGGCATGACGACGAGGACGTTGATGATGGCCGCGACCGTTGTGGCGGCCGCTGTGACGATCAGCAGGGCGCCCACCTTGCCCGCGAGCAGGCGCCACCGGCGCGGCTCCGCGGCGACCAGGAGACGGATGAGGCCGCTGCTGTAGTCGCCCGCGGTCGCCACGGCCCAGAAGCTCAGCGTTACGATCCCGAACATGTTCGATGCCGCCGCCAGGCCCGCCATGAGACCCGACGGGCTCTCCATCTCGGCGAGGGTGGGGAAGGCCACGCCGGGCGCCCCGGGCGGCAGGCTGCCGCCCCCGGACACGAACGTGACCATGATCGTGTTGACGAGGATGGCGAACAGGGCCATGAGGCCGAACCAGGTGATGAGCAGGCGGGGCTGGCCCAGGCGCGTCAGCTCACTGCGGATCGCGGCGATCATCACGCCACCTTCCCGTTGGCTGCGCGGCCATTCGCCAGCTCGCCATCGACCCGTCCGGTCATCTCCAGGAAGATCTCCTCGAGGTTGTCCTGGGCCACGATCAGCCGGCTGAGCGTCACGCCCGCACCGGTCGCGGCGCGGTTGAGGTCCGCGGCTCGATCGGCGGCAGCGGCGACCCGGAGCACGTCGTCCACGGCGGTGACCGCCCAGCCGCCGGCAACGAGCGCAGCCTCCAGGCGAGGCATGTCGGCGGGGTGCTCCGCCACGATGTCGATGTGCTCGCGGGTCCGCCGCATCATCTCGGCCATCGGCCCCGAGAAGACCAGCTCCCCGAAGCGGATGACCACGAGGTGGTCGCAGACCGCCTCGATCTCCGAGAGCTGGTGCGACGAGACGATGACGGTTCTCCCGTTTCGCCCGAGGTCGCGGAGCAGTTCCCGGATCTCGACGATCCCGGCAGGGTCCAGGCCGTTCGTCGGCTCGTCCAGGATCAGCAGCTCCGGATCGGAGAGGAGGGCGGCCGCGATGCCCAGGCGCTGCTTCATCCCCAGCGAGAACCGCTTGACGGGCTCCCGGTCACGTCCGGCCAGGCCCACCTGGGTGATGACGGCATCCACGCGATCCAGCGGCAGGTGGCGCAGGCGTGCCAGCGACACGAGGTTCGCACGCGCCGAGAGCCCGGGGAGGAACGCC
The DNA here is from genome assembly GCA_963802165.1 of uncultured Chloroflexia bacterium. Lineage (GTDB taxonomy): Bacteria > Chloroflexota > Limnocylindria > Limnocylindrales > CSP1-4 > CAIXZV01. The sequence goes on along the minus strand of CAWDHT010000017.1, from coordinate 152,751 downwards.
GGGCTCTCGATCAGCACTCCCACCCGCGAGGCGTACTCGCGCGGCGCGCTGATCCCGGAACCCAGGACCGTGGCGCTGCCGCTCGTCGGCCGGATCAGGCCCAGCAGGATGCGGATCAGGGTCGACTTGCCCGATCCGTTGGGGCCGACGAGGCCGATGACCCCCGTGGGCGGCAGCTCGACGGTCAAACCGTCGAGGGCCGTGACCGTCCCGAAACGGCGGGTCAGGGCGCTGGTGGTGACGACGGACATGACTGCCTCTGAAATGCAAGTGAACGCTCACTCACATTACGGTGAGGTCAGGCTCCTGTCAAGCGATGCCACGCCATGGTCTTCCATCTGGCGCCAGGCGGACTTGGATGAGGGGAGACTCGCGCGCGGAGAGGCCGCCCGGGACTAGCTGGATGCCGCGCGAAACGCGTCGAGGTCCGGCCACTCGGCCCCGCAGTCGAGGCAGGCGATCGCCGGCCGCAGGGGGGCGGGGCGATCGCCCATCATCAGCAGGTCCGTGTAGGGCTGGAAGCCCATGACGTCGATGTTGGGAAGCGGCACCATCGCCACACGGTGCGCCCCACACGCGGGGCACTGCTCTGCCGATTTGGGGCCGCCGGATTGCTTGTCGGTCATCTCACGCCCCATGTTGCAGGTCGTCCTGACTCGTTGCGTCGCCAGGAGCCTGGGCTCCGCGTCGGCGTGAGGTCGGCGCCGGCTACTCGTCCGCCGGCGCGTGGATGAGGTCGTCGCGCGGCTTGCCGCAGCCCGGTACCCCGCAGAAGATGGTCCGCGTGTAGGCGCTTGCGGATGCGATGTCGGAGACCTGGCGGCCCATCCCGCCGCCGATCGGGGACAGCGCGCCGATCCCACTGTCGCTCTTCACGCGGTACTCGTGTGGGCGGCGTGGATCGACGGTCTCGCTGTGCTGCTTCTGCCAGGGCAATCGCACCGGGTGAACCTCACTGGCCGCGCCCGATCGGGCGACTCCGCCGAGGCTCCGCGCCGGCGGCTGTGGCGTCAAGGGTCATCCGGACTGCGCGCCGCGGATGGCATCGGCTGGTATCGTCCGCAACCATGGGACTCGGCTTCGGACTGCTCAGCGCACAGCTCCGACCCGGCGAGACGGACTGGACGCGCGCCTACGACGAGACGGTCGGCCTGGCCGTCGAGGCGGAACGGCTCGGCTTCACCTCCGTCTGGACGACGGAGCACCACTTCGTTGACGACGGGTACATGCCCTCGCTCCTCGTGGTGGGCGCCGCGATCGCGCAGGCGACGTCGCGGATCGAGCTCGGCACGGGCGTCATCCTCGCGCCGATGCACCACCCGCTCCGCCTGGCGGAGGACGCCGCCACGGTCCAGCTGCTCAGCCACGGGCGGCTGGTCCTGGGCCTCGGGCTCGGCTGGTCGGAGGTCGAGTTCGCCGGGCTCGGCGCCGACGCCCGCCGTCGCGGCGCGGCCATGGACGAGATCCTGCGGATCCTCCCGCAGGCCTGGACCGGCGAGCCGTTCACGCACGCGGGACCGGTCTACGACCTCCCGACGCTTGCCGTCCGGCCGGCGCCTCCCACGCGGATCCCCGTCCTCGTCGGCGGCAGCGCCGAGCCCGCCATCCGCCGCGCCGCCCGGCTCGCCGACGGCATCTTCGCGAACGCCCCCGCCGAGGCGTTCGTCGAGCAGGTGGGCTGGGTCCTCGACGAGTGCGAGCGCATCGGCCGCGACCCGTCCACCTTCCGGTTCGTCCACTACTCGATCCTGCTGCCCGGCCCATCGCGCGAGGAGGCGCTCACCCGCTACCGCGACCCGCTGTGGGCGATGCAGTGGAAGTACTCCGACATGGAGGCCTCGGCGACGCGCCCGCTGCCGCCGCCGGCCGCGCCGCCGTTCGACCGCCCCATCGATGCGCTGGTGAAGGGCCGCGCGACGTTCGCCGGGAACCCGGACGAGCTCGTCGAGGCCCTGCTCGACATCCGGGAGCAGGCGGGGGTGCCCGTCGAGCTCGTGGCGCGGAGCCACTTCCCGCTCCTCGAGTACGACGCGCAGGTCGACCTCATGGAGCAGCTCGCCGAGGGCGTCGCGCCCCACGTGTGAGGTGACGTCCGAGCCGTTGGTGCCTGCGTCCGCCCTGCCTGATCCCGGCACCGCGTCCCGCTGGCGGCTGCTCTTCCTCGTCGTGCCCGCCCTCGACGCGCGGGCCGGCTGGCGCCGCCGGCGGCGGGCCATGGGCGACGCCGAGATCGAGGCAGACCTGGCGATGCTCCGCCGCGTGCCCGCCGCCATCGAGGCCTGGAGCGACGGCAACGTCAAGGTGTCGCGCTCCGACGCGGTCGTCGCCGACGGCCCGCTGCGGCGCCTCGCCCGGGTCGGCGGCGGCTGGTGGGCAGACCCCGACGCCCTCGCCCCGCTGCTCGAGCCGCACCTCGGGGTCCCGGGCGCCTGGGACTCGGCCCTCGTCCTGTACCCGGCCGACGGGACGCCCGAGCTGGCGCCCGCCTGGGGCTTCACATGGGGCGAGGTCGGCATCCTCGGCGGGGTCGGCGTCTCCTCGATCGTCAGCGGCGACTGGCCCCGCTGGCCGTCGATGACCGATCCTGAGCACGGCTTCGTCCACGAGTGGCTCCACCAGGTCGAGGCCGTCTACCGCCGGCTCGGGATTCGTGAGGACGACCTGCCGGGCCTGCACGACGTGGCGGACCGCCGGACCTCTCGACCGGACGCTCCCGACCGCTCCGAGACCTACGTCGAGTTCGAGCGGCGGACCGGCTCCTGGCGGCCGTGGTACCGGGATCTCATGACCGGGACGGTCGGCCCGAAGGATGGCGAGCCGCGGCGGGTGCGCGGCCTGACCCGGGAGCGATGGCTCCGGCGACCCAACCCGTAGCGCTCGCCAACGGCCGCACGCTGCCTCCGGCGAGTCTCTGCGCCCGCGGCGTCACGCGACGTCAGCGACCGGTGCGGTGGCAGCCGCGGGCTCGCGCGGTCTGCCGTCCGACAGGAACCGGTTGCGATAGTGGACGACGGCGAACAGCAGCAGCGCGTGCGTGATCGTCGACCCGATCGCCGTGACCTGCTCCACGTAGAGGCTCACGATGGCTCCCGCCGTGAGGGCGATGACCAACCCGACCATGGCCAGCGCCGTGCCGAGCGCCTCGCGACCGCGGGCCAGGACAACGGCGGCCGTGACGAGCAGCAGGCCTCCGACACCGAGGATCGCCGCCTCCAGCACGTAGAACACGGGCTCGGTCGGTCGCTTCACCCGGTCGCCAGGAATGGTGGTCACCGACTCGATCGCCTGGCGAAGCGTGGGCGTGTCGAGGGCCAGGACGATCGCCATCGACGTCAGCCACCCGAGCCCCACCAGCAGGAGCAGCACCACGAGCAGGCGCCGGTACCGGCGCCGGGGCAGGTGGGCGTCCTCCCAGGCCGACACCCGCCTAGGCCGCTCGACGGCGGGCGCTCCGCCGTGGCGATGGCGAACGAGGAGGAACACCAGCGCGAGTGCCAGGACAAGCCCGTAGATGAGCGGCGCGGCGAGCGGGTAGAAGTAGTCGTTGGAGGCGGTGATGAACTTGCCGACCTCGTCGATGAACAGCCCGGTGCCCGCGCCCGTGAGGATCGCCATGACCGTTGGGACCCACGCGGCGCTGACGACGAGGCCAAGCAACGCCGCGATCACGAGGGCGAGGCCGCCCCACAGCATGTGGGCGATGTGCAGCTCGCCGCCGCCGACCTGCGGGTAGCCGGTGACCTGCAGGAACCAGCGCGTGCCAACCACGGCGACGACGAACGAGACGATCACGAGCAGTAGTGACCGTTCGGCTCCGTCGCGGATCATCGTGTGGGCTCCTCCATGGTGGCTCTGACGGACGAGATCGACTCGCTGCCGATCCACTCCGAATCCTATGCGCTGTTGGGTCGCGCGGCTCGGAGCCGCTCGACTGATCGCCGGTTTGGCCCCAACGACCCTGTCTCTCGGTTGCGGACGAAGATCGAATGGCCCGAGGTGGTTCCCGGCGCATCAAGGGCCACCCGCTCCCGGCAGATGTCACGACCGGGGTCAAGCGGCACGGATCGGCGCTACGCTCGCTTGCGTCCTTCCATTGCACCGATGACGTGCCCGATCCCGCTGCTCGAGGTACCCGCGTGGCCATCCACTCCGGCTCCTGCCCGGCCCCCTTCTCGGCCATCAACGGTCATCGGTTGGCCGGGTCCGACGGCTCGCATCCCCTCCACTCGGTGTTCATCCAGGAGCTGGTGATGCCCTGTTCGGGCTCGGTAGCGGGGGAGATCCGCATCGACGGCCCGATCGTGGTGGGAGAGGCCATCCGGGGCCACCTGCTGGTGGCGGCGCAGCGCGACATCGGGGCCCGTGGCGCCGTCCTGCGGCTGGTGGGTCTGCGGCTCGTCGAGCAGCGCAAGAGCGAGGACCACGAGACCGGAAGCGGGGAGCACACGACCACCATCACCGAGTCCTGGGTGGAGGCCAATGGCTCGCTGTTCGAGACCCTGCCCTTCACGCAGCCTGCCGTGCCTGCGACCATGCGGGCCGGCCAGGTCTTCGAGTGCGACTTCCTGCTGCCTGCTCCCCGACTCGGGCCGCCGGCCGCCCATCTCGGCGAGGCCATCGTGGCCTGGGCCCTCGAGGCTCGCTGGGACGTGGCCATGGGCGAGGATTCCTGGGTTGCGAGCGCCCTCAACGTCGAGCAGAACCCGGACCTCATCCGGGCCGGCGTCGGCCGCCAGGGCGGGCTGTCCATGCTCGACGCCGTGTCCCTGGCGGACGGGGCGACCATCGGGGTGAGCAACGACAAGCCGGTCCGGGCGGGTAGCGTGGTCCGGGTGACCGTGGCCTGGCCCGGGGCGCCCGATGGCAATGCCCGGATCGAGCTGCACCGCCGGATCACCGCCCCCAACGGGGTCGAGGGGGTGCTCGACTCGGTGGCCACGACCGGGGCTGTCCTGCGGGCAGGGGTGACGGCCGACCTCGGGGGCCTCTCGGCCGGCTCGCCGCCCTCCTTCGACGGAGCCGGGCTCGAGAACAGCTACGTCATCAGGGTGCTCATCGACCGGCGTCTGCGAACCGACCTCGCCATCGAGCGGCCGATCGCCGTCGTCTGAGCTACCGGACGGCGGCCCGTCGCAGGGTCCGTTGCGGGAAGCGTCCGCATGGGCGCCTGGCGTTCCTATGCGGCGAGGTACCTGAGGAGCTTGTACACGAGCAGGGCCGGCCAGAAGATGGCCTTGGGGATGGCCAGGACGTAATCCCGGCCGGACTCGGCGGACCCGAAGAAGTACGCCACGGCCCCGATCATCCCGAGCCCGTAGACCGGGCTTCCGCCAGGTTGTGCCCCGCCCTTGCGTGATCCTCGTGCCTTCCCTCGAGCCTTCCATCGACCCATTCGATCCTCCCCAGCAGAAGCACCAGCCTCCGGGACTGCAGCACCCGTCATCTCGTCCATCGCCGCGTCGACCTCCCTGCGTGTCCCCCTGACGGCAACTTGCCCGTCACGCGGATCATGCGCCGGGGAGTCGCGGGTCCCCAGCCCGCCACCCGGCATCTGTGGGGTGGGGGTACCCCCACCGGGCCCGGGCCTGGTCCCGTGCGAGGAGCTGGTCTTGACGTGGGACCATGTACGTCCGGTGATCCCGACGGTGGCCACACCAGCAATGCGCGAGGGAAGAGACTCATGGCGAAGGACACGCAGAAGGTCGCGAAGGCATCCGAGGGCTTCACAGCCGAGGAGCGCGAGGCGATGAAGGAGCGCGCCCGCGAGGCGAAGGCCGCGAGCTCGAAGGCCGATGGCCTGCATGACCTGCTCGCGAAGATCGCCGAGATGCCGGAGCCGGACCGCTCGCTGGCCGAGGGGGTGCACGCCGTCGTCATGGACGCCGCGCCAGACCTCTGGCCCAAGACCTGGTACGGGATGCCGGCCTACGCCAAGGACGGCAAGCTCATCTGCTTCTTCCAGGCCGCCTCGAAGTTCAAGGTGCGGTACGCGACGTTCGGCTTCCAGCCGGATGCGAAGCTCGATGACGGCGCGATGTGGCCGACCTCCTTCGCCCTGGTGGAGTTGACGCCCGACATCGAAGCGAGGATCGGGGACTTGGTTCGGCGGGCCGCGGGCTGACGGCCCGTTCCCTGTTCGTGAAGGACGGTTGGCGCATCGGCGAGCCCGCGATGCGGCCCGCGGCGTCCGGCGGTCGTCCTGTCGGAGCCGTACGTGAGGAGGGTTGCTGATGCGCAGCGTGACCTATTCGATGGGCGCGTCGCTCGATGGCTACATCGTTGGGCCGGACGGCAAGTTCGACTGGGCGCCTCCCGACGCTGAGGTCTTTCGCTTCTGGATCGATGAGATCCGAAGAGTCGGCGTCCACCTGATGGGACGGCGGCTGTACGAGACGATGCTGTACTGGGAGACCGCTGACCAGGATCCATCGCTCGACGACGCAGAGCTCGAGTGGACCGCCCTCTGGAAGCCGCTCCCCAAGGTGGTGTTCTCCACCACGCTGTCCGAGGTGCAGGGCAATGCCCGCCTGGCCTCCGGCGGCCTGGCAGCAGAGATCGAGCGGCTGCGTGCCGAGCCGGGGGAGGGCGAGATCGCCATCGGCGGCGCGACGCTCGCCGCCCAGGCGGCCGCCCTGGATCTGATCGACGAGTACCGGCCCATGGTCTACCCGGTGCTCGTTGGCGGCGGCATCCCGTTCTTACCCCGGCAGGAACGCCGGGTGGATCTCGAGCTCATCGAGACCCGCCCGTTCAGCTCAAGCGTCGTCTACCTCCGCTACCGCGTGGCGCGATAGCCGGCTGTCCGCCCGAGGGTCAGCCGGCGCCGCCCGTCCCAAACTGGCGGTCACCGGCGTCGCCCAGCCCGGGCATGATGTAGCCCTTCTCGTTGAGCTGGCGGTCCAAGGCGGCGGTGTAGATCTCCACCTCGGGATGCGCGGAGAGGACCGCCTCGACGCCCTCGGGGGCCGCGATCAGGTTCACGAGCTTGATCCGAACCGCCCCCCACTTCTTGAGGACCTCGATGGCCGCGGTCGCCGAGCCGCCGGTCGCGAGCATCGGGTCCAGGATCAGGCACAGGTCGACGGTCGTGGTGTCCGGGAGCTTGTTGTAGTACTCGACCGGGCGCAGGGTCTTCTCGTCCCGGAACAGGCCCAAGTGCCAGACCTGCGCCGTGGGCATCAGCTCGAGGAACGCGTCGACCATCCCGAGGCCGGCGCGCAGGATCGGGATGAAGCCGATCCGGTCGGCCAGCTCGTCGGCGTCCATGAGCTCGATCGGCGTCCGGATCTCGAGCGGCCGGGTGTGGGCATCGGCGAGGGCCTCGTAGCCCAGGAGCCAGGACAGCTCACGGACGACCTCGCGGAACTTCTTGGGCTCGGTGGACTCGTCCCGCAGGATGCCCAGCTTGTGGCGGACGGCGGGGTGCTGCGACACGTGGAGGTTGGGCCAGTTCGCCACGGGGATCCCTCGGGTTGGTCAGGACGGGCGGTGTGCCGCCCGGGCGGCACGCACGCGCCGGTCGAGACCCAATGCTAGCGCGGTGACGTGGCCGGGGGGCGGCCGCCGCCGCCATGGCCAGGGCGGGTCGCGCAGCGTCCGGCGCGCTATGCTCGCCGCCATGGCTACCCGGACCCCCGGTCGAACCTCGCGCGCAACTCCCGCTCCTCGCCCCGCCCGCTGGACGGTGCCGCCCGTGCTGGCGCGCCAGGTGCGCAACGGCGTGGTGGAGTCGGTCCAGCGGGGCGACATCGTCGAGGTGGACGCGGCCGGACGGATGCTCCACGTCCTGGGCGACCCGGACCGGCTGGTCAACCTGCGCTCCACGGTCAAGCCGTTCGGGCTGGTGGCGCTGCTGCGTGCCGGCGGCATCGCGGAGTTCGACCTCACGACCGAGGAGCTCGCGGTGATGGCGTCGAGCCACTCCGGCGAGGACCTGCACGTCCGGACGCTCCAGGCGCTCTACCGCCGGGTGGGGGTCGCGCAGGCGATCCTCGCCTGCGGGACGGACGGGTCGCCGCTGGACGTCCTGACCGCAGCACGCCTCGCTCGAGACGGCGAGCGGCCGAGCCCGGTCCGCCACATGTGCTCTGGGCAGCACACGGTGTTCATCCTGCTGGCCAAGCTGGGCGGCTGGGAACCTGAGACGTACTGGCAGGAGGAGCACCCGGCGCACGCCGCCTACCGCGAGACCGTCGCGGACGTGTTCGGCGTCCCACCGGCGCGCCTGGTCACCGGGATCGACGGCTGTGGCGTCCTCACCTATGCGTTCCCGCTGCGGGACATCGCGCGGGCGTACGCGATGCTCGCGGATCCTGCGTCGATCCCGTCGGCGGACCCACGGGCGCCCCTGGCCAAGCACCTGTACCACGTCCGCGACGCGATGCTCGCCCACCCGGAGCTCGTGGCCGGCAACCGGGACCGGCTGGACACGTCGCTGATGAAGGCGGCGCCGGGCCGGGTGGTGGCGAAGAGCGGCATGGAGGCGGTCCGCGGCGTTGGCATCCTGGCCGGCGCGCGTGGGGCGGGCTCGACGGCATCCGGACTGGCCCTCAAGATCGAAGATGGGGATGGGTACGAGCGAGCCACGTGGTCCGCCACCGTCGAGGCGCTCCGCCAGGTCGGGGTGCTCGAGGGCCAGGAGCTCCGGGTGCTCGCCCGCTACCACCGCCCGCCCAGCCTGGATCCCCACGGCAGGGTGGCGGCGGAGACGATGCCCGCGTTCGAGCTCGCACCGGTGGGCGAGCTCACCGGCTGACGCTCGCGCGCCGGTCGCCCGGATCACCGCACCGAGCCGACGGAGGCGCCCGCAATGTCGTCCCAGGGAGACCCGCACCTGACGCTTGGCGTCGCGCCGGGTGCCTCCCTGAACGAGATCAAGTCGGCCTACCGGCGGCTCGCGAAGAAGTACCACCCGGACGCTGCGGGCGAGCGCGCGCTGCCCAGGTTCCTCGCGATCCAGGCCGCGTACGAGCGACTGGTGGACGGCGAGGGCCGGCTGCGGCCGCCGGGGCCCGCCCCGGCGCGTGACACCCCGGCACGGCCACGCGCATCCCGGGATGCCTGGAGAGCGCAGCGGTCGGGGACTGGCGGGTCGGCCCGCTCCCGGGCGACAGGCGGCGCGGCGGGTGGCAGTGGCGGTGCCGCCGGAGCAAGTGATGCCAAGGGCCAGGCAGGCGCGACCGGGCGAGCCGGAGCGGGCGGTGCCGCGGGGTCCACGGGCTCGGGAGAGCGGTCAGGGCGCGCCGGCCCGGGCGAGCGGTCCCACGCGAGGCGCGGTCCGCGCAAGGCCACCCCGGGGTCCACCACCTACGACGAGGCCGCCGAGACCCCGCTCGACCCGGCCTGGGACGGTGGAGCCTGGTACGGACCTTCCTCCGGGACGTACTGGACGCTCAACCCGCGCGAGTACGCGGATCCCCGCAAGCACGGTCCGGAGTACCTCGAGCGCGCCCGGCGTGCCACGAGCGGATCAGCCGCCGGCGGGCCCGTCCCCGGCCCCGCGACGGGCGACGAGCAACGCACCCCTGGCGACGATGCGTAGTCGACCGGCCGCCGCGACCCTCCGCCCTGGTCCTCGTGGACGGGATGTCGCCGCGTAGACTGGGGACATGCGCCGCAACGACGCCGCCGACATCAGCGCCGCCGCCCAGGAGTACCTCCTCGCCCTTCGGGTGATGGGCTCCGACGGGCGCGTGGCCACCTCCGCCCAGCTCGGACGCCACGTCGGGGTGTCCACGCAGGCGGCGAGCGAGATGTGCCGCCGCCTGGCGAACGATGGGCTGCTGGAGCCATCCACGGGTCGCGGCCTCGTGCTCACGACGGCCGGACGTGCTGCCGCCGATGCGATCTTCCGCCGCCACGCGCTGCTGGAATGGCTGCTCACCTCCGTCGTGGGGCTTTCCTGGGCCGAGAGCGACGTCGAGGCGATGCGGCTCCAGGGGGCGCTCTCGCCGCGGGTCGAGTCGAAGCTGGACGAGCTGCTGGGTCACCCGGAGACCTGCCCGCATGGCAACCCGATCGACCTCGAGACCGCCCGCCGCCGGCCGTCCGGAACCCCACTGTCCGAGCTGGAGTCCGGGTCGAAGGCGACCGTGCTGCGGATCACCGAGGAGGCCGAGGAAGATCCCGGGCTGCTCTCCTATCTCGAGGCAAGGGCCCTGACTCCAGGGGCGCACGTGACGATCCTGTCAAGGTCGGAGTCGCTGGATTCACTCACGCTCGACGGCCCCCGCGGCCGCGCGACGCTCGGGCTCCGGCCCGCCGCCCTGATCCGCGTGCTGCCCGGCGAAGCGGACACCGCGCTCTTCCACCGCGTGCCGGAGCCGTTGGGCGGCTGATCCGTCGGCTGAACTCCGTGTCCGTACCGCAGCCGTGGGCGGGCCCGCCCGACGGTCCAGGTGTGGACCAGGTCGCGTCGCCTGCGCGGCGACCACTCCCGGCGCGTCCTGTGCCTGGGGCCTCGGGCTGGCGCCTATGTCGATCCACGGTCGACGACGCTCGGTGTGCCCGGGCGCCGCACCGCACTTCGTCTGGCAACCGTCGCCCAAGTGGCGACATCAGCGCTTTCGAGATCGATCCTCCTCGACCGCCGCCGACCATCGTCGCCTGAGATGCGCCACGGGACCGCTCCGCCGGCATGGGGGGTCATCGATGCCGGGCTTCGTCGCCCTGGAGGCGACGCGACAGCCAGCACCGGCTCCGTTGGACGCCGTCCCGCTGGGAGCAGCATGACCTCGGCCGACCCGGCCGGAATCAGCAGCCCCCGCCCTACAATCGGGACATGTCCTCCGACATTCGCGTCCGCATCGCGCCCAGCCCGACCGGACCCCTCCACATCGGCACCGCGCGCACGGCGCTGTTCAACTACCTGTTCGCCCGGCACACGGGCGGCACGTTCGTCCTGCGCCTCGAGGACACGGACGTCGCCCGCAGCACCCCGGCTTTCGAGAAGGACATCCTGGACGGCCTCCACTGGCTCGGGATCACATGGGACGAGGGCCCGGGCGTGGCCGGCATGGAGGAGGCGGGCCCCTACGCACCGTACCGGCAGATGGCCCGTCTCGGCGACTACGCGGCGGCCGCCCGGGACCTGCTGGAGAAGGACGCGGCCTATCCCTGCTATTGCACCCCGGAGGAGCTCGAGGCGGACCGCAAGGTCCAGGAAGCGGCGAAGCAGCCGGTCCGCTACCTCGGACACTGCGCTGCGCTGACCCCGGACGAGCGCGCTGCGAGGGAGGCCGAGGGCCGTCGCGGCGCCCTGCGCTTCCGCGTCCACCCCGGCGTCGTCGGCTGGAACGACCTCGTCCGGGATCGGGTCGAGATCGACACCGCCAACCTGGGCGGTGACTTCGTCATCGTCCGGGCGGACGGCAACCCGTTGTACCACTTCACCGTGGTCGTGGATGACATGGCGATGCAGATCAGCCACGTGATCCGCGGCGAGGACCACGTGAGCAACACGCCCAAGCACATCCTGCTGTTCGAGGCGCTGGGCTACCCGCTGCCGGTGTTCGGCCACCTGCCGCTCATCCTCAACCCCGATGGGACGAAGATGAGCAAGCGCAAGAGCCAGACCGCGGTCGCGGACTACGTGGCCCAGGGGTTCCTGCGCGAGGCGCTTGTCAACTACTTCAGCTTCCTGGGCTGGTCCCCTGGCACCGAGGAGGACGTCCTGACGCTCGACGAGATCGTCGAGCGCTTCGAGCTGGACAAGGTCCACAAGGGCGGCGCCCGCTTCGACCGGGAGCGCCTCGAGTGGCTCAACGGGCAGTGGATCCGCCGCCTTGACGACGAGGACCTGGTCGAGCGCCTGATGCCGTTCCTCGAGGCCTCGGCGGTCACGGGCGAGATCGGCCGGCGCCCGTCGCCCGACGAGGTCCGGACGCTCCTCCCGATCATCCGCGAGCGCATCCCCACCCTCGCCTCCCTGCCCGAGGTCGTGGGCTTCCTCTGGACCGACCACCTGGTGGTGGAACCCGCGGCCGTCGTCCCCAAGCGGTGGGACGCCGCCACGACGCGCGAGGCCCTGGCGGCCGCCCACGAGGTGATGGCGGCCCACGACGCCGTGACCTGGGAGGCGGACGAGCTGGAGCCGCCGCTGCGCGCCATCGTGGAGGTCCGCGGCTGGAAGGCCGGCGACCTGTTCATGGCCATCCGCGTCGCCACGACCGGCCGAACCGCCACCCCGCCGCTGTTCGACACGCTCGTCGCGCTGGGACGCGACCGGACGCTCGCCCGGATCGACGCCGCGATCGAGCGATTCGACGCCCTCCTCTGACCGCCGTGCCCACCGGCCCCACACCCCCGGCCGTCGAGTACCGCGACGACGTCTCGACGCTGACCGCGGACCGGCTCCGCGGCGGCTTCTTCGAGGGCTGGCCCAACCCGCCGACGCCGGAGGGCCACCTGCGGCACCTCCGCGGCTGCGAGGCCGTGCTCATCGCCGTGGACCGGGCGACGGGGGACGTGGTGGGGTTCGTCAGTGCCATCGGCGACGGGGGTCTCGTCGCGTTCATCCCGCTCCTCGAGGTCCTGCCGGCCTGGCGCGGGCGGGGGATCGGGAGCGAACTCATGGGCCGGATGCTGGCTCGCCTCGGGGACCGTTACGCCATCGACCTCGTGGCGGACGACGAGGTCGCCCCGTTCTACGAACGACTGGGCGGGACCCGGGGCCGGGCCCTGATGTGGCGGAACAGGACGTGAACGCCCCGTGAACACATCGTTAACTGGCGGGCAGAATGCTCGGGCCCACATGACCCGCACCATCCTCGTCGTGGACGACGAGACGACCCTCCGCGAGACCCTCGTTGAAGCGCTCGAGCTCGAGGGATACCGGGCGATTCCCGCCGCGGACGGGCGCGAAGCGCTGATCCGCTTCCGTGCCGACCAGCCGGACCTGGTCCTGCTGGACCTCATGCTGCCGGAGCTGTCCGGGGTCGAGGTCTGCCGGATCCTGCGCGCGGAATCGCAGGTCCCGATCATCATGCTCACCGCCCGCGACGGCGAGGTGGACAAGGTCGTCGGCCTGGAGCTGGGCGCGGACGACTACGTGACCAAGCCCTTCAGCCTCCGTGAGCTCACCGCCCGGATCCGCGCGATCTTTCGCCGCGCCGAGCAGCTCGCAGCGACGCAGGTCCCGCCGCCGCTCGTGGACGTGGGCCGCGCCCAGGTGGACCTCGCCGGGCACCGCGTCCTGCGCGACGGCCAGGTGGTCCCCATCAAGCCGAAGGCGTTCGAGCTGCTCGCGTTCCTCGTGCGCAACCCCGGCCAGGTCTTCACCCGGGACCAGCTCCTGGAGAAGGTCTGGGGCTACGACTACGCCGGCGAATCCCGGACGGTGGACGTGCACGTCCACTGGCTCCGCGCTGAGCTGGAGCAGGACCCCGCCAACCCCGAACTGCTCCAGACCGTCCGCGGCGTGGGCTACGTGTTCCGCCGTCCCGGCTGACGCTGCGGGCCCCGGCCAGCCGGTTCCCGCCTCAGGCGTTCTTGGCGACGATGCGCTCCATGACCTCGCCCACGTCCTCGGCGGCGTCGATCATGTTCTCCATGGCGGTGTAGATGTCACGCCACTTGATGACCTCGATGGCCTCGTGGCCCCCGCGGAACAGACGCGCGACGGCGGCGCGCGACAGGCCGTCCGCCTCGTTCTCGAGGTCGTGGACCGCCTTGAGGTTCGACTCCAGGCCCTTGAGCCCCTCGAGCTTTCCGATGGCCTCGTTCAGCTGGCCTGCCTGGGCGGACAGGATGCCCGCCATGCGGCGCGCGTCGTCCGTCGGCTCCTTGACGTCGTAGATCACGAACGTCTCGGCGACCTCCTGGATGCGGTCGAGCACGTCGTCCATCCGCGAGACGAGCTCGTGGATGTCCTCGCGGTCGAACGGGGTGATGAACGAGCGGTCGAGGCGCACCTCGACCTCGGTCTGGGTCTCGTCGCCGTGGTGCTCGAGTGCCCGGATCTCGGCGACGCGCTCGTCGAGCCGGTCGTAGGTGACGATCATGTCCTCGAGCTTGCGGGCCGCGTCGAGCGTCGTCTGGGCGTAGTCGACGAACAGCTCCTGGAACTTCTCGTCCTTGGGCATCAGTCGCACCATCGGGGTCCCCTTCGCTGGTTCGTGCAGGTTGTGCTGGTCTGGCGCGGCCGGTGGCCGCAGGTGTCGATCACTTGATGCCGAGGGCGTTCAGGACGTACCAGGCGATCGCCCCGATGAACATCGTCGCCGGGAACGTGAGCACCCAGGCTCCCAGGATGTTGCGGGCGACGCCCCAGCGGACACCCTTCACGCCCTTGCTCGAACCGACACCCATGATCGCGCTCGAGATGACGTGCGTCGTCGAGACCGGCATGCCGAAGTGGGCGGCGGTGTAGATCACGGTGGCCGCGGTCGTCTCCGCGGCGAACCCGTGGATGGGCTCGAGGTCCACGACCTTGTGCCCCATCGTCTTCATGATCCGCCAGCCGCCGACTGCGGTGCCCAGGCTGAGCGTGGTGGCGGAGATCACGATCACCTCCCAGGGGATGGTGTCGGCGTTGGGGAGGAGGCCCGCGGCGACCAGCGCCAGGGTGATGATGCCCATCGTCTTCTGGGCATCGTTGGAGCCGTGGGCGAACGCCATGAAGCCGGCCGAGAGGATCTGCGCCTTACGGAAGCCCGTGGCGAGCGGACGGCGCCGGACGCGCCGGAAGATCCAGAACAGCAGGATCACCAGCCCGAACGCGATGGTGAAGCCGATGATCGGCGACGTGACCAGCGGCACGATGACCTTGTTCCAGATGCCCGGCAGGTTGAGCTGGTCGAAGCCCGCCCCCACGATCGTCGCGCCGAGCAGTCCGCCGATCAGCGCGTGGCTGCTGGAGCTCGGCAGGCCCAGCCTCCAGGTGATCAGGTTCCAGACGATCGCGCCGATCAGTGCGGCGGCCACGATCGCCTGCGTGGTGCTGGCGTCGTTGACGAGACCGGCGCCGATGGTCTTCGCGACCGCCGTGCCGGCGAAGGCGCCGATGAAGTTGAACGACGCCGCCATGAGGATGGCGTACTGCGGCCGAAGGGCCTTCGTGGCGACCGACGTCGCGATCGCGTTCGCCGTGTCGTGGAAGCCGTTGACGTAGTCGAAGAAGACGGCGAGCGCGATCGTGAGGAGCAGGGTGAGCGTGATGCCTTCCACGATGCCGGTTGCGCCTCGAATGCGTGCTTGGCCGGGGGATAGCGCATGCGGCGGGGACAGGCCGGTCGCGCAGGGTCCGCGATGCCCAGAGCATACCGGCGTTCACGGGACGTTAACGGTCGGCCGTGCGGCCGGGGGCGGTTCGGACCCTTGCTGGTCGCCGGGGTGCCCGGGTCCCGCCCGCCATCCGCGGCCTGCACGCGGGCCGATCGGCCGTTGGCCGGAGCCGCCCCAGGGGCGCAGGCTTCATCATGTGACTGAGTATCTCGACACCCTCCGGGCCATGCGCGCGCGCGCCATGGAGGGTGGTGGGCCCGAACGCATCGCGGCCCAGCACGCGCGCGGCAAGCTCACGGCTCGGGAGCGGCTCGCCCTGCTGCTGGACGACGGCTCGTTCCAGGAGATGGGCGCGCTCGCCACCCACGACGAGACGGCCTTCGGTCTGGACCGCCAGCGGTTCCCCGGTGACGGCGTCGTGGCCGGGTTCGGCAAGATCAACGGCCGCCGCGTCGCCGTCTTCGCGCAGGACTTCACGGTCCTCGGCGGATCGATGTCCCGGGTGCAGGCCAACAAGATCAGCCGCATCAGCGACCTGGCCATGGAGAGCGGTGTCCCGCTCATCGGCCTCAACGACTCGGGCGGTGCGACGGATCCAGGAGGGTGTCGCGAGCCTCGCGGCGTACGGCGAGGTCTTCGTCCGCAACGTGCTCGCCTCGGGGGTGATCCCGCAGATCTCGCTGATCCTGGGACCATGCGCCGGCGGCGCCGTGTACTCCCCGGCGCTCACGGACTTCGTGGTCATGGCCCGCGGCACGAGCTCCATGTTCCTGACCGGGCCGGACGTCGTGGAGGCGGTGACCGGGGAGCAGGTCACCATCGACGAGCTGGGCGGTCCGGATGTCCACGACGCGCGCAGCGGGGTCGCGCACCTGGTCGCGGACTCCGAGCGTGAGGCCCTGGAGCTGTGCAAGCAGCTCCTCGGCTACCTGCCCCAGAACAACAACGAGGACCCGCCCCAGGTCATCCCGTACGACCCCGCGAACCGGATGGACAACGAGCTCAACACACTCATCCCGCAGGACGAGGGAGAGGCGTATGACGTCCGCGAGATCCTGGACGTCATCCTCGATCGCGACAGCTTCCTCGAGATCCACCCGGCCTTTGCGCCCAATGCCGTGGTCGGCTTCGGCCGCCTGGACGGGTACTCCGTCGGCATCGTGGCCAACCAGCCGTCCGTGATGGCGGGCGTCCTGGACATCGACGCCTCGGACAAGATCAGCCGCTTCATCCGCATCTGCGACGTCTACAACATCCCGGTGATCACGTTCGTGGACTGCCCCGGCTTCCTGCCGGGGGTGGACCAGGAGTACCGGGGCGTCATCCGGCACGGGGCCAAGATCATCTACGCGTATTGCGAGGCCACCGTTCCCAAGATCTCCATCGTGACCCGCAAGGCGATGGGTGGCGCCTACGTCGCGATGAGCTCACGCCAGATGCGAACGGACGTGGCGTTCGCCTGGCCCGGGGCGCAGATCGCCGTGATGGGCGCCGATGCCGCGGTCCGGATCCTGTTCCGGCGCGAGATCGCCGCCGCCGAGGACCCGGTCGCCACCGAGGCCGCCTACGTGGCCGAGTACCGGGAGGCGTTCTTCAACCCGTACCGAGCCGCGGACGTGGGCCAGATCGACGAGGTCATCGAGCCGCGCGAGACGCGCCAACGGCTGATCCGGGCGCTCGAGATCCTGCGCACGAAGGTCCAGCAGAACCCGCCGCGCAAGCACGGCCTGTTCCCGGCCTGATGTCGATGGACGATCTGCTGTTCGGGTTGCGGACCGCGCTGCTGGGCATGGCCATTGTCTTCTCGGTGCTCGCGATCGTGTGGGGCCTGCTCGTCGTGCTGATGAAGCTCGACGCGCGCAGGGACCGCGAGGAGAAGACGTCAGCGGCGAACACGGCGCCCCTGCCCGGCGTCTCGCCCGTCGTCCATGTCGCCGGCCTGCCCCACGGGGCGGACCCGAAGCTGATCGCCGCGATCACCGTCGCCATCCTGCGGCACGAGGAGGCACGCCGCCTCCAGGCCGCGCCCGCCATGCGCAGCTACTGGCCGGGCAGCCTGTTGTTCGCCAGTCGCTGGGTGGCCGCGGGCCGAACCCGCCAGGGCCAGTCCTGGCGTCGCCGGAGGTAGCCCGTGCGCCGCTACACCGTTGCCGTGGACGGCACTCCCTTCACGATCGACGTGATCGAGACGGCTGCCGACCGTTTCGAGGTCACCGTCGGTGACCAGACGTTCGAGGCCACCCTGGAATCCGACCAGGACCTCCCCGGGGCGGTGATCTCGCCGGTGATGCCGGTTCCGGATGCTTCGCGCCCTTCGGCGGAGGTCGCCCTCGCCTCACCCGCCCGGCCCGCGCCGCGGCCCGGCGGCTCCGGGCTCCCGCCCCGGACCATCGCGGGCACGCCGGGTGTCGCGAGCGGGGGCGCGCACGCGGACGTGCTGGCCGCACCGATGCCCGGAGTCGTCCTCGAGGTTCACGTCGTGGTCGGAGCGGTGCTCAAGCGTGGTGATCCCGTACTCGTCCTCGAGGCGATGAAGATGCGCAACACGATCCGCGCGCCGCGCGCCGCCGTGGTCGTGGGCATCGAGGTCGAGGCCGGCCAGCCCGTGGGCCCAGGCGACCCGCTGGTGAGGCTGGGCGCGGCCCCGGGATGAGCCAGGAGACGATCGACCAGCTGCTGGCTGGGGTCACGGCGCTGAGCTGGCAGTCCGTGGTCATGTTCGGGGTCGCGGGCCTGCTGCTGTATCTCGCGATCGTCAAGGAATACGAGCCGCTGCTCCTCCTGCCGATCGCCGCCGGCTGCCTGCTGGCGAACCTCCCGCTCTCCCCGGTCATCGGTCCCAACGGCCTGCTCACCATCCTCTACGAGGCGGGCATCGAGAACGAGCTGTTCCCGCTGCTGATCTTCATCGGCATCGGCGCGATGACCGACTTCGGGCCGCTGCTCGAGAACCCCAAGATGGTGCTGCTCGGTGCCGCGGGCCAGTTCGGCATCTTCGCGGTCATGCTGCTCGCCCTCGCGATCGGGTTCACCCGGCCCGAGGCGGCGTCCATCGGGGTCATCGGCGCCATCGACGGTCCGACATCCATCTACGTCTCCGGGATCCTGGCGCCACAGCTGCTGGGTCCCATCACCGTGGCCGCGTACAGCTACATGGCCCTGGTGCCGCTGATCATGCCGCCGGTCATGCGCCTGCTGACCACCGAGAAGGAGCGGAAGATCCGGATGACCTACGGCGGACGGACGGTCAGCCGCCGGACCCGCATCGTCTTCCCTGTCGCCGTGACCATGGTGGTGGGCATCCTGGTGCCGTTCGCGACGCCGCTCGTGGGCTCGCTGATGCTGGGCAACCTGATGCGCGAGTCCCTCGTGGTGGAGCGCCTGACGCACGCGTCCGCGAACGAGATCGCGAACGTGGTGACCCTGTTCCTGGGGCTCGCCATCGGCTCCACGATGGTGGGCGAGACGTTCCTGCTGCCCAGCACCCTGGCCATCCTGATCCTCGGCATCCTCGCGTTCGCGCTGGATTCCGCGGCCGGGATCGTGTTCGCCAAGGGCATCAACACGGTCTCGGGCGGGACGTTCAACCCGCTCATCGGCGCCGCCGGGATCAGCGCCTTCCCGATGGCGGCGCGCGTGGTCCAGCGGGTCGCGCAGCAGGACGACTTCGAGAACTTCCCGCTGATGCACGCGATGGGCGCCAACGCGGCCGGCCAGGTGGCGAGCACGGTGGCGGGTGGGGTGTTGCTGGCGCTGTTCGCGGTGGGCTGACCGCTGCCCGGGCCGGCCCCGGGACCGTGTGCTGAGTCGTTCGGACCGCGCGTATCGTGCGCCGGGCGCCCCAACGAGCGCACGACGGGAGGGTTCGAGCGCTCGCCGCACGGATCGTCTCGCGGCGAGGGCTTCGCGTGCGCCAACCCATGCACCGTGAGACCAGCCCGTCCCACGCTGCGCCCGTTGGGGCGCCGGGCGCTCAAGCCGATCAGCGTTCAAGGCAGCAGTACCCAGGCCGATCAGCCCTCGATCCGGGACCGAGGCCGGGACCGAGGCCGGGACCGGGACCGGGACCCGGACCGCGACCCGGAACCCGGACCGCGACCCGGACCGCGACCCGGAACCCGTGGCCGCCCGATGCCACCCGGTATCCTTCGCGCCATGCGCCTCTCCAACCTGTTCTTCACCACGCTCCGCGACGATCCCTCCGAGGCGGAGATGCCGTCCCACCGCCTGCTGCTGCGGGCGGGCTACGTGCGCCAGCTGGGCGCCGGCATCTACTCGCTGCTGCCGCTGGGCTTCCGCGTCAACAAGCGCGTGGAGCAGGTGATCCGCGAGGAGCTCAACGCCATCGGCGGCCAGGAGATGGAGATGCCGGTGGTCCACCCGGCGGACCTGTGGCGCGAGACGGGCCGCTACGACGCGATCGGGCCGGAGATGGCGCGCTTCAAGGACCGCGCAGGCCGGGACATGGTCCTGGCGATGACGCACGAGGAGGTCGTCGCCGACCTGCTCCGCGACATCGTGCGGAGCTACCGGCAGCTGCCGTTCATCGTCTACCACTTCCAGACGAAGTTCCGCGACGAGCCCCGGTCCCGCGGCGGCCTGATCCGTGTCCGCGAGTTCGTCATGAAGGACAGCTACACCTGCGACATCGACGAGGCCGGCCTCGACACGGCGTACTGGGCGCACCACCGGGCGTACACCCGGATCTTCGAGCGCCTGGGCCTCGCCACCGTGGCCGTGTCCTCGGACGTGGGGATGATGGGCGGCTCGCTGGCCCACGAGTTCATGTTCCTCAACCCGGCGGGCGAGGACGTCCTCGTGCTGTGCGAGTCGTGCGGCTACGCGTCCAACCGCCAGGTCGCCCCGACCACGGCGCAGGACCCGGCCCCCGAGGAGCTCCTCGGGGTCGAGGAGATCGCGACCCCTAACACCACCACCATCGACAGCCTGGCCGCGTTCCTCGGCGTGCCGACAAGCCGGACGGCGAAGGCCACCTTCTTCGTGACCGGTGCTGGCCGGTTCGTGGTCGCGATCGTCCGCGGCGACCATGACGTCAACGAGACCAAGCTGGTCAACGCCATCAAGGCCGTGGGCGGGCTGCGCCCGGCCCAGGTCGAGGAGATCCAGGCCCGCGGCATGGAGCCCGGCTACGGCTCGCCGATCGGCGCCCGTGACGCGCTCGTCGTGGTGGACGCCCTCGCCGCGAAGAGTGCCAACCTCGTCGCTGGTGCGAACCGGCCGGGGTTCCACCTGCGCAACGTCAACGTCCCGCGCGACTTCACGCCGGACGTGATCACCGATATCGCCAGCGTCCGCGAGGGCGATGCCTGCCCCGATTGCGACGGGACCGTGATCCTGCGCAACGGCATCGAGGTCGGCAACATCTTCAAGCTCGGCACGAAGTACACGAAGGCGCTGGGCGCCGAGTACCTGGGCGAGGACGGCGAGCGCCACCCCATCGTGATGGGCTCGTACGGCATCGGCCTCGGGCGAAACGTCGCCTGCATCGTGGAGGCGCACCACGACGAGCGGGGCATCGTGTGGCCCGCCGAGGTGGCCCCGTACCCGGCCCACGTGGTCGCGCTTGGCGCGAACAAGAACCCCGAGGTCACCGTCGTCGCGGAGCGCCTGCACGACCTGGCCGCTGCCGCGGGTCCGAGCCACGAGATCCTGTATGACGATCGCGACGAGTCTCCGGGCGTCAAGTTCGCCGACGCGGACCTGCTGGGCATGCCCTGGATCCTCACGGTCAGCCCTCGCTCGCTGGAGGCCGGCGGGATCGAGGTCAAGAATCGCGAGACCGGTGAGAAGGTGGTCCGCGCCGTCGAGGACGTCGAGGCCTTCCTGGCCGGTCGCGTTCCCACCCCCGTCTGACCCGGGGCGAGGCCGGCCGCGGAGGCTCGAGATGCCGGGCCCCCTCGTCCCCGACGACGACCTCTACGCACGCCTGGAGGTGGCGGTCGATGCCTCGCCGGAGGCCATCGAGCTCGCCTGGCGCGCGCTGCTCAAGCAGCACCATCCCGACGTCGCCGGCGACGGCCCGGACGCCCTCGACCGTGCGAAGCGGATCAACATCGCCCACGACTGGCTGAGCGACCCGGCGCTGCGTACCCGCTACGACGCCGATCGCCTGGGCACCGCGTCCGCGGCCGCGGACGGCGGCGGCGCCCGGAGGCCCGGGTATCGCCCGCGCGTCTCACGCACCCCGTGGGCTCGTCAGCCCGGCTCGCGCGCCACCACCCCCGAGGGCCGCCGGTCCACTCGCCCGGACCTGGTACGCGGCACCCCGGCGGAGCGGCTCGACCGGTTCCTCGCCCGCGTCGAGCGCCTGACGCCGGACGAACTGGACCGCCTGGCAGCGGCCGAGCCGCCTCCGATCGCCTTCCTTGCCACCGTCCGCCGCTTCCTTCCCCCGGAAGCGAGGAGCACGTACGCCGCAGCAGAGGCCGAGCTGGTGCGCCGCGTAGCCCCGGAGCGATGGACCGAGGTGGGGCTGCGCGAAGGACTGCTCGGGGTCGCCGCGGAGCTCGTCCTCGCTCCCTTCCTGGATGATCTGCTGGCCGAGCCCTTCCGTGGACGCGCGCGCGAACGCCTGTTCCGCGCTTGGGACGCGTCGCTGGACCAGCCGCGCTACGGGCCCAACGGCGACGGGGTGGCGACCCTGCGTGACCGGGCCGCCGTGCTCACGCACGCCGAGCTCGCGGCGTTCCTCCGCGCCTCGCAGGGGATCGCGGGCGATGACCGGCCGTGGCCCGAGGCCCTGGACCGAGACGAGGACGAGGCGCTCAGGATCTCCGCCCTGCTCGCGGCCCGGGACGTCGCGGCGGCGGTGCCGGTGGAAGGGCTCGCGCCCGCGGTGGCGACCCGTGCCCGGCGCCTGGCGGCCCGAGCCGGCCACGTGACCGCCCTCCGCCACGCGTTCCCGCCGGCGATCTATGCGGCGCTGCTCGCTCCCTGGACGGCGGCCACCGGCGGGGGAGCGGGAGCCGGCAGTGACGGCGCCGCGGGTCCGGATGTGCGCCGCGCACGCTAGCCCTCGGCTGTGCGATCCTCGGCCGCATGGAAGGGCTGTCCTGGATCGCCGTCATCGGCCTGGCCGTCGCGTTGGGGGCCGCGCTCCTGGTGATCCGCCGCCGGACCGATGAGCTGGACCGCGTCGTGGCGGCCTCGACGCCGACCGCGTCGGCGGTGGCCGCACCCGCCGCCCCGGGCGCCGATCCCGAACAATCCCGGGATCCCTCCCTGGACCTGCTGCCGGTCGGCGTCCTTCAGGTCGGCGCCGATCACCGGGTCACCGCCGCCAACGAGCGTGCCCACGCCCTGCTCGGCGTCTCGGGGCGCCTGCCGGGCCGGAGCGTCATGGAGGCGTTCCTGGACGTTCGCGTGGAGGCCGCGCTCGACGCCGTGCCCGTCGGCGGCGCCACCACCGTGGAGCACCGTGCCGGGACCGCGGAGCCACGCACCCTCGTCGTGAGCGCGCATCGGCTGGCTCCGACCGACCTCGTCGTGATTCTCGAGGATGTCACGGAGCTTCGCCGGCTCCAGCAGATCCGCACGGAGTTCATCGACAACCTGGGCCACGAGCTCCGGACGCCGCTGTCCACGGTCACGCTGCTCGCCGAGACCCTCGCCCGCGAGGCCGAGGTGGCCGCCGTGCCCACCCGGATGCGCGAGCGAATCGCGCTGATCGAGGTGGAGACGGGCCACATCGCGCAGATGGTCAACGAGATGCTGGACCTCGCGCGGATGGAGGGCGGCTCCCAGCTCCACCTCCGGGACGACGTGGACCTCGCGCAGCTCGCCGCCGCGTCCGCCGAGCGCCTCCGTCTCTTCGCCGAGCGCAGCGGCGTCACGCTCGTCACCGAGACAGAGCCGAATCTGCCCACCGTGCGCGGCGACGAGGCTCGTCTCGGCCAGGTCGTGGTCAACCTCGTCCATAACGCCATCAAGTTCAGCCCGGACGGCGGGGAGGTCCGGGTCGCGGTCCGCCGCGACGGCGACGTCATCGCGCTCGTCGGTCACGGACCACGGCATCGGCATCAAGCGCGCCGACCGGGCGCGGATCTTCGAGCGGTTCTACAAGGCGGACCGGGCACGCGTGCGGGGCGGCGGCACGGGGCTCGGCCTCGCCATCGCCCGCCACGTCGTGGAGGGCCACGGCGGGCGGATCGTGGTCGAGTCCGAGGAGGGCGCAGGCTCCACCTTCACCGTGACCATCCCCATCGTCGCGCCGGTGTCGCCACCGGCCACAGCGCCGGCCACGCCTCCGGCCCCTGCCTGACCCCGAGGAGCCTGCCGTGGACCGCCTGCTTGTCGCGACCCTCAACATCCGCAACCTGGCCGATCGCTGGGAGGAGCGCCTGCCGCTGCTGCTCGCGGACATGGCCGCCCTCCAGCCGGACCTGCTCGGGCTCAACGAGGTTGTCTACCCGCTCCAGCAGGACCGTCTGCTGGGTGCCGCGGGCGAGGGCCGCTACGACGCCGTCCGTGGCTGGGCCGGCCGTCCCGAGTACGGCAACAGCATCCTGATCCGGGAGCCCCTGCAGGCGGCGGACGCCGAGCGCCTGGACCTGGGGGCCACGCGCTCCGCCCACCGCGTGCGGCTCACGCTTCCTGGTGGAACCCTCCTCGTCTTCGTGGTCACGCACCTGCACCACGTCCCGGCGGACGAGGCCCTCAGGGTCGCGCAGGTCGACCGCCTCCTCGCGTGGCTCGACGAGTCACCGCCCCACGACGCGCTCATCGTCGCCGGCGACTTCAACGCGGAGCCCGAGGAGCCGGCGTACGGGCGCATGACGGCCTCGGGCTTCGTGTCAGCATCCGTCCAGGCGAACGGCGAGGAGCCGGCGGTGACCTGGCCCTCGGGGCTCATCGCCACTGGGATGGACACCGACGGCGACCCGGGCTGCATGGACTATCTCTGGCTGCGGGGCGCGGTCCGCGCCGAAGATGCCCGCCTGGTCTTCGATCGCCCGGCCGTCGGCGATCCAACGCTGTACCCGTCGGACCACGTGGGCGTCGCCGCGCACGTGGTCATCGGTCAGAGCGGCGGGTGACCGGGCGTGCCACCGCGGTGGTGGCCGGCCGGCGACCCCTGCGGCTCGCGCACCGTGGCGACTGGCGGGTCGCCCCGGAGAACTCGCTCCAGGCGCTCGTGGCCGCCATGCGGGTCCCGGGCTGTGACGGCGTGGAGTTCGACGTGCGTCTGTCCCGTGACGGCGTCCCCGTCCTGATCCACGACGCGACGCTCGAACGCGTCCAGCGCTTGCGGTCGGGCGTGAACCGCCTCGACGCGGCGGACCTCGCCGGCCACGGGATCCCGCGCCTCGACGAGGTGCTCGCCGCGCTGCCCCGGGCGTGGATGGACATCGAGCTCAAGGGCGACGCCCACGGCGAGGCCACGGCGAGCACCCTGCTGCGCGTCGCCCGCGGCGACGAGCCGTCAACCGCCGTCATCTCCTCGTTCGAACCCGCGACGCTGCTGGCGATGAGGCGAGCGGCTGCCAGGTTGGACGCGCTGGCTCAACGCCGAGGACCTCTCGGCTGCGACGCTCTCGCTGGCCGTCGGCCTGGGCTGCGGCGGCGTGTCCGTGTTGTGGGGAGCGATCACGCCTGCCGCC
Source organism: uncultured Chloroflexia bacterium (assembly GCA_963802165.1). Classification (GTDB taxonomy): domain Bacteria; phylum Chloroflexota; class Limnocylindria; order Limnocylindrales; family CSP1-4; genus CAIXZV01. The sequence goes on along the minus strand of CAWDHT010000017.1, from coordinate 127,909 downwards.
GTCGGACGGGCGAGGGATGCCGGCCTCGAGGTGGCGGTCTGGACGGTGCGCCGGCGCGCGACGTTCGATCGGATGGCCCGGCTGGGCGTCGTCGCCTGCTGCGTGGAGGCGGCCGCGCTCGACGGCTAGCAGGCGTGGGGAGAGGCAGCGCGCGACGGATTGCGCCGAGACCGGGTCAGGTGACGGCGGGAACGGGGCCTGCCTCGCGGCTGCCAGCCCGGCCGGGGACGCCGGTCGCCCCGCCGGGGCCGTCCGCTCGGGGCATCGGCGCGCTGTCGCCGAGCACGAGCTCCGTCGGCAGCGTCACCGTCCGCGCGATCGGCCCCGTCTCCGTCCCGAAGCTGGCCACCAGCTCCTGCACGGCGAGCCGGCCGATCTCCTGGAGCGGCTGGCGGATGGTCGTCAGCGACGGCGTGAACTCCGCCGCCTCCGGGATCCCGTCGAAACCCACCACGGCGAGCTGTTCCGGGATCCGGATGCCCCGCGCGTTGGCGACGTGCATGACGCCCAGGGCCATCTGGTCGCTCGCGGCGAACAGCGCGTCCACCGTGGGGTCGGACTCCAGGATCTGCGCGAACGCGGCGGCGCCACTGGCGGACGTCCAGTCGCCCACGGCCATCGGCCCGGGCTCCAGGTCCGCCTCCGCCAGCGCGTCAAGCCAGCCGTCGCGCCGGTCGCGGGCCTCTCGCCACTCCAGCGGACCGGCCAGGTGCGCCACGCGCGTGCGCCCCAGGGCCAGGAGATGTCGCGTTGCGACCCGGGCGGCCTCCACGTTGTCGATCCCGATGGACTGGAACCGCTCGCTCGGCTCGGCCTTGAGGAAGATCACCGGAGGGGTCGAGGGCGGCAGCTGCTCCTGCAGGTGGCGGATGTTGGCGCCCATCTGGGGCGGCGCGAAGATGATCCCCTCCACCCGGTGGGCGACGAAGAACTCCACGACCGGGACGATGTCCGGCAGGTCGAAGCTGCCCAGCTCCTTGAGGATGATCGAGTAGCCGGCGGCCTCGGTGGCCTCGGCCATTCCGTTCACGGTCTGCGCGACGCCGAAGTACTTGAGGCCGGCGACGATCACGCCCAGCATCTGCGAACGTCGCTGGACGAGGCTCCGGGCGACCGCGCTGGGCTGGAACCCGTGCTCCGCGATGGCGGCCTCCACGGCCCGCCGCGTCTCCGGCGAGACGTCGGGGCGGTTGTTGATCACGCGGGAGACGGTCTGCGTGGAGACGCCCGTCATCGCGGCGATCTCCTTGATCGTCACCCTGTGCTGCCGTTGCAAGATGCGGGCGCTCCTCTTGTTGTCGTACCGGTGCGGGCGGGTTTCGGCGTTGCGCCGATGTGGTAGCGTGAACGCTAACGGGAACGATAACGGTCCGCGTGCCGGTTGTCACGACGGCGGTGTCGCGGATCATGACAGAGGTGGGCTGATGCGCCTCGCGGCACTGCGCGAATCGCTGGTCGCACTCCACGCGGAGCTGCCGGCGAACGACCTTGTGCGCTGGACGGGCGGCAACGTGTCCGCCCGCGATCCGGAGACCGGGCTCGTGGCGATCAAGCCGTCGGGCGTCCGCTACGAGGACCTGACCGCGGAGACGATGGTCGTGGTGGACCTCGAGGGGAACACCGTCGAGGGCGAGTACTCGCCCAGCTCGGATACGGCGAGCCACCTCTACATCTACCGTCATCGGCCGGACGTGAACGGCGTGGTCCACACGCACTCGCGCTACGCGACGGCGTTCGCGGCCGTGGGCCGGGCCATTCCCGTGTATCTCACCGCCCAGGCCGACGAGTTCGGCGGCGAGATCCCGTGCGCGGGCTTCAGCCTCATCGGGGACGAGGGGATCGGCAAGCTGGTGGTGGAGGGCATCGGCTCCTCACCCGCGATCCTGCTCAAGAACCACGGCGTGTTCACCGTCGGTCCCACGGCGAGAGCCGCGGTCAAGGCCGCCGTCATGACCGAGGACGTCGCCGCGACGGTCTTCATGGCCCTCCAGCTGGGCACGCCCGACGTCCTCCCCGAGGACGTCGTAGCCAAGCTCCACGACCGCTACATGAACGTCTACGGCCAGCGCTGAGGCGCCGAGCCGCCACCCTGGGAGATTTCCACGTGCTCAACCTAGCGGCATCCGAGGTCTGGTTTGTCACCGGCAGCCAGCACCTCTACGGTCCGGAGACGCTGGACCACGTCGCCCAGCACTCGGCCCAGATCGCTGCCGCCCTGGACGACGCGCCGGCCATCCCCGTCCGGGTCGTCACCAAGCCGGTGCTGACGGGCTCGGACGGCATCCTGGCGCTGGTCCGCGAGGCCAACGCGGACCCGGCCTGCGTGGGCCTGATCACGTGGATGCACACGTTCAGCCCGGCCAAGATGTGGATCGCCGGCCTGGAGGCCCTGGACAAGCCGTTCCTGCACCTCCACACGCAGTACAACCGCGAGATCCCCTGGGCCGACATCGACATGGACTTCATGAACCTCAACCAGGCCGCCCACGGCGACCGGGAGTTCGGGTTCATCGCCGCGCGCCTGCGTCTCGAGCGCAAGGTGGTCGTGGGCCACTGGGGCGACGTCTCGGTCCAGGAGGAGATCGGCACCTGGACGCGTGCCGCGTGCGCCAAGGCCGACTGGCAGGGCGGGAAGATCGCCCGCTTCGGCGACAACATGCGCGAGGTCGCGGTCACCGACGGCGACAAGGTGGAGGCCCAGCGCCGGCTCGGCTTCTCGATCAACACGTGGGGCGTGGGTGATCTCGTCAAGGTCGTCAACGAGGCCTCCGACGCCGACGTGGACGCCCTGGTGGCGCAATACCAGGACGAGTACGACGTGGCCGCGGAGCTGCGGCCAGGCGGCGACCGCGCGCAGAGCCTGCGTGACGGTGCCCGGATCGAGCTCGGTCTCCGCCGCTTCCTGGCGGACGGCGGCTTCACCGCGTTCACCGACACGTTCGAGGACCTTCACGGCCTCAAGCAGCTTCCCGGGCTCGCCGTCCAGCGCCTGATGGCCGACGGCTACGGCTTCGGCGGGGAAGGGGACTGGAAGACGTCCGCGATGGTCCGCGCCATGAAGGTCATGTCGGCCGGGCTCCCCGGCGGCACGTCGTTCATGGAGGACTACACCTACCACCTCACGGGCGACGACGACCTGATCCTCGGCGCCCACATGCTCGAGGTCTGCCCGTCGATCGCGGGCGACCGTCCCCGCCTCGAGGTCCACCCCCTGTCCATCGGCGGCAAGGAGGACCCGGTCCGGCTCGTCTTCGACGCGCACCCGGGGCCCGCCGTGGCCGCCTGCATCACCGACATGGGGCAGCGCTTCCGGATGGTCGCGACCGTCGTCGACGTCGTGCCCGCGGAGCAGCCCCTCCCGAAGCTCCCGGTCGCCCGCGCCGTCTGGCGCCCACGGCCCGACCTTCGGACCGGCGCCGCCGCCTGGATCTACGCGGGCGGCTCCCACCACACGAGCCTCGGCTTCAGCGTGACGGCGCAACATCTGCGAGACTTCGCTGCGATGTCCGGGGTCGAGCTCCTGGTCATCGACGAGACGGACCACGCTCGACGGCTTCCGCGACCAGCTCCGGTGGAACGATCTCTACTGGCTGCTGGCGAAGGGGCTCTAGAAGGCGGGCCGATCGTCACCCGGACGGCCCGATTCCGAAACCGGTTTCGGGCTTGACGGACCGGCTTGACGCAAGATGCGTCAGGCGCATAGCATGCGACCGTTATCGTTCACGGGAACGATAACGGCAAGCGTTCACCGATATCGACCTGGAACCTTCACGGCTCCACCGGCAAGCAGGCGGCAGAGCCGCCAGCAGCTGGGGCGAACGGGGACGCGAGACCGTGGGGCACTCGCCCCACAGAGGAGGAGAGCAACAACAGATGAAGAAGCTCCTGACAGTGGCCTTCATGGCCGGCGCCTTCGTCGTCGCCGCGTGCGGCGGTTCGGCCGCCACCACGGCGCCCGCCGCACGAGGCTCCCGCCGCGACCGAGGCCCCCGCCGATCCGGCCCCCGAGTCCATGGCCCCCGAGTCCATCGCCCCCGCAGCCGGCGGCCTCGTCGGCATCGCGATGCCGACCAAGTCCTCCGCCCGCTGGATCGCGGACGGTGACAACCTCGTCAAGTCGCTGCAGGCGGCCGGCTATGAGACCGACCTCCAGTACGCCGAGGACGACATCCCGACCCAGCTCAACCAGGTCGAGAACATGATCACGAAGGGCGCCAAGGCCCTCGTGATCGCCGCCATCGACGGCACCACCCTCGCCGACACCCTGCAGAAGGCTGCGGACGCGGGCATCAAGGTCTTCGCCTATGACCGCCTGATCCGCGAGTCGCCGAACGTCGACTACTACGCCGCGTTCGACAACTTCGCCGTGGGCGTGGCCCAGGCCGGCTCGATCGTCGACTGCGCTCGACCTCGACCGACGACGCCGGCCCCTTCAACCTCGAGCTCTTCGCCGGCTCGCCGGACGACAACAACGCCGGCTTCTTCTTCAACGGCGCCATGTCGATCCTCCAGCCGCTACATCGACAGCGGCATGCTTGTCGTCAAGTCCGGTGAGACCGAGTTCCCGGGCCAGGTCGGCACCCTCCGCTGGTCGGGCGATGCCGCCCAGGCCCGCATGGACAACATCCTCGCCTCCAAGTACGCCGACGAGCGCGTTGACGCGGTCCTGTCGCCGTACGACGGCATCAGCCGCGGCATCATCGCCTCGCTGAAGCAGGTCGGCTACTACTCGGCCGACAAGCCCGGTCCGGTCGTCACCGGCCAGGACGCCGAGCTCCCGTCCGTCAAGTCGATCCTCGCCGGCGAGCAGACCAGCACCGTGTTCAAGGACACCCGCACGCTGGCCGCCAAGGTCGCCGAGATGGTCGGCCAGTTCCTCGCCGGCCAGACCGTCGACGTGAACGACACCACGACCTACGACAACGGCGTCAAGGTCGTCCCGTCGTACCTTCTTCCCGGTCACCTCCGTGACCAAGGACAACGTCACCCAGGCCCTGGTCGACACCGGCTACTACACGGCCGAGGAAGTCCAGCCCTAGGCGCTGCCCTAGACTAGGATCACCATCGCGGGTGTGCGGCGGTCACCGACCTCGCACACCCGCGTTTCCATTTCCACCACCGAGAGGGCGAGAGGGCGGCGGTGCTGTGAACGACGTTCTGCTCGAGATGCGCGGCATCACGAAGGAATTCCCGGGCGTCAAGGCGCTGAAGGATGTCACCTTCTCCGTCCGGCCGGGCGAGATCCACGCCCTGGTCGGCGAGAACGGGGCCGGCAAGTCGACGCTGATGAAGGTCGTCTCGGGCGTGTATCCCCTACGGGTCCTACGACGGCCAGTTCTTCTACAAGGGCGAGGAGTGCCGCTTCCACACCATCCGTGACAGCGAGCACAAGGGCATCGTCATCATCCACCAGGAGCTCGCCCTCGTTCCCCGAGCTCTCGATCACCGAGAACATCTTCCTGGCCAACGAGCAGGCCACGGCCGGCGTCATCAACTGGAGCAAGTCGCACGCCAAGGCGATCGAGCTGCTCAAGAAGGTCGGTCTCCACGAGACGCCCGACACCAAGATCAGCCGGATCGGCGTCGGCAAGCAGCAGCTGGTCGAGATCGCCAAGGCGCTGTCCAAGGACGTCGAGCTCCTGATCCTCGACGAGCCCACGTCGTCGCTCAACGAGAACGACTCGCAGCAGCTGCTCCAGCTCCTGCGCGAGTTCCGTGCACAGGGCATCGCCTGCGTCCTGATCTCCCACAAGCTCAAGGAGGTCGAGTCCGTCGCCGACACGATCACCATCCTGCGGGACGGCGCGGTGATCGAGTCGCTCGACGCCACCGGCGGTGACGTCACCGAGGACCGGATCATCAAGGGCATGGTCGGCCGGGACATGACCCACCGGTTCCCGCCTCGCGAGGCGACCATCGGCGACGTCGCGTTCGAGGTCCGGAACTGGAAGGTGGCTCACCCCATCTACGCGGACCGGATGGTCATCAACGACGTGAGCATCAACGTCCGCAAGGGCGAGGTCGTCGGCATCGCCGGGCTCATGGGCGCCGGCCGGACCGAGTTCGCCATGAGCATCTTCGGCCGATCGTGGGGCCACTTCAAGAGCGGCCAGGTGCTCAAGGACGGCCAGGAGGTGGACGTCAGCTCCATCCCCAAGGCCGTGGACCACGGCATCGCGTACGTCACCGAGGATCGCAAGACCTACGGGCTCGTGCTCATGAACGACGTGAAGACCAACATCACGATGGCCAACCTCGGTGGCGTGTCGAGCGGCGGCGTCATCAGCGGACCCAAGGAGATCAAGGTCGCCAACGAGTTCCGGGACGCGCTGTCGATCAAGACGCCGAGCGTCAAGCAGATCGCGGTCAACCTCTCGGGCGGCAACCAGCAGAAGGTCGTCCTGGCCAAGTGGCTGTTCGCCAACCCGGATCTGCTGATCCTCGACGAGCCCACGCGCGGCATCGACGTCGGCGCCAAGTACGAGATCTACACGATCATCAACCGGCTCGCGGCTGAGGGCAAAGCCGTCATCGTCATCTCGTCCGAGCTCCCGGAGGTCCTGGGGGTCTCGGACCGCATCTACGTCATGGCCGCGGGGCAGATCGCCGCGGAGATGCCCGCCAGCGAGGCCACCCCGGAGAACGTCATGTCGGCCATCATGCGGCTTGCCCGCGCCGGAGCTGAGGAGGTCGTGCTGTGAGCGCGCCCACGGAAGTCACCCCGCCCGGCGGCGCGCCGGTCGCCTACTCGGACTCCGAGCACGAGCGCACTCGCGACGATCAGGGCCGCGATCGGCAGGGGCGGCATGCTCGTCGCCCTGCTCATCGTGGTCGTGTTCTTCCAGATCACGACCAACGGCGTGATGCTCAAGTCCCTCAACGTGACCAACGTCTTCCTCCAGAACGGCTACATCCTCGTGATGGCGCTGGGGATGCTGCTGGTCATCGTCATCGGCCACATCGACCTGTCGGTCGGCTCGGTGGCCGGCTTCCTCGGCGCGATCGTCGCCGTGCTCCTGGTCGGTGTCGAGGTCCCGGTCCTCGGTGAGGTGCAGCTCGACCCGATCCTCGCCGTCGCGGTCACCCTGATCGCGGGCGGCCTGATCGGCGTCTTCCAGGGCGCCTGGATCGCCTACCTGCGAGTCCCATCGTTCATCGTCACCCTGGCCGGCATGCTCCTGTTTCGAGGCGCCACCCTGTTCATGCTGGGCGGCCAGCCGGTTGGGCCCGTTCCCCGAGAGCTTCCGCGCCATCTCGTCGGGGTTCATCCCGGAGCTGATCCCCAAGGTCGCGGACCCGTTCGGCACCGGGACGCCGCCGATCGCCATCGGCCCGCTCGTCCTGCCGCTCGGTGGCGACCCGCTCAGCCTGACCACGCTGCTGGTCGGTGCGATCCTCAGCGGGTTCGTCGTCTTCCTCGGCTGGAGGTCCCGGCGCGAGCAGGTCAAGTACGGCTTCGCCGTCCCGTCCATGGCCAACTTCTGGCTCCGCAACGTCGGGATCATCGTCGGGATCATGTTCATCGCCTACCGGCTCGCGGGCTACAAGGGCCTGCCGATCGTGGCGCTGATCTCGTTCATCCTGATCGGCGTCTACATGTTCCTGACCCTCAAGACCACCATCGGCCGCCGGATCTACGCCGTGGGCGGCAACGCCAAGGCGGCGACGCTGTCGGGCGTCAACGCCAAGTGGATGGTCTTCCTGGTGTTCATCAACATGGGCATGCTCGCGGCCCTCGGCGGCATGATCATCGCCGCCCGCTTCAACTCCGCCACCCCCAAGGCCGGCTACGGCTTCGAGCTGGACGTCATCGCGGCCACGTTCGTCGGCGGCGCATCCGCGTACGGCGGTGTCGGCACGGTGGCCGGCACCGTCATCGGCGCCCTCTTCTTCGGCCTCCTCAACATCGGCATGGGCGTGATGTCCATCCCGATCGACTACCAGTTCATGGTCAAGGCCCTCGTGCTGCTGATCGCCGTGTACTTCGACATCCGCGGCAAGACGCGGGACGCCTGACCGCGTGCCGATTGATCGCCCGGCCGCCGAGCCTGACCCTCGCTCCTCCTCACGCCCGCGCCGCCCGTCCCAACGGGCGGCGCGACGTGCGTCCGGGCTGGGGCTGATCGTGGAATCGCGAAGAGGGTGAGCGTGGACGAGACGCAACTGGTGCTGGAGGCGGGCGACGCCCGGGTGGTCGTGCGGCCGCGCGAGGGAGGCCGAATCGGCTCCGTCACGATCGGGGGCAGGGAGATCCTCGTTGCCGGTGATCCCCGGGATCCGATCTCCTGGGGCAGCTATCCGATGGCGCCATGGGCAGGCCGCGTGAACCTGGGCCGGTTCACGTTCGATGGCCGCACGCAGCAGCTGCCCATCACCATGCCTCCTCACGCCATCCACGGCGTCGTGTACGACCGGCCGTGGTCGGTCGTGGCCGACGACACCATCGCCATCGACCTCGACGATCGCTGGCCGTTCCGCGGCCGGGTCGTCCAGCGCTTCGCGCTGGACGAGGATGGCCTCGAGGTGAGGATGACCGTGATCGCGGACCAGCCGATGCCCTGCGTGATCGGCTGGCACCCGTGGTTCCGCCGTGTCCTCGCGGAGGGCACCGAGCCCGTTGGCCTGGCGTTCAGGGCCGGCACGATGCTCCTGCGCGGGCCCGACGGGATCCCGACGGGGGAACGCGTGTCGCCGACCGCCGGCCCGTGGGACGACGCGTTCACGGACCTCGCCGGGGACCCCGTCCTCGAGTGGCCCGGTCAGCTACGCCTGTCGATCGCGTCCACCTGCGCGTGGTGGGTGATCTACTCCATGCCTGAGCACGCGATCTGCGTGGAGCCCCAGTCGGGACCACCGGACGGGCTCGGCCCGGCGCGGGGCGGCACTGGACACTCGCCCGACGTGGTGGTCCCGGGACGGCCGCTGGAGCACGCCATGCGCTGGGCCTGGACGCGCCTGGGCTGAACTCGCGGGGCTAGCGACCCGACAGGATCTCCGGCGGCACCAGGAACCGCAGCACCCCTCGCCCGCTGCGCACGTGCCCCTCGAAGTCCACGCGCGCCACGGCACCCTTGCGCATCGGGACGGCCGCGACGCCGATCAGCTCACCGAGCAGGGACGAGAAGTCCGGGTCGTGGCCCACGATGCAGGGGCGATCCGCCGGGCCGGCGGCGGCGAGGATGTCCTGCACGACCTCGGCGTAGAGCGGTCCCACGAGTCGCCGGTCCACGACAAGCGGGACGTCCAGCGCCGCGGCGACGATCCGCCCGGTCTCCTCGGCCCGTGCCAACGGGGAGGCGACCACGAGATCCGGGGGCTGGTCCGCGGCGGCCAGCAGGCTCCCGACCCGCTCCGCCTGGCGCCGGCCTTTCTCGGTCAGCGGGCGCAGGCCGTCGTCCCCGGTCCAGCGCTCGGGATCACCGGCGTGCGCGTGGCGCAGGAGGAACAGGCTGATCATGCGAGCTCGACCGGCGTTCGATCGGCCGCGTAGCGCTCCGCCAGGGGCAGGAACTGGTGGATCCGCTGGCCGAGGCCCGTGAGCACGGACCGGAAGGCCCGGAGCCGCTCCTCGTCCGTGCCTTCGGCCCTCGCCGGGTCCGAGAACCCCCAGTGCATGGACTCGTGGACGCCCGGGAAGACCGGGCATGCGTCGCGAGCGTCGTCGCAGACGGTGATCACGTAGTCGAACCGCTGGCCCAGGTACTCGTTGATGGACTTGGAGCGCAGCCCCTCCGTCGAGATGCGGGCCTCCTCGAGGACGCGCAGGCTCAGCGGGTTGACCGAACCCGGGTGCGTGCCCGCGGAGTGGGCCTCGATCCGGTCGCCACCGAGGTGTCGCAGCAGCGCCTCGCCGAGGATCGAGCGGGCGCTGTTGCCGGTGCAGACGACGAGGACGCGGATGGGCGCCGCCTCGCCGTGGAGCGCGCCGTGATCGTGGTGGCCGTCCGGATCATGAGGCTGGCTCACTGGTTCAGATCCTCGACCTCGCCCGAGGCGAGGAACACGATGTCCTCGGCGATGTTCGTCACCCGGTCGCCGATGCGCTCGAGGTAGTGGGCGGCGAACAGGATGCGCGTCCCGGGATCCACGTTGGCCGGGTCTGTCCGCATCAGTTCCAGCACCTCGCTGAAGATCCGGTGGTACAGCTCGTCCACCGCGTCGTCGAGCTTGGCGACCTCACGGGCCGCATCCTGGTCGACGTCCACGAGCGCCCGGATGATCCCTTGCACAAGGTCCGCGACCCGCTCGCCCAACTGCGGGAGCAGCACGTAGTCCTTGAGCGGCGGATAGGGTGCCAGCTTGCGCGCCTGCTTGGCCACGGAGCCCGCGTGGTCGCCCATGCGCTCCAGCTCGTAGCTGACGTGGTCCAGGGTCAGCAGGTAGCGCAGGTCGCGGGCGACAGGGCTCTGGGTGGCGATGACCGCGGCGATCATCGCCGTGGCCTTGCGCTGCACCTCGTTGATCTGACGGTCGTCGAGGATCACCTGCGTGGCGGCGTCGGCGTCGTGCGCAACGAGGGCGTCAATCGCCGCATGGATCTGGGCCTCCACCATGGAGCCCATCCGCAGGACGTTGTCCTTGACCTCGGAGATCTCGCGGTCGTACGAGCTGCGGATCCCGTGCGTGGGCGGGAAGGCGGGGCCCGGCGGTTCGACCGGCTGGGCCGGCGAGAGATCGTCGAAGCTGCCCCCGAAGGCATCCGCCACGTGCGGACCGGAGCCGTGCTGGTTGTCCATGGATCTGCTCCTTCGCCGCTCAGCCGAACCGGCCGGAGACGTAGTCCTCGGTGAGCTGGTTCTGGGGGTTCGTGAAGATGCCGAGGGTCGGACCCTCCTCCACGACGTACCCGGCCCGATCGTCCGCCATGTTCAGGAACACGGTGTAGTCCGACGCGCGGGCCGCCTGCTGCATGTTGTGGGTCACGATGACGATCGTGTACTGCTCCTTGAGCTCGAACATCAGCTCCTCGATCTGGAGCGTGGAGCGCGGGTCCAGGGCGGAGCACGGCTCGTCCATCAGGATGACATCCGGGCTGGTGGCGATGGCGCGCGCGATGCACAGGCGCTGCTGCTGTCCGCCCGAGAGCGCCAGGCCGGACTGCTTGAGCTTGTCCTTGACGTCGTCCCAGAGTGCGGCGCGCCGCAGGCTCGACTCGACGAGCTCGTCCATGTTGCCCTTGTAGCCGTTGATCCGGGGACCGAAGGCGACGTTGTCGTAGATCGACTTCGGGAACGGGTTCGCCTTCTGGAACACCATCCCGATCCGCCGGCGGACCTCGACCGCGTCCACGTCCTTTCCGTACAGGTCCACGTCGTGGTAGAGCACCTTGCCCTCGACCCGGGTGCCCGTGATCAGGTCGTTCATGCGGTTGATGGTCCGGAGCAGGGTGGACTTGCCGCAGCCGGACGGACCGATGAGGGCGGTGATCTTGCGCGCCTCGAACGCGATGCTGACGCCCTTCACGGCCCGGAACTTGGAGTAGTAGAAGTCCAGGTTCTCGATGCGGACGACGTCCTCGCCCCTGGGGGCCGCGGTCTCGGCGGCATCCTCCGCCGCGGGCTCCACGTGGATCGGTACGGCGAGTCCGGGTGCCGCCGGCGATGGGGCCTCTGGGTCGAACGCGGTGGGGGCGGTCATGAGATCTCCGGTGGTGTCGGGCATCACCAGGCCCGCTCGTAGCGACTGCGGAGGAGGATCGCGATCACGTTCGCGACGATCGTGATGACAAGCAGGACGACGATCGCCGCGGCGGCGTCCGCCCGGAAGGCATCCTGGGGCTTGCGTGCCCAGTCGTACACGATGACCGGCAGAGCGGTGTAGCTGCCGGTGAACAGGGTCGAGATGGAAAGACCGGAGAACGATCCGAGGACCGCGCCGACCAGGATGAGCGGCGCGGTCTCGCCCAGCGCCCGCGAGAGCGCGAGGACCGTTCCGGTCAGGATCCCGGGTGCTGCCGAGGGAAGCACGAGCTGGCGCGTCACCTCCCAGCGCGAGGCACCTACGCCGTACCCGGCCTCCCTGATGGTATTGGGCACGGATCGCAGCGCCTCGATGCTGGTGATGATCACGATCGGCAGGACAAGCACCGCGAGCGTGATCCCTCCGGCCAGGATGTTGCGTCCGGACCCATCGCCGTCCACGCTGTTCATGAAGGCGACGAAGACGGACAGGCCCAGCAGGCCGTACACGACCGATGGGACGCCCGCCAGGTTCCGGATGTTGATCTGGATGAACCGGGTGACCTTCGTGTCGGCCGCGTACTCCTCGAGGTAGATCGCCGTCGCCAGGCCGAACGGGAACGCCAGCACCGCCACGATCGCGGCCAGGAGGGCCGTCCCGACGAGGCCCTGGACGATCCCGGCCTTGGCGGGGTTGGACGAGAGGGGCGAGGTGAGGAACCCGAGGCCGCGGTCCGCGAACACCGGGACCGCCCGGCCCAGGACGTCGGCGATGAGGGCGAACAGGATCGCCAGCGAGAACAGCAGGCTGCCGAGGAGCAGGACCTGGAACACCATGCCCCAGGGATCGCGCCGCCCGCCGCCGGTGATCCCAGCCCGGACGCTAGCGCTCGTGGCCGCGGCGGAGGATCCGATTGAGCTCATCGAAGCCTCCTAGTACCGCTGCCGGGCGCGGCGGACGAAGGCGTCGCCGACCACGTTGAGGACGAGTGTGATGAGGAACAACAGGAGCCCGATGAAGAACAGGCTCTGGAATGCCGCGCTGTTGCCGGTGACCTGGTCACTGCCCGTGGCCAGCCCCACCATGGCGGAGGTCATCGTGCCGCCCGGATCCAGCGGGTTGAGCGTTCTCGCCTGGGGAGCGCCCGCCGCCACCGCCACCACCATGGTCTCGCCGATCGCACGGCTCGTCGCGAGCATGAGCGCAGCCACGATGCCCGAGATCGCCGCCGGGAAGACCACCCGCAGCGACGTGGTGATCTTGCGCGCACCGAGGCCGTAGGACGCCTCGCGCAGGTTCTGTGGCACCGCGCGCATCGCGTCCTCGGCGACGGAGGCGACCAGCGGAATCGACAGGATCCCCACGCCCAGCCCCGCGGCTGCGAGGTTGAAGGAGTTGGCCTCCTCGAACAGCGGCTGGATGACGGACGGCGTGAGCAGGGTCAGGGCGAAGAACCCCAGGACGACGCTGGGAATGCCAGCGAGGACCTCGAGGACCGGCTTGACGGTCTTGCGGAACTTCGGCGTGGCGTACTCGGAGAGGTAGATCGCCGAGAAGATGCCGATCGGCGTCGCGATCACCATCGCGATCAGGGTGACGATGAGCGTCCCGATCACGATCGTCGAGACATCGAAGATGCCGCGGCGCGGGAACCACCCGATGCCGAACAGCTGGCCGAGGTCGATCTGTGACAGGAAGCTGATCGCCTCGACGAGGACCGTCTCGATGATGAACAGGCTGATCAGGATCGTGACCAGCGAGGCAGCGAGGAACAGGCTGCGGACGAGGGTCTCGCGGCGCCGTCGGCGTGCGCTGCCGCGCAGCGATATCCCGGCCGGGAGGGCTGGACTTGCCTGGGTCATCGGTGGGTCACCGCTCCTGGTTGGTCGGACGGACGATAGCGAGGATACGGGAACGAACGGGCCGGACGCCCCAAGGCGCCGGCCCGTTCGCGGAGGAGGAGCGCTGGGCTACTTCGACCCGTCCCAGGTGGTCCGGGTCTCGGCGAGCGCCTCGGCCGTGAGACCGACATAGGGGACGGTCTCAAGGACGGCGTCGATCGTCCCGTCGGCCAGGTAGTAGTCGACGTAGGCGGCGACGGCGGGGTTCTCGGCTGCCTTCGCCTTGTTGACGTAGATGTAGAGACTGCGGGACAGCGGGTAGGACCCGTCGGCGATGGTCTCGGGGGTGGGGGCGACGCAGGTCCCGTTGACGTCCTTGGAGACCTGGATCTCGCTCACCTTGTCCTTGTTCTCCTCGGCGAACGCAAAGCCGACCCAGCCGAGCGAGGTGTCGCTGCCCGCGATCCCGTCGATGATCGCGTTGTCGTTGGACGAGGCGGTGTAGTCGGGGCGGGTGTTGGGCTCCTGGTTTCGCTTCTCGGCGATCTTGGCGATCGCGAGTTCGACGAAGCTGTCGAAGGTGCCCGACTCCTCACCGGGTCCGGTGATCTTGAGGTCCGCCTCGGGGAGGACGGTATTGGAACCTAGCTCCTTGGCGATGGCCGCGCCGTCGCTCCACTTGGCGAACCCTGTGGACTCGGGCCCGACCAGCGCGTACAGATCCGCGAGGCTGAGGCAGGCAACGGCCTTGTTGTTGACGGATGTCAGCACGGACATCCCGTCGATCGCAACCTTGAGCTCGACATACTCGATGCCGGCGTCGGCGCAGGACTTGGCCTCTTCGTCCTTGATCGTGCGCGAGGCATCGGAGATGTCGGTCTCGCCTGCGCAGAACTTCTTGAAGCCGTCGCCCGTGCCCGGGCCCTCGACGGTGTAACTGAAGTCCGGGTTCACTGCGGCGAATGCCTCGGCGACGCCGGTCGAGATCGGCTCGACGGTGGATGAGCCGGACACGAAGACCTCGCCGGACACTCCGCCGCCTGCGGGGGCCCCGCTGGCAGGAGCGGACGTGGCCGCGGAGCCGCCGCAGGCGGCGACGAACACTGTCGCGGCCAGGGCGAGGGCGCCGATGCGCTTGGTTGATGCGAGCGTCACGAAGCGTCTCCTTGTCTGGCGTCGTACCCCGAGCATGGGGGGCGCCTTCGGTCTTCTACGGGTCCCACGATCGGACCGGGCTGTCAACGGGGCGTGTGCGAGGCGTTAAGGTCCGGTTAACGCATCGGCGGATCCAGGCGATAGCCGACGCCGCGCACGGTCACGAGGTAGGCGGGACGCTCCGGGGTCGGCCTCGATCTTCTTGCGGAGCCAGCGAACGTGGACGTCCACCGTCCGGACGCCGGTCTCGAGTCCCTTTCCCCAGACCCGCTCGAGCAGCTCGAGGCGCGTGTACGCCCGGCCCGGATGGGTGGCCATGAGCGCCAGCAGACCGAACTCCTTCGGCCGAAGGTGGACGGCAAGCGCGTCTCGCCGGACCTCGTGAGCGACCAGGTCCAGCTCAATCCCGGCGCGATCGGCAGCGTCGAGCCCGGCACGGGACGATCCCGCGCCCGTGCCTCGAGCCAGTCAAGGCGCGCCGCCAGCTCCCGAGTCGTGGTACGTCGTCGTGAGCGCATCGTCGAAACCCGCGAGCCAGCGCGGCGATGCGGTCGGTAACGGCGCCGGGAGGCGCCATGTGGAGTGCGCGGAGACGTGATCGACGGCGTCGTTCGGACGCCACGAGATCCAGGTCCTCGTCAGTCGCCGGGGGCTGGCAGACCACCACGATCCTTGGTCGTTCCGTGAGCAGGATGTCCCGGAAGCGTCGGCGATCAGCGGTGACGCGAACCGTCACGGTCTTGGCCGCAATGGGCAGGTCGGCCGCCGTTCCCCCGCTCGCAAGCACGAGCCAGGCCACTCGCCCTGCTTCGGCCGGGCGGGCAGTCGGGGCGGGGTTCGGGTCCGGGCTGGACGGCGGCATGGCAACCACGGGTGGAGCATCGAGGTGGCCCGTCAACGCGGGGTTGGACACGCGTTAACGTTTCGTCAACTCGCGAGGGGCTGCAGCACACCCGGCGCGGCTGCGGCAGACTGTTGGCAGCCACGGCGCCCCGGGAGGGTGCCCGCCTTCAGCCAGGAGGAACACGATGCCGGACGCCGGGGACATCGAGGTCACGACCGGCGTTGCGAGGCCGGCGCCCGGTGCGCCGGCAGGCGGTCCCAAGGCCGGCAAGAAGGCCCGCAAGGCCGCGAAGAAGGCCGCCAAGGCGGAGAAGCGCTCCCGGAAGTCCGCAGAGAGGTCCACGGCCAAGGCGGAGAAGCGCGCCCGGCAGGCAGCGAAGGAGTCCGCAAAGGCCGCCAGGCAGGCCGCCAAGAAGAGCGCGAAGCAGTCCGCAACACCATCGAAGACCGCGGACAGGCAGGCGCGCGGTGCGCGCACGGACGAGCCGGTCGTCAAGCCGACCCGTCGCGGGAAGCGAGAAGGCGCGAGCGTTGGCCGCACTGCGGGGATGGCGGTCGCGGCCGGATCGGTGCTCGAGGAGGTCGCCGGGCTGGTACGCAAGGCAGGGGAGCCTGCGGCGTCCCACATCGTCGATCGAGTGCCGTCCGAGCCGGCACCGGAGTCGGCACCCGACCCGAACCCGAGCCGGCACCCGAGCCAGAACCCGAGCCGACACCCGAACCCGAACCCGAGCCGGCCCGCGAACCCGAGCCGGCACCGAATCCGAGCCCGAACCCGAGCCGACACCCGAACCCGAGCCCGAGCCCGAGGCCGTCGAGCCCGAGCCCGTCGAGGCCGAGCCCGAGCCGGCACCCGAGCCCGAGCCGGCACCCGAGCCCGAGGCCGTCGAGCCCGAGCTGGCGCCAGAGCCCGAGCCGGCACCCGTCGAACCCGAGCCCGAGCCCGAGCCGACGCCTGAGCCGGCACCCGAACCCGAGCCCGAGCCCGAGCCGGCACCCGAGCCGACGCCTGAGCTGGCGCCCGTCGAACTCGAGCCCGAGCCCGAGCCCGAGCCGACGCCTGAGCCGACGCCGAGCCGACACGCGAGCCGCCCGTCATCGAGATCCCCGCGGGCGCCGTCATCGGGGCCGCGATCGACGTCGGCGCGACCAGCGTCCATCTCCTCGTCGCGGCCGTTGGTGGCCACAGCGTGGAGCCGCTGCTCGACGAGTCCGTGTTCCTGGGCCTCGGCGACCGCGTCGCCGCGGATGGCCTTCTCGGGGCCGACGCGCTCGAGGAGCTCGTCGCCGCCCTCGTCGCCTACGCGGACACCGCCCGCCAGTTGGGCGCCGAACGGATCACGATCGTCGGGACGGAGCCTCTGCGGCGTGCCGAGGACGCGGCCTCGGTCGTCGCGGCGGTCGAGGCGCGGGCGCGTGTCCCGCTCCACGTCATCGACCACGACGAAGAGGGCCTGCTCACCCTCCTGGGCGTGACCAAGGGCCGTCCGATCGACACCAACCTGCTCGTCGTCGACATCGGCGGCGGCAGCTCCGAGTTCGTCGTCGTCAGTGCGGCGGGCGAGGTGCACGCGACGGGACTCGCGCTGGGCGCTGCGCGCCTCACGCGCGACCTGGTCAAGGGCGATCCGCCGACGCTTGCGGACCTCGAAGCGGTGAAGGCACGCGTCCGGGAGGTCCTGGCCGATGCCCCCGAGATCCATCCCGGCGACGTCGTCGCGGTCGGCGGGACGGCGGCGAACCTGCTCCGGCTGCTCCCGGCGACCACCCTGGATCGCGTCCTCACGCGGCGGCGGCTGACGGTGGCGCTCGCGATGCTCACCGTCGAGCGAAGCCTCGAGGCCGCCGAGCGCCACCTCGTCCGGCCGGCCCGCGCGCGGATCCTGCCGGCCGGGGCGATCATCGTTGACGCGATCCTGGAGCGTTACGAGGCGGACCGCCTGACCGTGTCGGAGGAGGGGGTTCGCGAAGGGCTCGTGATCGCCGCCGCGGCTGCGGGTCCGGCCTGGCGAGATCGCCTCCGGGTGCTGGTCCGCGGATGGTCAGAGGAGGACTGGCCGATCGAGTAGGGGCCCGTCGCCGCCCGCGGCTCCGGCCTGCGGCCTAGAGTCCCGCGACCACCCGCCCGAGCGAGCGCCGAAACGCGAGGCTCGCCACGCCACGCCACGCCGGCCCGACCGTTCGCCGCAGGCGGGCCAGTTCCCGCTCGCGGTCCACGAGGTATCGCCCGATGGCGGCGCTCTCCGCCTCGGACAGGCGCCCCGCGTGCTCCACGAGGTACCCGCGCGCGAGGTTGGCGGCCACGTCGGCATCGTGCAGCCAGCCCAGGTGGTCCTGGAGGGCGACGACCTTCTCGATCACCGGCCCAGCGTCGCGGCCGAGGGCCTCACGGACGAACTCCAGGGTGTAGCGGAGCCACTTGGCGGCGATCCGCAGGTCGTGGAGGGTCGTGACGTCGGCCCAGCGCATCACCGGCTCGTAGGCACGGACGACCTCGTAGGCGGTCCAGATGCGGGAGGGCATCGTGTCGCGGACGCGGTGCGGATCCGTGGGTCCGACCTGGCGGGCGCCCACGCCGTCGGCCTGGAGGAACTCCACGTAAGCATCGAGCCACTTGCGATACCGGTTGCTGTCGAGCTCCTTGATCAGGACCTCGCGGGCGACGTCCCGCTGGACCCGCCAGGAGGCCAGGAGCGGCTCGAAGGCCCTGGCCTCGACCGCGGACTGGCGGCGCTGGTAGGCCTCCCCGGCCTCGATCAGCACGTCGAGATCCCGCACGCCGCCCAGGTCGCCGGCCACGAGCTTGAGCCGGCGTCGGTAGCGATCCGTACGATCGAGGTCGAACGCATCCCCGAACACCCGCCACGCGGCCCGCTGGCGCCGCGTGGCGACGCGCATGCCGTGGAGCTCCTCAGGGTCCTTGCCGACCCGCGTGCCCGCCTCACGCGTGATCATCCTCGCGAGGTGGAAGCGGAGGACCTTGCGGGCCGCCTCGGCCAGGTGGTCATCGGCGAGGACCCCGGGCGTCTTGGGGACGATGATCCGCGGCGGTTCGGGGACCGGCTCGGCGGCCACCTCGGGCTCGGCAGGCTCGGCCGGCTCGAGCCTGGCGTCTCCGGCATCGGCATCGGCGACATCGGTGGCGAGGTCCACGGTGGCGAGGTCCACGGCGGTGTCCATGACCGGGATCCCGGCCACGCCACCACTCGGCCTGCCATCGTGGGGCTCGCCATCCTCGGATTCGTCAGGCTCGGCCTCGCCCGGTTCGGCCTCGCGGCGGACGGCCTCCATGGCGCGTTCGAGCTTGGACGTCTCCGCCGGGACCAGCTCCTCGATCTCGGACAGGAGGTCCACCAGCGGCTCCAGGGCCGCCTCGTCGCCCTGGCGCAGCTCCACCTCGAGCTCCGCGAACCGCTCGATCACGCGGTCGCCCATCACGACCTCCACGTCGTCCACGGACAGCTCCACGACGGTGCCATCCGCGGCGTAGTCCCGCTTGCGCCGTACCTGGCGGACGCGGACCAACTCGCCAAGCGTTGTCTCGCCGACGATCGAGATCACGGCATCGCGCGCGGCCGACTCCGGCCAAGCGGTCGCCGCTACGTCGAGATCGGCGGGCCCTTCCAGCTCCTCCCGCCGGTGGGCCGCTCCGCCGCCGTCCTGCCGTCGCAAGCCCTTGAGCGTGATGACGGTCGCGTCGCCGCTCGAGCGGAAGCGCCCCGCATAGCCGGCCGCCGCAAGCGCGCCGTCTGGCGTGTCCACGTACCGGTCCTCGTGCACCACCGTCTCGACGGGTGCGGCAGCGACCAGGCCGGCGAGGTCGTCGGCCCCCAGCAGGCGTTCGCCGGTCGCGGCATCGGTCATGCGGTACTTGAGCTCGATCTCGAGCGGTCCGACGCCGGCAACCTCGGTCATGCCCGCGGATCCATGGAGCCCGCGTTCGCGTGCGGCCGGCGCGGGATGTCGGCAAGCGAGCTCGCGGTCGCGGCGTCCTCCTTGAGGACCGCGAAGGTCTCGACGGTCCCCTCGCGGGACTCCAGGACCTCCGTCCGTGCCCACCGCCCGTCCGGCCCCAGCTGCCACGACCGGCGGTCGTCGGCGAGCAGGACTTCGATGATCCGGGCGAGGCGGGTCTGGGCCTCGTGGTCCTCGACCGGCGTCACCACCTCGACCCGCCGGTCCAGGTTGCGCTCCATGAGGTCGGCCGAGCCCATGTACCACTCGGGACGCCCGCTGTTGCTGAACATCCAGATCCTCGAGTGCTCCAGGAACTCGCCGATGATCGAGCGGACGCGGATCCGCTCGCTGACACCCTCGACGCCCGGGACCAGGCAGCACGCGCCGCGCACGATGAGATCGATCTCGACTCCCGCCCGCGACGCCTCGTAGAGCGCCTCGATGACCTGGACGTCCACCAGCGAGTTGACCTTGAGCACGATCCGGGCCGGGTGGCCCGCCCGCGCGTTGGCGGCCTCGCGCTCCACCATCTCGATGAACCGGGTGCGCATGGTCATCGGGGCGACGAGCAGGCGGCGGAACACGCGCTGGCGGGACAGGCCGGTCAGGACGTTGAACAGGTCCGTGACGTCCGCGCCGAGCTCCTCGCGACAGGTCAGCAGGCCGAGGTCCGTGTACAGGCGCGCGGTCTTGCCGTTGTAGTTGCCGGTGCCGATGTGGACGTAGCGGCGGAGGCCGCTGCCCTCCCGCCGGACCACCAGCGCCACCTTGGAGTGCGTCTTGAGGCCGACCAGGCCGTACACGACGTGGGCGCCGGCCTGCTCGAGGCGGCGGGCCCAGACGATGTTGTTCTCCTCGTCGAAGCGGGCCTTGATCTCCACCAGCACCACGACCTGCTTGCCGCTCTCCGCCGCGCGGATGAGCGCGCCTACGATCGGCGACTGGCCCGACGTCCGGTACAGCGTCTGCTTGATCGTCAGGACCTCGGGATCGTCCGCGGCCTGGTCGATGAACCGCTCCGTTGACGCGGTGAACGACTCGTACGGGTGATGGACGAAGATGTCGCCCGCGCGCATCTGTGCGAAGACGTCCGTGGGCTCATCCTCGTCCAGCGGCAGCAGCCGCTGGGGGATGACCGGGCTGTGGACCGGGGCCTTGAGGTCCGGGCGGTCCAGGCTCACGAGCTGCCACAGGGCCGTGAGGTCCAGCATGCCGGCGACCTCGAAGGCATCCTCGTCGCGTACGCCCGTGCCCTTGATCAGGATCTGGCGCGTGAGCTCCGGCATGGAGCGCTCCACCTCGAGGCGGACGGCCTCGCCGAAGCGCCGCCGCCGGATCTCCTCCTCGATCGCGAGCAGGAGGTCGTCGGCCTCGTCCTCCTCGATCGCGATGTCCGCGTCGCGGGTCACCCGGAACAGGTGGGTCTCGAGGATCTCCATGCCCCGGAACAGCTCGTCCAGGTTCGCCTCGATCACCTGGTCCAGGAGCACGAACTTGTCGCGCTCCACCGCGAACAGGCGGGGGAGGATCGGCGGGATCTTGACGCGGGCGAAACGCTGCTCGCCGGTCTCGGGGTCCCGCAGGCCGACGGCGATCGAGAGGCTCAGGGTGCTGATGTAGGGGAACGGATGGCCGGGATCCACGGCGAGCGGCGTCAGCACCGGGAAGATCTCGTCGTGGAAGCGCCGCCGGAGGGTCTCGTGGTGCTCCGGGACCTCGTCGTAGTCGTGGATCTGCACGCCCTCCGCGGCCAGCTCCTCGCGGATCTCGGTCCAGATGTCGGAGTGGTCGGCGATCAGCTCCCGGACGCGGTCGCGGATGGCGTCCAGCTGCTGGGCGGGCGTGAGGCCGTCGAGGCTGTGGTGGATGCCGCGCGACTGGTCCTGCCGCCGGAGGCCGGACACCCGGACCTGGAAGAACTCGTCCAGGTTGGACGCGAAGATGGCGAGGAACTTCACGCGCTCGAGCAGCGGGTTGCGGGTGTCGCGAGCCTCGTGGAGGACGCGCGCGTTGAACTCGATCCACGAGAGTTCCCGGTTGAGGATCGGCCCCTTCTGATCGCGCGCGGCCCGCCGTCGACCGCGGCCTGCGACGCGAGGTCCGGGAGCGGGTCGAACGGTTGCCATGGTCCTCTCGCGGATGCGCTCCGGCCCGGCACACGGCCCATGCTGACGGCCGCGTCTCCCGGTCCCGGTCGGGTCCCTGAGAATACCACCGCGCTGGGGCGGGCCCGTGTCAGCCTTCCGGCACGTACCGCCGTTCGCCGGTGGCCGGGTCCAGCCAGACACGCATCGCGACGTGCGTGGTGGGGTCGACGAAGCGCTCGTCGGTGGGCCGGAATCGAGGTTCCGGGGCCCCCGGCTCGCCGCCACCCGGCCCCGGGCCGTCCCCGGCGCGTTCGGCGCGGAGCGAGCGGTAGCGCGTGCGCTCCAGGATCACGGCGGCGATCATGAGCACGCCCGGCACGAACAGGAACAGGGCAGACGCAAGGCTGCCTCCCGGTCCCGTGATGGCGGCGGCGGCGATGCCGCCGAGGATGAACAGGACGCCCAGCACCCCGACGAGGACCCGCGCGAGGACCACGGCCATGGCCTACTCGACCGCCGGGACCGCCGCAGCGTCGGGCACGAGCACGACCGCGGTCCCGTAGGCCACGATCTCGGACATCGTCCCCGCCAGCTCGGTCGAGTCGAAGCGCATCGAGAGGATCCCGTTCGCACCGACGAGGGTCGCGTTCTGGACCATGCGGTCGATGGCCTGGCGGCGGGTGTCCTCGAGGAGGCTCGTGTACTCGTGGATCTCGCCGCCCATGATGGAGCGGAGGCCGGCGACCATGTTGCCGCCCAGGCCCCGGCTGCGGACGACCAACCCGAAGACCTGGCCTCGGGTCTCGGCGACGCGATACCCGGCGACGAACGGCGTGGTCGTGATGATCATCGGTCCTCTCCGTGCGAGTGGAGGTCGGTGGCGGCGCGCTGCTCGCGGGCCCGCGTGCATTCGCCGCACGGGCACCTGTCGCGCAGCAGGTCGAACGTGTGGTAGCCAGTGGCGTGGCCGTCGCCCCAGGTCGCCTGGATGGCATAGGCGCCCACCAGCGCCACGTCCACGAGGCGCGTCTGCTCGGCGGTCAGCGTCGGGTTCGAGTCCAGCCAGCCCGGCATGCCCGCCTCGCCGCGGCAGTAGGCGCACGGACAGAGCCAGCGGAGGGTGACCGTGTCGTAGGCGGTGGCGTGGCCGTCGGCCCACGCCAGGCGGAGGCTTCCGGCGGCCCGGTCGGCATCGATGCGAAGGGGGGTGATCCTGGGGTCCTGCACGCCCGAATCGTACTCCCGACCCGCCCCTCCCGGCGCCAGGCGGCGGGGCCGCGACCCGGACCATCATCGGTCGTGCGTTAGGGACCATCCCGGAGTGGTCGCTACGGGAGGGGCCGGTATGCTCCCGGGGCAGATGAGCCTCGTCGTCGACCACCTGACCAAGCGCTTCGGGACTGTCACCGCCCTCGACGACCTCGCGTTCGAGGTCGCCCCGGGGCAGGTGTTCGGATTCCTGGGTGCCAACGGCGCCGGCAAGACCACGACCATGCGGATCGCCCTTGGCGTGCTGGAGCCGGACGCGGGGCGGGTCACCTGGCGCGGCACGGAGAGCCATCGCCTGCCGCGCTCGACCTGGGGCTACCTGCCCGAGGAGCGGGGCCTCTACCCGCGGATGCGCGTCCTGGACCAGCTCGTGTTCTTCGCGGGTCTCCATGGCCTGCCGGTGGACCGGGCGCGCCGCGAGGCCCAGGCCTGGTTGCGCCGGTTCCGCGCGGAGGACCTGGCCGAGCGCCGGGCCGAGCAGCTGTCCAAGGGCAACCAGCAGAAGGTCCAGTTCATCGCCGCCATCCTGCACGACCCCCAGGTCCTGCTGATGGACGAGCCGTTCACGGGTCTCGACCCGGTCAACGTGATGCTGCTGCGCGAGGCCTTCCTCGAGCTGCGCGACCGCGGCCGGACGGTCGTGTTCTCCACCCACCAGATGGAGGTGGCCGAGGCACTGTGCGAGTCCGTCGCGATCGTCGACCGCGGCCGGATGGTGGTGGGCGGGCCGCTGCGCGAGGTCCGGCGGGCGACTGGGCGGCGCATGGTCCGGATCGCGGTGGAAGGGGACCACCGCCTGCCGTGGCTGGCCGGCGTTCCCGGTGCCCGGGTGATCCAGCCCGGTCTCGACCGCTCGACGGTGGAGCTGGACGTCGGCGTGGAGCCGGACGTCGTGCTGGCAGCCGCGGTCGGGGCGGGCGCGCGGGTCCGGCACTTCGAGGTTGCGGACCCTTCGCTCGAACAGATCTTCATCGACTTCGTGGGTCGCCCGGCGGACGAGGAGACGCACCTTGCGCCGATGGTGATCGCGGACGAGGAGGACGCCGCGTGACGCACGAGGCTCCGACCGGCCGCGGCGCCCTCGCACGCAACGTCGGCCTCGTCGCGCGCCGGGAGTACACGGAGCGCGTCAGGTCACGTGCCTTCCTGTTCTCGACCCTCCTGATGGCCGGGCTCGCGATGGTCATGGCGCTGATCCCGCTGGCAGTGCGAGCCGTGGACAGGGCGACCGTGACGCGGGTGGCCGTGGTGGCGGCCGACCCGGCCCTGGCACAGCGGGCCGTGGGCGTGATGGACGGCTTCCTCAACGCGCAGCTGGACGGCACCGGCGCCGAACAGAAGACGTTCCTGTTCGAGCGCATGGACGACCGGGACGCGGCCGTCGAGGCGGTGAGCGATGGACTCGTGGCCGGTGCCGTCCTGATCGAGCGCACCGGGGACGGTGGCCTGGACTTCCGGGTCGTCACGGTGGGCGGGCTGGGCCAGGACCGGGCCCAGCTGCTCCAGGTCGGGTCGTTCGCCGTGGGGATCCTCGACTGGACGGCGTCGCAGCCCGCTGCCGACCGGCCGTTCGTGCCCCCCACGTTCGCGGTCGTGGACGCCGGCGCGGCGGCGTCGTCGGGCGGCGGCGAGGCCATCGACACCGCGGAGTACGCGAGCCGGCGGATCATCGGCATCGTGTTCGTCGTGCTGTCGTTCCTGACGCTCGTCTTCTACGGGCTGTGGGTCGCGTCCGGGATCGTGGCGGAGAAGGCCAGCCGTGTGATGGAGCTGCTGATCTCCGCGGCGACGGCGCCCCAGCTGGTCGTCGGCAAGATCACGGGCATCGGCCTGGCGGGGCTGACCCAGGTGTCGCTGATCCTCCTGCCCGCGCTGATGATGGTGGTGGCCTCCGGCCAGCTGGGCAACATGCTGCTGGGCGAGGACCCGACCGCGGCCACGTCGATGGCGGGCCTGTCCCCGGGGCTGATCGTGGCGTTCCTCGTCTACTTCGTGCTGGGGTTCGCGCTCTACGCCGCCCTGTACGCCGGGGCCGGCTCGCTGCTCAGCCGCCCCGAGGACCTCCAGATCGTGGCCCTGCCGCTCTCGATCCCGGCCATCATGGGCTACCTGCCGGCGGTGCTCGCCCTGTCCGGGAGCACGTCCTGGTTCATCAAGTTCGCGTCCTATGTGCCGCTCTGGAGCCCGTTCGTGATGATGGCCCGGCTGGCGACGGGCCGGGTGGAGCCCTGGGAGCTGGCGCTCTCGCTGGGGCTGCTGATCGCCACGGTGCCGCTGGTCACGCTCCTCGCGATCCGCGTCTACCGGGCGGGCGTCCTGATGTACGGGCAGCCGCCGACGATGCGCACGTTCCTCCACGCCGTCCGCGGGAGCTAGCCGCCCGGCTGGTCGTCCGGCCCGTCCTCGGTGGGCTCCTCGGGGAAGGGGAGGCGCCGGAACAGCGCGAGGACTGGCGCCGTGCCCGTGGCCGCGGTCGCGTCACCCGGTCCGCCCGCGGGCTCATCGCCGGGTGCGTCGTCCGGCGCGGAGGACTCCCCGGGCGGCGATGCCACGATCGACCGCCAGAGCGTGCTGCGGACCCCGGGCAGGTAGGGGCTCGAGCGTCGGCGCGCGAGCACGCCCGCGATCCCCTGGGCGGACACGGCCGCGTGGAGTGCCCGGCCCTCGCCCGTGATCGCCGGCACCACGACCACCTCGTCGCCCGGCCGCAGCACCCTGCGCAGGGCGGCGCGCCGCTTGTCCAGGGCCTGGCCCAGGAGCCAGCGGCCATCCAGGTGGAGCAGGTCGAAGACCAGGAAGGCGACCGGCCGGCCGGGCCGGCCGGAGAGCCGCTCCCGGAGGGCCTCGTCGTCGGCCCGGCCATGCGGGTCCACCACGACGAGCTCCCCATCGAGCACCGCGGACCGCGCCGCCAACCGCACGGCGAGTCCCGCGAGCTCCGGGAGCTGCACCCCGAACTCCGTGCCCCGGGCGTCCACGACCCGCACCTCGCCGCTTCCCGCGGTCGCCCCGGGCTCGATGAACGCGAGGACCCGGTGTCCGCCCCAGGTGGGCTCGAAGAGCCAGTCAGGCGAGTCGAACGGGTCGGCGAGGGCCGTCGGCCACATGGGCGCCACGTCGCCTGAGCGCGGCATCGCCGGCTCGAGCTGGAGGGAGAGCTGCTCGGCCATCGCGAGCCGATGGTAGCCCCTCGCCCACGGGTTGACCGGCGATAGACTGGCATTGATCCACGGCGCCCGCCCACCCGGCGCCGGCCCTTGCGCCAACCCGGAGGACCCCGTTGCCCCGCCCCGCGCGCCCTGATGACCTCTACCGCCTTGCCGTCCCGTTCGAGCCACGTCTCTCCCCGGACGGACGGACCGTGGCCTTCACGGTCAAGCGCAGCGCCGTCGGCCGGGACGGCTACCGCCATGCGATCTGGCTGGCCCCGACGGACGGCAGCGCCGATGCCCGGCGTCTGACCATGGGCGCCCGGACGGATCGCCACCCGCGGTTCTCGCCCGACGGACGGACCCTGGCCTTCATCTCGGACCGTCGCGTGCTGGTCGAGGAGGAGCCGGACCGGCCGCGGGAGGCGAAGGACCGCCAGGACTGCGACCAGGTCCACCTGCTGCCCCTCGACGGCGGCGAGGCGCGCCGCCTGACGGACCTGCCGCGCGGCGTGGACGAGTTCGCCTGGTCCCCGGACGGCACCCAGCTGGCCGTCCTGACCAGCTCCCTGGGTGCCACGCTCGTCGAGGACGAGCGTCGCAGGGGGCGACCGGCCAAGCCCAAGCCGGGTGAGCACGCCGTTGTCCGACTATCGCTACCTCGACCGCCTGGGCTACCAGTACAACGGGGCCGGGTTCGTGGACGACCGGGAGAGCCACCTGTGGCTGGTGGACGCGATCACCGGCACGGCGCGTGCCCTCGTGAGCGGACCGTCGGCGGAGGCCGGGCCCGCCTGGTCGCCGGACGGCACGAGGATCGCCTTCGCCGCGAACCGGCGGACGGACCCGGACCTCCACTGGCGCTCCGGGATCTACGTCGTGGACGTCGCGACGGGCGAGATCACGACGATCGCCGGCGGTCCCGACGCCGCCTTCACGACCCCGGCCTGGACCCGTGACGGCTCGGCGATCCTCGCCCTGGGCGAGCGGTTCCCGCGGTCCGGCTACCGGACCGGCATCTGGCGCTTCGCTGCGGACGGCTCCGACGCCGGCGCGGGTGGAGGCACGGACCTCCTCGCCGGCAGCGAGCTCAAGCCGGATGCCGCGATGAACAGCGACGTGACGATCGGCGGCGATCCGGTCCTCGTGGCGTCCGCGGACGGGACGCACGTCCTGTTCACGGCCCCGGTGGACGGCTCGATGGAGCTGTGGCGCGTGGCGATCGCCGGCGGCGGCCGGCCCCAGCGCCTGACGGAGGACCGTCACTACCTCGCGGGCTGGGATGCTTGCCCGGCGGCGAAGGGCAAGGGCGACGTCGTGGCCGCGATCCGCTCGGCCGGCACGACCTTTCCCGAGGTGGTCGTCCTCGACGTACCGGCCAGGGTCACGGCCGCCCCGCCGCGCACCGTCACGCGGCTCAACGACGAGCTCGCCGCGGAACTGACCCTTGTCGATCCGGTGGATCGTCGCTGGGAGAGTGACGGGCGCGAGGTCCAGGGCTGGCTGCTCCCCGGCGGTCCCGGGGCCAGGCCGCTGGCGCTCGAGATCCACGGCGGACCGCACACGCTCTACGGCTGGTCCCCGATGCTCGAGTGGCAGGTCCTCGCGGGCGCCGGGATCTCCGTCCTCGCCCCGAACCCCCGCGGCTCGGAGGGCTACGGCGAGGCCTTCAACCGGGCCAACCTGGGCGACTGGGGCGACGGCCCGATGGCCGACGTGCTCGCCGGGGTGGACCAGGCGATCGCGGACGGGCTGGCCGACGCCGAGCGCCTGGGCGTCACGGGCGGCTCCTACGGCGGCTACCTCACGAACTGGATCATCGGCAAGAGCGACCGGTTCAAGGCCGCCATCACCTGCCGCTCGGTCGTGGACATGCGGATGCTGTTCCTGACGGGTGACATCTCCGGGGGCGAGTGGGCGCGAATCGAGTTCGGGCGCAGCCCGTGGGAGGACGCGGACTACTTCCATGCGATCTCGCCGCTGTCGCTGGCCGCGAACATGCACACGCCGCTGCTGATCCAGCACAGCGAGCGAGACCTGCGGACGACGGTGGGCCAGGCCGAGGCGCTGTTCACGGTGCTGCGGTCGCTCAAGCGTCCGGTCCGCTTCATGCGCGTCCCCGACGAGAGCCACGAGCTCACGCGCGGCGGCGCCCCGTTCCGGCGTGCGGAGAACCTCGTCCAGGTCCGCGACTGGTTCGACCACTTCCTGGTCAAGGGCTCGCGCAGGCTCCCGCCGGCGCCGCGGAACCGCGCCGGGCGATGAGCTGATGGTGTCCCGCGGCGGCCTGCCGTTCCTCGTCGTGGAGGGTTCGCACCGCGAGGTCGGGCGGCAGGTCGGTGCAGCGACCCGGGACGTCCTCCGCCACGCCGCGTCGTTCGACGCCGTTGCGTGGGACGAGGTGCTGCCGCCCGGCCGGTCCCTCGACGAGCAGCTGGCCCTGGCCGCCCGCTACCGGGATGCGACGGCCGCCGCCACGCCCTGGCTGGTCGACGAGATCGACGGGGCGGCCGAAGGCGCCGGGGTGGACCCGCTGGCGCTGTTCGCGGCCTCGATCGAGGAGATCTGGACCGTCCGTCCATCACAGGCGACCGGCGGCGTGACCGTCGACGGCCGCTGCAGCGACATGGTCGCGGCTCCGCCGGCCACGCCGGACGGCCACGTGTGGGTCGCCCACACCAACGACCTGTCACCGGTCGCCGAGGCCTCGGTCGTCGCCGTCGAGTGGCGCGTGCCGGGCGAGCCCGTGGTCTTCTCGCTGGGGATCGGGCCTTGGATCAGCGTGGGCTGGAACGGCGCCGGGCTCTCCCTCACCGGCAACGAGCTGGCGCCCAATGACGAACGGGTGGGCGTCCCGCGGCTGCTCATGGTCCGCGAGCAGCTCACGGCGCGGACCCTGGACGAGGCGGTGGCGATGGCCCTGCGACCCGACCGCGCCTCCTCGTACAACACGGTCTTCGCGCACCGCGACGGACGCGTCGTAAACGTCGAGGGCTCCGCGACGGACGTCGAGATCACGGGCCCGTCGCCCGCGGGCACGCTGGCCCACACGAACCACTACGTCTGCAACCGGATGCTCCGCTACGAGGGCGACCCGGCCTACGCGCGTCGCTCCGCAGTGCGGCTCGCAAGGGCCCTGGAGCTCCTGAATGGACCGGCGGGGGAGGGGCCAGAGCCCGGCTCGATCGGCCCGGAACAGCTGGCGGCGTTCCTCGCGGACCACGCGACCAGCCCTTCGATCTGCCGCCACGCCGACGGCGCGGAGAGCAGCGCGACCGCGTTCTGGTGCCTCGCCGACGTCAGCGCGGGCGAGATCGCGTACGGCCGCGGCCCACGCTGCCGGGGCGAGGAGGCCCGCTACCGGTTCGCCTGAGCCACGGCCGTGCCGGGAGCCGTGCCTGGGGCTGTGCCGGGGACCATGTCGGCCGCCGCCAGGTGCGCGTCCAGGTTCTCGAGACGCCGGGCGCCCGGCACCGTGGCCGCGAGGTGGTCCAGCACGAGCGCCGTCTGGCGCACCCGCTCCTCGATGTCGAACGACGCGTGCCCCGTACCGTAGGTGTACACGCGCGGCTCGACGCCCCGCTCCCGGAGCCGGCCCACGTAGTTCCAGACCTGGCGGATGGGACAGCGCGAGTCGTTCTCGCCCGCGAGGATCAGCAGCGGCGCCACCACCGCGTCCACGTAGGTGAGCGGGTTGCGCTCCGCGTACAGCGCCGGCACCTCGGCCGGCGACCCGCCGAACAGCGCCCGGTCCAGGGCCTGGAGCATCGGCGCCTCGTCCTCGTACGCGGCGACGTAGTCCGCGACGGGCACCCCGGCGATCAGCGAGGCCCAACGGTCCGGGTGCCGCCCTGCGCCGAGGAGCGTCACGTAACCGCCCCAGGACCAGCCGGCGAGCACGACCCGCGCCGGGTCCGCGAGGCCGCGCGCCACGATGTCGTCCAGGCCGGCGATGACGTCCTCCAGCTCCAGGAAGCCGATGTTCCCGGTGAGCGCGTCGCGCCACTCCTGCCCGAACCCCTCCGAGCCGCGGTAGTTGACCATCGCGACCAGGAACCCGGCGTCCACGTGGGCCAGGACGTCGGGTGCCCAGCGGTCCATGTCCACGGAGTGCGGGCCGCCGTGCACGCGCATGATCACCGGGTGCGGCCCCTCGCCGTCCGGGCGGACCAGGAACCCGTGGACGCGCTGGCCGCCCGGGTTCTGGAACCACCACGTCTCGAACGGGCGGCCGCCGCCGGCCGCCGGCCCATCCGCCTCCAGGAGCGGGACGTCCGAGCCGACCTCGAGCAGCCGCGCGGGATGGGCGCCGTTGTGCCCCCGGTACCAGACGGCGCCGTCGGGACGCACGCCCGCGGCCGTGATGGAGCCGGGCTCCGTCTCGAGGCGGGTCGCGGCGGCCGTCGCCACCTCGTACCGGTAGAGCTGATGCCGGCCCGCCTGCAACACGAGGAGCAGGAGCGCGCGGCCGTCCGGCCACCACCCCACGGGCTCCACGGCACCCGGCATGTCGACCGGGAGCTCCGTGAGCTCGCCCGTGCGTGCGTGCCACAGGGCGGGGCGGCGCTCGCCGAGACGCTCGTGCGTGATGGCCATGCGCAGGTCGCCGGGAACGGGTGAGAAGCCGAAGCCGGCCAGTTCCAGGCCCGGGTCCCTGAGCTCGGCGAGGGTCTCGCCGGTGACGGCGTCCACCGACCGCAGCGCGGGATGCAGGACGTCGCCGTCGTCCATGACCTCGAGGACCACCACGCTGTCGTCAGCGGACAGTGCCGCCCGGTCCACGGCGCCCGACATCCCGGACCCGGCGGCGAGGCGCACGGGCTCCGCGTGCGTGTGCAGCAGCCGCACGTCGTCGCCATCGTCCGAGACCCAGACGGCGAACGCCGACCCGGTGCTGATGGCGGCGACCGTCCGGTGGCGGCCGATCGCGAGCCCCTCGGGCCAGCCCTTGGGCAGGCCGGGCATCAGCGGCTCCGGGGCGCGACTCCTCGTCGAACGGGGCGATCACGAACGTGCCCGTCTCGTCGCCGGTCTCGTCGCGGAACCAGACGACGCCGGTCCCGTCGTGGGTCGGTCGTCCCTCCAGCACGCCGACGGGATCGGTCGTGATCTGGCGCCGCCTCCCGGTGCGGCGGTCCCATGCGTGGAGCTGGTACGAGCCGTTCTCCGTCGAGGCGATCACCAGCCGATCGGGATCACCGTCGGCCCAGGCGGGGAAGGACAGGACGGGGGTGCGGAAGCGCTGCTCCCAGGCGGGCTGGTCGGACATCCCGCGAGGGTACCGAACCGGACTCACCCCCGGGTGGCGCCGGCGTCAGCGCCCGATCGCGCGGCGGACCCAGGCCAGCAGGTCGACGGAGGGCAGGCCCTCCAGGTCCTCGAGCGGGATCCACGCGGCGGCATCGGTCGATCCCTCGAACGCCTCGAGCAGCTCACCGGCGACGAACCGTCCCCCGGTAGATGATGCCGACCGTCTGCACGCGGTGGCCGCTGATGGTCTGGGCGGGCTCCAGCACGTCCGACCGGATCCCGACCAGATCACCGAGTGCGACCTCGTAGCCGGTCTCCTCCCGCACCTCGCGGGTCACCCCTGCCACGGGATCCTCGCCGAATCTGAGCCCGCCGCCGGGGAGGGTCCACTGCCCGCCGCCGGGACCCTTCGCCGACACCCGCGTCAGCAGGACGGTCCCGTCTCGCTCGCACCAGGCATAGGCACCGAGGCGGACGCGCTGGACCACGCCATCGCGGCCCTGGAAGTACTTGGCGAGGGGGGCCGGGAGCGGCGCGGGAGTCGTCACGGGGCCATCGTTGCACGGATGCCGGGCCCCGTGCGGGTGCCCACGACGGGCCGGACGCGCTGCGATAATCGGTCGGTGAGCGCAGGACCCCTCGCCGTCGCCCCGACCGCAGCATCGCCCCGCATCGTCGTGGCGGGCGAGGCGCTCGTCGACCTCATCGTCCGCCCCGACGGGGAGATCGTCTCCGTCGCCGGCGGAAGCCCCTACAACTCGGTGCGCGCGATCGCCCGGCTCGGGGTGGCGGCGTCGTGGGTCGGCGGCCTGTCGAGCGACCGGTTCGGCCGGATGCTCGAAGACGGGCTCGCCGGCGACGGCGTCGGGCGGGATCTCCTGCAGCGGACCGACCTGCCCACGACGCTGGCCCTCGCGGAGCTGGGCGCGGACGGCAGCGCGTCGTACCGGTTCTACACCGAGGCGACCTCGGCGCCTTCCGTGCTGCCCGGGCCGCTTGCGGGTGGGATCCCGGCGTCCGCCCGCGCGTTCCTGACCGGATCGCTGGGCCTGGTCCTGGAGCCCATGGCCTCCACCCTGGAGGCCATCGCCATGGCCGTGCCCCGGGACCGCATCGTGATGCTCGATCCCAACGCCCGCCCGTCGATCACGCCCGACCCCGACGCATGGCGCGCCCGCATGACCCGGATCATGGCCCGCGCGGACATCGTCAAGGCCAGCACCGAGGACCTCGAGTACCTGCGACCGGGCGAGAGCCCTGAGGCGGTCGCGGCGTGGGTCAAGGCCCACGGTCCCTCGGTGGTCCTCGTGACCGACGGCGGCCGGCCGGTCCGCGTGCTCGCCGAGCGAGGTGGTCGAGCTCGTGCCCGCCCCGCCGGTGACGGTCGTGGACACGGTCGGGGCGGGGGACACCTTCGGCGGCGCCTTCCTCGCATGCCTCGTGCACGAGGGGATCGGGCCGGGTGGCCTGGGCGATCCGGGCGCGATCCTGCGGGCCGCTCGCTTCGCGGTCCGGGCATCCGCGTTCGTGTGCGGACGGGCCGGCGCAGACCCTCCGACGCTGGCGGAGCTCGGAGGCTGGCCGGTCGCCTGACGCAGCCTCCGTGTCCGGGTTCGCGGTCCCGCGACGCGATGCCTTGCGAATCGCCCTATCATCCGACCGACAGTCGGTCGGATATTCTGGGACACGATGGGACGCACGCTCAACTCCGCCACCCACGCCGTCCGCCGCGACGAGATCCTCGACGTCGCGGAGGCGCTGATCCGCGCCCGCGGCTACGACGCGATGAGCATCCAGGACGTCCAGGACGAGCTCGGTGTGTCCCGGGGCGCGATCTACCACTACTTCCGCTCCAAGGAGTCGATGCTCGAGGCGGTCATCGAACGGATGACGGCCCAGGGCATGGCCGTCCTCCGGCCGATCGTCGACAGCCCATCGCTCGGCGCAGCCGGAGAAACTCCAGGGAGTCTTCGCCACCGCGGGCGCCTGGAAGGCCGAGCGGAGCGATCTCCTGCTCGTCGTCCTGCGGTCGTGGTATTCGCCGGGCAACGACCTGGTGCGGAGCCGCGCTGCGGCCGCGGCGTCCGCGGAGTTCCAGCCCCTCATCGCGCGGATCATCCGCCAGGGCAAGGCCGAGGGCGTCATGGACCCGGGCTCGCCGGACCATGCCGCAACGGTCATCACCGCCCTCTTCACCGGCTCCGCCGACGCCGTCTACGGGCTCTTGATGGACCGCCTCGACGGTCGCGTCGCGTTCGAGGACGTCCTGGTCTTCATGCACGCCTACTCCGAGGCGATCGAGCGCATCCTCGGCCTGCCGCCGGGCTCGTTCGTGCTCATCGACGACGCCTCCCTCACCACCTGGTTCGCCTGACACGAGGAGTCCCCATGGCCGCTGTCATCACCCTCGAGAAGCTCACCAAGGCCTACGGTTCCAGCCGCGGGATCATCGACGTCGAACTCGAGGTCGAGCTCGGCGAGATCTTCGGCTTCCTCGGCCCCAACGGGGCGGGCAAGACGACGACGATCCGGACGATGCTGGACCTGATCCGCCCGACCTCCGGCAAGGCCTTCGTGTTCGGGATCGAGTCCACGGCCGATCCGGTGGCGATCCACCGGCGCGTGGGCTACATCCCCGGCGAGTTCGCGCTCTACGACCGCCTCAGCGGGAGGCAGACGCTCGAGTACTTCGCGAACCTCCGAGGAGGCGTCGACACCTCATACCAGGCCAGCCTGATCGACCGCTTCGAGCTCGACCCCGGCAAGCGGTTCAAGGAGTACAGCAAGGGGAACAAGCAGAAGGTCGGCGTGATCGCGGCCCTCCAGCATCGCCCGGAGCTGCTCGTCCTCGACGAGCCCACCTCGGGCCTGGACCCGCTCGTCCAGCAGACCTTCTTCGAGATCCTGCGCGAGGCCGTCGCCGACGGCGCCACGGTCTTCCTCTCGTCGCACATCCTGTCCGAGGTCGAGAAGTCCTGCGAGCGTGTCGCCATCATCCGCGACGGCCGCCTGGCCAGGCTGGGAACCGTGGACAGCCTGCGCGACCTGGCCCACCACCAGGTGGAGGTGCGGTTCGCAGGTCCCGTGCCCGAGGAGGAGTTCCGCGCGCTGCCCGGCGTGAGCGATCTCGTCGCCGAGGACCACACCCTCCGGATGCGCGTGGCGGGTCCCATCACCCCGGTGGTCCGTGCCGCCGCCCGGTTCGAGCTGCTGGACTTCGTGTCCCGCGAGCCGTCGCTCGAGGACACGTTCCTGGCCGAGTACGGCCGCGAGGCCGTGGAGGCGAACTCCGATGGTCGCTGACGCCCATCCGCCGCGGGGTGCCGCGGCGACCTTCCCGCCGATCCCGCTGCGCCGGCGCCTGCTGGGCCTCGGCAGCGTCTACGGCAAGACGATCCGCGACTCGCGGCTCACGTTCATCATCGCTGCCGGCCTGCTCGGCGGCATGGCCCTGCTCATGGGCGCCGCGCTGCCCCAGGTCTTTCCGACGCCGCAGGCCCGCCAGGAGGTGGACGCCCTCATCGGTGTCATGCCGGCGTCGATGGTCAACCTGTTCGGCAAGCCCGTGGGGCTCGGCACCCTGGGCGGCTACATGACCTGGAAGTACGGCGCCATGTTCGTGCTGGGCACGGCGCTGTGGTCGATCATGGCCCTCTCGTCAACGCTCGCCTCCGAGGCTCGGCGGGGCAGCCTCGACATGGTCGCGACCACGCCTCTCGGCAAGCGCCGGATCGCGGTCGAGAAGCTGGCGGCGCACCTCACGCTGCTGTGGCTGGCGATGGTGATCCTCGCGATCGCCTGCTCGGTCGGCTCCGCGGTGTTCGGCGACGAGGCCCTGGGCGACCGGATCTCGCTGGTCTCCGGCCTCGGTTTCGGCATCCTGATCGGCTCCCTCGCGATGTGTCTTCGGGGGACTTGCGTTCCTGCTCGCTCCCGTGCTGGGTCGTGCGGGGGCGGCGGGCGTCGCCTCGTTCGCCATGATCGTGCTCTGGCTCGCCAACGGCGTGGAGGGCCTGGACGTGCTGGCGGTCGCCAGCCCATTCCGCTGGACCTCGAACCACATCCCGCTCGTCACCCAGTACGACTGGCTGCCGGTCCTCGCGACCGGCGTGCTGGGCGCGCTGTTCATGGCCGGCGGCGTGGCCCTGTTCGTGCGCCGGGACCTCGGCGTCACGGCCGGGATCCGCATGCCGGGGCTGCCGGCCGGGATCCTGGGCACCCACGGGCCGATCGCCCGGGCCTTCGGCGACATGCTGCCGAGGGCGCTGGCGTGGGGCATCGGGTTCTTCCTGATGGGCGCCCTTCTGGCCTCGCTGGTCGCGCCCATGGCCGAATCGATCAAGGGCGACGAGACGTTCCTGGCGACCTTCCAGGCGATCTTCCCCAGCTTCGACCTCGGCGCCACCGGCGGCTGGCTGCAGCTGTTCGTGGAGCTGATGTTCATCGCGGCCGGGTTCTGCGGCGCGACGTTCGTCGCCAAGTGGGCATCGGACGAGACCGAGGACCGGCTCGAGTTGCTCCTCGCCACGCCGATGACGCGCACCCGGTGGGTCATCGCCGGCGGGGTGGCGGCCCTGATGGCGGTCGTCGTCAGTACCGTGCTGTTCGCCGCCGGGATCGGGGTCGGCGCGGCGCCGGGCGGCATCGATGCGACCGAGAGCATGCTCGGCATGGCGTCGGTGGGCCTGTTCACCGCGGCGATCGTGGGCATCGGGTTCGCCGTCGGTGGCCTCTGGCGGACGTCGCTGGCCGCGGAGATCGCGGCGCTCGTCGTCGTCGGCACCTACATCGTGAACCTGCTCGCGCCACCGCTCGGCCTGCCGGACTGGGTCCACCAGCTCGCGCTGACGACCCACCTCGGCCAGCCGATGATGGGGGAATGGGACCCGGTGGGAATCGCCGCCTGCCTCGCGATCGCCGCCGGCGGGATCCTGCTCGGAGCGTGGGGGATGAGCCGGCGCGACGTCGCGCACTGAGCGTCGGCACCGCCTCGACGCCCCCGTGACGGCGGGTCCGCGCCGATAGACTCGCGGGCGTGGACCCGCTCGCCCTCGGCTTCATCGCGCTCGCCGCCGTCCTGCACGCCGCCTGGAACATCCTGCTCAAGACCGCCGGGGATCCGCTTCGGACGGCGACGGCTGGGGTGATTGCGGCGTCGGCCGTGCTGGTGCCGCTCGTGCTGGTCGCCTGGATCGCAACCGGACAGCCCGCCGTTCCCCCGGAGGCCTGGGCCGTCGGGATCGTGTCCGGGGTGGTGGAGACGGCGTACTTCGTGTTCCTGGCGGCTGCGTACCGGCGCGGCGATCTGTCCGTCGTGTACCCGCTGGCCCGCGGCAGTGCCCCGCTGTTCGCCGTGGCGGTGGGCGTGATCATCCTGGGCGAGCGCCTGCCGGCCGTCTCGTGGCTGGGTGTCGGGCTGCTGCTTGCGGGGCTGCTGGTCGTCCAGCGTCCGTGGCGCATCGCGGGCACGCGGGGAACGGAGCGGGCGGCGGCCGGCTTCGCGATCCTGGCCGGCGTGATGATCGCCGGATACTCGTCCCTGGATCGCGTGGGCGTCCAGCTCGCGCCGGCCTGGCTGTACGCCGCCATCCTGTGGCCGGTCTGCGGTCTCGGGCTGCTCGTCGTGGCGTGGCTGCGGCCGCGGGTCGCGGGTGGGGCGTACGCGCCGCCGGACGTTCCCCTGGACGTGCCGCGGGCGGTGGCCGGCGGCCTTCTGACGTTCACCGCCTACGGCTTCGTGCTGGCCGCGCTGTCGCGGGCACCGCTCGTCATCGTCGCGCCGCTGCGGGAGTCCGCCGTCCTGCTCACCTCCACCTGGGGCATCGTCCGGCTGGGCGAGGCTGCCGGTCGCCGGGAGGTCGCCATCCGGATCTCGGGATCCGTGCTCGTGCTGGCGGGCGCCGTCGTGCTTGCCGTGGGGCGCTGATGCACCGCAGGCCGATCCGGGGCACCATGGCTTCCACACCACCGTCCGGTTTGAGGTTCCGATGCCCGCCCTGCAACTTCGGCTACAAGGCCTCCGCCGAGCAGTTCCCGCCGCGCCGCCTGCTGGACCTCGCCGTCGCCGCCGAGAGGGCCGGCTTCGACTCCGTCTGGACCAGCGACCACTTTCAGCCCTGGCGCCACACCGACGGCCACGCGCCCAACGCGCTCGCCTGGCTGGGGGCCGCCACGCAGGCCACGACGCGCGTGACCCTCGGGACGAGCGTCCTCACCCCGTCGTTCCGCTACAACCCGGCGATCGTTGCCCAGGCGTTCGCGACGCTCGGCTGCCTCGCGCCCGGACGCGTGATCCTGGGCGTCGGCACGGGCGAGTCCATGAATGAGGTCCCGGTTGGCGTCGACTGGCCCGAGCAGAGCGAGCGGTTCGCGCGCCTGCGGGAGTCCGTGCAGCTCATCCAGGCGCTGTCGGCGCCCGGCGCGGAGTTCGTCGACTTCGAGGGCCAGTACTACCGCACCCACGAGGCCACGATCTACGACAAGCCGGACCAGCCCGTCCCGATCTACATCGCCGCCTCGGGGCCTGCCGCCGCCCGCCTCGCCGGGCGGCTCGCTGACGGCTTCATCTGCACCAGCGGCAAGGGCGCGGAGCTGTACACCGAGACGCTCCTGCCGGCCCTGGCCGAGGGGGCGGAGAAGGCCGGCCGCGACGCTGCGGGCATGGACAAGATGATCGAGATGAAGGTCTCCTTCGACACCGACCTCGGCCGGGCGATGGAGGACACGAAGGTCTGGGCGGCTCTCGCGCTCACGGGCGAGCAGAAGATGGGCATCCACGACCCGCGCGAGATGGAGGTCGCGGCCAAGGAGGCCGAGCCGTACGCCCACCGGCGCTGGCTGGTGGCCTCCGACCCCGACGAGCACGTCGAGCAGATCGCGCCGTACCTCGGGTACGGGTTGAACCACCTCGTGTTCCACTTCCCGGGACCCGACCAGGAGGCGGCGATCGCCCGCTACGGCGAGGTCATCCTGCCGCGCCTGCGGGCCAGGTTCGGCTCATGACGGACACGGTCCGCTTCCCGACGCCGGAGGAGCTGCTGGACCAGGAGCGGCGGCTGGCGCTGCCAACCTGTTCCGAGGAGGACGCGCTCGTCATCGGCCGATGGCTCCTGGACCGGGCGACCGAGCGCTCGCTCCCGGTGACGATCGAGGTCTGGCGGGGCGCCCGCCTCGTGTTCCGGGCCGCGCGGCCGGGCACGAACGCCCACAACGACCTCTACCTCGCCGGCAAGCGCCGGGTCGTGGAGCACTTCGGCCACTCGAGCTTCTACGAACGACTTCGCCACGTGGCCGCCGGGACCACCTTCGCGGAGGCGACGTCGCTCCAGTTCCCGGAGTACGCGCCGCACGGTGGCGGCTTCCCGCTGATCGTCGCGGGAACCGGTCCCGTCGGCGTGGTGCTCGTCTCGGGCCTGCCCCAGGAGCAGGATCACGCCCTCATCGTGGAGGCCCTCGAGGCGTTCCTCGCTTCCTGACGCCGCGTCAGCAGGTGGGCGCTGGCGCTAGCGCGCCTCGACGGGCTCCGCCGGCTCCACGGGTCCGGCGTTCCGATTCTGGTAGCTCCGGACCGCCGCCCCGCTGTTCACGATCGCGATGCCGGCGATCACCAGCGCGGTCCCCCCGATGCGGTTGAGCGTGACCGGGTCGCCCATCACCATCGCGCCCAGGAAGATGCCGACGACCGGCAGCAGGTAGGCCACCATCGACGTCCGGGTCGCGCCCCAGTGCTGGAGGAGCGTGAAGTAGCACAGGTACGCGACGCCCGATCCCAGCAACCCCAGCCAGATCACGGCGACGATCGCCTCCGGGGTGGGGGAGACGGTCGTGAACGGGCGGTCGATGACGAGCGCCAGCGGCACGATGATCAGCGCCGCGAACGTGACCTGGAACAGCGCCGGGATCATCGGCCGCAGGCCCTGGACGTGCCGGCGCGAGTAGACGTTGCCGATGCCGTAGCTGATCGACGAGCCCAGCATCATCAGCTCGCCTGTCAGGTCGGAGTCGCCCAGGTTCACCAGGTCCGGGGCGACCAGCAGGATGACGCCGGCGAACCCCACGGCCAGGCCCGCGATCCGCGGCAGCGTGATCCGCTCGTCGGGCAGGAACATGGGCGCGACCACGATCACGGTCAGGGGCACCGTGGCGTTCAGGATGGACGCGAGGGCGGAGTCGATCGTCTGCTCGCCGACCGTGATCAGGATGAACGGCAGCACGACGTTCACGACGCTCATCACGAGCAGGTGGCCGTACATCCGCCGGCTGCGCGGCAGCTCCTGGCGGGCGAGACCCACCACCAGCGCGAGGAACAGCGCCCCGAGCGTCAGGCGCCCGGCGATCAGCGTCAGCGGCGGGAGCCCGCCCTCGAGGCCGATCTTGATCCACAGGTACGAGGAGCCCCAGAAGAAGCCCAGGGCGATGAACACCACCCAGTACCAGGTCGGCGCTGCGCTGCATCGCGGGATGATATGCGTGCCTGGCCCACCGCCATGGGCCAACCGCCGGGTCGTTCGTCCACCCGCCAGCGTGCCGCATGGCACGTGTCGACCTGGCGAGTCGGGCGCTAGAATTCATCACCGCTGAATTCATCCTCGTGCGAGGTGATCGATGACGACGTCGAGTGGCCCCGAAGCGACCGCGGCCCCGGTTGCTTCGTGCCAGGCGACGCCGGCCGCCGCCGTTCGCGCCGTCGGCCTCGTGAAGCGGTTCGGGGCGGTGACGGCGGTCGACGGCATGACGTTCGACCTGGCACCCGGGCGGATCTACGGGTTGCTCGGTCCGAACGGCTCCGGCAAGACCACGCTGATCCGTCTCCTGACCGGGATGGCGCTCGCCACCGAGGGCCACGCGGAGGTGCTCGGTGTTCGGATGCCGTCCCGCCAGACGCTGGCGCGCATCGGCTACATGACGCAGAGCGACGGCATCTACCCGGCCCTCACCGTGGGCGAGAACGCCAGGTTCTTCGCCGCGGCCTACGGCGCCGACACGGGTCCCTCGGTGACCGCGGCCCTGGAGCTGGTTGAGCTGGCAGATCGCGCGAAGACCATCACCGGGACGCTCTCAGGCGGCCAGCGACGGCGCCTGTCACTCGCCTGTGCGCTGGTCCACCGGCCGGCGGTGCTGTTCCTGGACGAACCCACCGTGGGCGTGGATCCGCTGCTCCGCGTCCAGTTCTGGGGCCACTTCCGGGCCCTGGCGGACGGCGGAGCCACCATCGTCATGTCCAGCCACGTGATGGACGAGGCGGACCGCTGTGACGAGCTGCTGTTCGTGCGTGCCGGCCGGGTGATCGCGCGCGGCACCGGTGCAGAGCTGCGCGCGCAGGCTGGAATGGATGACCTCGAGGCGGCGTTCCTCGCGTTCGCCGGCGACGGCGAGGTGGCGGCATGAACCCGCGCCGGCTGCGCGCCCTCATCAGTCGGGTCGTGGCGGAGATCCGGCGGGACCGCCCGAGCCTGGCCCTCCTGTTCATCGCCCCGGTCGTCATCACCGGCCTGCTCACGTTCATCCTTCGCGAGGGCGATACGCCAGACGTCAGCGTCGCCCTGGCCAACGAGGCGAGCGGCCCGGCGGCGATCGTCGGCACGGCCCTGACGACCACGCTCGAAGACGAGGGGATCACCGTGTCCGACGTCCCGGACGAGGGGACGGCACGAGCCCGGGTCGAGGCGGAGACGGACTCGCTGGCGATCGTCCTCCCGGCCGATCTCGCCTCCGGCGGACAGATCACGATCGTCACGCTCGGGCTCGACCCGGGAGGGGAGGCGGCCCAGCTCGGCGTCGTCCGCGAGGCGGTGTCCACGGCCGTCGTCGGTGTCACCGGCGCCCGCGTCCCGGTGGTAGTCCGCGAGACCATCTACGGGACGGGCAGCGACGACCCGATGGTGGCGTTCGCCCCGGCCATCGTCGCGTTCTTCATCTACTTCTTCGTCTACCTGCTCACCGGCGTCAGCTTCCTGCGCGAGCGGACCGGCGGCACGCTCGAGCGGCTGATGGCGACGCCGGTGACGCGCGGCGAGATCGTCTCGGGGTACACCCTGGGCTTCGGCCTGTTCGCGATGATCCAGGTCGCGGTGCTGCTGGCCTGGGCGCTGGGGACCATCCACGTCCCAGCGATCGGGCCGCTTCCGGAGTTCGCCATCGGCCTGGGGATCCCGGTCGTCGGCAGCCCACTCCTCGCCTACCTGGTCGTCGTCGTGCTCGCGCTGGGCGCCGTGAGCCTCGGCATCTTCCTGTCGACGTTCGCGCGCACAGAGCTCCAGGTGATCCAGTTCATCCCCATCGTGCTGGTCCCCCAGTTCCTGCTCTCGGGCGTCCTGTTCCCGGTCAACAGCCTGCCCGAGATCCTCCAGCCGCTGGTCGTGATCATGCCGCTGGGGTACGCCGTCGATGCGCTGCGCCTCGTCTTCATCGCGGGGGCCGACCTGGCCTCCGCCGCGCTCCGGTGGGATATCGCGGTGCTTGCCGTGGTGGCGGTCGGGTTCGCGTTCGTGGCCTCGCGGACGATCCGCCGGGAGGTCGTATGAGCAGGGCTCCAGGGGCGCCCGCCGGGCGGACGGGGCGGCGCCCGGGGACCGCGGACACGCGTGGGCGGATCCTTGGGGCGGCGCGCGAGGCGTTCGGGGAGCGTGGCTACGAGGGCACGTCCGTCCGCGGCGTTGCCGCGAGGGCCGGGGTGGACGCGGCGCTGGTCCACCACTACTTCGGTACCAAGCAGCAGCTGTTCCTGGCGGCCAGCGAGCTCCCGGTGGACCCCGCGGAGATGGTTCCGCGGATGCTGGCCGGGCCACGCGAGCAGATGGGGGAGCGCGTCGTCCGGGCCGTCGTGGGGCTGTGGGACCGTCCCGAGGTGCGCCCTTTGCTGCTGGGCATCGTGCGCTCCGCCACGACCGACCCCGTGGCTGCCGGGATGACCCGCAAGCTGCTCGCCGAGGGACCGTTCCTCGCCCTCGCACGCGCCGTGGACCTCCCTGACGCCGAGACGCGGGCCACGCTGGTGGGCACCCAGCTCATCGGCCTGGCGATCTCGCGCTATGTCATCGGGCTCGAGCCCATCGCGTCGATGTCGCCCGACGACCTCGCCGCTGCGGTTGGCCCCACCATCGGACGGTACCTGGCGGGAGACGTGCGCCTCACGACGGGCGGTGAGCAAGGGTAGGCTTGGGCAATGCCCGCGCCGTCTCCCTCTCCGGACCACGCTGCCGCCCTTGCCCGGGACCCTGATGCCCTCGCGGCCAGGCTGTTCGAGGTCTCACCCGAGGCCGCCACCCGGCCCGCCGACGTCCGCGTGGTCCATGCCCCCGGCCGCGTCAACCTCATCGGCGAGCACACGGACTACAACGAGGGCTTCGTGCTGCCGGTGGCGATCGACCTCGGCATCGCGATTGCGCTCGTGCCGACGGACGACCGGCGGGTGGAGATGATGCTGGCCGCGACGGGCGAGACGCTGGGGTTCGACCTTGATGCGATCGGCGCCAAACGGGGCGCCTGGATCGACTACGTGGCCGGGACGGCATGGGCGCTTGCGGAGCGGGGCGTGGTGACCCGCGGCTTCCGCGGGATCCTCGCCTCGGACCTGCCCCAGGGCTCGGGGCTGTCGTCGTCCGCGGCACTGGAGCTGGCGTCGTCGCTGGCACTGTCGGGCGGCGAGCTGCCGGCGCTGGACCGCATGACCCTGGCCCGCACCGCCCAGCGGGCGGAGAACGGGTACGTCGGCGTCAACTGCGGGCTGATGGACCAGTTCGCGTCGGCGTTCGGCAAGGCAGGACACGCGCTGCTCCTCGACTGCCGGACGCTCGACCACCGGGCGATCCCGATGGCGGACCCGGACCTCGCGCTCGTCGCGTGCCACTCCGGCTCGCCGCGCAAGCTGGAGTCCTCCGCCTACAACGAGCGCCGGAGCCAGTGCGAAGCCGCCGTGGCGGAGATCGCCCGCACGGATCCGGGTGTGACCTTCCTGCGCGACGTGACCCCCGAGATGCTCGAGGCGGCGCGGCCGAGGCTGGACCCGGTGGTCGCCGCCCGTGCCGAGCACATCGTCCACGAGAACGCGCGGGTGCTGGCCGCGGTCGCGGCCTTCGAGGCTGACGACATCGAGACCATGGGCCGGCTGTTCTACGCGAGCCACGCCTCGATGCGCGACCTGTTCGGGATCAGCTCACCCGAGCTGGACGCGCTGGTCGAGATCGCTGCCGGAGTCCCCGGCGTCATCGGCGCGCGGCTCACCGGCGCCGGGTTCGGCGGCTGCACCATCAACCTCGTGCGCCGCGACGCGGTGTCCGCCCTCCGCGAGGCGGTCATGGACGA
The DNA here is from genome assembly GCA_963802165.1 of uncultured Chloroflexia bacterium. Lineage (GTDB taxonomy): Bacteria > Chloroflexota > Limnocylindria > Limnocylindrales > CSP1-4 > CAIXZV01. The sequence continues at coordinate 84,376 of CAWDHT010000017.1, read as the reverse complement.
CTACCCGGGGCGGACGGGCCTCACGCCACGCGTGTTCGAGGTGGCGGCGTCCGACGGCGCCCGCCGCATCGCCTAGCGAGACTGTGGCGGGCCGGGGTGGCCGGGTCCGGCCGCGGTCGGCCGTGCGGGGGTTCTGGCATCACCTCCAGTGGATCGAACCCGTGTATTCGGCGAGATCACCGCCCCAGAAGCCCCACCTGCCCTGTCCCCGCAGGCCCTCGAGACCGCCGGCACCATCCTTGATGACCCAGGAGCCTCCGAAGCTGCCGTCTGGAGCCCCGAGGCAGGTCACGTGCATCGTCATCGTGCCCGACCGGCCGAGTGCGGACCCGTCGAAGCAGACCAGCAGGGTTGCCGTCAGCACCCCGCTCCGGTGGATCACCCCCGCGAAGGTGTCGAACGAATTGCCCTCGAAGCTCCCGGACCACCCGGTTCGAGCCGTGGCCTCCGTACCGCTGAAGATCTCGTTGCCGCCGGCCATCTTCTCGGTGACCCAGGTCAGGTTGTCCCAGTCCCAGGTGCCGGAGACGGCCGTGGGCGAACCAGCCCTCGCCGGACCGGCGAAGCTCAGCGCGAGCAGCATCGCGAGCGCGCACAGGACCGAGACCGCACCCTTGGTGCGTATGACCACCTCCCGGGACGCATGCCCCCCACGGGTCGGTCTCGCCAGTGGCTCGGCGCGGTCCCGGCGGCCAGGGTTCGGGCCGCGTGTCAGCGCCTCCCGCAACGTCGCGAAGCATCGACGGGAGGGGCGTCCTGTTCGAGCGGCGAACGGCCCGGCATCTGCGAGGCCGGCCCGATGCCCGCGCGGACCTGCGATCATCATGGTGGCCGCTCGGCGAGCGTCACGCGGCCTTCAGGAGGTTGCCCTCGTGTCCACCCGCCGCTCCGACCCGACGACACCCTGGTCGCCGCGCTCGATGCCGAGCCGCACCGGCGGCGCAACGCATTGACCGGTGAGTGGGTGCTCGTGTCGGCGGGCCGTACGAAGCGTCCCTGGCTGGGGGCCGAGGAGCCGGAGCCGCCCGAGGAGCGCCCCGTCCACGACCCGGAGTGCTACCTGTGCCCCCGCAACACCCGGGTCACGGGCGACGTGAACCCCGACTACGCGACGACCTTCGTGTTCACCAACGACTTCGCGGCGCTCCGTCCGGACACCTCCGGCGACAAGGTCGGTGATGGGCTGTTCCGCGCCGAGGGAACCCGCGGGACCTGCCGTGTCGTGTGCTTCTCGCCTCGCCACGACGTGACCCTGGCGGGCATGGACGTGCCCGCGATCCGGCACGTGATCGACGTCTGGGCGGACCAGACGACCGAGCTCGGCGAGCGCTATCGCTGGGTGCAGGTCTTCGAGAACCGCGGCGCGGCGATGGGCGCCAGCAACCCGCACCCGCACGGCCAGATCTGGTCCGGGGACGCGCTGCCGGTCGAGGCGGAGCTCGAGGCCGCGCAGCAGGCCCACCACTACGCCGCGACGGGCGAACGCCTGCTGGCCGGCTACGCGGCGCAGGAGCGTGGCGGCCCGCGCGTGATCCGGGACGCCGACGGCTGGCTGACGCTCGTTCCGTTCTGGGCGGCATGGCCGTTCGAGACCCTGCTGGTGCCGCTCACGCCGGCAGCCCGCCTCGCCGACCTCGACGGGCATGCCCGCAACGGTGTCGCGACGGCGCTCCGAGACCTCAACCTCCGCTATGACGCGCTGTTCCGCCGGCCGTTCCCGTTCTCCATGGGCTGGCACCAGGCCCCGTTCACCGGCGACTGGGACCACGCCTGGCAGGTCCACGCCCACTTCTATCCGCCGCTGCTGCGCTCCACCGTGCGCAAGTTCATGGTCGGCTACGAGCTCCTCAGCGAGCCGCAGCGCGACCTGACCCCGGAGGAGGCGGCCGGCCGTCTCCGCGACGCGCTGGCCTGACCCGGCGTTTCCGCATCCTGCGCCGGTACGATGGACCGGCACCCACGAGGAGGAACCATGCGGCTCTGGGGCGGTCGGTTCGGCGATGGGCCGGACGCGCGGATGGCGGACTTCACCCGGTCCATCGAGGTGGACGCGGAGCTGGCGCTCGACGACATCGCAGGCTCGATCGCCCACGTGCGCGGTCTCGGCCGCGCCGGCCTCCTGACCGACGAGGAGGTCCAGGTCCTGGAGCGCGGCCTCGTGTCGCTGCGCGACGATGTCGTTGCCGGGAGCGTGGCCTGGGACCCAGCTCTCGAGGACGTCCACCTGAACCTCGAGACGATGCTCACCGAACGGGTCGGCGCGGTCGGGGGCAAGCTGCACACGGGGCGGTCGCGGAACGACCAGGTCGCCACGGACCTGCGGCTCTGGACGCGTCGCGCCGTCGGACGCCTCGATGCGGGGATCCTGGCCCTGGAGCGGGCGCTGGTGGACCTCGCGGAGCGCGAGGGCGACGCCGTCCTGCCCGGCACGACCCACATCCAGCCGGCCCAGCCGGTGCTGCTCGCCCATCACCTGCTCGCGTACGTGGAGATGCTCGAACGCGACCGCGGCCGCCTTGCCGATGCCCGCAGGCGCCTCAACGTGTCGCCACTGGGTGCCGGGGCCCTCGCGGGCGCCGGTTACCCGCTGGACCGCGAGACGACCGCCGCGGAGCTCGGCTTCGACGGCGTGACCGCCAACTCGCTGGACGCGGTCGCGGACCGGGACTTCGTCGTGGAGGTGCTCTCGGCGGCCGCCCTCGCGATGGTCCACCTCTCCCGCCTCGCCGAGGAGCTCACCTGGTGGTCGAACCCGCGCTTCGGGTTCGTGCATGTCGCCGACGCGTTCTCCACCGGGTCATCGATGATGCCCAACAAGAAGAACCCGGATCCGGCCGAGCTCGTGCGCGGGCGGACCGCCGGCGTCATCGGTGCGGTGACCGGGACCCTGGTCCTGCTCAAGGGCCTGCCGCTGGCGTACCAGCGAGATCTCCAGGAGGACAAGCCGGCACTGTTCGCCTCCGTCGCGACCCTCGACGCGTCCCTGGGCGTGATGGCCGGGCTCGTGGAGACGCTCGTCGTCGACCGCCACCGGATGCGCAAGGCGGCCGAGGAGGGCTACACCACGGCGACGGCGCTCGCCGACGCCCTGGTCCTGCGCGGGGTCCCGTTCCGGGCGGCCCACCACATCGTGGGCGGGCTCGTCGGTGGCGCCGAGGCCGAGGGCATCGCGACCCTAGCCGGGCTCCCTGACGAGGCATTCCGGGCGGCGCTCGACGGCTCGGACGACCCCGTGGCCCGCCACCTGGCCAAGGAGCGGAAGATCGCGGCGACCCTGCGCGCGACCGCCACGGTCGAGGGATCGCTGGCCTCGGCCGATGTCACCGGCGGTACGGCGCCCGACCGCGTGGCTGCCGCACTGGCGGCCGCGAAGGAGCGCCTCGGCGTCTGACCTGACCCCACGCGTCTGACCCACTCCCGACGGAGAACGCCCCAGGAGGACCCTCGTGCTCACGCTCGACACCATCCGCCGCGCGCCCAAGGCCCTGCTCCACGACCACCTGGACGGCGGGCTGCGCCCGGCGACCATCATCGACCTCGCCCGTGAGTACGGCTACCGCGACCTGCCCACGGAGGACGTGGACGACCTCGCCGCCTGGTTCCGCCGCGGTGCCGACCGCAAGAGCCTCGAGCTCTACCTCGAGACGTTCGCCCACACCTGCGGCGTGATGCAGCACCCGGGCGCGATCGCCCGGGTGGCCATGGAGTGCGCCGAGGACCTGGCCGCCGACGGCGTCGTGTACGCGGAGGTCCGCTTCGCACCCGAGCTGTCCACCGCGAAGGGCATGACGCCCGACGAGGTCGTGATCGCCGTCCTCGAGGGGTTCCGCAGCGGGATGGAGAGCGCGGCGCGGGCCGGCCGCCCCATCGTTGTCCGTGCGCTGCTCACCGCCATGCGCCAGGCCGCCCACTCGATGGAGATCGCGGAGCTGGCGGTCCGGCACCGCGAGGACGGCGTGGTCGGTTTCGACATCGCCGGACCGGAGGCCGGCTACCGGCCCACCCGGCACCTCGACGCGTTCGAGTACGTCCGCCGGGAGAACTTCCACATCACGATCCACGCCGGCGAGTCGTTCGGGCTCCCGTCCATCTGGGAGGCGCTGCAGATCTGCGGGGCCGAGCGCCTGGGCCACGGCGTCCGGATCATCGACGACATCACGGTCGAGCCCGACGGCACCGCCCACCTGGGCCGCCTCGCCGCCTTCGTCCGTGACACGCGGGTCCCGCTCGAGCTGTGTCCCACGTCCAACGTCCACACCGGCGGCGCCGCGTCCGTGGCGGAGCATCCCATCGAGCTCCTCCGCAGGCTCCGCTTCCGGGTGACGGTGAACACCGACAACCGGCTCATGAGCGGGGTGACGTGAGCAGCGAGTTCAAGGCCCTGGACGAGGCGTTCGGGATCGGCCTGTCCGAGATGGAGTGGCTCACGATCAACGCGCTCAAGTCGTCGTTCATCCCGTTCGACGAGCGCCTCTACCTGATCAGCGAGGTGGTCAAGCCCGGCTACGCGCACCTTCGAACGGACGGAGTGCGGATCGCCCGAGCCTGAACCGCGCAACCGCTCCGCGGCTGAGCCGCCCGGACCTGAGCCGGGACCAGCGGCCGAGCCGGGACCGCGCCCCGGCCCCCGGCTGAACCGCCCGTCACTACTCGATCGGCGCGAAGATCTCCGTCCGCCAGGTCGCCGGGTCGGGCTCCGCCACCGGGTCGCTCCAGTAGACCTCCCACAGAGGGCCGGTCGGCCGCAGGCCAAGCTCCGCGAGCCACCGGTGCATCAGGCCGTAGGTCTGCTCCAGGCCGTCGAACGGGCCGATGTGGACGATCGAGGCCACCCGGCCTCCCTGAAGCCTGCCCGGGACGACGCGACCCACCTGGGGGGCGGGCCGCAGCACCGGGAACCCGATCTCGGCGCGGATCCGCGGCTCGAACGCCAGGTACCGCGCGAACGGCGGTCCTGCGAGGGAGACGCCCGCCTCGCGCATCGCGGCCTCCACCTCCCCGATGGCCGTTCCGATGGCGGCGGGGAGTTCGTCCTGGGCGACGTCGACCGCGATCACGGCGGTCTCGCGCAGGGCGAGGCGGTGGATCTCGGGAACGGCGTGCGGGCGGTCGAACACGGCCTGCGGTTGGTCGGTCACGGGTTGCAGCAACTCGGTCATGCGATGCGTCCTCCTGGAGCGGAGGCTGCACCGGCGCGGTGACGACGGACAGTTGCGCCCGGCGGCAACAGGAGGGGCGGTTCGGCCCGATCAGACGATCGGCAGCGCCACGATGAAGCGCGATCCGCCGTAGCCGTTCTTCTCGATCCAGACGCGCCCGCCCATCGCCTCCATCAGGCGACGCGCCGCGAACAGCCCGATGCCCGAGCCCCGCGACCGCGCCCGGTCCACGCGTACGTACGGCTGGAAGACCTCGTCCCAGACCTCGATGGGCACGCCCGGGCCGTCGTCCGTGATGTAGACCTGGATCTCGTCGCCGATCCGCCACACGCCGATGGACACGGCCTGCTCGGGTGGCGCGTACTTGGCCTCGTTGTCGAGCAGGTGCTCGAGCACCTGCCGGAACCGCACCTCGTCGCCGCGGGCAACCAGCGCGTGGGCGGGCGGCGTCCAGCGCACGGCCCGCGTCCGCAGGAGCAGCGCCAGGTTGCCCACGGTCCTGTCGATGGCGAACACGACGTCGAACGGTTCGCGACGCAGCCCGGTGAGGCCCTCGCCGCGCACGGATGCCAGGATCGAGTCCACCAGGCGGTCCAGCCGCGTGACCTGGTCGGTGGCCCCCGCGCGCCAGTTCTCGATCACGTCGATGGAGGGTCCTGTCGTCACACCACCGGCGGCATCGGCCTCGGCGGCGTTCGCCCCGGCCGCATCCGCGAGCAGGTCCACGTAGGCACGGACCACGGCGAGCGGGGTTCGCAGCTCGTGGGTGACGACGGCGAGGAGCTCGGCGCGGGCGGCGTCGAGCTGCGAGAGGTGGTCCAGCTGCGCCTCCGCCTCGGCCTGCATCCGGCCCTTCTCCACGATCCCGGCGAGCAGCGCGGCGATCGTGGCGAGGTACTCGATCTCCTCGGGCGCGAAGTCACGAGCCTCCATCGTCTGGACGTTGAGCACGCCCACGACCTGCTCGTCCCAGACCAGCGGCATGGAGAGCATCGCGCGCAGGCCGGCGATGTCGAAGCCCCGCACCCAGCTGAACCGCTCGTCTTCGGTCACGTCACGGGAGGTGACCGGGGTGCGCTCGGCGGCGGCTCTGCCGGTGACCCCCTGGCCCAGCGCCAGGCTCACGCTGCCCACCTGGCCCCGGTCGAGCCCGTTGGTGGCCGCGAGCGTGAGCGTCTGGCCGTCGCGGTCGAGGAGGTAGAAGGAGCAGACCTCGACGCCCATCGCGACGGTCGTCCGGTCCACGACGGTGCGCATGAGCTCGTCCCAGTCGCGGGCGTGGGTCGCGAGCTGCGCGAACTCGTAGAGGAACGCGAGGCGGTCGATCTGCTCGAGGTGGGCGTCGTGGACCGGCGTGGGTGCGGCGGCGCGACGTCGCGGAGCCGCACCGGACGATCGGCGCTGTGGCGTGGTCACCGGCACAGGGTACCCGCCGGCCCGGGGCAGCGAGTGGCCCCTGGGAGCGACCGGGCGTCAGCCCTGGACGGCCTCGCCCCCGGCGCCTTGATGCGGCGGCCGGGCGGGCTCCCCGTGCGCCTTCCCGTGCGCCTTCCCGGCGCGGGCAGTGCGCCGAGCGCCCCAACGAGCGCAGCGTGAGCCGGACGAGCGTCGGGTGCGCGACACATTGCACGGACCGGGCTGCACGTGCGCTGGACGGTGCCCCAAGCGCCCGCGTCGTTGCGGCGTGCGCCCGTTCGAGCGCCCGGCGCTCGCGGGTCGCCTCGAGCGCCCGGCGCTCGCGGGTCGCCTCCGACGGCCCAGTCCGCGAGCGCGACCCATCCCGGCCGAGCGCGGCCCCGCCCGGCCCGGCCACGGCGGCGTCAGCCCGAGACGGCCTCGCCCTCGGCGACGCTGGTGGGCAGGTCCGCGAGCAGCGGGTCCGTCCAGGTCCACGCCGCGCCGTGGTGCTTGCCCACGGCGCCGTGGCGTGCCGCCTCAACGCGGAGCGGCAGCCCGAAGATCTCGATGAAGCCCACGGCGGACGCGTGGTCGAAGGCATCGCCCTCGTCGTACGTGGCGAGGTCCTTGTCATACAGCGAGAGCGGGGAGCGCCGGCCGACAACCACCGCGCGCCCGTGGTCGAGGCGGATCCGCACCTCGCCGGACACCACCCGCTGGGAGGACAGCGCGTACGTCCGCAGGTCGCGCGAGAGGGCGCTGAACCACAGGCCGTCGTAGATGATCTGGGCCAGCTCGTCCGCCACGAGGCGGTTGAACCGCAGCTGCTCCTTGCTGACGCACCAGGCCCTCGAGGGCGTGGTGGGCCGTGTGCAGGATGACCGCGGCCGGCGCCTCGTAGATCTCGCGGCTCTTGATGCCGACCAGGCGGTCCTCCACGTGGTCGATGCGCCCGACGCCGTGCGCGCAGCCCAGGTCGTGGAGTCGCTCGACCAGCTCGACGCCGGACAGCCGCTCATCGTCGATCGAGACCGGGATGCCGCCCTCGAAGCCGATCACGATCTCGGCCGGGTCTGGGGCGTCCTTGGGCGCCACGGTCCAGGCGTAGGCGTCGTCGGGCGGGGTGACCCACGGGTCCTCGAGGACGCCGGTCTCGCACGAGCGGCCCCAGAGATTGACGTCGATGGAGTACGGGGACGACCGGGTGATCGGGATCTCGATGCCGCGGGCGTTCGCGTAGTCGATGGACTGGTCGCGGGTGAGGCCCATGCCCACGCGCATCGGAGCCACGACCTCGAGACCGGGGTCGAGGGCATGGACGGCGATGTCGAAGCGGACCTGGTCGTTGCCCTTGCCGGTGCAGCCGTGGGCGACGGCGTCCGCGCCCTCCTTCTGGGCGACCTCCACGAGGAGCTGGGCCAGCAGCGGGCGGGCCAGCGCGGTGGCCAGGGGATACGCGCCCTGGTAGATCGCGTTGGCCTGGAGCGCGCGCCAGACGTAGTGGCTGACGAACGTCTCCCTCGCGTCGACCAGGTACGCCCTGGACGCCCCGGCGGTCATCGCACGGCGCTCGACGCCCTCCTTGATCGAGCCGCCGCCGAGGTCCACGGTGAGCGTCACCACCTCGGCGCCGTACTGCTCCTTGAGCCAGGCGACCGCGACGGACGTATCGAGTCCGCCGGAATAGGCGAGCACGACCTTCTTCATCGGGACAGGGCCTCCTAGTCTCGGCGTCGCCGAGGATGATTTGCGTGTCGCGCGCCGATGCGACCGATCGCGGCGTTGTCTCCTGTGCGCGTTCGCTCACGCATCATTCAGATGCGCTCGCTCGCGTGCTCGTCGCCGCCTTGCGCTCGCCGCGCCTCCGCGGCGAGCCGCCGCGTGACCTCGGCGACGCTGAGACTCGCCACCGGCTCCACCGGCGCGTTGATCGCTTCGAACCGCTCGAGCCAGGCCTGCAGCGCGGGCTCGTCGGCGAACAGGACGATGAGCGTGTTGTCGCCGGCCAGCGTGCCAACCTGCTCGGAGAGCGTGGACTCGTCGATCGCCTGTCCGATGACGCTGGCCGTGCCGGGCTGACCGACGAGGACGAGGATCAGGCCGCTCCGGGCGACGGTCACCGGGATGTCGGCCAGGATCCGCCGGAGGCGCTCGTCCGACGCGGGGCGCCGGGCGCCGATGGCCTCGGGCACGACGTAGACCGACCGGTCGCCGCGCATGACCTTGGCCAGGCCGAGCTCTGCGATGTCGCGGCTCACGGTGGCCTGGGTGACCTCGAAGCCGAGGGCGGACAGCTCGGTCACGAGCTCGCCCTGGCTGCCGATGGGGTGCGCGGTCACGATGCGCCGGATGGCCGTGTGCCGGTCGCGCTTGACCATCACCGCGTGCTGCCCGCTCATGCCGAGCCCGCGCTGGCGTTGGCGCTGACCCTGGTGCCGAAGGTCGGGTCGTCGAGGGCGCGGATGAGCGCGTCGGGAGCGGACCCGTCGGCGATGATCGCCTCGGCGCCCTCCCAGGAGAGGGCCGAGAGGGCGGCCCGGACCTTGGGCACCATGCCGCGGCGGATGACGCCCGAGGCGATCAGGGCGTCCGCCTCCGCCGGGGTGATCGTCGGGAGGCGATGGCCGTCGGGGCCGCGCACGCCGTCGACATCCGTCATCAGCACCAGCTGACGAGCCCCGAGGCCGACCGCGAGCCCCGCCGCGGCGTCGTCGGCATTCACGTTGCAGACGATGCCGCTCTCGTCCCGGGCAAGTGGAGCGACCACCGGCACCTGTCCTCCGACGAGCAGCTGGTCCAGCAGGTCCCGGCGCACGCCGGTCACCGTCGCGACCAGCCCGACGTCGGGGAGGCGGTGGCCGATGAGCAGCCCGCCGTCCACCCCGCTCAGACCCACGGCGTCGCAGCCAGCGTCGTGCAGCGCGGCGACGAGCTCGCTGTTGACGACGCCCCGCAGGACCGCGGCCGCCACCTCGAGCGCCGCCGGGTCCGTCACGCGCAGCCCGTTCACGAAGCTGGACTGGACGCCGAGCCGCTCCAGCCACTCGGAGATGCGCTTGCCGCCGCCATGGACGAGGACGATCGGGCGCGTGCGGGCGACCTGTGCGACCTCGCCCAGCACCTGCTGCTGCTCCGCGAGCGTCGTCCCGCCGAGCTTGACGACGACGATGTCGCTCACGTGGTGTACTCCGAGTTCTCCTTCACGTAGCCCTCGGTCAGGGGGCAGCCGAAGGCCTCACCCGTGCCGGAGCCGAGCCCCAGGTCAAGGCGGATCAGCACCTCCTCGGCCGTCATGGCCTCTCGGGCGGCGGCCTTGTCGATGCCCGTCGGGCCGCCCTGCGCACCGTCGTAGGCGAGGTAGCCGGCGATCGCGATGCGGAGCGCTTCGGGGTCAACCGCCGCGGGCTGGCCGGCGCGGGCGGCGGCGTCGGCGGGGGCGAGCCCGGCGGCCTCGAGGAGGTAGTCCTCGGCGACGACCGCGTTGCCCGCCGCTCCGGCGATCCGGCCCCAGTTGGCGTCCTTGCCGTGGACGGCCGCCTTGACCAGCGAGGAGCTGATCACGGCCCGGGCGACGGCCCTCGCATCCGCGTCGTCGGCCGCACCGGAGACCTGGCAGGTGATCAGCGCCGTGGCGCCCTCGCCGTCGCGGGCCTGCTGCCGCGCGAGGTCCCGCGCGACCGCCTCGAGCGCTGCCGCGAGGACCGAGCGGGCCGTGGCATCGTCGTCCACCGATGCCGCTCCGGCCGCGCCAGAGGCCAGGAGGAACACGCTGTCGTTGGTGCTCGTGTCCGCGTCGACCGAGAGCTGGTTCCACGTGGTGGCGGAGGCCGCCCGGAGGAGGTCGCGGAGGGTGGCGGGCGAGGCGGTCGCGTCCGTGAGGACGATCGAGAGCATCGTGGCCATCTTGGGGTGGATCATCCCGACGCCCTTGGCGATGCCGGTGACGGTCACGTCCACCATGCCTGCACCCGACGCGGCCGGCAGGGCGACCCTGACCGAGGCCATCTTCGTGGTGGAGTCGGTGGTCCGGAGCGAGACCGCGGCGGCGGCGAGCGCCGCGTCGGTCGCCTCCAGCCCGCCGTCGACGACCCGCGTGACCTCGGCGACCACCTTGTTCACGGGCAGCCGGATACCGATGACGCCGGTCGAGAGGTGAAGGACGTGCTCCGGGGTCGTGCCGAGCGCGGCCGCCACGGCCTCGCCGATCGCTGCCTGGTCCGCGTCCCCCCCGGGCCCGGTCGCGGCGTTGGCACTGCCGGAGGTGGCGATGACAGCCTTGGCGTACCCGGCGGCCAGGCCCGTGCCGCCGGTGGCCTGCAGGTTCGCCCGCGAGAGCCGGACGGGGGCGGCCGCGAAGCGGTTCGGGGTCAGGACGGCCGCGGCCGGGACCGGGTCGCCCTCCGTGGCAACGAGCGCGAAGTCCTGGCGGCCGGACGCCTTGATGCCGGCCCTGGTGCCCGCCGCGACGAAGCCCACCGGGATGCGCGCCAAACGCTCCACCGCGGGCCGGTCGGCGGGTAGCGGGACGAGCAGTGGATCGGTGGCGAGCGACATGGCTGGACCTTCGGGTGGCGGGGGTGGACGCGCCGGTCAGGGCGCCAGCGGCAGCTGGAGGAGGCCGGCCGGCTCGGGCAGGCCGTGGACGACATTGAACGCCTGGATGGCCTGGCCGGCCGCGCCCTTGACGAGGTTGTCGAGGACGCCGATGGCGAGCACGCGGCCGGTCCGCTCGTCCACGCGGCAGAAGACGCGGACCTCGTTGCTGCCCAGGACGTGCTTCGTGGCGGGCGCGTGGTCGACGATCGAGATGAAGGGCTCATCGCCGTAGGCCTCGCGGTAGATCTCGTCGAGCTGCGCCTGCGTGACGGGTCGGGTCGGACGCACGTGGCAGGCGGCGAGGATCCCGCGGGTCATCGGGACGAGGTGGGGCAGGAAGTCGATGCCCCAGGCGCCGGGATTCGCGTCCGGGGTGGGGGACTGGCCGAGAAGCTCCTGCTCGATCTCACCGATGTGGCGGTGGGTGAACACGCCGTACGCCTTGACGCTCTCGTTCACCTCGCCGAAGTGGAGGTCCGCCTTGGGATCTCGCCCGGCGCCCGAGACGCCGCTCTTGGCGTCCACCACGACATCGGCGATCAGGCCGGCGCGGGCGAGCGGCGCCAGGGCGAGGATCGACGTCGTCGCGTAGCAGCCGGGGGAGCCGACGATCGCGCCCGGCCTGGTGCCCAGCGCCGCCAGCTCGGCGCGGTGCAGCTCCGGCAGGCCGTAGACGGCGGCCGCGAGCAGGTCGGGCCGCGGATGATCCGCGTGGTACCAGGTCACGTAGTCGGCGGCGTCCCGGAACCGGAAGTCGGGACCAAGGTCGATGACGGTCTGGTCGCGACCCAGGAACTCCTCGATCCGCGCGGCCACCACGCCATGGGGCAGGGCGAGGAAGACGGCCTCCGCGTCGTCGGGGACGTGGTCGAACACGTGCAGGTCGCGCGTGGCCAGGTGGGGGTGGATGTGCGCGATCGGGTCGCCCTTGCGCTCGCGGCCCACGAGGCCCGCGATGGTGACGTGCGGGTGCAGGGCGAGCAGGCGGATCAGTTCCGCGCCGACATAGCCGGTTGCCCCGACGATGGCGACGCGGACCTGACCTCCCCCCCGAAGGGCCCGTGATCCACGGTCCGCCGCGAGCACCGCGCCCGTATCGGCGCTCACCGGCGCATCGCGCCGCTCACGGGCGGCAGGTCAACGGGAGCGGGGATCGGGCGGAACGTGGTCACCGATTGACTATACAGTGGTGGTGCATAGTCATGCAACAGCTGCACCAAGCAGGCCCTGCCGCGCGCGACGGTCACGGGCAACGGTCGCAGCAGGTCCGTCCACTGATGTGGTTGCATCGAGGACACCAGACCCACCAAGACCAGCAAATCAGGCAATGGCGACCGGGATGCCGACGCAACGGCGTGGATGCCGCCGTTGTCTGCCTGCTGTGACTCTGTTCGTTCACCGTGGCCCCCTCACTGATGGCTGTCCTGCCAAGCCACCAGCAGCATTCGTGAGCGGCCTCTTCTGGTCAACGCCAGTCGGCCGGGTCGACCACGCGGATGGACACCACTAACATCTTGTGGTCGCGCGGAGTCAACCGGACAAGCATGAGCCAACTACCGACGTGGTGCGTGATAACAGAGGTGCCGGCCAGGTCGACGGGCACGGTCTCATGCGTGTGTGCACGTCCGTGCACGGCGGTGCGACCGCAGCTGGCCAGCTACCGATCTCCTACGTCGTAGGCCAGCCGCACCTGGCCGAGCACGCGCCCGGTCGTTGCTCGGCCGGCCGTTTGACCGTGTGGGCTGTCGAGCACGCGCCCCACCGGTATGCGGCCGGGTCGCCGGCTCGGATGCGGAGGCAGCACGCATGTCATCGGTGATTGGCCAGGTTGCGAGCGGGGCGGGCACCAGGCGACCGCGACTCTAGGTGTCCGCGTAAGCCTCCGCGAGGTTCGCGGCCTCGGCCTCGAACTGCTCGTGGTACAGCCGCGCGTAGAGGCCGCCGCGCTCGATCAGCTCGCGGTGCGTGCCGCGCTCGGCAATCCGCCCCCGATCGAAGACCAGGATCCGGTCCGCGCGCAGGATCGTTGACAGCCGGTGGGCGATGGCGATCGTCGTCCGCCCTTCGGTCAGCCGCGCAAGCGCTGCCTGGATGAGCCGCTCGGACACGGTGTCCAGCGAGGACGTCGCCTCGTCCAGGATGAGGATCCGCGGATCCTTGAGCAGGACCCTGGCGATCGCGATCCGCTGCTTCTCGCCGCCCGAGAGCTTGTAGCCGCGTTCGCCCACGACCGTGTCCAGCCCGTCGGGGAGCTCGGCAATCCGCTCGTGGATCGCCGCGGCCCGGGTCGCCTCCTCGAGCTGCTCGTCCGTCGCGTCGGGCCTCGCGAACAGCAGGTTCTCGCGGATGGACGCATGGAACAGGTAGGTCTCCTGGGTCACGAACCCCACCAGCCGGCCCAGCGAAGCCAGCTGGATGGCTCGGGTGTCGATGCCGTCGATCGTCACCCGGCCGCTCTCGACGTCGTACAGCCGCGGGATCAGGTAGGTCGTGGTGGTCTTGCCGGCGCCGGACGGACCGACGATCGCGACCAGCTCGCCCGGCCGCGCCTCGAATGACACGTCCTCGAGCCCGAAGGGCGTCGTCGTGACGGGGTACACCTCCGCGACCTCGTCGAGCACCTCGGCTTCACCGGCTTCGTCGGCCTCGGCCGCCTCCTCGTCCTCCTCGCCGTCCTCACCCTCCGCCCCGGCCGTCGCCCCGACCGTCGCCGGCTCCGCCGGGTAGCTGAACGACACCCCCTCGAATGCGACTGCCCCCAGGACCTCGGACGGCTCCAGGGCGACCGCGTCTGGCGCATCCGTGATCTCGGGATCCAGGTCCATGTACTCGAAGATCCGGTCGAACAGCGCCAGCGACCCCTGGATCTCCACCTGGACGTTGAGCAGCTGGCCCAGCGGGAAGAAGAGGCGGCTCTGGAGCGTCGTGAAGGCCACGATGTCGCCCGCGGTGGGCGCGTTTGGGTCCCCGTTCGCCGCCATCGTCCCGGCGATCCAGTACACGAACGCGGGCATGATGGAGAAGATGGTCCCGATGATCGCGAAGAACCAGCGGCCCACCATCGCCTGCCGGATCTGGAGCCGCGCGAGCTCGAAGTTGAGCAGCCGGAAGCGCTCCATGGACCGCTCCTGGGCGCCGAACGTCTTGCCCAGCAGGATCCCCGAGACCGACAGTGTCTCCTCGGTGACCGCGCTCATGTCGGCAAGCCGCTTCTGGGTCTCGCTGCTCACCTCGCGCCGGACCTTGCCCACGCGGTAGGTGAGGTAGAGGAAGAAGGGCAGGATCCCGAGCGAGACGAGCGTGAGCTGCCAGGAGAGCAGGAACATCGCGAGCATCGTGGAGATCGCGATGGCCACGTTGGACGTGATCGATGCCGCGGTGTCCGTGACGACCGCCTGCACGCCCCCGACGTCGTTGGCGAGCCGGCTCTGGATCTCGCCGGTGCGGGTAGCGGTGAAGAACCGCAGCGGCATCCGCTGCAGATGGGCGTAGAGCGCGTTGCGCAGGTCCTGCATCACGCTCTGGCCGATGACGTTGTTGAGGTACGCCTGCCCCACGCCGATCAGCCCGGTGAGGACAGGGAGCGCGATCATCAGCCCGACGTACAGGTTCAGTTTGTCGTATTGACCCCCGACGATGACGTCGTCGATGAGGAGCTTGAGCAGGAACGGGTTGATGAGGCCGATCAGGCTGGTCGCCAGGATCGCGACGAGGACGACCAGGACCTGAAGGCGGTAGGGCCGGAAGAAGGCCGCGATCCGCCGGACGGTGGCCGCGCGCCGCTCCTTGGGTACCCGGACGAAGTCGTTCGCCGGGGGCGTGAGGCGGCTCGCTCCGCCCGTCCCGGCCGTGCCCCGGGCCAGGGCGCGCGCGCCGCTGCCGCGGATCGTCATCGCGGTGAACCCGGTGCGGGCCGGGCGGTGGCGCACCGGCGCCCGCGAGCGCCGCGGGACACGCCCCGGCTGCCCGCTACGACGCCGTCGCCGTCTGGGCGGATGCGACCGCCTCCGTCTCGAGCCAGCGCTCGGCATCGATGGCCGCGCGCGCCCCGTCGCCCGCCGCCGTGACGGCCTGGCGGTAGCGATGGTCGTTCACGTCGCCCGCGATGAACACGCCCGGGATCTGGCTGGCGGTGTGCTCGTGCGCCACGAGGTAGCCCTTCTCATCGGTGTCGAGCCACCCAGCGAACACGTCAGTGTTGGGCTTGTGGCCGATCGCGATGAACAGGCCCCCGATGGGCATCTCGCGCAGCTCGCCCGTCCGCGTGTCCCTGACGCGGAGGCCCTCGACCTTGGTCTCGCCCAGGACCTCGTCGATCGTGGTGTTGGTGTGGACCTCGATCTTGGGGTTGCCGTAGGTGCGGTCGATCATGATCTTCGACGCCCGGAAGCCGTCCCGCCGGTGGAGCAAGTGGACCTTGGAGGCGAACCGCGTGAGGTAGTTGGCCTCCTCCATCGCGGAATCGCCACCGCCGACCACGGCGATCTCGCGGTCGCGGAAGAAGAACCCGTCGCACGTGGCGCATGCGGACACGCCCCGCCCGCGCAGCCGCTGCTCGGACTCGATGTTGAGCCACAGCGCGGTGGCGCCGGTCGCGATGATGACCGACTCGGCGCGGTACTCGACGCCCCGCGCCCAGGCGCGGAACGGGCGCGACGAGAAGTCCACGCGGTCCACGTCCACGTCCACGAGGTGGGTGCCGAACCGTTCGGCCTGGGCGCGGAAGCGGCCCATCATCTCCGGCCCGTCGATGCCGTCCGGGAAGCCCGGGTAGTTCTCGATCTCGCTGGTCAGCATCAGCTGGCCACCGGGCGTGGAGCCGGCGAGCACGATGGGCTCGAGGTTGGCGCGCGCGGCATAGATGGCGGCGGTGAGCCCGGCCGGTCCAGAGCCGATGATCAGGACCTTGGCCTCGGTGCGGCCCTCGGCCGGGGCCGCGGTCGGCGGCCCGCCCGCGAGCGGTGCGGCCTCGGCGGGCGCCTCCGCGATCAGGCTGATCCCGCCCCCGAAGGGATTGAGGGCGGCCCCCGGCGAGGGCGCGGCATCGCCGCCGCCGAAGTTGATGCTCATCGAGCCGAAGGGGTTGGTGGCGGGGCCCTGCAGGGGCTTGTCGTCGGTCATCGGGAGATTGTCGGTCCTGTCGCGAGGGTTGTCCTGCCCTCCACTGTAGCATGCTGGCCGTATACCCCCCGGGGGTATCGAACGTCACACGCACGCACGCCGCAGCCGCCGCGCGTACCCTCGCATCGTGACCACCCACGCCCTGGTGGCGCCCGAGGCGATGCCCAGCGCTGCGCCCGAGGCACCGCCCACATCCCTGCGCCGGAACCGCGACTTCCTGGTGGTCCTCTTCGGGCAGGGGATCAGCTCCTTCGGCGACGCCATCAGCAACACGGCGATACCGATCCTGGTGCTGGCCCTGACGGGCTCCGGGTTCGCGATGGGGATCGTGGGCGTGCTCTCGACGCTGCCCGACCTGCTCGTGGGCCTGCCGGCAGGCGCCTACGCCGACCGTTGGGACCGGCGAAAGATGATGCTGGGCGCCGACCTCGGGCGGGCCGTGCTGACGGCGCTGGTGCCCATCTCGGTCTGGATCGGAGGGCCGACACTCGCGGTCATCATCGGCGTCGCGTTTCCGCTCAACGTGCTGCGGGTCCTGTGGCTGGCCGCCTACACGGCCGCCGTGCCGGGACTCGTCGGCCGCGGCCAGGTTCCGCGCGCCAACGCCATCTTCGAGGCCGTGTTCAACATCGGCTGGATCGTCGGGCCGGCGTTGGCCGGGCTGCTCGCCGGTGCCATCGGACCGGGACCGACGATCGCCATCGACGCCCTCACGTTCCTGGTGTCGGCCGTGTCGCTGGTGTTCGTCCGGCGGCCGCTGCGGCCGGAGCGGCGGGCGGAGCG
Source organism: uncultured Chloroflexia bacterium (assembly GCA_963802165.1). Lineage (GTDB taxonomy): Bacteria > Chloroflexota > Limnocylindria > Limnocylindrales > CSP1-4 > CAIXZV01. The sequence goes on along the minus strand of CAWDHT010000017.1, from coordinate 67,319 downwards.
GACGCACATCCTGGCGGACATCAGGGAGGGGGTCGCGTTCGTCGCCCGGCAGCCCACGCTGCGCTCGGTGATCGCGCTGTGGACGGCCATCCAGGTCATCTCGGCCGGCCTCACCACGGGGCTCATCTTCTATGTCACGCAGGACCGAGGCCTTGGCACCGCGGTCGTGGGGATCGTTCTCTCCGCGTTCGCGCTCGGCGCGCTCGGCGGGTCCCTGCTGGCGGCCCGGCTGGCCCCGCGCGCCGTGGGACCGGTGATGCTCGGCGGGGCCGTGGGCTTCGGCCTGACGCTGGTCATCTCGGTCGGGGCGCCTGTGCCGCTGATGGTGGCGATGGCCCTGCTTGCGGGCATCCTCAACGCCAACGTGCTCGTTGCCTACGTCTCGCTGCGGACCATGCTCTCGCCCGATGCCCTGCTGGGGCGCATCGGCGCGACGGCCCGCACGCTCTCGGTGGGGATGATGCCCGTCGGCTCGCTGGTCGCCGGCATCCTGCTCGACACCATCGGCGGAGGGCCGACCCTGGCGCTCATGGGCCTCGCCCTGATGGCAGCGGGAGCCGGATTCGCGCTGCTGCCCGACGTGCGCGGTGCCAGGATCGCCCGGGCCGGAGCGTGATCCGCAGCGCGGCGCCGCCCTCCGGCTAGCCCAGCCTCCGGAGCTCCGGCAGGACGTCCCGGGCCAGGATCCCCATCACCCGCGGGTCCCAGACGTCGCGCACGCCGAAGATCACGTGCTGCGCGCCCGCGTCCGAGAGCTCGCCGAAGCGGTCGATGACCTGCTGCGGGCTCTCGCCCGGCCGGCCGTCGCCCAGGTCCAGCTTCACGGACTGGAGCGTGGACCGCTCGATCTCGTCGGGGTCCCGCCCGATCGTGGCGCAGTGCTCGCGGATGACCTCGTACTTGTGGTGGATCGTCTCGGGGCCGCCGAACACGTTGCTCGCGTCCGCGTACTGGGCCACCAGGCGCAGCGTCTTCTTCTCGCCGCCGCCCCCGATCATGATCGGCGGGTGGGGGCGTGTGATCGCCTGGGGCGAGTTGAGGAGCCGGCCGGCCTGGTAGTGGCGGCCCTCGAACGCGGCCTCGGAGCCGCGCTCGCCGGCCCACATCTCGTGGACGATCCGGAGCGTCTCCTCCAGCATCTCGAAGCGGTCGCCGAGCGGTGGGAACGGGAAGCCCAGGGCGCGTGACTCCTCCTCGTTCCAGGCGGCGCCGATGCCCAGCCAGGCCCGGCCGCCGGAGAGCACGTCCAGCGTCGTGGCGGCCTTCACCCACAGGCCGGGGAGGCGGTAGTGGACGCCGCCGACCATGAGGCCGAGGCGGGCGCGCGTCGTGTGCGCGGCCATGAAGCCCAGGGCGGTCCAGCCCTCGAGCATGGGCTCCTCGGGGCGGCCGACGCCCCGGATCTGGAAGAAGTGGTCCATGACCCAGATGGAGTCGAAGCCGGCGTCGTCCGCGTCGCGGCAGACGCGCGCGAGGGTCGGGCCGATGGCCTCGGTGCCGCCGGGCCAGGTGAACGAGGAGAGCTGGAGGCCGATCTTCATGGTGGGAGGGTAGCGCGCCGGTCGCGCGGTCAGGGTGCCGGAAGCACCTCGAAGCCCTCGACCGCGAAGTCCTGGTCGAACGTGAACGCACGCCGGACGCCGTGGCGCCGCATGACCAGGAAGCTCACCCAGTCCACGAGCGAGACGGTCCGGCGTCCCGCGGCCAGCAGGGCTTCACGCGCCTCGGCATGCAGCGCTTCGTCCACCCACACGATCTCGAGCAGCGGCAGCAGGTCGTCCACGAGGCTGCGCACCGCCTGGAGGCCGAGTCGACGCTGGGCCAGCGACGTCGTCTCGACGAGCACGTACTCGTGCGTGAGGAGAGCGTCGTCCGCGCCAAGGCTCCGGATCGTGGCGGCGGCAGGTGCATGGAACTCGTCATCCCGGTCCAGCAACGCCAGCAGCGCCGACGTGTCGACGAAGATCACGAGCCGTAGATCTCGTCGAGGTAGTCATCGTGGTTCCGGGCGACATCACCGAGCCCCGATGACGCCGAGCCGATCGCGGACCAGGCCCGCTCCCACAGCTCCTCGCGCGTCGGTGGCGCGAGCGCGGTGCCGTACGCCCGATCCACCGCGTCCCGGATGAGATGCGCCATCGAGACGCCGCGCTCCCGGGCGAGCCGCCGCAGCAGGTCTGCCTGCTGCGGCTCGAGGGAGATCTGCGTCCGCTCCATGGCTGCATGATACCACTATCGACGCAGTGATGTAACTCCGCTAGCGGAAGAGGTCGTTCGCCGCCGGGATCACGATGTCTCCTGACGAGCCCTCACCGAGGGGCGGCCGCGCGCCGCGCACGAGGGCCACCGGCCGGCCGGCCGCCTTGCCCAGGGCGAGCTCCGCGGCAGACGCGATCTCGTCGGCGACGCCGCGCACGGTCGACTGCATCACGCGCCCGTCGGCGTCCCGAGCTGCCCCGCAGGTCCTCGAGTGGCAACAGGCCCGAGACGCCGATCGCGATGTCCACGATGCCCCAGCGCCAGGGGCGCCCGAAGCTGTCGGAGACGATGACGGCGATGTCGGTGCCGAACCGGGCGGCGACGGCAGCCCGGATGCGCGCGGCCGAGGCGTCGGGGTCGCGGGGGAGGAGGGTCACGAGGTCCCCCGACGCCGGGCCCACGTTGCTGGCGTCCACGCCGGCGTTCGCGCACACGAAGCCATGGTGGGTTTCGACGATGAGGACACCGTTCGCCTTGCGCACGACGCGGACGGCCTCGTCCAGCACCACCTGGACCTGGCGCGGGTCACGGTCCCAGGCGCGCCCCCACTCGATCGCCTCGGGCGAGGGCGTGATCGTCCGCAGGTCCACGACCGCGCCCTCGGCCTTGGACACGACCTTCTGGGTCACCACCAGGACGTCGCCGGGCGTAAGCGGCAGGACGCCGGGCGTGGCCGCCAGGGCGTCACCGATCATCGCCTCGAGATCGTCGCCCGGGACCACCTCGGGGAGGCCGGCGAGCGCGATGATCTGCGACGCGGCCATCCTCAATCGGCATGGACGCCCCCATGGCGCAAGGCCTCGGCGAGGAGCAGGTCGTCCGGCGTGTCCAGGTCCAGCTCCAGGATCCCGGTCAGCTCCACGAACCGGATATCCGCCGACTCGGCCAGCCACGCATGGCCGGCCCGGCTGTCGCCCCCGAACGCGGGGTCGATGACCTCCGGGGGATCCAGCAGCAGGGCGTTGGTACCGCGCCGGTGACGATCGGGGACCAGGACGACGCTGGGGGATCCTGCTCTATCGCCCGCGGCGAGGATTTCCGCGAGATCCTCCGGCGCGACGGTCGGGAGGTCGCCGGGCAGGATCAGCAGCCGGTCCATGCGGGCCAGCCTGGTCGCGGCCTCGCGGGCCTCCTGCAGTGCGGGGTTCAGGCCGCGTGATCGCTGGAGCAGGGGAGTGGCGCCGGCCGCCGCCGCCACGGCGAGGACCTCGGGGTCCGGCGACACCACGATCACGTCGCCGACTCCCGGCGTCGCCAGTGCCGCGCTGACGGCCAGGCGCAGCAGGTCTTCGACCAGGTCCCGCCGCTCCTCGGCGTCCAGCACGGCACCCAGGCGGGACTTCGCGCCCTCGAGGGCGCGGACGGGGATCGCGACGGTCGTCGTGCGCGCGCGGTGGCATCGGGGACTCGGGCGAGTGCACGACGCTGATGCTAGCGCGCGGCCGGGTGCAGGCCCGACATGGCCACCATCGCTCGGACGACTCGATCGCGGACCTCGTCCCGATCGAGCGCAGTCGCCCTGTTCGGCGACCGCCACCAGCACGCCGTCCAGCAGCATCGTCGTCGCGGCGGCGATCTCGTCGACGTCTGCGTCGTCCGGGTCCAGCTCGCGGCGCCGGATCGCGTCGTCGTACGGAGTTGGCCGAGAAGCCGCGCAGGTCGTCGCTGCGGCGGCGCAGTGCCACCCGGATCCGCTCGTCGGCGGGGGCGGCGGCCAGCGCCTGGAGCACCAGCGGCGCGCCGATCGCGTGGAGCAGCGCGTCGAAGTAGGAGTCGATCGCGACGGTCAGGCGTTCCACCGGGTCGTCGATGGGGGCGAGCTGTTCGGCCAGTCTCGTCCAGCTCCGCCGGGTGTGCCGGAGATGCACAGCTCGAGGAACAGCTCCTCCTTGCTGGGGAAGTAGCGGTAGATGAGCCCGACGCTCACGCCGGCCTCGGCCGCGATGGAGGGGACGCTCGTGCCCCGGAAGCCACCGGCGATGAATGCGCGGCGACCACCCTCCAGGATCTGTTCGCGCATCGCCTCCGCGTGGGCCGCAGGTCGCCTGGGCATCGCCTCGCCCTCCATGTGAATGAGCATTCATTTTACCCCTTGACAGGGGCGGATGACGTCCATCATAGTGAATGAACAGTCATTCAACAAGCGTGCACGACGAGCCGGAGCGGCGGCCGACGACACGGGACGAAGGAGCGAGCGCGATGGATCGGGCAAACGGGCTGCAGGTGGTGCTTGGGGCGTCGGGTGGAACCGGGCGCTCGATCGTGGACGAGCTGGCCCGCAAGGGGCGACGGGTGCGAGCGGTCGAGCCGGGGCGCGTCGTCCGGTCTGCCCGCCGGCGTGGAGCATGTCCGCGCGGATCTCTACGACCCCGCCGAGGCGGCACGGGTCGTCGCGGGTTCGTCGGTCGTGTACCACGCCGCACAGCCCGCGTACGCTCAGTGGGACGGCAACTTCGAACGGCTCAACGCCTCGATCGCGGACGCCACCGCCATGGCTGGTGCGCGCCTGGTGTTCGCCGACAACCTGTACATGTACGGCCCCGGCGGATCGCCGATGACCGAGGACGACGCCACAGCGCGCGACGGATCGCAAGGGCACCCTGCGGATCCGCCTGGCTGCCGACCTGCTCGCCCGCCACGAGCGCGGACGAGCTCGAGGTCGCCTCGGCCGCTCCTGCGACTACTTCGGACCGTACGGTGTCAACACGGGCCCGGGGGAGCGGGTGTTCGGAGCAGCGGTGCAGGGCAAGGCGGCGGGCGCGCTCGGGCGCACGGACGTCCCGCACTCGTTCAGCTACCTGCCGGACCTGGCCCGCGCCATGATCATCCTCGGCGATCGCGACGAGGTCGGCCGGGACGCGCCTGGCACCTGCCGGTCACCGATCCGATGACGGTGCGCGAGTTCCTGGAGCGCGTGTACGTCGCGCTCGGGACACCGGTCAAGATCCAGCTGGCGGGCCCGCTCATGGTCAAGGTTCTTGGACTGTTCGTCCCGTGATGCGCGAGATCGGCGTCGTGCTCTACCAGTGGCAGGAGCCCTGGATCAGCGACTGGTCGGCGTTCGAGGCCGCGTTCGGTCCGTTCGAGCGCACGCCGCTGGACGAGGCGATCGCGACCACGCTCGACTGGTGGCGCGGGGAGCTGGCGGCCACGGCTGCGGCGAAGGCGGCGTAGTCTCGGCTGAAGGAGGGCCGCGAGGCGCCGTCTCCACTTCGGAGGCCAGTGCGGCGGGTGGGTATCTGACACGGTGGCGTGTCAGACCCGGCCTTTGAACCGCCCTGGAGTCAGATCCGGGGGCTTGTCTGGGACCTGGGGCACGGATTCGCGGGAATCTCGGCCCACCTCCTCGTGCCGCCCCTCGAGATGACACCACGACGAGTCATCGCACCGGGCTGCCGACCAGGGGCTGCCCGTCGGGCTGGCGGCCAGGGGCTGCCCGCAGGGCTGGCGGCCACGGACCACCCGCCGGCCTGGCGGCCAGGGGCGCTACGCCGCGGATGCCCCCGCCGGCAGGAACGACTCGACGACCTCGCACGGGATCGCCCGCTTGAGGAGTCGCTGGATCGAGCGCAGCGCCTGGACCTCCTCGGGCGCGACGAGCGAGATCGCCGTTCCCGACGCGCCGGCGCGACCGGTGCGGCCGATCCGGTGGATGTAGTCCTGGGCCTCGAACGGCAGCTCGTAGTTCACGACGTGCGGGCAGGGAGTCGATGTCCAGCCCGCGCGACGCGACGTCGGTCGCCACGAGGGCGACGACCTCGCCGGCCTTGAACGCCGCCAGCGCGCGCGTCCGCTCGCCCTGCGTGCGGTCCGAGTGGATGGCGATCGCGGGCACGCCGCGTCGGTCCAGGTAGGACGCGAGTCGGCTGGCGCCGATCTTGGTCCGGGTGAACACGAGGACCTGCTCGATGCCGTCGCGGCGCACGAGGTGCAGCAGCAGGTCCGCCTTGCGCTCGACGTCGACCGGGTACAGGACCTGCGTCAGGTTGTCCGCCGTCGCGTTGCGAGCCGCGACCTGCACGATCTCGGGATCCGTCTGGAACTCGCGGGCGAGCTTGCGGATGGCGTCCGAGAACGTCGCCGAGAACAGCAGCGTCTGGCGGCCCTTGGGCACCAGGGCGACGGCCTTGCGGACGTCGTCGATGAAGCCCATGTCCAGCATCCGGTCGGCCTCGTCGAGGACCAGGATCTCGACCTGCGACAGGTTGACGGCCTTCTGGCCGATCAGGTCGAACAGCCGGCCGGGCGTTGCGACGAGGATCTCGACGCCGCCCCACAGCGCCTTGACCTGCGGCCCCTGGGGCACGCCGCCGTAGACGACGGTGGAGCGAAGGTTGGTGCCCTTGCCGAGCATGTTGACGCTCTCGTCGATCTGGCAGGCCAGCTCACGGGTGGGCGTCAGGATGAGGGCGCGGATCGGGTGGCGGGCCGGGCTGGGGCTCGAGTTGGCGTGGTTCGCCAGCCGCTGCAGGATCGGCAGGGTGAAGGCGGCCGTCTTGCCGGTGCCCGTCTGGGCGGCGGCGAGCACGTCCCGTCCGGCGAGGACGAGCGGGATGGCCTGGGCCTGGACGGGGGTGGCTTCGGTGTAGCCCGCTCGTGCGACGGTCGCAAGCAGGAGGGGTGAGAGGTCGAGGTTGGTGAAGGTCAAGTGGGCTCCAGGTGCGCCGCGGCGCACAGGGTTCCGCCGGCACGCTGGGCTCGGCGGCGAGACGGGCATGGTCTCGCGCGCATCCGGCCCGTACAGGCGGGGTGGGGGAACGTGTCGGTCACCCGATACGTGGGTGGGCGCCAGTGGCGGTCGACCGGCCGGCCCGCGCAATGCCGCGAGCTGTCGTCCCGTGCCGCCCGGCAACGCTTCCTTACGCGTCCTCTGCCCGGCTGCGCCTGCCCCGATCATCGCACGTGCGGGGCAGGGCCACAAACCGTGCCCCGTGGAGGACCTGCGGCCGGGGGCGAGCAGCTAGCGGCGGACGGCCTCCAGCACCTCGCCGGCGAGGCGGGCCCGCGACGCATCGTCGGTCATGATCGTGTCGGTGACGACGGGCCGCAGGCCCAGCGACTCGCCACCGCCGGCGCGAGGTCCGCGTCGACCGTGTCGAGCACGAACACGTCGCACACGTCCGCGTACAACCGCGCCACGCCCAGGGCGCTCGCCTCGTGGCCGAGGGCGACGAGCATCCGGTCCGCCGGGCCCTTGAGCGCCCGGCCGCCGACGATCGGCGAGACCGCCGCGACCCGTGCGCCACGAGCGCGTGCCCCGGCGATGGCCTCGCGCAGGCCCGGCACGCCCAGGATCGGCCCCACGGACACGAGCGGGTTCGACGGCGCGATCACGATCGCCTCGGCCTCCGCCAGCGCGGCGAGGACCTCCGCGGTGGGTGTCGCGGCGGCCAGCCCCGCGAACCGCAGCTCCAGGACGTCCGGCTCCTGGCGGCGGTGGACGAAGTACTCCTGGAACTCCAGCCAGCCGTCGGCGGTGCGGACCTCGGTCGCCACGGGCTCGTCGGCCATCGGCAGCACCCGTGCCGCGATCCCCAGCGAGCGCTGGAGGCCGAGGCACACCTCGGTCAGCCGGGCACCGGCCGCGACGCGGGCCGTGCGGGCGATGTGCAGGGCGAGGTCCCGGTCGCCCAGGCCGAACCACGTCTCCTCGCCGTAGGCGCCCAGCTGGGCCATCGTCGCGTGCGTGTCGTCCTCGATCCCCCAGCCCAGTGCGGCCTGCTCGATCCCGGCGAGGTTGTAGAGGACCGTGTCGTGGTCGGGCATCACGAGCAGGCCGTGGCGGCGGCAGTCGTCGCCCGTGTTGACGATGACCGCGAGCCGATCTCCCAGGTGGGTCTGGAGTCCATCGGCCAGCTTCGCGCCGCCGACGCCGCCGGCGAGCGCGACGACCGGGCCGGTCACGCGGCCTCCCCGGTCACCCGGCCCATCACCCTGTCACCCGTTGAGATGCTCGAGGACCTCGCCGATCCGGTCGATCGTCTCGAGGTCGTAGGGCGCGGGCGTGTCCACGAAGATGTGCCGGAACCCGAGCTCCACGAGGGGCCGGAGGCCGGCTCGCGATCTCGGCCGGGGTGCCGCAGAAGACGTTCCAGGTCTCGTCGAACTCCTCGCCGTTGGCGGCGAGGCGGCCCTTGTACGCGTGGAGCGCCGCGTCCCGCGTGTTGCGGATCACGACGTCGACCGTCGTCGTGCGCTCGATCTCAGACTGGTCCCTGCCCACCGCGGCGCAGTGCTCGCGCAGGGTTGCGTCACGCTCGGCGAGCTTCTCCAGGCGGCCCATCGCGTTCCACTGGTCCCCGTACTTCGCCAGCGTCCGGAGCGTCTTCTTGGGCCCGCTGCCGCCGATCATGATCGGCAGGCGCGCCTGCACCGGGCGCGGCGCCACCAGCGCCTCCTTCATCGGGTAGACGGGTCCCTCGTGCGTGACGAGCTCGCCGTCCAGCAGCCGGCGCAGGAGCATCGCCGACTCGTCCAGTCGATCCAGCCGCTCGCCGAACCCGGCCCCGAAGTCGATGCCGAACGCCTCGTGCTCGCGCTCGAACCAGGCGCCGCCGAGGCCGAGGACGGCGCGCCCGCCGGAGAGATGGTCGAGGGTCGTGGCGAGCTTGGCCGTGAGGCCGGGGTTGCGGAAGGTGTTGGCGGCGACCATCAGGCCCAGGGTGGCCTTGCTGGTGACCTGCGCCCAGCCCGAGAGGATCGACCAGCCCTCGAGGATCGGGCCCTCCCACGGCCCGACGATCGCGTTGAGGTGGTCCCAGGTCCAGAGGCTCGCGGCACCCGCCCCCTCGGCACGGACGGCCGCGTCGCGGATGGCCGGCCAGGACTCGGTCTGGGGCCAGAGCAGGAAGCCGATCTTGACGTCGGACATGGGTCAATCCCCCAGGTGGTCGTGGATGCCGGTGATCCGGATGAGGAACGAGACGCGTGGCTGGCTTCGGAACGTGGCGATCAGGGACTCACTCGGGCCCTCGGGGTGGTAGCGGTGGGCGAGCGCGACGATGTCCTCGCGGGCCCGGTCCACGTCCTCGATGACCTCCTCCACGTCGCCGTTGAGACCGAGCCAGCGGTAGCCGTCCGCGCCGTCGATGACGGACAGGGCGATCCGCCGCCGTTCCATGAGGTTGAGGCACCAGCGCCGGGGCGTGCAGCTGTTGAGCAGGATCCGGCCGTCGGGCTCCAGGCGGTACCAGGCGACCGCCTGGCGCGGCGTGCCGTCGGGGTCGACGCTGGCGACCGACGCGAAGTGCGGCGCATCGAGGAAGGCGCGGAAGGCCGGGGAGAGGACGGGATCGGAGGTGGGCATCCGCCAATGGTACCGACCGGGCAGGGGAGCAGGCCCGCGTCGCGTGGGTGCCTGCGGCCCGCGTGCGTTCGAGGTCGTCCCCGGCCTACGGGTTCGGCGTCGCCTTGGGGCAGCCGTCCCACGACTGGGCGCAGTCCGCCGGGCGCGAGGCCCGGTCCGCCCGTGGTCGCGTCGCCGGTCCCCCAGGTGCCCACGGCGGCGATCGCCCCCAGCCCGAGACCCACGGCCAGCAGGATCGCGCCCACCATGCCCAGCGTGCGCGAGCGGTGTGGCCGGGCGGCGACAGCGGGCGCGGCCGGGGCCGGAGCGTCCTGCGTCGGCACGCCGGGATCCGCGGGTCCGTCGGATGGCGCCTCGATCCCCTCGAGCTCGCGATGGACCAGGCCGCGCTGCACGGCATAGGCGATCAGCAGCACGATGCCGGCGACGATCGTGATCAGCGCGACGATGCCGGCGGGGCTCCAGCCGGCGAAGGGAGCGGGCACGCGGGGGCCTCCTCGGGGTTGCGCGGGATCGGACGACGCACACGGAGCCTACCCGCCGGGACGGGCGCCGTCCACGGCGACCGTCTCCGGGCGGGGCCCGTGCGAGAATGCCCCCGGCAGTCGACGAAGGAGGCACACGTGGCGGACCTGGCAGAGATCGGCATCTTCGGGGGCTCGGGCTTCTACTCCCTGCTCGAGGACGTCCGGGAGGCGAAGATCGACACCCCGTACGGCCCGCCGTCGGACTCGTTCTTCCTCGCGACCGTCGCGGGTCGCCCGGTCGCGTTCCTGCCGCGCCACGGCCGCCGCCACACGATCCCGCCGCACAAGGTCAACTACCGGGCCAACGTCTGGGCGATGCGATCCCTGGGCGTCAAGGCCGTCATCAGCCCCTGCGCCGCGGGCTCACTCCAGCTCCACGTGGAGCCCGGCGACTTCGTCGTCGCGGACCAGTTCGTGGACCGCACCAGCGGACGGGCGGACACCTTCTTCGACGGCCCGATCGTCTCGCACGTCTCGTCCGCCGAGATCTACGACCCCACGCTCCGGGGCATCGCCCTCGACGTGATCCGGGAGCACGGGATCACCGTCCACGACGGCGGCACCGTGGTCGTCATCAGCGGCCCGCGCTTCTCCACCAGGTCGGAGAGCAAGTGGTTCAGCGACGCCGGGTGGGAGGTCATCAACATGACCCAGTACCCGGAGGCCTACCTGTGCCGGGAGCTGGGGATGGCCGTGGTCAACATCTCCCTCATCACGGACTACGACGCCGGGGTGCTCGAAGGCACCCACGCCGTGACCGCCCACGACGTGCTGGCGGTGTTCGAGCAGAACGCCGAGCGGATCCGCAAGGTCGTGCTGGACATGGTGGGCCGCTTCCCGGCCGACCTCGACGCCCTGGGTGCCGGCGAGGCGCTGCGACACACGCGGGGAGACGGCCATGTCGCCAGCCCCGCCGACGTTCGCCTGTTCGAGACCCTCGAACGCCGAGTGCCATGACCTCGACCCCCACGCCGGTCGACGCCGCCCCGGAGCCGATGCACGGCTGCGTCCGCTGCGGCGCGCGGATCCCGGTCCACGAGTCGATGTGCGAGCGCTGCAATCCGCTCGGCCTGAAGGCGCCTGCCGCGTCCCAGGCGCACGGTACCGTGTTCGTGGGGATCGTCATCGCGGTCGTGATCATGGCGGTCGCCGCCCGCGTGATCATCTCGACCGTTGGGCCGTTCAGCTCGTCCGTGGCGGGCGTGACGGCCGATCCTGTGGGCCTGCGCGTGGCCGTCACGATCTCCAACGAGGGAACCTCGCCCGGGACGACGACGTGCCGGATCGACGACCCGTCGCTGGGCGGCATCGGCCCCGAGGCCACCTTCATCGAGAGCCCGGAGGTTCCCGCCGGCGGCGCGATCACCTTCGACGTCGTCGTCGCGAGCTTCGGCAGCGTGCCGCGCGAGCTCATCGCCGACTGCGGCCCGTGACGGTGCCCGTGGTCCCAGGCCCCCAGGCGGCGTCACGGTTCGCCGCCGATGCCGCGTTCGCGAGGGAGATCGCCGAGCGGGCCGGCCGGCTGCTGTACGAGCGCTACGAGCGCGTGGAGGAGATCGACTACAAGTCGGCCCGGGACGTGGTGACCGAGGTGGACCATCTCTCCGAGGCGCTGATCATGGGCGCGATCCGCGAGCGCTATCCCACGGACGGGATCCTCGCCGAGGAGTCCGGGGCGCACCATGGCAAGGGCGCCGGAGCTGGTGACGCATCGGCCGCGGACGCGGTGTCACGGGCACTCGTGTCCGGCCGGACCTGGATCGTGGACCCGCTCGACGGGACCATCAACTACGCGAACGGGATCCCGTACTTCTGCGTCTCGGTGGGCCTCGTGGTGGACGGCCGGCCGGCCGTGGGCGCCGTGTGCGATCCGATGCGCGGCGAGACCTACTGGGCCACCGCCGACGGGCCGGCGATGCTGGGTGACCGCGTCGTCCACGCCTCGGCCAAGGCCAGGCTCACGGACTGCGTGATCTCGCTGTCGCTCGGCGGCCGGGCGGTCGCGACCCGCGGCCGCGCGGTCCGGCGGGCGGTGCGCGCGTCGCGCAACACCGGATCGGCGGCGTTGGCGCTCGCGTATGTCGCGAACGGCCGCTTCGACGCGTTCCTGCAGTCGGGCGGCATGTCCGCCTGGGACGTCGCGGCAGCCGGGCTGATCGCGGAGCGCGGCGGTGCGGTGGTCACCGACACCGTCGGCGGCTCGTGGTTCGATGTCGACAAGGCGACCCGCGCGTTCGGGATCGTCGCGGCCCCGGCGGCACACCACGCGGAGCTGCTCGGGCTGTCCCGGGAGGCCGCAGCGGGGTGACGCGCGGCTCGTGGGGATCGAGCGTCAGCCCGCTGACCACCGGGCGAGCGCGAGGATACGGAGGGCGGTCGCCCGAATGGGCCCGACGTTCTCGATGGCCTCATCCTCGAGGCCGGCTCCGGTGCCCTCAGTCAGCCACTCCCGCGCTCGCGCCAGGTCGTCGGCACGACCGCGCGTCGGCGAGGAGCTGAGTCGCTCTTCGATGATCGCAAGCGGAGCCGTCAGCCTGACCACGAGCACAGGCACGGCCATCGCGGCACGGACGGCCTCGAGCGTGACGGCATCCGCCACTGAACCCGCGAGCACGAAGCGTTCGACGCCGGCCTCGCGGTAGTTCCCAGTGACGGCGGCGAGGTTCCGCGCCAGGATCTCGTGCTCGTCGTGGTCGGCTCCGCGTGCGTTCGACCAGCAGAGCCAGTCAAGGTCGATGGCCGCGTACGACGGGCCGCTCGCCTCGAGCAGATCGGCGATCTCCTCGGCGACGGACGACTTTCCTGCCCCGAAGACCCCCGTGATGAGGATGGCGCCGAGGTCGTTCACGCGCCGAATCTACCCACCGGGTCCTCGCCCAGCCAGCGATGTGGTCGGTTCGCCAGGCGCTCCAGTCCCCACTCGCCGCAGAAGGCGGTCCAACCGGCCCGGTCCGCGCCCCGCCAGCGGAGCTCGTCCACGTCGACCTGCGGGATCATGCACGCCGTCGACGGTCGTGCGCAGGCGGGCCAGATCGCGGTACAGGAGCGCCTCGTCCATGCGCTCACGCAGGGTGGCGGCGAGGGCGGGGGCGCCGCGGAGGCCCGGCACGTCCCAGCTCGCCGGCGTGCGCGGGGATCGCCTCCAGGGTCCCGTAGCGTGCCAGCACGGCCGAGGCGGACTTGTTGCCCCAGCCCGGGAGTCCCGGAAAGCCATCGGCCGCGTCGCCGACGAGGGCCAGGCGGTCAGCGACACTCGAGGGAGGCACGCCCCACTTCGCACGGACTCCGGCGTCGTCGTAGACGAGATCCCGGCGGCGGTCCCAGAGCACGACGTGCTCGTTTCGGACGCACTGGGCCATGTCCTTGTCCGGGGTGCAGATCACGACCCGCTCGACCCGCGGATTCGTGGCGAACCGCTCCGCCGCGGCAGCGATCGCGTCGTCGGCCTCGAACTCCACCATCGGCCACAGGACGAGCCCCAGGGCCTCGATGGCGGCCTCCGCGACCGGGAACTGGGTCAGGAGCGCCGGGTCCATGCCGGCCTCGGTCTTGTAGCCCGGGTACAGGTCGTTGCGGAAGGAGCGGATCACGCGGTCCGTCGCGCAGCCCACGTGGGTGGCGCCCTGCTCCCGGAGCAGGTAGCACAGCTGCTCCACCAGGCCGCTGACGCCCGAGAGGACGACTCCGTCGCGGCCGAGCACTGGCGGGCGGGGCGAGAAGTGGGCGCGGAACAGCTCGTAGGTGGCGTCGACCAGATGGACCTGCATCGCGCGGGCTAGTCCAGCGAGCCCGTCTCGACCAGCTGCCGGAACCGGTGGAGATCCGCCTGGAAGATCTCGCGCAGGACGGGACCCTGGAGCAGGGCGCCGAGGTGCGGCAGGACCGGCGGGATGAGCGTCTCCTCCCAGCGGACGATGGTGGTCGTGCCGTCCGCCCCGGGCTCCAGCGTGATGACGCCGCCGCCGGTGAACAGGCCCTCGTGGCGGATCGCAAACCGCGTGGGTGGCTCCAACTCGACCACCTCGACCGGGTCCGTCACCGACACGCCGAAGATCCGGACCGTGGCCTCGCCGCGGGTCCCGACGCGCGTGGGGCCCGGGGTGGTGATGCGGACCTCCTTCATCTCGTGCATCCAGAGCGGCTGGAGCGGGATGTCGGCGAGGACGCGCCACGCCGTCTCGATCGGGGCGTCCACGACGACCAGCATGCGCAGGGCCTCCGGCTGCCGGCCGCCGCGGCGGACGCGCGAGGAGGCGATCGACGATGACGGCCTTGACGGCGACGACGACGGCGAGGGCTACGAGGGCGAGGACGCGACGCACGATCCCGCTACCTTGCCCGGCTCGTTTCGAGCACGGCCCCGGCCGCCTCCAGCTCCGCCAGGGCCCGATCGCCGTCGCCCTCCCTGACGTTGACGGCCTTGATCGCATCGGTCAGCACCGTGGCCCCGAAACCGAGGCGGATCGCGTCGAGCGAGGTCGCCCGCACGCAGTAGTCGGTCGCGAAGCCCACCACGACAACCTCATCCACCCCCGCCGCCTGCAGCAGCGGCTGGAGCATCGTCGGGACGTCCTTGCCCGAGCCGGGATCGCGCATCGTGAAGGCCGAGTAGCCGTCCTCTCCGTTGCTGCCCTTGCGCACGATCGCCGTGCCGTGCGGGACGTCAAGGGCCGGGTGGAGCTCGGCGCCCCACGTGTCGAAGACGCAGTGCGGCGGCCACGGTCCGCCGTCACGGATGAAGTGCGGGGTCCGCGGTGGGTGCCAGTCCTGGGTCAGGACGACCAGCGCCCGGCTGCTCCGGGCGAGCACCGCTTCGCCGTTGATCGCCGGGATCACGTCGACCGCGCCGCGCACGGCGAGCGAGCCGCGAGGATCGGCGAAGTCGTTCTGGACGTCGACGATGATGAGCGCGACACCGGGGCGGTAGCGGAGCATGACACTACGCTAGCGCGCCCGAGGCCGTTCGTCGCCCCCCGTGTCGCCGTTTCCGGGGTTCCTTTGGCCCCCGGTCCGCACCCGGCCGGGCTCTGGCCGCCCTGGTTTCGGCGCTGGCTCGGGGTTCGAGCCAGGCGCAGGGTTCGCCGACCCGCCCCGGACGTTCGCACGCCGGACGGGCCGGGTCCAGCGGGCCCGTTCCAGACTGGCGCGCGCCGGACGGGCACAGGGTTCGAGCCGGGCCCGGCGCCGGCCGCCTGTCGGACCATCTGTCGCGTGGGACCGACGCTTGGTCCGCCAGCGCGGACGATGGGCCATCGGAAGCCGTGTTTCGAACCCTTTGGGCCCGCGGGCCGAACCGGGCGTCGATCGCGTCCCACGAATGGGCCGGCAGGCGGCCCCGGTGGGTCTCGGGGCAGGGCCAGGCGTGGTGGTCGAACCACAGCCGTGGTGGATCGGGGCAGGTCGCCATCGTCCGTGTCCACGTAAGTGGCAGATGACTCGAGCGTGTCAACCTTCTGCCATGGGTAGTCGCCACAGCGCCGACGAGGAAGGTCGCCGCCGCTGGGCGACGATCCGTACCCGGATCGGGACCGAGATCCGTACCGCCCGGCGCATCGCAGGCGCGAGTCAGGCTGCTGCCGCACAAGAGGCTGGCATGTCCCGGTCGCAGTTCGGCCGGGTCGAGCGGGGACAGCTGGAGCAGCTCTCCTTCGAGCAGGCTTGTCGTGCGGCCGCGGCCGTCGGCCTGGATGTGTCCGTGCGCACGTTCCCGGATGGCGACCCAGTGCGCGATGCCGGCCAGTTGCGGCTCCTGGAGCGGTTCCACGGGCTCCTGCCGTTGGGCGCGACGTGGCGGACCGAGGTACCGCTCCCCATTCCAGGCGACCGGCGGGCGTGGGATGCGACGCTGCAGCTCCTCGGCCGCAGGGCTGGTTGCGAGGCCGAGACCAAGGCACTCGACATCCAGGCGCTCGAACGGAGGCTCGCGCTCAAGTTGCGGGACGGCGAGGTTGATGTGCTGATCGTGATCGTCGCCGACACGCCGGCCAACCGGAAGGCGATCGCCCTGCATCGGGAGGAGCTCCGCGCATTGCTGCCGCTCGACACGCGCGAGGTGTTGGGATCGATCCGGCGGGGGCGTGTTCCCGGTGCGAGCGGACTCGTCATGCTGTGATTCTGGCGTGGCCGCCGGGCTCGGCCCCGTGGCCGCCGGGCTCGGCCCCGTGGCCGCCGGGTGGCCCACTTGTCACGGGCGACCGACGTTCGGACCAGCTCACAGGACATCGAGCCCGCAACTACCGCCTTCCCCGCGTCGCGGGCTCACTGGCCGGACCAGGTGCAGTCTGTGGGCGACGAATGGTCCGCCCACGGGCCGCGGGGGCGCCCACGGGCCCCCGGCGGCGCCCACGGGCCCTCGGTGCCCACGACCCCCCCGCCGCCACCCCACGACGGCGCCCCACCGGCATCGGGGCTAACCTGTCAATTGCCCACGGCAAACGGTCGCCATCGTGCCCACGGAGCCCCGATGTACATCGACGACTTCAAGCAGCAGCTGCCCGACATCGACGAGACCGAGACCCGAGAGTGGCTCGAGTCGCTGGACCAGGTCCTGGACCAGGCGGGCGAGAACCGCGCGCGGTTCCTGATGTTCAAGCTGCTCAAGCGAGCCCGTCAGCTGCAGATCGGCGTGCCGGCCCTCACCCAGACGCGCTACATCAACACGATCAGCCCGGAGCAGGAGCCGTGGTTCCCGGGCGATGAGCAGCTGGAGCGCCGGATCCGCCGACTGATCCGCTGGAATGCCGTCGCGATGGTCCTGCGCGCGAACGTGCGCTTCCCGGGCATCGGCGGGCACATGTCGACGTACGCCTCGGCGGCGACCCTGTACGAGGTGGGCTTCAACCACTTCTTCCGGGGCAAGGACCACCCGGGCGGCGGCGACCAGATCTTCTTCCAGGGCCACGCGGCGCCTGGCATCTACGCCCGGGCCTTCCTCGAGGGGCGCCTGTCGGAAACGGATCTCGACCACTACCGGCGCGAGACCGGCGGCAAGGGCCTGAGCTCGTACCCGCACCCGCGCCTGATGCCGGACTTCTGGGAGTTCCCGACGGTCTCGATGGGCCTGGGCCCGCTGGCCGCCATCTACCAGGCCCGGTTCAACCGCTACCTGCACAACCGCGGGATCCGGGACACGTCCGCCCAGCGCGTCTGGGCCTACCTGGGCGACGGCGAGATGGACGAGCCGGAATCGATCAGCGGCATCTCGCTGGCCGCCCGCGAGGGCCTGGACAACCTGACCTTCGTCGTGAACTGCAACCTGCAGCGCCTCGACGGCCCGGTACGCGGCAACGGCAAGGTCATCCAGGAGCTGGAGGGCCTGTTCCGTGGCGCCGGCTGGAACGTGATCAAGGTGGTGTGGGGCCGCGAGTGGGACGACCTGCTCGCCCGCGATGTCGATGGCGTGCTCGTCGAGAAGATGAACACGACCGTCGACGGCGAGTTCCAGAAGTACTCCGTGTCCACGGGCGCGTATGTCCGCGACAACTTCTTCGGTCCCGATCCGCGGCTGCGCCGGCTCGTCGAGCACCTGACCGACGACGACATCCTGCACCTGCGGCGCGGCGGCCACGACTACCACAAGGTGTTCGCGGCCTACAAGGCGGCCACGGAGTTCCGCGGCGCCCCCACGGTGATCCTGGCCAAGACGGTCAAGGGCTGGACCCTGGGCCGCGGCGTCGAGGGCCGCAACATCACGCACCAGGCCAAGAAGCTGCGCGAGGACGAGCTGCGCGTCTTCCGTGATCGCCTTGAGCTGCCGATCCCCGACGCCCAGATCACCGACGAGACGCCCTACTTCCACCCGGGTCCAGACTCGGAGGAGGTCCGCTACATGCAGGAGCGCCGTGCGGCGCTCGGCGGGCCTGTCCCGAGGCGCGTCGTCCGCTCGGCACCGCTCCCGGCGCCGGCAGCCGAGGTGGACGGCGAGTTCGATGGGGGCAGCGCCACGGCCGTCTCCACGACCATGGTCTTCACCCGCCTGCTGCGCAACCTGATCCGCGACGACCGGATCGGCAAGCGGATCGTGCCCATCGTCCCCGACGAGGCGCGCACCTTCGGCCTGGACCCGCTGTTCAAGGAGGTCGGCATCTACGCCGCCCACGGACAGCATTACGACCCCGTGGACTCGGACCTCGTGCTGTCCTATCGCGAGGCGATCGACGGCCAGGTGCTGGAGGAGGGGATCAACGAGGCGGGCTCGATGGCCTCGCTGCAGGCAGCCGGGACGTCGTACGCGACGCACGGCGAGCCGATGATCCCCTTCTACATGTTCTACTCGATGTTCGGGTTCCAGCGGACCGGCGACCAGGCGTGGGCGTTCGGCGACCAGCGCGGGCGCGGATTCATGATCGGCGCGACGGCCGGGCGGACGACGCTCGCCGGCGAGGGTCTCCAGCACGACGACGGCCACACCCAGGTGCTCGCCTCCACGGTGCCGGTGATCCGGGCCTACGACCCGGCATTCGCCTACGAGCTGGCCACAGTCGTCCGCGACGGCATCACGCGCATGTACACCGACGGAGAGGACGTCTTCTACTACGTCACCGTGTACAACGAGAACTACCCGCAGCCGGCCAAGCCCGATGGCGTCGACGAGGGCATCGTGCGGGGCCTCTACCGGTTCGCTGCCGCGCCCGAGCTCGCCGACGTCAAGGGGCGCGTCCGCCTCGTGGGGTCGGGCTCGATCATGCAACAGGTGATCGCGGCACGCGACGTGCTCGCCGAGCGGTTCGGCATCGCCGCCGAGGTCTACTCGGCCACGTCGTTCCAACTGCTCCGCAACGAGGCCCTGGGGGCGGAGCGATGGAACCGGCTCAACCCCGACAAGGCGCCGCGCGTCCCGTACGTCGCGCAGGTGCTGGGTGCCGAGGGCGGCCCGGTGATCGTGGCCACCGACTGGATCAAGACGCTACCGGACCTCGTGGCGCCCTGGGCGCCGCAGCCGTACATCGTCCTGGGCACGGACGGCTACGGGCGCAGCGACACGCGCGAGGCACTCCGGGCGCACTTCGAGATCGACGCCCCGAACATCGCGGCGGCCGCCCTGTCTGGCCTGGTCCGGCGTGGTGAGCTCGACCCTGGGGTTGCGGCCGCGGGGATCCGCGAGCTGGGCCTGGACCCGGACGGCCCGGACGCGCTGACGGCCTGACGGGAAGCGACGCCGCGCCCTCGGAGCGCGGCCCGCTGCCGCCACCCCGACGACCGACGACCGACGACCGAGGATCCGATGAGCCGTCGGCCACGCTGGTTCGAGGTCCTTGCCGTGTCACTCCGGCTGGGCTTGACGTCCTTCGGCGGGCCGATCGCCCACGTGGGCTACCAGCGCGCCGCGTTCGTCGTCCGGCACCGCTGGCTGGACGAGGCGGCCTTCGCCGAGCTCATGGCCTTGTGCCAGGCGCTCCCCGGGCCGGCCAGCACCCAGCTGATGATCGCCGTCGGGAGGCTGCGGGCTGGGTGGGCGGGGGCGCTCGCCGCGTTCGTCGGGTTCACGCTGCCAAGTGTCGTGCTGATGACCATGCTGGGCCTGGCCGCCGCCGGCGCGAGCATCCCGACCGACGGAGCGATGGCGGGAGCCGTGGCGGGCCTCAAGGCCGCGGCCGTGGCGGTCGTTGCCCAGGCCGTCGTCGCCATGGCACGGCGGCTGACGCCGGATGCGCCGAGGATTGCCCTCGCCGTGGGTGCCGGCCTCATCGCCCTCGCCGTGCCCGTGGCCGTTGTCCAGCCGTTGCTGATCGTCGGCGGGGCGCTGGTCGGGTGGCTGGGCCTGCGGCGCCTTGGCGCCGTGGACCTTGTCGCCCCAGATGGCACCCACGCCGCCGCTCCCGCTGCCGCGAGGTCGCCCCGGCTCGCAGCGCCGAACCTCGGGTTCGCCGATAGACGCCGCACCGCCATCGCTCTCGTGGTGGCCTGGGTCGCCGTGCTGGTCGGGGCCGAGATCGCGGCCCGGGTCACCGGCCAGCCCGAGCTCGGCTTCCTCGCCGCCCTCGTGCGGGCGGGCGCGCTCGTGTTCGGGGGCGGACACGTGGTCCTGCCGCTGCTCGACGCCGGGGTCGTGACGCCCGGCTGGGTGACGCCGGACGCGTTCCTGGCGGGCTACGGCGCCGCCCAGGCCGTCCCCGGTCCGCTGTTCTCCTTCGCCGCGTACCTGGGTGTCGTGTCGTCGTCGGGGCCCGGCGGGGTCCCCGGGGCCTTCCTGGCGACCGTCGCGATCTTTCTGCCCGGCGCGTTGCTCGTGCTCGCTGCGCTCCCGGTCCTGCGTCGGCTGCGCGGGCGGCCGGGGGTGGCGGCGGCCCTCGCCGGGACGAACGCCGTCGTGGTTGGCATCCTGGCGGCGGCGCTGATCACGCCGGTGGGCACGGGCGGGCTCACGTCGATCCCCGCGATCGTGGTGGCCACGATCGGCGCCGCGGGCCTGCTCACCGGCCGTATCCCACCGCTGGTGGTTGTGGCCGGGAGCGCCGGGGCCATGGCCCTGGTCGGAGCGGCGACGGCCGGCGTGGTATGAGGCCCGGTCCAGCGCAGTCAGCCATTGGGCGATCGTCCCGCGGCCTTGGCGTTCGCTGGCCGCAGGGACGAACGGCTCTCGACCCGGGCAATCAGCCGGCGTAGGGTCAGGGTGCGATCGGGCACCCGCGCGTCCCCCAGGCGCCTCTCACCTCGGATGGGGGGAGGAGGCCGGCGATGGGCATCTACGGACACCTGGAGACCACCCCTCGCGGCGCCGGGGGCGGTACGAGGCCCTACGTCCGACCCAGTGCGCTCCTGAACAAGGTCCTGAACCCGATCACGGTCGCCCTCGGCCGGCAGACGGTGCTCGTGGTGCGAGGGAGGAAGAGCGGCAAGGTCCTCAAGGTCCCGATGGATCCGCCGTTCGCGTGGCACGGGACCCGCTACCTCGTCTCGCCGCGCGGCGAGACGCACTGGGCGCGGAACCTGCGTGCTGCAGGCGAGGCGGACCTGCGCACCGGTCGCGGCGGCGAGCACGTCCGCGTGGTCGAGCTCCAGGGCGCGGAGCGCGACGAGGTCGTGAGCACCTACGCGAGCACGATCACCTGCAACTGCCGGCGCTCCATGGAGCTGCTGCCGGACCCGGCCGACCATCCGGTCTTCCGGATCGAGTCCACCTCCGCCTGACGCGCGGGGATCGGCGGGGCCGTGCCCGGGCCACGCTGCGGGTCATCTTCCCGGCGCGCCGGCGGAGGCGGCCTCAGGACCCGGTCGACCAGAGGCTGACCAGCGCCAGCAGGGTCACCGCCGCACCCGCCGCCATCCACCAGCCCCGGTGGGTCGATTCCCGGCGGGCCGCCAGGAACCGAAGGGCCGGCACGGCAAGCACCGCAACCCCCGCGAGCAGGAAGTGCACCGGGCTCGACGGCATGCCGACGCCGGCCACGATCCCCGGCCCGAGCAGCACGGCGGCGACCATCGTCACGAACAGGATCGCTGCGAGCCGGTCCAGCCACCTGCCAGCCCTGGCGACACCGGCCCCGTCGAGCAGGCCGACGACCACCAGGATCGCTGCGACGATGGCGCCGGCGACGGCGACCCAGGCGTGGAGCACGGCGAGCATCGATCCGATCGCAGCCATCGGATCACGGTACCCGAGCCCGATCGAGGGCGCCCGGCCTGCGCGGTACCGACGAACCGCCGCGGACGGAACGCTGCGTGCGCATCAACGTGCCCTGCACAGCTCGTATCAACCTCACTTGACGATGCTTGCACACGCACGTAGGATGACGCCGGAGTCCAGTCCTCCCGTCCCCGCAGCGCGTCCCGCGCCCCTCCCTGCGTAGCCGGAGCCTCACCACGTGGATGTCGGGTCTTTCACCAGCGGTCTCCTCACCGGACTGCGCGAGGGGGTCGAGGCGGCCCTGATCGTGAGCATCATCCTGGCCTACCTGTCCAGGACGGGGAACCGACGCCACTTCGCGAAGATCTGGGCGGGTACGTTCGCAGCCATCGCCGTCTCGTTCCTGGCCGGCGTTGCGCTGTTCGTCACGATCGGCGGGCTGGAGGAGCCGTACGAGCAGATCTTCGAGGGGCTGGCGATGCTGCTCGCGGCGGCGGTGGTGACCTGGATGCTGTTCTGGATGCGCCGCCAGGCGGCCGGCGTCCGGAACGAGCTGCAGGCGGCCGTGGACCGGGCGTTGTCCCAGGGAACCGCGGTGGGCCTGGCGGTCCTGGCGTTCACCGCCGTGATCCGGGAGGGCCTCGAGACCGGCCTGTTCCTCGTCGGTCAGGCCGCCTCCGCCGATGCGGCCGCCCCGTCGGTCCTGCTGGGTGCAGTCGTGGGCCTGGGGATCGCCGTGTTGCTGGGCATCGGGTTCTACCGAGGCGCGAGCCGCGTCAACCTGCGCACCTTCTTCCGCTGGACGGGCATCGCCCTGATCTTCATCGCTGCCGGGCTGCTGTCCAACGCCGTCCACGAGTTCGTGGAGATCGGATGGATCACCGTCGGCACCCAGACCCTGTTCGACGCGTCGGCGACCCTGCCGCACAAGGCTCTCGACGGTGCGCCAGGAGGGATCGTGCTGATCGTCGGGCAGTTCCTGCGAGCGCTGTTCGGCTACACGTCACAGCCCGAGGTCATCACCTTCGTGGTCTGGCTGACCTACCTCGTGACCGCGCTGGTCCTGTTCCTCAGGCCGTTCAAGCTCGTCGCGACCGCGACCAAGCCCAGCCCCAACGCCAGCTCGGTATCCTGAGGCATGACCAGCGAGGATCGGGCCAGCGTACGCGTCTCCGGGACCGGCAGCGCGGGGCGCGCTGCGGACCTCGCCCGGGCCGTGTTCGTGGCGGAGGCGATTCGTGAGAGCGCGGCCGAGGCCCGGTCCGCCGCGGCCGTCATCGCCGCCGCGGTGGTCTCGGCCCTGCAGGGTGCCGGCGTCGCCGCCGATGACGTGCGGACGGCAGGCCTCGACGTGTCCCCCAACTGGGAGCACGACGGGACCCGGATGGTTCGCAACGGGTTCACGGTCAGCAACCGGCTGGGCGTCACGATCCGGGATCTCGACGCCGTGGGCCGGATCCTGGATGCAGGCCTCGAGGCTGGCGCGACCGGCCTCGACGGGGTCACGTTCCTGCTCGCCGACGAAGCGGCAGCGGCCGAGGAGGCCCGGCGGGCTGCGGTGGCCGACGCTCGGCGGCGCGCGGAGACCATCGCGGACGCCGCCGGCGGACGCCTGGGCCCGCTGCGCGGGATCGCGGAGGGGGCGCCCACGTCGCCGGCCCCCTGGCGCGAGGTCCGCATGGCCATGGCTGCCCCGGCCGACGCGCCGACCCCGGTGCTGCCCGGGCAGATCGAGGTCAGCGTCACGGTGAGCGCGGAATGGGAGCTCTTGCCCGTCGGCCTCGTCTGAGGAGGCCGTCAAGCGACGTCCGGCCGCTCAGCCTCCCGTGACCAGCCGCAGCACCCGGCCCCGCGACAGGTCCGTCAGGTACACCTCGCCATCCTCGCCGGTCGAGATGGAGCTGATCGCGGATTCCGTCTCGAGCAGGGTGACGGGTGCCTGGACGGCGTCACCGCCGGCGTCGATCGCCCACAGCGTCCCGGTGCAGTAGTCCGAGAACAGGTACGCGCCCCGCAGTGCCGGGATCGCCGCGCCCCGGTAGACCACGCCGCCGATCACCGAGCACCCGGCCCCGTGCCCGTATTCCGCCACGGGCATCGTGACCCCCTCCGGGTCGCAGCCGGTCGCCGGGTTGAAGCAGTGCCGGCCCTCCCAGCGCCGCCAGCCGAAGTCGAGGCCGCGCGCGCCGGCAGGGGCGACGTCGACCTCCTCCCACGCGTTCTGGCCGACGTCCCCGATCCACAGGTTCCCCGTGGCCGGGTCGACGCTCGCACGGAACGGGTTGCGCAGGCCCGAATGGAGGATCTCGGGGCGGGCGTCGGTGCGGCCAACGTACGGGTTGTCGGCGGGGATGGCGTAGGCCTGCCCCTCGGGCGGGTCGAGCACATCGATGCGCAGCATCTTGCCCAGCAGGTTCCCCAGGTCCGAGGCGCGGTTCTCGGGGTCGCCGCCGGAACCGCCGTCGCCCAGGGCAACCAGCAGCGCCTCGGTGGCGTCGAAGCCGATCCAGCCGCCGTTGTGGTTCTGGTAGGGCTGGGGCTCCGTGAGGATCACCCGCTCGGTGGCGGGATCGAGCCGGCCAGTGTCGTTCGGATCGAGGCGGAACTCGCTGATCACCGTCGCGCCGTCCGCACCCGAGTAGTGGACGTACACCGTGGGCCGCTCGGGTCCGAAGTCGGGCGGGAACGCGAAGCCGAGCAGGCCGCGCTCGCCACCGGAGGTGACACGGTCGGTGATGTCGAGGAAGGGGTCCCCCCGGACCTCGCCGTTCTCGACGACGCGGATGCGGCCCGGCTGCTCCGCGACGAAGAGCCGTCCTGACCCGTCGCCCGCGTTCGTCACGAAGACCGGCTGGTCGAGGCCGCCGGCCAGCGGCTCCACGCTGAGGCGCACTGCGGCGAGGTCAGGTCTGTCGAGCTCGGTCCCGGACGGGCTCGCCGCGGGCGATGCCGCGGCCGTTGGTGCAGCCGATGGAACGGGTGAGGCCGCGGCGCTGGATGCAGGAGAGGGTCTGACCGAGGCGGCCGGCGCAGATGCGCCGGGGCTCGCGCAGCCGGCGGCCAGGACGGCGGCCAGCAGCGCGGCCAAGGCCGGCATCGGGAGGTGGGTGGCGGGGGTCGCTTTGCGCTTCATGGACCGTTAGGGTAGCGCCATGCACGGTTTCACCCTGTCCGAGGCGCTCGCACGCCGCGAGGCAAGCGGCCGCCCGTGGGTCGAGCTCCTCAGCGTCCCCGACCTCTCGTTCGGGCTCTACGTCCTGGCGGCCGGCGCCATCGACGAGCAACAGCCGCACACGGAGGACGAGGTCTACGTGGTCCATGCCGGGCGTGGCCGGTTCACAGCCGGCGACGAGACCCGCGACTGTGGGCCCGGCGACGTGATCTTCGTCCCGGCGCTCGTCCCGCACCGCTTCCACGACATCACGGAGGAGCTGCGGGTCGTCGTCGTCTTCGGTCCGGCGGAGGGTTCGCGCGCCGGCTGATACCAGTCGGGGCTGCGCCAGGCTCTGCCGGCGCCGGGCGGCTCAGTCGCGAGCGCGGAACCGGTCGACGCGCGCCGCGAACCCCTCGGCGTGGAGGGCGCTCACGCCGTCCTCGTCGTGACGGAACAGGACGTAGGCGTCCATGCCGTCGTCCAGGAACGGCGAGATCCGGGCGGCCCAGGCATCGAGGGCCGTATCGTCGTAGCTCGTCCGCCGGAGACGGAGGTACAGGAATGGTCCGGTGCGCCGGATGTCCGGCGTCTCCTCCTGGTCGTCGAGATCCGTCGTGCACAGGACCGCCCCCACGTCCCGCAGCGCGGCGAACGTCTCGTCCACGTGCCAGGTCGGGTGCTGGGCCTCCACCACGAGCGGGACGGCGCTCGGCCACGCCGCCAGCAGCCCCGTCAGGCGCCCGTCGTCGCGCGCGGACTTGGCGTCGATCCGGAACAGGACCGCGCCCAGCCGCTCCCCGAAGCCGGGCAGCGTCTCCGTCAGCCACGGCACGGACTCCGCCGCTGAGCCGTGGAGGGCACGGACGGTTGCCCCGCGCTGCGCCTTGATCACGAACCGGAACGCACCGGGCGTCGCCGCGACCCACACGGCCACCTTCGCCGCTGTCGGGCGGGCGTAGAAGGTGTTGTTGAGCTCGACCGCCGGCAGGCGCGATGCGTAGTGGGGGAGCAGGTCTGGTCGCCCGCAGCGCGGGAGGGTAGAAGCGCGGCGCCCAGCCCGGGTAGGCGAAGCCGCTGGTGCCTGCATAGAGACGCCCGTGAGGGCGACCGGGCTGCGTCGTCAGTCGTTCTCGATCGTGCACGCAGAATCTGCGGTCGCCTCGCGGCCTAACTCGTCCAGGATCCCGTTGCAGCCACGCTCGATGGCATCCCGGTCCTGGTCCGTGATCAGCCCGAGGAAGTATCGCTGGACACCGTCCAGGTGCGTCCGCGACGCCTCGCGGAGCCGCTCCAGTCCCTTGCCGGTCAAGGTGGCCTCGGCGCCGCGGGCATCGGACACGCAGGCCGAGCGTTCCACGAACTCCGCCGCGACCAGCCGGTCCACCAGCCGCGTGATGCCGCTGCGCGACAGGAGCACCCGTTCCGCGAGGACGCTCATCCGGAGCCGGCGCCCGGGCGCATTCGCGAGCTGGAGAAGCGCGTCGTACTCGGCGAGCGAGAGGCCGTGGGCGTCCTGCAGCTCCTCGTCCAGGCGGCGGAGGAGGCGAGCATGCGAGTGGATGAACGACCGCCACGTCGCCAGCCGCGGGTCGTCCGGGGCCGGCGTGGGCGCGAGGGTCGGCACGGGTGTCGCCATGGCCTCATCCTACCGCATCGGGACACTGGTTGACGTCGCAACTACACCCGACGTGTCCGGGACACCTCGCGTGGGCGGGTCCTCGCGCTACGATCGCCTTCACGATCCACCGCGAGGACCCGCCCATGCCCGAGTTCGACGTCGAGGCGCTGCGCGCCCGCTTCCCCGCCCTGTCCATCGAGCAGGACGGCGTGCCCGTGGCGCTGTTCGACGGCCCCGGCGGGACCCAGGTCCCGGATTCCGTCATCGAGGCGGTGACCACGTACTACCGGACGTCGAACGCGAACCACGACGGCCCGTTCCTGACGTCGCGCCGGAGCGATGCCGTGGTGGACGAGGCGCACGCGGCGCTCGCCGACCTGCTCAACGCAGCCGACCCTTCGGAGATCAAGCTCGGCGCGAACATGACGACCCTCACGATGCACCTGGCGCGCTCGGTCGCCGCCTCGCTGCAGCCGGGGGACACGGTCGTGGTGACGTCGCTGGACCACGAGGCGAACGTGGGGCCGTGGCGCAGCGCCGCCGCGGACCGCGGGCTCGTCGTGCGGACCGTGGACATCCGGCCCGACGACGTGACGCTCGACGTCGAGGCCTTCGACGCCATCCTCCACGAGCGCCCGAAGCTGGTCGCGTTCGGCTGGGCGTCCAACGCCGTGGGGACCATCAACCCGGTGGCGGAACTCGTCCACCGGGCCCACGAGGCGGGCAGCCTGACGTTCGTGGACGCGGTGCACGCCGCGCCGCACCTCCCGATCGACGTCCAGGCGGTGGACACCGACTTCCTCGCCTGCTCGGTCTACAAGTTCTTCGGCCCGCACGTGGGCGTGCTGTACGGGCGCCGCGAGGCGCTGGACGCCCTGCCGACCTACAAGCTGCGGGTCGCGACCGACCACTTCGAGACCGGCACGCTCAACTTCGAGGGCATCGCCGGGTCGCTCGCGGCCGTGGAGTACATCGCTGAAGTGGGTCGCCGGTTCGGCGCGCCGTTCGCCGGCGACTTCCCGGGCATGACGGGCCGGCGCCTCGAGACGCACGCGGGCATGGCCGCGATCCGCGCCTACGAGATGCCGCTGTTCGGGCGGCTGCTGGACGGCCTCGAGGCCATCCCGGGCGCGAAAGTGTGGGGGATCACGGACCGCACCCGGTTCGCGGAGCGCACGCCGACCGCCGCCGTCACCTTTGCGGGTCACACGCCGGAGGACGTCGCCACGGCGCTCGGCGAGCGGGGGATCGCGACCTGGTGGGGCAACTTCTACGCCGCGGGCGTCGTGGAGCGGCTGGGCCTCGCGCCCAGGGGCGTGCTCCGCATCGGCCTCACGCACTACAACACGGCCGCCGAGGTGGACCGCCTGGTCGCCGAGCTCCGCGAGATTGCCGCCCGGTAGGCAGCGCCCGCAGGCTCGGTCCTAGCCGGCCACGATCCGGTACACCGCGCCGGCCGCGATGTCGCACAGGTACAGCTCGCCCGCGTTGTCCTCGCCGAACGAGCTGATCAGCCGTCCGGAACCCGGTCCCAGCAGGAGGACCGGCGTGGCGGGCCGGCTCGCGCCCGACGCCACCGCCCAGACCTCGCCGCTGCAGTAGTCGCCGAAGACGTACCAGCCACGCAGGGCAGGGATGGCGGACCCCCGGTAGACGTACCCGCCGGTGACCGAACACCGGCCGTTCTTGGCGTGGCTGTATTCGACCAGTGGCAGCTTCTTGCCGGTCCGGTTACAGCCGCTGGCCGGGAGGTAGCAGTGATTGCCTTCCATCACGCGCCAACCCCAGTTGACGCCCTTGCCGGGCCCCGACCTCGTGCGGACCGCCCGGTCCACCTCCTCGTACGTGTTCTGGCCCACGTCGCCGATCCAGAGGTTGCCGTTCGAGCGGTCGAACGAGAAGCGCCACGGGTTGCGCAGGCCGCGCTGCCAGATCTCGTTCCGGCCGGGCTTGCCCACGTACGGGTTGGACGAGGGGTTCAGGTAGTTGCGCGTCGCGGTGCGGCCGTTCACGTTGATCCGGAGCATCTTGCCCAGCAGGCTGTTGACGTTCTGGGCCCGGTTACCGGGATCGCCGGCTGACCCCCCGTCGCCCATGCCGATGTACAGGTAACCGTCCTTGCCGAACGCCAGCATCCCGCCGTTGTGGTTGGCGTAGGGCTGGTCGATCTTGATGATCGTCCGACCGGAGCCTGACGCGACGACGTTGGGGCTCGTGGCCGACGCCCTGTACTCCCGGACGACGGTGTCGCCGCTCCTGTTGGTGTAGTTGACATAGAACTTGCGGTTGGTCTTGAACGAGGGATGGAACGCGAGTCCCAGGAGCCCCTGCTCACCGTTGTTCCGCACGGAGCCCGAGATGTCGAGGAACGGCTTGGCCAGCAGCTTGCCGCTCTTGAGGATCCGGATCCGGCCTGCCTTGGTCACGATGAACAGGCGGCCGGAGCCGTCGCGCGCACCGATCGCGAGGACCGGCTGCGACACGTCGGCGACCTTCACGAGCTTGACCGTTGACGAGGACGGGGCGGCGGTCCCGCCACCGTCGGTCAGCGGTGCGGCCCGCGTGGCGGCGGCAACCTGGCCCGGCAGCAGCCCCGCGACGAGCACGGCGCCGAGCAGGGCGGTGCGGAGGGAGCGCATCGGGCCGGTCGTGGCGTGTCGGTTCATCGCGGTTCACCCCATGCGGACGGCAGCGCGCCCATCATCGTTGGACGGCACGGGGAGATCGTGCCCCATCCTGGACGGCGTGTCGAACAGGCCCGCAGCGCTCCCGCGCCGTATCCTCGTGGGATGAGCGACCAGTCCACCCGCGCCTGGGGCGCCCAGAGCATGACCGCCCCGCTGCGTGAGGTGCTGGTCAAGGCGCCCGGGGCCGCGTTCGGGCGAGCGTTCGGCGACCCGGCTGCCGGCTTCCTGCGACCGGTCGATCTCGACCGGGCACGACGGGAGCACGACGGGCTGGTGGACACGCTGACCCGCCTGGGCTCGGTCGTCCACGTCCTCGATGCGGAGACCGACGACCCCGACCTCGTCTACGTGTTCGATCCGCTCCTTGTTGCCGACGGCGGTGCCATCCCGCTCCGCCCGGGCAAGCCCAACCGCGAGGGCGAGCCGGACGTGCTGGAGGCGTGGATGCGGGAGCGTGGCATCCCGACGCTCGGACGGATCGAGGCGCCGGGCACGCTGGAGGGAGGCGACACGTTCTGGCTGCGGCCGGACCTGCTGTGCATCGGCCGGACCCTGCGCACCAACGAGGCCGGTGCCCGGCAGCTGGCCGAGATCGCCGGCGGGGACGTCCGGGTGTTCGACGTGCCGTACTGGAAGGGACCCGCGGAGCTCGTCCACCTGCTCTCGGTCATCTCGCCGGTGGCGGATGACCTGGCGGTCGTCTTCCTGCCGCTGATGCCCGCCGGGCTGTACGCGCTGCTGGCGGACCTGGGTATCCGGTTGATCGAGGTGCCCGAGGAGGAGTACCCGACGCTGGGCTGCAACGTCCTGGCGGTGCGGCCCGGCGTGGTGGTCGTGGCCGAGGGCAACGACATGACCCGGCGACGCCTCGAGGACGCCGGCTGCGAGGTGCATGCGGTCCCCCTGGGCGAGGTCGGGGAGAACGGATCCGGGGGGGTCACCTGTCTCACGCGTCCGGTGCTCCGCGGGTGAGCCCGGTGATCCGGGCGTGAAGGTCACGGGCCTCTCCGCGGGGGCGCGAGCGGCCGCCGCCGCCGTCGACTTCGTGGGGATCGCGGAGGAGCTGGCCGCGCTTGTCCGGACCCGGAGTGTCACGGGTGACGAGGACGCGATCCAGGCCGGGCTCGCCGACCGGCTCGAGGCCCTGGGCCTGACGGTGGAGGTGTTCCATCCGGACCCGGCCGCCGTTCGCGCGGACCCGGACTGGCCGGGCGAGGAGGTGGCTCGCACCTCCCTGCCGGTGGTCATCGGCCGGGTGGGCCGGTCCGGTGGGAAGCGGCTGGTGTTGTCGGGTCACGTGGACGTGGTTCCCGCCGGAGATCCCGCGACCTGGACGGACGATCCCTGGTCGGGCGTGGTCCGCGGCGGCCAGCTCCATGGCCGCGGGGCATGCGACATGAAGGGCGGCATCGCCGCCATCCTGGGCGCCGTGCGTGCGCTCGGCGAGATCCGTGCGCTGGACCGGTTCCAGGGCGAGCTCATCGTGGCGTTCGTCCCGTCCGAGGAGGATGGCGGGCAGGGGACCCTGGCAGCGATCCGCGCAGGCGCGACGGGCGACCTGTGCGTGATCCCGGAGCCATCGAATCTCGACGTGGTCATCGCCCATGCCGGCGCCATCACGTTCCGGCTCACCGTCCCGGGCCGGGCGGCGCACGCGAGCCGGCGGACCGAGGGCGTGTCCGCGCTCGACAACCTGGGCAACCTGGTCCGGGCCCTGGAGGCCGACGAGGCGCGGCGCAACGTGGAGGAGACCGACCCCCTGATGACCGCGCTCGGGCTGCCGTACCCCACGATCATCGGGACCGTGGCGGGCGGGGAGTGGGCCTCAACGGTCATGGACCGGATCGTGGCCGACGGGCGCTATGGCGTCCGCCTGGGCCAGGCGCCGGAGGCCGCTGCGGACGAGCTGCGGGCGTGCCTCGACGCAGCCTGCGCGGCACACCCGTTCCTGCGCGACCACCCGGCAACCGTCGAGATCGTCGGCGCGCGGTTCGCCTCCGCGCGAGTGCCAGCGGACCACCCCCTGCCGGTGAGCCTGGCGGCGGCAGCGAAGGCCGTCACGGGCAGGCGGCCGGCGCTCCTCGGGGTCCCGTACGGCGCCGACATGCGCCTGTTCACCGGCATCGGCGACACGCCCTGTGTCATCTTCGGGCCCGGCGACGTCCGCCTGGCCCACGGCGCCGACGAACGCGTGCCCTTGGCCGAGGTGGAGGCGTGTGCGCGGGTCCTGGCCGCCTGGGTGGCCGATGAGCTGGGCGCCTGACGCCGGACCGACGTCGAAGGCGCGCTCGCCGCCGACATGCGCGCAGCGAACGCCTGCTGTCAGGGGGGCGGCACGTCCACGATCGGCTGGGCGTCGGCGGCCTCCCCCGACGCACGAGCCGTCGCGGCATGGTGTGAGCGCAGAACGATCACCGGGATGATGACGGCGGCCGCGGCGAGGATCCCGAGGGCCGTGTAGCCCACGGCGGCCATGATCAGGCCGGAGCCCAGGGCCGCCGCGGCGGCGGAGCTCCAGATCAGGGCGTCCGCCACGCCCTGGACGCGGGTCCGCTCGTGGATCTCCAGGTTCTCGGACAGCATCGCGCTGCCGGCCACGAACCCGAAGCTCCAGCCCAGCCCAAGCAGGAACAGGGCCAGCAGCAGTACGAACCCCCCGTCCGGCGGGGCGACCGCGGCCATCAGGGAGGCCACGCCGAGGATCGCCGTGCCCAGGAAGATCGTCGGCACGCGCCCGAAGCGGTCCGAGAGCCACCCCGAGAGCGGCGAGAACGCGAACATCCCCAGCGTGTGCGCGGACAGCACCAGCCCCACGGCGCCCAGGTCGTGGCCGTGCTCGACCATGTGCAGCGGCGTCATCGTCATGACCAGCACCATCACGAACTGGCTCACGACGAGCGCCACGATTGCCGCTGCCACTGCCGGCCGGCGGAGGATGTCGCGGACCGGTGCCAGGACGGCGGGCTCCGCGGCCGGGTCGGCGCGAGAGGACTCGTCGGCGAGGGCGTAGGGATCGGGCCGGAGCATCACGAAGGAGAGCACGGCCGCCAGGCCGACGAACACCACCGGCACGAGGTAGGGCCCGGCGAGCGGCGGGAGCCCGACGGACCTTGCCATGTCCGAGGCGATCGGGACGAGCCACGGGCCCACCACGGAGCCGACCGTCGCCGCCCAGACGACCAGGCCGATCGCGGACGCCCGGCGCTCCGGGGGGACCATGTCGGCGGCCGTGTAGCGCGAGAGCTGGTTGCTGGCGTTGCCGAAGCCGATCAGCACGGTCCCGAAGAGGAGCAGCGGGAAGGAGCGCGTGATGACGGCTGCTGTCGCGACGAGCGCGCCGATCACGCCCACGGAGTAGCCCGCGACGAGGCCGATCCGGCGTCCCTTCCGTGCCATCAGCGCCGACAGCAGCACCGCACCCAAGGCAGCCCCGAGGACGACGGTGGCGCCCGGGGCCCCGGCGAGCGCCTGCGACCCCAGCAGGTCCTTGGCCACGATCGTGGCGACGGTGACCGCCGCGATGTGCCCGGTGCTGCCCAGCGCGACCCCGGCGAACAGCGCGGAACGGGATCGGCGGCGCGCGCGGTCCAGGGCGACGGGGGTGAGGACGGCGGCGGTCATGCGTCCGCCACGATATGTCGGGTGGTCGGGCTGCGGACTCCGGCCCCGGCCGCGGGTGCGCCGTCGGCGGCCTCGACCGCCAGGCACAGGCCGTTCGCCAGCCGCATCTGGCGGGGCGTGCTGCAGGCGACGCGGAGGAGGGCGGGGGAGCAGACCACGGCCGTCACGCAGCGCGCTCGTGACGTGGCGACGTTGAGGCGGTTGAGCGAGTACAGGAACTCCATGCCCCGCGGGGCGTCCTCGGGCGCCGAGGTGCCCATCGCGTAGATGCTCACCGGTCGCTCCTGGCCCTGGAACTTGTCGACGGTCCCCACGAACGCCCCGGGCCGGCCGGCGGCGGTGAAGGCCTCGGAGATCTCGGCAACGTGGGCGTTGTACGGCGCCACGATGACGATGTCATCGAGCGTGATCGGGTGCGTCTGGCCGTGGCGGTCGGTCCACGTGGTCCCGCCGTCCACCAGCGACGACACGAGGGTGACGATCGCCTCGGCCTCCTCCCTGGACTCGGTGGCGTTGTCATGGTGCTCCACGGGGACGTACCGGACCCCGGTCCCCGTGAGCAGGTGGCCCGAAGGGCCGGTCACGACCTGGCGGTCGAGCCCCTCGATCGTCTCGAGCCGGCCGGCGTAGAACGCCGTGGACGTGTACTCGCAGATCTCGGGGTGCAGGCGCCAGGTGTGCTCCAGGAACAGCCCCTCCGACGGTTCGATGGTGGCCCGGCCCCGGAGGATGTGGCCAAGGGCGCTGCGCTCCGCGCCGGGCGGATGACTGCCCTGGGTGGGCTGGTCCAGCTGCTGCGGGTCGCCCAGCAGCACGATCGCGCGGGCCGCGGGCGCGGCGGCGAGCGAGTTGGCGAGGCTCATCTGGCCCGCCTCGTCCACGAACAGCACGTCCACGATGGGGCCTGCGTCGGATACGGCCTTCGAGGCCCACGCCCACGCCGTGGCCCCCACGACGTCCACCTGGTCCCGTTCGAGGAAACGCCGAACCCTGGCGTTGTCGGCGATCCTCGTGGCCGCGCCACAGGTGGGCTCGCGTCCCTCCTTGGGCTTCTGTCCCATCCGGACCGGGCGCGTGATCTCGCCCTTCTCGAGCAGATCGGCCGCGACCGCGTCCACCGTGTCGAGGAGGTTGCCGATCACCTTGTGGCTGTTGGCGGTCACGCCAACCTTGAGACCCTTGTCCACGAGCCGCACGATCATGTGCGCGCCGGTGAACGTCTTGCCGGAGCCGGGCGGTCCCTGGATCGGCAGGACACCGCCCTCGATCGCCCGGGCGAGGCGCACCGCGGCATCCAGCGTCGACTCTCCGGGAGAGCGCAGGTCAGCACCCGCGTCGATGCCGCAGGGACGGGCCCGCAGCAGCAGGGAGCGGGCGGCCGCCAGGTCCGGCCCGGCCGGGTCCCCTGGCCCCGGCATGGTCAGGCCGTGGTCGGCGACGAAGGTCCCGATCCCGAACAGGCTGTTCTTCAGCGCGTCGTTGCGGGGCCAGTCCATGGGCACGAGCGCCGTTGGCAGCCGCGGCCCCCAGCCTCCGTCCCGCTGCAGCTCGATGGTCCGCTCCGCCTCGTCGATGGCCACCACGACGCCGGTTGCCCCGGCCTCGACGGGATCGTGGACCATGTCCCCCTTCTCGAGACCGTGCTGCTGGTCCGGGTACGCGAAGCGCTGGTGCACCGCCCCGTCGACGGCCCACGCGTCACCGAGTGGCTCGAGGCCCGCGAGCGGTTCACGCTCATCGATGAGCTCCTCGTCGGACATGTCCATCAGCGCATGGAAGCGCCAGAACCCGGACCGCTCCTCGCGCCGGTGCCAGCCCAGCAGCTGGGCCAGCATCCACCGTCCGTCGGCCACCGGGTCCTGGACACGCGTCGCCGGGTCAACCGGCAGGTCCTCCGTGAGGCGCTCCACGAGCGCTGCCACCGCGAGGTCGCGCTCCCTGGCCGCGACCCCCGCGTCGTCCCCGGGTTCCTCGAGCCGCGGTAGAGCCCCGCCCTCGCGGCGCTCCAGGTCCGCCCGCCGCTCCTCCAGCCAGTCGCGCAGCCTCCAGGTGCTGATCACGTCGTCCCGGTTGTAGCCGACGATGTCGTCCAGGATGGCCGGCCCCGCCTCGGCGGCCTTGTCCGGCTCGAGCTCCAGCCACTCCTCGAAGGCGACGATGCTGCTGTTGGCGTCCTTCATGTTCTGGGTGCGGTGGAAGCCGTACAGGTCCTCGAGGCGCTTGATCGAGTAGCTCTCCACGCCGATCCGGAGGCCCTGGCGCACGACGCGATAGAGGTCTACCAGCACCTTGCCGCGCAGGAGGTCGTCCACCTCCGTCTCGCGGGTCCCGTACCGCTGGGCGAGGCGTCCCAGCGCGGTGTGCTCGTACGCCGCGTAGTGGTAGACGTGCAGCCCGGGATCGACGCGCCAGCGGTCCATGATCAGGTCGATGGTGCGCTCGAACGCGGCCTTCTCCCCGGCGAGGCTGACCTGGCCGTCCTCGCCGATGCTCCACAGCGCGTGGAACCGGGCGACCGGCGTGCCGGAACCGCCATCGGCGGCCAGCCACCGTGCGTCCGTCTCCGGCTGTCCGGGCTCCAGGATCCCGAACAGGTAGTCCACCCCGTCATCGAGTGCGAACGGATCGCCCTCGAGGTCCAGGAAGAGGTCTCCGCGGCTGGGTGGCGGCAGGCCCAGGAGCCCCCGGTCCCTGATGAGCTCCCCCTGCTTGTCGCGGTCGAGCGGCAGCAGCTCCCAGCGTGGTGCCGGCAGGTCGTCCGACTCGACCTGGATCCGGGCCTGCTCGCGGATCCGCGCGAGCGCGTCGCGGCCGACCCCCTCGACCCTCGGCTGCACCGGCAGCTCCAGTCCGCCGAGTCGCCCGCCGCGTCCGGATGCCCCGCGACTTCAGCGCCGCGCGGTGGCGCGAGGAGGCCCCGGCCACGAGTGACAGATCGTCGTCTGACCTGCGGCGGGTCGCGCAGTCCGCCGCCCAGCGGCAGACCTCGCAGTGCTCGACGGGCTCCGGGTAGGTGGCGACAGGCGGGTAGACCGGCGCCGGAACCGGAACCGTACCCATCCCGACCGCCTGCTCGAACTCGGTCTTGACCCTGCGGTAGTAGGCCATCACCTCGTCCACGCGGTGCGTGGCCTTCTCTCGGGCGCTGCCGCCGAGGACGACGTGCAGGAGCTCCGGCTGGCGTCCCTGGATCACCGTCAGCTGGTCCACGTAGGAGCAGATCTGGAGGATGGCGCCCGCCGTCACGTGCCGCGCCAGCTTCGTGTCGGCCACCTCGTAGTGCCACGGCCCGAAGGCGCTGTCCGGTTCGTCCGGTCCGTGGTCCCGGCGGAGCAGGAAGTCCGCGTGGCCGCGCCACGACCCGTTGAAGAACGTGCCCTGGTAGACGACGTCGGCGCCGTCCCGCATCGCGTCGATCGTCTGGGCCGCGGCCTCCCGCAGCCGAGCGCCGGCGTCCGACGGCACGGGCACCCCGTCGACGGTCAGCGGCGCCACCGCATACCCGTCCTTGTCGATCCGGACGATGCGCAGGCCCTCGGCCTCGAGATCCGCCAGGTAGCGCGCCTCGTGCTGGTCGCCACGTTTGGCGATCCGGTCCATGGCCGGATCCTTGCGCATCGGCTTGGCGACGAGCCCGGCCAGCATCGCCCGCTCCAGGGCGAGCCGGTGCCCGCAGGCCAGGAAGCCCACGAGATCCGTGGCGGCGAAGACGGGACGTCCGTCGATGAGCTGCATCGCGGGCCATCGTACGGGGGTGGCGTGCCAGCTCGCCTGTCACGACGGCGGAGACGTGGCGCCCGTAGACTCCGCCCGTGCAGTCGCAGTCACCGCCTCCGTCGAGCCGCCGGCGCCGGTGCCCGCCCGCATTCCTTGGCGCGCCTGCTCGGCTGGCCGTCGGCAGGCCCCGGTGATGCCGCCCGCGCGGGGTGCCCTGCCGCGGATCAGCGTCCGCCGCGCCACCCCGTCCCATGCCCCGGCGATCCGCGCGATCGCCGATGCCGCATGGCGCGCCACGTACCGGGACCTGCTGCGCCCGGAGACCATCGACTGGTTCCTGGAGCGGGCCTACTCCGAGGAGCGGGTGGCGCTCCGGATCGAGCGCCACGAGACGTGGGTGGCCGAGCTGGAAGACGAGGTCGCCGCCTTCGCCGAGAGCGCGATCGAGCCCGACCGGGTGACCCTGGTCGCGATCTATGCCGATGCGGACAGACGCGGCCGTGGGCCTCGGGTCCGCGCTGCTGGACGCGATCACGGCGCCCACCCAGATCTGCCGGTCGCCGCCGACGTCCTCGTGGGCAACACCGCCGGCGAGCCGTTCTACGCCGCCCGGGGCTTCGTCCCCGAGGAGTACGTCGACGAGGAGCTGGGCGGCGAGCACGTCCGCGAGCGTCGCTGGTGGCTGCGGGCGGGGCCTTGAACTGCTCCACGAGGATCAGCTACGCCTCGCCGAAGAAGTCGACGTCGACTCGCTTCAGGACGTACGGCATCCCGACTGGCGTGACACCGCCGTCGAACTCGAACATGAGCCGGGCCAGCTCCGCCCCGTCGATCAGGATGATCCGCTGCTCGATCCCCTCGACGTACTTGCGAGCCTCTCCCGAGAAGTCGGAGGTGGTGATCAGGACTCCGCGTCGAGCATGCTGGCCCGCGAGGCTGCCCACGAATGCTTGGACGACCGGCCGTCCGACGTTCCCATCCCACCGCTTAGCCTGGAGGTAGATGGTGTCGAGACCGAGCCGGTCCTCCTTGATCACCCCGTCGATGCCGTCGTCACCCGACTGCCCGATGGTCTTGCCGGCGTCGGCTTGGGTCCCCCCGTAGCCCATCGCCACGAGGAGGTCCACCACGAGTTGCTCGAAGAACGCGGGGCTCGCGTCGTGACGCTCCCAGCGAGTGTGTGCTCGGCTCCGTCTGCCGCGATCCGCAACAGTGGGAGCATCAGCGACTGGAAGTCCGGGATCGTCACGATCACCTCTTCACGATCAAGCGACGACGAAGCGGCGCTGCCGCGAGCATAGCGAGGGCGCACGGTCTCGGGAGCTGCAGCCTTGGCCTCGGTCGGCCCTCACGCGACTCTGCGGGGAGTCAGAATCGGTCCCGTCCAGCGTAGGCTCGGCCTCGATTCGACCGATTCCGTGCCCCACCTCTGCACGTCGCAGGGCCGGATGACTCAAGCGCGAGTCACGGGCTCGGCTGTCAGACCTGATTCAGCCCCGAACAGCGCCTCCACCGCCGCGCCGAACACCTCCGTATGCCGGTCCACGTCAGCCTCGGTCGTGGCCGGGGACATCAGCGCCATGTTGTGGAACGGCGTCATCAGCACGCCGCGGTTCATCGCCCAGAGATGGAGGAACCGCTCCAGCTCCGGATCCATCGCGTCGTGGATCTCGGTGCCGGTCCGCGGCGGCTCGGGCAGGAAGTGGTACTCCGCCCGGGCGCCCAGGCGGGTCACGTGCCACGGGACATCGGCGCCGCGCAGGACACCGTTCACCCCCGTCCTCGAACCGCTCGCCCAGCGGGATCATCCGAGCGAAGGCCTCGTCGGTGAGGACCTCGGTCAGCGTCGCCCGGATGGCCGCCAGCGAGAGGGCGTTCCCGGCGAGGGTCCCGCCGATGCCGCCCACGTCGCAGTCCTCGCGCTCGATCGACGCGCTCACCCGCTCGGCAACCGCCTCCGTGAACCCGTAGGCCGCGGCCGGGATCCCGCCCCCGATCGTCTTGCCGATCGTGAGGAAGTCCGGCTCGAGGCCATGCGCCCCGGTGTAGCCGCCGGGGCCGGCGCAGATGGTGTGGGTCTCGTCGTTGACCAGCAGGGTGCCGTGGCGCCGGGTCAGCTCCCTGACCGCCTCGTGGTAGCCGGGCTCGGGCAGGACGATGCCGACGTTGGTCAGCGCGGGCTCGAACAGGCAGGCCGCGACGTCGCCCTTGGCCAGCTCGCGCTCCAGGGCGTCGAGGTCGTTGATCTCCACGACCCGCGTG
This sequence comes from uncultured Chloroflexia bacterium, assembly GCA_963802165.1. GTDB lineage: Bacteria > Chloroflexota > Limnocylindria > Limnocylindrales > CSP1-4 > CAIXZV01. Next base: position 28,602 of record CAWDHT010000017.1, on the reverse strand, counting down.
GTCTCCGCGAGCGGCGACCGGCTCCCCGATGTTCCCGTGCCGTGCGACGTGCCTCGCCGTCGGGCCCGATGACCGCGAACGTCTCGTCCACCGACCCGTGGTAGCAGTGGTTGTGGACGAGGATCTTCGAGCGGCCGGTGATGTGGCGCGCGAGCCGGATGACGAACCGGTTGGCGTCGGTGGCGGTGAGGGTGAACTGCCAGTAGCGCAGCCCGAACCGTCGCCGGAGCTCGTCCCCGGCGACGGCAGCGTCCTCGGTGGGCAGCATGTGCGTGATGCCGCGGCGGAGCTGGCGCTCGACCGCGCGGATCGTGGCTTCCGGGCCGTGGCCGGCCATCGCCCCGGTGTCGCCCAGGCAGAAGTCCACGTACTCGTGGCCGTCGACGTCCGTGAAGTGCGCGCCGGACGCCTCGTCCACGAACAGCGGGTAGGGACCCGCCCACTTGACCATCCAGTTCATCGGGACGCCGTCGAGGAGCGAGCCCTTGGCTCGCTCGAACAGCTCGCGCGAGCGGGGGTTCGCCTGCTCGAACGCCGCCATCTCGTCCGCCATCAGCCGCTCGAGCCGGGAGCGGTCCAGGGTCCTGCCGCTGGTCATCTCGTCGGGCCTCCTTCCCGGCCCCGCCAGGCCGGCTGCACGCTGTCGCGCCAGATGATGGCGGGTCGCGAGGCCCGATCGGGGCGATGTCCCGCACGCCGGACATGGAGACGCCCCGGGCGGTGGGGGGACCGGCCCGGGGCGCGAGGAGGGAGCGAGGAAGGGGTTACTTCGCGGCGCGGGCCGTCGCGAAGCGGCGGGAGGCCACGAGGCCCACGATGCCGGCGCCCGCGAGAAGCAGGATCCAGGCGTTGGAGGAGGCGGGAGCGGTGTCGGTGGCAGGAGCCTTGGTGGCCGTGCCGTCGACGGCGACGACCGCCGTCAGGGCCTGGGCATCACCCTCAGCCGCCAGCGAGCCGACCGCGAAGACGCTGTAGGCCACGCCGCTCTTGAGAGCAAGCGCTCCGGGATCGAGGGGGCAGACCTCGTTGTCGGCGTTGGCGCAGACGATCAGGTCGTAGCTGCCCGCCTTCAGCTCGAGGTAGCCGGTGGCGTCCGGGTAGGCCAGGTTCTCGACGACCTTGGCGGACTTGTCCTGGGTGAGAACGTCGACCGCGGGGGTGTCGGCGGACAGGTGGACGACGCGGGCCTTGGCCACGCCGTTCTTGGCGTTGCCGTCAACGAAGACGTTGGCCTTGATCTGGGCGAGGAGGTCGGAGGCGGCGACGGTGTACTTCTTGCCGGCCTCGAACGTGAGGTCGACGGGGCCGATGGGGCAGACGGTGCTGTCCGCGGTGGCGCAGACCTTGATCGCGTAGGTGCCGGCGGGGACCTTCACGTAGTCGGTGATCTTGCCGAACTCGAGGCCGGAGAGGGCGTCAACCTTGCCGTCGTTGACGAACACGTCGACCGACGGGGCATCGGGCGAGCCGTGAAGGACGCGGACCTGCGCGTCATCGGCCGCGGCGACCGGAAGCGCAGCGGTGAGGGCGAGGGCGCCGGCGGCGACGAGGCCGGCGAGACGGGTGATGCGCACGGGTCAGTCTCCAGTTGCGGTTGGGCTCGTCGGCCGGGTTGGTGGCCGCTCGGACGTTGGTGTCCTGCCCCCTCTTCGCAGTCGTCCCCTCGGCGGATTGGATTGGCGCGCGAATCGAACGGCCGGCCCGTGGGGGCCGGCCGGGATGGCTCGGGCGAGAGGCGGATTGCTCCAGCCGCGGAACCTGCTGTGGTTGGCGGGCGCTCCTAGTTGAGCCTGCGGCTGTAGCCGCAGATCTCGCAGTGGGCGACGCCGCCGAGCTCGTCGATGACGAGGAAGGAGGTGCAGCCGTTGGTGGCGCAATAGGGGCGGGTCGCATTGACCACCCTGCGGCGCATCCGGCGCATCGAGCTGGCGCGATGCGCCACGGCATTCGTGGTGGCGCGTGAGAGCATGGTTTCGAGTGTTCCTTTCGGGCTCCGTCGTGTTGGGACGGGCCTGCTGCTGCTCCAACGGCCGTGACATTCGGTGGCCGGAGCGGCGTGTGTGTTGAGCCCTGCGCGGCGGCGGGTAGCGCGTGTTGGGCGCCGGCCTCGCGGCCGCGTGCTATCGGGCGATGACGGAATCATGGGGTGAACGGGCGTTCCTGTCAACCGCACCCAACCGAACAGTGACGGCGGTTCGCCGGCTGGCCCACCGGTTACGAACAGTAAGCATCCCAACGACTGTGCTGGCCCGGCCCACGGTGAGGTCAGCTCAGCCGCCCGGGCGGCCGGTGGCCGGTGAGCGGCCCATTCGTCGCCCAGGATCGACGGCCGGTGGCGCCCGCCGGACAAACCGGCAGCTGGGGACTTGAAGCAGGGCAAACGGTCCCCTGCAGCGGACGAACCATCGGCCACGGGCGACCGATGGGCCGCCGGGCGGCCAAGTCGGAGCCGCTGGGCGTCAGCACAGAAGATGGGATGCATCCAACCGAACAGCACCCTGCCGTCTCCTGCTGCTGCCGCAGCGAGCGCCTTTGCAGCTCCGCGACGAGGCGTCTGGGTGCAGGGAACCGGGCATGCGGCGGGGTCGTCATGGCACCGGCGGTCGGGGTCCCGCCTTCTGCCTCTCGTCATGCACCAAGGTGAACCAGATGCGATCTCTCCATCTCCTCGCGCTGTCGCTGGCAGCCGTCGTGGTCGTCGCGGCCTGCAGCTCCGGCTCCGCCGCGAGCCCGGCACCGTCAACCTCTCCTGCACCGGCCTCGCCGGTGCCCGCCGCGCCAACCACCGCCGACCTGGACGGCAACACCTACATCGTCACCGGGGTCCAGGGCCACGACGTGGTCAAGGGCTCCGAGATCGCCCTCCGCTTCGAGGCCGACAGGCTGGGCATCAGCGCCGGCTGCAACCAGATGGGCGGCGGCTACACGATCACCGACGGCAAGCTCGCGGTCGGCGCCATGATGACGACCGAGATGGCCTGCGAGGAGCCCCTCATGGCGCAGGACCAGTGGATCTGCCGCCTTCGTCAACGGCGCCGCCATCACGCTCGAGGGCGACACGCTGACCCTGGCCAAGGACGGGGTCACCGTCACGGCCACCGACAAGGAGGTCGCGAGGCCGGACCTGCCGGTCGAAGGCACGGTCTGGCTGGTCGAGGGTCTCGTGAGCAACCAGGCCGTCTCGTCGATGCCTTCGGGTGTCGAGGCCTCGCTCGTCTTCGCGGACGGCAAGGTCGCTGTCGACGCCGGCTGCAACAAGGGCAACGGCGCCGCCGAGATCGGCGGCACCACGATCACGTTCGGTCCCATCGCCACCACGAAGATGTTCTGCGAGGGCGCCGCGGGCGAGGTCGAGCAGCAGGTGCTCGGCGTGCTGACGGGTGAGGTCGCCTACACCGTCGACTCCGACACGCTCCAGCTGCGCGGCGCCGGCGGCGGGTTGGACCTGCGCGCCAGGCCCTGACCTCCGCCGTTTCGTGAGGCGGGCCCGTGGGCGACGTCTGCGCCGGGCCCGTCAGACCTCCGGCGGATATCCCGTGATCCGCCGGATCTCCTCGTACAGCGGCCGCAGTCGCTCGTACAGCCGTAGGTACACGCTGCGGTACAGATCCTCGTAGAGCACACGGTTGGCCGGATCGGGCTCTCTCGTCTCGGCCACCCGCGTCATGGCGGCCACCGCTGCCTCGAACGACGGGTGCAGCCCGAGCCCGACCGCGGCGTCGATCGACGCCCCCAGCCCCGACGTCTCGTGGGTGTGCGGGCGCGAGGCCGGCAGTCCGAAGATGTCCGCCGTGAGCTGGACCGCTGCCGGGCTCTGTGACCCGCCCCCGGAGACTCGCAGCTCGGTGACCGGCACGGTGGTCCGCTTCGCGGTCCGCTCCATGCCCTCCCGCAGGGCGTAAGCCAGCCCTTCCAGGATCGCCCGGTACAGGTGGGCCCGCGTGTGGACGTCGCCCCAGCCGATGACCGCACCCTTCGCCTCTGGCCCGGGTATCCGCACGCCCGGCGACCAGTAGGGCTGGAGCATGAGGCCCATGGAGCCGGGCGGCGTTGCGGCGACCAGATCGTCGAACAGGGCCTCCGTGTCCACGCCTTCCTCGCGCGCCCGGGCCACCTCGGAGGCTCCGAACTCGCGCTTGAACCACTCGATCATCCAGTAGCCCCGGTAGACCTGGACCTCGAGCGAGTACGCGCCGGGGACCGCTGCCGGATACGGCGGGACGACCGGCACGACCTCCACGTAGCGCCGGTGGGTCGTGTTGAAGGTGGCGGTCGTGCCGAGCGAGATCGCACCGACGTGCGGGTCAAGCGCGCCCGAGCCGAGCACCTCGCAGGCCTTGTCGCCGGCAGCTGCGACGACGGGCAGTCCCGCGGGGATCCCGGTCATCTCGGCCGCCGCGGTCGTGATCTCGCCCAGCCGCCCGCCCGGCGGGACCAACTCCGGGAGCCACGCGCGCTCCACCGGTGCGGCCTGCCACTTCCAGTCGCCGGGGCCGGCCCACGCCAGGGCCTTGTAGTCGAACGGGATGTAACCCACCTGTGCGGCAACGGAGTCACGGAACTCGCCCGTCAGGCGATGGATGAGGAACCCCGACAGGAACAGATAGTGGCGAACCCGCGCCCAGGTCTCCGGCTCGCGGCGCCTGATCACGTTGGCCTCGGTCTCGGCTGCAAACGTGGCAACGGTCTCGGTCACGCGCGCCGCCTTGAACATGAGCCCCCACCTGCCGCCGATGCGGGGGAGGCCCTCGGCCCGGCAGCGATCCAGCCACACCATCGCGCGGCGTAGCGGATCACCTTGCTCATCAGTCACCACGATGGTGCCGCGCTGGGTCGTGAGCGCGACGCCGGCAAGCGCGTCCCGACGACAGCCGGGTTCCGCCCACAGGCGGTGGCATGCCTCGGCAACCGCACGCCAGTAGAGCTCAGGGTCCTGCTCGCAGCACCCCGGCGGACCCGGGACATAGGGCTCGATGGGGACCTTGGACCGGGCGAGGAGGTTGCCTGCCGGATCGAAGATCATCGCCCTGACGCTCTGCGTCCCGACGTCGATGGCGAGGACGTGGTCCGCGGTCATGCGTGCCGGTCCGAGAGCAGGACGCCCGGGTTCATCATCCCGTCGGGATCGAACGTGCGGACGACGGCCTCGAGTGCCGCCATGCCCAGGGGTCCCTTCTCGGCCACCAGGTACGGGGCGTGGTCGGTGCCCACGCCGTGGTGGTGGGTGATCGTGGCGCCCTCCGCCTCGATGACGGTCGAGGCCGCCAGCTTGATCGCCTGCCAGCGCTCGAGGGTCTCGTCGGGATCCGGGGCGAGGCGGAACAGGTAGGTCAGGTAGAGGCTCGAGCCCGACGGGTAGAGGTGCGAGAGGTGCGTGAAGACGTGGACCTTCTCGCCACTTGACGCGAGCGCGCTGCCGACGGCGGCCTCGAGCCGGGCGAGGAGCGCCGGGACATGCGCCCAGTCCGTGGCGGTCTCGAGCGTGTCCGATCCGTAGCCGATGGTCCACAGCGCGTTGCGCAGGTATGGCGAGCGGAAGCGGGTCTTCGACCAGGTCTCCGCGAGGGCGGGGATCCCGGTCCCGCCGTGGGCGCCGATGATCTCGCGAGCCTCGGCCCGGGCGGCCTTGGCGAGGCGCTTGCGGCCCGAGGCGCCGACCAGCAGCAGGGCCCAGTCCCTCGGCTGGCGGCGGGCGCGCAGGTAGGTCGTGAGGGCGCGGATCTGCGACGGGCGGTCCGCGAAGGCGAGGAGCGTGCGGCTCTCGGCGGGGGTCGAGAGGCGCAGGACGCTGAGTCCGATCCGGGCCTGGGCGATGGCACGGACGCACTCGTGGCCGGCGACCCAGCCCGGGAGCGCGTACGCCTCCAGGCGGTCCACCTCGGGCAGCGGGCTCGTGCGCAGGATCACGTCGGTCAGGACGCCAAGGCGCCCCTCCGAGCCCAGGACGAGCTGGCGGAGGTCCGGGCCGGCGGCCGAGGCGGGGAACGGCGGCATGTCGAGGGTTCCGGCGGGCGCCTCCAGGGTGCCGCCCGCGTACAGCTGCTCGATGCGCCCCGAACCGAACGAGCGCAGGCCGGATCCCCGCGCCGCCACCCAGCCGCCGACCGTGGCCAGCTCCCAGGACTGGGGCTCATGGCCGATCGTCAGGCCGCGGTCCCCGAGGTGGCTGGCGAGGTCCGGCCCGGTGATCCCGGCGCCGACGGTCACGAGGCCGCTCCGCTCGTCCAGGTCCCGGACGGCGTTGAGGCCGCCGAGGTCGATGGTGATCAGCGGGTCGGCCGATGGCCGGGCGCTCACCCCGCCCACGACGCTGGTGCCGCCGCCGTAGGGGATGAGGCGGGCGCCGGCGGCCTTCGCGTGGTCGATCAGGCGACGCACGTCGCCGTTCGCTGCCGGGCGGGCGACCGCGTCCGGGACGGCGCCGAGCCGGCCCGAGCGGAGCGCGATCAGGTCCGGGAAGGACTGGCCGCGGGCGCGACGGACGCGGAGCTCGGGATCGGTGTCCAGGAGGCCGTCGACGGGGTCCAGGCGGGAGTCAGGGACGCTCGCCACGACCTCGGCGAGCGTCGAATCCTGCGGGCCGGCCGCCGGGCCCAGGGTCTGCTCGAGGAAGCGTCGCGGCGTCGCACCGACGTGCGTATCGTCCGCCTCGTCGCCCCAGCCGTTCCAGCGTCGCATGTGTGCATCCTGCCCCAACGGTTCCCCCTGTGGGCCGCGATCCCGCGCCAGGCGCCCCGGGTCCGCGCGGCTGCTAGGCTCCCGGCCATGGCGAGTGTCACCCCGGAGCTGATCATCGACCGGCTGGGCCTCGTGCCCCTCGTGCCCGAGGGTGGGTTCGTGGGCCAGACCCACCTCGATGAGCGGGCCTCGGCGATCCACTACCTCATGGTCTCCCCGAGCGTCTCCGGGCTCCACCGGCTGGACCACCTCGAGATCTGGGCCTGGCACGCGGGTGCGCCGGCCCGGATGCTCCTCATCTCGCCCGATGGCGAGGTGACGGAGCCCGTCCTCGGGCCGGACCTCGTCGCCGGCGAGCGGCCGCAGGTCGTCGTGCCGGGCGGCTGGTGGCAGGCCTGCGAACCGGTGGGGGACTGGACGCTGGTGTCGACCTTCATGGCGCCGCCCTATGCTGACGACGCCGTGACCTTCGCCGGCGGGCGTGCCCTCACGACGACCCACCCCGACCACGCGGAGCGGATCCGCCGCCTCGCCCGGGACTGACCTCAGACCGGCGGCCAGGGGAGCGCGGGCCACCGTGGATCGGGCTGCGGGAAGACTCCGGCCTCGAGCAGCCGGTCGAGGCGCCGGGCCGTGGCCGCCACCTCGATCGGATCGAGGAGCTCCCGCAACTCGGTCCCGAGCGACCCGTCCAGCCCGAGCCGCAGGTCCCGGAGCACCGCCAACTCCTCGTCGCTGAACGGCTGGCCGCGCCAGGCCCAGAGCACGGTCCGCAGCTTGGGCACGGGCGAGAACGTGACGCCGTGATCCACACCGTAGACGTGCCCGCCCGCCACGGGGACCAGGTGACCGGCCTTCCGGTCGGTGTTGTTGATGGCGGCGTCGAAGGCGGCCATCCGCCGCAGCCGCGGATCCTCGTTCACGACGAGGGCAACCGGGTCCACCGCTCCGTCGGCCTTGATCCAGAGCTGGACCATGCCCTCGCCGAACGGCCCCTCGCGCAATACCGTGGGCGGCACGATCTCCCAGCCGGTCGCCCGGGAGACCGTGAAGGCCGCCACCTCGCGCCGCGCCAGCGTGTAGTCGGGAAAGTCGCCCAGCGGCCGCTCGCCCATCACGGGCTTGTAGATGCAGGCGGCCTCCAGCTTCCCGCGCCGCACCACGCACAGCATCGCGTTGTTGGTCGACGCCCAGAGCCTGCCCACGAGCTCCACCTCGCCGTCGTGCAGGAGCGACAGGGCATCGTCGACCGCCAGGACCGGCATCGGGAGCCCGAGCTCATCGACGGACGCGGCCTCCTCCTCGCCGTCGTCGTCGCCCTCCGCATCCGCAGGCAGAACCTCGTCGCCCTCGTCGATCTCGGCGGCCATCTCGGCGCGGATCTCGGTCTCGAGGGTCTCGGGGCCGGGAACGCGCTCGTCACCTCGGACAGGTTCGCGGCGGGGGACAGGGTCGCGGCGGTCGGGTGCGGGGCGGTCCGGTGCGGGGCGGTCGGGCACGGGTGGAAGCGCCGCCGTCAGTTCAGCCGGTGGCCGTTCCGGCGCGGGCACAGGTGTCCCTGCGGATCAAGGGGCTGGCCGCACAGGGGACACGGCGGCCGGCCGGCGGCCACCAGTCGCGTCGCCCGGGCGATGAAGTCCTGCGCGTAGGCCGGAGTGATGCGGACGCGCAAGATGTCCGGCCCATCCTCGTCGTCGTCATCGACGAAGGCCTCATCCTCCTCGCCCTCGACGTCCTCCTCGTCGATCTCGACGAGCTCACGAGCCTCGAGCACGATCATGTCGTCGGTCCCGTCCCAGCCCAATGACAGCGTCCCGACCCGGAATGCCTCGTTGATGGGCTCGTCCATCGCGGCGGTGTCGCCGACGAGACCCTCACGTTCCGCGGTGCCCTCGATGCCGCGCCGCTCGAGCTCCTCCAGCAGGTCACCAAGGCGCTGCGCAAGCACCGCGACCTGGACCTTCTCGAGGGCGACGGACACGATCCGGGTCCCATCGCGCGCCTGCAGGAAGAAGGTGCGGTTGCCGGGCGCGCCGACGGTGCCGGCGACGAAGCGGTCGGGGGTGTCGAAGAGATAGCGGCGTCGGGGCATCAGACGGCGAAGGGTACCGGAAGCACGCTCAGTCGACCTGCACGGACACCGAGTGATACCCGCGAGCCCCGTCCGGGTCCGGCCGCGTCACCCGCTCCTCCTGGACCACGCCGTCGCCGTCCGTGGCACGGACCCAGAACGTATGGCGGCCCGCGACGGCAGGCCAGGCGAACCGCCACTGGAGCCACGTCTGCGGCCCGAGCGGCGCCGAGAGCGTGGCCGGCTTCCACTCGCCCTCGTCCACCCGGACCTCCACCTTCGAGACCGCGCGGTCCATCGCCCACGCCACGCCCGCGACCTGGACGGTGTCACCCTGCCGGAGCTGCGTGTTCGGCCTCGGAAGGTCGATGCGGGACTGGGTGAGGATCGGGGCCTCCTTGGACCAGCCGCGGGGCACCCAGTAGGAGTCGAAGGCCTCCCAGGTGGTGAGCTCGATCTCCTTGAGCCACTTGGTCGCCGACACGTAGCCGTAGAGGCCCGGGACGATGAGCCGCGCCGGGAACCCGTGGGCGACGGGCAGGGGCTCGTCGTTCATCTTCACGGCGATCATCGCGTCCCGGGGCCGCTCGGGGGCCGTGACCCACTCGGTGGGGAAGCCGGCCGCCCAGCCGTCGACGGAGCGTGGGACGACCTGGGTCGCACCCGCCTGCACCCCGGCCATGTCCAGGACGTCGGTGAGACGGACGCCCGTCCACTTGGCGTTGCCGATGAGGTTGCCACCGACCTCGTTGCTGACGCAGGCGATCGTCACGTAGCGTTCGATGAGCGGCAGCTCGACGAGCTGCGGGAAGGTCAGGGTCACCTCCCGGTCCACCATGCCGTGCACCCGCAGCGTCCAGGAATCCACGTCCACCGACGGCGTGACCAGCGCGGTGTCGATGCGGTAGAAGTCCTCGTTCGGGATGACGAGCGGCGTGATGCCCTCGATGTCGAACTCGTTCTCGGGCGAGATCGTGGGTGCCGGGTCGACGGGTTCCGGGACGGTGACCCCGGCGCTCGCGGCCGATGTCGCCCGGCTGTCCAGCATGGCGCGGCCGATGCCCTGGCCGACGATTGCCAGGGCGCCGAGCACGCCGGCCTTGACCAGGAACCCGCGCCGGTCCGCATCGGGGGCGACCAGCGTGCCGCCCGCGGTGGCTCGGGGCCGTGCGGCATCCAGCAGGAACTCCAGCACCAGCAGGCCGGCCGCCACCTGGAGCGCGGCCGACAGCAGCACGAACGTCTGCGTGGACGTCGGGTCGCGCAGGGACGCGGCCGCGCCAACGCCGACGAGCGCCACGATCAGGAGGGAGGCAAGGAGCGTGCTCCGCCGGGCAAGGAGCCCGATGACGGCCCCGGCAGCCAGCACGGTCCCCGCGACCAGCAGGTTGAGCGCGATCTTGTCGTTCGTGCCGAAGAGGGCGACGATCACCTCCTTGGACCCGGGCGGGGCGAAGTCGATGACCGCGGTCCCAACGGCGATCAGCGGCGACGGGGTGCCTGCCGTCAGTGCCGCGACCAGCTCGCCCGTCGCGAGGGCGATTGCGGCCGCGACCACGCCCGAGAGGGCCGCTGCCCACCTCGCGGGGAGCGGGCGGCCGTTGGCGTCGGGCGTGGGCGGCGAGGATGTTGTCCCGGCGGGCGGGGCAGCGTCGGCGGGCGGGGCAGCGTCGGTCATGTCTTTCTTGGTTCGTTGGCGGGGCACGATCGGATCGCCCGCACCCAGACTATGCCGAACACGGGTGACGGCTTGGTGACGCGGCCCGGCTGTCTGCTCTCACCGGCTACCATCGCGGCGGCGTCGGGATCCGCTCGACGCGCCCACCCGAGGTGCCCCGTGCCGCTCGAGCCCCGCTTCGGACTGTTCATGAGCCAGGCGAGCAAACCCTGGTCGCAGGTGCGCGACGAGTTCCTCATGGCGGATGAACTCGGCTTCGATCACGCATGGCTCGTGGACCACCTGCTCGACACCGACGGACCGCCCGAGCTGCCGTGCCTCGAGGCCTGGACGCTGCTGGCGGCGCTGGCAGCCGTGACGGCGAGGATCCGTCTCGGAGTGCTGGTCAGCTCCAACACCTTCCGGAGCCCGGCGCTCCTGGCCAAGGAGGCCGTCACGGTGGACCACGTGAGCGGCGGGCGGCTGATCCTCGGGATCGGCACCGGCTGGCACGCGGACGAGCATCGTCGCTACGGCTTCGACCTGCCGGAGTCGGTGGAACGCGTGGACCGGCTCGAGGAGGCCGTGGAGATCCTGGTGCGCCTCCAGGTGGAGCCCCGGGTGACCTTCGAGGGCCGCTACTACCGCCTCGACGACGCGGTGTTCGAGCCTCGCCCCGTCCAGCAGCCGAGGATCCCGCTGCTGATCGCCGCCCACCGGCCGCGCATGATCCGTCTCGCCGCCCGGTTCGCCGACCAGTGGGACACGTTCCCGGAGCTGGCCGGATCTGCGACGGACGGCATCACGACGTCGGTGGGGGAGCGGATCGCGATGCTCGACGCCGCCTGTGCCGTGGCCGGTCGCGATCCCGCGACGATCCGGCGCTCCGTCTGGGGGACGCCGGACGCCGTTGCCAGCGAGGCTTCTTACGAGGCCTTCGCTCGTCACCACCTGGCGCTTGGGTTCACCGACATCTCGGTCGTGCCGAAGGGAGTGCCGGAAGCGCGGCTCCGGGCCATCGCGCTCGAGATCATCCCGGCGCTGAAGCGGGAGTTCGGCCCGGGCTCGTAGTCCGCAACGCTGGACCGGCGCCGCACCCCGCCGACCGGCAGCCGGCATCGGCGGGCTCGCGTCAGCTCGGGGCGGCAGTCGGGGGCGGAACGACCGGCGTGGGCACCGGCGTGGGTGGGGCCGTGGGCACCGGCGTGGGCGACGGCGCGGCGGTCGGAGCCGGCGTCGGCACCGGCGTCGGGACCGGCGTGGGCGTCGGCAACGGCGTGGGCGTTGGCGCGGGAGTTGGCCCGACGCTCGGCTCCACGCTCGGCTCGACGCTGGGCTCCACCGACGGCTCGGCGGATGACGACGCCGACGGCGACGGGCAGATCACGGGCGATGCGAACGGGTCGAGAGAGGCCAGCGGGTCCACGGACGCGAACGGGTCCGGCGAGGCACACGGGTCGATGGAGACGCTCGGCGACGGCGACGCGCAGCCTGCACCCTGGCCCATGAGCGGACCCCACGATCGGCCGTAGGGGTTGAAGGCCGGGTTGTAGAAGTAGGCCGTCCGCGTGTTCTGGGGTCCGCCGCGCACCCCAGCACCCCGCTCCGCCCTGGCCATCCAGCCCTGGTTGGCGGCCATCCATGACTTGTGCTCATCTTCGAAGCCCGCGCTGGACAGCACGGCCTCGCCGCAGCGCTGGTCCGCAGGGAGGTCCTTCTGCGGCGTGGTGCCGTCGAGGAACAGCTCGGTGACCTTCTTGCCGCCCGCGGCCGCCAGTCCCGTCCAGGGATCCACCGCGGCCTCGACGAGCGAGTCCGGGGCACCGGAAGCCGTTGATCGACCATCCCTCGGTCGCCTCCTGGAGGAAGCCCTGCCAGACGTACGTCGTCACGTCGATCGAGAACAGCGGGTCCCTGGCCGTCGACACCTTCGTGTTGTCCGAGTTGCCGTTCCATGCGGCGACCGCCAGGGCGTACTCGCCGTCCGCCCGCTCCTTGGTGCTCGGCGCGCCGATGTAGCCGTACGCGTTGAGGTCGACGGGCGTCGTTGTTGGTGCCGGTCTTGAGCGTCGCGGGTCGCCGTCGCTTGCCCTCGGTGATCTTGAACTTGCCCCAGAACGGGTTCACCTTGGGGTCGGTGTTGCCGGCGAGGATATCGGTCATGATCGCGGCCGCGCCGGGGTCGAGCGCCTGCTGTGGTTTGGGCGTCGTCGCGGCGCCGATCAGCTCGGTGCCGGCGCCGTCGGTGACCTTGACGAGCGTGGTCTGGTAGACGAGCTCGCCGCGGTTGGCCATCGCGCCGTAGGCACGCACCAGGTCCTTGACGTGGACCTCCTCGGTGCCCAGGGCGAAGGCCGCGGTGGCATCCACCTGGCCATCCTTGAACGTCACCCCCAGGTCCTCGGCCTTGGCCTGGACACGGTCGTTGCCGATGACGGTGAGCGCCTTGACGGCCGGGATGTTGAGCGAGAACTGGAGGGCGTTGCGCACCCGGACCGGGCCACGCTCCAGGTTGTCCGCGTCGGTGGGGGTGTACCCGCCGCCGAAGTCGGTCACGACGTCCATGAACATGCTGGCGGCCGTGAGCTGCCGCGCGTCGATGCCGGTCGCGTAGACCACGGGCTTGAACGCGGAGCCCGGCTGGCGCCAGCCGTCGGCGAGGACGTCGAAGCGGGGCTGGAAGCGCTTGTTCCCCTTGGTGGCGGTCGGATTCGCGGAGCCCTGGTAGGCGACGATCTGGCCCGTCACGTAGTCCATGGCGATCAGGGCACCGTTGCGCAGCTTCTTGTCACGCAGGTTTGCCATCCAGGGCTCGTAGGGAAGGCCCAGCGCCTTGGCGGCCGCCTTGGGCGACTTGGCCTGCGGGACGATGACCGCGGCCGCCACCCACTTCTCGGCGATGGCCTGGAGCTCGAGATCGATGGTCGAGACGATCTCGAGGCCGCCGCGCTCGAGGATCGGGCACGTCTCGGCATCCTCGCCGCACAGCCGTTCGCACGAGCTCCCGCCTGACCTGGCGGACGAACTGGGGCAGCTTCCACTCGGTCGAGCGCTGGGCGGCCAGGACCACCTTCTCGGCCTTGGCCGCCGCGAAGTCCTGCGCGCCGAACTCGTCGCCGGTCAGCGGCGTGCCGTTCGTCGCCATCTGGTCGAGGACGAAGTTGCGGCGCTGGACGATCCTGGTATCCGCCGGGACCACCAGCTGGGTCTCCTCGCAGGTCTCCGGGTCGGCCGTTGGGTCGACGCACTCCACCACGGCGTTCTGGACCAGGTCGTCCCTGCCCGGCGCCTGGAGGAGCGCGGCGAGGATCGCGGCCTGGGCGAGTGTCAGGTCCTGCAACTCGACGCCGAAGTAGCCCTTCGCCGCAGCCGCCACGCCGTACGCCTCGTTGCCGTAGTAGTTCTGGTTGAGGTAGGCCGCCATGATCCGCTGCTTGCCCTGCTCGCCGGGGAAGGCCTGGGTGACGCGGATCGACTGGATGATCTCCTTGAGCTTCCGGCTGGCCGTGACCTGCGTCTCGGCCGTGCCGTCCGCGTTGAGGAGCCGCTGGCGGACGAGCTGCTGGGTGATGGTGGAGGCGCCTCGGGTGCGGCCGCGAACGGCGTCGAGACCTGCCGAGGCGATGCCGACGGGATCGAAGCCCGAGTTCTCCCAGAAGGTTCGGTCCTCGACCGCCGTGGTGGCATCCACGAGGACGGGCGGGACCTGGTCGAAGGCGACGACCTCGCGGTTGAACTCGCCGAAGCGCGCGAGCTCGACCGTCTTCGTCCGGTCGTAGACGATCGACTGCTCGGGCAGCTCGATGCGCTCGAGCAGCGATGGATCGGGAAGGTCCTGGGCCAGCCCCGAGTAGGTGGTGATCGCGAAGGCCGCACCCGTGGCCCCCAGGGCGACCAGCGCGGTGAACAGGACCAGGCCCATCGCGGCCGCGACGCCGATCCCGCGGCGGGCCCGCCGTCGCGGCGTGTCTGCGCGGGTTCCGTCTGCGCGGGTTTCGTAGCCGCCCGTGTCGTCGTTCATCGCCCGAGAGTGTGCGGTGGAACGCCCGATCGTGCCAGAAGCCCGGACGAGTGGACGGCCACACAGGCCGTCCCGGATCAACGGCCTGCCCCGGAGTTCCCCGTGCGCTCGCTCATCACCAGCGGTGCTATCTCACGGCTGAACGGGAGCATCGCGACCTCGACGAGCCGTCCAGGACCTCGCCATGCGCTCGCTCATCACCAGCGGGGATCGCAACGCGCCTATCGTGGGTGCTCGGTGTATGGCGGCCCGGTGTCAGGGGCTGGCACGTCGCGAATAGCACAGCGGGTGATATCCGTACCCCTCGCCGCGCCGGACCCCTCGCCGCGCCGGGCCCTCGCCGTGCCGGACCCCTCGCCGGATCGGCCCCGCACCGCGACCCTACGCCCGGGCGAGGGCCTGCAGCAGTCGGTCGATGAACGCCGACTGCGCGGGGTTGAGGCGGCGGCGGGCCTCGGCGGGGTCGGCCCACAGGACGCGGTCGATCTCCGGCACGGTGATCCGGCGGCCGGACTTGGGTGGCCACTCGACCTCCACCGTCATGCTCTGGATCCGCGTGGGGTCCAGGTCGCCCTCGACTCCCCAGGCATGGACCACCTTGCCGGAGCGCATGCGAACCTCGCCCAGATCGATCGGGTTGGCGTCCGGCGGGCGGCAGCCGGTCTCCTCCTCGAACTCGCGGCGTGCGGCGTCGAGGAGATCCTCATGGTCGTTGGCCGCGCCCTTGGGCAGCGACCAGGCACCAGCATCACGCCGTGACCAGATCGGGCCGCCGGGGTGGGCGACCAGGACCTGGATGTCGTCGCCCGAGCGACGGTAAAGGAGCAGGCCGGCGGACAGCTTGGGCATGGGCGATCCGGAGCAGGTTCGGCGCACACGAAAGCGCCCGAAGGAACCGTACCGCACCTCCACGCCCGCGACACTGCCAAGCAAGCTCGGCCCTGCCGCAGCGGCTCCGGTCACCTCCGCGTCGTCGACCTTGCGGCCTCCGCTGCGGCGGTCCGGGGACCCGGTCCGATCATCACTGACCAGTCCGGCGTCGGTGCCACCGGCCCCTTCGGGCAAGACGAACCATATCGGTCGGGCGCCTGGGGTGCCAAGTGACTTGTCCACGAGATTCGGCCGCCGGGCGACGAAGTTGTCCACGTTTCCCGCGCCCCCGTGGACAACCTGTGGACAGGTAGGTCCCGCTACCCCTCGTCGGCGACGACGCCTCGGGCGGTGCCCGCGGGAGCGACCTCGTGGTGCCGGAGGCAGCGCGCCTCGTACGTCTCCACGGCCCGCCCGTCGAACCCGCCGATCACGATCAGCGGGTCGTCGATCGCGGCCGGACGACCGCCCACCAGGCGCTGGGTGCGGGTCGCGGTCTCACCGCACACCACGCAGATCGCCGTCAGCATGGTGATCTGGTCGGCCATCGCGAGCAGCATGGGCATCGCCCCGAACGGGCGCCCCGCGAAGTCCGTGTTGAGGCCGCTCGCGATCACGTGCCGCCCGCTCTGGCGGAGCGTGTCCGCGACGCCGGCGAGGCTGGCGTCGAAGAACTGGGCCTCCTCGATGCCCACCAGGTCCACGTCACGCTCGCGCGCGAGCGACAGGATCGCGACCGGCTCGCCCTTGGGCACCAGCACCGACGGGAATCGGGCGTGGCTCCGGCTCTCCGCGTAGTCGCCGGGCGTCCGGTCGTCAACGTCGGGGCGGAGCAGGAGGATCCGGCGCTTCGCGATCTCGGCGCGGCGGAGGAGGCGCAGCAACTCGTCGGTCTTGCCCGACGACATGCAGCCGGCGATGACGTGGAGCCAGGGATCGGCGCGATACAGCACGCGTCGAATTCTACCGGATCGCGACCCGGCTCAGGGCTGCCGGAGCCCTCCTCCAGCCCGCGGAGTAGCCTTCCGGTGATGAGCGCGATCACCGTCGACGGCCTGACCAAGAAATACGGGCGGGTGCATGCCCTCGAGGACGTCAGCCTCGAGGTCGTGCCGGGCGAGATCTTCGGCTTCCTCGGCCCCAACGGCGCCGGCAAGTCAACGCTGATCCGACTGCTCCTGGGCTACCTCCACCCCACGGCCGGGCGCGCCAGCGTGCTGGGGCTCGACATCGTCCGCGACTCCGTCGCGATCCGGGCCCGGACCGGCTACCTCCCGGGCGGCATCGCGCTCGACGACGGCCTCACGGGCGAGCGGTACCTGGACGACCTGGCCGCCCTCTCGGGACGATCGCCGGTCCGGCGCAGCGCCGTCTGCGAGCGCCTGGAGCTCACCGACCGGATCCTCCGCCGCCCGATCCGCGACTACTCCCGGGGCATGCGCCAGAAGGTGGGCATCGTCCAGGCGTTCCAGCATGACCCGGAGGTCGCGATCCTGGACGAGCCGTCCGAGGGCCTCGACCCGCTCATGCAGCGCGCCTTCTACGAGGTGCTCGATGAGGTCCGCGCGGCCGGGCGCACGGTCTTCTTCTCGTCGCACGTGCTGTCGGAGGTGGAGCGGGTCTGCGACCGGGTCGCCGTCGTGCGCGCCGGCCGCCTGGTGCTGACGGAGGATGTCGCGGCGCTGCGGGCGCAGCGACGCCGCCTGGTGGAGCTGCGCTTCGAGGGACCAGCGCCGGACCTCGGGCGGCTGGACGGCGTGAGCGAGCTCGTGGTGGGGGAGGGTGTCCTGTCGTGTGCGCTGGCCGGTGATCCGCGGACGTTCCTCGACGCGATCCGCGACTCCGCGGTGACGGACCTGGTCATCGAGCCGGCGCGCCTCGAGGAGGCATTCCTGGAGCTGTACGCGGGCGAGGAGGCCGCGGAGGCGGCCGAGGAGGCGGCCGACGGGCTGGGGACCGGTGGCGCCCGATGACAGCCCCGATCAGCCTCCCGCTCCTGCGCCGCACGTGGCGGGCGCAGCGGTCGCGCGTAACCCTGGTGTGCCTGGCGCTCGCGGTCTGGGCGTTCCTGATGCCCGTGATCTACGCGACCTTCGGGCGCGAGCTCGCCGTGCTGCTCGACACCGGGATCATCCCGGACGCCTTCCTGCGCCTGATGGGCGCCGACCCTTTCAGCCTCGACGGCGCCGTGGCGCTCGGCTGGGTCCATCCCATCGGCATCGGGATGTTCGTGCTCTTCCCCGTGGGCCTGGGCGCCGTGATGATCGCGGGCGAGCGCCAGCGCGGGACGCTGGAGGTGCTCCTGTCCCGCCCGCTGTCGCGCAGGACCCTCTTCGCGACCCACCTGCTGACGCTGGTGCTGATCGCGGTCCTGACGACCCTCGCGGCGCTCGCGGGGACCGTCGCCGGCGCGGCGGCCTACGGGGTGGTGGGGGAGCTCGACGCGGGCGCGCTGGCGTTCCTCGCCGTCAACACCCTGGCGCTGCTCACGGCCCTCGGGGCCATCTCGCTCGCGGCATCGGCCTCGTTCGACCGGCTCGCGGCCCCCGTGGGCATCGGGATTGCGGTCCTGCTCGTGGGCTACGTGCTGGAGATCCTGGGCACGCTCTGGCCGGACGCCGCGTTCCTGCAGCCGTTCTCGCCGTTCCACTACCTGTCGCCGCTGGACGTGCTCGCGGGGCGCGGCAGCTCGTCCGACGTCGCGGTGCTGGCCGGGATCGCAGCCGTCGCGACGGCCTACGGCCTGTGGCGGTTCCCACGTCGGGACCTGGCCGCACCGTCGTGACATCGGCCAGTTCGTGACCCGCCCCGGAGTCGATCCGGCCAGTCGCACGAGGAGCTCGGCCTCGATCCGCGCGGAATCTGCATCGACCCCTGCACCAGCACCCGCCAAATGACTCCCCGCCGGTTCACAGGCGGGGCCAAGGGGTCAAGCGCCGAAACGTCGACCCGGGCCAACGCCGCCCGCTACGGCGGCCGAGCCGCCATCATGGCGTCATGAGCGATCCGGATGACGCACGGCCCCCCTTCGTCCCTGAAGGCTTCGTGCCGCCGGACGGTCTCGACCACCCGGCCTTCAGGCTCAGGCCCCTCGGCCCGGAGCACAACGCCTCTGATTACGCGGCGTGGACGTCGAGCATGGAGCACATCCGCTCGACGCCGGGCTTCGCCGGGATGGGCTGGCCGCACCCGATGGCGCCCGACGAGAACCTCGCCGACCTCGTCCGCCACGCCTCGGACTTCGAGGCACGGACGGGCTTCACCTACACCGTGCTCCTGCCCACCGACGACGACCCGCCGACCGTCATCGGCTGCGTCTACATCTACCCGGCCGAGGGCTTCGACGCCAGCGTCCGCTCGTGGGTCCGGGCCGCTGACGCCCGGCTCGACCCGGTCCTCGCGCGCGTCGTGTCGAATTGGCTGGCCGAGGCGTGGCCGTTCGAGCGCGTGGACGACGCGGGACGCTCCGCCGGCTGAGGCGCCATCATGGGCGGCATGACCGACCGGACCGGCCCCATCTCCATCGGCCTCAGCCTGCCGACCTGGCCGCGCGCGGACCGCACGTACGCGACCTGGCCCGAGCTGCGCTCGCTCGCCCGCGAGGCAGAGGCGATGGGCGTCGATACCCTCTGGGTCCCGGACCATCTCCAGCGGGACCTGGCGTCCGGGGAGCGGATCGGGTTCTGGGAGTGCTGGACGATCGTCACGGCGCTCGCCGAGGCGACGAGCACCGTGGGCATCGGGCCGTACGTCGCCTGCACGGGGTTCCGCAACCCGGCGCTGCTGGCCAAGATGGCCGCCACGCTGGACGAGGTGAGCGACGGGCGCCTCGTGCTCGGTCTCGGCAGCGGGGTACCGGGCAGGGACGCCAGCTGGCGGGCCTACGGGTTCGACGTGGAGAGGCCCGTCGCCCGCTACGCCGAGGCGGTCGAGGTGGTCGTGCGCATGCTGCGCGAGCCTCGCCGTGACCTTCGAGGGTGCGTTCTTCCGGACCGACGACGCGCAGATCATCCCGCGCGGCAGGGACGACGGACCCGTTGCCGGGCCGCCGGTGTGGGTCGCGGGGCTGGGTGATCGCACCAGCCGAGTGGCGGCGACGTTCGGCGATGCGATCAACGTGAACCTGCCGCTGTGCGGGCCGGCCGACATGGACCGCCTGGTCGACATCGCTGCGCGCGCCTGTGGTGCCGTCGGCCGCGATCCGGCGACGCTGGAGCTCACCGGCTGGGCGCGACTCGTGCTCCAGGAGGACGGCAGCGCGCTCGCGCGCGACGGGTGCCTGTCAGGGTCTCCGTCCGAGGTGGCGGCCACGGTGCGCGGCTTCGTCGATGCCGGCCTGAGCCACGTGACGTTCTACGTGGCAGATCCCGAAGATCCGAGCAGGCTGCCGGCGCTCACGCCCGCGACCCTGGCCCGGTTCGCGCCGGTCCTGGAGGCCATCCGGGCAGGCTGATCGGCCCCTCGAATGCTGCCCTGCGGGCCAGCGCGTGGGGTCATCCCGTTCCGTATCCTCAGTGGACGACCGCGCGCGACAAGGAGAGGGTTGATGGCCGGGTTCACCCCGTTCACGAGCAACTACACGGACCTGTCGGACGAGAACGGCTACCAGTTCGAGTTCCGATGCGACCACTGCGGGTCGGGTTACCGCAGCGAGTTCATCCGGTCCAACGTGGGCACGGTCGGCAACATCCTCGGCAGCGCCAGCAGCATCGTCGGCGGCTTCTTCGGCAGCGCCGCCAACGCGGCGGACCGGGTCAAGGACATCACGGACCGTGGGGCGCGCGACGACGCGCTCGAGAAGGCCGCGAACGAGATCATGGGGCTGTTCACCCGCTGCCCGAGGTGCAACAGCTGGGTGGACGAAACATGCTGGAACGAGGCCCGCGGCCTGTGCGTTCAGGACGCGCCCAAGCTGGCCACCGAGATGGAGGCCGAGCGGGCCCAGGTCGAGATCAACCAGATGCGCGCGGCCATGGCCCAGGAGACGGTGTTCTCGGGTGACACGTCGGCGCGGCAGACCGTGTGCGCGAACTGCGGCAAGCCCGTGGGGTCGGAGAAGTTCTGCTCGAACTGCGGCAGCCCCACGGGCCAGAACAAGTGCGCCCAGTGTGGCGCGGAGCTGCCGCCCGGCGCGCGCTTCTGCGGGAACTGCGGCACGAAGACCGGGTAGCGCCGAGCCAGCGGTCTCGCCACCCTAGGTGACGGCTGCCCCGCAGTCGAGGCAGAACCGGGCTCCCTGGGCCAGGGGGCTGCCGCACGCCGCGCAGGGGGCGGCCGAGGTCGCTGCTGCCGGTGGCGGGGTGGGCTCGAGGGGTGCCGCGGCCGGCGGGGCCACCGGCTGGCCCCAGCCCGGGATCGCGCCCGAGGCGGCGGACGTCCCTGGGGCGGCCAAGGGCGGGGAGGCGGGCGTCGTCTCCTGACCAGGCAGCTGGACGGTCCCGGCGTTGGCTGACGCGTTCGCGGCCGCAACTGCCGCCGCACCCACGGGCTTGCCGCAGCGCGGACACGCGACCCAGGAGGCGTCCTCGATCACCGCGCCGCAGGCCGGACATCGGCCGGGAGCGAATGGATCACGGGTCCCGCACTTGGGACAGGCAACGACGTCGCGATTGATGAAGGTGCCGCAGTGAGGGCACGGGTGCTTGTACGTCGGCATCGAAGGTGCTCGCTCCTCAGGGGAGGCCCGCGGCCTCGTCGATCTGTCCTTCCTGGGCGGCGCGACCCGGCCACTCGGCCGCCTCGTCGCGCGCCGTCGCGTGCCACGCCACGACGTCCCGCAGCGCGCTCGCCCAGCTCTCCGCGTCACGGTGCACGAGCCTGGCCACGAACCTCGACCGGGCGGCCGCAAGGCTGGGCAGCGCCGCCAGCGCGAGCCGGTAGCGCAGTGCCTCGGGCTCTGCGAGTCGCGCGGCCGACAGGGCCATCGGCTCACGCAGGAACCGTGCGTCGATGAGCGCCTCGGACACGTCCGCGACCGCGCCCTCCAGCGCCCCCGGCGCCAGCGCCCCGGTGAAGGCGGCCCGCGGAACGACCCGGAAGAGGTAGGTCGCGTGGGCGCCCTCGCTCACGAGCTCCAGCGCGACGAGGTTCCCAGGCAGGCCCACGAGGAACCACAGCCTCGGGGCATCCGGTGCGCCGGGCCGCTCCGGGGCCGCCACCAGCCAGCGCGGTGCTGTCGCGCCGCCCGCAGCTGCCCGCAGCGTGGCGTAGGACTCGGCGAACGGAGGATGCCCAAGGACGGCACGCTCCAGCGGTTCCCAGGCGTCGCGCAGCGTCGCCGGCGAGGCCGGACGCCCCTCCAGGAGCGTCGCCGAAGCGGAGGCTCGCACCCCGTACGGCGCATCGGGGATCAGCCCGGTGACGATCGCCGCAGCGTCCGCCGCGGCCCCGTCGCGCAGCGCCGACCACCGCTGCGCATGGCGGGTCGCGATCGCGCCCATGCGCACCAGCCGGATCGCCGCCCCGCCCGGACTTGCGGGCAGCGATCGCCCGGCGCCCTGGATGCGGACGCCGCCCATCGCGGGCTCGGGCTCCACGGTCCCGACGTCCGCCCGCCGGATCCGCCGCCACGGGTGGCGCTCATCGACCGGCGCCAGCACCACGCCGCGGTCGTGGTAGACAAGCTGTCCGACGCCGGCCTCGCCGGGCGCCTCGTACTCCACGAGCTCGATCTCGGCGTCGTCCGCCAGTTCGCACCAGGCCGTCGGTGAGGCGTTGGCGGAGTCGGCCCTCGCGGAGCCCACGGGCGAGCGCGCCGGTCTGCGTCCCGAACCGTTCCAGCAGCCAGGTGTCCGCCCCATCGCCGGCTCCCAGGCGGACGCGGACCGAGCCGGCGTCCACGGTCACGGCCGTTGCGTCGCGGTATCCCGCCGCAACCGGCGGGGCACCGGCGATCACGATCGTGAAGCCGTCCGGAGCCAGCACGACGGTCGCCGGCGAGGACGGACCGCCCTGCCGCCGGGCCTCGCCGTGGAGCTGGGTGACGTCGGGCTGGTTCACGAGAGTCCCCCGGTGCGGATGGAGCGGGTGATGGCGCGAGTGATGGAGCCATCCTACGAGCGTGCACGGGTCGTCGGGCGGCCGCTTCGGCCCTCCTCGAGCGGGCACATCGGACCCGCCCCGTCCCGGACGCACGCGGTGAGCGGGGCCCCGGTAGCCTCCATCCATGTCCGCGCGCCTGGCTGCCCTGCTCGTCCTGGCTGCCGGTGTCCTGTTCGGCACCGCCGGCACCGCGCAGGCGCTGGGGCCGGTCGGAGCCACCCCCATGGGCGTGGGGATCGTGCGGATCGAGATCGGCGCGCTCGCGCTCCTGGCCGCCATGCCGCTGTTGGGTGCGTCGCCGCGGCGCCTCCTCGCGTTGTGGCGCACGCCGGCGATGCTCGTGACCGCCCTCACGGCGTCCGTGTACCAGCTCTGCTTCTTCGCCGGTGTCAGCGAGGCGGGCGTGGCACTCGGGACGCTGGTGGCCGTGGGCAGCGGCCCGCTGTTTGCCGGGCTCGTCGGCTGGGTGGTGCTGGGCCATCGCCCCACGCGTGGCTGGCTGGTCGCCACGACGGTCTGCGTCGTCGGGCTCGTGCTGCTGTCCGCGCCCGACCTGGCGGGAGGCGGCAGCGCCGTCGGCCTGCTCCTCGCCCTGGGCGCGGGACTGTGCATCGCCGGGTACAACGTGGCGGCCAAGCTGCAGCTGGACCGGGGCGTCAGCGCCCTCGAGGTCCCGGCGGGCAGCTTCGCCCTGGGCGGCCTGCTGCTGCTGCCGCTCCTGGCGACGCAGCCACTCGGCTGGCTCCTCGAGCCCGGCGGCATCGCGCTCGCGCTCTACCTGGGGGTGGCCACGATGGCCATCGCCAACGTGCTGCTCGCGCGCGGGATCCGGGGCCTGACCGCCGGTCCGGCCACCACGCTGATGCTGGCCGATCCGGTCGTGGCCACGATCCTGGGCGTCGTGGTCCTGGGTGAGACGCTTGCGCCCGTGGCCGCCGTCGGGATGCTCCTGGTGCTTGCGGGACTCCTGCTCCAGGGGGTGCTGGTCGCACGGGAGGCGCCCGGCGATCCGGAACCTGTGCCGGTGCTGTAACGTCCCCTCGCCGGGACACGGCGCGAGGTGGGGGTCAGGATGCCATGATGCGGCGAGCAGGCCTCGACCGTCCGTGCGAGGATCGATCGATCGCCACGAAGAACCGGGCGGCTGCGCGAGAGGTATGACGACAGGGGTGGGGGACGAGACGCTGGGCGACGCCACCGTCGCCCCCGGCGACCAGCACACGAGCGACGCCGGGGCTGGTGGCGCCATCCCTGTCGTCGTGACCCTGCTGAGCGCGCTGGTCCCGGGGCTCGGTCATCTCGCGATCGGCAAACGCCGGATCGCCCTCGTCTTTCTCGTACCAACGCTCGTGTTGACCCTCATCGTCATCGCCTGGATGGCGAGCCAGGGGATGTACGGCGTCGCAGCGGCGCTCCTGGTGCCCGGAGCGCTCACCTTCCTGTTCGTCGCGAACATCCTGGTCGCCGGGTGGCGAACCTCGGCCGCGATCGATGCGGTCGGGCGGACGCACCCGGGCCGGCTCGCGGTCGCGGGCTCCGCGGTGGTCCTGCTCCTGCTCGTGGGCGTCCCACACCTCGCGGCCGCCAGCGCCATCCTGGCCGCCCAGGACTTCCTGGACACTACGTTCGCCGGTGCGGACCCCTCCGCTGGCCCCGACACGGCCGCGCTCGAGACGCCGGTGCCGGAGTTCACGGAACCGCCCGAGGAGACCGAGTCGCCTCCCGCTCCGACCCCAAGCCCGGCATCGCCGTCGGCATCGACGTCGCCTACGCCGTCGCCCTCGCCCACCATTGCCCCGTACCCAACGGATGGCGGCAACGGAACGCTTCCCGCATTCGGAGCGGCAGTGCCCTGGAAACGCGCCGATCCTCAGCAGCCGTGGGGCGACGACGGCCGGTTCGACCTGCTGCTGATCGGATCCGATGCGGGGAAGGGGCGCTGGAGCCGCAGGACTGACGTGATGCTCCTGGTGGAGGTGGACGTCAAGACGGGCAAGGTCGCGATGATCGGCGTGCCGCGCAACCTCCAGAACGCCCCGTACCCGCCCGGTCCCGCGCGCGACGCCTCGGCCTGTGGCTGCCAGCCGGGCCTGATCAACGAGATGTACGTGGAGGCCACGGGCCGTCAACCCGGCCTCTGGCCGGGCAAGGGGGCGGTCAAGGGCATCGGCGCTGTTCGATCGGTCGTGAGCACGCTCACGGGACGGCCGATCGATGCCGTCCTGATCGTCGACCTGGTCGGCGTGATCCGCGTGGTGGACGCGCTGGGCGGCGTGGACATCGACGTTCCCGAGGCGGTGGTGGACGACTCCTACCCGGACCCGGGCCACGGCAAGATCAAGCTCCGGATCAAGGCCGGCGAGCAGCACTTCAACGGCCGCAAGGCGCTCGCCTACGCCCGCAGCCGGCACATGGACAGCGACTACGGCCGCATGGAGCGTCAGCAGATCCTCCTGCTTGCCATGCGCAAGCAGCTCGGGCCGTCCTCGATCCTCAACGCGCCCGCCCTGTTCGCCGCCGCCAAGGGCACGGCATGGACGGACCTGCCCCGCGAGGCCCTGCCGGCCCTCGTCGAGCTGTTCGGCAAGACCGCCGACGCCAAGGTCAAGCAGATGCGGATCGTCCCGCCGAGCTATCCGTCCTGGATGACCGCGGCCTGGGTCAACCAGATCCGCCAGGACGTAGCCAATCTGTTGCCCGGCACCCCGGACCCGCGCAAGATCAAGGTTCCGCGGCCGGTGGCCACTCCGCGGCCGACTCCCAGGCCGACTCCCAGGCCGACGCCCAAGCCGAAGCCGACGCCGGCGGCGTCGGCCTCGCCCACCTTGAGACCTACGCCTGCGCCGACCCCCGCACCGACCGTGAAGCCGACCCCCGCACCGACCGTGAAGCCGACCCCCGCACCGACCGTGAAGCCGACCCCCGCACCGACCGTGAAGCCGACCCCCAAGCCGACTCCGCCACCCGTGCCGACCGCGAAGCCAAGCGGCACACCCTGACGGTCAAGCTGACGCGCTTCAGATGGGCGCCAGAAAGCTCACCGCGACCACGGAGAGCGACGAGACGATCTCCACGATCCCAACGTGGATCGGTCGCATGGGCCTGGGACTGCCCGCCATGCGCCGCTGGGCCATCGGCAGCGCGGCTGCCCGGACGGCGAGGCCGGCAGCCACCACGGCGTAGGCGGCCGGCAGGAACCACGCCGCGAACACCACGAGCAACAGGTGGAACGCGACGGACAGCGCCGCGAAGCTCCGGTTGCCACGCTCGCGGAGGACGCTCCGGACGACGAGGACCGAACCCAGCTGATAGCCAGCGGCCACGCACGTGTAGGCGATGACGCGCTCTGGGTCCCAGACTCCCGACACCCAGGCCGTCACGGGCACCAGCACCAGCGCCTGCGCGACCTGCGCCAGGCTGTTCGCGAGATCGCGCCGGGTTCCCGGCCGGGCGCCCCGGAAGACGAGGAGCCCCGTTGGCAGGACGACGACCGCGGCGAGGGCCAGTGGCGGGAACGCCGCGAGGAGGACGAGACCGAGGACGCCGGCGATCGTGGCGTAGACGGCCATCGGCAGCCGGTAGGCGGGCGGGCGGCGGCTGCGGGACCAGGTCTGCGCGGTGACCGACGCGAGGTACGCGGCCAGGGCGGTGACCGCCACGATGAGCTGCCACGGATCGGGCGCACTGGCGGCGATCCCGAGCAGGACCGGCAGCAGGAGCATCGCCCAGGCGCCGTGCTGGCGCGGGATCCACAGTCGATGGCCGGCGATTTGACGGGCCTCGGGGCGCGGGTCGGGGGTCACGCAGCCACCGTACGCGGGTCGGGAGGGCAGGGGATCGGTCGCATCGGCCCAAATGTGTACTACACAAGTACTTGTTTAGGCCCCAAGCGGACCGGGCCGGACGGCACGCGCAGCGCGGTGTCCGGAGCCCCACGATGGCGGCGAGCGTCGCGCCGGTCTCGCGTCGCCACGAGCCGCGTGCGTCCCGCCCAGGAGGACTCCGCGATGTCAGCCGAGGCACCCACCGCACCAGCCGAGGCAGTCACCGCACCGGCCGATGCCGCCGCGCGCCCCACCCGGCAGCTGCCCGCGGGCCAACTCGTGCGGTTGTCGTTGTACTGGCTGGGGCTCTCGTGCGTGTTCATCGGCCTCAACAACATCCTGGGCGGCCGGATCCTGTTCGAGGGCCTGGGCGACGAGCAGATGAAGGCGACCACGCTGTTCATCCTGGGCTTCATGGGCACGATCATCGCGGTCATCGTCCAGCCCACCATCGGTTCCATCAGCGACTACACCGTGAGCCGCTGGGGTCGGCGCAAGCCGTACATCTTCATCGGCAGCACCCTGGACATCGTCTTCCTGCTGGGCATCGCGACCTCCAACACGGTGATCGCGATCGCGGCGTTCATGGCGCTCCTGCAGTTCAGCGCCAACTTCGCGCAGGGACCGTTCCAGGGGTACATCCCGGACCTCGTGCCCGAGAAGCAGGTGGGCATCGCATCGGCCCTGGTGGGGCTGTTCCAGGTGCTCGGCAACGCCGCGGGATTTGCGATCGGCGCGGTCGCTGTCGCCACGAACAACTTCTTCCTCGGCACGATGGCGCTGGGTGTCCTGGAGTTCGTGACCATGCTCGCCGTCGTCATCCGGGTGGACGAGGGTCGCACCCCCCGGGAGCGGGGGACCCGGAGCTGGCGATCCATCGGGGCGGAGGCCTGGGGCACGGACATCCTGCGCGAGCACTCGTTCGTGTGGCTCGTCTGGTCCCGCTGGTTCGTCCTGATGGGCATGACGATGCTCACCAACTTCGCGATCTTCTACTTCGTGCAGTCGTTCGGGATCGAGCAGGAGGACACCGGCGTGCCGATGCTCGCGGTGCTGGCCGCCACGGTCGTGGGCAACGTCATCGCCGTGGTGCCCGCCGCCCGAGTCTCGGATCGCGTCGGTCGCAAGCCCGTGATCTACGCGGCGTGCGCGGTGGGCTCGGTGGGCCTGGGCATCGTGGCCGTCTCGCCCGCGCTGCCCGTGACGGTCCTGGGCGGGCTCATCCTTGGCGGGGGGTTTGGCATGTTCCTGGCGGTGGACTGGGCGCTGCTGACGGACCTGGTGCCCAAGGCGTCCGCAGGCCGCTACATGGGCATCAGCAACGTCGCGACCGCGACGGCAGGCCTCGTGGGCCTGGCCATCGGCGGCATCGTGATCGACGTCACGAATGCGGTGATCGGCGAGGGTGCCGGCCCTCGGATCGCGATCGCGTTGTCCGTGCCGCTGCTGGTGATCGGGGCGCTGCTCCTGCGGCCGGTCAAGGAGCCGCATCGGGGTGGCGAGGCCGAGGTGCTGGTTCCCGCATAGCCGGACAGCGCGCCACGATCTGCCGGGCGTCGCTGGCACGTCTCGGTGATCGCTGGTAAGGTGCGCCCCGCAACGGATCCACCGACAGGGGTATTCAACTCCATAGCGCCGTCCGGCAGGTCTCCTGCCGCGCGATCGACTGCTGATGTCGGTTGCCCTTGCGCGCTCTCCCTGGTCGGGGTCACGGGTGAGCTCCCTCTCCTACTGCGTCGGGCGGCGCCGTCCCATCGCCACGTGCGGGTGAACCGCCGTGTGCTGGTAGAGAGGAGCATCTTGGCTTCCCGCACCTCCGGCCTCAGGGCCTTCGCTCTCGCGATGCTGGTCGCATTCGTGGGCATCTCCGTCCAGGTCGCACCCGTCGCGGCCACGGACCCCGCTCCGTCGGCGTCCCCTTCGCCGAGCACCAAGCCGACCGCCACCCCCGCGTCGACCGCCGCGCCAACGTCCGCGCCCGTGACACCGGTCCCGTCCGCCACGCCTGCCGTCGCAGTGGCGTCGCCAACCAGCGCACCGGCTCCGCGGCCGAACTACGCCGCCCGCATCGTCCGGATCGCCCTCGCCCAGCGCGGCGACCGGTACGTCCGGGGCCGGTCAGGTCCCAACGCCTTCGACTGCTCCGGCCTGGTGCGCTACTCGTATCGCAAGGCAGGCGTCGGCGCCAGGCTCGGTGGCGGCAACTCGGCCCGCAGCATGCTCCACTGGGCGCGGCGCCACGGTCTGACCAGCAGGCGCAGCCCGCATGTCGGAGACATCGTGATCTACGGCAACGGATCGCACGCCGCGATCTACATCGGCCGTGGACGCGTCGTCCACGCGCTCAACCCGCGGCTCGGCATCAGGGTCACGCGACTGCACGCCACCCGGGCGCCGTTCACGACGTTCATCCACATGGACAGCCGCATCGGGGGCTGAC
>CAWDHT010000016.1:0-22898 GCA_963802165.1 uncultured Chloroflexia bacterium | reverse complement strand
GGCGGGCGGCGGCTCGTCCACGTTCTACCTCGCGCAGATCGATCCCGTACACGCCGGCAAGACGGTCGTCATCGCGCTCTGGGACCCGGGGGACACCGGCAGCCTGTCCGCCAACGTGCAGATCCTGGTGCCCGGGACCTCAGGGTATGCCGCAGCCAGCTTGAAGTGGTCGGCGGCCAAGGGAACCACGAACTCCAACGTGTCGGCGTGCACGGGCACGAAGGGAACCGGGACCTCGATCACGGCGAACACCGGCACCTCGCAGAAGTTCAACGGATGCTGGGTGACCATCGAGGTGCCGATCCCCTCCAACTACACCGCGCCCACGCCGCCCGGTGAGACAGAACCGGGCTGGTGGAAGATCAGGTACACGATCGGCGGCACGTCCAGCGACACCTCGTTCGACGTGACCACATGGCAGGTCTCCATCCGAGGCAACCCGGTCCACCTCGTCCTACCCTGATCAGTGGGCAGGCGGCCGGTCCGCCGCCGCGGCGAGGTCGGTCAGCCGCCCACGGGGGCCGGGCGACTGGGCGATCGCCGGCCTGGGGGACCTTCAGCGTCCGGTCCAGGTCGGGGGCCGCTTCTCCAGGAACGCGATCATCCCCTCGCGCTGGTCCTCGGTCTCGAACAGGGCCTCGAACCGCTCGCGCTCAAGGTGGAGGCCCTGGGCCAGCGGCAGCCCCTGCGCTGCGATGACGCACGCCTTGGCGGCAGCCACGGCGAGCGGCGGCTCCGCCGCGATCCGGCCCGCCAGATCAAGGGCGCGGTCCAGGGTCTCGTTCGCCGGCACCACCGCCGTCACCAGGCCCATCCGCTCGGCCTCGGCCGCCCCGATCCGCCGCCCCGTGAGAATCATCTCCATGGCGCGCGGCTTGCCGATCGCCCGCGTCAGCCGCTGCGTGCCGCCCGCGCCCGGAATGACCCCGAGCTTGATCTCGGGCTGCCCGAACTGCGCATTGTCGCCGGCGACCACCATGTCGCAGGCCATCGCCAGCTCGCAGCCCCCGCCGAGCGCCCAGCCCCGGACCGCGGCGATGACCGGTGTCTTCAGGCGCCCGATGCGGTCCAGCGTCCCGAACGGGTCCGCATCCCTGAGCTCGCGTGGCGAGCGCCCGGCCAACTCCCGGATGTCGGCGCCGGCAGCGAACGCCTTCTCGCCCGCCCCGGTGATCACGATCGCCCGGCAGGCAGGGTCCCCATCGAGGACAGCGAGCAGGTCCCCGAGCTCCGTCACGAGCCCGAACGACAGGGCGTTGTGGGTCTCGGGCCGGTCCAGCGTCAGCAGCGCCACGGCCTCGAGCGGACCCTCGCCCGCAGGGAAGTCGATGCGCACCAGTGGCCGCTCGTCGATCGGCCGTTCCAGGTCGTCGTCCGTCATGCGAGGCCTCCTAGCCCTGGGGAGACTCAGGCTTGCCGACCACCTGGGCCGTCGTCGCCCGCTCGATCCGCAGGTACCGCTTGCGGTGGTACAGCAGGGGCGGCGCACCCGGCTCATCGAGCGCCAGTCCCTCGACCCGGCCGACGTAGAGGTAGTGGTCGCCCACCTCGAAGCGCTCGGTGACCTCGCACTCCATGGCGGCGATGGCCCCCACAAGCAACGGCAACCCGGTCACCCCGGGATGCCACGCGGCACCGCAGAATTCGTCGCGGCCGGGGGTCACGCTTGCGCCGGCGAAACAGTCGCTGAGCCTCTGCTGGTCCTCGGCCAGGACATTGACCGCGTAGCGGCGGCTGGCGTCAATGATGGGAACGACAAAGCGCCTGCGATCCAACGCGATCACCACGATCGCCGGATCCAGGCTGACCGATGTCAGGGCGTTGACCGTGATCCCCACGGGTCGATCTCCGTCCAGCGCGGTCACCACGGTGACCCCGGTCGCGAACTGGCCCATCACGGTGCGGAAGTCGGCGGTCGAGACGTTCACGCGAGAGAGCATACGCGGGGGCGGCCGACGGCATTCCGCGGCCGCAGGCGACCGCCCTGAACCACCTGAGAGTCACAACGGGAACCCTGTCGCAGACCTCATCGGCGATTCCGTCGAATCCGGGGTCGACCTATGCGCCAGGACTCCGCGTCTAACTCACGGTGCCGAGTCGCGATGGGCGGGCGACAGGCCGGGGCGACCTGAAACGTCCGAGGGGACCTGCGCGTCGGAGGACCCGTGACCACCCGACAGCCGGCCGATCGCCCGCCCACCGTCGCCCTCGCGGCGCGGGAGCCGGTGGCCGTGCGGGCCGGTGCCGCGGCACGCGACGCCGAGGCAGTGGTCCTCGCCGCGTACGAGGCGCATGCCCGGGACCTGAACGCCTTCGCGCGATCGCTCGTACGCGAGCGCGAGGCCGCCGAGGACGTCGTCGCCGAGGCGTACCTGCGACTCGTGCGCGAGATCGGGGCGGGGCGGCAGCCGGATGACGTCCGGGGCTGGCTCTACCGGGTCGTGGCCAACCTGGTCATGTCGCGAGGGCGCCGGCTCACCGTCGCGCGGCGGTTCCTGGCGCATCTCGTGGACCGCCGCGACAGCGAGTCGCCCGAAGCCCGCCACCTGCGGCTGGACGTCGACCCGGCGCTCCGCGAGGCCGTCCTCGCGCTCGCCCCGGATGCGCGTGTGGCCCTCGTCGTGGCGGCGCGCGGTGCGTCTGGCGCGGAGATCGCCGCCGCCATCGTCCGCAGCGATGCCGCGACCCGCACGCTCCTGACGCGCGCCCGCCAGCGCGTGCGCGCGCCTCGAGGAGGATGCCCGATGACCTCGTTCGCGCCCGCCACCTCCCCGATCACCCACGACCGAGCCCTGGACATCGCAGCCGCGGCGCCGGCCTTCCGCCCGGCCGAGGACGACGCCACGGAGCTCGCGGCCCACCTCGCCGCCTGCTCGGACTGCGCCCGGCGCGTCGCCCGCATGCGCACGGACCTCGCCGCCATCGGCCACGTCGGCCCGCCCGTCTCGCCCCGACTCCACGACCGCATCCGGGAGGCTGCCGTGGCTGCACCCCGGGCCGGGCCGAGCCTCGCTGGCATCGTGCTCCTGTTTGCACTGGCGGCCGTCGCCTTCGTCGGGGCCTCGATCGGCGTTGGGGCCCATCTCGGGACCGCTCGGCCGGCGCCCGCTCCAGCTGGTCCGGTGCTGCCCGTTCGTGACACCGATGCCATCCGCTGACGCACCGACGTCGTGGCGCTGTCGGCGACCGACCTGTGGATCGAGGCGGACGGGGTCAGCTTCCGGGCCGCCGGCGGCGCCACGGTCACGTCCGATCCCGGCGACCCGAAGCGCTGGACCCTGGAGGCATCGTGGTTCGAACAGGGCCGCCAGCAGCGGTTCTTCCTCGACTTCGCGGCAGACGACACGTCATGGTGGATCACGCAGGTACTCGTCTTCGACGGCGACCCCGTCGACCCCAAGTGGGTGACGTTCCAGGCCGACCCGTGGCCCAAGAGCTTCGCGACCGCCCGGCTGGGCCAGGTGTACGAGGGCGGCTGGGGCTTCGAGGACATCCCGTCCGCCACCGGACCGGTGTCGATCATCATGAACAACGTGCGGATTGCCGTCCTACCCCAGGACAACGTCAACAACCTGCCGGGCTCACGCACGCTGGCGGGTGACGCCCAGAATCCGTTCAACGTCGGCGGCCCGCTCCGTTGCTCCGGCATCCTCGAGCTCCCGCCCCAGACAGCCGAGATGCGGTTGCTGGCACTGGGCTACGCGCTCAGCTGGCGCCTGGAGCGGAAGACGGGCTCGAACACGGGCTTCAGCGAGGCCATGCCTCGGGCGCCCGCGACCGGGTTCATCAGCGACACCGCGGTCGGCAGCAGCGGCGAGCTGATCGTCTTCGTCCAGGACCCGGCCGCGGCGTTCGGAGAGCCGGCGACCTTCCCGGACGACTGCGCGGGGGGTCCTGAGCGCGTCGGGCCATCAGGCCCTCCCCCGGCTGGCGCTCCGCACTACCATCGACGCCATGAGCACCGACACGACACCCACTGCCGCCACCCGCGTCGAGCGGGACTCCATGGGCGAGATGGAGGTCCCCGCGGACGCCCTGTACGGAGCCTCGACCCAGCGCGCCGTCCTCAACTTCCCGATCTCCGGCCAGCGGATGCCACGTCGCTTCCTGCGCGCGCTTGCCCTCGTCAAGCTTGCCGCCGCCGAGACCAACCAGGGTCTCGGGCTGCTCGACGCCGCCAAGGCCCAGGCGATCGCTGCCGCCGCGCGCGACGTCGCCGATGGCAGGTACGACGATCACTTCCCGATCGACGTCTACCAGACGGGTTCGGGCACGAGCACCAACACGAACATGAACGAGGTGATCAGTCACCTCGCGTCGGCACGCCTGGGTGGAGCCAAGGTCCATCCCAACGACGACGTCAACAAGTGCCAGAGCAGCAACGACACGATCCCGACCGCGCTCCAGCTGTCCGCCGCAGTGGCGATCGAGGAGGAGCTGATCCCGGCCCTCATCGAACTCCAGCGCGCGCTTGCTGCGAAGGCAGACGAGTTCTGGGGCGTCGTCAAGACCGGGCGTACCCACCTCCAGGACGCGACGCCGATCCGCCTCGGCCAGGAGTTCGCGGGCTACGCCGGCCAGGTCGAGGAGGCGGTCCGTCGCGCCCAGGCCGCCCGCGATGAGCTCCTGGTGGTGCCGCTGGGTGGGACGGCGGTCGGGACCGGGATCAACGCCCATCCCGAGTACGCCGCGCGCGCCTGCGGCCACCTCAGCGAGCTGACCGGCATCCTCGTCCGCGAGGCACCCAACCACTTCCACGCCCAGGCGACGCTGGACGCGGCGATCGCGGCCCACGGCGGCCTGCGGGCGATCGCGCTCGGGCTGTGGAAGATCGCCAGCGACATCCGCTTCATGGGCATGGGCCCGCGGGCCGGCATCGCGGAGCTGGCCCTGCCGGAGACCCAGCCTGGCTCGTCGATCATGCCCGGCAAGGTGAACCCGGTCATCGTGGAGAGCCTCACCATGGTCGTCGCGCGCGTGATCGGCAACGACGCCACGGTCGCGTTCGGCCAGACGGGCTCCTTCCTCGAGCTCAACGTGATGATGCCGGTGACGTCACAGGCGCTCCTGGAGTCGATCGTGCTCCTCGCGGCCTCGGCCCGGAACTTCCGGGCTAGGCTCGTCGAAGGGCTCAAGGCCACCGAACGCGGTCCGGCGCTCGTGGAGCAGGGCCTGATGCTGGCGACGGCGCTCGCGCCGGAGATCGGCTACGACGCGGCGGCGGCCATGGCCAAGGAGGGCTTCAAGAGCGGCCGGACGATCCGGGAGATGGCCCTGGAGAAGGGGATCGCGCCGGAGCGGTTGGACGAGCTCCTGGACCCGCTCAAGATGACGGAGCCTGGCCTGGGCAGCGGCGCCGGCGGGGGCTGACCCCGGGACTGCGCCTAGGGCTGCGCGATGATCGCCCCGGTCATGTTCGGGTGGATCGAGCAGTTGAACGGGTAGTCGCCCGGAGGCAGGGCCGGCATCGCGATCTCCAGCCGCGCCGGGCCGGTCACGATCTCGCTCTTGACCAGCGCGATTCCGGAGCCGTCCTTGACCTCGACGTTGTGGGGGATGCCGGCGTCGCGGTTGTCCAGGATCAGCGTGAACGGCACGTTGGCCGCGACGCCGATCTTCCCGGGCCGGAACGCGATGTCCTGGGCCGCGACGACGACCGGCTGGCCAGCACCTTCGGGTGGCTGGGTGCCGCCGCCGATGGGTGTCGGGATCACGGGCGCGATCGTCGGGGGTGCCGCGACCGATGGAGCCTCCGCCGGTGTCGTCGCGCCGCAGGCGGCGAGGGTGCCGGCAGCGACGAGGGCGAGGACGACGGCGAGGGCTCGGGCGGCGTGGGGCATGGCGCAAGCAAACGACGCGCGGGTTCCGCGCTCAGCAGGAACCGTCGCGTGGGCTTGGTCGCCTGTCTTCGGCGTCACTTACAACGGGGGCGGCCGGCCTGGCACGGAGCGGCTCTACGGTTCGGTCGGTCGCGATCCGCGCCGGACGGCGCTCGCCTTCGTTCGGTGGAACGCCCCCGAAGGCAACGAACGGCGGCGGCGTGGCCCGGTTCGTCTGTTCGCCAGCCGAACCGTAGCGCCGCTGCACGCCCTCCGGGCCGGATCGCACCGCCGGCCCCACAACCCGCTGTCCACGCCCGAGCCCGCCCGATACAATCCGCGCCATGTCCGCCACCAGCGCCTGGGACCGCGCCGGTTCCCTCCCCGTCACAACCAACGGACCCGCCCGTCCGGAGGTCGCCGCACTGCGCGACGAGATCCCATCGGTCGCCGACTTGTTCACCTTCATGCGTGACGCGGAACTCCGCTTCGTGACGCTGCGCATGCGGATCGAGGAGCGCTCTGCGACGGCACGCGGCGAGGAGGTCGCCACGGTCGAGACGACGCTCGCCCACCCGGGCAGGGCCAAGACCCTGACCTCGTGGCCGGAGCAGGGAATCGGCGCCTACGAGCTGTGGCTGACGGACGGAACAACGGTCCAGACGTACGTCGCGAGCCGCAAGGTCGGCACCCGGCGACCGGTGCGGCCCGTCGTGCGCGGCACGGACGGCGAGGACCTGCCCGGGACCTCGCGCATCTACCGCTCCGTGACGCCGCTCCAGTCGGAGTCGCTGCCGGAACTGTTCGTCCACCCCGCGGGCTACTGCCAGAACGTGCTCGGGACGGGGCACTGCGTCGTGACCGGGACGACGACGGTCGCCGGTCGGGAAGCCGTGGTCCTCGAGTGCAGGCACCCGCGCACCGTGGAGGTCGTGGCGGACCGGCCGGACTTCATGGTCCGCATCGCGGTGGACCGGCTCGACGGCGTGATCCTGCGCCTCGAGGAGACCATCGGCGGCCAGGTGACCCGCGACGCGGTGGTGTCGAGCTACCAGCCGAACGCCCCGCTCCCACCCGACGCGTTCGAGTTCACCTTCCCGTCGGACACCACGTTCATCTACTAGGCGGAGCCAGGCCGGGCGCAACTTCCGCTCAGGCCGGCGCCGGCTCTTCGACCCGGAGGCCCGGGGTGGACGGGATCCGGCGGAAAGGCCAGCCGAGCCAGGTCGATCCGTTGCGCATCGAGTGTCGGACTCGGCCGATGCAGCAGGTACCCCTGGCCCGCGTCGAACCCCATCTCGACGACCGCCAGCAGCTGGTCGGGCGTCTCGACGCCCTCGGCGACGATCATCTGGTTGCGGCGCCGGGCGAGCTCGCGCAGGGCGCGCAGCACGGCCTCGGACGAGTCGTCCTCGGTGCCGGCCTGCACCAGCGACAGGTCGATCTTCATGATGTCGAACTCGAGCTCCCGCAACAGCCGGAGACCGGCGTTGCCGGCCCCCACGTCGTCGGCCGCGATGCGCACGCCGTACCGTCGCAGCAGCGCGATCCCGTGGCGGAGCCGGTCGAGATCCTCGACGGCCTCCCGCTCGGTCAGCTCCAGGACGATCCGGGTCGGGTCGATCCCGCGCCGCCGGGCCAGCGCGAGGAACTCCTGGGGCTGGAAGGCGTCCGCCTCGAGCGAGCGTGGCGAGAGGTTGACCGACAGGTAGAGATCCGGGTCGAGTGATCGGGCGCCCGTGAGGACCGTGTCCAGGCTGGCCAGGTCCAGTTCGACCGTGTGTTCCGTCGACTCGGCCGCGACGAACAGGGCGCTCGCGTTGGCGAACCCGGAGTCGGCGCTCGGTCGGACGAGGCCCTCGTAGCCGAGCACCCGACCCGTGCGCAGGCAGTAGATGGGTTGGTACACGGGCGTCAGGAGCCGGTCAGCCGCGACCCGGGTCACCGCGGCGGTCAGCTCGGACAGGGACCGTCCGTCGTCCGCGATGCCGTGCCGGGTGGGATCGAACAGCTGGACGTCGGTGCGGCCGTGGCGCTTTCCCCAGTAGAGCGCCGCACCCGCCTGGTGGACGAGCTGCTTGCGATCTCGAGCCAGCGCCGGCATCGCCGAGACCCCGATGGTCAGCGAGAACGGGGCGACCCCGAGCGTCCCGGAGCCGCCGCTCAACGCTCCCGCCAGGATGTGCCGCGCGATGCTGGCCGCCTCCTCCGGCGCGTGGTCCGTCAGCAGAACCGCGAACTCGTCTCCGCCGATACGGAACCCGCGATCGGGCCGGCGCAGGCTGGCCAGGATGATCCGTGCCGTGGCCCGCAGGAGGTCATCGCCGGCGGCGTGTCCCTGGGCCTCGTTGGTCTTCTTGAGGTCGTCGAGGTCCACCAGCAGCAGGGCGATCGATCCGGGCTCGCCCCGAACCCGGGCGACCTGGCGGTCGAGTTCCTCCTGGAAGGCGCGGTGGGTGCCGAGGCCGGTCAGCCCGTCGTTCAGCACGTCCAAGCGCGCGCGGTCGTAGGCATCCTCGAGCCCGTCCTGCGCAACTTCCTGATCGCCCGGGTCGCCCATGGCCTGCCCGATGCGCCGTCCCGCCACCACGCAGAAGGCCATCAAGAACGGCAGCCAGACGAGCGGCGCCCAGCGCAGCTCCGGTGCGGCCGGGACCACGATCAGCAGCGTCGTGCCGAACCACAGGGCTGCGCACGCGCCGAGCCAGCGCACCAGGCTGGTGCGACTGCCGCGCGTCTCTCGCGTCTGGTCTGTCTGCATCCGGTGTCGGCCATCCGATCATGGCGCTCGCCCCCCACGGCGGTGGCTCCGTTGTACGCCCGCACCGGCCATGTTGCAGCGGTACGGAGGTACCACCGGGTCCGGGTCGTGGCGCCATCACTGCCGGAACGGCTAGCATCTCCGACACCACCTTCCCGCCGGCCCCCGGCCGGCCCGCCCGCGAGGAGCCACGACCGTGAACCAAGAGCCCGAGGCCGGCGGCGCGGTCAAGCCCGCCAGCAGCGACGCCCCTGATGCCAAGCAGACGGCGAGGATTGCCGCCCAGGCGACCAAGCTGGCCAAGAAGCCGGTCGCGGACGAGTGGGACAAGGCCGGTGACACGAGCGGCGTGAAGGTTGACCCGGGCGACCGTCGCGTGGCCATCGGCGTGGACGTTGGCGGCAGCGGCATCAAGGCCGCGGCGGTGGACCTGGACACCGGCGAGCTCATCTCGCCGCGCCACCGGGTGCCCACCCCGCAGCCCTCGGCCCCGGCAGCCGTGATCGCATCGATCGCCCGGATGATCAAGAAGATCACGACCGAGGTGTCGGTCGGCCCAACCGTCCCCGTGGGCGTCGGCTTCCCGGCGGTCGTCATCGACGGCGTCACCAAGAGTGCGGCCAACGTCGATCCGGGTTGGGTGGAGTTCGACGCGGACGGGGCGATGGAGCGGGTCCTGCGCCGCCCGGTGCACCTCGTGAACGACGCAGATGCCGCGGGCGTGGCCGAGATGCGCCTGGGGGCGGGCGTTGGCGAGCGCGGAACGGTGTTCCTCATCACGCTCGGGACCGGGACGGGCTCGGCGCTCTTCTACAACGGCATGCTCGTGCCCAACCTGGAGCTGGGGCACATGGAGATCCGGGGCCGCGACGCGGAACGGCGATCCGCGGCGGCGGCACGGATCAAGCGCGGGATCAGCTGGAAGGCGTGGTCGACCGATCTCGACGAACATCTGCTGGCCATCGAGAAGCTGTTCTCGCCCCGGCTGTTCATCATCGGCGGCGGCGTGTCCAAGCGATCCGAGCAGTTCATCCCGCGCCTGACCGTGCGGGCCGCCGTGGTCCCCGCCAAGATGCTCAACGACGCGGGCATCGTTGGTGCCGCGATGGCGGCCGCCGAGATGGAGGCCGCCAAGGCGGAGCTGACCGGGGCGTTACGCCCGGGCGCGCAGGGCCGCCAGGTCCTCCGTCGACCCCGAGGCGATCAGGTTCTCGCCCTCGCGGAGCTCCCGTGACTCGGGCGGGTTCGCCTCGTAGTCCCCGTCGGGCTGGAGGATCGCGAGCGTGATCACGCCCTTGGCCCGGAGCTGTCCGACGGTCACTCCCAGCAGCGGGCTCTCGGCGGTCACCTCCACCTCCTCGAGCGAGAACGAGAGGTTGCCGTGCGAGAGAGCGGCGTCGATGAAGTCGGCCACGCGCGGCCGGATGGCCAGCTCCGCGATCCGCCGCCCGGCCATCGTGTAGGGCGAGACGATCCGGTTCGCGCCGGCCTGGGCCATCTTCGCCGCCGCACCTGCCGCACTCGCGCGCGCGACGATGAACAGCAGCGGGTTCAACGTTCGCGCCGAGAGCGTCACATAGACGTTGTTGGCGTCCGAGTCGACGGTCGTGACGAGGCCGCGCGCCCGTTTGATCCCGGCCCGAAGGAGCGTCTCGTCGTCGGTGGCATCGCCCATCACGACCAGGTGGCCGTCGGCCACCGCCCGTTCCAGCGACGGGGCGGTGACGTCGATCACGACGAACCGGTGACCCGTGTGGACCAGCTCCTGGATGACCGTCGAGCCCACTCGCCCGTAGCCGCAGACGATGTAGTGATCGCTCAGCGCCTCGACGGCCTCCTGCATCCGCTTTGCCTCCCGCCGGCCGCTCGCGGCCTCGCTGATGATGGTCTCGGCCACGATGCCGATGGACCCGAAGATGATCGCGACGCCGGCCACCGCGAGCATCATCGTCCACAACCGCTCCGGGAAGCCGACCAGCTCGTGGACCTCACGGAAGCCCACGGTGGTGAGCGTGATGACGGTCATGTAGATCGCGTCGCTCAGCGACCACCGGAACAGCAGGACGTAGCCCAGCGAGCCCAGGACCGCGACGGAGACGACCACGGCGATCCACAGGCGAACGTGGTGCCCGCGGGCCACCTCGAAGAACGCCTGGGTCAACCGTCCCCGCGACATCTTCGCGCTGGATCCGGCGGTCGGCTGCATGGGATGATCCTAGCCAGCGGCCAGCGACGCCGTTGCCTGCCGGTGCGCCCGATTTCGCCGCGCGGGTGGCTACCCCGATAATGGGTCGGGTGACGGCCCTGCCCGGTCTCGAACTCGCCCTGTCGCCCGAGCTCCGGTTCATCCTGGACCTCGGCGTCGCGCTCGCGCTTGCCCTCGTGCTCGGCGCGCTTGCCGCGCGTTTCGGCCAGCCGCCCATCGTGGGCTACCTCGCCGCGGGCGTTGTCATCGGCCCGTTCACGCCGGGGTTCGTTGGAGACCAGGAGCAGATCGGGCAGCTGGCCGAGCTGGGGGTGGTGCTGCTGCTGTTCGCCCTGGGCGTCGAGTTCTCGCTCCACGAGCTGCGCCGGGTGTGGCGGATCGCGGTCCCCGGGGCCATCGCCCAGATCGTCATCACCGCCGTCGCCGGCACGGCCGTCGCGATCCTGCTCGGACTGTCGCCGACGGGGGCCGTCGTCATCGGGTCGGCGATCGCCATCAGCTCGACCCTGGTCGTGCTCAAGATTCTCGTCGAACGGGGCGAGATGGACAGCCTCCACGGCCGGGCGGCGATCGGCTGGATGGTGGTCCAGGACCTGGTGACCATCGTCCTCATCGCCCTGCTCGAGCCGCTCGCCGGCGGAGGCTCCGCAGCGCCGGTGCTGTTCGCGTTGCTGCGTGCCGCCGCGTTCCTCGCGCTCGCCTATGTCGTGGGGACGCGGTTCCTTCCCTGGCTCTTCCGGACCGTCAGCCGCCTCGGATC
This sequence comes from uncultured Chloroflexia bacterium, assembly GCA_963802165.1. Taxonomy (GTDB): domain Bacteria; phylum Chloroflexota; class Limnocylindria; order Limnocylindrales; family CSP1-4; genus CAIXZV01. The sequence goes on along the minus strand of CAWDHT010000016.1, from coordinate 11,352 downwards.
GCCGGAGCTCTTCCTCCTCTCCGTGTTCGCGACCGCGCTGCTGGCCGCGTTCCTGTCCAGCGCGGTGTTCGGGCTGTCGCTCGCGCTCGGCGCGTTCGTCGCGGGGCTCATCGTCTCCGAGTCGGACCTGTCCCACCAGGCTGCCGGCGAGATCATCCCGTTCCGCGACTTGTTCGCCGTGCTGTTCTTCGTGTCGGTCGGGATGCTCCTGGACCCGGCCGCCCTGGTGAACGACTGGCCGGCGCTGCTGGCCCTCCTGGTCGTCGCGGTCGGCGTCAAGGCGGCCGCAAGCGCGTTCCTGGGACGGGCGCTCGGCCTGCCGCTGCGGAGCGCGCTCCTGCTCGGAGCGACGATCGCCCAGGTCGGTGAGTTCAGCTTCCTCCTTGCCGAGGAGGCCCTGCACGTGGAGCTGATCGACGCCCGCGGCTACAACCTCATCCTCGCGACGGCCATCCTGTCGATCATCCTGACGCCCACGCTGGTCCGAGCTGCGTCGTCGCTGGCGGTGCGCCTCGAGCATCGGGTCGCGGCGGCGGACCCGCCGATCCCGGGTCAGGCCCCGACGACGCGCGGGGAGCTCGCCCTCGCCGACGAGGACCGGCGGGGGGCCGTGGTCGTGCTCGGCGGCGGGCGCGTTGGCCGCACGGTAGTCCGGGCCGTGCGGGCGCGCGGCTTCCGGTGCGTCGTGGTGGACCGCGACCAGCGGGTCCTGGACGAGCTCGCCGGCATGGGGGCCGCAACGCTCTACGGCGACGCGGCCAGCCGGGCGATCCTGGCGCGCACGGGGCTGGAGCGGGCGCGCCTGCTGGTCGTGGCGATCGGCGACCCGATGTCGGCGCAGCTGGCCGTGGAGCGGGCCCGCGCGATCAACCCGAGGCTCACCGTGGTGTCGAGGGCGCGGGGGCGGACCGAGATCCGCGCGATGCGTGACCTCGGCGTCTCGCGGCTCGCGGACCCGGAGGTGGAGGCCGCCCTGGAGCTCGCCCGGGCGGCCCTCGCTCGGATGGGCGTCTCCGGACCGGAGCAGACGGCCATCACCACGGGCCTCCGGCGGCGAGCGTACGGCGAGGCCACGGATGCCGATTTGGCGCCTTGAGCGTCGGGTGAGCCCGTGGAACGGGGCTGACCTAGAAGGGCTCGCGCCCTCCGAACGCCGAGGGTAGCGGCACTCCCGGATGGCGCGATTCCACCCAGTCGCGCAGCGCGAAGTGGGACGTCTTGAAGGCCAGCTCGTCCCAGGGGACGGCGTCCGGGGCGAACGCCCGGACCTCGAGCGCCTCCGTGGTGGCCTGCGCGACGCCGCCGACGATCCGCGCCTCGAAGACGAGGGTCACGACCGCGGCCTCGAGCCGCGAGTAGAGGCCGATCAGCTCGCCGGGCTGGACGAGCAGCCCGGTCTCCTCCAGCGTCTCGCGGATCGCGGCCTCGGTCACGGTCTCGTCCACCTCGAGAAAGCCGCCGGGCTGCGCCCACGACCCGTAGCCGGGCTCGATGCCGCGCCGGAGCAGGACGGCCTCGCCCGCGTCCGTGACCGGGATGGTGGTCACGACGAGCCGGGGGTTGACGTAGGCGACGAGCCCGCAGTCCGGACAGATCCGTCGCTCGCGGGTCTCCGTGGGCGGCACACCCGGTACCAGCCCCGCCCCACAGCTCGCGCAGTGGTTGAGCGATCGGAGGAGCCAGCGCGGTGCGCCCCGCCCCGATGCCACGTCCGTGGATCGGCCGTCCGGCCCCCGCCCCAGGGCCGCCACCGCGCGTCGCTCGTCGTCGGTCAGGCGTCGCTCCACCATCTCAGGCCCCCAGGACCAGCAGGACCGCGCCGATGACCAGCACGAAGAACACGGCGGCGGGGACCAGCCAGGCCAGCCGGAACAGGGCCCGGCCGCGGTTCACCGGCATCCACGCCCACGCCGACCGCCAGATCCGGAGCGCGGCGTCTGCTGTCGTCACGAGGAGCAGCGGCGCCGCCAGCAGCACGCACACCTTGACGAGGGGGCTGTCGAACCCGGCGCCCAGCTCGAGGGCGGTGATCGCGATCGCGCCCAGGACCAGGGCTGGCGCGGAGACCAGGACGAAGTGCTTCTGGAGGGGGGTGGGCCTCGTCTCGGGGACGCTCCGCGGGGGCAGACCGCGCAGGCTGGGCGGCAGGTGGGCATCGCCGGCCCTCGGCGGCAGATGGGCATCGCCAGCCACGGCCGGGACCGCCTGGCGGTCCAGCACGGGCATGCCCTGCTCCCAGCGCTCGTCGTCCATGTTGGTCGAGTCTATCCGGCGGGCCGCCGGGGCGATACGGGGCGGTCTGGCCGTCCGGTTCCCGTGTTCGCGCTTCCAGTCGCCCAGGGTGACTCGGCTGCGGGTTACCAGCCGGTCCCGACACACCTCAGGGTCAAGGTCGGTCCCCTGTCGAGGAGATCGCCCGTGATTCCGCAGGGATCTGGCCCCAGCTCCCTGATAGCACCGCCAGTCCGACCCTGTGGTGAGTCGGCCGCCGCACCGACGGCGCCCGGCGACACGCGGCTCGGTCAGCCCGGCAGCGGCTCCGTGTTCGTGCCCTGCGCCGCGTCGACGGCATGGCGACGGATCCGCCGCTGAGCGGCACCCCGCCTCGTCTCGCCGCCCGATGGCGCATCCAGGGCGACGATCCCGGGTACAAGCCACAACCGAGAGCGGTCGACCACCGCGAGTGTCGACTCAGGGTCACCGGTTGCCCGCCGGGAGGGGCGCCCGGCCCTCAGCGTGCCGCCGTCCGTCGCCTCGCAGGCGCCGCGGCGCGCCTTCGCGCCGGCCGGGGCGACTCGAGACCGGGAGTCGTCGACTCACAGTCGCATGGCCGCGGCGGGCGGGGTAGCGGCGGGGTAGCGTGCCGGGATCAGTCGGGCAGCGGATCCACATTGGACGCATCGGCCAGGACAGACTCCGTCTGCGCAGCGCGGTAGGCGTCAAGGCGAGCCGCCAGCCCCTCGTCGCCCAGGGCCAGGATCGCCGCCGCCAGGAGGGCCGCGTTGTCCGCGTTGCCGATGGCGACCGTCGCGACCGGGATGCCACGCGGCATCTGGACGATGGAGAGCAGCGAGTCCAGCCCGCCCAGGTGCTGGGTGGGGATCGGCACGCCGATAACGGGAAGGCTCGTCTTGGCGGCCAGCATCCCGGGCAGGTGCGCCGCGCCGCCTGCGCCCGCGACGATCACCCGGATCCCGCGGCCCCGTGCCGTCTCGGCGTAGCGGAACAGGTGGTCTGGCGTCCGGTGGGCGGACACGACCCGCAGCTCGCACGGGACGCCCAGCGCATCCAGGACGGCGACAGCCTTCTCGAGCACCGGGAAGTCGGACCGGCTGCCGCCCACGACGCCGACCAGTGGTCGCGTCTCCTTCTCGCCCACCCTGCTCAGTCCTCCCAGCTCAGCGACGCGCGGGCGGAACGCGCCCGCTCAAGCGCCTCGTCCGCGTCCGTGCCGACGACCGTCACGTGGCCCATCTTGCGCCGCTCGAACACCCGACGCTTGCCGTAGACGTGGACATGGGCTCCCGGGTCGGCCAGGGCGCTCTCCATGCCGCGCAGGCTCGCGTCGCGGTCCGGCCCGGTTCCCAGGAGGTTGACCATCGCGGCCACCCCGTGCGGCGCCACGGACCCCAGCGGCAGCCCCAGGATCGACCGAAGGTGCTGTTCGAACTGGGACGTGGCCGCTCCCTCGATGGACCAGTGGCCGCTGTTGTGCACCCGCGGCGCCAGCTCGTTGATCATCAGCCCGCCGCCACGGAGTTGGAACAGCTCCACCGTGAGCACCCCGACAAGGTCCAGCCCGCGCGCGACGCTGTCCGCGACCTCGCGGGCGTCGTTGGCGATGATCGGGTCGATGGGTGCCGGCGCGACGCTCTCGGCCAGGATGCCGGCGTCGTGAACGTTGCGCGAGACCGGGAAGGCCAGCGTGCGACCAGTCCGGTCGCGCGCGCACACGACGGACAGCTCCGCCTCGAAGTCGATCTCCTTCTCCAGCAGCAAGGGCCGCCCGTCCACACCGCCGAGAGACGTCACCGCGGCCGCGACCTCGCGCCGGGAAGCGATCCGGACCTGCGAGCGGCCGTCGTAGCCGCCCAGCGGGACCTTGAGTCGAACCGGGTAGCCCAGAGCCTCTGCCGCCGCTTCGGCTTCCGCCGGTCCGCGGACCTCGCGCCACGGGGCCGTGAACTCGCCGATGTCCCGGATGAAGCGGCGCTCAGCGAGTCGGTCCTGGGTGGCCCGCAGCGCGGCGAGGCCGGGGCGCAGCGGGGCCAGCTCGCCGGCCGCGGCTGCGGCTTCCAGGCCCACGTGCTCCAGCTCGTACGTGACGACGTCGCTCATGGCCGCCAGGCGCCGCGCGGCCCCCACGTCGTCATAGCCGCCCACGATGATCTCGTCCGCGACCACCGCGGCTGGACAGGCGGGATCCGGGTCCAGCGCAATCAGCCGATAGCCCATGGCGCGGGCAGCGAACCCCAGCATCCTGCCCAGCTGCCCGCCGCCCATCACGCCAATGGTGGAGCCGGGTGCCAGTGGCTCGGGCGGGTCGGCTGGGCCGCTGCGGATCCCGAGGCGGTACAGCGCATCGACCACGAAGTCGCTCTTGCGCAACGTGTACAGCTCACCCGGGTCACCCTCGCTGGTCCCGGCCACGATCCGCTCCTTGGTCGCCGCGTAGGCGTCGCGCAGCGTCGGGTCCGCCCGGAGCGCGTCACGGAAGAGCACCTGCTCTCGAAGCTCTCCGCGGGCCGGCGGCATCACGTGGCAGTGGACGCGGAACGCCCTGTCGTGGTGGAACACGAGACCCGTGAGCATCGGCCGGGTGGGCGGGAACGGGGCTAGACCGCCCTGTCGCCCGAACCCGAGCGAGAGGAGCGCCTCGGTGAGCAGCGGGATCTCGGCCGGCGCCGCCTCGATCCCCAGATCCACCACGTTCTTGCCGGCCAAGCCCGGGACGGCGGAGCTGCCGACGTGCTCCACGACGGTGCCGGGCCGCGCCGACGCGATCAGGCGGCCGGTCTCACGAGCGACCTCGACCGTGCGCGGATCCCATGCGTCGTACCGGGACGGGAGGCGCTCGTAGGGGCGGATGGGCAGGTCCGACATCGCCGGCAAGTGTAGGCGAGCGCGCCTGTCCCGCCTGTCCCGCCTCCGCTGCTCCCGCGTCCGTCCCGCCTCCCCTAATCCCGGCTACCGCGAGCAGCCTGGCGCACCACTTGGCCCGCCCGGCGCTGATCTGGGCGTTCCGCGCACCAATCGTTGCCGCGCGAGACTGTGTCCATGCAACGAACCGTGCGCCGGGCGAGCGCTCCGTCCCAACGAGCGCCCGGTGGGGCGCTCGCCGCTCACGGGACAGCGGGGCGCGCTCGTAATGCTCCGACCGTCGGCGGCCGGATCCGGCCGCCCCGATCCGGCCGCCAGACCACGCTGTTATCCTCGCGCCATGCTGCACGGCGGCCCGTACGGCGTCAGGACGCCCCGGATCCTCATCGTGGACGACGACCCCAACCTGCTGGTGATCCTCGCCGAGCAGCTCCGGGCGGACGGCTACGACGTCCAGACCGCACGCGACGGCGATGAGGCGCTCCGCCGGCTGAACCAGTCCTGGCCGGATCTGCTCGTCATCGACATGCTCATGCCCCGCATGGACGGGCTCACGCTCGCGCGCGAGATCAAGGCCCGCGCCGATCTCCCGATCATCGTCCTGTCCGCCATCGACACCGCGGACTCCAAGGCCGACCTGCTGGACGAGGTTGCCGAGGACTACGTCACCAAGCCCTACCACTACCCGGAGCTCCGGGCGCGGATCCAGCGGGTCCTGCGCCGCCTGGGCGACCGGGTCCCACGCCAGCGGCTGGAGCTGGGGCCACAGCTGGCCCTCGAGCTGCATCGGCGGATCGCCGAGGTGGACGGCCAGGTCGTCACGCTGACGCCCACGGAATCGCGCCTGCTCTACGCGCTGGCAGCCAACCTGGGCCAGACCGTCACCACGGAGACGCTGCTCGCCCGGGGCTGGGCCGACACGGAGGACGCCGATCCCAGCTACGTCTGGGTGACGATGCGGCGCCTGCGGCAGAAGGTGGAGGTGGACCCCAACAGGCCGGCCCACCTGCTCACGGTCCGCGGAATTGGCTACCGCCTGGTGTCCGCGGGTACGGCCTCCACGACGTGAGCGACGGCGACGACTCCGACTACCACGCCTCGAGCCTGGGCTTCCGGGCGCGTCTGACCCTGGGCCTCATCGCGGCCGCCGTCATCCCGGTCACGGGGTTCGGGCTCGTGGTGCTGCTGGCGACCGGGCTGGAGCCGGACGCCGACCAGGCGCTGGCCCGCGGCCTGCTGCTCGCGATCGCCGTCTCCGTCGTGCTCGCCGTCGTGCTCGCCGCCCTCCTTGCGGCAAACCTGGCGGGATCGCTGCGCGCGCTCACGCGGTCCGTGGACCGGGTCTCCGCGGGCGACCCATCCGCGGGCCTGGAGCTCCCCGGGGACGACGAGATCAGCCGGCTGGCCGAGAGCCAGAACCGCCTCGCCCGGGACCTCGCGCGCCGCAACCAGGAGCTGCGCCGGCTCCTGGACGCCATCCAGTCCATCAGCCCGAACGAGGCGCCGGCGGCCATCGCTCGCCGCGCCGCCAGCGATGCGCGCGCGGCCTTCGGGATGATCGACTGCGAGGTGCTCCTCGTCGACCCGCGCGAGGTTCCCGGCGAGGAGCTGGTTCCCGGCGAGCCCGTCCCGGTTCGCGCGGACCTGACCGTCGCGGGAACAACCCTGGGCGTGGTCACGGGCCACCTCCCCGCCACCCGGCGCTGGGAGCGGGCCGACCAGGACCTCCTCGACCTGTTCGCCATCGAGGTCTCCGCGGCGATCCGCAATGCGCAGCTGTACGCGCGCGTGGAAGCCCAGAATCGCCGGCTGGTCAGCCTTGACGAGGCCAAGGATGACTTCCTGCGCGGCGTCTCGCACAACCTGCAGACCCCGCTGGCCAGCATCCGCGGGTACGCCCAGCAGCTGGAGGCGGAGCGGCCCGACCGGCGGCTGGACATCATCACGGAGCAGGTCGACCGCCTCTCCCGCATGGTCCGCCAACTCCTGACGGTCAGCCGGATCGAATCGGGAGCACTGCGCTCGCGGCTGGAAGTGTTCGCCCCCGTGCCGCGCGTGCGGAGGACGTGGGAGGCGCTCGGTGCCGCCGACGTCCCGTTCACCCTCGACGACCGGTCCGAGGGCTGGCTTGCCCTGGGCGACGCCGACCAGCTCGACCAGGTGCTGTGGGCGCTCCTGGACAACGCGGTTGGCTACGGCGGCCGGACCCCGATCCACGCGACGGTCGTCCTCGACCCGGCGACCAAGGACCTGCTGATCACCATCGCCGACCGCGGCCCGGGCGTACCCGACGTGGACCGGGAGCGGCTGTTCGGGCGCTTCGAGCGCGGGGTCGGACGGCCGTCGGGCGAGGGCTCCGGCCTGGGCCTCTACGCCTCGCGGGCGCTGTGCCGTGCGATGGGCGGGGAGCTGGAGCTGGAGCCTGCACGCTTCGGGCGGGGCGCGGCGTTCACCATCAAGCTCCCTGCCGAGGCGCCCGAAGAGTCCTAGGGACGCGCCCGACCCGCCGCCCGCGGAGATCGGGGCGGAAGCCGCACGCGGGCGAGGCGGAGCCGCACGCGGGCGAAGCAGTGCCCCGTCGAGCTCAGCGGATCCCCGTGTCGTAGGGGGCGTCCAGCCAGGTTTCCGCGCCGCCCGTGACGGTGAATGGCGCAGGGCCCGGCGCGCCCATGTAGCCCTCAACGGGGTTTGCCTCGAGGGTGTAATCGCCCGGCGGCAGCGCGATCCGGAACAGGCCTGAGCCGTCCGTGGTGAACTTGGCGACCTCGGTGCCGTCCGCGGCCCGGACCAGCAGGGCTGCGCCCGCGACCGTCCGGCCGGCGCAGGACGGGTCGCCCGGTTGCTCGACGGGGCAGGTGGGGCCGCCGGTCGCGCGGCCGGCGACGCCGGTGCGGTTCTGGGCTGAGCCCTGGAGCGCGAGCAGCTGCTCCGGGACGAGCGGCGAGCCGTCCTCGCCGACGAAGGCGACGGTGCCGTCCTCCGCGACGTCCCAGGTCCAGGTATGGCGGTCGATGCAGCCGCTGGGGCAGTCGCCCCAGCCGGTCTCGAAGGTGACGCGCCAACCGCCGTCCGCGGGCTCGGCGGTGAAGAACGAGGCCTGGCCGATCATGTCCTGGATCTGGGTCTCGAACCCGTCGAACAGGGGCACCCGCTCGCGGACGGCCTCGACGGCGCCAAGCCCCGATTGCACCGGGCCGCCGACGCCAGCGCCGCCACCCGTCGTGGCTGACGCCGCGGGACCGGCCGGGCCGCACGCGGCCGCGGCGAGCGCGAGGACGGCAAGAAGGACCGGGACCAAGGGCAGGGTTCGGCGGGCGGCTGTCATGGGCGCGAGACGGCGGGGAGGGGTCATCGGTTCCCGGACATGAAGCAGCGGGCTCGCGGTCCTGCCAATGCTCCTGGTCGGCCGGTGGTCCCGTATGTCCGGTGCCGCAAAGGTCTACCGGAACGGTGTGTCGGCCTGGTTCGGAGCCGGCGGTCGGTTTGCTCGTACCACGGGCCGCGAGCCTCGCGTGTCCCAACCATCCCACGCCCGTCAAGGGCGGCGGAGAGCCCAAGGTCCCAATTCAACAGGCCAATCCCACGTGGCGCGGGGGAAGGCCATCGGCTCCGTGCGTGAACCGCCGTACGGCTGGATCGACATCGACCTTCGCACTCTCAGAGCATTCGGAGAATCGGAGGGCAGGATGGCGGTCCAGGGTCGAGCACAGCGGCCCGCGCGGACCGCAGGGTCCGTGGCACTGCACGGAGGTCACACATGACCGAACCCAACGCCATCGTGTTCATCGAGCCGGCCGAAGCGGAGCCGGTCGAGACCCGGAGGCTGAGCCCGAACGGCAGCGGCGGCCCCGGTCGACAGTCCACGCCCGTCCGCATCGGCATCGTCGCGGGGACCGCCCTGCTGGTCGTCCTGGGGGCAGCCGTGGCGATGGGGGCCTCGCCCTCGCCGTCAACGGCGCCCGCTGCCTCGGCAGCTCCGAACGCGACTGCGGTACCGGGCACCAATGGCGCCGACGTCGACGGCGACCACAGCTTCGGCATGCGCGGGGGCGGCATGCGCGGCGGCGGGTTCCGCGACATCACGATCGCCTCCATCAGCGGCTCGAACCTGTCGCTCAAGACGGCCGACGGCTGGACCCGGACGATCACTCCGACCAGCACCACGACCATCACCAAGGCCGGCGCCACCATCACCGTCTCGGACCTCGAGGTCGGCGATCAGATCGCCTTCAGCCAGACCAGGCAGACCGATGGGACCTACACGATCGACGCCATCCGCGTGATCCTGCCGAGCGTCGGCGGGCAGGTGTCGGCCGTCGGCAGCAACACCATCACCGTCACCCAGCGGGACGGCACGACCGCAACGATCCACGTGGACAGCGCCACGACCTACCGGGTCGGCGGCGTGACCACGGCGAAGCTCTCCGACATCAAGGTCGGCGACTTCGTGATGGCACAGGGCGAGCTGCGGACGGACGGCTCCCTCGATGCCTCCACGGTGGCCAGCGGGTTCCGTGGCGGTCCCGGCAAGGGCGGCCACGGCCACGGCATGGGGCCCGACGACTGGAACAACGGCGGGGCGGCCCCCACCGCCTCCCCCTCGGCGACGACCACGCCGGGCTGATCTCCGGTCCGTCCTGCGCTCCTCCCGGACGCGGCGCGGTTGCCCTCGGGCCCGCGCCGCGTTCGTGCGTCCGGGGCGGCGATCGGAAGCGGCGACCGGCGCCAGGAAGATGCATCAACACATCACCAGACTGATGCTATGATGAACTCCATGCGGACCACGATCACCCTCGAGCCTGACACCGATGCGCTCGTCCGTCGCCTGATGCGCGAGCGCGGGCTCAGCTTCAAGCAAGCCGTCAACGAGGCCATCCGAGCCGGTTCGCCCGCTGCGGGGCGACGTCGGGCCTTCCGCACGCCGACGTTCGACATGGGCCGGTCCGCTGTTCCCGTCGAGCATGCTCTCCGTCTCGCGGGTGAGCTGGAGGACGAGGAGCTCGTCCGCAAGCTCGCGGCTCGCCGGTAGCCGCGCCGTGCGGATCGTCGACGCCAACGTGCTGATCTACGCTGTGAACAGCTCGGCTGAGCATCACCGCTCCGCCCGTCAGTGGCTGGATGACGCCCTGAGCTCGCGGGAGCCCGTCGCCTTCTCCTGGACCGTGCTCCTCGCGTTCATCCGGATCACGACCCACCCCGCGATCTTCGCAAGCCCGCTGTCGGCGCAGGAGGCAATGGCGGTCGTGCGCGCGTGGCTCGACCAGCCGGTGTCCGTGATCGTCGAGCCGACGCCCCGGCACGTCGACGTGCTCGCCGGACTGCTGGCAGAGGCCGGAACGGCCGCGAACCTCGTCAACGACGCGCACCTGGCGGCTCTGGCCGTCGAGCACGACGCCGTGCTCGTCTCGTTCGATCTCGGACTTCGGGCGGTTCGCGGGACTCCGTCGCGAGGTCCCGGCGGGCTGATGTCCGGGAGCACCGCCGAGGGCTGATCCTGCACGCCCATCGCCCGGGCGGCTACTCTCGGCAGATGCCGTCCCTCGCCCTCGCGATCGAAGACTTCGTGCCCGTCGTGCTGACCGCCATCGGGCTGCTCCTCATCGTGCGGATGATCCGCCGGGTGGATCGCGGTGCGGGGGCATGGGCCGCCCTGGGCGCCGTCCTCGTCGTGGCCGGGGGCCTGTCGCGGGCCACGTGGAAACTCGTCATGGCCGCCGGGGGGCCGGATCTCGTGCCCCTGTTCCTCGCCCTGTACGTGCTCCTCGCCACCGGCTACCTGCTGTTCGTGATGGCGCTGTGGCGTGGATGGCAGGCCGCGAACGGACGACGTGCGCGAGCTCGCCCGTGCGGCCGCGTCGGCTACCGCGCTCGCGGTGCTGCTACCCCTGACCGTCGTCCTCGTGCCCGCCGGTGGGCGCATCCTGCCCCTCCTATGGCTGTTCACGGCAACCAGCGCCAGCGTCACCACCAGCCTGTTGCTCGCCCGGTGGGCGAGGTGGATCGGCCGGCCGAGCCTCGGCTGGCTGTTCATCGCGAGCATGATAGTCACGCTGCTGCTCAACGGGCTCGCCCGCGCGGAGGCGCAGTCAGAGGCGCTCCAGTGGGTGGAGCAGCTGCTCAACACGCTCAACCAGGGGGCGTTCCTGCTGGGTGCGTTCCTGCTGGAGCGCGCGACGCGCCTGCGCCCGGCTGGTTCGGATCCTGCGCTTCGGAGGCGGCCACAGCGCCAGTGATGTCGCCGGACGACTGATC